>NZ_CP082322.1:0-1200000 GCF_019884725.1 Leucobacter tenebrionis | reverse complement strand
CGCCTACTCGCCAATGTTCTCTAGGGGAGTAGGCGGCTTTGCTCTTGCCCGGATCGGGTGCTTTGCCCACATTTTGCCCACACTCCACGCGTGCTCCTTCGCCTCAAGCGCGGTACTCTCATCGCATGTGGACCTGTATCGCCTGCCACGGTCCCGCCGACTGTGCTGGCGGGGTCGTGCGCTGCCGTGATCCCGAGTGTGCAGTGGTGCGGATCCTGCCAGCGCTCCCGGAGCGGCTGCCCTGGGAGCCTGAGAAGTAGCGTTACCGCTTGGGTTGTTTCCGCTCGACGGCGTTCGCCCACACCCACACGTCCTGTGGTCCAGCCCATCCCGGCAGCTCCAAACGTACGAGCACGGCTTTCGGGGTGTACGCGATCACCTCACCATCGAAGAGCTTGTCGTCAACCCAGGTGCGGATGAGCTGTAGTGAGACCGTCACCGGCACCGGGTCGCATTCGCGCGGGAGCCCGGTTTCTTCAGCTTGCCTTTTCGAAAGCCCCAGCGGGATCACCCGCGCATTCCACCGGTCGATCATGCGGTCAATATCGGACTCCTGGACAGAACTGGGGCGCCCATCCCGTGATCCCATCAGACTGTCTCCGCTTCCCAATGGTCCCCGTGGCGACGGAGCTCGAGGAGTGCGGTCTCGGTGCCGCCATCGCGTCGCACCCGACACGTCCAGCCGGTCTGTAGCGAGGGCGAGTGCGTGATGAGGGGGTGCTCGATCGTCTCGATAAGAGGCGTGGGGGTGCCTTCGACTCGCCATCTCGCACGTCGGTACACGAGCCGATCAGGTCGGCCGTCTGTCGTCCAGACCACGATGCTCTCCGGCGCGTCCGGGAGGCGAGGCCCGAAGATTGATTCGAACATATGTTCGATTGTAGGCCCCGATTTCGGGAGCGCAAGCCGACAGCGAGAGTCGCTAAATATGCGACGAGCGACGCTCACCACCCAATGTCAGAGGAGCGGTGTAACCTCCTCGACATGGCGATACGAGACAGCACCGGCCTCGATGCGAGCGCATCCCGATACGATGCCGAGCACGCGGAAACGGTCATCGCGGAACTCGAAGCCCAATACGCGGCCGGCGAGATCGAGCGACACGCATACCTCGAGAAGAAGCGCGGACTCGTGCGCCTCTTCCTCAAAGCCACTACGCAGCCGAAGAAGCGCCGCCGCAACGTCGAGAACTACGACGGCGACTAGGGGCTACCGCAGTCCCAATGCGCGGCGTAGCCTGAGCGCATGTGCAACTCGTACGGGCTCGGCGGCTACCTCCACGACGGCGAAGAGCCGCGCAGCCCGCTCCGACCTCTGGACCAGCGCGAGTCCGAGCGTGCGATCGCAGAGTGGGCGCAGGGCCGCGGCGGCAGGGCCGCGATCACGGGGTCGAAGGCCCGCAACCTGAACCCCATCATCCGCGCCGGATCCGATGATCGTGAGCTCGTGTTCGCGTGGTGGTGGCTCTGGCTCGACTCGTCGGGGCCTGCGAAGTTCTCGGCGTTCAACGCGCGCGACGACAAGCTCATGCGCTCATGGAAGAAACCGTTCCAGACTCGCGCCCTGCTGCCCGCCGACTGGTATGTCGAGAAAAAGGGGCGATTCACATTGCCTCAGGGCGAGCAGTTCGGGATCGCGGCCATCACCTCCACCGTCACCACCGACGACGGCGACCTCATCACCTACTCGATGGTGACCCGCGACGCCCCGGCCGGGAGCGAGGCGGCGGAGTACTGGCCGCGGATGCCGCTCGTGCTCCCGCGCGACATGCACGATGAATGGCTCGACCCCGAGCGCCCGGGCGACGCATCGCTCGTCGCCGAGGTGCAGCACGCGTCGGAGGAGATCTCGCGGGAGCTCATCACCACGGCTCCGGAGACGCCCGCACTCTTCTGAGCTGCAGCCCTCAGCGTTACTTCGCGGCGGGTAAAGGGTAGCGGTGGGAGTGGGTGCCCCGAGCCCACTCACCGTCCTAGATCTATTGGGGTTCCGTGGCGCTCCGCGCTGACGATCGGTCCCGCTCGCGGAGCAGCTTGTTGGCTTCTTCCTCCGTGATTAGCGTGAGGCCGCGGGGAGTGTCGGCCATGTGTTCCATCACCTGCACCCACTTACTATTCAGAGATGGTCGCCGACTTCCGCTGAAGTGGAACATGAGCGGGACAGAAGGTGAGATCCACACGGATGTTCGGCCCCGACCTGGGTCGGGCCAGTTCAGCACGAAGCATTCCTTGCGCCGCAGCTTGCTGTGAATGGCGGCCTTCACGTGAGCAAGCTGCCGGTCGTCGACTTCGAAGCGCTCCTTGCCGCCGTAGATCAGGTACCCCATGGCCTAAGCCTGCCACACCTGTAGTGGACGTGGAAGAGAGACCTGACCACTGCAGTAACGAAGAAAAGCGCCCCCGCTCCTCCGAAGAGGGGCGGGAGCCATTTAGAGGAAGCTCGGCGCCAGGCTTCCGCGAAGAAGTGAACCGGCTTAAATCACCACTGTGACTCAGGAATTCCAGCGACCTCTAACGAGCAGTACGCAACGGCCTCAGTCATTGTCGCGGAGTAACGGTCCATTCCCGACGGGATGCATTCCAGTACCTGCATGGAGTCCGGGCCAGCGTAACCCGACTCTTCCAGGCCTCTCTTTACGTTCAGAATCGAATCCCAGAGCGCTTCTTGAGCTGCGTCAGTGGTTACCTGGCCTGCATAAGAAAGCACCTTGTTCGTCTCAGTCGCGATTTCCTCTTGAGTGTGCTCGCCACCAAGGAGGTGGTACACCATATAGATCGCGCTTTCAGTGTCTTCTGTTGAATCACCATTCTCAGATGATGACTTTTGGGTCGGAGAGGAGCATCCGAGCATAGTTGCTCCTATGAGGAGGATTCCGAGGAAAGCTGATCCTGCACTCGAGGCTTTCATCATTAGCCGGCTCCTGCCTATACTCACGACTCGCTGGAGTCCGTCTATTCGTGTGAAACTACTGAGAGCTTACTGCAAGAGAGTGATGCCCTGTGGAACAAAATTAGCCCCCGCACCCGTGCTCGTGAGAGCAGGGGGTGCGGGGGCGCAGTGCGTTGAGCTACTTCGCGTAGCGAGGTTCGTATTGAGGTCGGGCTGCCGAGCCGAGCATGATCTTCTCGACTCCCGGCCAGCGATTGCCGAGCCACTGCGCGACCTTCTGGTAGAGCAGAATAACCGCGGCGATCACGAGCGCCTGGAGCAGCGCGAGGGCGGGCACCGACACGATGCCGGCCTCCGCGATCAGCTCGTCAACCCACGCGAGCGCGGCTGCGAGGGCGGGGATCTGGGCGACGAGGCGGGCGACGAGCACCGCGACGAGCGCGGCCATGATCGTGCGCCGGTCCTGCACCTTGCGATCGGTCTTGGTCTGGGAGGTCATGGGCGGTCCTTTCGGGGGTTGAGGGTGTCTTCGATGTCGGCTGACCACTCAGCCGACCAGTCGAGGTGCTTGTCGACCTTTCGAGTGAGATCACGGATCTCCTCGCCGCGCTGAATGTCTCGCGTGTCGAGACGACCGACGTCCTTGCGGATCCCACGCAGCTCCGACATCTGCTCGTGGTGGCGTTCGTCCAGCTCTTCACGCAGATTGGTGGAGTGAGAGTTCTTGACCTCTTTGCGTGTCGTCGAGGAGTCACGAGACACCTTGCCGAGGACACCGAGCGAGAGAGCTTGTACTGCGGCGATGATCGCGATCCAGATCCCTTCTGTCATTCGTCCTCCCGGTCTCGCCACTTGCGGTCCTGATGTCGGCGGTGCCACATGATCGCGGTGAGCACGCCGAGCACGAGGAGGACAACACTGTAGCCGGAGGCCACGAGCCAGGCGTGCTCACCGAACATCTACTTGCCCTGGCGGAGGAGAGCGCAGTCGCGCTTGATCGCGTTGGCCTGGGACTCCGAGATCTCCTCGAACGTGCCGGTGCCGTAGGCGCGTGCGATGCCGCTGTTGTACTTGCCGTTCGCGGACTCGAACTCGTGGTAGAAACCCGAGCCCGCGTTCGTGATGATGTTGATCTGCTTGCCGGCGCGCTTGAACCAGAAGCCTGCGTTCTTGGATGCCATGAGATCCTCTTTCTCGCTCGCTGTGAGCGTCTTGGTGCGGCTCGCGTCGGGCGAGCCGGTGGTGAGTGCGCGGGGTCGGAGGTAGCCGATGATCCCGCTGAGGGTGAGGTCGGCGATCTGGACCGCGCCGGGGTTCTGGGTGAGGCAGCGCAGCATCCGCCCGCCGTGAGTCACCGCGAGGACGGTCGCGACGTGAGACCACGGGTACCAGGCGGACCCGTACTCCCAGAACGCGACATCACCCGCTCGCGGCGTCGCCGACGCGGGGAGGATGTCGAACCACTGCGTGAGGCCCGCCGCGCGCGCGTTGTGGTAGACGTTGCAGGCGTACCCGCCGTGGGGACGCGTGCCTCCCGCGTTGGTGTAGGTGGGCCAGGCGGGCACGCCGAGCCACATCGCGTAGTGAGACCACTGGTCCCAGCACTGCGCCCCGAACACACCGTCCACATCGATGTACTGATGGCGCACGCGCGCGACGTAGGCCGCGAGATCAGCTTCAGTAGCCACGAGACCTCCTTCCGTGAAATAAGTGAGCCCCGCACAGGGGCGGGGCTTGTGGGGTTAGATGATGGCGGGTACGCCGTCGTCGTCGAGTCCGAGTCTTTGGGTGCGGGTGCCGGGCTCGACGTACAGGGTGCCGTCCTCGTCTACGTCCAGGTGCGGGGTGGAGATCCCGAGCCGGTCGAGTGCCGCGTTGATCGCGAGTCGTGCCGCCAGATTCAGCACATCACTCGATGTGACGGCTTCTAGGAGGTACGGGTAGACGATCAATCGCACCCGCCGGTCCACGGCGTCTTGGGCGAGGGAACCGGCGCGGCGGATCTGCGCTGCGGCCTCCGCGTCGGTCGCTTCACCCCAGCTTCCGAGAAGGATCATCATGCCCGCCCCCCGTTCATCTCTTCAGCTCGTACCGTCGGCTACCGACCTTCGCCGAGATCCCTTTGGCGCGATACCTCCGGCTGCCAACCTTGACCCACACTTCTTTCACCGCGTACCGGCGGCTGCCGACCTTGACCCAGATCGTGCCGAGGCTGCTGCTCTGCTCCGGCACGATGGGTACTGCGGGCCGTGACGGTCGAGGCGTCCAGTTGATCGCGCCCGAGTAGAACACGCTCCGCGGGTCGAAGAGGAGCACCACGAGCGCGCGGGCAGCCTGGTGCGAGCTGATCTGGCGGCCCTCCGCGACGATGCCGTGCATGTCGAGGAGACCTTGCGGGATGGGCACCTCATCAGGGATGGTGTACGAGTCCGCGGGGTCGGTGATCTCCGGGAAGAGCGGATCCCCCTCGGCTGCAAGCCCTTTCGACCCGATGTACACCTTCGAGGTGCCTGCCTCGGCGGCGGCGATCGAGGCCTGCTGGGCCGCGTCAAGAGCGGCAGAGTTGTCGCTGTGGTATCCACGCACTGCTTCCATCCAGATCAGGTTGCTCGCCACCCGGTCACTGGTACGCCTACGCATCAGGGACTCGGTGAGGAGCGTGATCGCATGGTGAAAATGGCCGGTGCTCTGGAGGATCGATCCAGGTGTCGCGCCCGGCCCCGGCCTGCTGGCAGTGGAGTACGGGCGGGCCGTGTATCCCGCATCCTCGATGGCTTGCGTGGCCCGGTCCAGGATCTGATCGAGGTGGGGCGCGAGCTCCGGGGCCAATGCTGGCGTGTTTCTCACGGAGTGCGCGATGTGCTCGGGATAGTCGGCATCCCACTCGTGCAGATCCTGGATGATGACGGGCCGGTGCTGCGTGATCAGCGGCGAGATCGCCCGATTCTCCGGGTTGCGAAGCAAATACCAGCCGTTGTTGACATCGAACCCGTGGGCGGGGAATCGCGTCACGGGAGGCTCGGACCCGTCCGGGTTCGCTTCGGGGACGACGATCACCTGGTGTGTGGCGAGGTAGTCTTCGTACCCGTCCCCGATGCGATATGCGAGATCTCGCAGGAAGATCAGCGCCGCCTCGCGGGAGCACCACTCGGTGCCGTGCTGACCCGCGACATACATGATGGTCGACCCGGCCGGGTTTCCGACTGCCACCGACCAGATCTCTCGCCCTCGGCTCGTGGTGCCCGTGAGGGTGAGTTCCGCATCGGTTTCACGCTCGACGGTTTTCAGGAACTCGGTCATCTCCGGGCGGGGGGTGAGCCGCCCGGTCAGTTCGAAATGCGTTCTGACCGGCATCAGGCACGACCTCCCCCCGAGTTGACGATGATCGAGTTGAACCGGGTGGGTGCGACGCTCTGCAGCACGCCCACACCCGCATCCCCGGACACAAGACGGGTATCTTCTGCGATCAGCTGCCAGTCCTTCGGCTCCGTCTGGCCGACCTTCCATGCGGAGGCGGACAGCAGCTTCCCCTCAACCCGGAACCGCACATTGAAGGGGGTATCGGCTTCGAGGCCGCTGACCGGGACCGACGCCAGCGATTCCACGCTGCTCGCGGTGAAGTAACTGATCTGGAGCGTCGGGTCCGCACCCCCGGTGACGCCCGCGAAGTAGCCGACACCCGAACCCGTGCTGTACCGCTGGAATGCGCCGCCGGGGTGTCCCTCGAACGAGCCCACCTCCATGCGCACCAGCGACTCCGCGTCACGGATGCCGTTGAACCACAGGAACCGGCCGAACTCGCGCACAGCCGCCCTCACCTCCACGCCGTTCCCGTCAGGGAACGGGTGGCTGAGCGTCAGCGTCCAAGCAGCGGGGGTGGTGTACCCGACGTTCGCCAGTGTGCCGTCCCACTCGTTGCCGCAGTGCTGCCGGTCGAGGACATACAGCACCTCCCCGTCCTTGAACGCCGTGTACGGGTCGTACACCTTCTTCGCGAGCGGGATCGCCTTATAGGTGGCGTCGTTCGTAGTAACGATCTTCTGCCACGCACCCCACGACGGGGTGACGGTGTCCAGCGCCTCCCGGAACCACATATTCGTGCCCGACAGGAGGAGATGAGCGGCCGAGTACCGGTTCCCGGTCGGATACGCGAGCAGGGTCGCCGCGTTCGAGATCACGCCCCCGGTGACATCATCCGGGAGGTTGGTGTAACTCGCTCCAGTGGGTAGACTCCACGAACCCCAGTAGTCACTCGTCGAGAGCGTGTTGAGATCGCCCCCACCGGCAAACACTCCGCGGCGCGTGCTGGACGCGACGATACTGGAAACCTGCACATCGGTCGTGGAGGTGCGCCACGCGTTCCACACCCCAGGGGTCAGCGACTCCCGGAAGAAGAACTGGGTGCCGACGATCAGGAACTGCGCCGACGCATTCGCGAGCCCGCTGGCCAGGACGACCAGCACCCCATTCTGCTGGGGCGCTTGAAACTCGGGAAGGTTGTGGTAGACGGCATCCGTGAAATTCAGGGCGTATGCCCCCGCATCACTAGCGCCGTAAAGCTGATTCAGGTCGGTGCCAGAGGTAGCGAGACCACGGTCGGGCTTCACCGTTCCCCACCATTCATCCCGCGCCGCCTCGGTGACAAGCCTGCGAGTCTTCGGCTGTAGTGCCATCTGTAGCTCCTTAAATAGTCGTGATGAATGGGGCGCCGTCTTCGTCGAAGCCCATCCTGAAAGTCGTGTTGCCCGGCTCATAGACCGGGGTGCCGTCCTCATCAAGCGCGATGTTCGCCGCGGTCAACGTGGATACATCGATCGCGTCGACGGCCAAGTCATAGATCTGGTCCCGGATTGTGGGATCGTTCGAGAGCAGGTCAGACACCACCGGGGCAGCGCCAGCCCGGACGCGGGAATCCACAGCCTGCTGCGACGCCGAGAAGCTCTTGTTGACGTTCGCCGCGAGAGTGGGATCCGTGACCGGGTTGTCGCGGCGGATCGGGATCATGCCAGCCATTTAGACCACCGACCCTTCTTCGCCGTACCACTGCCCGCCGGGCGAATCCAGATCTACGTAGATCCCCTGCGTGACGTTGTTTTTCGGATCGTTGGGCTTACCCCAGCCGTAGGACCAGGTGCCCGGGTTCGGGGGGAGCTGGGTCATGTCGCCGATCGCGCCACCCATCGGCGGGGCGAAAAACTCCGCCCAGACCGACCAGTGGTTTTGGCCGTCGCGCTGCCACTCACACACGAACTGGTACGGCATCGGAGGCCGAACCGAGTTCGACGCTTCGAGCCGTACCGAATACTCGCCCGTCGCGAGATCCACCGTGATCGGGATCCGATCATCATGAATATGACCCGTCACCCCAACACCGGGCTGCTTCGGCACCGCGAAAAACTGGGCGTTGCGGGAGGCCAAAAAATTGAGCCGCTGCGCGTTCGTCAGCCGGCCCGTGAACGTATGAATCGACATACTGCCTCCGTTACTTCTTGCCGTAGGCGTCCATAAACGAGCGCGGGTTCACCTGCACGCCGTCGATGAACGTTTCCCAGTGCAGGTGCGGGCCGGTCGATGCGCCGGTCGATCCGACGTGGCCGACGATCGTGCCCTTCGCGACCATCGCCCCTGGCTGTAGCGCGGGGGCTTCGACGAGGTGGAAATACCCGGTTTCGAGCTTCTTCCCGCCGCGCATTCCGTGGTCGATTTTGATGTGGTAGCCACCGAAGTTGTCCACCCACCCGGACGCGACAACGGTGCCCGCAGCAGGAGCCGGGATCGGTGTCCCAGACGGCTGCCCGAAATCCATACCCGTGTGGTAGTCGCCCATCTCAGGACGAGGCCCAAACTCCGACGTAACCGACGACAACGGGAAAGGCCACTCAAACGGGCCACCGAGCGGCCCACCCACGGCGGGATCGACCTTCCGCAGATACCCGGCCGAGTTCACGCCGAGCCAGTGCAGACTGTCAGTGTTCGTCGTGGTGGGGACGTCCCGCACCTGGATACCGAGAGCACCGACAGCTACCGAGTTACCGCCAGACGACACAAGAATCGAGTCCTCGGTGACGCTCACCTGCGACCTATTGAGCATCAGCTTCACCGAGCCACCCTCGGCCCAGACCTGACCACCATTCGCGAACCGCACCCGCCCTGCTCCAGCAGAGGGGTCGATCGTCATGTCGCCGACCTTGATCTTGCCGTCCTCAGTCACGATCAGGTCGTTCTCGAGGGTGGTCTTCCCGCGGAGCCTCGTGTCGCCGGTCACGTCGAGCTTGCCCAGGATCTCGGTGTCACCCGTGATCTTCACATCACCGGAGATTTCTCCGTCGCCTTCGAGCTTCCAGTCGCCAGTCCAACGCAGCATCCCGGAGCCCGTGAGGTCACCCGTCATGCCGACGTTGCCGGTGATGGTGCCCGGGCCCTCCATGGTCCAAGGGCCGACCTGGAGGAGGGTGCCAGTGACTTGCAGGCTCCCGGAGACTACAGCTGTGCCGGTTACCGAAAGCCCGCCGTTCTCGATGCGGATCCAGCCGCCCCCGTAGATTCGGAGTCCCGCGGAGCCGATCGAACTGTTCTGGAGGGTTGCGACGACCTCGTCGCGGATCATGCGCACGAGCTGCTGGATCGACATGCCCCGCCCGGGATGATCTACCGCCATCACGCACCCCCTACCGGTTGCACGCCGACCTTCACGAACTCAGTGAGGTCGGTGCTGATCTTCACGACGCGGCGCGTACTCCACCCATCCGCGATCCAGGGATCCCCGCTGACATGGATACGCACCGTGTCGCCGACGTCGATGCCCTCGGACGCGAGCACGCGGAAATCCCACTGCAGCGTCGGGGCACCATAGAGCGCGAGATCTCCAAGAGCCTGCTGGTCAAGCTGCAGTGGATCCGACACGCGCTTTACCGCAGTGATGCGGTCCAGGATCGGGTACGGGGTGTCTGCTGCGACGCGGGAGCGGGCGAGGATATCGACCTCCGACCCCTCGCCAAGCCGGGCCGCGTTGGTGGTGAGCCGGGCCGCGTCGTCGGCCTCGGCGAGGTCAGTGATCATCGGATCCGCGACGGACGCCGCGAACTCGCGCGTGACCCCCGACGACCAGGCGGGCCCGGCCCGGAACCCCCAGTCGAAGCGGTCTCCCACCCACCGCGGTTGCAGGTAGATGTCGAGGCCCTCGTCCATCAGGCCAGTGAGGAGGTCGGCGACCATCTCGAAGTGGTAGCCGAGGATCTTCCGCGTCACGACGTCGCCGCCGCCCACAGACACGCGAGTCACCGGGAAGCGGGTGCGGTCGAGCAGCCCACCTGTGTTGCGTGCGCGGTGGATCGCCTGCCATGCCTGCTCCCCGAGCACCCCGGTCACCGTCGTCGACCACGCCGCCGTGTACGGGTGCGCACGATCCCAGCCGCCCCTACGCGCGAAAAGAGCCCACGCGTCCTGCAGCGTCACCTTGACCTCGGCGCCGCCGAGGGTGGCGGAGCGGGCGATGACGTATCCGCCGTACTCGACCTTGCCGTCCCGCTCAATGACGATGATGCGCCGCCACGGGTCGATCATGTCGCGCAAGGCCGCCTTCGACCACGTACCATCGAACGGCACCGTGACCGTTCCGGAGCCGCCCGCTGAGAGCAGACGCTCACCGCTCGCGTCCGAGATCGGCAGGCGATCGAGGATCTCGCCGGTGAACCCGTCGCAGGAGTAGGCGAGGATCATGCAGGTCTCCTCTCAGATGTAGGTTCGCGGCGTCTCGACCGTGAGATCGATGCCCGCGGACGCGTTGTGCACGAGCGGCGTGCCCGGCAGCACCGTCCACGGCCGGAATGCCCCGATCGCGCGCGTGAGGCGCGTACTGCCGGCATAGACGCCGCCCGTGCGGAGATCGATACGATGCGTCGCTCCCACCGCGAGCGGCGCAGTCACTTCGATCACGCCCGACCCGGCGGTGATCGTGTAACCACCAGACCCGGACACGCGCCGCGCGTAGATCGTGGGGATGGCCGGGAAATTGCCCCGGTTCAGGGCCGGCTCGCCAGCGGCGCTCGGGTGCACATCACCGTAGAGACGTGGATCCCGGCACACGAACTGTAGGTCGTAGTCGACACGGAATGGGTACTTGCTTTGCCCGTGATCACGAACCGCGGGCGGTGCGGCGATGCGGCCCCGGCAGCTGAGCAGCTGCCCCTGGTGCTCGGCTCGGATGGTGACGAGTCGGCCGTCGCCGCCGACGCCGAGCACGTCGGCGCGCAGCTTGCCCTGATCGATCGTGTTCTCCGTGAGACCCATCGCGGCGATCGTGATCGCTCGAGCTCCCCGGTACACGGGCAGGTCGAACTCGCCATGCTCGCCCGGCACGGGTACTGTCTCGGCGCGCACGGTGGCGCCGCCGTCGAGGCCGGTGAGGCCGTCCGGCCGCAGGAACAGGCCCCGCGGTCGGACGTCCTCGAGGCTCGGGCGGCCGTAGATCGAGAGTTTCCCGATCATGATCACTTCGCGTGTCATAGCGCCGCCCTCACCATCCCGTCCAGCTGCTGCTGCGCAAGAGACGCCGCGACCTGCGGATCCTCATGCGCGAAATTGTTGTGCTGCTCGATATGCGCCGGCGCCCGCCCGCCCCCGTCGCCGGGAGCCTGGGCGGTGCTCGCGTTGACGGTGGCCGCGACCTGCGTCGAGGCACTCGTCATCGCCGACCGGGCACGCCGGGCGGCACCCTCCGCCATGCCGACGAGCGAGTCCCCCAGGGCGGGGGCTTCGTCGTCGACGCCGGCGACCGCGCCGCGCACCACGTCACGGCCCGGCTGCATCATCCGCTTCGCCGGCGAGGCGATCCCGAAGAAGTCCTTGAACCCCTCGAACGCGGACGAGGCGAGCTCGATGATCGCGTCGAGGAGCGCCTGCCCCATCGACGCGAGACCGTTGATGATGCCCATCACGATCTGCGCACCGAGGTCGAGCCAGTCGACCCCCATCAGGCCGTCCCAGATCGCCGAGATGATCTGCGGGAGCATCTCGATAATCTGCGGGATCGCAGCGAGCAGACCCTCGATCAGCGCGACCACGAGCTGAATGCCTGCCTCGATCAGCTGCGGCAGCATCTCGATCAGACCGGCGATCAGCTGCAGCACGAGCTCGATCGCTGCCGTGATCAGCTGCGGCAGCGCCTCGATGAGTCCCTGCACCAGCGACAGCAGCAGCTGGATCCCGCCCTCGATGATGAGGGGCAGATTCTCGACGATCGCCGTCAGCAGCCCCATCACGAGCTGCAGCGCGGCCTCGATCAGCTGGGGTAGCGCCTCGATGAGTCCCTGCACCAGTGCGAGGAGGAGCTGGATGCCGCCCTCGATGATCTGCGGCAGAGCGCCGATGATCGCCGTCAGCAGGCTCTGCACCAGGCGTAACGCGCCGTCGATCAGCTGCGGCAGGGCGGAGATGATGCCCTGCAGCAGCGCCGTCACCAGCTGTACCGCGCCCTCGATCAGGACCGGGAGCGCTGAGATGATGCCGTCGAGGAGCGCGGTCACGAGGTTGATCGCGCCCGACACGATCACGGGCAGGTTCGCGAGGATCGTGTCGATCAGGCCGTTCAGGAGCACGATCGCGCCGGACACCAGCAGCGGGATCGACTGCACGATCCCTTCCACCAGCGCGTTCACGATCGACACCGCCGCGTTCATGAGCGCGGGCAGCTGTGCGAGGATCGACTCGACCAGCTGCGGCACGAACCGCGCCACCTCGAGAATCATCCCGGGGAGCGCGGCGACGACCTGCTCGACGATGCCCGTGATCGATGCGACCACGGCGCCGGCGTCCCCACCCGAGAGCGCGAAGCCCGCGAACGCGGCCGCGGCGACCCCGAGCGGGCCGCCCAGCAGTGCGAGCGGCCCGGTGAGGCCGCCGAGGAGCCCGCCGAGCAGCGGGATCCGGGCGAGCAGGGTCGCAAGCCCGCCCGAGCCGAGCGCCGCGAACGCCGCCCCGACCGGGGCGAGTACCGGTATCAGGCCGGAGAGCTTCGACTTGACGTCCTCCGACCCGGACCCGATCTTGTTGAGCAGCTCCGTGAGCCGGTCGATGCCGGGGCCGAGGGTGCGATCGAGGACCGCGCCGATCCCCGCGGCCCGGTCCTCGAAGGTACCGAGCACAGAGGTGACCGACGCGATCAGCGGGCCGAGCTTCGCGTAGAGGCCGTACATTTCGCCGGTCTCTTTGTCGATCCCGCCGAAGATGTTCGCGCCCGATCGCCCGAGGGAGGCGATCATGTTCTTCCAGGCGCCGGGTACGGTCTTGCCGATCTGGTCGGCGACCGTGCCCGCGGCCGCCTCCGCCGCCTTCGAGAAGGTCTCGAAATCGACCTTGCCCTCGGACGCCATCTTGAAGACTTCGCCCGCGGTGACGCCGAGCTCTTTCGCGAGCTCCTGATAGATCGGGATGCCCTTGTCGGCGAGCATCCCGATCACGTCGTTCTGCACACCGTTGGCCTGCGTCGCGGCCTTGTTGAAGATGGAGCCCATCTCGTCCATCGAGACGCCCGCCGCGGCCGCGTTGTTCGCTACGCGCTTCAGGTGGGACTCGAGCGCCCGACCTGGCTTGATCTGCGCCGCCATCGCCCCGGCGGCGACGTTCGCCGCCTCACCGAGCCCGAACGCAGTGCCCTTCACCGAGGCGGTCGCGTTCTGCATCACCTTCGCGACGGTGGTCCCGTCGTGGCCGAGACCGGTGAGCTTCGCCCGCGCCGTGTCGAGCGCGGTCAGGCGGGAGAACCCTGCGGAGAACGCGATGCCGAGCGCGGCCGCGGCACCGGTAACACCTACGGTTGCGGCGCCCTTGAACGCCGCACCGAGCGCCTGCCCGGCCCGCGCTCCCATCGATGCCGCACCCGACACCATGGAGCGCAGACCGTTCGACGCCGACGCGCCGAGCCGGCCCCACCACGACGACGTCGCGGACGCCGACGCCGCGGCCTTCACCGCATCCTGCGCGCCCTTCAGACGGGCCGTCGCGGCAGCCACCTGGTCGGTGGCGGTCTTGTGGGAGCGGCGCGCGGTGGCGAGCCTCTCCTCGGCGGCGATCGCGCGCGCGGACTCCGCACCCGACTTCGCGACAGCCTCGCGCAGGCGCGCCTCCGCGACACGGACCTTGCCGGCTTCGTCCTGCTGCTTCAGCCGGGCCTTGGAGAGCCCTGCCGACGCGGCTGTGACCTCACGGTTGAGCTTCGACGTGGCGGCCGCGCCGAGATCCCCGGCCGACGACTTCAGCGCGTTCTTCATGTCGCGGCCGAGGCGGGTGCCGGCAGCAGCACCGGCGCCCTTCATCGATGACGCGAACCCCGCCGACGCGGCAGCGCCGGCGCCCTTGACGCCGCGCACGACCTGGCCCTTGAAGCCGCGCATCGTGGGGAAGATCGCGACATGGCCCGCTCCGACCTGGCTCGACATGCACACCTCCGGGATGGCTCCGCCATCGCGGCGGTTAGGTACTGAACTGGATCTCCGTGAGGAGCTCGTCGTGCGCCGCCTGAGTCTCCTCCGGGGTGACCTGTCCCTCGGGATCGAACGGCATCACCCGGTGCGCCTCTTTGCCGTAGGCGGAGGTGACCAGGAGCAGGTCGGGCATCGACATCGGGAACCGCCACCCCGCGACCGCGGCGAACAGCTCCGTGCCGGTGTCGTCGAGAGCGGCCTCCACGAGATCGCACGCTTCACCCCAGGACACCGACCGGCCCACCCCGATATCCCACGCCGAGACGCCGTATCGGCGGAACGTGGCGACCAGGGCGGGCCGGTGCGTCGCCCACAGGTCTACGAGGCCAAGGATTTTCCCAGTGCGGTCTTCGTGATCTTCTCGAAGGTGCCGAAGAATCGTTCGGCGTAGATCACGACCGAGGCGAGGTTCTGCTGCTCGAGCTCCGTCACGGACTCGTCCTCGCCGATCACGCGGAAGAGCTCCTTGATCTGGTCGACGGGGTTGTCGGCGATCGAGGTGATCGCCTCGAGATCCGCGACCGAGAACGTCAGCGGCGCCTTGATGATCGTGCCGTCCGGGAACCGGCCTGCGAAGATCTTGCCCTCGATGATCACGGTCTTCACCGCCGCGACCTCGGCGGCGAGCGCGATGGCTGCTTCTTCGGCGGCTTCGTCCCAGGTGTCGAAGATGGATGCGTCGATGTCGCCGCTGTTCGGATCCCACACCACCGGTTCGGTGGGCGGGGCGGTCTTCTGCGGCTTAGTAGTCGCGGGCTTCTTGGTAGCCATCTCTGTGTCTCCTTCGGGTTACGGGTGGGTCGGGTTGGTGGGTGAGGCTGGCCGGGGCGACCCGATGACACCCCGGCCAGCAGCTGGGTTATTCGCCGGATGCAGGCGGTACGGTCGCGGCGGGGCGGCCGTGCCACATCTTGAACGGCGAGTCGATGCCGGTGCCCGGCTCCCGGAACAGGGGATCCTCGGTCCAGGTGAGGGTCACGCTGCGGCCGCGGACCTCGCCGCGGGTGCCCTGGTCGACCTCGATCGCGGTGACCTGTGCGGCCCCGTTGTATCGGTCCTCAGCGCCGCCCTTGAACTTTTCGGCGAGGAACATGAGGACCTTCGCGTCGGGCAGGTTCGAGTCGACGTAGATGATGCCGTTCGCGTCGGGGGTCTTGCCCTCGGTGAGCTTCAGCACGGCCGGCGTGTTCTCGGCGAGGTTCACCTGCACCGCGCGGGTGCCTTCACCGGGGAGCTTGGGGCCCTTCTGCCAGAACTCGATCGCGTCCCCGCTCTCGCGCTGGTGTTGCGGGGCGCCGTCCTGCTTCACGAGGCCGAGCATCTCGTACGCAGCAGGGAGCGTGAGCGGGGTCTCGCCCATTTCCGTGTCGGCGAGCACGTTCTCAGCTGCGTACGGTGCGACAGCCACGAGGCCGCCGATGGGGACGGCGACGGCGGACAGGTTGTATTCCTGCATGGTTCCTCCAGAAAAGTGAGAAAGCCGCCCGTGGCGGCTGGTGGTTGATGAATGGGGTGCCGACGCTCACCAGGAGCCGACGACGGTGTACTGGACGGTGAAGTAGCGGCGCGCCACATCCAGCTCGTCCTGCACGGGGTAGGGGCCGTTACAGTCGTCGACCGACGCGATCGGCGACCCCTCGGCTTCGACGATCGCGTCGTCCGTGAGGATCGCCATGACCCGGCGGGCGAGATCATTCGCGGGCTGGTCGTGGCGGCGGGAGCCGGCGAGCACGCTCACCCCGATCGACCGATCGAAGGTGATCTTCGACTTCCGATTACCGGAGTCGTCCCGCACCACGATCAGCGGGCGCGCGAGCGGCACCTGCAGGTCGGCCGGCTCCTTGTTGCTGATATCCGCACCGAGCGCGAACACGGGTGCTCGGAGGTATCGGGTCAGCCACAGCTCCATATCAGGAGCGAGCACGAGCGCCATGATCACCGCCTCCCAGCCGATTTCAGCGACCGGGCAAGATTCCCCGTCTTCGCCTCGATCAGCAGCGACTTCGGATCCGTCGCCTCCACGAGCGCGACCCGGCGGTACCGGGCCTGCCGATACCGCTTCCGGATGCTCTTCTTGTAGTCGGCAGAGTCCACCGGCGCCGACGCTTTCGCCGCCGCCAGAGCCTCATCCGCGACCTCGTCGACGAGGGCCTCAACGCCCGGCATCCGCAGCGCCTGATCGAACCACGCCTGGTCCGGTACGAAATCACGTGCCACGGTTGCTCCTCTCGGTCAGCCGACCGCGCGGGTCAGCGGGATCTCACGGGGCGGCGTCCACCCCGTGAACGGGTTCGTGTCCGCCGCAGGCGGGATCCCCTCGATCGAATAGACCTCGCCGAGCAGCTCTGTGCCGGCCGGGATACTCCGCACGCCCTCGGGTAGCGGCGGGTCGAAGGTGCCGGTGAACACCCGGTCGCCCTTCTGGACGTCGAACTCGCCCTCGCAGTAGAGCGACTTCGCCTCGAGCGCCTGCTCACGGGTCGCGTCGGCGAGCATCGACGTCGAGGTCTGCGCGACGAACGCGCCAGGGACCTCGAGCACGTCGGCGCGATCCCAGTCTCCGGCCACCTGGTCGCCGGAGTATTCGTCGTCGACGAGGCCGGCGCGGAGGCGGTAGACGGTGCTGCCGTACGGGAACTCCATGCTCAGTACCTCTCCGGCCAGATCCGCGACACCGGCCGCTCCTTCGGGAAGCTGCCGAGCGACAGCCCTTGGCCGTTCGTGCTCGAGCAGAGCGCGCGCAGCGCGCGGGTCGGGTCGCCGTCGAAGGCGGACGTGATCGCGCCGTAGTCGACGGCTGCCGATCCGATCCGCTGCGACTTCACGAATCGCAGCCCGCGCGCGGTGATGTCCTTATAGACGCGTCGCAGGATCGCGATCGCGTCCTTCTGCTCCTCGCTGCCGTCAGCGAACGAGGAGATGCAGGGGGCGATGCCGCGAGCGACGAGGAGCACCTCGCGTGCGAGGTCTTCATCAGTGCCGACCATGTCGTGCGTGATCACGTCAACGCCCCCTGTCTCTCTTACTTCTTCGGCTTGCCGACGAGGCCGACAGCCTGGGCGTGCTTGACGCCCTCCTTGGTGAACTCGTCACCGACCGGGGCCCCACGGTAGACGTACCGCTCCCCGCCAGCGGCGAGCGGGAGGACCGCGACCGGGGCGGTCACGACAAGGGCCGGCGCCTTCGTCGTGGTGGGCTTGGCCTGCGAGGGCTTCGCCGCGGCCTTGTCGGCCTCCGCCTTCTCCTCGGCAGCCTTGGCCTCGGCAGCCTTTTCGGCCTCTGCCTTCTCGGCTGCCGCCTGCTCTTCGGCCGCCTTCTCGGCGGCGCTCTGGCCGGCCATCAGAGGCCCGTCCCGACGAGCTGCGCGCCCGCGAGGGGCTCGGTGACGACCGGCACCGTGACGCGGCGCCCGCGGAGCTTGTAGCCCTCGGTGTCGTCGTCTCGGATGCTCTTGACCTCGACGCCGAAGTCACCGGCCGAGGCGTAGCCCGGGCTGTTGAGCTTCTCGTCGGCCATGCCGCCCAGCTGGTCCCGATCCACCAGAAGCGGGTTCGGGCCCTGGAAGTGCGGGGTGGTCGCCCAGGTGAGCCCAAGCGCGTCCACCGGGAGGTTGCCCTGCACCGCCGTCGCGCCGGACTCGCGGGGGAGCGCCTTGTCGTCGATCAGCATGCCGATGACCTTCGCGTACTGCGCCGGACGCAGCACGACCGTGTCGAGCTCGAGCCCGAGGCCGAGCTCCTCACGCTGGGCCTGGAGCGTGATGAGGGACTCGACCGCGGCGCCCGCCGTGTCCCAGGCGCCCGCGTTGAAGGTGCTCGAGACGCGCGACGCGATCACGGCCATCGCGACGGAATCGACGTAGCGCACGATCGAGTTGCTGACTCGGAGGATGCCGCGGTCGACCGGGGTGCGACCCTGACGGGCGATCTTCTCGTCGGAAACGATCGTGTCCAGACCCCACTTGTCGGTCTTCGCCGAGACGACCTCGCCCTCGTCGAGCACGACGAGCGGGAACTCGCCGAGCGGCGCGATGGACTCGGGATCGGTGCCCGCATCGACGGGCTCGCCGGTCTCGTAGAAGATGCCCCCGCCGGTGGCGTCGAAGCGCCCCTGGAGGAGGTAGTCGGCGATGAACCGCATCTTCGTGATGTCCGCGACGCGGCGCGCGATGAGGTTCGGCCGGGACAGGAACAGGTGCAGCTGCTCCGGGGTGAGCGTCCCCGAGGGGTGGCTCACGGGGTAGGTGTAGGCCATGTCATCTCCTCTCAGATGAACAGGACGTCGATGACGTCGTTGTCGGCGGCCGCGGCCTCGATGGCAAGGCCGATGGGGTTCTCGGTGGTGCCGAGCGTCTGCGCCTTCCCGGCCGCAGCCGAGGAGACCTTGTCGCCAGCCGCGATGGGGCCGCTCGCGGTGAGCTGCTGCACACCGCCGGCGCGCGTGAACACGGTCACCCGCTCGCCGGCCTTCGCGTCGAAGCCCGCGACGCCGACCACGCTCGCGGAGTCGGCGCCCGCCGGCCCGACCGAGCGGTTGCCGGTCACCTCGACGAGGCGCCCGCCGGTGACGTCGGCCGAGGCGGTGAAGGTCACCGACTGGCCGGGCTTGAACTTGGGCAGGTAGTCAGCCATCTCAGGCCCCCTTCTCGGTCGAGCCGTACACGGCGCCGTACAGGGCGTCGTCGGCGCTGGTCAGGGTGTCGGAGTGACCGACCTCCTGCACCGGGACGGCGTTCTTGGGGAAGGACTCGAGCAGCGCCGCGATGCCCTCCTCGTCCTTGTCGAGCTGCGCGCGCCAGCTGTCGCGCGCCGACGCGGCGATGCGGCCGTCGCGGAGCGCCGCGGCCACGATCGCATCGCGCCGGGCGGACTCCTGCTCGCGGCGAGCCTGCGCGCCGAGCGCGGCGTTCTGGCGCAGCTCCTCCAGGGTGGCGGCGTCCATCACGACGGCGCCCTCGGGGATGGCGGCGGACGGTGCCGCCGGGGTCTCGGCTCGCTCCTCGAGCGCCTCGTCGAGCGCCGCGAGCAGCGTCTCGTCGGAGGCGTCGGCATCGGTCACGCCGAGCCGTTCTCGAATGCCAGCCGTCAGATCGTCGTAAGCCACGACGTTCTCCTTTCGGTTGGGGTCACCCGGCTCGGACGAGCTCGGGGGCTTGGGGGCATCCGCGCGCGCGGCGGCGCGGCGGCCGTCCGATCGCGCGAACACCGACAGGTCGAACTTCGCCTTCGCGGCCTCGGCGTCCCCGACGCCCTCGATCCGGTCGGCGAGCTTCTCCGCGACCGCCTGCTCGGCGGTGAGGAACCGGTCCTTGTCCATCTCGGCGAGCCAGTGCTCGACTGGGTCGCCCGACTTCGCCGAGTAGATCGACGCGATGTTCCGGTCGAAGTGGTTCTCGAGCTCGTCAGCGACCGCCCGCAGATCCGCCGCATCGCCGATGACGACGCCCCACGCGTTGTGGATGTAGAGCTGCGTGTTCTGCATCATCACGAGCTCGTCGGCCGCCGCGGCGATGAACGACGCCGACGACGCCGCGATGCCCTCGACGACCGCGACGACGCGCGCCGGGTGAGCGCGGAGCGCGTTCATGATCGCGATGCCCTCCATCACCTCGCCGCCAGGTGAGTTGATCAAGAGCCGGATCTCGGTCGTCTCCGGCGGGAGTTCGTCGAGGACGCGCGCGAACTCCTTCGCGGATACGCCCCACCACTCGCCCCAGCTGTCGATGGGGTCGTAGAGGCGGAGCGTCGCGACGGTCCCGTCGGAGCGCGACGTCGGCGCCTCGGCGCGGATGGGGGTGCGCTGCACGTCTCCACGGGCAGCGTGTCGGAAGGGGTTCATGCGGCCTCCTCGGGCTCGTTGTTCGGGATCCGACTCGCGTCTGGACCGTCTCCTGTCAGGTCCGCGCCGGCGAGCCGGATAAGCTCGCGCGCTTCGTCCTGCCGCAGCGGGACCTTGTCCGTCGCGAGGTACACCTTCTGCGCGATCTCCGCCGCGGCGCGTGCTCGCGCGGCGGCATCGGCGTCCGAGTCCTCTTCGCGGCCCGCGGTTGGCGCCGCCTTGACGGGGGCGCCGAAGCGTTCCCGGATCCACGCCTCGAGCGGCTCGTCGACCTCGATCGCTCCGCAGTCGATGAGGGCCCGGATCGCTTCGGCAGTGACCGGCTGCTGCTCGCCGATCGCCGCCGGCACGAGACGCGGCGCCGGCTCCGAGGTTCCCCAGTTCAGGTCGACGAGGTCCTCGATGACGTGCTGGTTGGTCACATCCGCGATGTGCTGGGCGACGGCGTTCAGGGAGTCCGTGAAGAAGTTGGCGAACGTCGACCCCAGCGCCCAGGACCCGGTCTCGGTGCCGAGGTTCAGGAAGTGCGCGAGCACCGCTCGAGCGATCTGCTCGTCGTAGTACCGGATCGGCTTGTCTAGGTCGGGGATCTTCCCGGTGACGCCGACGAACTGCAGCGTGGAGCCGTGCGCGAGAGATGCGCCGGCGGCGTCACCCGCGCGCGCGCCCTTCGCGATGTCCAGCCCGCGCGCGATCTCCTGATCCGCCCAGGCGACGATCTCCTCGTAGGAGGCGCCCTCGGGAGGAGGGGCCGCGGTGAACACCGGCAGGCCGAGCCCGTTCCGCTCCGCGGCGAGCGCCTGGATCCGAAGCACGCGGTCCTTGAGGATCCACATCTTGTACGCCGACCGCAGCAGCGACTCACCTATCCAGTTCGCGCCCTCGCGCTCGTTGACGAACGCGACGAGACGATCGACCGGGATCTCGACCTCGGCGCGCCCATCGCGGCCGTGCTGCTTGATCGCGACGAGGCCGCCGTCCTTCGCCACCTCGACGTCGGCGATCGTCCGCGGGGGCCGCCACGCGAGCTTCCCGAGATGCGTCGCGCCAGAGCTCTGGTCGTACACCTGCTCGAAGAAGCTGTGGCCGTAGACCAGCTCGAGCAGCGCGAGCCGCAGGAACTCCTTGAACGAGAACCGGCCCTTCGTCCGTAGCGGAGCGACGAACGGCTCGCCCTTCACCGGAAGACCGAGGTCGCCAGCGACGTGGGCGACGACCTCCGGCCGGCAGCCCGTGCCGTCGATGACCCACTCGGTGCGCATGATCGGGAGCGTGACGGCGCGCAGCACCGACTTCACCTGCGGGTCCTCACGGCGCATCCGGTCGAACACGTCGATGGAATGCGGCCACTGCAGGTCCGGGTTCTCCTCGTGCGTCTCCGCCGTGAGCTTCCCCCATCCGAGAACCCCGGCGTCCGCCTGGTATCCGATCTCAGCCAAGGCGGACCCCCTCTCAGAACCCCGCAGATCGGAGGTCCACTTCATCTCGTGCGACGCTGTCGCGGGTCAGGACCGCGGCCTTCGGCGGCGGCGGCGTTCGCTTCTTCGGTGACGCCTCGGACTTGATGACGCCCCACACCGCCCACGTGACGGATTGGGCGTGCGAGATCGGTTTCGTTGGATCGGACGGCTCCCACGTGAAGCCGGCCCGCCCAATCGCGCGCGTGGTCGCGAGCTCGAGCGAGCGCGTCACCTCGCGCTGATCACGGTGCAGCACCAAGCCGTCATTCGATAGCTCGATGAAGATCGAGTGCGCGGCGGCGATCTCGTCGAGGTTCATCGCGAGGTACTTCACGCCGACGCGGTCAAGGTCCGCGAGGATCATGGCCGCGTTCTTCGGGTCGACGACGACGAGCGCGTTCCCGAGCTCCGCTTTCAGCGCCTTCACTTCGTCGGCGACCCACCGCACCTTGCGGTCCGTCTTGTGATGCTCGACCGCGATGTGATCCTCGTCGACGCGAATTGCCTTCGAGATCGTCGCGTATCCACCGCCCCGGCCGACCGCGATCGCGATCACGCCGCCGTCGCCATGCACCGGGTAGTCGCCCGCGACGCGCTTCCACACCGCGATGTCGAGCTCGGAGAGCTTCTCGGCTTCCTCCTCGCGGCGATTCGGCCAGATCGAGAACCGCAGACGCTTCACGGCTTCCGGGTCGAGACGCGAGATCTCATCCTCGATGGTCGCGCGCGTCAGGCCAGGCCGGTACCCCAGGCCAGGGTTGCCGGCGCGCCACACCTGCGGGTCGCGGATGTTGATCTTCGCGGCGACGTCGGGATCGTGCGAGCCCTTCGGGTTGAACTCCGCCCACCCGGTGCGGGGATCGGTGCCGGACCGGCCACGGTCGCGCACGCCCTCCCAGTACTCGGCGTTGTTGAGCTCGTCGGGCACGGTGCCGGTGAAGAGCACCTGCGTGTTGTCCACCGCCGACATCGTCGGCAGTAGCGCATCCATGGCCGCCTGCGGCGTCTCCTGCGCCTCATCGACCACGAGCACGTCAACCGTGAAGCCGACGCCGGCGTTGCGCGAGCGCGCCATGAACATCAGGCGGTTCCCGTTGGCGAGCTCGAAGCCGCGCCACTGGTTGTTGTCCTTGATGCCACGCTCTCCGCCGAGCAGCTCACCCATCAGCAGCGGCGACGCCGTGATCACCCGTTTCAGACGTCGGAACGCCTCGACCGCGGTCTTCACCTCGTGCGCGGAGTGCAGGATCGTCTTCGGCTCCCCGTCAGCCTTCGGCCACAGGAAGAGGTGCGCGAGCTCGTACGGCAAGATGATGTTGCCCTTGCCGTTCTGACGGCTGACGAGCACACCGAACTCCGTGCACACCCACCGCTCGGCGGCATCGATCGAGAGGATCGCATCGAGCGTAAGCTCCTGCCAAGGATCCTCACGCAGACCCGCAACCGCGGCGAGGTCGAGCGCCTCACCCGCGCGCGAGCCGGCACGCTCGGGGATGCGGAGGAGGCTAGGCTCCTGCAGCCCGAGCAGCTTCCCGCTGCTCCCGCTCTGCTCTGGCAGCAGCAAGCTGGTCGCCAAGGGTGACCCCCTTCGTCGACTGGCCGTTGCCCTGGATCTCCGCGATCTCGCGCAGAATCTCCCGCTGTTCCCGCATCTGCAGGTACGCGCGCGCCGGATCCGACACCTTCAACGCCGCGACGAGCTCGCGCGACTGCTCGAGCATGTCCCGCAGCGTCTCTAGCCGGGAGACGTGCCCGTCGTCGGTGCGCGGCGCCGGCGGAACCGCAGCCGCGGCCTTCGCGGCCTCGCGCTCCACTTGCTTCTCGCGCCGCGACTCGGCCGAGTTCGACCGGTCCCGCGAGTTCTGCCGCTTCGCATCCCGGCAAGCGTCACAGACCGGCGTCTTCTCCCTCAGATGGCGCCGATACGCCGCGTACGTCCCGCACGGAGCCTTCGGACGCGCCATATCGCACCCCCTCAACTCAATTCGCACCCCACACGAATTCGCACGGGGGGATTTTCGCCACGCCCGCGCGGGAAGCTGGCAACGGATGAGGGCTCCTGGATTTTTCCGGGGGCATGTACGGTCTTCCTATGGAGGATTCGCCGCTGTCGCTTGTTGAGCTTCGTCCGCGCAAGAAGCGTGTGTACTGGTATGTGTTTGAACCGTCAGATGAGTTCGAGAAGCCGTGGTGGCGACCAGAGGAGACGGTCTCGGATAGAGAGCACTGGCTCTCAGTACAGCACGATGGCTCGGAAGTGGGGCGCTGTAAGTTCACCCTCGATGAGGGGGTTGTTTCCCATCCGCAGTTGGGCGATATGCCGCATGGTCAGTTAGACATCCTTGCGTTCGAGGTGGCTGTGTCGGCACGCGGCAAGGGTGTAGGGCGCGATACTGTTGCGGCGATCCGTGCGGCGTACCCGCTGCCGAGGTTGACGGCGTTGAACGATAACGAGAAGTCTCGGGGCTTCTGGGACAGTTTGGGATGGGTGCGTATCGAGCATCGGATTCCCTCGCTTCGCAGCGAGAGAGTCACTTACTCGGAGCCCTTCCCTCGCAAGGTGTCAGGCTAAGTAGATCACGTTGCCGCCCAGATCTCGACGGGTGCCACGTCGCCCTTCATGCTGTTACACCGACGATGGAACGGGCTGAGGTCCTGCTTCACGAGGTGGCCGCCGTTCGCGAGCGCGGTCGGATGATCCGCGGTGAAGCTCATGGGATCCGTGTGGGGGAGTGTGGTGTCGATCAGTTCACCGCAGCCGTAGTCGCTGCCCCAACCGCAGGGCAGGTTCTCGCGGGCCGTGCGGCGCTTGAGAGCAGCCTGCTTCCGGCGGTATGCGCGGTGACCCTTGCCGTTGCGGATCTGCTGCGTGCCCACGGTCACCTCCCGGGAATGACTGAGCCCCGAGGCCAGTCGGGCTCCGGGGCTCAGGCAGTGATGATGTTAATGGACGGTTAGAAGCCAGTGATCTCCTTGAACCGGACCTCAGCGATTTCATCTATCGCATCGAAACAGTGAGCTTCGAACTTCCACTTGCCGTTGGCGTCAATCGTGTTCGTATTCGCAAGGCAAGTGCCGAGGTTTGCTCCTGCGGCATCGTAGGTATCGAAAGTGATCTGTACGTAGTTCGTTATCGCTTTGTCGCTGTTGTTGGAGACGTAGCCAGTGACGACCGCAGAGAATCCGTACTCGTCAGCTGCAGCACTCCATCCCTCGTCAAGAGTGAGGCGCTCCCTAGGTGCTGGCGGAGCTTCTTCTTCCGGTTCGGGAGCAGTTGTTGCCGATTCAGACGGCTCGGCTCCGCTCTGTTCGGCACCTTGGGATGCGGCCGATTCCTTCGCCACAGATTCGACTGCGGCGCCGAGACCCGCCGTGGTGAAACAGGACGTGATGAGAGCCAACGCGGCGAGAATCAAGCCGGTCAGGGCGAAGGCTCTCGGCTGCTTCATTGCGAGCGCAACGATTCCGAATACCACGCCGGTCAGTCCGAGAATGATGCCGAGTACCGGGACTAGGCCGAGGAGGAAGGCGACGATACCGATCACGAGGGCCGTGACGGCGAGCCCCTTCGGCGCAGAAGGTTGTGGCTGCGGGGGAGCGTACTGCGGTGGAGGCGGCGCGTAGGTGGGTTGGATGTGGGGCGGCTGTTCGCCGTTCGGTGTGCTCATGAGCAGATCATGGCAGACGCCCGTCGCTTACAAGCGCTGCTTTCGGGATTCCGTGATGATTTGGTTATCCCGAGCGGTGTGCGCGGGCTGTGGGCGCCCTGGCCCGACGCGCACCGTGGTTCGGAAGGAATGAGTAAGGGCCGGTGCCGCGAGGTGTTTCGCGTTCCGGCCCATTTGCTCAACCATCACAGTAGGGTCAACCCCCTTTACCCCTGCAAGAGGTGAGGTGCTGACGGCGTGTCGCCTTTGTTTTCGCGGTTTCTGAGGTCGCGGAGACTGGCCTCTCGCCACCATCTCAGGAGGTCCGTGTGCGCGACGATGCGGCGGCCCTGGTCGTCCCATTCCATCGGCAGGCCGCGCTTGCGCCACTTCCTGATGGTCTGGGGGTGGCGTCGCACGCGGGCGGCGGCTTCCCGGTAGGTGTACCAATCGCGATTCTCGATCACGGGCTGTCTCGCTCTCGGATAGGGATCTTCTCGACTGGGGCGCCGGCGCGGTCCCATTGGGCTTCGCAGGTGTCACACCGGTAGCCGGCGAGACCTTCTGCGTCGTAGACGGGGGCGATAGTGCTCTCACCGCAGGCGGGGATCGGGCAAGGCCTCGGCCGGTATGCCTTGAACTTCGGCTCGGCGCGCGGGTAGCGGCCCCGCATTTTGCGTACCGATGCGGCGAGGTGGTCGGGTGCGTCGCCGAGCTTCCCGTCTGCAGCGAGTTGTTCGAGGTCGGGGAGGAGGGTGACGAGCCATGTGCGGATCTCGCTGGCCCACGCGTACGCCTCGTCAGGGCGACAGGAGGGGAGGCCCTGGGGTTCGTATCGTCCTTGCCAGAGTCCGGTGCGTACGGGGCGGGGAGAGGGCAGCCCGGTGCGGTCTGCAACCTCCCTTGCGAAGAGCACGAGTTCGACGTAGAGGGCGTCGGCGTCGTCGGCCGCGGTGGCGTTGTAGGGGAGGCGTGCCGGGTCGCTGCCGCCCGAGACCCTGACGGCCTCGGTGTCCTGCGCCTTGATGGTGTTCTCGACGAGTTCGCGCATGTGCAGGATCTGGAACGGGACCTGATCCAGGTGCCACTTCAGCCAGGCGGCCCAGTTATCGAACATTCGAGCCCCCTCGGAGGTGGCGGTGTACGGATCGCGAGGTCCGGTGCTCGCGTTTCTCGCGATCACGGAGCACGCTCACCACTAACAGCTCAAGGGCAGCAATGAGCATGCCCGACCACAAGACGTTGTTCCAGAAGCCGTCCTCCGGCTGCCAGCGGATCACGATGCTGATGAGGAGCAAGCCGGCCAAGCCGCGGATGCCGGTTCCGAGTTCCCATGCCAGATTGCGTTTCATCATCTGGACCTTCTCTCGGCGGCGCGTCGCCTCCGGGGTTTCAGGTGTGGTGCTCATGGTGTTCTCCTGTCAGGTCGGTTTCGGTGACACCGAGACGAGCGAGCGCGTCGATCTCGACGGCGGTGAGGTTGCGGAGGGTGCTCATGCCGCCCATGCCTCGAGTTCAGGGGCGGTGAGCACGGCGCTGCAGTCTCGGCAGAGGGCTTTGATGTTGGAGCCGGGCGTGCGGGGGATCCCGCAGCGGACGCAGGGGATGGGCTTGCCGTGGCTGCTCATCGGTTGTGCTCCTTGATGTCGTCGAGGGCCTGGCCGAGTTCGGTGATTGTGGTGATGTGCCGTTTGAGCGGGGTGATGAAGATGCGGAGGCGGCCGGTGCTGGTGTGGGTGCCTTCGCCGACGGTGGTGCCGTCGGGGCTGGTGATGTGGATGATGGTGCCGGTGCGGGTGCTGCGGTAGCCGGCGGTGGTGATGGTTTCTTCGAGGAGTCGGGGGCTGATCTTCGTCATGCAGATGGTCCTTTCAGAACGGGGTCGTGTCGGGCGACGGCGCCTCTGGTGCGGTGTCGTCGGGGTCGGGGATGGTGATGGGGGTGCCGGGGAGGCGGACGTTGCATTGGTGGGCGGGGAGGATCTGGTCGGGTGGGCCGCAGTAGTGGTATCGGTGCCAGTAGTGGTCGCGGAGCGAGAGCCGTGGGGTGCGTTGGCGGGTGTGGAGGTTGTAGACGGGGCGGTCGAGGATGACGCAGGAGCTTTCGACGCCGGGGCTGATGTGGGTGGGGTCGGCGCGCATGAGGGGGACGCCGACTGCGGCGGCGAGGTCGTATTCGGCTTCGATGACGGGTGCGCTGCAGCGGGGACAGGTAGCGGGGAAGGCGTGCCGCTTCATCGGACACCTCCGAGGCGACGAGTGCCCGATAGCACCGGAATCTCAGTTGAACGTGTCGTGCGCGCGTATAACCCAGTCACCCTGTTACCTATCAATGAGCTGGGGCAACTGGAAAAGTTGGGCACTATCGGGCACTGTGCCCCGGTTCTCCGCATGATCTCGCGGTTTTCGCGAGTGCCCGAGCCTCGAATTGATCGGGCACTATCGGGCACTATCGGGCACTGAGCTTCGGTGACACAGTGCCCGATCTTGCGGACCGCCCCAGGGGTGCTCATCGGTCGCTCCAGTGGGTGCCGAACAGGCGACCTTCTGTCTCCTCGTCGGCGGGGTCGTCGGGGGTGGTGAGCATGACGCCGGTGTAGTAGCGGCGCCCGTTGGAGCGCACGACGTCGATGTCGAACTTCTGACGGAGCTGCCGGCCGAATGACTGGCCAGAGAGCTCGTGCTCGTTCTCGTCGCGGCACCACTGGTCGTAGACGCGGCGCAACTCCGAGGTCGCGACGCGGGCGTGTTCGCCGCCGCCGAGCAGGCACCGGTCTTCGACGAAACGGGCGAGGTGGTCTTCCTCCTGCTGGTAGGTGGCGGTCGCGGCGCGCACGGAGGCGGGCTCGGTGAGGCCGCTCTTCACGTAGTCGACGCAGCCTTGGATGAGCCAGGCGAGGATGCCGGGGCCTTCTTCGTCGACGAGGCGCTGTTGAAGGTTTTCGATGCGCTCGGTTTCGGGGATGATGCGGGTGAACGGGATGAGGCGTAGCCTGCGCCAGAAGCTGTTGCCGCCGGACTCGACCTTGGGCTGGTTGTTGCCCATCAACCAGAGCGTGTGCGACGGGTTGAACGTGAAGAAGTCCTGTCGCATGAAGCGGGCGGTGATCTTGTCGCCGCCGGTGAGGGCTTTCACCTTGGCTTCGTCGAATCGGGTGCCTTCGTTGATTTCGGCGGCGACGACGAAGCGGCGGCCCTGGAGTGAGGCGAGTTCGGTTTCGTGGCGGTCGCGGCCGGCGAGGAGGAACCCGTGCGGGGCTTCGGTGGCGTAGTCGCCGAGGAGCGTGGTGATGGTTTCGAGGAACACGGTTTTGCCGTTGCCGCCGGCGCCGTGGAGGAAGGGGAGCACGTGCTCGACGACTTGGCCGGCGAGGGAGAGGCCGGCGAGGCGTTGGACGTAGGTGATCATGGGCTGGTCGTCTCCGAAGGTGGTTTGCAGGAAGCGGTCCCAGAGCGGCGTCGCCTGCGCGGCGGGTGCGATGGTGGTTTGTTTCGAGTGGTAGAGGTGCGGGGTGGCGGGGGTGATGGCGCCGGTGGTGAGGTCGACGACGCCGTCGGGGGTGTTGAGTTGCCAGGGGTGGGTGTCGAATTCGGCGGCGGGGGTGCGTAGTTCGGGGAGGGCGCGGGCGAGGCGCACGACGTTGGTGAGTTGGCGGGTGCCGAGCGATTTGATGCGGTGCTTGCGTATCTGTTCGTAGTCGGTGGGGAGGCGGTCGGCGATGTCGAGGGCGGCCTGCAGTGCGGGGGCGTCGTCGGGCGCCCATTCCCATCGGGTGCCGGTCCATTCGGCCCAGCGTCCGGCGTCGGGGATGAAGCGGAGGCGGGCGGAGTATTCGGCGGCGAGGAGGCGGGCGTTGCCGGCGTCGGTGAGGGCGCTGGGGTCGGATCCGACGAGCGCCGACCCGGCGGCCGCGGGGGTGGGGGTGTCGGTGCCGGTCGCCTCGGCGCTGTGGTTGTCGGGGTTGGGGACGGCGGTGAGGTGGCGGGCGGGGGTGAGGACGCGGGGTGCGCGGTGCCCGTATCCGTCGGCGGCGAGCTGCTTTGCGGCGGCGGTGTGGTCGCCGCGGTGCTCGAGGAGGGCGTAGGCGCCGAACTTCGTGTATGGGGTTTCCGGGTCGAATTCGGTGGAGCTGGTGAAGACGTAGAGGCGGTCGCGGTCCGATGCCTTGCCGGTGGATGCGCTGATGCCGTGCTTCTTGCCGGGGCGGCACCAGTAGCGCAGTTGGCCGCGCTGGTGGATGAGGGTCCACCCGTGGGGGGTGAGGATTTCGGCCCAGTCGGTGCGCTGTTCGTAGTCGTCGCCGGGGGTGATGTCGCCGTCCTGGTGGCGGTATGTCTTCCAGAGGTCGGCGACGGGTCCGGCGGGTGCGGGTGCGACCGGGTCGGGGGTTTCGTCGAGGGTGCGCACGAGCGCGTGGAGGGTGTCGCGCTCGGCTGCGGTGAGGGTGGGGATGGTGGTGGGGCCGCCGGCGAGGCGCGCCCACGGCTTCCCGGTGGGGTGGGCGGTGCCGCCGGTGGGGGCGAGCACGACGAATCCGCCTTCGCCGCGAGTCTCGGCGAGGGTGGTCTTGTCGGGGGCGGCGGCGAGCTTCGTGTTGCCGGGTACCGCCATGCCGTCGAGGCGGTAGAACCAGTGCACGCCGCCGGAGGGGCTGAGTTCGAGCCAGCCGGTGTTGATGCGCTGCCACAAGTCTGCGAGGCCGGAGGCTTCGGCGAGCTGCGCGAGTTCGGGAAGGTGGTGGGCTGCGCGCCCTTCGAGTTCGAGCATTTCCACGCCGCCGGACACGGCGCCGGTGATCATGCCGACGCCGTGCTGGGTGTCGCGCATGAACCAGGCGTCGAGTTGGTCGACGTCGGCGCGCTCGAGCGTGTACGGCTTCCAGGCGATCGCAGGCCGCTTCGTGCCGTCGGTGGCGACGGGGACGACGGAGATGCCGGCCTGGTAGAGCTGCGCTATGGTTTCGGCGGTGTGCACGGGGCTACTCCTGGTCGCGTCGGGTGACGCGTGTGGCGGGGACGGTGGTGTCGATGCGGGGGTAGGCGTTGAGGCTGGTCGCGGTGATCTGGTGGCCGCGTCCGCGGGGGCGGATGGTGAGGATCTTCCAGAGGTCGGTGTCGCCGTTGATGCGGATGATCTCTCCGACGGTGAGGGGGCGTGGTGCGGGCATGGTGGCTCCCGGGGTTGGGGCCGGGCCGCCGCCGCGTTGCAACGGCGGCCCGGTGGGGTGGGTTAGAAGGTGCCGGCGGCGATGTGTCCGACCTGCTCGGCGGTGATGCCGAGCGCTGCCCCGATCTGGGCGTGGTCGAGGGCTCCGATCGCGAGGAGCTGCTTGGCCTTGTCGGCCTGCTCCTGGGTGACGCCGGCGGGGAGCGCATTGAACCCGTCTGCCTGGGGTGCGGGCGGCTGCTGGGGTGCGGGAGCCTGCTGCGCGGCCGCCGGGGCGGACGCGGCGAGGCCGGACGCGGGCGGCGTGTACTGCGCCTGGTACAGCTTCGCCGGGTTCGCCGGGTTCTTCGAGTTCGGATCGTTCCCGACGTAGGTGACGGTGAGCAGGCCACCGATCGCGACGTCCTGCTGGCCGGCGGCCTGGATCGCCTGCGCGATCGCGGTTCGCATGTTCTTCGACGACACGTAGATGGTGCGGGCGCCGTCGTCGTTGGCGTCCTCGTGGGGCACGTTCGTGTCCTCGAGGGGTACGACGATGTCCATCTTCGGGTCGCCGTTGGGCCAGAAGTCGAGGTCCTGGGATCCGAACTTCGTGGCCTGCTTCTCGAACGGCATCTGCGCGATCTTGCCGGTGACGGTGGTACCGACCTGGAGGAACTTCGCGGCGCGGCCGCCGCTGGGTGCGAACAGAGACATGGGTTTCTTCTTTCTGGTTGTGCAGTACTTCGGTTGCTCGGTGCTGCGGGGTTACTGGAAGAGGTTCGACCGCCGCGGTTGCGGGGTCTGGGGGTACTGCCCGAGGCCGGGCAGAGGTTGGGGGAGCGCAGGACTGGGGGCCGGCGCCGGGGTGAGGGGGCGCGGGGTGACGGGACCGTGACCGGGCTCGAACACGTTGCGGCGCTCCGGGGCGGGGCGCTCGCGGGAGCACCACGGGCACCACTCGTCGTCGCAGAGCGGCTTCGCGCGCAGCGCGGCCTCGAGGCCGACGATCTGCAGCAACCCCCAGAGCGCATTGAGGCGGTTGAGGGCCTCGGCGGCGATGTGCGGGTTGTAGGGCTCGTGCCACCAGTACGCCTTCGACAGTTCGCCGTCGCGGGGGAGGAACGAGATCGCGACGTGCTTCGCGTCACCCCACCCTCCGGTCTCGGTGAAGCCCTTGCCGTAGAGGTGGGCCTGCACCCGGTACTGGCGGGAGGGGCCGTGGAGGCGGTACTTCGTGAGCTGCTTCGGGCCGACGACCTTGTGATCGATCACGGTCCCCGAGGGCACATGGAACAGGTCGGAGTGCCCGGTGATGGGGATCGCGTCGGGGCCGGTGCCGAGCATCCCGACCGTGATCTCCCACTCCGTCACCCAGTCGGAGCGGGCGACGTCCCCGGACGGGTTCGTCGCGTCGAACCAGCGCTCGAGCTGGTCGTGCACCGCGGTACCCACGGCGGGCTTCCACGCAGGCGGGCGGGGTGGTTCGTCGACACCGGCGAGCTTGTACAGGATGCGGCGGTCGCATTCGATACCGATCTCGCTGGGGCCGATCCGCTTCTGCAGGCTGCGCGGGTGCGCGGCGATCGCGGCTTCGATCACCCCCAAGTAGAGGGCTTCGACGGTGGGATGCTCGGACATCGGGGACGCCTATCGGATCGTCACGGACGGCGCCGAGTACGTCTTGTACGGTTCGAGCGCGGCTGGCGCGAACTGCTGCTTCATCGCGTCGGTCGAGATCACCGGCTCGTACAGAGTGGGGAAGCTCTCGGCGGGGTAGTCGGCGGCGAGACGCTTCTTATCGACGGTGCCGCGGCGCGAGATCGTGACAGTGGCGTGCTCGTGCTTATGCGTACCCTCGCCGAGCGCTTCGACCAGACGCGCGTCGAGGGTCTCCTTCTCCTCCTTGATGCGCTCGGCCATCGCCTTGAGCTCGGCGAGGCGCAGGATCCACTCACCGACGTGCGCGTCGGTGGCCTGTTCGATGGTGGTGTTCATGAGGGGGTTCCTTCCTGGGTGGTGTGGTCCTGTCCGAGGAGTCGGAGCAGGGTGGGGAGCGTCAGGGTGACGTTCCACGCTTCGGGGGCGGCACGGTCGATGCCGGCGAGCCCGGTGGGGGCGACCACGACGCCGAGGTCGGCGTCCGCGTCGCCGCGGTTCACTTCGGCGATCTCGAGGCGCATGTCCTGGTGCTCGGCCGAGCTCACGGGATCCGGAAACACGGTCACGACAATCGACTGCCCAAGCGGCGTCGTAAGGCCGGTGATCGTGCTCGACTGGACAGTGTCGCCGGGGCCGTCATCGAGGAGCGCGCGTACGATCGCGGCGGCTCCGAAGGCTCGAGCGCTCATCTCGTGGCCTCGCGATCCGCGAAGGTGTTCCGGTGCTCTCCGCTGTGACCTTTACGCAGGGTGCACAACGTCACCGTGATCACGCTGTCGAATGCGTCGAGTACGCCGTCCCACCTGATCTCGAATTTGCATTGCGACTCGCGGAACGCCGTCGCGGCCACTTTCAGGCGTTCCTCCGCGGCCTCGTAGGCGGTCACCGCCTTGCGGTAGTCGTGCTCGAGTCGACGGTGCTCGGCATCCAGTTGGGCGGGGGTCATGTTCGCGCTCATGCTGCATCTCCACCCGAGGGGGCGAGCGGGGACAGTGGGGTTACCGGCGCCGGCTCGGTGTCCTCGTCGACGATCTCGGCATCCTCGACACCGGCCTCGAGCTCGAGCGGCGCCACCTCAGCGACATCGGCGAACTCCTCGCCGTCGTCGCCGTTCAGGTCGAGGGTGTCGGGCTTTCGGCCGAGACGCTGCTCGGTGGCGTCCTGCAGCAGATCGCGGGCGTCGTCCTCGAGATCACCGGAGACGGGCTCGATGCGGAGCACCTTCACCTCGGGGATGAGCTGGTAGTCCTCGTCCTGCGTGATCTTCGCGGTCTTCAAGACGACGATCGCGACGGTGTGGTCCTGCGACCGGTATCGGTCGACGAGCGCCGGCGCGATCGCGGCGAGCCCGTTCTTGTCATCCTTCGGCAGCGCCGAAGCGAGCTTCACAGTCATGATGTGGGGGTACCTTCCGGGTTGGTCGTGCGGTGCGGCCACCGGACGGCGGCCACGGCCTCCGCGCGTTGCCGCGTGGAGGAGTCGATGGGGGAGCCCAAGTGCCGGGCGCCCATGCAGGCGAGCGCGAACCCGTCTGCGACGTTGTCATTGCCGAGCGTCAGGTGCGGGTGCTCGGCGGCGAGCGCAGCCACCACCTCCCGCTTGTCCGGGCCCTTCCTGGTGTTCTTCACGGGCTGGTGGCCGGCGGCGTACTTCGCCCGGGTGCGCGGGTAGGCCTGGGCGACGTCGTGGCCGCGGGAGTGGAGGTAGGCGACGGTGCGCCACCACAAGCCCGCACGCTCGTGCGCCTTCCCGTTCCGAGAGCCGAGCGAGGGTGCCTCCACGACGATCAGGCAGCGCGTGATGGGGATGTGCGCGACTATCCCCTCGAGTGCGGTGTGGAGGCGGTCGAGAGTGCCGGACAGGCTCGGGTCAGGGGCGGGTTTCGTCTCGACGAGACCGAGGCGCACCTGCCCGGTCTCGAGGCCGATGACGGCGACACCGGTGCCCGTGAGGCTGAGGTCGAGACCGACCGAGTAACGGGGCGCGGTCACTGCTTCACCGCCTGGTCGATGCGGTGTGAGAGGCGGACGAGCCACCCCCACCACCCAGCAGGAGTACGCCCGCGACGACCCACACCGGCACCGCGGCGACGGGCCCCCACCCGTACGGGATCAGTCCCGCCAGCGTGCCGAGCACCGACATGGTCGCGAGCAGACACAGGCACCGCCAGATCAGGAGCGACGGGGAGCACCTTCGTCTCCGGGACACGGCCCGCATTCACCGCTCGCCCCGCTTCTGCTGCTCAGCGTGCGCGATCCGGCGCTCTTCCTCGCAGTTCGGGCACGTGCAGCCCAGGCGGATCCGGTCGAGGATCGCCCGACCCTCAGGCGAATCGACCGCGATCCCGGTGCGACCGCTGCGACGGATCTCGTTCTCCATCGCGTCGCTCGCGAGCTCGAGCATCTTCGCGAGCACACGCTCACGCTTCCGACGCTGAGCCTCCGCGCGCAGCGTGAGCACGAGATACGTGCCCGACACGATCACCACCGCGACCGACGCGGTGAGGGCGAATGCTTCCATGATGGTTTCCTTCCGAAATTGGCAATGCTGTAGCTGGCCCTCCCCAGCGAGGGCGCAAAATTTGGGCTGGGAGAAGAGCGGCGGTTAGGAAGCTCGGCCGACGTGACGAGTCGATTCGACCCAGTCGTCGATCTCCTGCTGCTCGTAGATCACGGTCTTCTGCGACGGCTTCCGCCAGTCCGGGCGAAGACCCTTCTTCCTGCGATCCGTGAGGATCTCTACCGTCAAGCCGGGCACGCGCTCACAGACCATCTCGGGAGAGAGCCACACCGGCTCGCGCGTGGCCCCCTTCACGGGCCGCAGCGGGGAGACGGTGGCGCTCATGCTGCGGCCCCGCCCAGGTCGAGCGCGAGCTGGTCCTGCGGCGCGTACTTCTCGATGAAGTACTGCTGCCCCTTGCCGGTGACCTTCGGCGTCTTCGTGAGCAGCACGTGCCCGTCCGGATGCTGCCTGGTGGACTCCTTGATCTCAAACAGGCCCAGCTCCATCGACTTCTGCGTCGGCATGTTCCAGTCCGAGCCGCGGCGCCGGATCAGGTACCCGTCGGCACGGAGCTTCTCGAACAGGCGGTTGGCGCCGAACGCGGCACCGTTCGCGCGGAGGATCTTCGCGAGATCCCCCACGAGGATCGTCGACGGCGACGCCGCCACAGCCTCCGCGAAGTGCACCTTCGGAGCGTCTGCCGTGATCTTCGCCTCGAGCTGCTCGACCCGGCGCGCGGTGATCGCGAGCGCCTGGTGCACGATCTCATCCTCCGTGAGCGCCGGCTGCGCGTTGTAGGAACCGGTGCGGCGGATCTGGGGGAGCACCTCCGACGTGATCCACCGACGGAACGCTGCTGCCTCGGGCTTGTCGGAGCGGATCACGACCTCGTACATGCCCGCCTCGCTGACGAGGATCATCTTTTGGGCACCACCCGGAGTGGGAAGGGTATGCGTCTGGCGCACACCCTCGTCGAGACGCGAAGCGAGTCGGCCTACGGCGGCGATATCGAGGACCCTCGCGAGGTCGGTGAGCACGAACCACGGCTCACCCTCCACGAGCACGACGCGCACGTGGTGCTCGCCGAAGTCGAACGGTACGATCTGACTGGACATTGGGTTTCCTACTTCCTGATGTCTGGCCCCGCATGGCAGTGCGGGGCATCTTTCGTTGACGAGAGGGTGGGCATGTCGAATTTCATCGACGAGAAGACAGGCATGTCGGACCTGGTGGTCGGAATCCTCTTGGCGATACTCGCCAGCACTGTCATCCCCTGGGTGACCTCTCTGGCAAGCGCCTGGCTCGAGGCGCGACGCGACCTGAAGAACCGCAGACGCGAACTCTTCGAGAGAATGTTCGTCACAAATGTCCGAGACAACTTCCGAACTCCCGCCACCGATGCCGAGGAGAGGCAGCGCGACATCGACTCACAGAACAAAGAGGCGAACGCGGCGGTTACAGCCCTGCGCTCGAGCTTCGGGCTATTCGACAAGACCGTCGAGAAGGTCGCCTTCGATGGCTGGTCCTTCCGCAAGCCGGATGATCCAAAGTTTGAGATGCTGCGACTGTGGGCTAACGGCCACGTATGGATCGCGAGATGGAAGGCCCGCAAGTTAGCAAAGGCGGACATCAGCTCATCACCAGACCAACAGCGATAGTCGAGACGGTAAGTCCGACTGCGACTGCGATGATGATCCAAGCCTCATGGGGCAAGACCACCCCGCAGAGCGTCAGGATCACCCACAGCAAGCCGACGATGATGGCGGCGACGATGAATGATGCGAGCCACCCGAGAAACGCGACCAACAACTCGATCATGCTCCCACCGCCTCACGGTCGGCGAACGTGTTCCGGTGGCCCCCGGTGTGCCCCTTTCGTAGGTTGCACCGGGTCACACGCACCACGCTCCGACCATCGAATGCCCGCGTATTCGAACGCCGGATCTCGGTACCGCACTGCGCCTTGAGGTACTCGTCGCCGAGCCGGTCAGCACGCTCCTGCGCTGCCCGATACGCGATCCGCGCCGCCAGGTAGTCAGCCTCAAGCTGCAGGTGCGCCGCGTCGAGCTCTGCCGGGGTCGGCTTCCGCGCGCTCACGACGCCACGGCCAGACGACGCGGCTTTGCGAACTCCGACCACGGAATACCGAAGTGCTCACCAAGCTTCGCGAGCTCATCGAGCGTGTACGCGACCTCGCCATGCCAGCGACGCGACGCCGCCCGCTCACCGAGCCCGAGCACCTCCCCGAGCTGCTTGATAGTCATGCCGTTGGCGGCAACTTCGGCCCGCACGTTGGCGGCTACCTGACCCTGTGTATCGTGTTTCTGTCTCATGGCATCCATCATGCGCGTTTAAACGCGCAGGTGCAACTCGCAAATACGTTGTACGCGCTTTTTCGCGCGCATAACGCTCATCTAGTGGCAGATTCCCGCCTCTGCGTGTACTGTGGGCTCCATGCCAAGAGGAACGAAAGATGAAGCCGGCCCCGCCGCTCAGGCAGTAGCTGAGTTGATCCGTCGCGAGATGGGCGCTCAGCGCGTTTCGGGCCGCCAGCTCGCCGAGCGCATCAACAAGGGGGAGACCTACCTGAGGGAGCGCCTAAGCGGCAAACGCTCCTTCGACCTGAACGACCTCGACGACATTGCCGACGCCCTGAACCTCGATGTGATCGTGATTCTCGAACAGGCAGAGAACTCTGTCCGTCAGGCCGCAGCACCGCGCGCCGTAGTGAACATGAGCGACTACCGCCGCACAGACTCCGAAGCCGAGAATGTCAGTGGCCCGGAGCAGACTGCCACCGTGACACCCATCCCCACAGACCGCGACCTCACCGCCGAGGAAGCCGCCGAAATCCTCAGAACCTACCCCCACGCAGCCGACAGCCGCCCCGGCCGCGACGAAGAACAAGAAGCCGACCGCCACCCGTAGAACGGAGCACTATGGATCGTCACCCGATCGCGCGCCGCCTACACGCCGAAGCCGAACGCCTCGGCCTCACCATCAAGCGCGCACCACTCGAGCCACCACTTCGCGGCGCGAGCGTCCCCGCACTCGACCTCATCATCGTCGACCAAGCGCTCGTCCTACCGCAGTACCTCGAAACCTGCGGCCACGAGATCGGACACGCAGTACACGGCCACGGATGCACCGACCCACACACCGAAGCGCAAGCCTGGCGCTGGGCCTCCAACTTCCTCGTCAACGTCGACGAGTACGCACGATCCGAGCGGATCAACCCCCACCCCGCATCGATCGCCCAAGACCTCGACCTCACCACCAACATCATCATCGAATGGCAAAGGCACCACGGCAGCCAGCTACTCACCAAGGCTGCCTGAAACGAAAGGAAACCGAGAATGGGACTCTTCGACAAGATGAAAGACACCGCCACACAAGCGATGTCCGATGCCAAGCAGGCCGTCGCCAAGACCCGCGCCGACATGGTTGCGGAGTCCCGCGACGCCGAACCCACTACGGTCGTCACCGCCGGCCCCCAGCCGCTCTACGAGGCGGTGAGCCACATCGACGGCAAGAACGCAACGGTGCGACTCTGGCCCGACCGCATCGAATGGGAACGCAAGCGTGGCGTCTCCGGCGCGAAGGTCACCGCTGGCGTCATGACCGCGGGACTCTCCATGCTCGCGACAGGAGTGAAGGGCGGCAAGGACGCCTACGACATGGTGCTGCTCGAGCACATCACCAACGTCTCGAATCGCAAGGACGGGATGCTCTACCACCTCGTCGAGGTGCAGACCGCATCCGGCGGCGCCATCAACACCATCGCCTTCCGCGTCAGCCGAGACGAAGCAGCGCAGTTCCGTCAGGCGATCCTCAGCGCGATCCAGGAGCACAAGGCCGGATCGTCTACCCAGGTGAACGTCAACGTCGCGCAGCAGACCACGACTGCAGCTCCTGCGGCACCGGACGCCGCCGCGCAGTTGCAGCAGCTCGCCGGCCTCCGCGACGCGGGGATCCTCAGCGAAGCAGAGTTCGAAGCGAAGAAGACCGAGATCCTCGCTCGCATGTAGAAGCGAGCCAACGCAAAAGGCCCCCGCAGCGCGTTCCGCCGGCAAGCAAGAACCGCGCCACGGGGGCACACACCGAACCTCATGAAAGGAGATCCGATGAACAACACGATAGTCGAGCGCGCCCGAAACAGGTCGCGCTGATGGCTACGATCAAGCCGTACACCACCGCATCCGGCAAACGATACCGAGTCCGGTACCGGAAGCCCGACGGCTCCCAGACCGACAAGCGCGGTTTCAAGACGAAGCGCGAAGCCGAGCTGTTCCTCGCCTCGACGACGATCTCGAAAGCCACCGGGGACTACATCGACCCGCAGGCAGGGCGCACCACTATCAGTGCGCTCGGCGAGACGTGGCTCGCCGGGCAGACGCACCTCAAGCCATCCTCTGCTGCCGCGTTCGCGGGGTCATGGCGCACGCACGTCGAACCTCAGTGGGGCGACCGCCAGGTCGCGTCGATTACCTACTCCGAGATCCAGGCATGGGTGGCAGACCTCACCGCAGGAATCCCCGGCGTCAAAGAAGGCGAATGGAAGCGGAAGCCGAAGAGTGCCACGACCGTGCACCGCGCCCACAGCGTCCTCTCCGCGATACTCGACACGGCAGCACGCGACAGGCTCATCGCTTCGAACCCCGCCCGAGGTGTGAAGCTCCCACGCAAAGGGCGTCGGCGCCACGCCTACCTCTCGCACGCGCAGGTCGCGCACCTCGCCCGCGAAGCCAAAGAGCACGCCCTGCTGGTCAACCTGCTCGCCTACACCGGCCTTCGGTGGGGAGAAGCGACCGCGCTGCGCGTCGAGGACATCGACCAGATGCGGAAGCGCCTGCGAGTATCCCGCAACGCCGTTACCGTCGCAGGGAAGATCATCCCTGGCAGCCCGAAGACCCACCGCGCCCGAACGGTGCCCGTACCGGCCTTCCTCCTTGCAGACCTGCTCGAACACATCGAAGGGCGCGGGCCCGACGCGCTCGTCGTCGGCGACGGTGTGACCTATCAAGCGGCACCGGCTGCGGGCCGCAACTGGTTCTCCGGCGCGGTGAAGCGATGCCGAGCGGTCGACGGCACTTTTCCAGCTATCACACCGCACGATCTCCGCCACACCGCCGCCTCGCTCGCGATCCAGACGGGCGCGAACGTGAAAGCGGTACAGCGGATGCTCGGGCACGCCTCCGCTGCGATGACCCTCGACGTCTACGCAGACCTCTTCGAAGACGATCTCGACGCAGTTGGGGCAGCGATGGATGACGCTCGGCGTGCCCACATTTTGCCCACACCCGACCGCCCACAGCGACCCGCGACGCCCCTTCACGCCCCTCAACTCCCGCAGGATTATGCGGAAGTTGAGGCTACTACTGGGGCCTGAGGCTAATCGATTCCTCTCCAGGGCACTCAGTCGCTTCGCTCCTTCGCGCCCTGTCGAGGCGTCATGCTGAACCTTGAACGTGACTCGCAGGCTCGTCACGCGGCGTGGCCGCGCAACGCTGGCGCGTTGCTTTCAGCGGCCGGCCGGGTTCGATTCCTCTCCAGGGCACAGCATTGGCGTGGCAGGCGAAGCCTGCCGCGGATCCTGCCCGGATCCGGAGTCCCTTATTTCGGATCAGACCGTTCTTTCGGACCGGATCACCAGGGTCAGCTCCGAAAGAACAGCGTGAGCCGAAGTATCGGCCCGGCGTCCACTGCTACACCGGCGGGTCGATGAGCAACCCGGCGCGTTCCGCCAGGAACTCCGAGAGCGGGGGAGCCCCGTTCAGATCGGCTCCGGCCCGCCAGCGCACGCGCACCTCGCCGTCGGCGAACCCCACCGGGCACTCCGGGGGCAGCGAGGCCAGCGCACTCGCATCGAGTGGAATCGGGGCGGCATCGTAGTTGACGGGCGATCCGACCTCGAATCCGCCGCGCAGCGCGGCCGCCGCGAGTTCCCTGCGTTCCTCCCGGGAGACCGACTGGTAGCCCGGTCGTCCTCGCTCCGCCGCGCGGGTCGCCCGCCCCACCGCGTACAGGCCGCCGTCGGTGCCGAGCAGGAGAGAGCCGAGTCGCCAGACCTCGCCGAGTCGCTGCATGGTCGCGGGGCGCGTCCAGAGCAGCACGCGGCGCGGGGGGACGTACTCGGCGAGCGCCTCGGTCGGGACACCCGCGGCGCGCAGCCTCGACACGGTCTCGGCGCACGCCCGCTGTGCGCGCTCCGCGGCTGCGACCTCCTCTGCCATCCGGCCAGTGTATCCGGCGTCAGTAGAGCCCGTATGCTGTCGGTGTGACTGAACAGGCAGATGCGCAGGCCGCCGGATCGCTCGAGATCGAACGGAAGTACGAGGCAGCGGTCGGTCTGACGCTGCCGCCCGCAGAGGCGTTTCTGACGGTCGGCCTCACGGCCGATCCGCCCGCTGTCCAGCATCTCTCGGCGCGATACTTCGATACCGCCGCGGCCGATCTCGCGCGCCTGGGGTTCGCCGTGAGGGTGCGCCGCGGGGGCAAGGACTCCGGGTGGCACCTGAAGCAGCGCACCGAGCAGGGCAACCGAGAGCTGCTATGGCCTCTCGATCCGGCGACCGAGGGGATGCCGGGGCCCGACGCGATGCCGGAGGCGCTCCGGGCCGAGATCGAGACCCGGGTCGGCGTGCCGGCCTCGCGGCTCGTGCCGATCGCCGAGCTCGAGACCGAGCGTACGACGGTGGTGCTGCGCGACACCGCCGGCCGCGAACTGATCGAGCTGGCCGACGATCGAGTGCGCGCCGTCGCAGGTGAGAGCCGGGTGCGGCGCGCGTGGCGGGAGTGGGAGGCCGAGGCGCTGCCCGACGCCCACGCGGAAGGCGGTGCGGCGGGCGCGGCCGAGGTGCTGGATCGCGTGGAGCCGGTGCTCATCGCCGCGGGGGCGACTCCCTCGCTGAGCTTCGCGAAGATCGCGCGGGCGACCGGGCAACTGGTCGCCGTCGCGCGGTCGAAGGGAGCCGGGGAGGATCGGATCGCGGCGCTCGAACGGCTCGACGCCTCCGATCAGGAGGCGGCGCGTACGCTGGAGGCATGAGCAGCGGATCGAAGTCGCGGAAGCAGTCGGGAAAGCAGGACGAGGCCGCGGCGCGGGCGCGTCGCAAGCAGATCATCGTCGCGCTGGTGATCGGGGCCGTGGTCGGAGTGGTGATCAGCGCGCTCACCGAGTTCTGGCTGTGGCTGCCCGCGGGTCTCGCGATGGGTCTCGCGACGGGCGCGATCATGAAGCCGCCGAGCGACTAAACCCCGGCGATCGGCGCGAGCGCGGCGGTGGTCAGCTAGAAACGACCGGTACCGTGCGGATCGCCGCAGTTTCGTGGATGCCGAAGCGCCTCGCTTGTAAACGTCGTTGACATTCGCATTTACATTGTGACGGCGATGTGCGAGGATCGATCAGGAAATCGAGGACGAGGATCCCATGCAACCCACCATTTTCGAAACCAACCGCCCCGCCGCGAAGATCATCGACGACTCGCTGGCCGATACGAAGCTCGCAGTCTTCTGGACCGAGGACGTCGCCGACTCCGCGGCGCGTTATCCCGCGCTCGACGGCGATCAGCGCGTCGACGACGCCGTCGTGGGAGGCGGGTACGCCGGACTGTGGACCGCGATCAAGCTGAAGACCGAGCACCCCGACCGCCGCGTCGTGCTGCTCGAGGCCGTGCGGGTCGGCTGGGCGGCATCCGGACGCAACGGCGGTTTCTGCGAGGCGAGCATCACGCACGGCGAGCCGAACGCCGAGTCGCGGTGGCCCGACGAGACGGGCACACTGCGTCGTCTCGGCTACGAGAACCTCGACGCGATCCAGCGCTTCATCGAGCAGAACGAGCTCGACGTCGATTTCGAGCGCACCGGCCAGCTCGCGGTCGCGAACGAGCCCTATCAGACCGAGTGGCTCGGCGAGAGCGAGGACCCGCACGTCATCACGCTCGACCGCGAGCAGGTGCAGCAGCGCATCAAGTCGCCCACCTTCCTCGGCGGCGAGTTCTCGCCGCTCGAGAACGCGAATCTCCACCCCGCCAAGCTGGCGGCCGAGCTGGCGCGCCACGCCGCCTCCATCGGAGTCGAGATCCACGAGCAGAGCCCGGTGACGAGCCTCGCGGGGTCGGCCGACGCTCCGATCCAGCTCACCACCGACCGCGGCACCGTGTTCGCGGAGCGGGTCGCGCTCTGCACCAACGTCTTCCCCTCGCTGCTCAAGCGCTACCGCTTCCACACGGTGCCCGTGTACGACTACGTGCTGATGACAGAGCCGCTCACCGACGAGCAGCTGGCCTCGATCGGCTGGGAGGGGCGAGAGGGCCTCGCCGACATGGCCAACCAGTTCCACTACTCGCGGCTCACCGCCGACAACCGCATCCTCTGGGGCGGCTACGACGCCGTGTACTTCGCGGGCGGGCGCATCAAGCGGGAGCACGAGGACCGCATGGAGAGCCACCGCAAGCTCGCCAGCCACTTCTTCACCACGTTCCCGCAGCTCGCCGGCGTCAAGTTCACGCACCGCTGGGCGGGCGTGATCGACACCTCGACCCGTTTCTGCGCGTTCTTCGGCCAGGCTCACGGGGGTCGAGTGCAGTACGTCGCGGGCTTCACCGGACTGGGGGTCGGGGCGACGCACTTCGCGGCCGACGTGCTGGTCGACCGCTTCGAGGGACGCGTCACCGAGCGTACGGAGCTCGAGATGGTCAAGCAGGTGCCGCTGCCGTTCCCGCCCGAGCCGGCCGCGTCGATCGGCATCAACCTGACGCGCTGGTCGCTCGACCGAGCCGATCACAACGACGGCAAGCGCAACGTGCTGCTGAAGACGCTCGACGCGCTGGGGCTGGGGTTCGACTCGTGAGCGGCGTGCTGCCCGAGGGGCGCAACGAGGCGGTTCGCGGTCTTTCGCTCGATGTCGAGCTCGAGGCGGTGCCGGCCGACGATGTCGTCTCGGGCGAGCCCCGGCAGGGCATCACCGAGCTCGGAGGCATCGGCGGGGTCGAGACCGGCATCTGGGAGCTGCGCGGGGGAGTGGTCACCGATACGGAGACCGACGAGTTGTTCGTCGTGCTGTCGGGCGGGGCGAGGATCGAGCTGCTCGAGGTGCCGGGCCATCCGGAGGAGACGGGCCGCACGGTCGAGGTCGGCCCCGGCGACGTGATGCGCCTCGTCGCGGGCACCCGCACCCGGTGGTCGGTCGAGGACCACATCCGCAAGGTCTACATCGCAGCGGAGTAGCGATGCTCGGAGGGCTTCTGAGACCGCCGCCGATGTAGACCTCCGGCACCGATGGAGACCTCTCGAACCGTGCGAGAGGTCTACTCCAGTGCGGGAGGTCTCCATCGGTGCCGGAGGTCTGCGACGGTAAGAGCGGTGCAGCTCGCCGCGCCGGCGCCAGGCGCATTAAGATAATGCGTTGGCGCGAGCGCGTCGAACCCGAACCCGAAGGAGCCACCATGGCGCTGCCCTGGAAGCTGCACCGAGACGGCAAGCACGTCTCTTCCGACGCGATCGTGCTGCCGGAGGAGCGCATGACCTGGCCGCGCACCATCGGCTTCGGCGCCCAGCACGTCGTGGCGATGTTCGGCGCGACCTTCCTGGTGCCGCTGATCACGGGCTTCAGCCCGACCGCGACCCTGTTCTTCTCGGGCCTCGGCACCCTGCTCTTCCTGCTCATCACCGGCAACCGGCTGCCGAGCTACCTCGGCTCGTCGTTCGCCTTCATCGCGCCCATCATGGCCGCGACCGCGAGCGGCGGGGACGACAGCGCGGCCGGTCTGGCACGAGCGTCGTTCGGGATCCTCTCGATCGGCGTGCTCATGGCGATCGTCGGCATCGTCGTCACGAAGTGGGGCACGGGCTGGATCAACGCCCTCATGCCGCCCGTGGTGATGGGCGCCATCGTGGCGCTCATCGGCTTCAACCTCGGCCCCGCCGTCAAGAACAACTGGAACGCGACCGAGCTGTCGGGCTGGGTCGCGCTCATCACCCTCGTCGCGATGCTGCTCATCACGGTGCTGTTCCGCGGGCTCATCGGCCGTCTCTCGATCGTGCTCGGCGTGGTCGTCGGGTACATCGCCGCGGTGGCGATGGGCGAGGTCGACTTCTCGACCGTGAACGAGGCCGCCTGGATCGGGCTCCCCGCCTTCCACGCCGTCGGCAACCCCTTCGCCGACCCGACCCTGTGGGGGCTGCTGCCCGCCTTCCTGCCCGTGGTGCTCGTGCTCATCGCCGAGAACGTCGGCCACGTGAAGAGCGTGGGGCTCATGATCGACCGCGACCTCGATCCTGTCACGGGGCGGGCGCTGCTCGCGGACGGCGTATCGACGGTGCTCGCGGGCTTCGGCGGCGGATCCGGCACCACCACCTACGGCGAGAACATCGGCGTGATGGCCGCGACGCGCGTCTACTCGACCGCGGCCTACTGGGTCGCCGGCGTCATCGCGGTGCTGCTCAGCTTCTCGCCGAAGATCGGCGCCCTCATCAACACCATCCCCGCGGGTGTGCTCGCGGGCGTGACCGTCGCCCTCTACGGCCTCATCGGCCTCATCGGCGTGAAGATCTGGATCGACAACCGTGTCGACTTCGGCAAGCCCGTCAACCAGTTCACCGCCGCGGTGGCGCTCATCATCGGCATCGCCGACTTCACGCTGCAGCTCGGCTCGGTCGTGTTCAACGGGATCGCGCTCGGCACGATCGCGGCGGTCGCGGTCTACCACTTCATGAGCGGTCTGTCGCGGCTGCGCGGCGGAGAGGTGCAGGTCGCGGACCCGGTGGTGACCGCCGAGACCGGGACGACGCGAGTACCGGCCGACGGGTAGTCGGCGGACACCCGGCGAAACACCGCCGGCGTTGCGGTGATTTTCGGGCTGGCGGCTTAGGGTGGCCGTGTGTGGAGTGTAGATCGGCGACGGCAGAACAGTGCCAATGATCGCGACAAGGTTGCGCCGGAAGAGGCGGTCACCGATGTCGTGCTGCCTCAGAACGAAGGCTCCCTCGCGAAGGCTCCCGATGCTGCGCCCCAGAAGCAGGAGAAGGATCTCGCCGCGCAGCTGGCCGGACCCGTCTCGCTCGTGGACGCCTACGCCGACGAGCACGCCGAATGGCGGCGCGAACTCGCGCGCATCGGCGGCCGCAACCCCCTGCTGCACTTCGACGACCGCCCCGCCAACCGCATCGAGCTCTCGACCACGCACCCGGGCGGCCTGCCCCAGTTCATCACCGGCAACAAGATCCTGCTGTCGGCCCTGATCCGCGACGATCTCGCGCTGCGCCACGCTCGGGCCGCGGCCGGCCGCGTCACGGACAAGGCCATCGAGATGCGCACGGTGCGCGGCCTCGAGACCGTCAACCTGGGCGTCGGGATCGCCAAGTGGAGTTTCGAGGGCGAGGAGTTCTGCGCGCCGATCCTGCTGCGCCCGCTCGCAATCCGCCGCTACGGACGCGACTTCGAGCTCAAGCTCAAGCAGTTCCCCGTCGTCAACTCCGAGCTGATCCGCGCTCTGCGCGAGCAGTTCGGGATCTCGGTCGACGCCCGCGCCCTCATCGAGCTCTCGCAGTCCGAGGGCGTCTTCAAGCCGCAGCCCGTGATCGACCGACTGCGCCAGATGGCCGCGGGCGTGCCGGGCTTCGTGGTGCAGCCCCGGCTCGTGGTGTCGTCGTTCCACAACGTCTCCGAGCGCATGGTCGCCGACGCGAAGGATCTCGATTCGCCGATCCTCGAGGCCATCTGCGGCAACGAACCGGCTCGCCGGCGGCTCTCCGAGACGTACCGCCCCGTGAGCCCGACCCCGCCCGACGAGCGCTCGCCCGACACCGACCGCAACCTCTACGACGCCGACGTCGAGCAAGACGACGTGCTGGCGCAGATCGATGCCGGGCACTCCCTCGTGGTGCACACGCTCCCCGGCACCGGCGGCACGCAGACCGTGGTCAACGCCATCGGCAATCTGGTGCGCGCGGGCAAGCGCGTGCTGGTGGTGTCGCCGCGCCGAGCGGCGCTCGACGGCATCACGCACCGCCTCACGCGCGCGGGCCTCGCGGGTCTCGCCGTGACGCCGCGGCGCCTGCGCCGCAACCTGGTCGAGGCGATCAGTCGCAACGAGAACGCGCGCGGCGAGCAGCTGCGCGACGTCGACGAGGCCCTCATCCGCCTGCGGGGCGTGCTGCTCGACTACCAGAAGGCGCTCTCGACGCCCGACGAGCGCTACGGCGTCTCTCCGCTCGACGCCCTGCGCAAGCTCACCGTGCTCGCCCTCGACGAGCGGCCGCCGAGCACGACGGTGCGCCTCGACGACCAGGCCCTGGGACAGCTCACGCTCGACCGGTCCTCGGTCGCGGAAGCGCTCACCGAGGTGGCCCGGCTCGGCCAGTTCCAGTACGGCCCCGAGGATTCGCCGTGGTACGGCGTGAGCTTCAGCACCACCGAGGAGGCGCGCAACGCCTACGGTCTCGCGGTCGATCTCGCCGAGTCGCAGCTGCCACGGCTCATCTCGATGGCGAACGAGGTCATCGGGCAGACCTCGATGCGCCCCTACGAGACGATCGCCGAGCTGGGCGTGTACCTGCGGCTGCTCATGGGGATCCGCGACACCCTCGACCGCTTCACCCCGGAGGTGTACGACCGCTCGCTCACCGAGGTCATCGCCGCCCACGCGCCGCGCGGCGGAGACGAGATGTCGTCGGCCAACAAGCGCCGGCTGCGCAAGCTCGCGCGCGAGTACGTGCGCCCCGGCGTGCACATCACCGATATGTACTCGCGGCTCGTGCAGATCCAGCAGCAGCGCGTGCTCTGGCAGCGGTACACGACCGTCGTCGGCGCCAGGCCGGAGGTGCCGCTCGGGATCGCCGATGTGGTGGTGGCCTTCCAGGCGGCCTATCAGGATCTCGACGAGCTCGACCGGGTGCTCGGCACGGCGGGCGACGCGGATCGCCTCAAGAACCTGTCGCTCGGCAAGCTCGCTCACCGCGTCTCCGATCTCGCTCGCGAGTCGGAGGTGCTGCAGAACATCCAGGAGCGCACCACGGTCGTGGAGCGCATGCGTGCAGCCCACCTCGAGCCACTGCTCGACGACCTCTCGGCGCGCCACGTGCCGGCCGAGGACGTCGCCGCGGAACTCGAGCTGGCCTGGTGGCAGTCGGTGCTGGAGCGCATGCTGCAGACCAACCAGGCGCTGCTGAGCGCCAACACCAGCGTGATCGAGCGTCTCGAGGCCGACTTCAGGCTCGTCGACGACGCCCACGCCGGTGCGAACGGAGCGCTGCTCGCGAGCTCCCTCGCCGACGCCTGGCGAGTGGCGGTGCTCGACCACAAGGAGGAGGCCCTCGCACTGCGCGAGGCCCTGCGCAGCGGATACGTCTCGCCCGCGGTGCTCGCCCAGCGCTCGCCCAACCTGATGGCGGTGCTCGCCCCCGTCTGGGTGATGTCGCCGTACGAGGTCGCGCAGCTGCCCGACACCATGCGCTTCGACGCGGCGCTGCTCGTCGACGCGGGCGCTACCACGCTCGTGGAGAACCTGGGGGCGATCCGCCGAGCCGACCAGGTGATCGCGTTCGGCGACACCATGACGCAGACCCCGGCGCCGTTCGACATCTCGGTGGGCGGCTCGCTCGACGAGGGCGAGGAGGATCCCGTCGACGTCGACGCCCTGCATCGCAGTTCGGCTTTCGCGCAGTTGAGCGAGGTGCTGCCGACGCTCACCCTGACCCGGAGCTATCGCGCGGGCGGCGAGGATCTCACGAACCTCGTCAACAACCGCTTCTACGACGGTGCGATCCAGACGCTGCCGTGGGCGGGCAGCTTCCTGGGCCACTCGAGCCTGACCTACGAGTTCGTGCCCGGCGGCCAGGGGCTTCCCGACCAGCACACGGGCGCGGTCGAGAGCACCGACGCAGAGGTCGACCGCGTGGTGCAGCTCGTGCTCGAGCACGCGAGCGACCGACCGCGCGAATCGCTCATGGTGATCACCGCGAGCGAGCGGCACGCGGTGCGCGTCTACCAGGCGGTGCTGCAGGCCTTCTCGAAGTTTCCGCAGTACCGCGAGTTCCTGCTGGGGGAGCGCGCGGAGCCGTTCGCCGTGCTCACCCTCGAGCAGGCGACCGCGCAGAGCCGCGACCGGGTGATCTTCTCGATCGGATACGGGCGCACCCCGCACGGACGGGTGCTGTCGAACTTCGGCGGTCTCGGCCGCCCCGGCGGGGAGCGTCTGCTCGCGGTCGCGATGACCCGCGCCCGTCGTGCCATGACGATCGTCAGCTGCTTCAAGCCCGAGCACCTCGACACCGGACGCATCAAGCACGGCGTGGTCGAGCTGGCCGAACTGCTGGCCTTCGAGCATCCGGCGCCCGAACCCCCGGCCCTGCCCGCGGAGCGCGATCCGATGATCGGCGAGCTCGCCGACCGGCTGGAGGCGATGGGCCTCACCGTCGCGATCGACTACCGGGGAGCGATCCCGCTCGCGGCCTCGCTCGGGGATCGTGCGATCGCCATCGACCTCGACCTGGGCGGCGTCGACGGCGGCGACAGTCTGCGCGACACGCTGCGTCTGCGCCCCGCCGTGCTGCGGCGCCTCGGCTGGCACTACCACCGCGTGCACAGCTTCGATCTCTTCGCCGACCCCGACGAGGTCGCGCTGCGGATCGCGCGCATCGTCGGCTACGACGAGGCGGGCGACGCGGAGGCGGAGCAGGCGTGACCGGGGAGGCCCCGTCGGGCAGTTCGGGATCGCTCCCGGGCGCCCGGGGTGAGGGTTCCGGTGCGCGTGCGGGTGAGCGGATTAGCGACGGTGCCGAACGTCGGGCGCGTGTTCCGCGCAGGCCGCGTCGGGCGAGCCTGCCCGCTCCCGCGGGCAGCGATCCCGAACCCTACGACCCGCCCGTCGAGAGGCGCTCAGAGGCCGAGAACGACGACCGCCTGCTCGGTGATCGCCCGCCTCACTGGGGGTGAGCTCCCGGAACGGGGAACGCGGGGTCAGGAGGCCGCTGGGGACTTCGACGGCGCGGAAGACGAGGAACTGCTCGAGGACGCGGATCCCGATCCCGAATCACCCGAGGGCTTCGAACCGGAGCCGCCCGAGCGCGAGTCGGTGCGGTAGAAGCCCGATCCGTTGAAGGTGACGCCCAGCGAACCGAACACCTTGCGCAGCTTGCCGCCGCACTCCGGGCACTCGGTCAGCGCATCGTCGGAGAAGGACTGGTAGATGTCGAACGCGTGCTCGCAGGCGGCACAGCGGTAAGCATAGGTAGGCACGAGACAAGATTCTACCGCTCGCGCGGGTGACCCACTTCTCCGTCACCCTGCGCGATGGAGGAGCCGCAGAATCCGCGACTGTGCCGCGCCTCTCCGTCATTCTGCGCGATGGGGGAGTCGCAGAATCTCCGCCAGCGCCGCGAGTCACCGGGAGAAGGTACGGATCGCGGAGGGCGTGACCACCCCGTCGACCGGCACATCATGAGGCTCGCGCGGCAGCTCGGGCAGTACGTCGCGATCGTGCACGACGGCGAAGACGGGCGGCAGCCGATCCGCCGCGGAGAGCATCCGATCGAAGTAGCCCAGCCCCCATCCCAGGCGCGTGCCCCGCAGATCGACGGCGCAGGCCGGTACCAGCATGAGGTCGACCGACGCGATCGCGGAGACCGGCACGAGTTCGCCCCCCGGCTCGGGTATGCCGTGCCTTCCCGGTACCATCTGCTCGCCGTCGAAGCGCCTCCACGCGAGCCTGCTCCCCGGCAGCGAGATCGGCAGCAGCACCTCGACGCCCGTGCGATGCGCCCAGGTCAGGAACGCCGAGGTGTCGGGCTCCCCGAGCAGCGACGCGTAGCAGGAGACGGACTCCGCGCCACGATCCCGAACCAGTGAGATCAGCCGCTCGGTGAGCGCGACCGCCGCCGCGCGCCGCTCCTTGTCGCTCATCGCCGCGCGCCTGCTGCGCACCTCGTCGCGCAAGTGCCGCTTCAGCGCAGCGACGCCCTCCGGGGAGGCGTCGACCGCGGGCGGCGCCTCGATCCAGCCCTCGTCGCGCCCGCTCTCCATGCGAGACAGCCTACGACGAACCGGTCCGAGCAGCTTGGAGGCGCACACGACGCAGACTAGGCTGGTCGCCATGACAGACACTCAGCCCGTTCGTAGTTCGGTGGCCAAGGCGGTCATCCCCGCGGCCGGTCTCGGCACGCGCTTTCTCCCCGCCACGAAGGCGATGCCGAAGGAGATGCTGCCGATCGTAGACAAGCCGGCGATCCAGTACGTCGTCGAGGAGGCCGCCTCGGCCGGCCTGAGCGACGTGCTCATCATCACCGGGCGCAACAAGTCGAATATCTCGAATCACTTCGACAGCGTTCCCGAGCTCGAGTACGCGCTCGAGAGGAAGGGCGACGAGGGCAAGCTCGCGAAGGTGCGCGAGTCGAGCAATCTTGCCGAGGTGCACCTGCTGCGCCAGGGCAAGCCGGCGGGCCTCGGTCACGCCGTCGCGTGCGCTCGCCGCCATGTCGGCGACGAATCGTTCGCCGTGCTGCTCGGCGACGACCTCATCGACGACCGCGATCCGCTGCTCGATCGCATGATCGCCGAGCACGACGCCAGGGGGGCGACCGTCATCGCGCTCATGGAGGTGCCGCAGGAGTCGATCCACCTGTACGGCTGCGCGGCGGTCGAACCGACCGACGATCCCGACGTGGTGCGGGTGACCGGGCTCGTGGAGAAGCCGTCGGCCGAGGAGGCCCCGTCCAACCTCGCGGTGATCGGGCGGTACGTGCTGCGGCCCGAGATCTTCGACATTCTCGACGACCTCGAGCCCGGCCGGGGCGGCGAGATCCAGCTCACCGACGCGCTCAACCAGCTCGCGGAGGGCAAGGGAGACGGCCCCGTGTACGGCGTCGTGTTCCGCGGCCGCCGCTACGACACCGGCGATCGCGCCGACTGGATCAAGGCGAACGTGCTGCTCGGAGTGGATCACGACGAGCTGGGCGAGGAGATCTCCGACTGGATCATCGACTTCGCCGAGCAACTGCGCGCGCGCCGCTCCGACGGCTGAGGCATGCCCCTCGGCCGCCCGATCGAGGAGCCCGCGCCGCTGCGCGCCGGTCGCGTCGAGCTGCGGGTCATCCGCGGCCGCGACGCCGATCCGCTGCGCGCTCTGCTCTCCAGAAACCGGGGGTGGCTGCAGCGCTGGGAGGCGACGCATCCGTCGGGTAGGAGCGTGACGCCGGGAAGCGTCTCGATGAAGCCGACGGTGAAAGCCCTGCGCCGGCAACTGCGGGCGGGGTCGGGGGTGCCCTTCGTCGTGATGCTCGACGGCGAGGTCGTGGGGCAGCTGAGCGTCTCGGAGTTGAGCGGCGGAGCGCTGCAGTCGGCGCAGATCGGGTACTGGGTATCCGAGCACGTGGCCGGACAGGGCGTGACGCCGGTGGCAGTCGCTCTGGCCATCGACTACCTGTTCGCGGAACTCGGGCTGCACCGCGTGGAGATCTGCATCCGCCCCGAGAACGCCGCCTCCCTGCGCGTGGTCGAGAAGCTCGGACTGCGCTACGAGGGCAAGCGGGAATCGTACATCCACATCGACGGTGCGTGGCGGGATCACGAGTGCTATGTCGTAACGCGTGAAGAAGCCGGCGCCGGGATGCTCGCCCGCTTGCGAGATCGCGGCGTGCCGGGAGCGTAGGCGCGCGTCGAGGCCGTACAGTGATGCCCATGACTGGCGGCGGAGTACTCGGAGGCGGCGTGATCTTCGTGGTGGCGGCGCTGCTCTGGGCAGCCGTGCTGGTGCCCGCGTGGATCCGCCGCAGGGAGTTCCGCGCGGCCGAGCGGAATGCCGCGAGGCTGCAGCGCACCCTGCGTGTGCTGGCCGAGACGACGGAGGTGCCCCAGGAAATGCGTATCGAAGCGACCGCGCGCGAGGCTCTGGCACAGGAGAAGCTGCTGCGCACCGCGCAGAAGCGGCAGGAAGCCGAACGCGAGGCGCAGCTCGCCGAGGCGCGGGCCGAGCAGGTGCGCGCCGAGATCCGCGCCCAGCAGATGCGTCGCAAGCAGGCCGCAGCTCAGCGCGCGGCCAAGCTGCGCAGGCCCGTGGCGCGCCGTGTTCGCGCGCTCTCGGCGCTCGGCGCACTGCTCGGGCTGGTCGGCGCGCTCGTGGGCGCGGGCTTCGCCGTCGCCGGAAGCGGGCCGGCGCTCCTCGGCTGGAGCGTGCTGGTGTTCGTCACCTCGATGGGTGCCCTCGTGCTGCTCGCGCCGGGCCGCGTGCGCGTACGCTCGATCGAGGCCGAGCGCGTCGCGATGCAGGAGCGGCCCGTCGCCGCCGTCCCGGTCGAGGACGAGCCGATCGCGACGGGGGAGACCGAGCGCACGGCAGAGGCCCACGCCGCCGCCCAGCGCGCGGCTGCCGAACGGATCGATCGGGCCCGCGCCATGGCTCGCGCGCGCGCCGAGCGTCCCGTCGCGCGCGAGAACCAGACCGACTCGATCCTGCTGCGGGAGGCCCGAGCGCAGGTCGGGGCCGCGCGCGCCGGGGCAGCCAAGGCTGCGGACCCCGCCTCCGACCCGAGTCGCGCAGCCGGAACGCCGGCCGACCGGCCTTCGAATGCTCCGATCCCCGCCAGGCCCGCGGCACCCGCGAACGCGCGGGAAGCCGGAGACGCCCGCCGTGCCGCACGCCGCGCGCCCGGCGCCGCCGTGAGCGCGCAGGAGAACGCCGCCCGCGAACGCCTGCGGCAGATGGGTGTGATCGGCGATACGAGCAGCGGGTTGCCCGACCTCGACGCGGCCCTGCGTCGCCGCCGCAACGCCGGCTGAGGCGGTCGCGGGTGCTCATCCGAGCGCCCTCCAGGCAGGAGATCCCCGTCCAAGCGGGAGTAACCACGGAGAAGCGCCCGCACAGAACAGGATCTCCTCCCCGGAATGGGCGTGGGCCGTCGATTTCACTTCCGGGCGGTGCGGCTGCTAGAGTAGATCGCTGTCAGGGTCTGTGGCGCAGTTGGTAGCGCGTCTCGTTCGCAATGAGAAGGTCAGGGGTTCGATTCCCCTCAGATCCACCATAAGAGGCTTACTGCAATCGGCGTCCTCGTAAACGCCGCTAGGCAGGTCGAGCCAGAGGTTCGTTATTTCGGCCAGGCCGCCCTTCGGGGCGGCGTTTGGCGTTTCTGGTCCGCTGTGGCGCGCTGTCGCGGCTTGTGTGGCGGTACGGGCCTCCTCGGGCGTCGCGCCTGCTGTGAGGGCTTCCCAGCCGCGTTCGGCGGCGAGGAGCTCCCGTAGCGGTGAGCGGATGTCGTCACCAACGACTTCGTCGTGGGCGATGTAGACGTGGGCGAAGATGGCCTGGTTGAGTTTGCGGCGGGTGGCTTCGCTGGCGTGGAGGTACAGCTCGTAGGGGTTCTCGAGCAGATCGAGGTGCGCGTCGAGGAACGCTCTGCCGCTGGAGAGGCCGCCGTGGACTTGGCTGAGTTGTTCGGTGACGCGTTGCCGGTCGCGGGCGATCTCGCGGAGGCGCTGGCGGATGCGTTCTTGCGGGAGCGAGCCGTCGGCGGCGAGGTCGAGGAGGTTGTCTTCTTTGACGGTGAGCTGTGCGAGCTGGTCTTCGAGGTTCTTGCGGAGCAGTTGCTGCGCGGCGACCTGGTCGTTCAGGGCGCTTTCGATGTGGTTGCGCACGGCGGCGACGAACGCGGGGCTGAGCCGGATGGTCTTGTAGTGCTCGGCGACGGCGTCTTCGACGCGGTCGATTGAGGAGTATGGGGCGTCGCAGAGGTGGTCTTGCACGCCGCGGCAGAAGAAGTAGCCGTAGTCGGCGTTGCCGTGCCTGCCGGTGCTGCGCATGAGGATCATGCGTCGGTTGACGTGCTGTTCGAGGCGGCACTGCCCGCACCAGATGGTGCCCTTGAGGTAGTGGTCGTGGCGCTTGCGGCGTTCGCGGGCGTAGCCGCGTTCGTCCATGAGCTGCTGTACCTGGTTGAACAGCTCCTCGGAGATGAGCGGTTCGTGCCTGCCGGGGTAGGTCTCGCCTTTGTAGCGGACTTCTCCCAGGTAGTAGCGGTCGCGGAGCATTTGTTGGATCTTCGAGTCGGAGATCGGCCCGGCCGGACGTCGCTGGGTGGCCCGGGTGCGCAGCCCTCGGTCGGTGAGTTCTTCTGCGATGTCCTGGAACGTTTTGTCGCGTGCGGCGTACAGCTCGAACGCGAGTTTCACGAACGGTGCGCGTTCGGGGTCGACGTGGACGGTGTTGATCTTCCGCCCGTCGATGTTCTCGGTGACGTTGAGGTACCCGATGGGCGCGCGGCCAAGGGTGCCGCCGTTCTTGGCCTTCTGGCCCATCTTGTAGGCGATATCGGCACCGTCCTCACGGGAGCGGTACTCGTTGAACGCGGCGAGGATGCCGTGCATGAGCTGCCCGACCGGGGTGGCGTCGATCTGCTCGGTCGCGGAGATCAGGGTGACTCCGCGTTTTTGCAGATCGGCCATGACGATCGCGTCGTCGGTGCGGTTACGGGCGAAGCGGGAGAGCTTGTAGACGATGACGTAGTCCACGTCGCGGTCGCGGCGGATGCGCTCTAACATCTCCTGGAACGCAACCCGCTTGGTCATTTCGGTGGCTGACCGGCCGGGCTCGATGTACTCGTGCACAATCGTCAGCCCGAGCGCTTCGGCCTTGCGCTGGCAGGAGATGCGCTGCGCGGGGATGGAGATGCCTTCAGGGTCGTAGTCGGTGTTCACCTGCCCCTTGGATGACACGCGCAGGTAGATCACGGCCCGACTGCCGGGTGGTGCGTCGACCGCTCCGGTCGGCAGCGACGAGACCGTGCCCTCATCGGTGCGGGCGTCGTCCTCCTTCTCGACCGGGGCGAGTGCGGGCGGTATCCCGTCGAAGGCGAACGGTGCGAGGTCGGTATCAGGCAGGCTCATGGCTGCCCTCCTTCCAGTGAGAGCAGCTCTCCGACGCGAGTGGTGTGTCGCGGCTTGAGAGAGTGGTGTTGTGGGAGCGGCGCCCCGATATTGATCGGGCCGGGGCGCAAGCCCGAAGCATGAATTGCCATCGGCTGCGGTCTCCGTTTACCTTCCCATTTTACCTCGCTTGACCAGGTATTTTGCCGTTGTTGACTATTCCGCATCGCTTTCCGTCTGCCCTCCGAGAACACCGCCCCATCGCGACGGGAGACGGCTCGGCTATTTGTGGAAGACATAGACCCGGCCCTCCTCCTCGACGAGGTCGAAGGCGTCCGCGACTTCTTCGCGGAGTGCCTCGTAGTCGGGGTTCATCTGTTCGATGACGAGTTGGCGGTCCTCGGCGTAGGTGAAGACGTCGCGTTCGCGTTCGTCGACTTCCGTGAGTTCGTGGATTGCTTCCTCGAAGGTCGTGAAGACGCCGAGGTAGCAGTCATGGAAGTCCTCCATGATGTCGCCGCTCATCGCGTTGGTATCCGGCAGGCTGAGGTAAGCGCGGAGTGCTACATCCCTGTCGACGGCGAGTTCCCCGAGTGTCTCGGTCAGCTCCTGGATGTCTTTCGCGCCGTAGATGCCGGGGACGTTGACGCGCAGGTACCAGTCGCCCACCTCGACCCCTGTGGGGACAAGGATGTTGTCGAGTCGTGGCGGGTAGGCCTCGACGTAGAGCACAGATTTCGCATCGGGGTGTTTCTGGCGGATGAGGTGGACACCGAGCCAGTCGATGAGTTCCTGCGTCGAGGCATTGACCTCTTCGTGATTGTGCAGGCTGAGGTACTCCTCGCGCAGGGCTTCGTAGTTGCCTTCGCCGGTGCGGGCGAAGTTCGCCAGCGCACTCTCGCGGCCGAGACCGCGTCCGAGCACGTGCGCGATGCAGCGCGCGGTGCCTTGATCGACGTCGCGCTTCTGCTCCATCGCCTCGGCGATGCCGGAGGCGATGAGTTCACCGAAGCGGCGCGCGGCGACCTCGTAACGTCGCCAGTCGGGTGTTCCACTTTCTTGTACAGGACGAGGCATGCCTGCTCGGTCGGGTGAGCAAGAAAGTTGTTCACCCTGCCCCGGGGTCGGGAGCTGTCGTTCGCTCATCACAACCGCCCTCCTCTCCAGGTGATGTCGGCGGCCATCGGCTTGATGCCGTCCCGGGTGAAGACGTGCAGGATGCCTTCGGGGGTGTTGAAGATGTGGAAGTAGCGGCTGAGATAGTCATAGATGGCCGCGTGGTCGAGTCGTACAGCGGCTATGGGGATGCCCATGTGCGTGGTCATCTTGTGGATGATTTGGAACCAGCCGAGCTCGTCCGCGACGTGCTCGACGAACGCCAGGCGCCCCTCGAAACTGCCCGCGTAGCTGGTCTCGAAGTCGAGCCAGGACTCGGTGAGCGGCTCCAGCGGCTCTGCGGCGTGTTCAACGGACTGCAGATGCGCGCGGTAGAGCGTGGCGGCTTCGTCGTAGTAGCGGGCGGCCTTGGAGCGCTCGTCTTCGTCGCCCGGCGTCTGGTCTGGTGGCGGTGCGGGATAGCTGTGCTCGGTCATGATCGGCCTCCGCTGGTGAACAGCACGTAGCGCGCGAGCGCATCGACCCAGGCCTCCTCCTCGAACGGAACCTCGACCCGGTCAAGCTCATCCAGGAGAGCCTCGGCATCCAGTTCCCCGGTGAAGGCGAAACGTTCGAGTGCGGTGCCGGGGCCGTCATGCAGCATCGCTGCCACCGTTCGAGCGAACGCGACCTGAAGGGCTTCCCTGTCAAGCGCGAGCATGTTCTCTACCGCTCGGCGCGTTCGGGTAGACGGCGTGGCGTTGTTGCTAGCCGTTGATGGTGAAGTTGTTGTTGGTGAAGTCATAGTGAACCTCCTTTCGGATTAGGTGATGTGTAGGGGGCGACCACGGCGAGAGACTGCTCTGCGGTGGCCGCGTGGAAGAGCGCGGCGTTGAGGCGGCGGTCTTCCTGGATGGCGCGCCGGATCTTGTCGGCGCGCTCAGTGGTCGGGGTTGTCCAGACGACGAGCGGGAACAGCCCATCCTGGTTCGCCTGCTCCGCGCCGGACTCCCAGTACCGCTGGTACAGCCCGGACTTGCGCAGCACCGCAGGCAGGTGCTCGGTGTCGCGGTCGATCTCGACGAAGCTGTGCGTCTCGCTCTCGGTGTCGGCCGTGACGATAGCGAGATCCGGCTTGAGGGTCAGCCCTCCGCCGTGTGCGGCCTGGAACGACCGCCAGGAGGCGGGCTCGGCCTGCAGGTCGAGGATGTCGAAGCCGTGCGAACGTGCCTTCTCGTGAAGGGTCGCGGCGTACCGGGCGACCTCAAGCGTGTGGGCCAGGAACCCGGCTCCGGGGTCGACGTAGCGCCGCCTGCCGCTCTCGCCACGTCGGGCCCGTAGGAGGCGTTCTCCGGCGGCGGCGAGTTGCCATACGGTTTGGCCCGAGCCGTGGCCTTTGCCGCCGACACGGCGTCCGACACGGGCGATGACACCGTGCTCCTCGAGCCGGTACAACACCCGGAGCGTGAGCCGGGTCGCCGTCCCCTGGGTGGCGAACCCCGGTCGCCCATCCGATTGGGAGCCGACGGGAAACTCGAGGCGCTGGATGAGACGAGTGTCGAGGAGCCGGAACTGTTCCAGGTCTTCCAGTACCCGCAGATCACGGTCGGTCAGGTGCAGCAGCAGGTCGTCGATCTTGTAGGGGGTGCGCGGCGTCATGCGGCACCTCCCGGCTGCCTCCGGTGGTGGGCTGAACCGTGGCTCGGGGCGCGGTCCCTCACTCCGCTCGAATGAGCGGGAGTCCCATCCCTGTTCGGCAGGGGAACGCCGGAACAGTGGCCGACAGGGGGACGTGTCAGCAGAGCGAACGGAGCATCGAACGGATCACGGAACGGATCAGGAACGACACTGCTGCTCGAACGCCCACTCGTGCCTCCCGTGAACGTCGTGATCATCGTCATGATCGCCTCCTGCGCTGATGCGACGGCGCCTCGGGCAGCTCGCCTGTGGTCAGCGAGACCCCGTCAGGTGACGGGCTCTCCGTGCTCTTGGCAGATTGGGCTGCTGCGCCGTCGCCTGCGAACCGCTCGCGGTAGGCGGCACGGATCTTCTCGGCGTGGCCGGCATCCGGTGCGGGCGGTTCTGTCTTGGCGGAGAACCAGCCTGCCGGGGCGCCGTCGGTGACGAGGTTGCAGTAGATGTGCCGGAGCGCGAGGGCCTGGAAGTCCTCAGCCTTCAGCTTGGTGGTGGTCCTCGCCAGTGCGGTGGCGTCTTTTGGGCTGGCGGCGAAGGTGATGAGGTTGCGGGCGTTCAGCTCGATGGCGTCGACGAGGGAGGCCGGCACCTGGCCGCGTCCCTGGAAGGCGGTGTGCCAGCCGATGCCGTAGCTGCGGCTGGTGGCGTAGGCGTCCTCGATGCTGGTCGGGATGTGCAGGTAGCGCTGCACCTCGTCGACGAAGACGAAGCCGGGGCGCTTTCTCGGGTCGTCCTCGGTGGCGCGTTCCTGGGTGGCGATCCAGATGCTGGCGACGATGAGGCCGCCGAGCAACTGGGAAGCACCCGGCCCGATCAGCGCATCGTTCAGCGGGACAAGCACCGCCTTCGGCTCCGGGTCACGCCAGATGTCGCGGAGCCGGAACTTCGGGCTCGACTGGCCCAGCACCGCCGCGACGTTCTTTCTGAGCACGTACTTGCGCAGCTTGTTCAGCGGCGCCGCCACGATGTTCGCCCGGTTCGCCGGGGAAAGCTCGTTGAACGTCGCCCAGTAGCCAGCCAGTACCGGGTCACCAGAGACGGCGCCGATGACGCTCCGGCGATACCCGTCGTCCGACAGCAGCGTCGGCAGATCCAGCAGTGTGTGCGGGACGCCTCGTCGCTGCCCGTCGGCGACGAGGGTGAGGAGACCGGCGAGCATGAGGTCTTCGGTTCTCGGCCCCCACCCGTCGCTGAAGACGGTCTTGAAGACTTCAAGGATGCCATCGACGACCGGGCCGGGATCACGATCCCCGATGTCGAGCGGGTTGAAACCAACCGGGTTCGGCTCGGCCGCGTCGATAACCACGATTCGTCCGGCAGCGTCTTTCGGCGCACGCCTGACGATGGCGTCGACCAGTTGCCGCTTGGGCTCGATGAGCACCAGCGGACGCCCTGCCTGGATGTCCGACAGCGCCAGGTGGGCGAAGATTTCGCTCTTGCCCGACCCGGTTCCGCCCGTGATTGCCGTATGGAGCAGCCGGGCCTCCGGCGTCATCCCGATGTACCTCTCGATCCCAGGGGCGGTGCTCCTGGCGAACACCGACACCTCCTCCGTGACGCCGCTGGGCGGCGGGATGAGCTTCGGGTGCCGGGGTGGCAGGCCGGGCAGCTCCAGCTCGTCGACCGGCCACGCCAGCAGCCCGATGAGCTGCGGGGCGGTCAGCGGGAGCGCCCGCCACGGTGAGGTCGTCGCGGCCTGCCACTTCGCGGGCGTTTCGTTCGTCAGGGAGATCCGTGCGCCGGGGGCTTCGAGCTGTTCGAGGGCGGAGAGGAACTGGCCACGGAGCTGCTGGCGGCGCTCGGGAACGGCAGCGGTGACGCCGATGCGCACCGTCACGTCGATCCGAGCCTGCCCCGCGTTCTGCGCCAGCCGGCGTCGCGTCTCGGACGGCGCAGACCCCGCGCCGCGCAGCAGCAACTCGGGTATGGACGTGCTCGGGTCGTGAATCTTCGCAGGCACTACGGCCGGCCTGCGGCCCCGGCCGAGCACCACCTGGAGCGCGAGCGTCTCACCCTTCCGGCGTCCCGCCAGCACGCTGTAGATGCCGTGCAGCACGTCCTCGATGGCGTCGTCTCGCAGCGGCATCGCCCTCGGGGCGAGCGTCAGGCGCGCTACCCGCTCCGGGGCCTCGGGTCGGGTACCCCGGAGGGCTCTGGCCTCGGGAAGGTACGAACGCAGCAGGGTCCGAATTGTCGGCTTGCCGGACTCGGCCCGGCCGACCAGGTGCGTGATGCCGTCGTCGTTCGCCCAGGTCTCGAAGACCAGGGGACGGGGCGACTCCGGGGTGCTGAGCCGTTCGAGCAGCCGCTGCACCTGCGTCACGGTCAGGTCAGTGCTCGGCAGCAGCCTCGTGTAGTGGATCTGCTCAGGCATCAGGCACCTCCTTCGTGGCCGTTCCCGCCGAGTTGTGGCGGGTGTGCTGCCGTTCGTGTTCTTGGGCGGCTTCCGCTTCCAGGCGGGCCTGTTCGAGGCCTGCGGCGGTGAGAATGTTCGCGATCTGCTCAGGACGCAGATCGTGATTCAGTTCGCTAAAGACCCAGACCCTGCGATCAGGACGTTTGCGGTAGCGACGTTGAGATTTCCGACTCATACAACACACACCTCCTTCCGGCGAGTTACCGGCTTACGTTTGCTACGTGCAGTCGCAGAAGGTCGTGCGGATTCCGCTTGACGCGGGTTTCGGATGATTACGAAGTATTCATTTCCCTTTGTCAAGGAGGATTGTGTATTCCACAACGACTTTCCAGTGGTGAACATGGCTGTGCTTTTCACCAGCGATCCCGCCAGCGGCGGTAGAACAGCGCTCCGAGCCACACGGCTCCGACGATCCCGGTGATCAGCAGCAGCCAGCCCCAGATCGCCGCGAGCAACTCGAGCGCGAGCGTCAGCATGATCACGCAGAGCAGCGCGGCGAAGCAGAATCCGAGGATGCGTGAGGCCACCGTGGCTGGCTCCTTGTCGTTCTTGCCGGGCTGTTTCGAGGGAGAGAACATCAGGCATCACCGGCCCCTCCGCCTGCCGCGTTCTTGGGGCGAAACGTCTTGTCGGCAGGTACCGGATACCCCCACGGCGCGAAGTTCACGTCGCAGGTCTCCAACTCGTTGCCCCAGAAGCCGTAGCGGGGGTCGGGGCGACGGGTACGGGCGAACAGTTCGAGGATGCGGGCATCAGATCCCGCGATCCTTTCTGCGATGGCGTACTGCTCGAGCGGCTTCTCGGCGTGACGACCGGATGGAGAGACGAACCAGTCGGGCTGCGAGCGGTAGTCGGAGACGACGTTGCCTCTCGTGCCGACGAGCAGGATCTCAGAGGCGTGACGGATGCCGATGTGCTTCTTGCCGAAGCCGTAGCGGTTGAGTTTCCCCCAGGTGATCCAGTCGCCCAGTTCGTAGCCCCACGCCTTCATGACGTCCTTGGCTTCCTCGATGAGCGACTTCGTCGTCCAGAGGAACAGCCACGAGTCGGGCTTGGTGTGAGCACGGATGGCGTCGCCCATCCCGACGATGCGTCTGAGCGGCATCGTCGGGTAGTGCTTCTCCCCGCCCATGCCCTGCCACGGCGGGTCGGCGAGCACTGCGTCATATGGTTCGGCGGCTTCCACGTTGCTGGTTGTCGAGGGCATCGACGCCTCCAGAGGGTCGGTGGTGAAAGCGTCTTTTGCGTCCTCGATGGCGTTGGTGTTCATGGATGTGAAGCTCCTTTCTCCGCCCGAATTTGTTGAAGCGCTTTTGGCTTCACGGGCGGCGGATGGACGTTTATGGAGGGTTGAGAAGATTTCGTCAATGGTCCGTTCGGGATGTTGTGCATCTGACGGCATCCCGAACGGATCGCCTCGTTCAGGGGCGGGCTTGCCCGTTCTCTTGGGCGGATTTCGTTGTTGTGGAATTGGCAACGGGAGGACGAGAAAGTGCTGCCCTCCCGTTGCCACGGGTCAGCTCGTCGGTGGGGTCTTCTCGGCCGAGAGGCGCGCCTGGCGTGTCATCTGCCGGGAGGCTTCGTCTCGTTCGGCGGCGAGCTGAGTAGCGAGGGAGAAGATCGCCTGACGGAGTCGTTCCTGTTTCTCGTCGAGTTCGGCCTCGATCCTCGCGATGCGCCGCTGGCGACGGCGCTCGAGCCGGTCCCGGATGCTCTCGATGAGCATCTGGCCGAGCAGGTAGAGACCGACGCAGATGTAGGCACCTGCGACGAGGAAGCAGCCGGCGCTGAGAACGCTCCCGATGGCGGTCATGTCAGAGCCTCGCGATGCGCTGTCCGGCCGAGATGGCGTAGCTGGCGATGAGCTGCTCGTAGAACTGGCCACCTGCCGGGGCGACCTTCATGTGGGCCTCGGCCTGGGAGACGAGGGTGGCGACGTTCGTCAGCGCGTGGGAGACCAGGAAGGCGCGGGCGCTTTCGGCGGTGGCCTCGACCTCGACCCGGGAGGTGATTTGCTCGATCTCCTGACGGGTCTGGCGTGCCAGGGCGTTGCTCTGGCGGCGCTCAGCGGCCGCACCGGGCGAGATGCTGAACAGGCCACCGCTCGGAGTGCTGTTCTGGGAGGGGATGAGAGCGGACATGATGATTCCTGCCTTTCGGGATGGGTGTCAGTGGATGAACGGGGACGAGGAAGACCACGGCGTGGACGCCGCCGACTGGCCGAGCGACGGATCAGCCGCGAGAGCGGCGTCGATCAGGTCGTGGAAGCGATCCGGGCCTGCGTACCCGGTGCCGGTCGTGCGGTGGAGCCGGCCCTGGGCGACACGCTGGATGAGGTCGGCGTAGTCCGCCCTGCCCTGCTCGGACAGGCCCGGAGTGAAGACGACGGCGGGATGCTCCGGACGGCGCACCACCCGGAGTCCGAGGCGTGTGGCGACAGCCGCGAAGTCCTCGGTGTGGTGGATACGGCCAGGTCCGCTCGTCCCAGCGATGCCGTAGAGGTGGGTGATGGCGTGCGCCAGCTCGTGCGTGAGTGTCGAGATGACGCTCCGTGCGTAGACCACCGGGTCGAGGTTCTGATGCGCTGAGTGGCGCAGCGCGACGGTCAGCTTGTCGAAGAACTCACCCGCAAGGCTCCACGCGCAGGACGTGTAGCTGCCGAGCAAGCCAACGACACGGTCGCCGTCGCCGCAGACGACAACGCGGCGGCGAACCGTCTCCGCAGTACCGGGCAGACGATGATCCACGCGGGCGGCCAGGTCGACGGCGACAGAGCGCAGGAGTTGGGAGGCAACGGAGGCATCGGTGCGTGCGCCGAAGCCGGGTGGCGGCGGGTTGCGATGATCCATCTCGTCTCCTTTCGAGAGAGGAAGAGCCGGAACCCGGGTGCGGGTCCGGCGGTGACGAGATCAAGTGGAACCCGGTACAGGCGGTACAGCATTCGAGGGGCTGTACAGGGCTGTACGGAGCGTGAATTGGCTGTTCAGGGCATGGAAAAAGCCCGCACTCGGTTGAGTGCGGGCGGGTGGCCCAGTGGTGTATCTGGTGGTTGCGACCGGAGTCGCTGGCTACGTCGTTTCGCGCGTGTAGGCGTCGTGCCACGGGAGCTTGCGGGCGATCCCTTCGTCGCGGTAATGCTCGAAGGTTTCGCGTTGGAGCACCGGGTGGTCGTAGTCGACGTTCCATGCACGGGTGTCGAACGTGTCGAACGCCTTGCTGAATGGCATGCCGAAGAGCGTGGGCTCCTCAGATGCCGGAGCTGCGGGAAACGCTGACACGATTCCTGGGAACTCTGAGGCGAGGAGCGAACGGTTGAACACGCCGTTCGACCATGCGTCGCTGATGACGAGCGCTGCCTGCAGGAACATTTCGTAGGTTTCGCAGTACAGGTAGAACGGCATCGCTTGCGAAGCTTTCCCCTGGTTGAGGAAATCCTCGCGGTCATAGTCGGAGGTCGTGGAGGCGACCAGCCACAGATAGACCAGGTCGAGCGTGCAGCTCGGAGCCCGGCCGTCCAGAACGTCGAGGGATTCGAGCGCCAGGGCGACGTATTCTGCGTCGCTCGTGAAATGGTCGAATCCGATGACGGTGCCGCGCACCGTCGGGACATAATGGATGGAATAGTGATGGGCCATAGGTGGCCTCCCTTCAATTGGGGGCCAACCCGGAGCGTATTATAAAGCAATTATTGACATTTGTCAATGATTGATAATTGACGTATGGTCTCCGCCCCTGATAATGCAGCGCTCCGAAACGAGCTGGAACTCCTGCTCTTCGACGCCGACGAGGTGCCCCGCGACACCAGCGGGATGGAAACGCTCAACCGGCTCGCTGCTGCGCGCGCTCGGGAGGCCTCGGGCGGCGGCGTGCTCAACGATCCCGGCTTCGCCTGGTTCCTCATCGCCCACCTCGTGCGGACAGCGCCGAAGAGGCCGGAACACGTCGAGGCGCTCATCGCTGCCCGCCACCTGCTGGTCTTAGGCGACTACGACGACACGGCGCTGGAAGAAGCACTCAAGGGGCGCACCTGGAAGATCTTCCTGAGGAGCGCGGGCACCACTCCCGATAGCGGGGAGTCGCCTGAGGAGTTCCTTGGCCGTTCGAAGAGCGCCCGTGGAGCGCTGGCGGGGATCGCTGCGGGCTTCGCGACCTCACGCAATACGTTCCGCAGAGGCGGCAAGTACCGCACCCTGGTCGTGAACACGCTCCGCGACGAACTCGTCGCCCTGCTCGATTCGAAGCCCGCGATGCGCAAGCTCTGGACACAGTATGAGCATGAACGCGCGGACGGCTCCGAGGGCCGCTTCATGCCTGCCGCCGCAGGAGGCTGGGGGCCACCGCGCAACACATGGCTGCACACGCTGCGACCAGACCATCCGGTGCTGAACTCGCGCGACGATCACCCGCAGCTTGGTGACAGCACGAACTTCTTCCGGATCGCGGAGGTGAGCGAGGCTGGCGATCTGCTGACGATCCCGACCCCGCACGTCGTCGTTGAACCAGGCCGGATCTACCGAGGCATGATCTGGGTCAGCAACGACGCCGACCCGACGCGCACCGATGCCATCGCGACAAACGTGCGTGTGCGCGTCAAGGGCGAGGGCCGCTTCAACGGATCGGCGCGCCTGACAGCCGAGATACGCGCGGACAACACCGAACACACACTCATCTGGGACTCGAGCGTTATCGCCCTGCCCTCACCCGATCCGAGCGTGGCACTGCGCATCGCCCCGAACTCGGCCACGCTATGGTCGAGCCGGGACATGCAGCGCCACACGCCGCTGGACGCCCATGCACTCTTCAAGGCTGAAGGCGTGCGCATTGGGATCGACGGCAAAACCGACGGACTGCTGCCACCCGAGCAGGACTCGCTTACCTTTGTGACGTTCGACTTCGTCCTCGACAAACCGGACTTCACATTGGCCCTGGAAGCGCGCCCATATATGCCAGGTGAGGATGTGCAGGAGCCCTACCGGGAGCGGATGGAGTTGGAACCCGGCGATGTGATCGAGCTACGCGTGCGCTACAAGAACACGGGCAGCGTGCAGCAAGACAACGTCCGGGTCGAACTCCTCCGCCTGCCGAAGGCATTCCACCACTACGGCAACACCATCGAGATCTGCAACAGCAAGACCGGCGGCGCATGGAAGACCTTCACGCCCGACTCTGACCGCTTCGGCTACTACTCGCTCGGCTCATACGCGCCTGGGGGCGAATGCTTGGTGCGGTTCCGCATCAAGGCGCAGAAGCCATCGCTCTACGACTACGGCCAGGGAATCTACTGGCCGGTGATGGACAAGCTCGTCAGGATCTTCACCGACAACGGCAGCAAGAACGCCGGGCTGAAGATGGTGCTGTTCTCGAACGCCAGACCACTGCTTCCGCATGCGGAGGAGCGTTTGTGATCGTGCCGTAGTTTTTACAACGTCCCGAACGGACCATTGACTCGATATAGATTCCCGTCATAATCAGCGATCACCTCGTTCCTGCCATGCGGCTTGAACGTGATCCATCCAGGATCGCGGGCCGCACGCATGAAGGAGGTCTCGCCATGAGCGAGCAGACACCCGCTACGTCGGCATACGGCAGCGCCGCCTACAAGGTGCTGTCGGTGCGCACCAGTGAGGATACTCGAGCCCAGCTCGAAGTCCTTGCCCTGCTCAACGAGCGCAGCGTGACCGAGGAGACTCGGATCGCGCTGGAGCACTGGGTCGAGCAGTCCAAGTCCGACCCTGCGGTGCTCAAGCGGGCTGAGCAAGTGCGAGCCGAGATCGAGCGCGACGCCGAGACGAAGCGCAACGCGATCAACGCCGTCCTTGGAGGCAAGGACACCAAGGTATCGGCTCGCACCACCAAGCAGGCATCGGCTTCCTCCGACGCCTGATCACCCCACCATGCAGCGGTGGCCGCCCGGAGTCGAGAGCTTCCACGCTCTCCTCCGGGCTGGCCGCCGCCGCATCACTCTGCACTCGTCACGATGTCGGGCTCGTCCGTGTCATGCGGCCGCAGCAGGAACCATCTCGGTTCCCGGTCGCTCGCACGAAGGAGGCGAATCATGGTCAAGGGAATCTATGTCCCGGTCGATGAGAGTGAGCCGCTCGAACAACGCGAATTCGCGACGCTCGACGACTACCAGGCGGCTGTGGACGGTTGGATCGAGGCGGTCGATGTGCCCAGCCTCGGCATCACCATCTACGTCAACGAGGAGGGGTTGCTGCGGCACCTGCCGTTCAACCCCAGGGCCTCGTTCCTGTGGTGGTTCCACGTCCCCGGTGCGCACCAGGCGATGCTCGTCGGCAACGCCGTGATCGTGGGACTACCCGACGAGAACGGTGACAGCACCGACATGCCACGGGAAGTCGTCGATCTGCTGACAGTCGCTCGCGAGTACGCCGTCGCCATACAGATCGGCGGCGCCTCGGAGTCCAGCGGATCGAACGGCAAGCTGTCCAGCATCCTGCTGCCACTCACTCACGGCGACCCGAGCTGGTGCCTCAGCGTGACGCGGCATGAGGACTACTTCTCGGCCGCAGCATGGGCCGTGGTCTTCCGCGAGCGGTGGACTGATGCGGTCAACGTGAGGGTCGTATCCGCCGTGGAACTCCCTCGTCGCATGCAGATCCTCATGGACGCGCTGCCCCCGGTGGACTGACCGACCGTCGTGTGCCTGGCGGCATCCGACCGAGCTTGAGTGCTATGCGCTCTCGCTCGGCGGGTGCCGCCTTTTACCTGCCCGAAGCATGGTGTCAGCGCGTGCGTAGAAGACGTCTTCTCGCGGGAGCTACGCTGCGGGACTGTATGACTGTGCTACTTCTTCGCGGCTTCTGCGAGTTTCTGGTTGCTGACTATGTAGACGTTGCGGCTCCAGTGCCAGTCGGCGATGAGGGCTGAGCCGTCGAACCATTCGCGGTCGCCTTCTGCGAGGTAGACGCCTGCGGCGTCGTCGGGGATGGCGTCGGCGTCGTCGACGCTGGCGATGAGGGCGAACTTGGTGCCGTTGGAGTAGTAGAGGTAGTGCTTCGCGCCGTACATGGTGTCGCAGTCCTCAGTGCTGGCCGTGGTGCTCGCGCCCGGCTCTCCCTTGATGGTCTTGGCGATGCCTGCGGGGTCGCGTGGGATGGCGTCGATGACGGCTTCGCGTTCGAGGTCGGCGAGGAAGCCGAGGTCAGCGTCGCTGTCGAAGCTGCCGCCCGCGCAGGTACCGGTGCTGATCGGATACCCGCCGTGCTGTTCTTTGTAGGTCTTGAGTGCTGCGGCGAGGCGGTCGAGGTCGGCAACACGCTTGGCGTCGCCGCGAGGCAGATCCTTCTCCTCTTCCTGCTTTTCGGCGGTCTGGGAGGCGGAGTCGTTCTTCGTGGTCGTGGTCTGGCCGGTGAGGCTTGGCAGGGTGAGCCGGATGAGGCCATAGGTGATGCCGACGGTGACGGCGATGATCAGGACGGTGAAGACGATCCGGCTGCGGGTTTCTCGTTGCTGTTGGTAGCTGCTCATGCTGCTTTTTCTCCTGCTGCTACTTCGGCGGCAGCGACGCGCTTAGGTTGCTGTTTCGACTCCGCGGCGAGTTTCGGGGTCGGCTTCCACGCCACCTCACGGATGCCCGCGAGCCATTTCAGGACGGCCACGAGTGGGCCGGCGGTGTCGATGACACCGGCGAACGGCGTGACGACGAGTACGAGGACGTGGTCGCGGAGCTTCTGCAGACGGTTCATGCCGGTGTAGCGGAGGTTGTAGAACAGGCCGAGCTGTGTACCTGCCATCCAGAGGACGAGCCCGATCGAGGTGATGATGCCGTAGACGGTCAGCTCGGGCGCGACGACCGTGATGGTGCCCTCCCTGACAGCCTCAGCAGCGAGGATGAGCAGGATAACGACGTTGGAGCCGAGCGCGAGAAGCGAGACGGGGAAGCCGAGGGCGTAGGTCAGCACGCGCAGGCGGATGACGACGTTGATGTGCCAGCGATCCTTCCGCGACAGACGCATCCAGTCGGGCTGCTGGCGAATGTGCGCGAGGGCCTGCATCGCACCGAACACCCAGCGTTCACGCTGCTTGTAGGCGGCCTTCAACGTGAATGGCGGCTGCTCGATCATCTCGGTGTGATGCCACCCGAAGACGTTCTTCCCGAACTTGAGATAGGCGGCGAGCCCGAAGACGAGGTCTTCCGCGATGAGGGCGGAACCATCGAGGTTGCCGATGTCCCAGCCGATCTGGTTCTCCAGATCCTGACGGACGACGAGGTTCGAGCCGTGCAGGTGCATCGGCGGCGGGCTGGTCATCACGGAGTAGCACTCGTGGCAGCCGAAGGGACGGTTCGATTCCATCGCCTTGTTCAGCAGCGTCGTCTCGTTCCAGTCCAGACCATAGGAGATCATGCCTTCCGAGATCCCGACCGGATGACGACTCAGCCGATGCACCAGGCGAGCGAGGTTGTCGGGGGTAAAGACGGATTCCTCGTCGTAGTGCACGACGTAGGAATCGGTCGGGGTGGCGCGGTGCTGCTCGACCATGTACTCCAACGCGCGGGCCTTGAGACGGGTGTCCTTCGGTGTGCGGTAGTCCGTCGGCAGCAGGTACGGCGTCACCGGGATGACGGCGTTGCGATAGCGGGTCTGGAGTGCGGCGACCTCGTCGGCATCCTCGGTGATGATCTCCACCCAGACGACCTTCTGCAGCACTGGATAGCGGGCGACGCCCGCGAGGACGTTGTCGATACCGCGTTGGACGACGGAGAGCGCACCGCCCTTGGTGGTGATCTGGATCAGGAAGCGATGCGTGTTCCCTTTGCGCTTCGCATAAGCGAGGGATGCGGTGAGCTTCCGGTTGGTGACCTTCTCACGTGAGACATGCTTGTGAACGCTGGCTTTGATCACCATCCACCAGAAATAGAGATAGGTGAAGATCAGGAGCACCATCGCTCCGAGCAGGAACCAGCCGACTGGTGAGAGATCCGGAACCAGACGCACTACGCGACGGCTCCGAAATCACCCCCTCGAACAGCGAGGGTGCAAAAAGACTTGAAGATGGTGTGGTGGAAAGCCAGATGCATTACTGCTTCGGAATATATCATGAATTACTTGCTGAGACAATACTGAAAGCGCCTCTCGTCAGCATTTATCTCTCGCTTTGCGATATTCCTATTCCGGCAAATTGAGGATTATGAGAGAATAGAAGGTAGATCGCAGCGTCCCGGTCGAGCCGTCCGGCTCCCGCCTGCGACAGCATGACCCGCCCGAGCGGCGCGGCACCTTAGCAGTGTCGGTGGCCGCCGGTACCGTGGGACACGGCACTATGAGCACAACTTAAGACGCGCCCTCGGCGCGGAGGAGATCACACACAGCATGAGCAAGTCCCTACTGGAGCAGCTACCCGGCATCGTCGCCGCAGGTAAGCGGCAAGCGGCACAGATCCTGGAGCAACTGGAGGGGCGGAACCGCGTCAGTCTGCAGACACGTGAGCTCGTGATCCCTTCGAAGGATCGCGGTGGCTTCAACTTCTGGGGTAACGACGGTGCCGACCCGACCGAGACACCCAACCGTCTGATCTACGGCGACAACCTCCTCGCGATGGCCGCACTCCTCGCGGGCGATGAGGACACGCCGAGTTTGCGCGGAAAGATCGATCTGATCTACATCGACCCGCCCTTCGACTCCAAGGCCGACTACCGGACGAAGATCACCCTGCCGGGCGCGACGATCGACCAGAAGCCGACGGTACTGGAACAGTTCGCCTACTCGGACACATGGTCGGACGGGACGGCGTCGTATCTCGCGATGATTGCCCCGAGGCTGGTTCTCATGCGGGAATTGCTGTCGGAGCGTGGGTCGATCTATGTCCACCTTGACTCAAATGTTGGCCACTACGTCAAGATCGTGCTCGACGAGATATTCGGAAAGCGCAACTTTCAACGCGAGATCATTTGGCGGATCGGTTGGATATCGGGGTATAAGTCAGCGGCGAAAAACTGGATCCGCAATCACGACGACATCTACTTTTACGTCAAGGATCGTGATCGCTTCCACTTCAACAAGCAGTACATACCTTACCCCGACGACTACGTACGGCGAGATGGGAACCGTCCAACGGGTCAGGGATACCCGATCGAGGATACGTGGAACTCGTCAGAGATGGACCGTCTCGACTCCATCCAGATCATGAGCTTCTCAAAAGAAAAGGTGGGGTACGCAACCCAGAAGAATGAGTCGCTCCTGGAACGCATCATCACGGCTTCCTGCCCTGAAGGTGGTCTTGTCGCTGACTTCTTTGTTGGATCCGGTACGACGGCTGCAGCCGCTGAAAAGCTTGGCCGCCGCTGGGTAGTCAGCGACCTTGGAAAGCCCGCCGCCATGATCACCCGCAAGCGCCTCATCGACCAAGATGCTAAGCCCTTCCTCTACCAGGCCATCGGCGACTACCAGGTGGAGCAAGCACGTTCGACGCTTGGGCGCTCGTTCCGTGTCGGCGATCTTGCGAAGGTGGTGCTCGACCTCTTCGGTGCGCTTCCCCTGCCGCCCGAAGAGAACGTGAACGGCAGCCTTGGCCGGTTGCCCGGCACGCGCACGCTTGTCTATGCGGACAGCCCATCGCGCCTGACCACGATCTCGACGTTGAAGCGTGCACAGGGCTATCGCGAGGTCAAGATGGGTGGCTTCGACAAGGTTGTGGTGCTCGGCTGGAACTTCTCGGCCGGTATCGGACAAGACATCACTGACCTCAACGATCCGAACCTCGAGGTACTGGTGATCCCACCGGATCTGCTTGATCGTCTGAAGAAAAAGGGAGCGGACAAGCTCGCTACCGATGTACGTTTCTCCAGCTTGCAGTACCTCCAGGCCGAGGTTGCCGCGCGCACCACGGACGGAGAACGTGAGTCTTTGGCAGTGAACCTGCAGAACTACGTGCTGCTGTCACCGGATGCGATCAACCTCGATCAGGCAAACCGAGCAAAGCTCCAGGACGTGATGAACACCGAGCCACTAGCGCTCATTGAGTACTGGGCGGTCGATCCCGACTACGACGGCGAGGTGTTCCGCTCGGTCTGGCAGGACTACCGGGGCAACACCGAGAACGACGGTGATGAGCTGCGGGTCGTCACGACCGCAGTACTCGACCTGCCTCGTGCGGATGATCCGCGCACAGTCTGTGTTCGTGCGGTTGACGTGTTCGGTTTCGAGTCTGAGGTCGTTATCTCAGGTGTGGAGGTGCAGCCATGAGCGGCTTTGCTGACTTCCCGCTTGCCAAGGGGCTTTCTGCGGTCGTTGACCCGCTGATCCCCGGGATCGTCGATGGCACCGGTTCGAAGCTGCTCGACCAGGTCACTCCGGTGACGGCCGAGCTACTGCGTTTCTGGTTTCAGCAGGACTACTGCGAACTCCGCGAGCTGAATTTCCACGCCGGACAGCGCGCCGCGATTCTCCACATCATCTACGCGCACGAAGTCCTCGGCACGGCCCGTCTCCGTGATCTCTACGAGGCAGTCGCTCCGGAAGCGATGCTTGAGGGCGGCGTACTTGGCGAGGTGACGCGCGACCGCCACGACCACCCGAAGTACGCGGCGAAGATGGCCACGGGCACTGGTAAAACGTGGGTGCTGAACGCGCTGCTGGTCTGGCAGTACCTGAACAAGCTCGCGAACCCGCAGGATCCGCGCTTCTCCAGCAACTTCCTGCTCGTCGCACCGGGTCTCATCGTGTACGACCGGCTCCTCGACTCGTTCCAGGGTAAGGAGCAGAATGGCGAGCGAGACTTCTCCACGAGCGACATCTACCGTCAGCAGGATCTGTTCATACCGGACACCTACCGCACGCAGGTCTTCACGTTCCTTCAGTCCTCCGTCGTCACCAAGACCGAGATCGGTCGCAAGGTCACCGGATCGGGCCTGATCGCGATCACAAACTGGCATCTACTCGCAGGCAAGGAAGACCCCGACTTTCTCGACGATGACGAGGTCGAAGCGCCTGGCGCCGAGATCGACCCGAAGGCCGCAGTCGAGAGTTTCTTCCCGCTCACTCCTGGCACGAGCGCTGGGAACGCGCTCGATGTGCTGGACCGACGGTTCCTGCGGGGCGGCCCACTCCAAGCGCTGAAAGACCTGCCCGATCTCGTCGTGTTCAACGACGAGGCACATCACATCCACGAGGTGCGCAAGTCCGATGAGGTCACCGACGTCGAGTGGCAGAAGAGCCTGAGTGAGATCGCCTCGACAAAGGGACGCCGTTTCACCCAGGTCGACTTTTCCGCGACCCCATACAACGAGGTCGGATCGGGGCGCTCGAAGGGCAAGGCCTACTTCCCTCACATCGTCGTCGATTTCGACCTCAAGTCCGCCATGCGTGCCGGACTCGTTAAGTCGCTTGCGCTTGATAAGCGCAAGGAGATCGCGGCGCTACCACTGGACTTCAAAGCGGAGCGCGACGAGCAGAAGCGCGTCACCGGCCTGTCGAACGGTCAGCGCGTCATGCTCCAGGCTGGTCTGAAGAAGCTCCAGATCCTCGAAGAACAGTTCGCCGACGCCGATCCCGACAAACACCCGAAACTGCTGGTGGTCTGCGAAGACACCAACGTCACACCGCACGTCGTCGAGTACCTGCAGAGCACTGGGCTTTCTGAGGACGACATCCTGCGTGTCGACTCCGGCCGCAAGGCCGAGCTTGGCCCGAAGGACTGGGAGCCCATCCGAGAGAAGCTGTTCGACGTCGACCGGCACAAGCAGCCCAAGGTCATCGTCTCGGTGCTCATGCTCCGTGAAGGATTCGACGTCAGCAATATCGCAGTCATCGTGCCGCTGCGCTCGTCAAAGGCGTCCATCCTGCTGGAGCAGACGATCGGGCGCGGTCTGCGCCTGATGTGGCGCGGCGACCCCTCGATCGACGAGCTTAAGGCCGAGACCCGGGAGCGAATCAGTAAGGGGCTCGAGCCGACCAACTACTTTGACGTGCTGTTCATCGTCGAACACCCAGCGTTCAGCGACTTCTACGATGAACTGCTCAGCGGTGGACTCATGGTCGAAACCGGCGACGACGCGGACGGTACTGGTGCAACCGGCGACCTGGAGCACGTTGATCTCAGACCTGGCTACCAAGCGTACGACTTCGAGATTCCTGTCATCTTGCGCGATGCCGACGAGGAACTACGTCAGCCGAGCATCAATCCGCTCGAGCTTGCGGCGTCGCCGTACCCACTTGACCTGATCATCAAGACCGTCGGCAAGGGTGACCGGTTCGTTTCGCACGACGCCGAGACTGGTACACAGTACGGTGACTACCGCGTCGATGGCGGAGTGCTGACTGCCACTGGCTACAACGACTACCTCTCCCGCATGACGACGCGCATCACCGAGGCGCTTGGCCGGACGATGACGAAAAGTCAGAGCAAGTATAACGAGAACGCGAAGTTCCCGATTCTCCAGGCGTACCGTCCGCTGCTCACCGGTTGGCTCGACAGCTACATCCGTCACCGCCTATTTGGTCAGGAGTTTGACCCGCTGGCCGAAGAGAACTGGCGCGTGCTGCTGCTTGACGACGTCGCGCACAGTATCGCCGGAACGTTCGCCACCAGGCTTGTCGAGCTCCAGGACAGCCAGTTGGTGGCCTCAGCCGAAGTACAGCACCGTTCACTGTCCGAAGTCGCCACGATCCCCGTTCGCGGTAGCACCGCCGAAGAAGTCAACAAGTGCATCTACCCGAAACTGCCAGTCCCATCCCAAGGCGGCGGGCTTGAGCGACGCTTCATCCGCTGGGCTGACAAAGACTCTGGCATCGAGGCCCTGGCCAAGGTGCACGAGTACCGGCACGATTTCCTTCGTCGGCCGTACCTGAAAGCCGATGGCATGCCCGCGCAGTACTCGCCAGACTTCCTCATCCGCACGCCGTTCACCATCTACGTTGTCGAGACGAAGGCGCAGTCTGCGCTCAGCGACGAGAATGTGCAGCGCAAGCAGAAAGCGGCGTTGGCATGGTGCGAGCAGATCAATGAGCTACCCGAGGAAGAGCGCGACGGCAGGGATTGGGCATACGTGCTACTGGGCGAGACCATCGTCAACGAGTGGCACGAGAAGAACGCCACGGTGACCGATCTTCTCGAATACGCGCGACTTCGTCGCACCACCACGGCACGCCAGGAGCGGCTGCTATGACCTCCTCATACCCGCTCTGGTCGGATGAGCCCGCCACCCAGGATCTGCTGGCCTTTCGTGCCGTGGCGGAGACGGCCGCGGACGCCATCTTCGACGATGGACTCGACCCGGTGGCAATCGGTCTGTCTGGTGCTTGGGGCAGCGGCAAGACCAGTGTGCTGGAGTTGATCAAGTCCGAGATCACGGAGCGCTCCAAAGATAGCGATCGCAAGGTGCTCGTCATCTCGACGCAGCCGTGGCTTTACGACCCGGCAGTCGGCCCGAAGGAGAGCCTCCTTGCTGAGGTGCTCGGCGCACTCAGCAAGGAGTTCAAAGAGTCAGACCCGGTTGGCAAGGCTGGCCTCGAAGCCTTTAAGAAGCTCGTTCGCAAGGTGAACTGGTCGAAGGCGGTCAAGATGGCCGCGAAGACCGCCATCACCATGCAGCTGCCAAACATCGATGACGTCTTCGGGCTGGTGAGCGACGAGCCTGACAGCCTCGACAGCGAGAAAGGCATGACCGCCTTCCGCGAAGAGTTCGAGACGTTGTTGGCTGATCCCGCGCTGGCCCACCTGTCGCGTGTGGTGGTGCTCGTCGACGATCTCGACCGCTGCCTGCCGGACACTGTGGTCGAGACCCTTGAAGCGATCAGGCTGTTCCTTTCGGCCAAGCGCATGTCCTTCGTCATCGCGGCCGATGAGGATCGCGTCGCCGAGGCGATCCAGCAGAAGCTCAAGACTGCGGCTCCGAAAAACGAGGATGAGGATCCGGCCAAGCTCTACCTGCACAAGATCGTCCAGACGACCATCCCTCTTCCCGCGCTGAGCCGATTCGACACCGAGGCGTATCTTTTCCTCCTTCTCGCGAAGTCCGAGCTGAGCGAAGACGAGGCGGCATATGCGTCCTTCGTCACGAAGTGCGACGAGCTGCGCATAGGTGGCGGCAGCCTCGACGACCTGGAGGTCGAGGATGGCAGTGTGCTGGCGGAGCACCTTGTCACGGCCACACGCCTGACGCCAATCCTCTATGAGAAGTTCCACGGCAATCCGCGCCGCATTAAGCGGTTCCTCAACGACCTGAATGTACGCCAGGCCGTTGCCCGGCGTCGTGGATTCGAGCTGGAGCCGGATGAGGTTGCCAAGCTCATGGTGCTGGAGCGCATCCTCACCGATGACTTTGAGACCGTGCTCGGCTGGCTCGCGTCGAACCAGCTGCGCGACAAGCTTGACGCGCTCGACGTTGCTGCGAACGGTCGCGTAGAGACGATTGAGGAACCTGCGTCTGAAACTTCCGAGGAAGAGACGCCGAAGGAGCGCGGCGCCAGAAAGAAGCCTGCCGTTACCGAGCCGGAGCCAGAGCCCGCTCGTGATGACGACTTCAGCGACACTCTCCGCCGCTGGGCGAAACTCCCGCCCGTACTTGATGCATCCGCCATCTCCGGGTACCTCTACCTTGCTGCCTCATTCGCCAAGATCGAGGTCATCGACACCGGGCTACCCGAGCGTCTCCGCGACCTCGCGGTTGCCCTGGCCTCGAGCCTCAAGCTCGACCGTGCAGGCGTCACCGACGAAACCTTGAAGCTGCTTCCAGAGGGCGACGCCCAGATCTTGGTCGGCCATCTCGGACGCCGAACTCGCGATCAGCCCGCTCTGCAGAAGTTCACCGTCGAGAGCCTGCTTCGCCTCGCGGCGCAGCAGCCCAGTACCCAGCCGAGTGTTGTGGCGGCGCTGAAGAGTCTTCCCGCCGCCCACGTCGAACCGGCGACGATCATCAAGCTTCGACCGCTGGATCAGGCGGTCTATCGGCCGGTGCTTGAGGCCTGGCGGGACGGGTCAGACGACCAGCAACTCCAGCAGTCTGTGGGCATCGTCGAGACGGCGTGGAGCGGCAATGGGAACTAGCGGCTCATTCGGCGGCAGCGGTGGCAAGGACGCAGGCGACCTGCGCGACAACATTGCGGCGTGGCTTGATGCCGCAGGTGGGCCAGGCGCCGCCGATGGTGCTGACACGAGCGGCGCGGACGGAGCCGACCACGTTTCTGATCCGCCGCGTCCCGGAACTCCGGCGCAACCGCGTGTAGACCTCGGGCCGGCGCTTCGCGTCCTGCTCAACTCGCGCGGACGCGGTGGGCGCAGCGACGGCCCGGGTGGTGGCGGCGGGGGCGGTGCCCGAGGCGGAGGGGGTGGCCGTTCATCGGGTGGTGCCACCCGCTCTGTCGGTCGGGTATCTCGGGCAGCTGGGCGAGCTGGGCGGCTTGCGCTTGCCTACTCGTCTGGCAACCGGGAGGCCCTGCGTGAGGCTGGTCTCAACTACGACGAGCTGCAGTCGCTCGGTGACCCTGTCGCTATCGGGCTCAAGATCATCGAGGCGACCTTTGAGTCCCAGGCCGACAGCACAGTTGCGGATGCTGAGGAACGCGACATCGTCGCGACCGTTGTCGAGTGGATCTTGGAGCAGCCTGCGGATCATCCGCCGACGCCGGAGGATGTCGTCAGGAAGTCGATCGAGACAACGATCGCGGAGACCGCGTTGACCGAGGTGTCAGCGACGATCTACGCCAAGGACGCCAGCTTCGAGAAGCGCCGTAGCTTGGAGCGCCAGATCCGTGATGTGGCAGCGGAGTATGCGGCGCAGGCAACCCTGAACCCGGCAGGCGCGACCGAGCAGCAGATGGCGCAGGCCATCGAGAACGGCATCCGCGATATCGGGCAGATCTTCGGAGTCACGTCATGACCCGGCTGCTGCTCACACTCTCCGAGGCAGCTGCTGATGCCGGCCTTGAGGAAGGCGGCTTCGACGAGGTCTTCCTCTGGACGCGCAACGGCCGCACCACCTTCACTGGCGGTGTCGATCCCCACCTGGCCGGCCTTGGCGTGGTGAACCCACGCAACGTCGACCTTGTCCGGATTGCGCTCGGTGTTCTTGCCGCTGATCGATCAGTGCACCGTGAGGCCGGAGGCTCGAGCTGGAACGCACGGGACTTTGACCTCACCGTTGAGGTGACCGATCCTGAAATCTGGGCGCCGCTTGCCGAGCAGCTATCCCGCACGGTCGGGTTCCTCTCGGGTGACAGCTGGGCATTCGCCTTCACTCAGGCTCCTTTGGCTGAGGCGACCGGACTGCCGATCGAGGAGCAGCACCACGACCGGACGGTGCTTCTGAGCGGGGGCGCTGACTCGGCCGCTGGCGCACTGTTGTCCGCAGTCGAGCTGGGCGGGAACCATTCCCAGTCGCTGGTGTCTCAGTACAGCTCGACCGCGATCTCCCCGGTGCAACAGGGCATCGTCAGCGCGATTAACGAGCTGATACCCGGTATCCGGCAGGTGCATCATCAGTTCCACCTCCATCGTGGATCGAGGCGCCTTGACGGCTCATCGTTCCGCAGCGAGACGTCGACGCGCTCGCGCTCACTGCTCTTCCTTGCGCTCGGGCTTGCCGTCGCTGAGCGCGCTGGCTCGACGCTCTGGATTGCCGAGAACGGCTTTGCCTCGCTCAACCCGCCGCTCGGCCCCGATCGCCGTGGCAGCCTGTCGACGCACACCACCCATCCGCGCTTCCTACGGGAACTGTCTGCGCTGATGCACAGCGTGGGCGGTCATGGCCTTATCGAGAACCCCTTCGAGACGCTCACGAAGGGCGAGATGTTCCGCCGTGTGGCAGATGCCGTTGGCATCGACGCCGCCTCGGCCTACCTCAGCAGCACAAACTCCTGTTCGCACACCGATGGGCGCTACAGCGGAGCGCCAGCTGGTTCCTCCTGCGGTGTCTGCTTCGGCTGCCTCGTCCGCCGAGCAGCTTTCACCGCCGCCGGCATTCCAGACGCCACGACCTATCTCTCCGAAGATGCGAGTGGCAGGTACGGCACGTTCGTCCGGCAGAAGTCGATCGTTGAGCCGCTCCGCGACTTCGTCGACCGAGGCATCCGGCCACGCGACGTGATGGCGATGTCACTGCCGGAGGGATACACCGCGCAGGACGCGCTCGCGCTGTCCCGGCGTGGAGTTGAGGAACTGCGGGGGCTCTTCTGATGGCACCCCAGCTTCCCCCGCTCGACCTGCATGCGCATATCAACCCGAAGACTCGCTCCGCCGACCTCGAGCGGCTCGGCGCAGTCGTGTTCGCGGCGACTCGATCGTTGGACGAGTACGAGTCCGTCAGAGCTCGTCGCGATCAGGTCACGATCTGGGGCGTCGGCTGTCATCCAGGCGTCGCGCAGGCGCAGCAGGACTTCGACGCAACGAGGTTTAGCTCATTGCTCGCGTCGACCGCCTTCGTGAGTGAGATCGGGTTGGACGGGCGCTCAAAGGTGCCCATTGCGGATCAGGAGCAGGTGTTCGCCTCGGTGCTTAGCGCGCTTCAGAGGACCCCCCGCGTCGCCTCTATCCACAGTTCAGGTGCGTCGGGCCGCGTTCTGGGCGCGCTGGAGCGAACGCCGATCAAGGGTGCTGTGCTCCACTGGTGGCGCGGCAACGAGGCCGAGACGTTGCGGGCGATCGAACTCGACTGCTGGTTCTCGATCAACGCCGCAGGGATGAAGTACCCGGCTGACGTCTCGCTGATCCCGCTCGAGCGGATTCTTACCGAGACCGACCATCCGTCCGGTGATCGCACATCCACTTTGCCGCGACAGCCGGGTTCCGTCGACGACGTCGAACAGGCGCTGGCGAGGATTTACAGTCTCGATGTCCAAGCTGTCCGCAGGCAGGTCTGGGCGAACCTGGTCCGCCTTGTGGGTGAGACGAACGTTGACGGCCTTCTCCCTGCCGCTGTTCGGCGGATGATCGCCTTCGCGCGTGCGAACGGAGCGCCGCGATGAAACCAGCCAAGGAGACCTCAGCAGTCAAGCTGCCGTTTGAGACCGGCGAGTACCTCATCACCTGGCAGGTGCCCGACCGTAGGGGTGGCCATCTGGCGATTCCGGGACTTCTGACCGTTGAGCAGGGGAAGTACCCAACCGGGATCCTGTACGGCGATCTGCCGATCGAGTGGGTGTCCGAAGGAGCCACGGGAGTCGCCTCGTTCCCACAGCGCCACGCCTTCGACGTCCTCACAGGCCGACTCTCAAGCGGGGCCTACGTGGCCCTGATGAACGGCGAACTCAGCTACAGCTTCCCAGGAAGCGGCCGAGCCGTGGGAGCCTTCGCAGCACTGTCACTTGACGCATTCGACACGGCGGAACACCGGAAGTACGCCTCCATCGAGCTCCAGATCGAGGGGCTGGAATCGGTCGCGGGGGTCGCCCCAATCTCTCGCGTCAAAATGCCGATGAAGGCTGGCGACGAGCCAGTCTGGGAAGCCACCGTCGACAAGGACGCCAAGTTCACCTGGAGCGTCGGCGGCCAGTCGATGATTTTCAGCTACGACTACAGCGTGCGGGCGCTCGACGGCTACGAATTCAGGATGGCCTTCGGCCCTGTCCTGCGCCTCAACTCAGACGAGCCACTGACGGTTGTCGATTGGTGGCTTGAGTGGGTGCGCCCTCTCCGCCAGCTCATCTCACTCCTGACGGGTGCTCCCCGTGAGCTTCGGTACCTTCTCACGCTGGTCGATGAGGCCGCCCCGCGCTCGCACCGCGACCAAGTGTTCGGCTGGGACATCACCCACCTGCCCGTCAACTCAACCCGCGCTGCCGTCGAGGAGATTCGTTCGGCGGTCAACCTTGCGAACGACGACCTGAGCCTGCTCGACCTACTACATGCCTGGCAGCGACAGATCACGGCTAGGCACCCTCTCTTTGAGACCTACGGTGCGATGGCAACGGCTACTGACCAACATCCCCGCTCGAGGTTCCTACTTCTGCTCCAAGCGCTGGAGGGATCATACGGCTTCGAGAACCGCGCCAAGCATGAGGCGAACAAAGAGAAGTACGGCCTCAAGCGGGAGAGCATACTTGCGCGTGCCCAGCAACTTCTCGAGAAGGCCGACTTCACATTCATCAACAAGAACCTCCGTCGGGAGGCTCAGCAGGGCCTCGACTCGGCGCTCTCAGATCTACTGAAGCGACTACCGGACGAAGTCTCGGAGGAACTCACGAAGACCGAACTGATCAAGGCCGTTCGCAAGGAAGACACCGGTAAAGGAACGCTCCCGCTCCAGACTGCTCTCACAAGAGCCCGAAACACACTGTCGCACGGCTCAGGCTCATTCGAACCCCAGCACTTGGCGATCGTGGCTGACATCCTCGAACGGGCGGTGCGTTCTGAGGCCATCCGATTGCTTGGTGCTCCGCTCGGCGCGCAGGAGCGTGCAGCCAGGAACGGGGAGCGCTGAGGGAATGGTGGCGGCTTCACACTGCAGGATTCCGCCGACCGATCGGCTGGTGTCTGCCGCCAGATTAGACAGGTAACGCGAGCGCGGGCAACGATGCCCGTCAGCTCGGAGAAAGCTTGGGGGATGAGATGAACGATAAGACTGGCCCCGGGGCACGATGGGTGCGAGCCGCACTCCAGGTGAACCCCTACGAATACCAAGGGAAGAACGCGCCGTCGGCGACGTACAACACGGAGGCGGACTACAACAAGGCCCTGCTCGACGAATGCGAAGCGCAGGGTATCGAGCTGTTCGCCATCACGGATCACTGGAAGGTCGACTCCGCACTTCAGCTCATCCGCGACGCAGCCGATCGGGGCATCGTTGCCCTTCCCGGCTTCGAGGCGAACTCCGACGAGGGCATCCACATCCTTGTGATCTTCGAAGCGGGCACCAGCGCAGCGACGATCAACGCCGCGATCGGGATGTGCGGGGTATCACCTGGCTGCGCCAACGGGACAACCGGCGAGCCGTTTACCGACATCCTCGAGAAGATGACCGCGCAGGGCGCCCTCGTGATTCCTGCCCACGTCAACGTTCCGAACAGCGGCCTCCTGACTGGCCGCGCTGGACAGCCACTCGTCACCAAGATCAAGCACCCGGACCTTCATGCACTCGGCATCACACCGAGCCAACCCGATGGCACAGACCAGGCGGCGATCCTCAACGGCACCAAGCCCTATGACAGGGCTCACCCGCTTGCCGCGATCCATGCCGACGATGTGACGAAGCCGTGCGCCCTCCAGAGCGAGGGGGCGAGCTGCTGGTTCAAGGTCAGTCGCCTCTCCGTGGACAGCCTCAAGCTCGCTGTCCGAACGCCTGAGACTCGAGTCTCGCTGGAGGATCCCGCAATCGAACCGCGCCCCACCCTGAAAGAAATCTCGTGGGTCGGCGGCTTTCTGGATGGCGTGACGATTCCGCTTTCGACCGATCTCACGACACTCATTGGCGGACGAGGCACTGGGAAATCGACGGCCATCGAGAGCCTCCGATTTGTGCTGGGGCTCACCCCGATCGGTGCGGAGGCGAAGCGAGACCATGACGGCATCGTGAGCGGTGTGCTCAAGTCGGGCACCGTGGTGAAGCTGCTCGTCGAGACCACCTCGCCGTCGGTGCGTACGTTCACCATCGAGCGCTCTGTCAACAACCTTCCGGTAGTGAAAGACGAGAGCGGTACTGCCACCAACCTGCGGCCAGTCGACGTCATCGCAAACGTGGAGATCTTCGGGCAACACGAGCTTGCCGAACTGACGAACGACAGCTCGAAGGTCGCGAGCATGCTGCAGCGGTTCCAAGGGAGTGGCGAACTGACGGCCGAGCACATCGAGACTTTGGCCAAGCTCAAGCTGAACCGAGAGAAATTGACTCGTGCAGAGGAGGGGCGAACCCAGCTCGAGGATGAGCTTGCGGACGTCCCTCGGCTCGAGGAGCAGGTGCGGCACTACACCGACACGGATGTGCCGACTCGCCTCAAGGAAGTCACGCGACTCACCCAGGACGAAGCGGTATTCACTGAAGCAACGGCGCGCGTGGCCACAGCTCAGGAATCGCTAACAGCGCTCACCGACCCGCAGCTGATCACGAAGCTTGAGGCCGCGTTCGAGAACATTGACGACTCACCCAGATCTGACTATCTCAAGCGCGCTCAGGCTGCGTCGACGGCACTTGCCGCCAAGCTGACGGCCCTTGCGGCTGAGGCCCGCACAGCGCTCGACGCGGCATCTTTGGAGATCGAGACAGCGAAGACCGAATGGTCAGACGCAGTTCGCGAGCAGCGCGACGAGCACGATGAGGTGCTTCGCAAGCTCGTGGAGGAGGGGCTGGAGCCCAACAAGTACCTCGACACGACCAGGGCACTGGAGACGTTGAAGGCCAAGGAGTCTCGACGCGCCGGTATTGCAACGAGCCTTCGGGGCCTGCAAACCGAGCGGGACATCCTGCTGCAGGCGCTCGCAGGCCACGAGAACGATCGGGCACGAGAACTGACCGAAGCGATCCGTGCCGCGAACGCCGCGACTGGCGGCGTCGTGATCGTAAAGCCCGTCCCCGCGTCGGATCGGAAGCACATCAAGTCGTTGATCGAGCAGTCCATCTCCGGTCAGCGCAATCGCATCATGGCGGCTATCGACCAGGACAACTTCTCAACGCGAGCCTTCGTAGAGGCGGCGCGAGCCGGAGAGTCGGAACTGAGCGCACAGTTCTCGATCAGCGGTGCACAGGCGCGGTCTCTGCTTGAGGCCGGAGAGCCTCTTTTCCGACAGCTCGAGGAGCAATCAGTGGGGCAAGCGGTGGAGGTTCAACTCGACGTTCAGGCAGGAACGGGCACGCGCGAGTTCAAGAAGATGGACGATCTGTCGAAGGGGCAGCGCGCGACCGCCCTGCTCCTTCTCCTGCTCGGCGCATCGAACGCTCCGCTCGTGATCGATCAGCCCGAGGACGATCTGGACAACCGATTCGTCTATGACGGCATCGTCACCAACCTTCGGACTCTGAAGGGTAAGCGTCAGATCATCGCGAGCACTCACAATGCGAACGTTCCAGTGCTTGGCGATGCTGAGTTGATCGTGGCTCTCGAAGGGGATGGTCAGAATGGTCGAGCTGCAGCGGACGGCATCGGTTCCCTGGACGATGTGACCATTCGTTCCCACGTTGAGAACGTGCTCGAGGGCGGGCCAGCAGCTTTCAACGCTCGACAGCATCTTTACGGGTTCTAGCGTGAAGTCCGGTCAGTACCGTCCATGTGAGTCACGCATTGCTATGCCGCTTCGTATAAGCATCGTGCGGATCGTTGTTGCGTCGAAATTGAGCTGCGCGCCGACACTCGCGAGCGAGAGGCCAGACTCATAGAGGCGTGCGGCCATGTCGACTTGGCTCGGACTCATGCCTTTCGACCGCTTCGCCGTGCCCGTCCTATCGAGTACCTCGCTGACCGTGACGCGATGAATACCGTGCTTCGCCGCGATCGCTTTCATCGTCTGCCCTGCCCGATACTCGGTGACGATGGCCCGCTCCGTCTCAGCAGGCAAGTGCTTCCCTTTGCGCGCCGAGCGCGGAGGCTGAGGCACGCGTCGCGGCGCAGCACCGTTGATCTGACATCGAGCCTCTGCCACCAGGCCATCGAGTCGGCGGACTGTCTCGTTTTGATTGCAGTAAGTCCGTAGGAGCCCCACCAACGAGAAGCGGGGCCGATCAGTGAGAAATCACTGATCGGCCCCGCTTTTGCGTTCTCGGCGGACCTCGTTCAGGGCGTGGGTTACCGGCCAGAAAGAGTGGATGGCGTTGGGCGTGTTCAGGCCCGGCCGGCCCAGCCGGTTCGTTTCCAGAGTCCTTCGCTGGCATCGAGGCCGGTGTCGTAGAGGGCGGGTCCGGTGGGTTCTTCCTGTGGTTTCGGTGGTGGCTTCTGCGGTTCCGGAGCGGCAGTGTTGAGTGCCTCGTCGAGTGAGAGTTCGTGCAGGGTGAGGAACCATTCCGCGGCTCGCCTGCGGTGCTCCTCGCTCATGCCGCGGTGACGCTTGAGGAGGTCTCGCAGTTGCGCGTTCACGCCGCCTTCCAGCGGGGAGGTCGTGCGTGGGTTCCCGTAGATGATGTAGGTGAACAGCAGGTTTTTCCTGACCACGTTGCGGACCAGGAGCCAGGCTTTGCGGAGTCGGTCATGGGTGAAACCGAAGTTCCCGTTTCTCAGCAGAGTTCGTTCGCGGGTGAGGTGTCCGAATGCGCGCCACCATTCATCGAGTCGGATCTGCCACGAGATCGCGGCGTCCTCGTCCCAGACCTCGCCCAGCTGCATCACGAGCTGGCGCAGGGCGCGCCCGGCTCTGGTGCGTGGATTCCTCGTGAGGTGCCGGGTCACGTTCAGTTGCAGGTGGAACAGACAGCGTTGATGCTGCGTGTGCGGCCATGCCTGCCGGAGTGCGGACGGGAGCCCGCTGCCACCGTCCGAGACCAGCACCCCGGGAGACGGGATCTGCTCGAGCAGCGCGGCCCAGGCTGCGGTGGTTTCCCCGCCTGACCACTGCCAGGCGAGCACCCGGCCGGTGTCGGAGAGCGCGATCAGCAAGCACCACGATCCGATCCAGATCCCATCGACCATGACCGCGTGGAAGATCGTCTTGCAGGGCGGCAATGTCGGCCGCATGCCCCAGCACCAGGCCGTTCTACGGCGGAACGTGCGCCCGGTCCGGGTGCCATCGATCTCGGGTTGAGAATGCTTGCCCGTGAGCCAGGACACGAACTCGCGCAACTGCTCACGCTGGGTGAGATCGGGGCGTTTCCGAACGCTCGAGGTGCCGCAGTTCTTGCATCGCCAACGCTGTGTTCCTGAGGGGTGTTTCCCGTTCTTCACGAGTTTGGTCCCGCATAGCATGCAGAAGGTCGAGTTCAGGGGATTCGGCACAGTTAAGGGTGCCGGGGTATAACGATCCCGGTTTTACCGCGTGTTCACGCGGCTAGACGCCGTTTCCATCCACTCTTTCTGGCCTATAACCCCAGGGCGTTATGAGTCAGAACGTTGCCCGGGTTCGCGCGAGAACACCGTCATGATCCGCCCCGCTCCAGTTCGAGCAGGGTCGTCTTGGCGTCCAGGCCGCCGATGTAACCGCCGAGCGATCCGTCGGTGCGCAGCACCCGGTGGCACGGCACCACGACGGGCAGCGGGTTCGTAGCGCAGGCGCTGCCGACAGCGCGCACGGCCTTCGGGCTGCCGACCATCTCGGCCATCTCCTTGTAGCTGCGGGTCTGGCCGTAGCCGATCTCGGGCAGATGCCGCTGCACCAGCTGACGGAACCCTCTCGACAGCGAGAAGTCGAGCGGCAGGTCGAAGGTCTCGCGCCGGTGCGCGAAGTACTCGTCGAGCTCGCGCGCGGCGGTGTCGAGCTGCCCGGGGGAGCGCAGGATGCGCGGGCCGACCTTCATCGCCAGGGTCTCGAGCACCCGGTCGTGATCCTCGTTCGCGAAGGCGACCCGGATCAGCCCCTTCGGCGTCGACGCCAGCAGCAGCTCGCCGACCGGGCTGTCGACGATCCGATAGGCGACCTCGACGAGACCTTCGGCCTGCGCCGTGGCCTCCAAGCGACGGTGCAGCTCCTCGAGCTTCGAGGGGTCGACGGGCGCTGCCGGGGCGGTGAGGGCGTCATCGCTTCGGGTGTCGGTCATGATCGTGCTCCTTTCACGGCGCAGCCCGGGTAAGTTCTTCGCAGGGTCTTCAGTCCGTCGGCGGCGGCTCTTCTGGCGGCGTCGACGGTGCCGCCGAGGATCTCCGCGATCTCCGCGTGAGACATCCCGACGAGGTATCGGAGGGTGATCGAGAGCCGCTGCTTCTCGGGCAGCCGGCCGACCGCCTCCCAGAGATCGGTGTCGCTCGCGCCGGGGATCCCGAGTGCCGTCGGGGCCTCGGGCAGCTCCTCGACCGGCAGAGGGTCGTGCTTCCCGGCACGGTGCACGTCGATCGCCTTGCGGCGGGCGATGGTCACCAGCCAGGCTTCGACGTTCGCCGTGTCCGAGAGCTCGGGGTAGGCGCGCATCGCGGCGAGGAAGGTCTCCGACCAGGCGTCGTCGGCGTCATGGATCCCGAGCAGGGATCGGCAGACGCGGAGGACGGTGATGCCGTGATCGGCGACCACGGTCTCGAACGGGGCTTTCATATCGATCCAGTCATGTTCATCCCATCGAATGCGCTTCCGTCTCGTCTGCTGCGAGATCCGGCGTCAACAATCGCTCTCTGTACCGTGAAGACGTCGGCGAGCCCCGAAACGTGAGATCGACGTCCGGGGCCGCTCCGAGCGCTGATGCCGCTCTCGCGCGAGGAGGCTACCTGACGCACTGCCCGGAGGATACGGGCGCCGGATCGGCGGAGCCGTCGACCGACGCGAGCACGGGCAGCAGCTCGGCGAGCGTCATGGCGTAGCCCACCTCCGAGCGTGCCGTGTCGCGGGCGAAGACCACGCCGGCGACGGCGCCCTCCTCCGTGAGCAGCGGCCCGCCGGAGTTGCCGGGCTGCACGTCGGCGTCGAGCGTGTGCACGGAGCGGGGCGATCCGCCCGTCCCGTAGATGTCGGGGACGGAGATCGTGCCGGTAGCGAGCACTCCCGCCGGAACCGTGCTGAACGGCCCGCCGTGCGGGTAGCCCTGCACCGCGCCGACTCCTCCGGGTGCGAGGGCGTCGTCGAGGGGCAGGGGAGCCGCGTCGACGTCGACGGCGATGACCGCGAGGTCGTCGACGGGGTCGAAGTACACGATGCGTCCGTCGCGCGCGGGCTCTCCGGGCAGTTCGACCAGCGGTGTCTCGATACCGGCGACCACGTGGGCGTTGGTGACGACGCGGTCCTCGGCCACGACGAAACCGCTGCCGGTCGGGATGGTGCCGCAGCCGTAGGCGATCCCCGAGATGCGCGCCACCGACGCCGCTGCCGCGGAGAGCGCCGGATCGTCGGTGTCGATCTGCGCGGGATCGGGCGCCGCGAGCACGAGGTTGCCGTCGATCAGCCCGTCGATCGTCGGCAGGACGGTGTCGCCGAGCACCGCCGAGTGCAGCCGGGCCATTGCGGCGACGAGCGGATCCGGAGTCACCCGGTCGATGTAGCGCAGCACGGACGACGAGGCCGCGGCCGCGGAGACTCCCGGGATGCCCGAGGCGGCGACGCCCGCGCCGATCAGCGAGACCGAGGTCACCGCCGCAACCAGGCCGAGCGCGCCGCCGAGCAGCCGCTCCAGCGGCTTGAGGCGGATCCGATCTGCTCCGCGGCGCACGATCCCGCCGATGCCCGCGCCGATCGAGGCGCCCAGCACGAGCAGCAGCACCGCGGAGGCGATCACCGCAGGGCTGCGCCAGCCGGCCTCGGGCAGCTCGCGAGCGATGAGCGGCAGCACCCAGGGGGAGGCGGCCGCACCGGCGAGAAGCCCGCAGAACATGCCGAGCGCCGAGAAGAATCCCGCTCTGAACCCCGCTACCAGGCCCACGAGCAGCAGGATCAGGATGACGACATCTGCGATCCCGAGCATCGGCCCCTCTCACGAACGTGCGGCGCCGGGTCGGCGCGCTTCGGCGCTGAGCTTACATCACGGGAATGGGATGGGGCCGGGTCGGTTCGGGATCGGCCCCGGCGGCTCCCGAAGCAGCGGCTTCAGCCGCTTCGGCCTCCTCCGCCGCGGCTTCCGAAGCATCCGCCGCCGCAGCCTCCTCCGCTCGCAGCCAGGGCAGGCTGATCGGGATGGTGTCGAAGGCTGAGGGGTCCTCGGGCTCGACGTGGCGGGAGGGGTCGAGCCAGGGCAGGCTGATCGCGAGGGCGTCGGTGACGCTCGGGGTCCACGCGCCAGGCGGGATGTCAGCCGGCTCCTCCTGCTGGGCGTCAGCGGTGGAAGCGGCAGGCGTGGCGGATGCTGCAGTGAGGGAAGCTGAGGGATCACCCGGCGCAGCCAGGCGCATCCTCGCCCAGCGGCTCCGCAGCGCGCACAGTACGCCGTGGGCGCCGATGACTCCCCACACCAGATTCGACGCGACCGCGGGCCACGCGCCGTACATCAGCGCTCCGCCCGCCGCCATGAATCCGCCGATCGCGTTGAGGGAGGCGTAGCGGATAGCGGTGGGCGAGGCCCAGCCGCGCCAGATCATGAGGTAGGCGGAGAAGGTGCCTGCGGTGCCGAGCCAGCCGAGCGTGGCTCCGACGAAGTCTTCCAACGGTGTTCCTTGTGCGTTTCGATGCGGGCACGGTTGACGCGGATCGGAAGCAGAGCTTCCCGGGCGTCGAATAGCACCATTCTGCGCCCCGACAATGGTTCAGCACAATCGAATAAATGAGAATCGGGCATTTAGAATAAGTGAATATGAGGATCAACGTCGCGCGCCTGCAGTACTTCCTCCAGATCTCGCGCAGCGGGGGTGTGCTGGCGGCGGCCGATGTGCTGGGGCTCACGCCCTCCGCGGTATCGCAGCAGCTCGCGAGGCTCGAGGCGGAGGTGGGTGTTCCACTGGTGGAGCGCAGCCCCCGAGGCATCGTGCCGACCGCCGCCGGCCGCGAGCTGATCGAGCTCGCCGAGAACGTCGAGCGAGAGGTCAACGAGGCGGCCCTGCGGGTCGGTGCGGTGAGCGACCTGCCGAGCGGGCGCGTGCGATTCGGCGCGTTCCAGAGCTTCATCGGCGGCCTGCTCGCGCCGTCGCTTCCGCAGTGGCGGAGCGAGCTCTCGGGTGTCGATCTGCTCGTGGTCGAAGCCGAGCAGACCCAGTTGCTGCGCGCGCTCCGTACCGCGGACCTCGATCTCATCGCCACGGAGTTCGACGAGTCCGTCGATCCGGCCCCGCTCGGGCCGGGAGTACGGGAGGCCCCGCTGCTCGACGATCCGTGGGTGCTGGTCGCGCCCGCGGGCACCCAGGCCGCGATGGGTGTCGTGGAGCTCGAGAACCTACGGCTTCCGTGGCTCGAGGTCGACTCCGGGGCCGGCGCGTCGCACGCGGTGCGACGGGTGCGACGGGGCCTTCGCAACTCGGTCACGGCCCCGCACCGGTACAAGAACCACCAGACCGCGCTCTCCCTCGTCGCCGCCGGTGAGGGCGTCACTCTCATGCCGCAGCTCGCTCTGCGGGAGCAGACTCTGAACGGCGTCGAAGTGCATGAGCCGCCCGGGCTCGGGGTGCGCCGCATCGCGCTGCGCTATCGGGCGGGGCGGAAACCGAACCCCGCCGTTGCGGCTGCCGTCGACTTCCTGCGCTCGCTCGCGGCTTCGGGGGAGCCGTCGGACCAGACGGTGTAGCCGCGTCGATGCTCGCCTGGGTGAGCGACGCAGTGCCTGCGCCCGAAAACGCGGAGTCCCGATCTGCTGCTTCGCCCGAGGGGGAGGCAGCAGATCGGGACTCCGCGTTCGCGTCGTCGCCGCGGCGACTACGACTTGATGTAGCCGTTCGGGTTCAGCACATACTTCTTCGCGGCGCCCTGATCGAACTCGGCGTAGCCGCGCGGGGCGTCGTCGAGCGAGATCGGCGTCGCGTTGACCGCCTTCGCGATCTGCACCTTGTCGTGCAGGATCGCCTGCATGAGCTGGCGGTTGTACTTCATGACCGGGCACTGGCCCGTGGTGAACGACAGCGACTTCGCCCAGCCGAGACCGAGACGGATCGACAGCGATCCCACCTTCGCGGCCTCGTCGATGCCGCCCGGGTCACCGGTCACGTAGAGGCCCGGGATGCCCAGGGCGCCGCCCGCCTCCGTGATGTCCATCAGGGAGTTGAGCACGGTCGCGGGCGCCTCGTGACTCGCGTCGGATCCGTGGCCGCGCGCTTCGAAGCCGACCGCGTCGACTCCGCACTCGACCTCGGGCACCCCGAGGATCTGCTCGATCTGATCACGCGGGTCGCCCTTCGAGACGTCGACGGTCTCGCAGCCGATCGAGCGTGCCTGCGCGAGGCGATCCTCATTGAGATCTCCGACGATCACCACACCCGCGCCCAGCAGCTGCGCGCCGACCGCGGCGGCGATGCCGACCGGGCCGGCCCCCGCGACGTACACCGTCGAACCGGGTTTCACGCCGGCGCTGTAGGCGCCGTGGAAGCCGGTGGGGAAGATATCGGAGAGCATCGTGAGATCGAGGATCTTCTCGAGCGCCTGATCGCGGTCCGGGAACTTCAGCAGGTTCCAGTCCGCGTAGGGCACGAGCACGTACTCCGCCTGACCGCCGACCCATCCGCCCATGTCTACGTAGCCGTAGGCGCTGCCCGGCCGGTCGGGGTTGACGTTCAGACAGATGCCGGTCTTGCCCTCCTTGCAGTTGCGACAGCGACCGCAGGCGATGTTGAACGGCACGGAGACGATGTCGCCGACCTTGATGAACTCGACGTCGGGACCGACCTCCACCACCTCGCCAGTGATCTCGTGGCCGAGCACGAGCCCCTCGGGAGCGGTGGTGCGGCCGCGCACCATGTGCTGGTCGGAGCCGCAGATGTTGGTCGCGACGGTGCGCAGGATGGCGCCGTGCGGCACCTTGCGACCGACGTTCGCCGGGTTGACGCCCGGCCCGTCCTTCAACTCGAACTCCGGATAGTCGGTGTCGATGACCTCGACGACCCCTGGGCCCTTGTACGCAACAGCTTTGTTACCTGACATCAGCGTCCTTTCTTTCGGAGGTCGACGGTGACCTGGCCCCAGCCTCGCGTGCTCCCGGGAGGCTCACAACTGCTCGCGAGGATGAGGGGAGCCATACCTTCGGGTAGGCGTTCGAGACTATGCTCATGTCATGTGTAGTGAAGTCTCCCGCGAGGCCCTGCTGCGGGGCCTCTCGGATGTGCTCGCCTCGCCTCTGCGACTCATGCTTCCCGCCCTCTCGGAGCTGATCACGCCGCTGGTGTCGCACACCGCCCTCGTGATGCTCGCGGCCGATGTCGGAGGCGGACGAGTACAGGGCGCCGGCGATCCGGTGTTCGTGCGTCGGATGCGGGGACTCGAGCTGGAGCGCCTGCGGAAGCGGCTCGAGGCGTCCGGCGGGATGCGGAGCGAGACGCTGGAGATCGCGGGCTCGGAGCACCGTACGCTGCAGCTGCTGTCGCGCAACGGTGCCCTGCTGGTGGTCGCCGGTCCGGGTAGCGGAGCTGAGACGCAGGCGCAGCTGCTGCTCGCCGTCTGGGACATCGTGGCGCAGCACGTGCAGGAGCGGGCCGACGAGGCGAAACCCGACTACCTGCAGCACGCTCGGGCGATCGCGGGGACGCGGCTGAAGGCGCTGACCGAGCTCGAGGACGAGTACGCCGCGGCCATGGAGTCGGTGCTCGCGGCGCTGCGCTCGAAGCGGCTCAATGACGCGCAGGCCCGAGCCGAAGCCCTCAGCCGAGCCGTCGCGGCGCTCTCCAGGATGTCGAGCACCGTCGAGCAGGTGCGCACCCTGACCGAGGAGTCGGTGACCGTCTCGTTCGAGCGTCTGAAGGAGGATCTGCGCGCGATCTCGCGCTACTCGCCGGTCAAACTGCAGTTCGCGGATCCGCCGGCCGACGGGCGGCCGCTGCCGGGCGAAGTGTCGCTCGGCGCCCGCGCCCTCGTGTACCGGGCCGTCCTCACCCTCGTGGAGGGGGAGGAGGTGAACCACATCCGCATCCACTGGGACTGCGACGGCACGAACCTGCTCATCCGCATGCAGGACGACGGGCCGGGCTCGGCCGCGGCGGCGAAGACGCTGCTGGGCAAGATCAGAGAGCGGATCTGGTCGCTGAACGGCACCGTGACCGTCGACACGACGCCCGGCTGGGGCACGCGGATCAATGTCACCCTGCCGCTCGATCCGCCCCGCACGCACCCGGCCTCATCGGCCATGGCCGGCATGCGACCTCGGGAAGTGCAGGTCGCGGCGCTCATGGTCGCGGGCTATCGCAACCGCGCCATCGCCGACGAACTGCGGATCAGCGAGAACACGGTCAAGTTCCACGTCTCGCGCATCCTGCGCCAGCTGGGGGCGGACTCGCGCGCGGAGGCCATCGCCGTGCTCACCGCCGGGCAGCGGGGCTAGCCGACGGGCTCGGGGCGGATCAGCCGGCGCCCCCGTCCCAGCCCTCGGCGAGCGCCGTGATCGCCGCCGCCCGTGCCGCGAGCGCCGATGAGGCGTCCTCGCCGGCAGCGGTCGCGCGCCCCATGGCGACGCCGAGCAGGAAGGTGCTGAGCGGGGCCGCCGGTCGGGCAACCCCGTGAGCCACGTCGCGGGCGACGTTCAGCACGGTCGCGATGTCGATATCGCCGGGATCGAGGCCGAGGCGCGCAGCCGCCGCAGCGAGCCAGTCGTCGAGGGCCTCGGGCGGCAGGTGGCGGGAGTTGCTCATGGTCGCTCCTTCGCTGCGGCGCGCCTGGCGCGCGCGAGATCTTCCGGGGTGTCGATGTCGGCGATCGTATCGCTCGGGGCGGGGAGCCGGATCAGCCGGGCCCCGGAGAAGGCGAGTCGCAGCGGCCGGTCGTCGAGGGAGCCCGCGGCTCCGAGGCCGGCGCGCAGGGACGAGGCGCGGTAGATCCCGGCGAGCCACTGGGGACGGCCATCGGGATCCTCGAGCAGTACGCCGTCCCAGCGCTCGCCGCCGAGCCGGTCGCTGCCCCGGGCACCGTCGCGCGGCGCATTCTCGTGCGGACCGCCGCCGTGCGCGCTATCGCGCGGCGTGCCGTTGCGCGGCAGCCGCGCGAACTCGACGGCGAGCGCGTCGCACACTGCCGCCGGGTGCTCGAGGTCGCAGGCGAGCAGCAATACCCACTCGGAGGCGCCGGTCTCCGCCCCGAAGCGGGTGTCGAGCGCGTCGAGACCCTCGGCGAGCGCTGCGAGCGGGCCGGAGAACGGCGGATCCTCCCGCACGGAGACGGTGCCGGGCGGTGCAGCGCTCAGTGAGCCGACCACGACGATGCGCTCGATCCCGATCCCTCGCACCGCGTCGACGACGCGATCGATGAGCCGCTCGTCGCGCAGCAGCAGAGCACCCTTGTCGACGCCGCCCAGGCGGCTTCCCCGCCCACCGGCCAGCACGATCGCATCGAGGGGCGCTCGGTTCATCGCGGCCCCACCATGAGGAGGCCGACGGGATCGCCCGCGGCGACGTCCCCGCGATCCTCGTCCACCACGGCGTAGGCCTGTACCGCGCCGTGCCCGCCGACGGCGTGGGAGACTCCGCGGGGGTCGACGGCGGGACGGCACAGGAGCGCCGGCGCCGCCGCGGCATCGCGGTCGTCGCCCGGCGCGCCGGGGTCTCCCGGATCATCGGCGGCGTTCGCTCCGGCTTCGAGCGTCACGGGCATGAGCTGCAGGCGACCCCGAGCCCCGCGCCACCCGACCGCCGCCACCGCCGGGATCAGCCGGGGGAGCGGATCGGCGCGCCCCTGCCAGGCGAGCAGTGCCGGGCGCACGAACACCTCGAAGCTCGTGGCCGCGCTCACGGGATTTCCCGGCAGGGCGAACAGCCAGGCGCCCGAGGAGAGGCGGCCGGCGCACTGCGGCTGACCGGGGCGGACCGCGACCCTCGCGGCGCGCACGCCGGGCTCCGACCGCACCGCGAGGCGCACCACGTCGTGGCTGCCGGGTCCGACGCCGCCCGTGGTGATGATCGCGTCGCAGTCGCGCGCGAGGTCGCGGAGCTGCTCACGCACGGCGTCGGCGTCGTCGGAGCATCGCCGCACCGCGACCGGCTCGATGCCGCTCTCGCGCAGCAGGCCCGCGACGAGCAGCGAGTTCGATTCGGCGATCTGACCCCGGGCGAGCGGTGCACCGGGCGGGCGCAGCTCGGCACCCGTCACGAGCACGGCGACCCGGGGGATCTCGCTCACCCGCACCTCGGCCACGCCGGCAGCGGCGAGCGCCGAGAGCCGCGCGGCAGTGAGCGCGTCACCCCCGCGGGCGACGGGCGATCCCGCGCTCAGGTCCTCGCCCCGGCGGCGGATGTTCGCCCCCGCCCGCACCGGCGCATCGAGGCGGATCTCGGTGCGACCCCAGAGCTCAGCCTCATGCGCGGTGTCGGCGGCTTCGAGTCGATCGGCCTCCGGCCCCGAGACGAGCTCGACGGGTACGACGGCGTCGGCGCCGGAGGGAACCGGGGCTCCCGTCATGATCCGCACGGCGGTGCCCGGAGCGACAGCCGGATCGGCGGCGCTCCCCGCGAGCACCTCGCCTGTCACGACGAGCCCGACCGGCTGCTGCGGCGTCGCGCCGGCGGTGTCGGGGGCGCGCAGTGCGTAGCCGTCCATCGCGGAGTTGTCCCAGAGCGGCAGGTCGTGGGCGGATCGCACGTCCTCGACGAGCGTGCGCCCGTGGGCCCGCTCGACGGGGAGCACGACCGTGCCGAGGCGCCCGATGCCGGCGAGGATCCATTCCCGCCACTCCGCAGCCGACACACGCATGGGGCTGATCCTACCCGCCGCCCGCCGCCGGGATCGCGGAGTCCCAAACTGCTGCTTCTGGCCCTGAGGTGCCAGCAGTTCGAGACTCCGCGTTTCGGAGTCCGTGAGCGCGAAGGCCGCGAGAGCGAAGACCGTGGGGTTCAATGGAGGTATGTCACGCATCGCCGCCCGCCGCCGAGTCACCCGCGTCACCGTCGGCGAGGCCCCGCGCCGCCGCGCCGACTTCCTCGCGGTCGAGGAGCCGCTCGAGATCAGGGTCGGCGGCAGAGCCCTCACCGTCACCATGCGCACGCCGGGCAGCGACGTCGAGCTCGCGGCCGGCTTCCTCGTCTCGGAGGGAGTGATCCACCGATCCGAGCATCTCGCCGCCGCGATCCACTGCGCCTCCGACGGCGAGGAGAACACCTACAACGTGCTCGATGTCGCGCTCGCGCCCGGTGTCGCGCCGCCCGATCCGAGCGTCGAGCGCAACTTCTACACGACGAGCTCGTGCGGGGTGTGCGGCAAGGCGAGCATCGACGCGGTCTCGACGGTCTCGCGCTACCGGGTGGACGAGGATCTGCTGCGGCTCGACCCCGAACTGCTCGCCGGGTTCCCCGACGCGCTGCGGGCGGGGCAGGCCGTGTTCGAGCGCACTGGGGGTTTGCACGCGGCCGCGCTGTTCGACGGCGCTACGGGGGAGATGCTGGTGCTGCGCGAGGACGTGGGTCGGCACAACGCCGTCGACAAGGTCGTCGGCTGGGCGCTGCAGCACGATCGCCTCCCGGCTCGGGGCTGCGTGCTCATGGTGTCGGGGCGGGCGAGCTTCGAGCTCACGCAGAAGGCGCTCATGGCGGGGATCCCGATGCTCGCGGCCGTCTCGGCGCCGTCGTCGCTCGCCGCGGAGCTCGCCGCCGAGGCGGGGCTCACGCTGGTCGGGTTCCTGCGCGGCCCCTCGATGGTGGTCTACAGCCGGGAGGATCGCCTGGATCCGGGGTCCTCGACTCTGGATGACCCCTCGCCCATCGGCTAGGGTTGGGGCATGGCGCGTTTCAGCCCGCTCGAGTGGCCGGTGTTCCGGCAATTCGCCTCTCCCGACCGGTTCGGGCGAGGCGACTCGGTCATGTCGCGCAAGACCCGCGAGATCGCGCCGCGCACCTCGACTGCCGACAGGGTCGTCCAGAGCGTCTGCCCCTATTGCGCGGTGGGGTGCGGCCAGAAGGTGTTCGTCAAAGACGAGCGGGTGGTGCAGATCGAGGGCGATCCCGATTCCCCGATCTCGCGCGGCCGGCTGTGCCCCAAGGGCTCGGCGAGCGAGCAGCTCGTCAATTCGGCATCGCGGCAGACCGAGATCCTCTACCGAGCCCCGTACGCGACCGAGTGGCAGAAGCTGTCGCTCAGCACCGCGATCGACATGATCGCCGAGCGCTTCATCGAGGCGCGCAAGAAGTGGTGGCAGGATCACGACGAGCACGGCCGCCCGGTGCGGCGCACCATGGGCATCGCGGCGCTCGGCGGCGCGACGCTCGACAACGAGGAGAACTACCTCATCAAGAAGCTGTTCACCGCGGCGGGTGCGATCCAGATCGAGAACCAGGCCCGCATCTGACACTCCGCCACGGTTCCCAGTCTGGGAGCCTCGTTCGGCCGAGGCGGCGCGACACAACCGCTGCAGGACATGGCCAATGCGGATTGCATCGTGATCCAGGGATCCAACATGGCCGAGTGCCACCCCGTCGGGTTCCAGTGGGTCTCGGAGGCGAAGGCGCGCGGCGCGAAGATCATCCACATCGATCCTCGGTTCACCCGCACCTCCGCGGTGGCCGACAAGCACGTCCCGATCCGGGCCGGCTCCGACATCGTGCTGCTCGGCGCGCTCATCAACCACGTCATCGAGAACGACCTGTGGTTCAAGGAGTACGTGCTCGCCTACACGAACGCGGCGACGATCGTGAGCGAGGAGTTCCGCGACACCGAGGATCTCGACGGGCTGTTCTCGGGGTACGACGCCGAGACCGGCACGTACGACCCCTCGAGCTGGGCGTACAAGCGGACCGGCGCGCAGAAGCGGGACGAGGCGAAGGACGCCGAGGGGGCCGATGAGCTCCAGGAGATGCACGGGTCCGGCCACCAGTACGGCAGCGGCGGGCCGGCGGCGGGCAATCGCTACCTCACGGACGAGACGCTGCAGGATCCGCACACGGTCTTCCAGATCCTGAAGCGCCACTACTCGCGCTACACGCCCGAGATGGTGCGCGAGGTCTGCGGCATCTCCGAGGAGGACTTCGCCTACCTCGCGCGCACGATCACCGAGAACTCCGGGCGCGACCGCACCACCTGCTTCGCCTACGCGGTGGGATGGACCCAGCACACCATGGGCGCCCAGTTCATCCGCACCTCGGCGATCCTGCAGCTGCTGCTCGGCAACATCGGGCGGCCGGGCGGCGGGATCATGGCGCTGCGCGGCCACGCGAGCATCCAGGGCTCCACCGACATCCCGACGCTGTTCAACCTGCTGCCGGGCTACCTGCCGATGCCGACGTCGACCGCCGAGACGCTGCAGGACTACCTCGCCGGCATCGCATCCCCCGACCAGAAGGGGTACTGGGCGAACGCCGACGCCTACACGGTCAGTCTGCTGAAGGCGTGGTGGGGCGACGCCGCGCGCGAGGACAACGACTGGGCGTACGACTACCTGCCGCGCCTCACCGGACCGCACGGCACCTACCAGACCGTCGCGAAGATGCTCGCGGACGAGATCGACGGCTACTTCGTCTTCGGGCAGAACCCGGCCGTGGGTTCGGCGCACGGCCGCATGCAGCGGCTCGGCATGTCGCATCTCAAGTGGCTCGTGGTGCGCGATTTCGCAATGATCGAGTCGGCGACCTGGTGGAAGGACGGACCCGAGATCGAGTCGGGTGAACTGCGCACGGAAGACATCGCGACCGAGGTGTTCTTCATGCCCGCCGCGAACCACGTCGAGAAGTCGGGCACCTTCACCCAGACGCAGCGCATGGTGCAGTGGCGGCACCAGGCGGTGCAGCCGCCGGGCCAGGCGCAGAGCGAGCTCGACTTCTTCTACGAGCTGGGGGTCAGGATCCGGGAGCGTCTCGCGGGCTCCACGGACCCGCGCGATCGTCCGCTGCTCGACCTCACCTGGGACTATCCGCTCGATGAGCACGGCAACCCCGATCCCGAGGCAGTGCTCGCGGAGATCAACGGGCGCTTCCGCACGGGGGAGCGGGCCGGGCAGCCGCTCTCGTCGTACACCGAGATGCGCGCCGACGGGTCGACCGAGGGCGGATGCTGGATCTACACGGGCGTCTACGCCGACGGAGTGAATCACGCGGCGCTGCGGCCCTCGCGCGACGAGCAGTCGGCGGTGAACCCGGACTGGGGCTGGGTGTGGCCGGCCAACCGGCGGGTGCTCTACAACCGGGCGTCGGCCGATCCCGAGGGGCGCCCGTGGAGCGAGCGCAAGAAGTACGTCTGGTGGGATGAGGCCCAGGGGCGCTGGATCGGCGACGACGTCCCCGACTTCCCGGCCACCCTCGCGCCCGGCACGCAGCCCGCGCCCGAGGCGGGCGGACCGGAGGCGCTCTCGGGCACCGACGCCTTCATCATGCAGTCCGACGGCAAGGGCTGGCTGTACGCGCCGAAGGGCCTCGTCGACGGCCCGCTGCCCGCGCACTACGAGCCGCAGGAGTCACCCGTCGCGAACCCCGTCTACGGGCAGCAGCGCTCGCCGGCGCGCGTGACCATGGCGCGCGAGGACAACCTCAGTGCCCCGAGCGACGACGAGCGCGGGGCCGGCGTCTACCCGTACATGTTCACCACCTACCGGCTCACGGAGCACCACACCGCGGGCGGGATGAGCCGGTGGCTGCCGTATCTCGCGGAGCTGCAGCCCGAGATGTTCTGCGAGGTGTCTCGCGAGCTCGCCGAGGAGTGCGGCCTCGAACCCTACGGCTGGGCGACCATCATCTCGCCGCGCTCCGCGATCGAGGCGAAGGTGCTCGTGACCGACCGGGTGAAGCCGCTGCGCGCGGGCGGGCGCACGGTGCATCAGATCGGCCTGCCCTACCACTGGGGCGTGGGCGGCGATGCGGTGGTGAGCGGCGACTCCGCGAACGATCTGCTGGGCGTCGTGATGGATCCGAACGTGCTGATCCAGGAGTCGAAGGCGGGATCCTGCGCCATCATCCCGGGGCGGCGACCGCGCGGCGAGGAGCTGCTCGAGCTCGTCGAGCGGTACCGGCGGCGCGCCGGAGTGACGATCGACACCGGCATGCGGCACGCCGACGATGCCGGTGGTCGCGAGTACGCTGGGGACGAGCCGCAGCACGAAGAGGGGGAGCGATGACCAGACTCACCGAATCCGAGCACGCCGCCCACCACGAGCACGTGCACCCCCGCAAGGGCTTCTTCACCGACACCTCGATCTGCATCGGCTGCAAGGCCTGCGAGGTGGCCTGCAAGGAGTGGAATCGCAACCCGGCCGATTCCGACTGGCAGCTCTCCGACTCCTCGTATGACAACTCCGAGGGGCTGGGCGCCGACACCTGGCGCCACGTGGCGTTCATCGAGCAGGGGCAGGAGCGCATCGAGCAGGCCCGCGAGAGCGGCCGCAAGCTCGTGAGCCTCGGCATGCCCACGGTGCGCAAGGATCCCGACGATCTCTCGGGTGCCGATACGACCCCGCCCGACACCCCCGACTTCCGCTGGCTCATGTCGTCGGACGTGTGCAAGCACTGCACCAATGCCGGCTGTCTCGACGTCTGCCCCACAGGCGCGCTCTTCCGCACCGAGTTCGGCACCGTCGTGGTGCAGGAGGACATCTGCAACGGCTGCGGCACCTGCGTGGCGGGGTGCCCCTTCGGGGTGATCGAGCGGCGCAGCGACGGGATCGCCGTGCCCAAGACCAACCGCGACTTCGTGCCGGGGGAGCAGGCGCCCACCCGCAACGCCGGCGTCGCCCAGAAGTGCACGCTCTGCTACGACCGCCTCACCGACGACCAGACCCCCGCGTGCGCGCAGGCCTGCCCGACCACGTCGATCAAGTTCGGCAGTCGCGAGGAGCTCGCGAAGATCGCCCGGGCCCGCGTGCGCGAACTGCACAAGCAGGGCCTCACCGAGGCGCGGCTGTACGGCGCGAACGAGCGCGACGGCGTGGGCGGCACGGGATCGATCTTCCTGCTGCTCGACGAGCCCGAGGTGTACGGTCTGCCGCCGGATCCGCAGGTCGCGACGAAGGATCTGCCGCGCATGTACAAGCGGGCCGGGCTCGCCGCGCTCGGCATGATCGGCGCCGTGGCGCTCGCGTTCCTCACCGGAGGGCGCCGATGAACCGCCTCGACTGGAAAGGTGAACGCCGGTGACGCTCTCGGAGTTCGACAGCTACCGTCCGCCCGAGAAACCGCGTCGCTTCGGCGGTAAGCGCAAGCGCCGCGGTGTCGGGCGCGGGGGAGCCGGGGCGACTGACGGCTCTCGCGAGATGTCGATGGTGCCCGAGGCGGAGTTCGCCAGCTACTACGACCGGCCCATCGTGAAGCCGCCGCCATGGGAGGCGCCGATCGGCGTCTACCTGTTCCTCGGGGGAGTCGCCGGCGGGTCGTCGCTGCTCGCCGCGGGAGCGCAGTTCAGCGGCAACGAGAAGCTGCGCCGCAACAGCCGGCTCGCCGCGATCGGCGCCGCCGGCGCGGGTGCTGTGGCGCTCATCGCCGACCTGGGCCGACCCGAGCGGTTCCTGAACATGTTCCGCACGCTCAAGGTGACCTCCCCGATGAGCGTTGGATCGTGGATCCTGGGGGCGTTCAGCGCGGGCGCGGGCGTCGCCGCCGTCGCCGAGGTCGACCGCATGACGAAGCGCAGGCTGCCCCTCGGGCCGCTGCGCAAGCTGCTGAACCTCGCCGAGAAGCCGGCCGGGGTCGCCTCCGCGGTGTTCGCCGCGCCTCTCGCGGCCTACACGGGCGTGCTGCTGTCGAACACGGCGAACCCCACCTGGAACGCGGCGAAGGAAGACCTGTCGTTCGTCTTCGTGAGCTCGGCGAGCCTCGCGGCGGGCGGTCTCGGCATGGTCACCACGCCGGTGGCCGACGCGAAGCCCGCCCGCATGCTCGCCGTGGCCGGCGCGGCCGCGGAGCTCACCGCCTCCGAGCTCATGGATCGGCGCATGGATCCGGTCGCCGCCGAGCCGCTGCACCACGGCGGCGCGGGTGCGATGCACAAGTGGAGCAAGCGTCTCGCCGCGATCGGCGGAGCCGGCGCGATCTTCGCCGGGCGCAGCCGCGCGGTCGCGGTGGTCTCGGGGGTCGCGCTGCTCGCGGCCTCGGCACTGACCCGCTTCGCCGTGCTCGAGGCCGGGCTCCACTCGACGAAGGATCCGCGCTACGTGATCGAGCCGCAGAAGCGCCGCCTCGAGGCGCGCCGCCGTGCGGGCATCGTCGACGACTCGATCACCACCGCGGAGTAGGCGCTGCGGCTCCTTCTCCGAGCCTGCCGAGGCGCGCGAACCTCCTGGCTTGTGATTCCTGGCTTCGACGGGCCCCGCGGGCGATAACGCGGTCTAGCGGACCGTGATCCCCGATCCCGCGACGGTCTCGCCGATCAACGGGTAGCCCGGCACCTCGCCCACGACCAGCAGACCGCCCGAGGTCTGAGCGTCGGCGAGCAGCACCAGTCCCTCCTCGCTGAGCGGTGCCTCGACGCTCAGGTGCGGGCGCACCCAGTCGAGGTTGCGACGCGATCCTCCCGGGATGAAACCCTCGTCGAGCGACCGCCTCGCCCCCTCGACGATCGGCACGGCGCTCGAGTCGAGCACGGCGCCGACGTCCGAGGCGCGGCACATCTTGTACAGGTGCCCGAGCAGGCCGAAACCGGTGACGTCGGTGGCGGCCCGCGCGCCCGCTGAGACGGCGGCGAGCGAGGCATCGCGGTTCAGCTGCACCATCTGCGCGATCGCGTGCTCGAAGACCTCGCCGGTGCGCTTGTGCCGGTTGTTCAGCACACCCACGCCGATGGGCTTGGTCAGCGTGAGCGGCAGGCCCGGCTCGGCCGCATCGTTGCGCATGAGCTGCGCGGGGTCGACCACACCGGTGACCGCCATCCCGTACTTGGGTTCGGGGTCGTCGATCGAGTGGCCGCCCGTGACGGGGCAGTTCGCCTCGGCGGCGACGTCGAGCCCGCCGCGAAGCACCTCCGTGAGCAGTTCCATCGGCAGCACCTCGCGGGGCCAGCCGACGAGGTTGATCGCGGTGATGGGAGTGCCGCCCATCGCGTAGATGTCCGAGAGCGCGTTGGCGGCGGCGATGCGACCCCAGTCGTACGCGTCGTCGACCACCGGCGTGAAGAAATCGGCGGTCGAGAGCACGGCGAGGTCGTCGCGCACGAGCACCGCCGCGGCGTCATCGCCGTCGTCGAGCCCCACGAGCACGTTCCCGGCGGTCTGCCCGACGAGCCCGCGCACCGCGTCCTCGAGCTCGCCCGGCGGGATCTTGCAGGCGCAGCCCCCGCCGTGCGCGTAGCCGGTCAGACGTCTGGGATCCCGCGCGGTGTCCATCCTCCGAGACTACCGGTTGCGTCTCTCCGAGCGCGGTCCGTACTTCGGATCTCTCCCTTATTTCGGATGAAACCCTGGCAATCCATCCGAAACAACGGCGAGGCCCGAAAGACGGATCACGATCGGGCAGGAGCGAGGCCCGGCAGCGGGGAATGAGGAGTGTAGGCTCGTCGGTGGAGGCGTCAGGGTTCCTGGTGGGCCCCCCGGTCTTCAAAACCGGTGAGGCCGAGTATCTCGGTCTGGCGGGTTCGATTCCCGTCCGCCTCCGCCATATGCCGATCGAAGAATATTGAGCTTCCGTCACGGGCGCATCGTTGCGAGGGCGCTCGTCGGCGCGGGTTCGACGGGCTGTGAGGGGAGCCGATGAGCGACGAGGATCATCGCAGGCGCATTCCCCGCACCGACCGACTGCTGGCGCTGCCGGCCGCACGAGAGGCGCGGGAGCGGATCGGCGACGCCGCGGTGCGACGCATCATCGACGCGCAGCAGCGCGCGGCACGCGAGGGGCGGCTGCCGGCGGAGCGGGTGGAGCCGGAGGTCGAGCGAGCGCTCCGGGCCGAGCGTCCGACCTCTCTGACGCCGGTGCTCAACGCGACCGGGGTGATCGTGCACACCAACCTCGGTCGGGCGCCGCTCGCTCGGCGTGCTCGCGAGGCGGTGCTGAGCGCGGCGGGCTACGTCGACGTCGAGATGGACCTCGAGACCGGTAAGCGCAGCGCGCGCGGGGCCGGTGCGCGCGAGGCGCTGCTGCAGGCCTGCCCCGACGCCGAGGACGCCGTGATCGTCAACAACGGTGCAGCCGCGCTGCTGCTCGCCGTCACGGCTCTGGCCGGAACGGGCGAGATAATCGTGAGCCGCGGTGAGCTCGTCGAGATCGGCGCGGGCTTCCGCCTGCCCGATCTGCTCGTCACCACGGGGGCCCGTCTGCGCGAGGTCGGCACGACGAACCGCACCCACCTCGACGATTACGCGCAGGCGATCGGTCCTGAGACCGGGTGCCTGTTGAAGATCCACCCCAGCAACTTCCGGGTGCAGGGCTTCACCGCGGAGGTCGGGACGTCGGAGCTGCGCAGCCTCGCCGACGAGCACGGGCTGCCGCTCATCGTCGACCTCGGTAGCGGGCTGCTGGACCCCGAGCCGACGCTGCCGGACGAACCGGATATCGCGAGCGCCCTGCGCGCGGGCGCCGACGTGGTGATCGCGAGCGGGGACAAACTGCTCGGCGGTCCGCAGGCGGGCCTGCTGCTGGGACGGAGCGCCGCGATCCGGCGCATCGCGACGCATCCGCTCGCCCGTGCGATGCGCAGCGACAAGCTCACGCTCGCGGCCATCGAGGCGACGCTCAGGATCGCGGAAACCCCGGTGTCGGCGGCGCTGCACGCCGATCCGGGGCGCCTCCGGGAGCGGACCCTGATGCTCGCGGAGCGGGTGGGCGCCGAGGTCGTGCCCCACGACGGGCGCGTGGGCGGCGGAGGAGCCCCCGGGGTGCCGCTGCCGGGGTGGGCGGTCGAGCTGCCCGAGTCCGCCTCGGAGCGATTGCGCGCCGGAGAACCCGCGGTCGTCGCCCGGGTGCATCAGGGCCGCTGCCTCGTCGACCTGCGCTGCGTGGCGGAGGAAGACGATGAGCGGCTTGCAGAGGCGGTGCTCGCGGCGATGCGCGATCCCGAACCCCGTCGGCTCGGGCTCCGCTGACATGTACGTCGTCGCCACCGCCGGCCACGTCGATCACGGCAAATCGACGCTCGTGCGCGCGCTCACCGGCATGGAGCCCGACCGCCTCGCCGAGGAGCGGCGGCGCGGGCTGACGATCGACCTCGGCTTCGCGTGGACGCGGCTGCCCTCGGGGCGCGAGGTCGCCTTCGTCGACGTGCCGGGGCACGAGCGCTTCCTCGCGAACATGCTCGCGGGCGTGGGCCCCGCCCCGGTCGTGTGCTTCGTCGTCGCCGCCGACAAGGGCTGGCAGGAGCAATCGTCGGATCATCGCGACGCGATAGCGGCTCTCGGCATCGAGCACGGCATCGTGGTGATCACGCGGGCGGATCGGGCCCCGGATCGGGTCTCGGAAACGATCGAGCAGACCCGGATCGCCCTGGTCGGCACCCCGCTCGAGCACGCGCCCGTGGTGGTCTCGGCGCTGCCGGCCGATGAGTCGGCGGGCACGGCCGGGCTGGGAGAGCTCGTCGCACGGCTCGACGAGGTGCTCGCCGCCGCTCCCGCCCCCGACGCCGCCGCGCGCGTGCGATTGTGGATCGACCGCTCGTTCACGATCAGGGGGGCCGGCACGGTGGTGACGGGAAGCCTCACCGCGGGCACGCTGCACCAGGGGGACCGCTTGCAGCTCGTCGGCGAGAGCGGGGCGCGGACGACAGCAGTGCGCGGGCTCCACAGTCGGAACGCCGCCGCGACCTCGGTGGCGCCGCACGCCCGCGTGGCGGTGAACCTGCGAGACGTGGTCGCCGACAGTGTGCACCGCGGAGATGCGCTCGTGACACCCGACGCCTGGCCGATCGTCGACGTGATCGACGTGCGGCGCACGACGGGGTCGGGCTTCTCCGACGCGCCCCAGCAGCTGGTGATGCACATCGGCACGGCCGCGGTGCAGGCGCGCCTGCGGCCGCTCGGCGACGACCACGCGCGGCTCGCCCTCGCGCGGCCGCTGCCCCTGCAGCTCGGCGACCGTCTCGTGCTGCGCAGCCCGGGCAGCCGCTTCGTGTTCGCGGGAGCGCTGGTGCTCGACGCGGACCCCCCGGCCCTCACGAGGCGCGGCGACGGAGCGCGGAGGGCGGCCGCGCTCGCCGCACGGTCGGAGACGGGAGACGCCGCAGTCGAGGTGGAGCGCCGAGGCGCGATGCCGGTCGAGTGTCTGCGCCGGCTGGGGCTGCGCGGACTCGATGCGGTGCCCGAGGGGATCGCCGCGGTGGGGCGCGACGGGGGCTGGTGGGTGCATCCGCCCGCACTGGACCGTTGGGCGCGCCGGTTGCGCGAGGCGGTGGCCGAGAAGCTTCGCGCGGATCCGCTCTCGCCGGGCCTGGCGGAGGGCGCGGCGGCCGACGCGCTGCTGCGCGCCGAGCCGCCGCTGCCGGATGCCTCGCTGCTGCCGCTCGTGGTGCGCCGTGCGGGGCTCGAGTCTCGCTCGGGGGCGCTGCGGCCGCCGGGAGTCGGCGTGGATCTCGGGGCGGCCGAGGCCGGGATCGCGCGGCTCGAGCGGCGTCTGCGCGAGCACCCCTTCGCGGCCCCGGAGGCCGACGAGCTCTCGGCGCTGCGACTCGGTGCTCGGGAGCTGGCGGCGGCCGAGCGCGCCGGCCGCCTGCTGCGGCTCGGCGGTGGGATCGTGCTGCTGCCCGCGGCGCCGGCGGAGGCGATGCGCCGGCTCTCGTCGCTGGAGCAGCCGTTCACCACGAGCGAGGCGCGGCGCGCGCTCGACACCACGCGCCGGGTGGCGATCCCGCTGCTCGAGCACCTCGACGCGCGGGGATGGACGCGGCGCATCGACGGAGTGCAGAGGACGGTCGTCCGTTAGCGCGAGCGAGCGCGATCGCTCGGATGCTGGTCGCGACGCATGTGCGGCCCGATGGGTCCATAGTCGGCGCATAGGCGGCGATGGTCGATGATTCGTGCCGCGCATGCGTATAGGATCGGTCGCATGACGCGCTACCGGGTTCGCGAGGCCGCACAGCTGATCGGGGTCAGCGATGACACGATCCGCCGCTGGGTGACGCAGGGACTGCTCGACGCCGACACCGATGAGGCGGGCCTGCAGGTGATCGAGGGCGTATCCCTGGCTGAGCGGGCGAAGCAGCTGGCACCGGAGACCGACGACGCGGGACCGGTGCTGCGCAGTGCCCGCAACCGCTTCACGGGTATCGTCACCCGAGTCGAAGCGGACGGCGTGGTCGCGGTTGTCGAGGCGCAGTGCGGCCCGCACCGGCTCGTGTCGATCATGACGAGGGAGGCCGTCGAAGAGCTCGGTCTCGACGTCGGCTCGCGGGCGACGGCGATCGTCAAAGCCACGAACGTGATCATCGAGACTCCCCGGAGGGATGCCGAATGAAGGCGAACGCTCCCGCGCACGCGCTGCGGTTCGGCGCGCTGCTGCTCGCCTCGGGCCTCGCTGCGGCGCTCGCCGGGTGCGGCGCGAGTGCGGGTCCGGATCCCGACCTCCGCGTATCTCAGGAAACCGAACCGGCGGCCTCGGAGGCCAGCGGCGACCTCACGGTGTACGCCGCGGCGTCGCTCGAGCCGGCGTTCGAGGAGATCGGCGGCTGGTTCGTCGAAGAGCATCCCGAGGCCTCGCTCGAGTTCTCGTACGACGGCTCCTCGGTGCTCGCGACGCAGATCCTGAGCGGTGCCCCGGCGGACGTCTTCGCCTCGGCCGACGCGCCGAACATGGAGAAGATCACGGCCGAGGGTCTGAACGACGGCGAACCCATCGGCTTCGCCACGAGCGAGCTCGCGATCGCGGTCGCTCCGGGCAACCCGCTGGGCATCGAGTCGCTCACCGACCTCGCGGGATCGGGCGATGATGCCCCGGTGACGGTGCTCTGCGCCGCCGAGGTGCCCTGCGGCAACGCAGCGCGCGCGCTGCTCGAGCGCGACGGGGTCGAGCTCGATCCCGCGAGCGAGGAGCAGAACGTCACCGCCGTGCTCACCAAGGTGCGCGAGGGCGAGGCCGACGCCGGGCTCGTGTACCGCTCCGACGTGCTGCGCGCTCGGGGCGAGGTCGAGGGCGTCGAGATCGAGCACGCGTCGGACGCGGCCGGCGACTACTTGATCGTGCCCGTCGCCGGATCCGACGCCCCCGATACCGCCGCTGCCTTCGCCGAGTTCCTCCGCTCCGAGCGCCCGCAGCAGCTCCTCGCCGACCTGGGCTTCGGGCCCGCACGCTGAGCCGTGCCCGATGCAACGGTGGCGCACCGGGGTCAGGGCCGCAGCCCGCGCTCGCCCCGGGGACGCGGAGCGCCGCGGGTGCGGAAGGCGCAGCAGACGCAGCGCGTGCGGCTCCCCGCCGGTGTGCTGCTTCCGGCCGCGATCGGCGCGGCGGTGCTGCTGCTTCCGCTCGGAGCCCTGCTGCTGCGCATCGACTGGGCGACCGTTCCCGCGACGCTCGCCGCCCCCGGAACGCGCGAGGCGCTCGCGCTCTCGCTCGGCACTGCGACGGTCGCGACCGGGCTCTGCTTTCTACTCGGCGTGCCCCTCGCGCTCGTGATCGCGCGCACCGAGGGCGCACTCGCCGCGGTGCTGCGCGCCTGCGTCACGCTGCCGCTCGTACTGCCCCCGCTCGTGGGGGGACTCGCGCTGCTGAGCCTGCTCGGGCGCGGGGGGCTGCTCGGGGACTGGCTGTTCGGGATCGGGATCCGCATCCCCTTCACGACCGCCGCCGTGGTCCTCGCGCAGACCTTCGTCGCGCTGCCCTTTCTCGTGATCTCGGTGGAGGGGGCGTTGCGGGGGCAGGGGAGCAGCTACGAGCGTGTGGCCGAGAGCCTGGGAGCGCGCCCGTGGACCGTGCTGCGCCGCGTGACTCTTCCGCTGCTCGCCCCCAGCCTCATCGCGGGAGGCATCCTCTGCTTCACCCGCGCGCTGGGGGAGTTCGGCGCGACCGCGCTCTTCGCGGGTAACGCTGCGGGCAGCACCCGCACCGTGCCGCTCGCGATCTACACCGCGTTCAACGGCGCCGGCGTCTCCCAGGACACGGCGCTGACTCTTTCGCTGCTGCTCGTGCTGGTCGCGATCGTCGCCCTGCTGTGCATGCGCTCGCGGGACGCTCGGGGTGCGCTGTGAGCGGCGCGGGGCGCGACGGTGCCCGGGCCGCCGTTCCGAGGGAGCTGCGGTGCGCGGTGGCGGTCGCTCGGGGGAACTTCCTCCTGGAAGTCTCGCTCGAGGTCGCTCCGGGGGAGATCCTCGGGGTGATCGGGCCGAACGGTGCGGGTAAGTCGACGCTGCTCGGCGCCGTCGCGGGGACGCTGCCGCTCAGCAGCGGCCGCATCGAGCTCGGCGGGCGCTGCCTGAGCCGCAGCGAGGAGGGCGCCGCCGAGGTATTCCTCCCACGATCCGCGAGGCGGGTGGGCCACCTCGATCAGCGAGCGAGGCTCTTCCCGCACCTCGACGCCGCCGCCAACATCGCGTTCGGGCCCCGCTCTCAGCGGGTGCCGCGGTCGCGGGCGGCGAGCCTCGCTCGCGAGTGGCTCGAGCGGGTGGGCCTCGAGGGCCGCGGCGACGCGCGAGAGACGGAGCTCTCGGGCGGCCAGCAGCAGCGGGTGGCCATCGCGCGCACGCTCGCGGCCGATCCGGATCTGCTGCTGCTCGACGAGCCTTTCGCCGCGCTCGATGTCGCGAGTGCGCAGCAACTGCGCGTCCTCGTCGCATCCGAGATCCGCCGGCTCGGGGTGCCCGCGATGCTCGTCACCCACGATCCGGTCGACCTCATCGCATTGGCCGATCGGGTGATGGTGATCGAGGAGGGGAGGATCGCGCAGCTCGGCTCGGTCGCCGAGGTGCTCGCGGCGCCCGCGACCGACTTCGCGGCGGAGTTCTCGGGGCGGGTGCTGCTGCGGGGCACCGCGGCGGAGGACGGCTCGCTGCAGCTGAGCGGTGCGCCCGTCGAGGGGATCCGCGGATCCGGATCCCTGCCCGGCCCCGGCCATCCTGCGGTGGCGAGTTTCGACCCCGTCGCGGTGCGGGTGAGCCCGCTCGCCGGTCCCGGATCCGACCTCGGACCCGGCCCCGGGGTCTTCTCGGCCTCGGCGGCCTCGTCGCACGGGCCCGGTGACGGGGCCGGCGCGATCTGGGACGGCACCGTGTCCGCACTCGCTGCGAGCCGCACCGGCGTGCGCCTCGAGTTCGAGGAGTGGCCCGGGTTCGTCGCGGAGGTGCCGGTGAGTCGCGCGCTCGATCCGGAGATCGCTCCCGGGGCGCGAGTGCGCATCGAGTTGAGCGCCGCCGAGGTGCGGTTCGCGGTTCCGGCCTCGTGAGCCGCTCGTGCCTCCTTCGACGGACTCAGGGACGGTGGATCCTCATCGAGATACGGATTTCGCACGCCGGACCGCGATCCTGCGTGCGAAATCCGCCTCTCGGCGGCGAAAGGATCGGCTTCGAGGGTGAGACTCGGGAGGCTCGCGGCCGGTTGGGGGTACGGCCGGGCTTTCTTGAAGTCGTGATCCCGGGAGCGCGCGACTCGATAGGAATGGACCGTCTCGATTGTTCCGGGGGCCTGGATAACCACCGGAGCACAGGACACGGACGCGCCCGCGAGACGCGATGCTAGGGTGAGTGCCGAAGTGAGGATTGCGATGCGATCGGATGAGCGGGAAACGGGAACCGGGCCCGGGGTGCGTCGACTCCCCTCGACCGGCCTTTCGGACGCCCGGGGCAGGCCCCTGCGCGATCTGCGAATCTCGGTGACCGACCGCTGCAACTTCCGCTGCGTCTACTGCATGCCCAAGGAGATATTCGGGCGCGACTACCAGTTTCTCGACCGCTCCGAGATCCTGAGCTTCGAGGAGATCGAGCGGCTGGCGCGCATCGGCGCATCCCTCGGCGTCGTCAAGCTGCGGATCACCGGTGGCGAACCGCTGCTGCGGCGCGGTATCGAGGATCTCATCGCGCGACTCGCCGCGATCCGGACTCCCGACGGGCATCCGCTCGACCTGGCGCTGACGACGAACGGATCGGCGCTGCCGATGAAAGCCGAGGCGCTGCGAGCCGCCGGACTGCGCCGAGTCACCGTGTCGCTCGACTCGCTCGACGACGCGCGGTTCCGCGCGGTCAACGACGTGCGATTCCCCGTGCAGCGCGTGCTCGACGGCATCGACGCTGCGAATGCGGCAGGGCTCTCGCCCGTGAAGATCAACACCGTGCTCAAGCGGGGGGTGAACGACGACGAGATCCTGCCCCTCGCCGAGCGCTTCCGCGGCACCGGCCACCCGCTGCGGTTCATCGAATACATGGACGTGGGATCCTCGAACGGCTGGCGCCTCGACGACGTGGTGCCCTCAGCCGAGGTGGTGCGCCGCATCGATGAGGTCCATCCGCTCGAACCGATGGCCCCGGCCGCGCCTGGTGAGACGGCGAAGCGTTGGCGGTATCGCGACGGCGCCGGTGAGATCGGGGTGATCTCGAGCGTCACGGGGGCGTTCTGCGGCGACTGCTCGCGCGCTCGCGTGTCGGCAGAGGGGAGGCTCTTCACCTGCCTCTTCGCCTCGAGCGGCTTCGATCTGCGGTCGCTGCTGCGCTCGGGCGCATCCGACGCCGAGGTGGCGCGGGCGCTGTCGGGGCTGTGGGAACGGCGGGACGACCGGTACTCGGAGCTGCGCGGCCTGAGCACCGCGGGGGAGGCCCCGGCCCGTATCGAGATGTCGTACATCGGGGGCTGATGCCGCGGTCCGCGCATCGGCCCTGTCGGGTACGGACTTCGCTCACATCAGACTGAATCGGGTGAACATTCGCGAGTTCTCCACAGATTCTGGGGGCGCGTTTCCGCCTCGCGATCCGCGACGTAGACTACGAATACGAACCGCGCAGAGCACTCGAGAGGAGGCGGCTCGTGTCCCCGGATATCCTCGCTACGATCCTGAGCGCAGTCGGAGTGCTGCTCGCGATGGCCGGCGGGTTCGGGTGGGTCATCACCCGATTCGACTCGCGCCTCGACGCGGGCCTCAGCGGGTTGGAGCAGCGGTTGTCGGCGCGGATCGACGGGGTCGAGGCGTGCAATGAAGAGACGGGGCGCCGCCTGTCGGCGCGGATCGATGGGGTCGAGTCTGGGCTGGAGCAGCGTCTGTCGGCTCGGATCGATGCGTTGGACGTGCGGTTGTCGGATCGGATCGACGGGGTGGAAACCGGGCTGGAGCAGCGTCTGTCGGCACGGATCGACGCGTTGGACGCACGGTTGTCGACCCGGATCGACGCGCTCTCGGATGAGGTCGGCGGGCTGCGTGGAGACGTGACCGAGCTGAAGGTCGCGGTCGCCCGACTGGAGGGGCCCGCGCGTCCGCCGTTGCTCATGCTGGGGTGACGGGCGTATCGTACGCAGCGCGCCGCTACACTGCGGGTATGTCGCAGCAGGCCTACCTCGATCACAACGGCACCACACCGGTCGCGCGGGAGGCACTCGAAGCGATGCTCCCGTACCTCACGGAGCGCTTCGGCAACCCCTCGAGCTCGACCTCTCAGGGACTCGCGGCTCGTAGCGCCGTCGAGAAGGCCCGCGAGCAACTCGCGGCGCTCATCGGCGCGCACCCTGACGAGATCGTCTTCACCTCGGGCGGCACCGAGGCGAACAACCTCGCGATCCGGGGTGCCGCCGTGCTCTCCCCGCAGCGGAGGCTGCTGACCTCGGTGGTCGAGCACCCGGCCACAGATCGACCGGTGGGCGGGCTCGAACGCGAAGGCTGGGAGGTCCGCAGGCTCGCCGTCGACTCCGAGGGGCGCGTCGATCCCGGTGCAGTGCCTGCCGGGGCGCTGGGGATCGGGACCCTGATCCTCGCGCAGAACGAGGTCGGCACGATCCAGCCGATCGCCGAGGTCGCGGATCGGGTGCGCGCCGCCGGCGGCGTCATGCACGCCGACGCAGCCCAGGCGGCCGGGAAGATCCCCGTCTCGGTCGACGGGCTCGGAGTCGACCTGCTGAGCATCGCCGGCCACAAGCTCTACGCACCCAAGGGCGTGGGCGCGCTCTACGTGCGGCGCGGCACGCCGATCGCGCCCGTGCTCGTCGGCGCGGGGCAGGAGCGGGGGCTGCGGCCGGGGACCGAGAACGTGGCGGGGATCGTCGCGCTCGGGGCCGCCGCCGAGTTGGCCGGCGAGCTGCTCGACGCCGAATCCGCCCGCCAACTGCATTTACGGGAGTTGCTCTGGGAGCGCCTGGTCGCGGGCCTCCCGCAGCTGGTGCGTGTCAGCCCGGCCGACGGATGTCTGCCGAACACGCTCATGGTGGCGGTCCCGGGGCACATCGGCGGTGAGGTGCTGGATCGGGCACCCGAGGTCGGCGCCTCCACTGGCAGCGCCTGTCACTCGGGGACCCACACGCCCTCGACTACCCTCATCGAGATGGGACTCGATCCCGACCTCGCGCTCGGAGCGTTGCGACTCTCGCTGGGCCGCGCAACGACCGAGCCAGAGGTCGCGGCCGCCGCGGACGCGCTGATCGCGGCAGTGAACGCCGGCTGACCGCCTCGCGGCCGGAGAGGTGCACCAGGCGGTCCCGGCAAGGACGCTTACAGCCCCACCCAGTCGGAGACGCCGTCGGCATAGTGCTGGCGCTTCCAGATCGGCACTTCATGCTTGATACGCTCGACCAGCTGCTCGACGGCCTCGAAGGCCTCGCGGCGGTGCGGGGCGGAGGCGGCTGCGACGAGCGCGGCGTCGCCGATGGCGAGTGCGCCGATCCGGTGCACTGCCGCGAGTCGCACCCCCGACCGACGCTGCTCCTCCGCGACGATATCCGCGATGAAGCGTTGGGCGTCGGGGTGCGAGCTGTAGTCGAGCGCGCGCACTCGCTCACCGCCGTCGTGGTCTCGCACGACACCGTGGAACACGACCACTGCACCGCACTCCGCAGCATCGACCGCGGCCCGCACCGCTGCCTCGTCGATGGTCTCGTCGGTGATCCTCGCCAGCGGTTCAGACATCGTGCCCCTCCAGCAGCTGCGGTGCGACGGCGGCGAGAGCGGTCACTCCGCCTCGCAGGTAGCGGACCTCGACGCCTCGCTCGGCGAGCAGGCGGGCGGCGCGGATGGATCGCGGATCGCGTTCGCAGTACACGGTGACGGGGCCCGGCCCGGTGGCGATCCCGAGCGCGGCATTCTCGGATTCGAGCTGATCGAGGGGCGCTGCCGTCGAACCGACGATGCGTCGCGCGGCGTGCTCCGAGGGTGTGCGCACGTCGAGAAGTCGCGGCGGATTCCCGGTGGCGAGTTCCGAGGCGAGCACCTCGGCCGACACCGCCGCGGGCAGCGGATCGGCTCCGTCGCAGAACCGCTCGTAGTCGACGAGCTCCGACACGGGCGATGCCTGCGAGTCCCGCCGGTACGGCAGCTCGCGGAAGGAGGCGGCGAGTGCGTCGTAGAGCAGCACGCGTCCGATGAGCGATTCGCCCAGACCCGTGATCAGTTTGAGGGCCTCGGTCGCGAGGAGGGAGCCGATCGTGCCGCACAGGCCGGGCAGCACGCCTCCGGTGCCGCAGTCCATCACATCGTCCGGCGGAGGCGGCGACGGGAAGAGGTCTCGGTAGCCGGGGCCGTAGCGGTGCCAGGCGACCCCGAGCTGCCCGTGGTACTGCAGAATCGCACCCCAGACGAGCGGTCTGCCGGTGAGCTCTGCCGCGTCGTTCGCGAGGTAGCGGGTGGCGAAGTTGTCGCTGCCGTCGATGACCAGGTCGTAGCGCTCGAACAGTTCGAGGGCGTTCGAGGAGTCGAGCCTGATGCGATGCTGCTCGACGCGCGCGCCGGGGTCGAGGCGGTTCACCGCGTCAGCGAGCGAGGCCGTCTTCGGGCGTCCGAGGTCGGCGGTTCCGTGCGCGATCTGGCGGTGGAGGTTCGAGAGCTCGACCTCGTCGTCGTCGACGATGCCGATCGTGCCCACTCCCGCGCCCGCGAGGTACGGCACGCTCGCGCTGCCGAGCCCTCCGGCGCCGATGACCAGCACGCGCGCCGCGTGCAGACGCGCCTGAGCCGTCTCCCCGAATCCGGGCAGCGGGAGCTGGCGTTGAGCGCGTCGCAGCCGCTCGGGCGGGAGCGAGGCGGCCGGCTCGACGAGCGGCGCCGGCCGTGCGGGATCGTCGGAGGGCATATCGCCATTGTAGGTCGCGCGGGACCGGCGCCCGGTGCCTTCCGGTGCCTTCCGGTGCCTCCCGGTGCCTCCCGGTGCCTCCCGGTGCCCGAGCCTGCCGCGCGGAGCGCGGGACCCGGCCCGGCCCCTGCCGAGATACGGGAATCGCATGCTCATCCGCGATCAGAGCCGCGAGATCCGTATCTCGGACGGGGTGTGGGTTCGCGACCGAGGCTACGATGGAGGGCATGACGGGCATCACGGTTCGGTACTTCGCCGCGGCGGCCGACGCGGCGGGCACGGCGCAGGAGGAAGTGCTGCTGAGTGCGCCGGCGACGCTCGACGCGCTGCGGGCGGAGCTCGCGGATCGGCACGGCGCCGCGATGCTGCGGGTGCTGCGCAGCGGGTCCTTTCTCGTCGACGGCGAGGTGCGACGCGACGGCGGGGAGATCGGCGCCGGTCCCGGCGGAACTGTCGTCGACGTGCTCCCGCCGTTCGCCGGCGGATGATGGGCCTCGAACGGTGAGCGCAACCGGGCGGGAAGCCGCGGGCGCGGGGCAGGGCATCGAGTCAGCGGCTGCTCGCACCGCCGAGGAGCATGCCGCGGTCTGCCGTCGCGTGCTGGGCGAAGCGTTGCTGCGGGCCCGCACTCGGGGGCCCGAGAGGCTGAGCGTCATCGACGCCGGCCTGCTCGGACGGGTGACGGCCGAGGCCACCGCCTCGCCGATCCCGCTGCCGCCCTTCGACAATTCGCAGATGGACGGCTACGCGGTGCGCTCCCACGATCTTGCGGAGGCGACCGAGGCGAGACCCGTGGAACTCCGGATCGGGATCGCGACCGCCGCGGGCGACGCTCCCGTCGAGCACGCGCCGGGCAGCGCGTCGCCGGTGATGACAGGTGCGGCGATCCCCCGAGGGGCGGACGCGGTCGTGCCGATCGAGCGGGTGCTGCCGCCCGAGTTCCCGGCGCTTGCCAGAGCCGGCCGGGGTGAGCCGCGGGGAACGGTGGCGTTCATCGCTCCGGTGCCGGTGGGGGAGTTCGTGAGGCGCGCGGGATCCGATCTCGGCTCCGGCGCGGAGATCCTCGCAGCGGGCGCCCGTCTCACCCCCGCTCGCATCGGCGCGCTCGCCGCGGCCGGTATCGCCGCGGTGCCGGTGCTGCCGCGCGTGCGCGTGCTGCTCTGCTCGACGGGGGACGAGATCGTGCCGCCGGGTCAGGCGAACGGCCTCGCCCCGGGGCGGATCCACGATGCGAACACCCCGATGCTCGCCGCGGCGCTCAGAGCCGTGTCGGCCGACGTGCGGGTGCTGCGATGCGAGGACGACCCCGCGGCGCTGCGGGCGGCGATCAGCGCGGATGCGCCGTGGGCCGACCTGATCGTGACCTCGGGCGGCATCAGCGCGGGCGCGTTCGAGGTGGTACGGGATGCGCTCGCACCGCTGGGAGCGGAGTTCGTGAAGGTCGCCATGCAGCCGGGAGGACCGCAGGGCCTCGGCGTGCTCGTGCTCGACGAGACTGACGGTGCCGACGAGGCGGACGACGCCGACGAGGCCGGCGGCGCCGACGAGACGGACGGTGGGCACCGGCTGCCCGCCCTCTGCTTCCCCGGCAACCCGGTGAGCGCGATGCTCTCGGCCGAGCTCTTCCTGCTGCCCGCGCTGCGGGAGTACGCGGGCCTCGCGCCCGAGCGGACGCGCGAGCGGCGGCCGCTCGCCCACGACGCCGTCTCGCCCGAGGACAAGCTGCAGCTTCGCCGTGGCACGCTCGCTCCCGACGGCCGGGTCGTGCTCAGCGGGCCGAGCTCCCACCTGCTCAGCGGACTCGCGGCAGCAGACGTGATCGCCGAGATCCCGCTCGGAGCCGGTTTCGCAGCCGAGAACACCCCCGTCACCGTCTGGAGGATCCATGACTGAGCCCCGCGCCGAGCGCCCCGCCGATCCCGGCCTCACCCACCTGCGCGAGGACGGCAGCGCGCACATGGTCGACGTGAGCGACAAGGCCGTCACCAAGCGCACCGCTCGCGCCGAGGCCGTGCTCGTGACCCTTCCCGCGGTCGTGCAGCAGCTCATGGAGGGGCAGCTGCCGAAGGGCGAGGCGCTCGGCACGGCCCGCGTCGCCGGCATCATGGCAGCGAAGCGCACGTGGGAGCTGATCCCGCTCTGCCATCCGCTGCCCATCAGCCGGGTGTCGGTGGACTTCGAGGCCGAGGGGGATCGGGTGCGGGTACTGGCCGAGGTGACGACGCGCGGTGTCACGGGCGTCGAGATGGAGGCGCTCACCGCCGCGAGCGTCGCCGCGCTGACCCTGTACGACATGATCAAGGCGGTGCACAAGCACGCGGAGATCACCGGCACGCGGGTGCTCGCCAAGTCGGGCGGCAAGAGCGGCGACTGGGAGGCCGCGTGAATGGCGTCGTCGGCGGTGGCGACGGCCCCGGCGGGTCGGAGGCCGGGCGTCGGGCCGTGGCCGTCGTCGCATCGACCAGCGCGGCGGCCGGCCGCTCGATCGACCGCACCGGGCCGCTGATCCGGGATTGGCTGGGGGAGCGCGGCTTCGAGACCGGGGCGCCGGTCGTCGTCCCCGACGGCGAGCCCGTCGGGGCGGCGGTGCGGGCCGCGCTCGAGGAGCGGGCCGCCGTCGTCATCGTCACCGGCGGCACCGGAGTCTCGCCGAGCGACCTCACCCCGGAGGTCGTCGACCCGCTGCTCGACGTGCGGGTGCCGGGTGTGATCGAGGAGATCCGCCGTCGCGGCCTCGCCTCGTCGCCGCTCGCGCTCATCACCCGCGGGGTGGCGGGCTTCGCCGGCGACACCTTCGTGGTCACGCTGCCGGGATCGCCCGGAGGGGTCGCCGACGGTCTCGAAGTGCTCGACGGCGTGCTCGAGCACCTGCTGCACCAGCGTCGAGCGCCGGGATCGCGCCACGACCCGGGACCGGTAGGCTGCTAGCCGACAGCTCGGGCCGCCGGCGCCCGCTTCGCTCGAAGGAATCGCAGTGACCCCTCCCCAGAAGACCGCGGACGAGCGCGCCCGCTACCGCCCCGATCCGTCCGTGCTCGCCGCGCTGCGCAGTCCACGGCTGCTCACCCGGGAGGTGCTCGCGGGCATCGTGGTCGCTCTCGCCCTGATCCCGGAGGCGATCGCGTTCTCGGTGATCGCCGGCGTGGATCCGCGCATGGGGCTGCTCTCCTCGTTCATCATGGCGACGAGCATCGCCTTTCTCGGCGGTCGGCCCGCCATGATCACCGCCGCGACGGGAGCGGTGGCGCTCGTCGTGGCACCCGTGGTGCGCGAGCACGGACCCGAGTACCTCATCGCGACGGTGCTGCTGGCGGGGCTGATCCAGATCCTGCTCGCGGTGCTCGGGGTCGCGAAGCTCATGCGATTCATCCCGCGCAGCGTGATGGTGGGCTTCGTGAACTCGCTCGCGATCCTCGTCTTCATCGCGCAGCTGCCCCAGCTGATCGGGGTGCCCTGGGCGGTGTACCCGCTGGTGGCCGGCGGGATCCTGATCCTGCTCCTCATGCCGCGGATCACTCAGGCGGTGCCCGCACCGCTCGTCTCGGTGATCATCGTGACCGCAGTGGTGGTCGTCTGCGCGATCAACGTACCCACCGTCGGCGACCAGGGAGAGCTGCCGCGCAGCCTGCCCGAGCTCGTGATCCCGAACGTGCCGCTCGAGTGGAGCACCCTCGCCGCGATCGCGCCCTACGCCTTCGCGATGGCGCTCGTGGGCCTCATGGAGTCGCTCATGACCGCCAAACTCGTCGACGAGATCACCGACACCCACTCGAACAAGACTCGCGAGAGTTGGGCGCAGGGGGTGGCCAACCTCCTCTCGGGCTTCGGCGGCGGCATGGGCGGCTGCGCCGTCATCGGGCAGACCATGATCAACGTCAAGGCGTCGGGGGCGCGCACGCGCATCTCGACGTTCCTGGCAGGCGTGTTCCTGCTGATCCTCGTGGTCGTGCTCGGCGACGTCGTGGCGATGATCCCCATGGCGGCCCTCGTCGCAGTGATGATCATGGTGTCGATCGAGGCCTTCGACTGGCACAGTGTGGCGCCCGCGACGCTGCGGCGGATGCCGAAGAGCGAGACCTTCGTCATGCTCGCCACGGTCGCCCTCGTCGTCGCCACCCGCAACCTCGCGATCGGCGTCATCGGGGGTGTGCTCGTCGCGTCGGTGCTGTTCGTGCGACGGGTCGCCCACGTCGTGCGGGTCGAGCGGGAGGTACGGCCCGCCGAGCACGCCGAGGAGGGCGGCCCCGGGCGTGCGCACTACACGGTGACCGGTGAGCTGTTCTTCGCGTCGAGCAACGACCTCACGACCCAGTTCGAGTACCGGCACGACCCTGAGCACGTGGTGATCGACATGTCGGCCGCCCACGTCTGGGATGCCTCGACGGTCGCCGCGCTCGACGCGGTCGTCACCAAGTACGAGCGTCTCGGGAAGCGGGTGGAGCTGACCGGCATGAACGCCCGCACGAGCGACCTCCACTCGCGGCTCACGGGCACCCTCGGCGGCGAGGGTTGAGCCGCGCTCCCGGAAGGTCGCGCGGACCAGGGCGCCGGGCCCGCGCGACGGGCGCCTCCCGCGTGCTCGTGATCGCTGCGTTGCCGGTCCTTCTGATCGCGGGGATCCTCCTGCAGGGCGCCGGCGGGGCCGAGAGCCCGGAGCACCGGGGCGACCGCGGCGGCACGGCCGTGCTGCGCGACGACGATGGCGCGGGCGCGGCGCGGGAGAGCGGAGGCGAGGGCGACCGGGAGGATCGGGGCCAGGATCCGGATCAGAACCAGGATCCGAGCGCCGATCCCGATCCGGGTCCATCCAGCGATCCTCCGGCAGCTACGGCCGCCGCAGCCGAGATGCTCGACGCCCTGCCCGTCAAGGGGCGGGCGCCGAAGACCGGCTACGACCGGCGCGAGCGCTTCGGGCACGGCTGGAAGGACCCGGATCGCAACGGCTGCGACGCCCGCAACGACACCCTGCAGCGCGACCTGACCGAGGTCGTGCTCGATGGGCCGTGCAAGGTGCTCTCGGGGGTGCTGCTCGATCCCTACACCGGTGCGCGGATCGACTTCGTGCGCGGCGATCAGACCTCGCAGGCGGTGCAGATCGATCACGTGGTCGCGCTCTCGGACGCCTGGCAGAAGGGCGCCCAGGCGCTCACGCAGGAGCAGCGGATCGCGTTCGCCAACGATCCGGTCAACCTGCTGGCCGTCGACGGCCCCGCCAACTCGAGCAAGGGCGACGGCGACGCCGCGACCTGGCTGCCGCCGTCGCGCGGGTTCCGCTGCGAGTACGTGGCGCGCCAGATCTCGGTGAAGACGAGCTACGGGCTGTGGGTGACCGCCGCCGAGCACGATGCGATGCAGCGTGTGCTCGACGGCTGCCCCGGGCAGCCGGGGTACACCTCGGAGCTCGCCGGCGTCCTATCGAGATGACGCTTGCCGCGCCCGACGGCGCTCGCCCAGGGCAGCGAGCGTCATCTCGATAGGGGCAGGCTCACCGAGCCCTACTCCGGGCGATTGACCGGAGAGTCGGGCGCGCCCGTTTCGAGCAGTGAGACGGCGTTCTGCGCCTGGATCCGCACGTACTCGACCTCGGTGCGCGCCGAGAAGTACGCGATGTGCGGGGTGAGCACTACATCGTCGCGGCCGAGGAGGGGGTGCCCCGGCTCGGGCGGCTCCTGATCGAGCACGTCGAGGGCCGCACCCGAGAGCTGCCCCGAGTCGAGCGCGGCGACCAGCGCGTCGTTGTCGATGAGCGCGCCCCGCGACACGTTCACGATCACGGAGCCGCGAGGCATCGCCGACAGGAACTCGGCATCGACCATGCGCTCGGTCTCGGGTGTGAGCGGCAGGTGGAGCGAGAGCACGTGCGACGACGCCCGCACCTCGTCGAGGCTCGCGCGCCGCACGCCGAGCGCGTCGAGCTCGGCCCGCACCTCGGCGGTGTCGGGCAGCATGGGATCGTAGCCGACCACCGAGCCGAAGAGGGGAGCGGCGAGGCGCACGAGCTCGCGCCCGATCCGCCCGAGCCCGATGACGCCGAGCGTCGTCTCGCTGAGGCGGGGCGGTGCCGCAGGCGCGCGATCGTTCCAGTCGCGCGGGTTCGCCGAGGCGGTGTAAAAGGGGAGCTGCCGCACGGTGCTGAGCAGGATCGCGAGCGCGTGGGTCGCGACCTCCTCGGTGGCGGCGCCCGGCACGTTCGTCACCCAGACGCCGCGCTCGGTCGCGGCCTCGACGTCGACGTAGTCGAAGCCCATCGACATGAGCGGGACGATTCGCAACTCGGGCAGCGCCTCGATGACCTCGCGGGTCACGGGGGCGTATCCGGGCAGCAGCGCGACGGCGCCCCGCGATCCCTCGATGATCGCCTCGGGATCGCGGGTGCCGAGCACCCGCACCTCGAAGCCGTGCTCCTCGAGCAGCCGGATGCCGATCGCGGGGTCGGTGTCGTCCACGTCGGTGTAGACCGCGAGAGGCCGCTCGCCGCGGGCGCTCACGAGGCGTCCGCTTCCGAGAGATCGAACGCCGCCTGATCGATGTGGATCAGCTGCAGGCCACCCTCGCTCACCGCCGCCTCGACGGCGCGCGCCAGTTCGCCCGGGTTGCCGGCGCTGCGGCCCCGCCCGCCGAACGCGTCGGCGACGGCGACCCAGTCGGGCTGCGCGAGTTCGACGCCCACCGGCGCGATGCCGGCGTCGGCCTCGTTCTGCTTGATCTCGGCGTAGCCGCCGTTGTCGACCACGATCACGGTGACGTCCTCGCCCTGCTCGACGACCGTGATGAACTCGTTCATGGAGAACATGAGGGCGCCGTCGCCCGTGACGACGAACGAGGGGCGGTGCGGTGCGGCGATACGGGAGCCGAGCGCCGCGGGCAGCCCGTAGCCGAGCGTGGCGTAGGTCGCCATGTACGGCATCGAGTTCGGCTCGGATACGCGCAGTGCGTTGAGCAGCCCCCAGTAGGCGATCTGCGAGGAGTCGGTCGAGACGATCGCGTGCTCGGGCAGGGCCGCGGCGATGCGTTCGGCGAGCACGGTGTTCGTCGCCGACAGCTCGGCCGATTCGGTGCGCGCGGCGGCGAGCGCCTCGCGCACCAGGGCCTCGGCGGTTTCGGTGCGCGCTGGATCCGGATCCTCGTCCGCCAGCGCGTCGAGGATCGCGGAGAGCGTGGCCGCGGCGTCGCCCACGAGGCCGACGTCGGCGCGCTGATTCTTGTCGATCTGCGACTCCAGCAGATCGATGCGGATCACGCTGCCCTCGGCGCGCAGCCGGTCGAGCCACAGCTCGGCCTCACCCAGCTTCGATCCCACGACGAGCAGCACGTCGGCCTCTTGGGCGACCCTCCGCCCCGCGGCCAGGCGCAGGTTCGAGCCGGCGGCGAGCGGGTGATGCTCGTCGAGCACCCCCTTCGCGTTGAGGGTCGTGACCACGGGTGCGGCGATCCGCTCGGCGAGCGCGCGCAACTCCGCGCCCGCCCCGCGCGACCCGCCGCCGGCCAGGATCGCGGGGCGAGCGGCGCCGGCGAGCAGCGCGGCGGCCTCGGCCACCGCATCTGCCGGGGCAGCCGGGGGAGTCGGGACCTCGCGCCGGGCGGTCGCGTCGGCTGCGAGGTCGGTCTCCTGCTCGAGTACATCGAGCGGGATCTCGAGGTAGACCGGGCGCGGCCGCGTGGTGGCGAACAGCTCGAATGCGTCGTGGATCGCCGCGACGGCCTCCTCGGCCGAGCGCACCCGGCGGCCCCACTCGACGATGGCGGAGGCCGCGCCGAGCTGATCCTTCGTCTCGTGCAGAGTACCCACGTCGGCGAACTCGGACCCGAGGGCCGGGCCCGGGGAGATGATGATCATCGGGCGCGACTCGCAGTAGGCGGTGCCCGCCGCCGAGAGGGCGTTGAGCAGGCCGGGGCCGCTCGTGGTGATGACCACGCCGGGCAGGCCCGTCTGCAGCGACCACCCGTCGGCGCCGTAGCCCGCGCCCTGCTCGTGGCGGGTGGTCACGGCCCGGATCCCGAGCGCGCCCAGCGGGCGGTAGAGCTCGAGGTTGTGGGTGCCCGGGATGCCGAAGATCGTGTCGACGCCGTAGGAGCGGATCGTCTCCATGACGACCCAGCCGGTCGTGCGCTTGGGGGTGGTTTCCATGGGTGCGAAACCTATTCCTTTCCGTGAGTGTCGACCGCGGTGGTGTCGAGGCGCGGGGTGAACGACCCCGTGACCGGAGCCGTGTCCGAGTGCTGCGGTGCGAAGCGCACACCGATGAAGGCCGCGAGCGCGAGCACGCCGAAGAACGCGACGACCGACCAGAAGTTGCCGTCGGTCATGATGAGCAGGGTGGAGGCGATCGCCGGCGAGAGGCCGCCCCAGACCGCGGCGCCGATGCCGTAGGAGAGCGACATCGAGGTGTACCGCGACTGCGGGCGGAACATCTGCGCCATGAGGGTCGAGAGGGGCGCCCAGGCGCCGCTCAGCGTGACGCGGATCAGGATCACGAACAGCCAGATCATTCCGACGTTCTTGGCCTGGATCGAGAGCACGAGCGGGATGATCACGATGAACGACGGGATGATGCCGAGGTACATGACCATCTTGGGGCCGATCTTGTCGCCGAGCGCGGCGATCGGCAGCGTCACGATGAACTCGACGAGCGACGCGATCGTCATGGCGCCGAGGATGATCGACGGGTCGAGCCCGATCTCGGGACTGTCGGCGTAGTTCTGCACGAAGGTCGTCGCGATCACGTAGCCGCCGGACGACATCGCGATGATGCCGAAACCGAGCAGGATCGGCAGCCAGTTGTTCTTCAGCGCGAAGAGCAGCGGGGTCGACTGCTCGTGCCCCTCGACCTTCTCCTCGAACACGGGCGTCTCCTCGACGCGCCAGCGCACCCAGAAGCCGACGGCGATGAGCACGATGCTGAAGAGGAACGGGATGCGCCAGCCCCAGCTCAGCAGCGCGTCCTCGCCGAGCGCCGAGAGCGCCCAGAACGCGCCGGTCGCCATCATGGCGCCGAGCGGGTTGCCCACCTGCGTGAAGCCGCCGTAGAAGCTCTTCCACTTCGGCGGGGCGCTCTCGACCGCCATGAGGCTGGCGCCGCCCCATTCGCCGCCGACGGCGAGGCCCTGGGCCATGCGGCAGATGATCAGCAGGATCGGGCCCCAGATCCCGATGGTCGCGTAACCGGGCAGCAACCCGACCAGGGTCGTCGCGATGCCCATGAGCACCAGCGTGATCGTGAGCGCAGGCTTGCGGCCGAGCTTGTCGCCGATGTGGCCGAAGATGATGCCGCCGATCGGGCGCATGAAGAACGCGACGGCGTAGGTGCCGAACGAGGCGAGGGTGGCCAGAGCCGGTTCGGCCTCGGGGAAGAAGACGTGCGGGAAGATGATCGCCGCCGCGGTGGCGTAGACGTAGAAGTCGTACCACTCGATCGAGGTGCCGACGAGGGCGGCCATGCCGCCTCTCAGGGCGCGTTTATGGGAGTTCGGCGCAGCGGCCGTGGTGGTGGACATGTGAGCTCCTTTGCTGGATGTCGGAGAAGGCTCGGGAAGGTGCCGAAAGGCGGAGAATGCGTGCGCGGTGGGGATGTAACACGCATTATCCGCCTTTCGGCGGGGATAGGGGACAGGAAGGATCAGCGGGTGAAGACGCGCTCGCCGCCGACCCAGGTCTCGGTCACCGAGATCTTCGCGAGCTCGGGCACCGGGGTGGCGTGCGGATCCCGGTCGAGCACCGCGAAGTCGGCGCGCTTGCCGGCCTCGATGCTGCCGAGCTCGTCCTCTCGCCCCAGCGCACGGGCAGCTGAGATGGTGTGGGCGCGGAGGGCGGTGTCGAGCGACACCGCGAGGTCGTCGGAACCGAGCTGGGTGCCGCGGCGGGTGATGCGCGAGACGGCGGCCTGCACGGCCTCCATCGGACGAGGATCGGCGACCGGCGCGTCGGAGGAGATCGTGACGGGCACGCCCGCGCGCTCGAACTCGCCGAGGGGGTTGAAGCGCTCGCCGGGGGTGCCGACGGCCTGCTCGACGCCCTCGCCCCAGTTGTAGTGGTGCTGGGGCTGGTTGACGGGGTAGATGCCGGCCTTCGCCATGCGGGTGATCTGCTCGGGGGTGGGCAGGCCGCAGTGCTCGATGCGGTGACGGGCGTCGGGGTCGGGGCGATCCGCGAGTGCCGCCTCGATCGCGCTGATCACCATCTCGAGCGCCGTGGGCGACTGCGAGTGCGTGGCGGTCTGCAGGCCGACGCGGTGCGCCTTCCTGATGAGCTCGGTGTAGTCGCCCGGCTCGTGGTAGAGCTGACCGGTGCGGCAGGGGTCGCCCACGTAGCCGTCGGGGAAGTACGCGGTCCAGCCGCCGAGCGTGCCGTCGGAGTAGAACTTGATGCCTGCGAAGCTGAGGTGCTCGTTGCCGAACTGGCCGTGCAGGCCCATCTCGATCGCCTCGTGGAGCAGGTGCGACAGCAGGTACATGCTCACGCGCACCTTGAGGTCGCCGGATTCCGCGAGACGCAGGTACATGTCGAACTCGCGTCGGCTCACCTGGGCGTCGCCGATCGTGGTGACGCCGCCCGCGAGGAAGTTCTCCTGGGCCGCGGCGAGCTGTCGCTTGTGCTCCTCGGGCTCGTCGGCGAGGTGGAAGTTGGGGCCGTGGTGCCCGATCTTGACGCCCTCGAGGCCGGTGAGCACGTTGCACGCCGCGTCGGAGAGCTCGCCCGTGAGCTCGCCGTCGGCATCGCGGAAGAACTCGCCGCCCTTCGGGTTCGGGGTGTCGCGGGTCACGCCGTGCAGTTCGAAGGTGTAGCTGTTGACCACTCCGCCGTGGCCCGACGCGTTCATGAGGTAGACCTCGCGATCGGTCGCCACCTGGTCGAGCTCGAAGCGGGTCGGGTGGCGGCGCTCGGCGAGGTTGCGCTGCTCGTATCCGTAGCCCCGGATCGGTCGGCCCGCGGGCAGCGTCTTCGCGGCCTCCTGCAGCAGGGCGACGATCTCGGGGATCGAGCCGGCCTTGTCGGGGCCGCAGTCGACCCAGCTCATCATTTGACCGAGCATGAGGGGGTGGGCGTGCGCGTCGATGAAGCCGGGCACCACCGTGGTGTCGCCCAGATCTACGAGCTCGGGCTCGAGCGCGCTCACCTCGGCGGCTGCGGAGCGGCACTCGGCCACGGTGCCGACGTGCGCGAAGCGGTCTCCGATGACGAGGAACGCCTCGGGGGTGCTCCCCGACTCGTCGAGGGCGTCGATGCGCGCGGCCGTGACGATCTTCGGCGCGGTCGGGACGGGGGCCTGGGTGAACGCGAGCTTGCGCACGGTGAACTCCTTCGTGTCGAATCGATACGAGAGTACGCGGCTCGGGCTCGCGTTGGAAGCCAGATTGTGCGTCAGTTTCGCTGTCGCCGCAGTTATGTCGTCACAGACTGGCATTTTTTCGAGCGGATGTGCTGCTCTGGCTCGTGAGACAGAATTTTTGATGCGATCCGTCGGGGATGGTTCTGGCAGGATGCAGGCATGGACGATTTCGATGAGGATCTCATTCGCGCCCTCCAGCTCGACGGGCGCGCGCAGTTCTCCGCGCTCGCGACGAAGCTCGGCGTGCATCGAACCCTCGTCGCCCAGCGGGTCCACGAACTGCTGGCCGCCGGCGAGATCCGGATCCTCGCGGCCGTGCACCCGCGCGCCGTCGGCCTCCCGATCCAGGCCAACCTGCAACTGCGCATCAGCGGATCCACCTCGCCCGTGTTCGAGCGGCTGCGCGAGTTCCCGAACGTCGTGTTCCTGTCGGAGATCAGCGGGCAGTCGCAGGCCGTGGTCGAGGTGTGGGCGGCCGACAGCGACGACGTGGGTCGCTCGGTGCGCGCGATCCAGGCGATCGACGGCGTGGACGAGGTGCAGTTCTCCCTCTACGACCGGGTGCTCCGGCGACTGCGGCTGGGGGAGGATCCCGAACCGACGGATCTCGAGTTCGACGACTTCGATATCGAGCTCATGGCGCAGTTGCAGACGGACGGCCGGCTCACCTTCGGCGAGCTCGCGCGGCGCACCGGGCGGTCGGCGTCAGCGTGCCGGGCGCGCGTGCTGCGGCTGCTCGACTCGGGCATCATGCGCATCGGGGCGGTGCGCAGCCGACGCAGCGCGACGACATCGGTGCTGTCGGGTGTGGGGATCATGCTCACCGGAGAAGCCGACGATCTGGCCTCGGCGGAGGAACTGCTGCTCGGCATCCCGACGATCGAGTTCGCCGCGCGCACGCTGGGCCGCTACGGGCTCATCGCGACGATCGCGGCGAGGTCGCTCGCCGATTACACGGATATCGTGCGGAGGATCCGCGCGCACCCCGGGGTGCGCTTCGTCGAGACCTGGATCCACGCCTTCGTCTGGCTCGAGCGCTACGAGTGGAGTCTCGACCGTCTGGAGCGCAATCGCCGGGCGTGAGGGGCTCGTCGCTGAGCCTGTCGAAGCGGCGAAACCCATACGCTATCCGAATCGCGTAGACCCCCCGAACGGCATAGGCCCACGCATTCGGGGTCACTTTCTGCCGTGTCACCGATCCGGGGTCACTTTCTGCCGTGTCGCCCGACGCGACACGCACGAAAACGACCCCGAATCGGGGAGGACGTGCGCGGTTCGCTCAGGCGCCGCGGCCTCCCGCGGCGTGGTCGTCGGCGAGCTCCTGGCCGGTGAGGGCGTGGATCGCCGTCATGATCCGCTCGGTGGCCTCGCGGCGGGCGCGGCCGCCCGGCAGCCCCGCGAGGTCTTCGAGCGGCACCGGCGGGCCGAAGCGCACCTCCACCCGGGCGGCCCGCCCCGTGGCGGGATCCCGCAGCTTGCGGTTCGTGCCGATGAGGCCCACCGGCACCACGGTCGCCCCGGTCTCGAGCGCGAGCCAGGCCGCCCCGGCGCGCCCGCGGTAGAGGCGGCCGTCGCGCGAGCGGCTGCCCTCCGGGAACACAGCGAAGACACTGCCGGAGGCGAGCACCCCGCGCCCCGCGTCGAGCGCCTCCTGCGCGGCCGACGAGGCCTCGCGGTGCACCGGGATCGCGCCGATCTGCCTGAAGAACCAGCCTCCGATGCGCGATTCGAAGAGCGATGCCTTCGCGAGGAACTGCACCTTGCGCGGCGAGAACGACGGGATGAGGATCGTGTCGAGCCCCGAGAGGTGGTTGCTGGCGAGCAGCACGGGGCCTGCCGCGGGTACGTGCTCGCGGCCCGACACGCGGGGCCGGAAGCGCAGTCTCAGCAGAGGTCTCAGCACCGCTCGGCCGATGAAGAAGACGGGGCCCGGGCGTGCGGTCGGCGTGGTCGCGGCGGTCGAGGAGCTCACACTGCGAGCCTATCCCCGGCCGACTCTCTCCGTCTGCCATCCCCGCCGCATACACCGTGGCGCGTCGTCTGGCAAGCCCCCTGTGCGGCGTCCGCGGGCGGTCGTTAGGGTGGGGTGAGCGGAACCACCGCGCGCCCGACCTCAGGGAGGTGACGACGTGATCGAGTTCGAGCACGTATCCAAGGCCTACCCGGGTGGAGCGACGGCCGTGCATGATTTCTCATGCGCGGTGCCCTCGCACCGCACGGTGGTGCTCGTCGGATCCTCGGGCTCGGGCAAGACCACGCTGTTGCGGATGGTGAACCGCATGGTCGATCCCACGCAGGGCCGGGTGCTCATCGACGGCGAGGACGTGCGCGACCGCGACCCCGTCGAGCTGCGCCGCTCGATCGGATACGTGATGCAGCACGGCGGGCTGCTGCCGCATCGGACCGTGCGCGACAACGTGGCGACCGTGCCGATCCTGTCGGGAACCCCGCGGCGAGCGGCGCGCGCGGCAGCGGGGGAGCTGCTGGAGCGGGTGGGGCTCGATCCCGCGCTCGGCGACCGCTACCCGGCGCAGCTCTCGGGCGGCCAGCAGCAGCGCGTCGGCGTCGCACGCGCCCTGGCTTCCGACCCCAACATTCTGCTCATGGACGAGCCATTCGGCGCCGTCGACCCGATCGTTCGCCGAGAGCTGCAGCACGAACTGCTGCAGCTGCAGTCGGAGCTCGGCAAGACGATCGTGTTCGTGACGCACGACGTCGACGAGGCGTTCCTGCTGGGCGACGAGGTGGTCGTGCTCGAGAGCGGGGGCAGGATCGCGCAGCGCGGCACGCCCCCGGAGATCCTCGCGGATCCGGCGAGCGATTTCGTGCGCGACTTCGTCGGTGCCGATCGCGCCGAGCGCCGGCTGCGCCGCGTCGAAGTGGGAGGCCGCAGCGTCGCCGTCGACGAGGACGGCCGGCCCGTGGGGGTGCTGGGCCGGTGAGCTGGCTGCTCGCGAACTGGGACGCCGTGGCCGGACTCGCGGTCGACCACCTGCTGCTCAGCCTGCCCGCGATCCTCGTGAGCGTGCTCATCGCCGTGCCGATCGGCCGCCTCGCGTTCCGCAGGCCCCGCATCGGCGGCCCGCTGCTCTCGCTCGCGACGCTCGCCTACGCGATCCCGGCGCTGCCGCTGCTCATCATCCTCCCCGCGATCATCGGCACGCCCCTGCGGTCGTGGCAGACGATGGTCGCCGCGCTCACGGTGTACGGCGTCGCGCTGCTCGTGCGCACCGCGTGCGACGCGTTCTCGGCCGTCGACCCCCAGTTGCGCGACGCGGCGACCGCGACGGGCTACTCGCCGCGGGGCCTGTTCTGGCGGGTCGACCTGCCGCTCGCGGTGCCCGTGCTGATCTCGGGCGTGCGCGTGGTGACGGTGTCGACGATCAGCCTGGTCACCCTCGGCGCGCTGATCGGCGTGCCCGGCCTCGGCACGCTGCTCACCGACGGCTTCCAGCGCGGGATCGCGGCGGAGGTGTGGACCGGGGTGCTCGCCACCGCGATCCTGGCGCTGCTGCTCGATGCCGCGGTGCTCGGGATCGGCCGGGCGCTCACCCCGTGGACGAGAGGGGCGAGGGCATGACCCCCGCCGCACTCGGCCTGTTCGGCGAGGCCCTGGGCTGGCTCGCCGATCCCGCGCACTGGAGCGGTGCCGGAGGGATCCCGAGCCGCATGCTCCAGCACCTCGGGGTGACCGCGCTCGTGCTCCTCATCGCGGGTGCTGTCGCACTGCCGGCCGGGGTGCTCATCGGGCACACCAGGCGCGGATCCGGGCTCGTCGGCGGGCTCACCGGGGCCGCCCGCGCGCTGCCCACCCTCGGCCTGCTCACGCTCTTCGGCCTCGCGTTCGGGATCGGCCTGACGGCGCCCCTGCTGGCACTCGTCGTGCTCGCGGTGCCGTCGCTGCTCGCCGGGGCGTACGCGGGGGTGCAGGCCATCGACCCCTCGGTACCCGCAGCGGCGAAGGCCGTGGGGTTCAGCCCGGCCCAGGTGATCCTGCGCGTCGAACTACCGCTGTCGCTGCCCGTCATGGTCGGCGGAGTGCGCGCGGCGACGCTGCAGGTCGTGTCGACCGCGACGCTCGCCGCCTACACGGCGGATATCGGTCTCGGCCGCTATCTGTTCGCCGGCCTCAAGTCGCGCGACTACGTGCAGATGCTGGCGGGCGCACTGCTCGTCGTGGCGATCACCCTGCTGCTTGAACTGCTGCTCGCGCTCTGCCAGCGCGCAGCCTCCGCCCGCTTCGGAAGGCCCGGATCCCGGGCTCCGCGCGCCAGGCCCGCGGGGCTCGGCGCGCCCGGCGATCCCGATCTCTCCGCCCCCTCCGACCCGCGCCCGCCCTCACCCGAACCATCCGACCGACCCGTCTCACCCGACCGACGAGAGGAAGCACGATCATGATCCATCGCCTTCAGCCCAGCCGAACCATCGGTCGTACCCCGTGGCGCCGCGCCGCGCTCGCCGCGGGCGCGCTCGTGCTCTCCGCGGGCCTCCTCACCGCCTGCGGGGGCGGCGACCCGCTCGCCGACCCCGACCCCGCGACGCCGGCCGAGGGGGACACCATCGTGATCGGCTCGCAGGACTACTACTCCAATGAGATCATCGCCGAGGTGTACGCGCAGGCGCTCGAAGCGGGCGGCTACGAAGTCGACCGGCAGTTCCGCATCGGCCAGCGCGAGGTCTACCTGCCCGAGCTCGAGGCGGGATCGATCGACCTCTTCCCCGAGTACAGCGGCAACCTGCTGCAGTACTGGGAGCCCGACACCGAGGCCCGCCTGAGCGACGACGTCTACTCCGCGCTCGAGCAGGCCGCGCCCGACGGCCTGCGCGTGCTCGAGCAGGCGCCGGCCACCGACCAGGACTCCTACATGGTGACCCGCGAGTTCGCCGAGCAGTGGGACCTCGAGCAGGTGGAAGACCTGGCTGAGGTCGACGAGCCCCTCACCCTCGGCGCGAACTCGGAGGCCGAGAGCCGCCCCTACGGCCCGAAGGGTCTCGCCGACGTCTACGGCGTCGAGGACGTCGCGTTCACCCCCATCGAGGACGGCGGCGGTCCGCTCACGGTGAAGGCGCTGCGAGACGGCTCGATCCAGCTCGCCATTATCTACACCGCCGACCCCAGCGTGGCCGAGAACGATCTCGTGGCGCTCGAGGACACGAAGGGGCTCTTCCTCGCCTCGCACGTCGTGCCGCTCGCGAGCGACCGCGTCGACGAGGGCGCAGAGCAGATCATCGACGAGGTCAGTGCGGCGCTCACCTCGGAGGACCTCCTCACGATGAACGGCCGCAGCGTGAACGACGAGCTGTCGCCCGACCGCATCGCGGGCGATTGGCTCGCCGAGAAGAAGCTCGTCTGAGGCCGGACCCGGCGGCTCCTTCTGCGAGATACTGCGATTCGCTCCGCTCGCGCAGCACGTCAGCGAGTCGCGGGACCCCGCTCCCGGGATCTGAAAGGATACGTGGCATGAACAGCATCAGCGTGGACCTCGCGATCGTCGGCTCGGGGTCGGGCAACTCGCTCGTCACCCCGTTCTGGGACGACAAGCGGGTCGCGATCGCCGAGCACGGGGTGTTCGGCGGCACCTGCCTGAACGTGGGGTGCATTCCCACGAAGATGTACGTGCGCCCGGCGGCGCTCGCGAGCAGCACCGCGGAGGCCGCGAGGCTCGGGGTCGACCTGCGGTTCGAGGGGGCCGACTGGCGAGGGATCCGCGACCGCATCTTCTCGCGCATCGACGCGATCTCCGAGGCAGGGGAGCGGTACCGCGCCGAGGAGCTCGACAACGTCGAGCTCGTGCGCAGCCGCGTGCGGCTCGACGGGCAGCGGGCGCTCGTGGTCGACGGCGCCGCGTCCGAGGCGGGGAGCGGTGAAGGAGCCGTCACCCGGGTCGAGGCCGAGCAGCTCGTCATCGCCGCCGGCTCGCGGGCGGTGCTGCCCGACATCCCGGGGATCGACCTGCCCGGCGTGCACACCTCCGACACGGTGATGCGCATCGACGAGCTGCCGCGTCGGGTCGTCGTGATCGGCGGCGGGTACATCGCGTGCGAGTTCGCCGCCGTCTTCTCGGGCCTCGGGTCCGAGGTCGTGCAGGTGGTGCGCGGCGACACGCTGCTGCGCCGCCTCGACGTCGAGATCTCGGAGTGCTTCACCGCCGAGGCCGCGAAGCGCTGGGACCTGCGGCTCGGCTGCTCGGTGGCGGAGATCTCCGAGGACGGGGCGGGCGGGTTGCTCGCGGAGCTGGTGCGGTCAGACGCGGGAACGGGATCTGACTCGGGATCTGACTCGGGATCTGACTCGGTGACCTGCTCTGGCTCGGGAACCGGCTCGGATTCGGAATCGGGGTCGGGATCCGGCTCACGGGAGGGCGACGACGGCCCGCTGCGCGCCGACATCGTGCTCGTGGCGACCGGTCGCCGCCCCAATTCCGATCTCGTGGGCGCTGCCGAGGCCGGCTTCGATCTGCACGACGACGGCCGGATCGCGGTCGACGAGTACCAGCGCGTGCTCTCGGGCGGGCAGCCGGTCGACGGCGTCTACGCTCTTGGCGATGTCTGCTCGCCGTTCCAGCTCAAGCACGTCGCCAACCACGAGGCGCGCGTCGTTGCCCACAACCTCGAGCACCCCGACGACCTGCGCCGTTCGCGGCACGAGGCTGTGCCGGCCGCGGTGTTCAGCGACCCCGAGCTCGCCCAGGTCGGGCTCACCGAGGCGGAGGCGGTCGAGTCGATCGGCGCCGAGCACGTCACCGTGAAGGTGCAGCGCTACGGCGACACGGCGTACGGCTGGGCGATGGAGGATCGGACGGGAGTCTTCAAGGCCATCGCCGACCGGCGCGACGGGCGCATCCTCGGCGCCCACGCGATGGGGTATCAGGCATCGAACCTGGTGCAGGTCGTGGTGATGGCGATGAGCTTCGGGATCGACGCGCACACGGCGGCTCGGGGGCAGTACTGGATCCATCCCGCGCTCATGGAGGTCGTGGAGAACGCGCTGCTCGGCCTCGAGACGCCCGCCGGCGACGTGCTCTGAGGTCAGACCCCCGTCACCGGCCGAGCAGCGCCGGGAACACGAAGTCGGTGTTGAGCGGGGCCATGTCGGGGCGCGCGGTCGCAGCCGGGTCCACCCACTCGAGGTATTCGATCTCGGCCCGCGGCTTCGCATCCGCGGCACCGTCCACGAGCGGGTGCTCGAAGACCGACGCCTCGACCGTGTGCCCGGGCTCGTTCGCCGCTACGGCGCTGAACACACCCAGATCGCGCAGGCGGTCGCGGTCGAGTGCGATCCCGAGCTCCTCCTCGAACTCCCGCACGGCGGTGTCGCGCGGATCCTCGCCGAGCTCGTGCTTGCCGCCCGGCAGCATGAGCGATGACGTGCCGCGCTTGCGCACGTTGAGCACGCGGCCGGATTCGTCGCGCATCACGACGGCGCTGACACGGATGATGAGGGTTTCTGCTGCAGCGGTCACCCGTCGAGCCTAGCGTTTCGCTCGGTGCGGGTTCTGAGCCGAAGGCGCTCCCTCCGCCTCGCCGGCGTAGACCTCCCGCACCGTTGTAGACCTCTCGCACCGCGCGAGAGATCTACAACGGTGCGGGAGGTCCACAACGGCGCCGAGGCTCCTCAGCCAAGTCGTGCGCTGCGCATCGCGGCGCAGGCCCTTCGGCGACCACGCAGTGCGAGCTACTCGGCGTAGTCGGGGGCCGGCGGCAGCCCGAAGAACTCCTCGAGGGTGGACGTGCCGCTCGCGCGCATCTCCTGCGCCAGCTCGACGCCGACGTAGCGGAAGTGCCACGGCTCGGGCATGAAACCGGTGACCTCCTGCTCGCCCTCGGGGTAGCGCACGATGAAGCCGTGCTCGGCCGCGTGCTCGGCGAGCCAGACGCCCGCGGGCGTCTCCCCGAAGCAGGCGGCCAGGTAGCAGTCCCCGTGGTCGTCGAGGTCGACCACGAGCCCCGTCTGGTGCTCGGAGTGCCCGGGGCGGGCCGAGTAGGTGTCGGCCGCGGCCTGGCCGTCGCGCGCGACGTAGTTGTCGTAGAGCGTCACCTGCGTGGCGTAGTCGCGGTAGGCGCTGATGATGCGCACCTCGTGGCCCGCCGCCGCGGCTGCGGCGACGAAGCCCTCGACGGCGCGCGCCGCGGGCTCGCGCAGGGGCTGCGAGAACTCGTTCTCGACGCCCTCGGGCATCGAGAGATCGGAGGGGGCGAAGTCGACGGGGGAGAGGGGACGCAGCTTGTTGCTCACCACCCAGATCGACGCGGGGTCGTCGATCGAGTGGGCGGCGCGGTCGAACTCGGGTTCGGCCGGCGGTTCGGCGGTGGGCTCCGCGGTCGGAGCGGGGGTCGCGGAGGCCTCGGCGGCGGGTTCGGGATCGGCCGCGGGCTCCGGGGCGCAGCCGGCGACCGGCAGCGCGACGCCGAAGAGCAGCAGCGCGGCGAGCGAGGGGCGGAGGATCCTGGCCGTCATGCCCTCAGCCTAATCGCGCATAGGGTGGGATCATGACGCAGGAGAACCCCGCCCGCTCCGGCCCGTCCCGGCGTACCAGGCTTACCATCACGATCGTCGTCGCGGCACTCGTGCTGCTGGGCGGCGGCACGGCGGCGGCGCTGTGGTGGGGCGGATCGGATCCGGATCCCGCACCGACAGCGGCCCCCGACCCGGCCCCCGAGCAGCCGGAGCCCGACCCGGGAACGGACGCGCCGGCCGAGGCCGATCCGATCCACGTCATCGCCATGGGCGACATGCTGCCGCACGACTCCGTGAACGCGAACGCGCAGCTGCCCGACGGCGGGTGGGACTACGGTCAGTTCTTCGAGGGCATCCGCGCGCAGCTGGATGCGGCAGACGCGACGTTCTGCAACCAGGAGGTGCCGAGCGCGGGAGCCGACTTCGGCATCAGCGGGTACCCGACCTTCAACGCGCCGACGGAGTTCGCGCGCGATCTGCACGACGCGGTCGGCTGCGACCTCGTCAACCTGGCCAACAACCACGCCGCCGACAAGGGCGCGGAGGGCATCGCGGCGACCCGCGCGGTGTGGGACGGGCTCACGCCCTCCGCGGTGAGCGGGGCCAATCGCAGCGCGGAGGAGCAGCGAGCGGTGCAGGTCTTCGAGCAGGACGGGGTGCGCATCGCGCTCGTCTCGTTCGCCGAGTACTCGAACGCTCCGATCGACGGCGTCTCGCTGAACATGATGGGGGACGACGCGCTCGTCGCCGAGCTGATGGCCGAGGCTCGGGATCAGGCCGACACCGTGATCGTCTCCGCGCACTGGGGCACGGAGGACTCGCACGAGGTGAACGAGGCTCAGACGGCGTTCGCCCAGCGCGTGGCCGACCTCGGAGCCGATGTGGTCGTGGGCACCGGCCCGCACGTGCTGCAGCCGGTCACCTGGCTCGACCGGGCAGACGGCGGTCGCACCCTCGTCTGGTACTCCATCGGCAACATGCTCAGCACCCAGCTCGAGCTCGCGCAGCGCACCGGTGCGATCGCCGGCTTCGACCTCGTGCGCGACGACGCCGGCGCGGTGCACGTGGAGAACCCCACGGCGATCCTCACCTACATGCACTACGAGTGGACGCCGGAGCAGGAGGCGGCGGGCGACCTCATGGCGCGGCACGGCCTGTCGATCACCCCGCTCTCGGCCTCGGGCGAGCTGCTGCAGCAGACGAGCTTCGGGGTGACGGCCGAGCAGCAGGTCGAGGCGTCCTCGGAGATCCTCGGGCCCGACGTGACCGTGCTGCCCGAGTAGGGGCTCGGGGTCGCGGCCCGGGGGCGACCTCAGGGGAGCGGATCGGCCGAGAGCGCCGCGTACTGCTCCGTGCTCAGCCGGTCGGCGATCACAGGGAACTCCTCGCGCACCTCGGCGACACGGCCGGTATTGACCTCGACCACGAGCACCTCCTCGCCGTCGCCGCACTCAGCAATGACGCGGCCCGAGGGATCGACGACGCGGCTGAAGCCGCCGAGCGGCACCGCCCGCTCGTCCTCGCCCTGCGTGCCGCACGCGTTGCAGGCCAGCACCCACACCTGGTGCTCGACCGCGCGCGCCTGCGTCAGCAGGCGCCAGTGCTCGCGGCGTGCCGCGGGCCAAGCCGCGGGCACCACGACGGTCTCGGCGCCGCGCGCGCTGAGCTCCTGCCACAGCCCGGGGAAGCGGAGGTCGTAGCAGGTGGTGCTCGCGGTCCGGCCGAGGGGTCCGGGCACGACGCTCAGCGAGCTCCCCGGCCTGAGCAGCTGCGATTCGAGCGACTGATAGCCGAACACGTGGATCTTGCGGTAGGTCTGCGCGATCCGCCCCTCCGCATCGACGAGCACCGCCGTGTTGTGCAGGGCCCCGTCGGCGCCGCGCTCGACGATGCTCCCCAGGTGGATCGCCGAGCCGAGGTCGCGCGCGACGCGTCGGCACATGGCCACGGTCGCGCCGTCGAGCGTCTCGGCGCGCTCCTCGTAGCGGTCGAACGCGAAGTACCCGGCGCTCCACAGCTCGGGCAGCACGAACAGGTCGATGCCGTCGTACTGGCGCAGCAGCTGCTCGACGCGGTCGATGCGTGCTTGGGGGGTCTCGGAGTCGGGGCTCGCGATCTGCACGAGGGCGATGCGGCGAACGCCGCTGGCGGGATCCGGGTTGGCGGTCGTCGGCTTCGTCGCGTTCATGCCCCCAGCCTAACGAGTGCGCCGCTCGCCGGGCAGGGAACGCGTCGCCGCCGTGCGGCGGTGCAAGAATGGCACCATGAGCATCGACACCGCGGAGCTGCCCGAACCGGAGGGGCCGGAGGATCGCCCGGCGCCGGCCGGCAACCCCGGCTGGCTGAGCGACGACGAACTGCGATTCGTCCGAGGCCGACTGCCGGTCGTCTACGTGGAGGCCGTGCCGGTGCGGCTCGACGGCCTCGGCAGCATCGTCGAGGTCGGGCTGCTGCTGCGCAGTACACCCGAGGGTGTGATCACGCGCTCGCTCGTCTCGGGACGGGTGCGTTTCGGGGAGACGCTGCGCGAGGCGCTCTTCCGGCATCTCGAGAACGATCTCGGCCCGATGGCCTTCCCGCAGATGCCGGCGACGCTCGTACCGCTGCAGGTGGCGGAGTATTTTCCGATGCCCGGCATATCGCCCTACGTCGACGAGCGTCAGCACGCGGTCTCGCTGGTCTACGTGGTGCCGGTCACGGGCACCTGCAATCCCAGGCAGGACGCGCTCGAGGTGAGCTGGATGTCGCCGGCGGAGGCGCTTTCGCCCGACACCCTCGACGAGCTGCCCGACGGCCGCGGACGCTTGCTGCGCGACGCGCTCGCCGCCGTGGGGTGCTAGGGCGGGCGAGAACGCGGCTCGGGATCAGGCCCGCCGCTGCCAGGCGATGACGTGGGCGCGCGAGAAGCCCCGCGCGCATCTGCCGCAGGAGGTGACGCGGGTCGGCTTCCTGAAGCGGTAGTGCTCGTGGCCCGCCGGGCACGATCCCACCCACGGAGCTCTCTCGTGCGCGATCTCGCCGTCGTGCGTGCGCCCGCCGACGTAACCGATCTCGGCCGCGATCCGCTTCCACTCCGGGCCGTGCCCGGCGTCGGGGCCGGCCATCGCGTGCGCCACCTCGTGCAGCAGCACCTGGTGGATCTCGTCGTCGTCGAACTTGTCGGCGAGGTAGCGCGACACCGTGATGCGGCGCTCGGTGTAGTTGCAGAGGCCGGCTCGACGCTTCGCGCGGTCGAAGTCGAAGCCCCACGCGCCCGCGCCGAAACGGGGCTCGAGGTGCATCCGGATCAGCGCTTCGGCCCACACCCGCACGCGCGCGAGCTCAGCCACGGCCGAACACCTCGGGCGGCGGCTCCGGGCTCGGGGCCGCGTCGGCGTCGGTGACGGGTCGCGCGCCCCGCAACCACTCGGTCAGTTCGCGGTCGACCAGCATGCGCGCGGGGTGGGGGCCTCCCGCGAGCAGACGGGGCAACCACTCGAGATCGGGGGCGGCCGCCCCGTCTGCGGATGCCGGATCGCCGGAAGCGAGCAGCACCACGTTGCCGAAGCGCCGTCCCTTCAGCACCTGCGGTTCGGCGATCGCGGCGACCGTGGAGAAGACCGAGGCGAGTGTCGCGACCTGGCCCCGGGTGAAGGCCTGACCGGCCCCGTCCGTGACGTTCACGACGACCACGCCGTCCGGAGCCAGGAGCGGCCTGATGAGCTCGTAGAACTCGGCACTCGAGACGTGGGCGGGGGTGCGGTCGCCCGAGAAGATATCGACGACGACGAGGTCCATCGCGCCGCGCATGCCCTCGGGTAGCCTGCCGAGAACCTCGCGCGCATCGCCGCGTCTGATGCGGATGCTCGCGCGGCGCGGCAGCGGAGCGGCTTCGCGCACGAGATCGACGAGCGCTCCCTCGAGCTCGATGATCTGCTGCCGGCTGCCCGGACGCGTCGCCTCCACGTACCGCGGGAGCGTGAACGCGCCTCCGCCCAGGTGCAGCGCCGAGATCGGCGCGCCGGCGGGGCGGAACAGATCGATCACGTGACCGATGCGGCGCACGTACTCGAAGAAGAGCTCGGACGGGTCGCGCAGATTGACGTGGGATTGCGGCGTGCCGTCGACGAGCAGCTGGATCGCGCCGGGCACCCACCGGTCCTCCTCGAACTCGGCGGTGAGGCCGGAGCCGAGGGTGACGGGGGCGGGCAGCCTCACGGCGCCGTCTCGGTCGTGGAGCCGTCGGCCTCGATCCGCGTCGCTCCCTCGGCCCTCGCGCCGCCGAGCCCCAGCTCCGCGATCTTCTGCAGCATGTCGGCGTTCGACGGCTCGACCTGGTGGCTGCGATCGGGGTAGACGATGACGGGGATGTTGGTGCGACCGCTGATATCGTGGGCCACCTCGGCGGCCGCGGGATCCTGCACCAGATCGACGTAGCGGTAGGGGGCGCCGGCCCGGTCGAAGATCAGCTTGGCGCGGCGGCAATCACCGCACCAGTCGGCCCCGAAGATGATGGTCTCGCTCATGACCACCAGCCTAGGCCGCACCTCCGACATCGGCGTTCGGCCGTCGGCGAACCCACATCCGCCGGCCGAGCACGGCCGCGCAGATCCCGAGCAGCGCGCCCGCGAGGGTGTCGCTGAGCCAGTGCACGTGCAGTGCCGCGCGGCTCCACATCATCACCAGAACCCACGAAGCGGCCAGGATCCACATCAGTCGTCTCACCCGTTCGTCGAGGGACTCGGTCTGCGCCGCCACCAGCGCGAGCGAGCACGCCAGTGCGGCCGCCCCCATCGAGTGCCCGGAGGGATACGAACTGCCGGAGGCGTGGAAGAGCGGATCCCACGGGCGCGGACGCAGTACGAGCGCCTTCAGGGTCTCGGATGCAGCGATGCCGATCACCATCGCGGTCGCGACGGAGGCCGCGTCGCGAGGGCGGCGGAGCGCGAGCAGCAGCGCCGCCGCGATCGCCGTGCACGCGGCGGCGCCGATCCCACTTCCCGCCTCGGCCATGAACACCGCGACCGCGTAGGCCGCCGATCCGCGGGCCGCTCCGGCGACGCCGTGCCACCACTCGTCGACGCCGAACGGGCCGGAGTGCACGAACCGCAGGTACGCTCCCAGCGCCGCGATGAGCACGAGGCCCGCGAACGCCCACGGGGTCGCGGTGCGAGTGAGCGAGGCGGCGCTGGGGGAGGCGGACATGCGATCCACGCTAGCCCGGCCTCCTGCGAGCATCCCGGAGCGGCCGCTGCTCGCATGCTCCATTCCGCACCGATCGACGCTCGCGCACCCCGTAGAGCGCTCGGCGAGGTGCAAAAGCGTCGATCGGTGCTTTGCGGATCAGGGGTGCTTGCCGCGGTCGATCGGCCCGGCGCCGATTTGCGTCCGGCGCGGCGAGCAATATGCTGGGAGGGACCTGGACTCCGCGAGGAGAGTTCCGCGAATGCAGTGGACAGACGGTAACAATGGTGTTACAGTCGATAGTTGCACTACGGACACCAGTGTGCCTTCATATATCGGTAGGCCCCGGGAGCTGGCGCGAAAGCGCAGATGAGCCTCGCTCGCGTGATCCGATGCATCTCTCGCAAGACCAGGTCAACCGGCCCGACGGGGCCCACGGAGGTAGTTTCCTTGGCTGCTGCGCGCAACGCATCGTCAACCACCCAACCGAAGAACGGTCGCAACCACTCGCGACTCTCCTTCGCCAAGATTTCCGACACGCTGTCGGTGCCCAACCTGCTGGCACTGCAGCTCGAGAGCTTCGACTGGCTCGTCGGCAACGACGCGTGGAAGGAGCGCGTCAAAGAGGCACAGGCCGAGGGGCGCGATGACATCGCGCTGAAGAGCGGCCTCGAGGAGATCTTCGACGAGATCTCCCCGATCGAGGACAACGCGGGCACCATGCAGCTCTCGTTCGAGAACCCGATCCTCGACGAGCAGAAGTTCACCATCGAGGAGTGCAAGGAGCGCGGTAAGACCTACGCCGCTCCGCTCTACGTCGAGGCGGCGTTCTACAACACCGAGACCCAGGTGCTGAAGAGCCAGACGGTCTACATGGGCGATTTCCCCATCATGACCGACAAGGGCACCTTCATCATCAACGGCACCGAGCGCGTCATCGTCTCGCAGCTCGTGCGCAGCCCCGGCGTGTACTTCGAGCGCGCACAGGAGAAGACCAGCGATAAGGACGTCTTCACCGCCCGCGTGATCCCGAGCCGCGGCGCGTGGCTCGAGTTCGAGGTCGACAAGCGCGACCAGGTCGGCGTGCGCATCGACCGCAAGCGCAAGCAGTCGGTCACCGTGTTCCTCAAGGCACTCGGCATGACCAGCGAGGAGATCCTCGAGGAGTTCGCCGGCTACGAGTCGATCGCGCTCACCCTCGAGAAGGACGGCATCCTCACCCAGGAGGAGGCGCTCAAGGACATCTACCGCAAGCAGCGTCCGGGCGAGCAGGTGGCCATCGAGGCCGCCAAGGCCCTGCTCGACAACAGCTACTTCAACCCGAAGCGCTACGACCTCGCCAAGGTCGGCCGGTACAAGATCAATCGGAAGCTCGGCGTCGACGCCCCCATCACCGACTCGGTGCTGTCGCTCGAGGACATCGTCGCGACCATCAAGTACCTCGTCGGCCTCCACGCGGGCACCGAGACGCTCCCCGGCGTGCGCGACGGCAAGGATATCGACGTCCGCCTCGACACCGACGACATCGACCACTTCGGCAACCGCCGCATCCGCGCCGTGGGCGAGCTCATCCAGAACCAGGTGCGCACCGGCCTCAGCCGTATGGAGCGCGTGGTGCGCGAGCGCATGACCACGCAGGACATCGAGGCGATCACCCCGAACACCCTGATCAACACCCGCCCCGTGCTGGCGGCGATCAAGGAGTTCTTCGGCACCTCGCAGCTGTCGCAGTTCATGGATCAGAACAACCCGCTCGCGGGCCTGACCAACAAGCGCCGTCTCTCGGCGCTCGGCCCGGGCGGCCTGAGCCGCGACCGCGCCGGCGTCGAGGTGCGAGACGTGCACCCCTCGCACTACGGCCGCATGTGCCCGATCGAGACCCCTGAGGGCCCGAACATCGGCCTGATCGGCGCGCTCGCGACCTTCGCTCGCATCAACGCCTTCGGCTTCATCGAGACCCCCTACCGCCGCATCGTCGACGGCAAGGTCACCGACCAGGTCGACTACCTGACCGCGCACGAGGAGGACGAGTACCTCATCGCCCAGGCCGGCGCCCCGCTCACCGAGGACGGCCGCTTCGCCGAGCAGCAGGTGCTCGCGCGCCCCCGCGGCTCCGAGGTCGTGCTGGTCGACTCCGATCGCGTGCAGTACATGGACGTCTCGCCCCGCCAGATGGTGTCCGTGGCCACGTCCCTCATCCCGTTCCTCGAGCACGACGACGCGAACCGCGCCCTCATGGGTGCGAACATGCAGCGTCAGGCCGTGCCGCTCGTGCGCAGCGAGTCGCCCGTGGTCGGCACCGGTATGGAGGGCTACGCGGCGATCGACGCGGGTGACGTGATCACCGCCCAGAAGTCCGGCGTCATCGAGGAGGTGTCGGCCGACTTCGTGACCGTGCAGCACGACGACGGCGGGTCGAAGACCTACTTCATGCGCAAGTTCGACCGCTCGAACCAGGGCACGAACTACAACCACCGCGTCATCGTGAAGGCCGGCGAGCGCATCGAGGCCGGCGAGGTCATCGCAGACGGCCCCGCCACGGAGAACGGCGAGCTCGCGCTCGGCCGCAACCTGCTCGTCGCGTTCATGTCGTGGGAGGGCCACAACTTCGAGGACGCGATCATCCTCAGCCAGAACCTGGTGAAGGACGACACCCTCTCCTCGATCCACATCGAGGAGTACGACATCGACGCCCGCGACACCAAGCTCGGCAAGGAGGAGATCACCCGCGATCTCCCCAACGCCAGCATGGAGGCGCTGAAGGATCTCGACGAGCGCGGCATCATCCGCATCGGCGCCGAGGTCAAGCAGGGCGACATCCTCGTCGGCAAGGTCACGCCGAAGGGCGAGACCGAGCTGAGCGCCGAGGAGCGCCTGCTCCGCGCGATCTTCAACGAGAAGAGCCGCGAGGTGCGCGACACCTCGCTCAAGGTGCCGCACGGCGTCTCGGGCACGGTCACCGCGGTCAAGGTGTTCGACGCCGAGAACGATAACGACGACGAGCTCGGCTCGGGCGTCAACCAGCGCGTGGTCGTCTACATCGCCCAGAAGCGCAAGATCACCGAGGGCGACAAGCTCGCCGGCCGTCACGGCAACAAGGGCGTCATCTCGAAGATCCTGCCCGTCGAGGACATGCCGTTCCTCGCCGACGGCACCCCGGTCGACGTGATCCTGAACCCGCTCGGCATCCCGGGCCGAATGAACTTCGGCCAGGTGCTCGAGATCCACCTCGGGTGGATCGCGAAGCAGGGCTGGAAGGTCGAGGGCAACCCGGAGTGGGCTGCGAAGCTCTCGAAGGAGGCCCTCGAGGCGGCGCCGAACACCAAGGTCGCGACCCCGGTGTTCGACGGTGCGACCGAGGCCGAGATCGCCGGTCTACTTGACTCGACGCTCGTGACGCGAGACGGCGAGCGGCTCATCGACTCCAGCGGCAAGACCCGCCTGTTCGACGGCCGCTCGGGCGAGCCCTACCCGTACCCGATCTCGGTCGGCTACATGTACATCCTGAAGCTGCACCACCTCGTCGATGACAAGATCCACGCGCGCTCGACGGGCCCCTACTCGATGATCACCCAGCAGCCGCTCGGCGGTAAGGCCCAGTTCGGCGGCCAGCGCTTCGGTGAGATGGAGGTGTGGGCGCTCGAGGCCTACGGCGCCGCATACGCGCTGCAGGAGCTGCTCACGGTCAAGTCCGACGACATCCTCGGCCGCGTCAAGGTGTACGAGGCGATCGTCCGCGGCGAGAACATCCCCGAGCCGGGTGTGCCCGAGTCGTTCCGAGTGCTGATGAAGGAGATGCAGTCGCTCTGCCTGAACGTCGAGGTGCTGGGCGCGGACGGCAACGCCGTCAACCTGCGCGACAACGATGACGAGGCCCACCGCACCGCGGAGGAGCTCGGAATCAATCTGTCCAGCCGCTTCGAGACCTCGTCCGTCGACGAGATCTAAGCCGCACCAGACGTAGATTTTTCAGATTCTCAAGGAGAATATTTTGCTCGAGGGTACAGATTTCAACGAGCTGCAGATCCGTCTGGCCACGGCCGACGACATCCGCAGCTGGTCGTTCGGCGAGGTCAAGAAGCCGGAGACCATCAACTACCGCACGCTGAAGCCGGAGAAGGACGGTCTGTTCGGCGAACAGATCTTCGGACCGAGCCGCGACTGGGAGTGCGCGTGCGGCAAGTACAAGCGCGTCCGCTACAAGGGCATCGTCTGCGAGCGCTGCGGCGTCGAAGTGACGAAGTCGAGCGTGCGCCGCGAGCGCATGGGCCACATCGAACTGGCCGCGCCCGTCACGCACATCTGGTACTTCAAGGGTGTGCCGTCCCGTCTGGGCTACCTGCTCGACATGGCGCCGAAGGATCTCGAGAAGGTCATCTACTTCGCTGCGTACATGATCATCGACATCGATGACGAGGGCCGCCGCGAGGACATGGCGGAGCTGGAGGCCGAGCTGCGTCTCGAGCTGAAGGCGCTCGAGGATCAGCGCGACATCGCGATCGCGCAGCGCCAGCAGCAGGCCGAGTCGGATCTCGCCGCGCTCGAGGCCGAAGGGGCGAAGGCGGATCAGCGCCGTCGCGCCGAGGCCTCGGCCGAGAAGGAGATGGCGGCGATCCGCAAGGGCTTCGACGACGACATCGCTCGGCTGCAGCGCGTGTGGGAGGACTTCCGCAACCTCAAGGTGGGCGACCTCAAGCCCGAGGACGCGGTGTTCGCCGACCTCATGGATCGCTACGGCGACTACTTCGAGGCCTACATGGGCGCCGAGGCGATCAAGAAGCGCCTCGAGTCCTTCGATCTCGAGGCCGAGGCCGAGACGCTGCACCTGCAGATCGCCGAGGGCAAGGGCCAGAAGAAGATCCGCGCGATCAAGCGCCTGAAGGTCGTCAGCGCCTTCCTGCAGACGGGTGCGAGCCCGGCCGCGATGGTGCTCGACGTCGTGCCGGTGATCCCGCCCGAGCTCCGCCCGATGGTGCAGCTCGACGGCGGCCGCTTCGCGACCTCCGATCTCAACGACCTCTACCGTCGCGTGATCAACCGCAACAACCGTCTGCGCCGCCTGCTCGATCTCGGCGCCCCCGAGATCATCGTCAACAACGAGAAGCGCATGCTGCAGGAGGCCGTCGACGCGCTGTTCGACAACGGCCGCCGCGGTCGCCCCGTGACCGGCACGGGCAACCGCGCCCTGAAGTCGCTGAGCGACATGCTCAAGGGCAAGCAGGGCCGGTTCCGCCAGAACCTGCTCGGCAAGCGCGTCGACTACTCGGGCCGTTCGGTCATCGTGGTCGGCCCGCAGCTCAAGCTGCACCAGTGCGGTCTGCCCAAGCAGATGGCGCTCGAGCTGTTCAAGCCGTTCGTGATCAAGCGTCTCATGGATCTGTCGCACGCGCAGAACGTGAAGGCCGCGAAGCGCATGGTGGAGCGCTCCCGCTCCGAGGTGTGGGACGTGCTCGAGGAGATCATCCGCGAGCGCCCCGTGCTGCTCAACCGCGCGCCGACGCTGCACCGCCTCGGCATCCAGGCGTTCGAGCCGCAGCTCGTCGAGGGCAAGGCCATCCAGCTGCACCCGCTCGTCTGCGCGGCCTTCAACGCCGACTTCGACGGCGACCAGATGGCTGTGCACCTGCCGCTGTCGGTCGAGGCCCAGGCCGAGGCCCGCGTGCTGATGCTCGCCTCGAACAATATCCTGAAGCCGTCGGACGGCCGCCCGGTGACCCTGCCCTCGCAGGACATGATCATCGGCCTGCACCACCTCACCACGGTCAAGAAGGACGCCGCCGGCACCGGCCGCGCGTTCGGCTCGATCGCCGAGGCGATCCTGGCGATGGACGAGGGCACCCTCGACCTGGGTTCGAAGGTCAAGCTGCGTCTCACCGGCTACACCGACGCGAACGGCGTCACCTCCGAGAAGCCCGTGCTGGTCGAGACCACTCTCGGCCGCGCGATCTTCAACGAGGCGCTGCCGGCCGACTACCCCTACTTCGAGCGCGTGGCCGACAAGGGCAGCCTCTCGGGCCTGGTCAACGACCTCGCCGAGCGCTACCCGAAGGTGGAGGTCGCGGCGACCCTCGACCGCATCAAGGACGCGGGCTTCTACTGGGCATCGCGCTCGGGTGTGACGGTGTCGCTCTCCGACGTCGTGACCCCGGCGAACAAGGGCGAGATCATCGCCGAGCACGAGAAGCGCGCGGCCAAGGTGCAGCGCGACTACGATCGCGGCATGATCAGCGACGGCGACCGCCGCAAGGCGCTCACCGACATCTGGACGGAGGCGACCGACGAGGTGGCCGCCGCGATGCGCGAGTCCTTCCCCGAGGACAACACCATCTTCCGCATGGTGTCGTCGGGCGCCCGCGGTAACTGGCTGCAGATCCGCAATATCGCGGGTATGCGAGGCCTGGTGTCGAACCCGAAGGGTGAGATCATCCCGCGTCCGATCATCAACTCGTACCGCGAGGGCCTCTCGGTGGCGGAGTACTTCATCGCGACCCACGGCGCCCGTAAGGGCCTCGCCGATACCGCTCTGCGCACCGCCGACTCGGGTTACCTGACCCGTCGTCTGGTCGATGTGTCGCAGGACGTCATCATCCGCGAGGAGGACTGCGGCACCAGGCGCGGACTCGACCTCCCGATCGCCGCGGCCGACGCGAACGGCGTGCTCGTGCGCGATGAGAACGTCGAGAACTCGGTCTACGCCCGCACCCTCGCCACCGACGCGGTGTCGCCCGACGGCACCGTCGTGGCGAGCGCCGGCGACGACGTGGGCGACGTGCTCATCGACAAGCTGGTGGAGGCCGGCGTGACCGAGATCAAGGTGCGCTCCGTGCTCACCTGCGCCTCGGCCGTGGGCGTCTGCGCCACCTGCTACGGCCGCTCGCTCGCGACCGGTCAGCGCGTCGACATCGGCGAGGCGGTCGGCATCATCGCCGCCCAGTCGATCGGCGAGCCCGGTACTCAGCTGACGATGCGTACGTTCCACACGGGTGGTTCGGCCTCGGCCGACGACATCACCCAGGGTCTGCCTCGCGTGCAGGAGCTGTTCGAGGCGCGCACCCCGAAGGGCGCGTCGCCGATCGCCGAGGCCGCTGGCCGCATCACGATCGAGGACACCGAGAAGAGCCGCCGCATCCTCCTCACGCCGGACGACGGCACCGAGGAGAAGCAGTACCCCGTGCTGAAGCGCGCCACGCTGCTCGTCGAGGACGGCGACCACGTCGAGCTCGGCCAGCCGTTCCTGGCGGGCACGCTGGATCCGAAGGACATCCTGCAGGTGGGCTCCACCACCGAGGACGGCAAGCACATCCCGGGCGAGCGCGCGGTACAGAAGTACCTCGTCGAGGGCGTGCAGGGCGTCTACCGCTCGCAGGGCGTGCCGATCCACGACAAGCACATCGAGGTGATCGTGCGCCAGATGCTGCGCAAGGTGACCGTGGTGGATCACGGAGAGACCGAGCTGCTCCCGGGCGAGCTCGTCGACCGTTCGCGCTACCAGCGCATCAACCGCGAGGCGCTGCTCGAGGGCAAGCGCGCCGCGACCGCGCGCCCCGAGGTCATGGGTATCACCAAGGCCTCGCTCGCGACCGAGTCGTGGCTCTCGGCGGCCTCCTTCCAGGAGACCACCCGAGTGCTCACGCAGGCGGCGATGGAGGGATCGAAGGATCCGCTCATCGGCCTCAAGGAGAATGTCATCATCGGTAAGCTCATCCCGGCCGGTACCGGCCTGAGCACCTACCGCGACGTCGAGGTCGAGGCGACCGAGGAGGCGAAGGCGGAGCGCTACCCGAACCGCCTGTTCGCGACCGAGGGCACCTTCGACGAGAACGACCTCTCGTTCGTGGACTTCGACAGCTTCACCGCTGACGAGTTCAACCCGGGCAACTACTCCTAACGGGGAGCGGCCCGGGCCGTGGAAAGGGCGCTCGTACTTCGGTGCGGGCGCCCTTTTTCGCGTGTTCTGCGCGCGGGCTCCCCGGAATGTCGGCGGCTGCTTGTAGTGTGACGGCCAGAGTATGTGCTCGGTGGTGACTCGGCGACCGAGCGCCCCACGACGAGAGGTGCAGCGATGAGCGACGACCGCGAGACCCCCGCATCGAGAGCCGCAGAGGCCCCCGAGACGTCGGCGAATCCGGGGGCGCCGGTGGAGGAGGCCGAGGCAAGCCAGACCGACGTGCTCGCCGCGGTGCAGCGATCGCGGAGCACGAGCTCCGATTCCGACGCGGGGTCGGAGCGCGAGGTCGTCGCGGCCGAGGAGATCGTGGTGGTGGACGCGGAGGAGGCATCGCCCGCCGACGAGGCCGAAGCCGAGCGCGCCCGCCGTGAGGCCGCCTCCGAGGTCGACACGCAGCTCGATCTCGAGACGCTGGGAGTCGGGCGTCCTGCCGAGCCCGCGGAGAGCGAGGTGGCTTCGCTGCCGGCGCTCGACGACCTTCCGTCGGCCTCCGCCGAGGCGCCCCTCCCGCCGGCTCGGGACGGCGAGATCCGCATCAGCGCCGACCACCCGATGGCGGCCCTCTACATGCAGACGCCCATGCCCCCCGACATCCGCGGCAATCGCGGCGCCGGCCTGCTCATCTCCGTGCTCGCCACCGTCGGGTTCGCGCTCGTGTACGCGGGGGTGTACGCCCTGGTGCTCGCGCCCTCGCTCGCTCCGTCGCAGTTCGTCGACGGTCTGACGGAGCAGCTGCTGAGGTGGAGCACCGCCGCCGCGGTGGCGGCCTTCTTCGTGAGTCTCTCGGTGCTCGTGCTGATCGTCGGCCGCGCAGGGTGGTGGGCCTATGTGCTGGGCGGGTTCCTCGTCGCGGGCGCGGTCTGGGTCGTGACGACCATCGGCGTCATGACCGATGTGAGCGGGTTCGGCGCGCTGTTCCACCTGCCCCCGCTGGTGATCGCCGAGCGTTTCGGCTTGACGGTGCCCGCGGTCGTGGCAGCGCTCGTCGCGCGGGAAGTCACGATCTGGTTCGGTGCGTGGATCGGCGGCCGCGGACGTCGCATGAAGCAGAAGAACGCGGAGGCGCTCGCCGAGTACGAGGCCGCGCTCGCCGAGTCCCAGGAGAAGCACTCGGCCTCCGACCAGCCCTTCGGCGCCTCGGTGGCCGGCCCGGCCGGTAAGCGGGCGACTCAGTCGTGACCGAAAGCCCCCGACGCGGTGTGACGCGCGGCTACGTCGCCGGCCTGGCTCTGGCCGGCGTGATCGTGGCCGCAGCGCTGCTCATCGCGACCTGGGGGATGCTCTCTCTCGCCATGCAGCGCGATCCGATTTCGAGCGACGGGGTGCCCCGGTGGGCAGCCCCGGTCCTGCTGTTCCTCGGTCTGGCACTGCTCGCCGCCGCGCTGTGGCAGCAGGCGATCGTGCTGCTGCGCGGCCGCCGCGGCCCCGCCTGGGGCACCGTCATCGCGGTCGCGGGCGGCGTGTACCTGCTCTGGTGCCTCGGCGGGATGCTGGCCGGCCTCTCGGTCGACGAGACCTGGGTGAGCCCGTTCGCGGCGGCGCTGCCCGTGATCTGGGCCGCGGCTTCGCTGCTGTTCTGGAGCGTGCTCGCGCGCCGGGTCTACACCGACCGCCCCGCCCCGAAGTGGCCGTGGGAGCGCGCGGGGGAGGACGAGTGATCGTGGCGGGCGCCATCGACGAGAGAGTGAACGCCGCCGTGGACGCCTGGCTGCGGTGGGTGCCGAGCTGGTCGCCGGGCACGCACCGCGGGAGATCCCGCCTCTGCCGGAGGTGCACCGGATCCCCGATCCTCGCAGCCGCCGGCCTCACGAACGATGTGCCGCACCAGGTCACCCACGCGCTCGTCTCGCGCATGCAGCGCATCATCGACAAGCGGGTGGACGAGTTCACGGCGGCCGAACTCCCCGCGCTGCACGAGGAGCTGACGGGGGAGGAGCTGTGGCGAGCGGGCGGCTACGATCCCGCGGAGGGGCTCGCCCCCGAGTACGAGGGGTTGGATCCGGATCCCGAGCCCGACGACAGCGAGCAGCCCTTCCTCTTCACGCTCGCCGGGCTCGCGGAGGAGAGCAAGCCCGAGCCGCCGCTCCCGAGGCCGCCCCTGAGCCATGAGGAGAAGCAGCGGCTGCGCCGGGAGATCGAGCTCGCCGACGCGCACGCCGAGGAGATCGGGCGGGAGGTCTGCTTCGCGCTCGTGGCGCACCGGGGGCGGATCGAGGCCGCGATCCAGCGCTTCGTCGAACCGCAGATCAGGGCGATGCTCGACGAACTGTCCCAGCACCTCGAGCCGCCGCAGTAGCCCGGCTCTTGCCAAGCCGCTCCACAGGGCGTAAAGTTAACCCTTGGTGCCCTCCACCGATGGTTTCGTCATGCATGTGACGGGGTGAGCGGGGGAGTGCTCACCGTCGGGTCCCTCGCTCAGCAGAGCTGACACCCCCACGGCATAGCTGCACTCGGTCGCCGCCGACGCGCTCGCGCGTCGTCTTCGACAGCAGCTCAGCGGCCGCGCAAGCGATCGCACATGCTTGACCATGAAAGCATTCCTGTCACCGTGCAGGACGAATGAGGAGAATCAGTGCCTACTATTCAGCAGCTGGTTCGCAAGGGCCGTACGCCGAAGGTCTCCAAGACCAAGGCGCCCGCCCTGAAGGCGAACCCGCAGCAGGCCGGGGTCTGCACCCGCGTCTACACCACCACCCCGAAGAAGCCAAACTCGGCGATGCGCAAGGTCGCTCGTGTGAAGCTCCGCAACGGGACCGAGGTCACCGCCTACATTCCGGGTGAGGGCCACAACCTGCAGGAGCACTCGCTGGTGCTCGTGCGCGGTGGTCGTGTCAAGGACCTCCCCGGTGTCCGTTACAAGATCGTGCGCGGCGCGCTCGACACGCAGGCGGTCAAGGATCGCCAGCAGGCTCGCAGCCGCTACGGTGCGAAGAAGGTGAAGTAATGCCCCGTAAAGGTCCCGCTCCCAAGCGCCCCGTCGTCGCCGATCCCGTTTACGGTGCCCCCATCGTCAGCCAGCTCGTCAACAAGATCCTGCTGGACGGCAAGAAGGGTCTCGCCGAGCGCATCGTCTACGGTGCACTCGAGAACGTCGCCGAGAAGTCCGGTCAGGACGCGGTGACGGTGCTCAAGAAGGCGCTCGACAACGTGCGTCCCACGCTCGAGGTCCGCTCGCGTCGCGTCGGCGGCAGCACCTACCAGGTGCCCGTCGAGGTGAAGCCGCACCGCGCGAACACGCTCGCACTGCGCTGGCTCACCAGCTACGCGAAGGCTCGTCGTGAGAACTCGATGACCGATCGCCTCACCAACGAGATCCTCGATGCTTCCAACGGCCTCGGCGCCGCCGTGAAGCGCCGCGAGGACACTCACAAGATGGCCGAGTCGAACCGCGCGTTCGCTCACTACCGCTGGTAGTCATCTGCGCTTCGAGCTTGTCGGGGTGGCGGATCCCGTCATCCCGACAAGCTCGATGAAGGACCGGCAATCCCGGCCCGCATAATCTTTTCACCCCCTATTCGGAGGAGACCCCTGTGGCACAAGACGTGCTCACCGACCTGAGCAAGGTCCGCAACATCGGCATCATGGCGCACATCGATGCCGGCAAGACCACTACGACCGAGCGCATCCTGTTCTACACGGGTGTCAACCACAAGCTGGGTGAGACCCACGACGGCGCTTCGACGACCGACTGGATGGAGCAGGAGAAGGAGCGCGGCATCACCATCACCAGTGCCGCGGTGACCTGCTTCTGGAACAAGAACCAGATCAACATCATCGACACCCCGGGCCACGTCGACTTCACCGTCGAGGTGGAGCGCTCGCTGCGCGTGCTCGACGGCGCCGTCGCCGTGTTCGACGGCAAGGAGGGTGTGGAGCCCCAGTCCGAGACCGTGTGGCGTCAGGCCGACAAGTACGGCGTTCCCCGCATCTGCTTCGTCAACAAGATGGACAAGATGGGCGCCGACTTCTACTTCACGGTCGACACCATCATCAGCCGCCTCGGCGCCAAGCCGCTCGTGATGCAGCTGCCCATCGGCTCGGAGAGCGACTTCATCGGCGTCGTCGACCTGCTGTCGATGCAGGCCTTCGTCTGGGAGGGCGACGCCAAGGGCGACGTATCCCTGGGCGCCGCCTACGAGACCCGCGAGATCCCCGCCGAGCTCCAGGCCAAGGCCGAGGAGTACCGCGCGCAGCTCGTCGAGACCGTCGCCGAGAGCGACGACGAGCTGCTCGAGAAGTTCTTCGGCGGCGAAGAGCTCACGATCGACGAGCTCAAGGCCGGCATCCGCAAGATGGTCGTGAACAACGAGATCTACCCCGTGTACTGCGGCTCGGCGTTCAAGAACCGCGGCATCCAGCCGATGCTCGACGCGGTCGTCGACTTCCTGCCGAACCCGCTCGATATCGGCGCGATCCAGGCGCACGATCCCCGCGACGAGTCGGTCGTCATCGAGCGCAAGCCGTCGGCCGACGAGCCGTTCTCGGCGCTCGCGTTCAAGATCGCCGTGCACCCCTTCTTCGGCCGCCTCACCTACGTGCGCGTGTACTCGGGCAAGGTCGAGTCGGGCGCCCAGGTCGTGAACTCGACCAAGGGCAAGAAGGAGCGCATCGGAAAGATCTTCCAGATGCACGCCAACAAGGAGAACCCGGTCGACGAGCTCACCGCCGGCAACATCTACGCGGTGATCGGTCTCAAGGACACCACCACGGGCGACACGCTCTGCGACCCGAACAACCAGGTCGTGCTCGAGTCGATGACCTTCCCCGAGCCTGTGATCGAGGTGGCCATCGAGCCGAAGACCAAGGGCGACCAGGAGAAGCTCGGCGTCGCGATCCAGAAGCTCGCCGAAGAGGATCCCACGTTCCGCGTGAGCCTCAACGCCGAGACCGGCCAGACCGTCATCGCCGGTATGGGCGAGCTGCACCTCGACATCCTCGTCGATCGCATGAAGCGCGAGTTCAAGGTCGAGGCGAACGTGGGCAAGCCCCAGGTGGCCTACCGCGAGACGATCCGCCGCGAGGTGCCGAAGTACGACTACACCCACAAGAAGCAGACCGGTGGATCCGGTCAGTTCGCGAAGGTGCAGATCTCGCTGGCGCCGCTCGAGACCGAAGAGGGCAGCGACAAGACGTACGAGTTCGAGGACAAGGTGACCGGCGGTCGCGTTCCTCGCGAGTACATCCCGTCGGTCGACGCCGGCATCCAGGACGCCATGCAGTACGGCATCCTCGCCGGGTTCCCCGTGGTCAACGTCAAGGCTCAGCTGCTCGACGGCCAGTACCACGACGTCGACTCCTCGGAGATGGCGTTCAAGATCGCGGGTTCGATGGCCTTCAAGGAGGCCGCGCGCCTCGCTCAGCCCGTCATCCTCGAGCCGCTCATGGCGGTCGAGGTGCGTACTCCCGAGGAGTACATGGGCGACGTGATCGGCGACCTGAACTCCCGTCGCGGGCAGATCCAGTCCATGGAGGATGCGAGCGGCGTCAAGGTCGTGCGCGCCCTCGTGCCGCTTTCCGAGATGTTCGGGTACATCGGCGACCTGCGGTCGAAGACCAGCGGTCGTGCGGTGTTCTCGATGACCTTCGACTCCTACGCTGAGGTGCCGAAGGCCGTGGCCGATGAGATCGTTCAGAAGGCTAAGGGCGAGTAATCCCGCCCGCTGTTCGGCGGCGGACTTCGGCTCCGCCGCCGAACACATCGCTCAGGTCGCGATCGCAGGCTTGAGCTTGTAACATAGGTACACACACCCCGTGCTCGCGTGCCCTCGAAACCGTCGAGGGAAAGTGAGTGCAACGATGTCCTGAGGAGGACCATAGTGGCGAAGGCCAAGTTCGAGCGGACCAAGCCGCACGTAAACATCGGAACGATCGGTCACGTCGACCACGGTAAGACCACTCTTACCGCGGCGATCTCGAAGACCCTCGCTGACAAGTTCCCGTCTGACGTCAACGTGCAGCGCGACTTCGATACGATCGACTCGGCTCCCGAGGAGCGCCAGCGCGGCATCACCATCAACATCTCGCACGTCGAGTACGAGACCGACAAGCGCCACTACGCTCACGTTGATGCCCCCGGTCACGCTGACTACATCAAGAACATGATCACCGGCGCCGCTCAGATGGACGGCGCGATCCTCGTGGTCGCGGCGACCGACGGTCTCATGGCTCAGTCGAAGGAGCACATCCTGCTCGCCAAGCAGGTCGGCGTTCCCTACCTGCTCGTCGCGCTGAACAAGTGCGACCAGGTCGACGACGAGGAGATCCTCGAGCTCGTCGAGATGGAGGTCCGCGAGGAGCTCACCAAGAACGGCTTCGACGGCGACAACGCTCCCGTCGTGCGCGTCTCGGGCTACCAGGCGCTCCAGGGCGAGGAGAAGTGGGTCAACTCGATCCTCGAGCTCATGGAGGCCGTCGACAGCAGCATCCCCGATCCCGTGCGTGACAAGGACAAGCCGTTCCTCATGCCCGTCGAGGACGTCTTCACCATCACCGGCCGCGGCACCGTGGTCACCGGCCGCGCCGAGCGCGGTACGCTGAAGATCAACTCCGAGGTCGAGATCGTGGGTCTGCGTCCGACGCAGAAGACCACCGTCACCGGCATCGAGATGTTCCACAAGCAGCTCGACGAGGCCTGGGCCGGCGAGAACTGTGGCCTCCTCCTCCGCGGCACCAAGCGCGAAGAGGTCGAGCGCGGTCAGGTCGTGGTCGCTCCCGGTTCGATCACCCCGCACACCAAGTTCGAGGGCACCGCCTACATCCTGAAGAAGGAAGAGGGCGGCCGCCACAACCCGTTCGAGACGAACTACCGTCCGCAGTTCTACTTCCGTACGACTGACGTGACCGGTGTCATCACCCTGCCCGAGGACAAGCCGATGGTCATGCCCGGCGACACCACCGACATGTCGGTCGAGCTGATCCAGCCGATCGCTATGGAGGAGGGCCTCGGCTTCGCGATCCGTGAGGGTGGCCGCACCGTCGGCGCCGGCACGGTGACCAAGGTCGTCGAGTAAGTCTCAGACTGACTGATCGGATCCCGATCCGCACCGAGAACCCCCGTTCCCCGAGCTTGTCGAGGGGAGCGGGGGTTCTTCGCGTCTGCGGAACCCCCGGGGTGCGTCGTTCACACCGCATCCCGGGTTCGTGACCGGCGCCGGGAATGCGACAGGGCGGGAGCCGGAGCCCCGCCCTGTCGTGTTCTCCGAGGAATTCGTCTACTCGACCGAGGTCCCGGCGTCCTCCGCTGCCCGGCGGCGGAGCAGCAGGATCGTTCCTGCGACGAGCAGTAGCGCGCCGGTTCCGACCGCCCACGGCGCGATGTCTGCGCTCGCGCCAGTGGTGGGAAGCGCGTCGTTCCCGGACGTACGCGGGGGAGTGCCGCCGTCGGCATCGCCGCTCGCACCGGCACCGTCCGAGCCTGCGCCGTCGGGGTCGCCGGTGCCGTCGGGACCGCCTGTGCTGTCGGGGTCGCCGGTGCCGTCGGGGTCGCCTGTGCCGTCGGGATCGCCTGCGCCGTCGGGACTGCCGGTGCTGTCCTGGTCCGGGGCCGTGGTGTGGCCGACGGCGCAGGTACCGCAGAATGCGCCCAGCGAACCCGAGGCGGTCGCGTCGAGGGCGGCGCTGTAGGCGCGATCCTGCACCCGCACGGCGAACGACGCGGTCGTGGACTCGGTGCCGGTGATCTCGGGCACTTCCCAGGTGAGCGTTGCGCCGTCGAGCGACAGAGCGGGATCGAGGGCCGCGTCATCGAGCTGCGCATCGTCGAGGACCTCGGAGAGGTCGACCGTCGCGGTCCCCGCGAGTGGGACCTGTCCGGTGTTCTTCGCCGTCAGCGTGTATACGATCTCGCCGCCGGGCACCACCTCGCCGCCCGCGGGATCTGCGGCGAGGTCGAGAGTCCACGTCGACGGCCAGGCGGGCTTGTCGCGCTCGTAGAGCCAGTCCTGGAAGAACGCCGCGAGATCCTTCCCCGACTTCTCCTCAGCAAGCGCGATGAAGTCAGCGGTCGACTTGCTCTGCCCGCTGTTCGACTGGGCCCAGGTCGAGAGGAGGTCGAAGAAGACCTCGTCGCCGATGACCTGGCGCAGCGCCTCGTAGGTCATCGCCCCACGCGTGTACGACTGCCACCCGAAGAGCTCGACCTGATCCGTCATGGCCGCTGGCGCGACCTTCCACCTGTCGTGCGCCGCGTCCGTGTCGTCCCAGATTGCGAAGTAGGTCTCAGCGGTGGTCTTGCCCGGCTCCGCGCCGAGCCCGATCTCCTGATCGAACATCGCCGACGAGTAGGTGGCCTGCCCCTCGCTCATCCAGATGTTGTTCCAGTCGTCGGGGGTGACGGCCGCGCCGAACCACTGGTGGGCGATCTCGTGCACGAGCGTGCTGAGCCCGGGGACTCCGGGGAAGTACGAGCGGTCCTGCGTCTCGAGCGCGTAGCCCACGTTCGACTCGTGCACGATGATGCCGGTGCTGTTGCCGGGGTACGGGCCGTACTTGGACTCCAGGAAACGGTGGATCTCCTGCATCCGGCCGAGACGGTCGATCGTCGTGCTCTTCTGCTCCGGCGTGAGCGAGGCGTCGATGAACGACCACTCGGGGATCTCGCGACCGTCGCTCAGCGTGATCGTGCTCTGGTGCAGATCGTAGTTGCCGATCCCCACCATCGCGGACATCGTCGCCTGCTGCTTCTGCTGCTGCCAGTGCCAGGTCGTGGTGCCGTCGCCGTTGTCGACGGATCCGACGAGCTCCCCATTGCTCACAGCCGAAGCCGGGAGTTCGTTCATCGTCGTGGGGACGGTGATCTGCGTATTGAAGGTGGCCTTGTCCGCCGGCGTGTTGTTGCTCGGCAGCCAGGTCATGGTGCCCACCGGCTGACCGAGCGCGATCACGCCGTTCGGGGTGGCGACCCAGCCCTCGCTCGAACCGTCGTTGTCGATGTGCATGCTGGGAACGCCCGAGTACTGCACGACCGTGGTGAACTCGCCCTGCACCGGGGCGGCCGGGGTGATCACGAGCTTGTACGACTCGGACGGCTTGTCGACCGCGGGCCGTGTGAATGTCGCGGGCTCGCCGTTCACGGTCACGGAGTCGACGGTCATCCCCTCGAAATCGAGGGAGAACGACCTGAGCGCTTCGGGTGCGGTGGCGGTGATCCCGGCCGTCGCGTCGAGGTCTCCCGCGGGTCGATCCTCGGTGGCCGTGTGCGTGTAATCGAGGTCCACGTCGTAGTGGAGCACATCGTAGCCGCCGTTGCCGATGCCGGTGAAGAGCGAGTCGCCGTAGCTCGACGAGCCGTCGATCGGGGTCGCATGCGCAGCGGTCGCGCCGATGAGCGGTAACGCGGCGGCGAGCAGCGAAGCCGCCGCGACGCGGGCGCCTCGGCGTTCGGAGCGCCGCGGGCGCCGGAGCGGCGGAGGCTCGGGCGTCGAAGGGCGGGCGGCGGATCTGACAGTCATAGCGGGTGCACCTCTGTTCCTTTGCGTCATTGCAGGGGAGCGGGCGCAGCGAGCGGCGCCCACGCCCGGGGCCATCGCCGAAGGCGATGGGATCCAATCTATAGAGGTCTCCGCGCGGGCCGTGCGATGCATGTTCGATGGGGGTCCATACCCGGGCTTGAGCGGTGGTGCTCGGGACGGCGCGGTGCGGCTCGCGGCCAGGAGCTGAGCGGTATCCTCGAAGTGTCCCGAGGCTCAGCCTCTGATCGGTCCAGCAGAGCGAATGGAGAACGAGTGCCGCAGACCCCAGGCGAGCGCGTCGCCCACTTTACCCGCCAGTACGGGCTGCTCTTCCTGCTCGACGCCGCTTCCTGGGCGATCGGGATCCTCGCCGCTCTCGTACTGCGCTTCGACTTCAACCTCAACCGCATCCACTGGGGCTGGACCCTCGCGGTGATCGGCATCACCGTGGTGCTGCAGCTGCTCGGCGGGTGGATCTTCTGGCTGTACCGCAATCGATACGAGGTCGGCAGCTTCGACGAGGTGCGGGCGCTGGTGCTGAACATCACCGCCGTGATGATCGTCGCCTGGGTGTTCGCCTTCCTCGTCGGATACGGCAATGGGATCCCGCGCAGCACGATGATCATCGCCGCCCCGATCACCTTCAGTCTCATGGGGGTGTCGCGATATGTGCTGCGCCTCTACAACGAGCGGCAGCTGAAGCCGGGCGCCGAGGCGGAACGGGCGCTGCTGTACGGCGCGGGATATCTGGGCGTGCAGACCGCGAAGCGTCTGCTCACCGACTCCAAGGGGTCGGTGCTGCCGGTCGGATTCATCGACGACGATCCTGAGAAGCGGCACCAGGAGGTCAGGGGAGTGCGGGTGCTCGGCGGCTTCGAGGATCTCGCCGAGGCCGCGCGGCAGACCCGCGCGACCCGGCTGATCGTGTGCATCGGCGATGCCGACGCGGCGATGATGCGGCGCGTCGATCAGGCCGCGGACGAGGCGGGGATCACCGCCATGGTGCTGCCGCCGCTCGAGCAGATCCTGCAGAACGCCTCTGCGATCTCCAACGTGCGCGAGCTGTCGATCGAGGATCTCATCGGCCGTCACCCCGTGCGGCTCGAGACGGAATCGATCGCCGAGTACCTGCAGGATCGTCGCGTGCTGGTCACGGGCGCAGGCGGGTCGATCGGATCCGAGCTGTGCCGCCAGCTCGCGCGCTTCGCCCCGAGCGAGCTGATCATGCTCGACCGCGACGAGACCGCGCTGCAGGAGACGCAGCTGTCGATCAGCGGCCACGGGCTCCTCGACACCAACGACGTGGTGCTCGCCGACATCCGCGACGAGGCCGCTCTGCAGCGCATCTTCACCGCCCGTCGGCCCGAGGTCGTGTTCCACGCGGCCGCGCTCAAGCACCTGCCCATGCTCGAGCAGTATCCCGACGAGGCGTGGAAGACCAACGTGCTCGGCACGCTGAACGTGCTGCGCGCGGCGCAGGCGGCGCACGTCGGAACGTTCGTCAACATCTCGACCGATAAGGCAGCGAACCCCACCAGCGTGCTCGGCCACTCGAAGCGCGTCGCCGAGAAGCTCACAGCGTGGATGGCGCAGCAGACGGGCCAGCGGTACCTCTCGGTCCGCTTCGGCAACGTGATCGGCAGCCGGGGCTCCATGCTGCCGACCTTCCGCAAGCTCATCGAGGCGGGCGGACCCCTCACGGTGACACACCCCGAGGTGACGCGGTTCTTCATGACGATCCCGGAAGCGTGTCAGCTGGTCGTGCAGGCCGGCGGCATCGGGCGGCCGGGCGAGGTGCTGATCCTCGACATGGGGGATCCCGTGCGCATCATCGACGTCGCGCGGCGCATGATCGCGCAATCGGGCAAGGACATCGAGATCGTGTTCACCGGGCTGCGGCACGGGGAGAAGCTGCACGAGGAGCTGGTGGGCGTCGGCGAGGGCGACGAACGTCCCTTCCATCCGAAGATCTCGCACGCCCACGTCGACACGATCTCGCCGGAGGTGCTCGACCATGAGGGGTGGGTCGCCCGTCTCGACCTGACCGAGGCGGCCGAGGAGCGCGTGCAGTGATCGGGATCGGAGGCGCGTTCGTCATCGGCGCCGTCACGCTCGTGCTCAGCCTGCTGCTGCCCTTCGCAGTGAGGCCCTGGCTGTTCAAACTCGGCATCATGGACGTTCCCAATGAGCGCTCCTCGCACGAGAAGCCGGTGCTGCGCGGTCTGGGGCTCGCGGTGCTCATCGCGATGGCGGTCGGCGGCGGTGCCGGTGCGCTGCTGCCGCCACTTCTCGGCGAGTCCTATGTCTCGAGCACCCTGATCACCGTGGTGCTCGGTTCGCTCGCGGCCGGCCTGCTCGGCCTCGCCGAGGATCTGCGGGGCCTGAGCGTGCGGATCCGCAGCCTCTGCCTGCTGCTCATCGCCTGCTGCGTCTCCACCTCGATGCTGTGGCAGCCGCAGCTCTTCTCCGAGGCATCCGGCCTGGCGAGCCCGGTGATCCTGCAGTGGGTGTCGGGCTGGCCGACCCAGAGCCCACTGCCGCTGTGGGGCCTCATCCTGCTGGCGGTCTATGCGATCCTGTTCATCTCCAGCTACATCAACGTGGCCAACTTCATGGACGGGCTGAACGGGATCAGCGGCTTCCACGGGGTCATCGCCGGCCTCGCGTTCGGTGCCGCCGGATATCTCACGGGCCACGGCTGGCTGCTGCTCGCCGGCCTCGTGCTGGCCGCCGGATTCGGCGGGTTCCTGCCGTGGAACCTCACCAGGCCCGGCGCATTCCTCGGCGATGTCGGCAGCTATCTGCTCGGGGGAGCGGTTGCGATCACGAGCTTCGCCGCGCTCGTCTCGGGCGTGCCGTTCCTCGCCACGATCGGCCCCATGGTCATCTACTTCGGCGACGTGGGGGTCACGCTCGTGAAACGGGTGCGCGCCGGCCACAAGTGGGACGAACCGCACAAGGAGCACGCCTACCAGCGCATCCAGCAGCTCGGCTACACGCATGTGCAGGCCTCGCTCATCACGGCCGGATGCACCGCGCTGGCGTCGCTGCTCGGCCTGGCGTCGCTGTTCACGGGTCTCTGGGGCACGCTGGCACTGCTCGTGGGCGGTCTCGCGGTGGTGGTCTTCTACACCCTCCTTCCCCGTCTGCTCCCGCGCCGGGCATAGACGCGACGAGAGTTCACGGGGCCCGCTTCTCGGGCGGTGAGGGGATTGGAGTTCTGCGCGCCTCGGGGCCGCGCGGCGCGACGGAGGAGCGACGCGCGAGGGGTCCCCGTCTAAGCGCAGAAACCAATCCCCGAACCGCGACACGCCCGGGTTGCATCAACTCCCGCACCCGTGCGAGGATAGACAGGTTCAGTACTCCGCGCCTTTGCGCGGATCACTGCCAGGCAGTGCATCATCGCTCGGGTTCGTCCGGGGCGAGTGAGGCCGCGGGTAGCGAACACCACCCGTGCATCGAAGCGGCTCGGCGAAAGCCCGGTCGCTTCATGTGTGCGGGGCCGCCTCTGCGCAGGTCGCAGGCGCGGTTCTTGACAGGTGAACAGAGACCCAGCACGGAGCGCTCGTCAGAGCGCGTGTGCCAGGGCGCTGGTACGCAAGACGTCCAATGCCGGCGCGCCTCCCGACATGCTCGGGGAGTGCAGCGGTACGACGCAAGTAGAAAGTAGAGATGTCATGGCGGGACAGAAGATCCGCATTCGACTGAAGTCGTATGACCACGAGGTCATCGACAGCTCCGCACGTAAGATCGTCGACACGGTGACCCGCGCGGGTGCGACTGTGATCGGCCCCGTGCCGCTCCCCACGGAGAAGAACGTGATCGCAGTGATCCGTTCGCCCCACAAGTACAAGGACAGCCGCGAGCACTTCGAGAAGCGCACGCACAAGCGCCTGATCGACATCGTCGATCCCACCCCGAAGGCCGTCGATTCGCTCATGCGTCTCGATCTGCCTGCCGACGTCAACATCGAGATCAAGCTCTAAGGGGGGATCCGCAGCATGTCAGTAGCACGTAACGTGAAGGGTCTTCTGGGCACCAAGCTCGGTATGACGCAGGTCTGGGATGAGAACGGCAACGTCGTCCCCGTGACCGTCATCGAGGTGGCCCCCAACGTGGTCACCCAGATCCGCACCCCCGAGGTCGACGGCTACAGCGCCGTTCAGATCGCCGCGGGTCAGATCGATCCCCGCAAGGTCAACAAGCCTTCGGCCGGTCACTTCGAGAAGGCGGGCGTCACGCCTCGCCGTCACCTCACCGAGGTGCGCACGGCCGACGCGGCCGAGTACTCGCTCGGTCAGGAGCTCACCGTCGACGCCACCTTCGAGGCCGGTCAGAAGATCGACGTCGTGGGTACCTCGAAGGGCAAGGGCTTCGCGGGCACCATGAAGCGCCACAACTTCAAGGGCGTTTCGGCTTCGCACGGTGCGCACCGCAACCACCGCAAGCCGGGCTCGATCGGTGGCGCCGCCACCCCGGGTCGCGTCTTCAAGGGACAGCGCATGGCCGGCCGTATGGGCGGCGATCGTGTCACCGTGCAGAACCTCACCGTGCAGGCGATCGACGCCGAGAAGGGTCTCATCCTGGTCAAGGGTGCGGTTCCCGGCGCTCGCGGTCGTCTCGTTTTCGTTCGCAACGCAGTGAAGGGGGCGTAGTTCATGGCTACCGCTACCAAGCTCGAGGTGCTCGATGCCCAGGGCAAGAAGGCCGGATCGGTCGATCTTCCCGAGGCCATCTTCGGCGCCGAGACCAACGTCCCGCTGATCCACCAGGTGGTCACCGCTCAGCTCGCAGCTGCGCGCCAGGGTACGCACAAGACCAAGAACCGCGGCGAGCGCTCCGGTTCGGGTGTCAAGCCGTTCAAGCAGAAGGGCACCGGCCGCGCCCGCCAGGGTTCGGTCCGCATGCCGCAGCACCGCGGCGGCGGTATCGTGCACGGTCCCGTGCCGCGCGATTACGCACAGCGCACCCCCAAGAAGATGATCGCTGCCGCGCTCACCGGCCTGCTCTCGGATCGCGCTCGCGCGAACCGTCTGCACGTCGTCGAGTCGTTCGGCATCGGCGAGAAGCCCAGCACCAAGTCGGCTCGCGAGTTCCTCGCATCGGTCGCGCCGGGCAAGCGTGTGCTCGTGGTCATCACCCGTGAGGATGAGGTCACCGCGCTCAGCGTTCGCAACCTGCAGCACGTCCACGTGCTGTTCCAGGATCAGCTCAACGCCTACGACGTGGTCGTCAGCGACGATCTCGTCTTCACCAAGGCAGCCTTCGACGCGTTCGTCGCCGGCCGCACGGTTGACACCAACACCGCTAAGGAGGGCGCGAAGTGAGCCTGCCTAAGTCTGCACACGACGTCATCATCCGCCCGATCGTCTCGGAGAAGAGCTACAACCTCATCGACGCGAACGGCCAGTACACCTTCGAGGTGCAGCCGACCGCGAACAAGACCGAGATCAAGCTCGCCATCGAGCAGGTCTTCAGCGTGAAGGTCGACAAGGTCCGCACCCTCAACCGCAAGGGCAAGACCCGCCGCACGAAGTTCGGCATGGGCAAGCGCAAGGACACCAAGCGCGCCATTGTCACGCTGAAGTCGGGCTCCATCGACATCTTCACGGCTGCGCTGTAGAAGGGGCGAAGAGGAACACAACATGGCTATTCGCAAGTACAAGCCGACGACCCCGGGTCGTCGCGGCTCGAGCGTTGCTGATTTCGCTGAGATCACGCGTTCGACGCCTGAGAAGTCGCTGCTCCGCCCGCTCCCCAAGACGGGCGGCCGCAACAACCAGGGCCGTATCACCACCCGTCACATCGGTGGTGGACACAAGCGCCAGTACCGCGTCATCGACTTCCGTCGCAATGACAAGGACGGCGTGAACGCCAAGGTCGCGCACATCGAGTACGACCCGAACCGCACGGCGCGCATCGCGCTGCTGCACTTCGAGGACGGCACGAAGCGCTACATCATCGCCCCCAACAAGCTGAAGCAGGGCGACATCGTCGAGTCGGGCGCCGGCGCGGATATCAAGCCCGGCAACAACCTGCCGCTGAAGAACATCCCCACCGGTACGGTCATCCACGCGATCGAGCTGAAGCCGGGCGGGGGAGCGAAGCTCGCTCGTTCCGCCGGCGCGTCGGTTCGCCTCGTGGCGAAGGACGGCCCCTACGCCCAGCTGCGCCTGCCCTCGGGCGAGATCCGCAACGTCGACGCGCGCTGCCGCGCGACCGTCGGCGAGGTGGGCAACGCCGAGCAGTCGAACATCAACTGGGGCAAGGCCGGCCGTATGCGCTGGAAGGGCGTCCGCCCGACCGTGCGCGGTGTCGTCATGAACCCGGTGGATCACCCGCACGGCGGTGGCGAAGGCCGCACCTCGGGCGGTCGTCACCCGGTCAGCCCCTGGGGTCAGAAGGAAGGCCGCACGCGCCACCCGAACAAGGAAAGCGACAAGCTCATCGTGCGTCGCCGCCCGACCGGCAAGAAGCGTTAAACGGCAGGTAGGAGAGAGTAGAAGATGCCTCGTAGTCTCAAGAAGGGCCCCTTCGTCGACAACCACCTGCTGAACAAGGTGGTTGCCCAGAACGAAGCCGGCACCAAGAACGTGATCAAGACCTGGTCGCGCCGTTCGATGATCATCCCCGCCATGCTGGGGCACACCATCGCGGTTCACGACGGTCGCAAGCACATCCCGGTGTTCGTCACCGAAACCATGGTGGGTCACAAGCTGGGCGAGTTCGCGCCCACCCGCACCTTCCGTGGCCACGTGAAGGACGACAAGAAGGGCCGTCGCCGCTAAGCGGTGACGTGAAGGAGGAAGAGAAATGGTGGAGTCGATCGCACGCGTGCGTCATATCCGCATCACCCCCCAGAAGGCCCGTCGCGTTGTTGACCTGGTTCGCGGAAAGAACGCCCAGGAGGCCCTCGCCATCCTGAAGTTCGCCCCGCAGGCGGCCGCGGAACCCGTGTTCAAGCTCGTCGCATCGGCGATCGCGAACGCGCGTGTCAAGGCCGACAACGAGAACCTGCGCCTCAACGAGGACGAGCTCGTCGTTGCTCGCGCCTTCGTGGACGAGGGAGCGACGCTCAAGCGTTTCCGCCCTCGTGCACAGGGCCGCGCATTCCGCATCAACAAGCGCACGAGCCACATCACGGTCGTTCTGCAGACCGCTGACGAGCTCGCCGCCGCGAAGAAGGGAGCCTAACGGTATGGGCCAGAAGATTCATCCCTACGGCTTCCGCCTCGGGGTCACCACCGACCACGTGTCGCGCTGGTTCTCGGACTCGACCAAAAAGGGTCAGCGTTACGCCGACTACCTGGCCGAGGACATCAAGATCCGCCAGCACCTGACGAAGCAGCTTGACCGCGCGGGCGTTTCCCGCGTCGAGATCGAGCGCACCCGTGATCGCGTCCGCGTGGATATCCACTCGGCGCGTCCCGGCATCGTCATCGGCCGCCGCGGCGCCGAGGCCGAGCGCATCCGCGCCGACCTCGAGAAGCTCACCGGCAAGCAGATCCAGCTGAACATCCTCGAGGTGAAGAACCCCGAGGCCGACGCTCAGCTCGTCGCTCAGGGCATCGCCGAGCAGCTCGCTGCTCGCGTGGCGTTCCGCCGTGCGATGCGCAAGGGCCTGCAGGGCGCTCAGCGCGCCGGCGCCAAGGGCATCCGTATCCAGGTCTCCGGCCGTCTCGGCGGCGCCGAGATGAGCCGCTCGGAGTTCTACCGCGAGGGTCGTGTGCCGCTGCACACGCTGCGCGCGAACATCGACTACGGCTTCTACGAGGCGAAGACCACCTTCGGCCGCATCGGCGTGAAGGTCTGGATCTACAAGGGTGACCTCACCAACAAGGAACTCGCTCGCGAGCAGGCGGCCCAGAAGCCGTCGCGCGACCGCGGCGATCGTCGCCGCGCGCCCCGTGGCGCGCAGGCCGAGGCTGCACCCGCTGCAGCAGGAGCGGAGAAGTAAGCATGCTGATTCCCCGTCGAGTCAAGTACCGCAAGCAGCACCACCCCAGCCGCAGCGGTCAGTCGAAGGGCGGCACCACGGTCGCGTTCGGCGAGTTCGGTATCCAGGCCCTCACCCCCGCTTACGTGACGAACCGTCAGATCGAGTCCGCTCGTATCGCGATGACCCGTCACATCAAGCGCGGCGGCAAGGTGTGGATCAACATCTACCCCGACCGTCCCCTCACCAAGAAGCCCGCGGAAACCCGCATGGGTTCGGGTAAGGGTTCGCCCGAGTGGTGGGTGGCCAACGTCAAGCCGGGCCGTGTGCTCTTCGAGGTCGCCGGCGTCGACGAGCAGCTCGCTCGTGAGGCGCTGACCCGCGCGATCCACAAGCTGCCGCTCAAGGCCCGTATTATCAAGCGCGAGGAGGGCGACGCGTAATGGCGATCGGTACCAAAGAACTGGCCATCACCGAACTCGATAGCTTCGAGGACGAGCGTCTGGCCGAGGAGCTCAAGAAGGCCAAGGCCGAGCTCTTCAACCTTCGTTTCCAGTCGGCCACCGGCCAGCTGGAGAGCCACGGCCGCGTGCGCCAGGTGAAGCGCGACATCGCTCGCATCTACACCGTGCTGCGCGAGCGCGAGCTCGGTCTCCGGGTGACCCCGGCGGCCGCCCCTGCTCCCGCCAAGGCGAAGAAGAGCAGCAAGAAGACCGAGCAGGCGGACGCCGCCGCTGAGACGAAGGAGGCCTAAGAATGGCTGAGGTCGAGAAGGAACAGCGCGGCTACCGTAAGGCCCGCCGCGGTTACGTCGTCAGCGACAAGATGGACAAGACCATCGTCGTCGAGGTCGAGGATCGCGTGAAGCACCCGCTCTACGGCAAGGTCATGCGCCGGTCGTCGAAGGTCAAGGCCCACGACGAGCAGAACACCGCAGGCATCGGCGATCTCGTGCTCATCCACGAGACCCGCCCGCTGAGCGCCACCAAGCGCTGGCGTCTGGTCGAGATCCTCGAGAAGGCGAAGTAAGCCTCGCGCTTACTGAGTGAAGGAGTAACAAGTGATTCAGCAGGAATCCCGACTCAAGGTCGCCGATAACACCGGCGCCAAGGAGTTGCTCACCATCCGTGTGCTCGGGGGCTCGAAGCGTCGTTACGCCGGTCTCGGCGACACGATCGTCGCGACCGTGAAGGACGCGATCCCCGGCGGCAACGTGAAGAAGGGCGACGTGGTCAAGGCCGTCGTCGTCCGGGCTCGCAAGTCGACCCGTCGTGCCGATGGCTCGTACATCAGCTTCGACGAGAACGCAGCCGTCATTCTCAAGGCAGACGGGGAGCCCCGCGGCACCCGTATCTTCGGGCCGGTCGGCCGTGAGCTGCGCGACAAGCGGTTCATGAAGATCGTCTCGCTCGCACCGGAGGTGATCTAGTCCTATGGGCGCAAAGATCAAGAAGGGTGACCTCGTCGAGGTCATCTCGGGCCCGTCGCAGGAGCGCGGCGGCTACAAGGGCAAGCAGGGCCGCGTCATCGACGTGCTCACCGAGAGCGACCGCGTGGTCGTCGAGGGAGTGAACTTCGTGACGAAGCACGTGCGCGTCGGCCAGTCGGATCGGGGCACCCGCGAGGGCGGCATCGAGACCGTCGAGGCCCCGATCCACGTCTCCAACGTCGCTATCGTCGATCCCGAGACGAAGAAGCCGACTCGCGTCGGGTTCCGCGTCGAGGAGGTCGAGAAGAACGGCAAGAAGAAGACCGTTCGCGTGCGCTACGCCAAGCAGTCTGGGAAGGACCTCTAAATGACTGAGACCAAGGTTCAGCCCCGTCTCAAGCAGAAGTACCGGAACGACATCGTTCCGCAGCTGCGCGAAGAGTTCGAGTACGCCAACATCATGCAGGTTCCGGGCATCGTCAAGGTGGTCGTGAACACCGGTGTCGGCGATGCCGCTCGCGACAGCAAGGTGATCGAGGGCGCTATCGCCGACCTCACCAAGATCACCGGCCAGAAGCCCATGGTGACCAAGGCCCGCAAGTCCATCGCGCAGTTCAAGCTGCGCGAGGGCCAGGCCATCGGCGCCCACGTCACCCTCCGCGGTGACCGCGCGTGGGAGTTCCTCGATCGCCTGATCAGCCTCGCGCTGCCCCGAATCCGCGATTTCCGCGGTCTTTCGGACAAGCAGTTCGACGGAAACGGCAACTACACCTTCGGTTTGACCGAGCAGAGTGTGTTCCACGAGATCGATCAGGATAAGATTGATCGAGTGCGCGGTTTCGACATCACTGTCGTGACCACCGCGAAGTCCGACGACGAGGGTCGCGCGCTGCTCAAGGCGCTCGGCTTCCCCTTCAAGTCGGAATAACTGAATAGTCCAAACGGTGAGGGTGCTCGGGAGTTTCCCGGGCACCCGATCCGTGTGTCACCCAGGTCGCACTCCGTGTAACGGTGTGTGATACCAGGCGAGAAAGAAGAGTCACTCATGACGATGACTGATCCGGTAGCAGATATGCTGACCCGGCTGCGCAACGCCAACTCTGCGCATCATGACGACGTTTCGCTCCCCGGCTCGAAGCTGAAGGAGCGGATCGCTGAGATCCTCAAGCGCGAAGGCTACATCAAGGACTGGAAGGTGGAGGCGGCTCGCGTCGGCACCACCCTCACCATGTCGCTGAAGTACGGCCCGAACCGCGAGCGCTCCATCGAGGGCATCAAGCGCGTATCGAAGCCCGGCCTCCGGGTGTACGCGCGCTCGACCGAGATCCCGAGCGTGCTCGGCGGCCTCGGCATCGCGATCCTGTCCACCTCCTCGGGGCTCCTCACCGACCGCGAGGCTGAGCAGAAGGGCGTTGGCGGGGAAGTCCTCGCTTACGTGTGGTAAGCCGTCATGTCACGTATTGGTAAGCTTCCCATCACCGTTCCCGGTGGTGTAGACGTCAAGATCGAGGGCCAGAAGGTCACGGTCAAGGGTTCGAAGGGCGAGCTGTCGCTCGTCGTCGCCGAACCGATCCGCGTTGCTCTCGAGGACGGCCAGGTGCTGGTCACCCGTCCCGACGACGAGCGCGACTCCCGAGCGCTGCACGGTCTGACCCGCACGCTCATCAACAACAACATCATCGGTGTGACCGAGGGCTACTCGAAGCAGCTCGAGGTCGTCGGCACGGGTTACCGCGTGCAGCAGAAGGGCCAGGGCCTCGAGCTCGCGCTCGGCTTCTCGCACCCGGTGAACGTCGAGGCGCCGGAGGGCATCACGCTCGCCGTCGAGGGCAACACGAAGATCATCGTGAGCGGCATCTCGAAGCAGGCGGTCGGCGAGGCCGCTGCGAACATCCGCAAGCTGAAGAAGCCGGAGCCCTACAAGGGCAAGGGCATTCGCTACGCCGGTGAGAACGTCCGTCGCAAGGCAGGAAAGGCTGGTAAGTAACCCATGGCCGCTTCAGTATCTCGGGCTAAGGGTCGTACGGCTGCTCGCATCCGTCGCCACACCCGCCTGCGCAAGAAGATCGTCGGCACCGAGGCGCGTCCCCGTCTCGTCGTGAACCGCTCGGCTCGCCACGTCTTCGTCCAGATCGTCGACGACTCGAAGGGCGTCACCGTCGCTTCGGCTTCGACCATGGAAGCCGATCTGCGCGCGTTCGACGGCGACAAGACCGCCAAGGCGCGCAAGGTCGGCGAGCTCGTCGCAGAGCGCGCGAAGAACGCCGGTGTCGAGGCAGTCGTCTTCGACCGCGGCGGCAGCAAGTACGCAGGCCGCGTCGCAGCGATCGCCGATGGCGCTCGCGAAGGGGGGCTGGCCCTGTGAGCAACGAAACGAAGGAGCAGGAAGTGTCTGCTGAGACTCAGGCCGCCGAGGCGCCGGCTCAGGATCACCGCAACGAGCCCCGCGAGCAGCGTCGCGGCAGCCGTGACCGCGGTACCCGTGGCGAGCGCGGCGGACGCGATCGCAGCGAGAGCCAGTTCCTCGAGCGCGTCGTGACCATCAACCGCGTGTCGAAGGTCGTCAAGGGCGGCCGTCGCTTCAGCTTCACCGCGCTCGTCGTGGTGGGCGACGGCAACGGCACCGTCGGTGTCGGCTACGGCAAGGCGAAGGAGGTGCCCCTCGCCATCTCCAAGGGTGTCGAGGAGGCGAAGAAGAACTTCTTCCGCGTGCCCCGCGTCGGCAGCACCATCCCGCACCCCGTGCAGGGCGAGGCCGCAGCCGGCGTCGTGCTGCTGCGTCCGGCTGCTGCCGGTACCGGTGTTATCGCCGGTGGTCCGGTCCGCGCCGTGCTCGAGTGCGCCGGCATCCACGATGTGCTGAGCAAGTCGCTCGGCTCGTCCAACACCCTGAACATCGTGCACGCGACCGTCGAGGCGCTGCAGCAGCTCGAGGAGCCCCGCTCCGTCGCAGCCCGCCGCGGTCTCGACTTCGACCGCGTCGCCCCGGCTCGCATCGTGCGCGCCGAGGCGAAGGCCGCGGCCGACGCTGCCGCGAAGGCAAAGGCAGGTGCGTAATGGCGAAGAGCCTGAGGATTACGCAGACGAAGTCCGTTATCAGTGAGAAGCAGAACCAGCGCGATACCCTGCGCAGCCTCGGCCTCAAGAAGATCGGCCAGTCGGTCGTTCGTGAGGACACCCAGGCTAACCGCGGCTACGTGCGCGCTGTCGCTCACCTTGTAGAGGTTGAGGAGATCGACGCATGAGCGAGAAGAACGAGGAGCGCGAGCCGGTGCTCAAGGCGCATCACCTGCGTCCGGCTCCGGGCTCGAAGAAGGCCAAGACCCGTGTGGGTCGCGGCGAGGGCTCGAAGGGCAAGACCGCGGGCCGCGGTACCAAGGGCACCAAGGCCCGGTACCAGGTGAAGGCCGGCTTCGAGGGTGGGCAGATGCCGCTGCACATGCGCACCCCGAAGCTGCGCGGGTTCAAGAACCCGTTCCGCACCGAGTACCAGGTCGTCAACGTCGCCAAGCTCGCAGAGCTCTACCCGCAGGGTGGGGACGTGACCGTCGAGGATCTCGTGTCGAAGGGCGCCGTCCGCAAGAACCAGCCCGTCAAGGTGCTGGGCGACGGCGATCTGCAGGTCAAGCTCACCGTGTCGGTCGACAAGGTCTCCGGCTCTGCCGAGCAGAAGATCGTCGCCGCCGGCGGAGAGATCAAGTAAGGGTCCGTCAGGACTCGAACACTCGAGCATGACTCGGGTAGTGGGGGCGCGGCGGGGTCGGCACACGTGCCGCCCCGCCTCGCCCCCGCTTTTTGTTTGAGGGATCGCCGCTCGGCCGATCCCTGTTTTTCAGGCCCCACCATCCATGTAGGCTGGTGCAATCGGTTCTCGTCGTCAGGCGAAGGCCCATACGACGTTCCCAGGAGGCAGATTTTGTTCAGCGCCATCGGACGGATCTTCCGGACCCCTGATCTGCGGCGGAAGATCGTCTTCACGCTCGCGATCGTTTCCCTTTTCCGGCTCGGATCCTTCATCCCGGCACCGTTCGTTCAGTTCGACAATGTGCAGGCCTGCCTCGTCGCCAATCAGGCGCAGGGCACCTCGGGCCTCTACGACATGATCAACCTGTTCAGCGGCGGCGCTCTGCTGCAGCTGTCGATCTTCGCGCTGGGCATCATGCCCTACATCACCGCCTCCATCATCACGCAGCTGCTGCGCGTGGTGATCCCGCACTTCGAAGCGCTGCACAAGGAAGGCCAGGCCGGGCAGGCCAAGCTGACCCAGTACACCCGCTACCTGACGATCGCGCTCGCGGTCCTCCAGTCGACCACGCTGATCACCGTCGCCCGCTCGGGCCAGCTGTTCGGCGCGGTAGCCAACCAGGCGTGCCAGAACCTGGTCTCGCAGGAGTGGTGGGCGATCCTCATCATGATCATCACGATGACCGCCGGCACCGGCCTCATCATGTGGTTCGGCGAGCTCATCACCGAGCGCGGCATCGGCAACGGCATGTCGCTCCTCATCTTCACCTCGATCGCGGCGACCTTCCCCAGCGCCATGTGGATGATCAAGGAGTCGAAGGGCTGGGAGGTGTTCCTCCTGGTGCTCGCGGTCGGCCTCGTCGTCGTCGCCGCCGTCGTCTTCGTCGAGCAGTCCCAGCGCCGTATCCCGGTGCAGTACGCGAAGCGCGTGGTCGGGCGGCGCACCTATGGGGGCAGCAGCACCTACATCCCGATCAAGGTCAACATGGCCGGTGTGATCCCGGTCATCTTCGCCTCCGCGATCCTGTACCTGCCCATGCTGATCACGCAGTTCAACCAGCCGCAGATCGGCGAGGAGCCGAAGGCCTGGGTCGTCTGGATCCAGAACAACCTCGTGTACGGCGATCAGCCCGTGTACATGCTCGTCTTCTTCCTGCTCACCATCGGATTCACCTTCTTCTACGTGCAGATCACCTTCAACCCCGAAGAGGTCTCCGACAACATGAAGCAGTACGGCGGGTTCATCCCCGGCATCCGCGCCGGACGACCCACCGCCGAGTACCTCAACTACGTGCTCACCCGTATCACCAGCGCGGGATCGCTCTACCTGGGGCTGATCGCGCTCATCCCGCTCATCGCGCTCGCGTTCTTCGGGGCCAACCAGAACTTCCCGTTCGGCGGTGCTTCGATCCTGATCATCGTGGGTGTCGGTCTCGAGACCGTCAAGCAGATCGATGCTCAGCTGCAGCAGCGCCACTACGAAGGGCTTCTCAAGTGACCGATACCCAGACCACACGACTGCTGATCATCGGCCCGCCGGGTGCGGGCAAGGGCACCCAGGCCTCCGCGATCGCGGAGCGCTACGGGGTGCCGGCCATCTCGACCGGAGACATCTTCCGCGCCAACATCAAGGGCGGCACCGAACTCGGCAAGCGGGTGCAGGCGATCATCGAGCGCGGCGAGCTCGTGCCCGACTCGCTCACCAACGAGATCGTCGAGGATCGCCTCGCGCAGCCCGATGCGGCCGCCGGATTCCTGCTCGACGGATACCCCCGCACGGTCGATCAGGTGCACGCGCTCGACAACATGCTCGACGGCTCGTCGCTCGACGCGGTCGTGCTGTTGGAAGCCGACGTCGACGCGGTCGTCGCCCGTCTGCTGAAGCGCGCCGAGATCGAGGGCCGCGCCGACGACACCGAAGAGGTGATCCGCCACCGCCAGGAGGTGTACGCCGAGCAGACCGCGCCGCTCATCGCGCTATTCTCGGAGCGCGGGATCCTGGTGACCGTCGACGCCCTCGGCACCGTCGAGGAAGTGGCCCAGCGCATCGCCGAGGGGCTCGAAGCGAAGCTCGCCGCTCCGGTGGAGCGCTAGGCCGTGGCCCGTCGGGGGATCCTGCGCCGCTCCATCTACAAGTCGCCGGCGCAGCTGCGGCTGATGGTCGAACCGGGACTCGCGACCGCGGCGGCCCTCGCGGCGATGCGCGAGGCGGTGCGCCCCGGTATCACGCCGCTCGAACTCGACGCGCTCGCAGAGGAGGCGATCCGCTCCCGCGGCGGCGCCCCCAACTTCATGCTCGAACCCGGCTACCGCCACACCATCTGCGCGAACGTCAACGAGCACGTGGTGCACGGGATCCCGACGGATCGCCCGCTCGAGCCGGGCGACATCGTGGCCCTCGACGCGGGGGCAGTGGTGAAGGGCTGGCACGGCGACGCCGCCATCACGGCGGTGCTGCCCGATCATGCGCGGTCCGAGCGCACCGCTGAGATCCAGAAGCTCAGCGACGTCACCGAGGCCGCGATGTGGCGCGGGATCGCGAGGCTCGCGTCGGCGTCCCACCTGAACGAGGTGGGGGAGGCCGTCTCAGCCTACGTCCGCTCGCACAGCGATTTCGGCGTGCTCGAGGATTACATCGGCCACGGCATCGGACGCAGCATGCACGAGGATCCACCGGTCTTCAACGTGCCGGTGAAGCGGCGCGGGCCCGAGGTGAAGCCCGGGCTCGTGGTGGCGATCGAACCCATCATCTCCGCGGGCGGGATCGACACCGTGGTGCAGGACGACGACTGGACGGTCACGATCGCCGACGGCTCGATGAGCGCTCAGTGGGAGCACTCGGTCGCCGTGCACGAGAAGGGGATCTGGGTGCTGACCGCCGAGGACGGCGGAGCGAGCGGTCTCGAGCCGCTCGGGATCACTCCGGTTCCGATCCCGTAGGCATTCCTGTCGATCCCGTAGCCGCATCGGCGTGTCGTGAACCTCGGGTTTACAAATGCGCCACGCCCGGGTACTCTTGATCTTTGGTGCTTTGCGCCTGTTTTCGTGTTCGCGGCGGAGGATCCGCTTCGTGCTCGCAGGCAAGTTCAGGGCATTCGCAAGACCAGCACAAACCTACGCAAGCGATAGTGAGGCTATGGCGAAGAAAGACGGCGTCATCGAGATCGAGGGACAGGTTGTCGAGGCTCTGCCCAATGCGATGTTCCGCGTTGAGTTGACCAATGGACACAAGGTGCTCGCTCATATCTCCGGAAAGATGCGCCAGCACTACATCCGCATCCTCCCCGAGGACCGCGTGATCGTGGAGCTGACGCCCTACGATCTGACCCGCGGCCGCATCGTCTACCGCTACAAGTAGGTCGCTGGAAAGTAACGGCTCGCGGCACCCCGCGAGTACGAGGACAGCGAACTATGAAGGAAACATCATGAAGGTCAAGCCCAGCGTCAAGCCGATCTGCGATCACTGCAAGGTCATCCGTCGTCACGGCCGCGTCATGGTGATCTGCAAGAGCAACCCGCGCCACAAGCAGCGTCAGGGCTAGCAGGTCGTCATGCTGCGTGAGCAAGTCGTCGCAGAGTCTCATACGAGATCCTGCGGTTCGCAAGCTCACGCAGGGTGACGAGACTGCTCGAGCAGAACACGCAACTCAATAACTGATCCAGCGCATCGAAGAGCCCGCACGGACGCAGACCACCGTCTGTCGACGTGCGGGGGACACCTCGGGTCGGAGGCCCGAACCCCCGATGCGCACCAAACCTCCACGATCCGCAAGGAGAGCCAACATGGCACGTCTCGCAGGAGTCGACATCCCGCGCGATAAGCGCGTCGAGATCGCACTCACCTACATCTACGGCGTCGGCCGCACCAGCGCGCTGAAGACCCTCGCCGACACCGGCATCGACGGCAACATCCGCGTCAAGGACCTCACCGACGACCAGCTCGTCGCGCTCCGCGACTACATCGAAGGCAACTTCAAGGTTGAGGGCGACCTCCGCCGCGAGGTCGCAGCCGACATCCGCCGCAAGGTCGAGATCGGCAGCTACCAGGGTCTCCGCCACCGCAAGGGCCTGCCCGTGCACGGTCAGCGCACCAAGACGAACGCTCGCACCCGCAAGGGCCCGAAGCGCACCGTCGCCGGCAAGAAGAAGTAACCGCCGGTTCACTGACCGAACACACAGAGCTTTTCAGGAGAACACTCAATGGCTGCACCCAAGACCGCGGCTCGTAAGCCGCGTCGCAAGGACAAGAAGAACGTCGTCGTGGGCCAGGCCCACATCAAGTCGACGTTCAACAACACGATCGTCTCGATCACCGACACCACCGGTGCCGTGATCAGCTGGGCCTCCTCGGGCGGCGTCGGCTTCAAGGGCTCGCGCAAGTCGACCCCCTTCGCCGCTCAGCTCGCCGCGGAGTCGGCTGCGCGCAAGGCGCAGGAGCACGGCATGAAGAAGGTCGATGTCTTCGTGAAGGGTCCGGGCTCGGGCCGCGAAACCGCGATCCGCTCGCTTCAGGCGGCAGGCCTCGAGGTCGGGTCGATCACCGATGTCACCCCGCAGACGCACAACGGTTGCCGTCCGCCGAAGCGCCGTCGCGTCTGAACTGATTGTCTAGCCGACTGCGGTCGGCTTCGACTGCCGCCCTCCGCGGCGTCGAGGCACCCAGATCGACATCGGCGAATGCTAGCGGCTTCCGGCCGCAACGGAATCCCGTTGCGGCCGGTCGCCGAGGCTGTTTCAGTCCTTCCCTTTCCCATCAACGCATGAGTCATATAGCGGACTCCAGCGAAAGGACCACACACAGTGCTCATTGCACAGCGACCCACTCTGACTGAAGAATCGATCTCCGAGTACCGTTCGCGCTTCGCCATCGAGCCGCTCGAGCCCGGCTTCGGCTACACGCTCGGCAACTCCCTGCGTCGCACCCTGCTCTCGTCGATCCCCGGTGCCGCGGTGACCAGCGTGCGCTTCGAGGGCGTTGCCCACGAGTTCACGACGATCCCCGGTGTGACCGAGGACGTGACCGAGATCATCCTCAACATCAAGGATCTCGTCGTCTCGAGCGAGCACGACGAGCCGATCACGGCATACCTGCGCAAGACCGGCGCCGGTGAGGTGACCGCCGCCGACATCTCCGCTCCCGCGGGTGTCGAGGTGCACAACCCCGAGCTCGTCATCGCGACTCTGAGCGACACCGCGCAGTTCGAGCTCGAGCTGACCATCGAGCGCGGCCGCGGCTACGTCTCGGCTGCCCAGAACCGCAACGAGGACGCCGAGGTCGGCCGCATCCCGGTCGACTCGATCTACTCGCCGGTGCTCAAAGTCACCTACCGCGTGGAGGCCACGCGTGCGGGTGAGCGCACCGACTTCGATCGCCTCGTCGTCGACGTCGAGACCAAGCCCGCCATCACGCCCCGCGACGCGATCGCGTCGGCCGGTTCGACCCTCGTCGAGCTGTTCGGCCTGGCCCGCGAGCTCAACACCGCCGCCGAGGGCGTCGAGATCGGCCCCGCGCCGGTCGAGGTCGTGGCCGAGGGCGAGCTCTCGATCCCGATCGAGGACCTGGATCTCTCGGTGCGCAGCTACAACTGCCTGAAGCGCGAGGGCATCAACACGGTGAGCGAGCTCGTCGCGCTCTCCGAGGCGCAGCTGATGAACATCCGCAACTTCGGCCAGAAGTCCGTCTTCGAGGTGCGCGACAAGCTCACCGAGATGGGCCTCTCGCTGAAGGACGCGGTGCCCGGCTTCGACGGTGCGCAGTTCTACAGCTACGAAGACGACAACAACTAACGACCCGGCGCTGCTCGCCTGATCGCACACTTACTGGAGTAAACAATGCCCAAGCCCAACAAGGGCCCCCGCCTCGGAGGCGGCCCCGCACACGAGCGCCTCATGCTGAACCAGATGGCGTCCCAGCTCTTCGAGCACAAGCGGATCCAGACCACGGAGACCAAGGCTAAGCGCCTGCAGCCCGTGGCCGAGCGCCTCGTGACCTTCGCCAAGCGCGGCGACCTGCACGCCCGCCGTCGCGTGATGCGTCAGATCCTCGACAAGAGCGTCGTGCACGAGCTCTTCACCGAGATCGCCCCGCTCGTCGAGAACCGCGAGGGCGGCTACACCCGCATCATCAAGACCGGTTTCCGCAAGGGCGACAACGCGCCCCTCGCAGTGATCGAGCTCGTGCTCGAGCCGGTCAACCCGAAGCCGAAGGCGAAGAAGGCTGCTGCCGAGGAGCCCAAGGCCGAGGAGGTCGTCGAGACCCCCGCCGAGGAGACCGAGGTCGCCGAGGCCGAGACTCCCGCCGAGGAGGCAGCCGAGACCGAGGCTCCGGCCGAGGAGAAGGCCGAGTAACGTCTCGACTCCCGCACGACGAAGCGCCCCGCGATCCCTCCAGGAACGCGGGGCGCTTCGCTGTTCTCTCCCGCCGTCCCTTCCCGCGCCGCTCTCCCTCCTGGTCCCGGGCTTTCCCGCCATTCCCGCGTTCTTTCCTCATTCCCGCCCTGCTTACTCGTGCTCGCCCTGCTTCCTCGTTCCCGACCTGCTTCCTCGCCGAGATGACGCGTTCCGCCCTCGCGCTGCGATATGGGGGCCGAATGTGTCATCTCGATCGGGGGGGGAGAGAGAGAGGCGGGCCGGCACGACGGGTCGGGACGGCCGGCTGCGGATCTGGCAGGATCGAGGAGTGATCCTCGACCGACCAGACCGCCCCGTGCATGTTGAGCCCGACCGTCCCGTGCACGCCGACGCCTCTGCCGTGCACGCTGGGTCCGACGCACCTGCTCCCGCTGGGCCGCACGCCGAGTCCGCACCCGCGACCGCGGGCCGGCCCGCGGAGCGCACCCGGCTGCGGCTCGACCTCGCCTACGACGGCACGGACTTCTCCGGGTGGGCTGCGCAGCCTGGATTGCGCACCGTGCAGGGCGAGCTGGAGCGGGCCATCGGCCTGCTGCTGCGCACGGGCCCCGAGAACGCGGGCGTGCGGCTCACCGTCGGAGGCCGCACCGACGCGGGCGTGCATGCACGGGGCCAGGTCGCGCACCTCGATGTCACGGACGCGCAGCTCGCGAAGTGGAGCGCTCGGCGCGGGCAGGCGCGCCGCACCGAGGCGGAGGAGTCCGCGACCCGAGCTCGTAAGCTCAACGGCGTGCTGAAGCGCGGTGCGCCTGACATCGCGGTGCATGCGGTGAGGATCGTGCCCGACGTGTTCGATGCACGATTCTCGGCGCTGCGCCGGCGCTACGAATACCGGCTGCGGGGGGAGGGCATGCGCCGCGATCCGCTCACCGCGCGCTTCACCGCCGAGGTGCCGCGGCCGCTCGATCTCTCGGCGATCCAGCGCGCCAGTGACGAACTGCTCGGCCTGAACGACTTTACGACCTTCTGTAAGGCGCGCGAGGGGGCCACCGCCGTGCGCGATCTGCTCTGCTTCGAGTGGCGCGAGACGGAGGACGGCGCCTACGCGGCGCGCATCGAAGCGGACGCCTTCTGCCACTCGATGGTGCGGGCGCTCGTCGGGGCGGTTGTCGCGGTGGGCAGCGGGAGGATCGGGCACGATGAGCTGATCCGGCTGCGCGACGCCCGTGCGCGATCCAGCAGGTTCACGGTCATGCCGGCTCACGGGCTGTCACTCGAGGAGATCGCGTACCCGTCCGACGAGGCGCTCGCAGCGCGAGCCGAGCAGACGCGGGCGAAGCGGGCTCCTCTCGACGGCTGACGGCTGCCGGCCTGAGGCCGAGCGCAGACGGCCGACCGCCGACGTCTGGCTTCTGATGGGTGACGGCCGACGGCCGACGTCGCGGATCCATGGCGGGGCCTTCTTGAAGTCGTGGCCCCGGGCGAGCGTGCGAGTCGGCCTCAAAGTATCGAGCCGGGCTGCAATTCACGCGAATTGCAGCCCGGCTCGAGAGGAATGGACCGTCTCGATTGATCCAGGGCCTGGAAAGACTGCAACGAAGGCCCTGGAGGCCTGCAGGCCCTGGAGATCATGGAGAGGCTCCGCGATCCTGTGCTAAAGTTGATCCTTGGTGCGTAAGCACCCGATTTGTTGAGCCCTCCATCGCTCGCGCACCCATAGGGGACCGGGCATCGGAGCGGGATCCACGAACACCTCCAATTCGACAGAAAGCAGCACTCTAGTGACTCGCACTTATTCGCCGAAGGCCTCCGAGCAGAAGCACGACTGGCTCGTCATCGACGCCACCGACGTGGTGCTCGGCCGCCTGGCCTCGCACGCGGCGGCTCTGCTCCGCGGCAAGCACAAGCCGACGTTCGCCCCCCACATGGACATGGGCGACTACGTCATCATCATCAACGCCGACAAGGTCGTGCTGACCGCGGGCAAGGCGGCCAAGAAGAAGGCCTACCGCCACTCGGGCTACCCGGGCGGCCTGCGCTCGGTGAGCTACACCGAGCTGCTCGAGAAGAACCCCGAGCGCGCCGTCGAGAAGGCCATCCGCGGCATGCTGCCGAAGAACTCCCTGGGCGCCGACATCTTCCGCAAGCTGAAGGTCTACGCGGGCGCAGAGCACCCGCACGCGGCTCAGCAGCCCACCCCCTACACCTTCGGCCAGGTCGCGCAGTAATCGCGGCGCAACGAGACGTTAAGAGAGAGACTTCACAGTGACTGAAGAGCAGACCGTGGCCCCCGAGAGCTACACCACCGAGACGCCCGCCTCGCAGGCGACCGCGTCGACCCCCCGCCCCGCGCTCACCGTTCCCGGTGCAGCCGTCGGCCGTCGCAAGCAGGCCATCGCCCGCGTGCGCCTCATCCCCGGCTCGGGCAAGATGACCGTCAACGGGCGCGAGCTCGACGAGTACTTCCCCAACAAGCTGCACCAGCAGCTCATCACCGATCCCTTCACCGTGCTCGAGCTGAACGGCTCGTACGACGTGATCGCCCGCATCGTCGGCGGCGGCCCCTCGGGTCAGGCCGGCGCCCTGCGTCTCGCGATCGCCCGCGCCCTGAACGAGATCGACGCGGAGCACAACCGCCCGACGCTCAAGAAGGCCGGCTTCCTCAGCCGCGACGCCCGCATCAAGGAGCGCAAGAAGGCCGGTCTCAAGAAGGCCCGCAAGGCGCCTCAGTACTCGAAGCGCTAAGCAGGAAGCACCCTCTCATGGGACGCCTGTTCGGCACCGATGGGGTTCGTGGTCTGGCCGGGGTCGATGTGACCGCCGAGCTGGCCATGAACCTCGCCCACGCAGCGGCTCTCGTTCTCGGGCGTTCAGCCCGGAGCGAGAGCCGTCGCGCTGTAGCCGTGGTCGCTCGCGATCCGCGAGTGTCCGGTGAGTTCATCGCGGCGGCCGTCTCGGCCGGTCTGGCCGCTGCCGGCGTCGATGTGCTCGACGCCGGCGTGATCCCGACTCCCGCCGCCGCCTACCTCGTCGCCGACACCGGAGCCGACTTCGGTGTGATGGTCTCGGCCTCGCACAACCCGGCGCCAGACAACGGCATCAAGTTCTTCGCCGAGGGCGGCCGCAAGCTGGCCGACGACATCGAGGACGAGATCGAGGCCGCGATGAGCGGCACGAGGATCGCGGTCACAGGCCGGGAGGTCGGTCGGATCCGCCGCTTCGCGGACGCCGAGGACCGTTACCTCGTGCACCTGCTCGGCACGCTCGAGGGCGTCAAGTTGGACGGGCTGCACGTCGTGCTCGACTGCGCGCACGGCGCCGCGGCCGGGATCTCGCCGGACGTGTTCAGCGATGCCGGGGCGAAGGTGACGGTGATCGGCAACGATCCCGACGGCTTCAACATCAACGACGGTGTGGGTTCCACCCACCTCGAGCCGCTGATCGCTGCTGTTCGCGCGCACGGCGGCGACCTCGGCATCGCCCACGACGGTGACGCCGACCGCTGTCTCGCGGTCGACGGCGACGGCAACGTGGTCGACGGCGACAAGATCATGGCGATCCTCGCGCTCTCGATGTCGGCCCGAGGCAAGCTCGAACGCAACACGCTCGTCGCGACCGTGATGTCCAACCTCGGACTGAAGCTTGCCATGGCCGACAACGGCATCGACGTCGTCGAGACCGGGGTGGGCGACCGCTACGTGCTCGAGGCGATCAACGAGCACGGCTACTCGCTGGGAGGCGAGCAGTCGGGGCACGTCATCATGAGCGACTACGCGACCACGGGTGACGGCATCCTCACCGGTCTGCACATCGCCGCCGAGGTGAAGCGCACCGGCAAGTCGCTCGCCGAACTGGCGCAGTGCATGACCGTGTACCCGCAGGTGCTCGTGAACGTGCGCGGCGTCGACCGCACCGGGGTCTCCGGGGACGATGTGCTGCAGCAGGCGGTGCACCAGGCCGAGCTCGCGCTGGGCGGCAAGGGCCGCGTGCTGCTGCGCCCCTCGGGCACCGAGCCCGTGGTGCGCGTGATGGTCGAAGCGGAGCACGAGGAGCAGGCGCAGCGCCTCGCCGACGACCTCGCCGAGATCGTGAAGGAGCGGCTCGCGGTCTGAGTCGCGCGTCGAAATGCAAGAAGGCCCGGTCGCATGACCGGGCCTTCTTGCATAGCGGCGGGATCGGTCGCGCAGTGGCGAGCGCGGGCCGCGGCCAGCCCCTACAGTTTCCTGAGCAGCACCTTCTGGACCCGGTGATCGGCCTCCTTGCGCAGTACGAGGGTGGCCCGCGCCCGCGTCGGCCTGATGTTCTCGATCAGGTTGGGCTCGTTGATGTTGTTCCAGAACTCGTCGGCGACCGCGATCGCGGCCTCGTCGTTGAGCGTCGCGAACCTGCGGAAATGGGAGCGCGGGTTCGCGAACGCGCTCTCCCTGAGGCGCAGGAACCGGTCGCGGTACCAGCGCTGGATATCGGCGATGCGCGCGTCGACGTAGACGGAGAAGTCGAAGAGGTCGCTCACCGCGACGGGGTGCTGCATCGAGGCCGGCTGCAGCACGTTGAGCCCCTCGACGATGAGGATGTCCGGCTGCCGCACGACGATGTACTCGTCGGGCACGATGTCGTAGACGAGGTGGCTGTACACGGGCGCGCGCACCTCTTCGACGCCCGCCTTGACCTGGGACACGAAGCGCAGCAGCGCGCGCCGGTCGTACGACTCGGGGAATCCTTTGCGGTGCACGATCCCGCGCCGCTCGAGCTCGCGCGTCGGGTGCAGGAAACCGTCGGTGGTGATCAGCTGCACGTTCGGGGTCTCGGGCCAGCGCGCCAGCAGATCCCGCAGAATACGCGCGACCGTCGACTTGCCGACCGCCACCGATCCGGCGATCCCGATGACGAACGGGCTCTGGCGCTCGCCGTCGCGCCGCAGGAAGCCGCGCGTGCGCTGATGCATCTCGCGCGTCGCGATCGCGTACTGATTGATGAGCCGGCTGAGGGGCCGGTAGACCTCCGAGACCTCGGCGAGATCGAGCGGCTCGCCCAGCCCGCGGAACGCATCGATCTCCTGCTCGGTGAGCGGCATCGGCGTCTCGCCCGCCAGCCTCGCCCACTCGGCACGATCGATCTCGGTGAAGGGCGACGTGAACTCGGGGCGCATGAGCGCCTGAGTATCGGTGCTCAGTGCGGCGGGCTCCTGGGAGGCGTCTTCGACACGCGCAGGATCCGGGGTGCTGTACTCGGCCATTATTCATCCATCGTGCCACTAAACTGAGCGTCATGTGTGGAATCGTCGGATATGTCGGCCCCAACGATACGGTTGAGGCGCTCATCACTGGTCTGCGCCGCCTGGAGTACCGCGGCTACGACTCCGCGGGCATCGCCGTGATCGATGAGAGCGGTGAGCTGGCGGTGCGGAAGCGCTCGGGCAAGCTCGCCCGTCTGGAAGAACTGCTCGAGGCCAGCCCGGTCCGGGCCACGGGCACCGGCATCGGCCACACGCGCTGGGCGACCCACGGCGGGCCGACCGACGCGAACGCGCACCCGCACCTGGGCGACGACGGCAAGCTGGCGCTGATCCACAACGGCATCGTCGAGAACTTCGCGGAGCTGCGCTCCGAGCTCGACGCCGACGGCATCGAGCTGATCAGCGAGACCGACACCGAGGTCGTCGCAGCGCTCGTGGGGCGCGAGGTGGCGCGGCAGGGCGATCTCGAGACGGCGTTCCGCACGGTGGTCACCCGCCTCAGCGGCACGTTCACGCTGCTCGCCATGCACCGCGACGAGCCCGGCAAGGTCGTCGCGGCCCGGCACCACTCGCCGCTCGTCGTGGGTCTCGGAGACGGTGAGAACTTCCTCGGATCCGACGTCGCGGCGTTCGTCTCGTCGACCCGCCGCGCGGTCGCCGTCGCCGAGGACAACATCGCCGTCATCACTCCCGACGAGGTGCGCATCACCGACTTCGCCGGCAACCCGGTCGAGTTCTCCGAGTACGAGGTCGAGTGGGACGCCGACGCGGCCGACAAGGGCGGCTGGTCGTCGTTCATGGCGAAGGAGATCAACGAGCAGCCCGACGCCGTCGAGAACACGGTGCGGGGCCGCATCTCGGCCGACGGGGTGGAGATTCCCGAGCTGACCGAGCTCGGTGACGAGCGCCTGCGCAGCATCGACCGCATCGTCATCATCGCGTGCGGCACGGCGTCCTACGCCGGCCAGGTCGCCGCCTACGCGATCGAGCAGTGGGCCCGCATCCCCGTCGAGGTGCAGCTGAGCCACGAGTTCCGCTACCGCGATCCCGTGCTCTCCGATCGCACGATGGTGATCTCGGTGAGCCAGTCGGGCGAGACGATGGACACGCTCATGGCCGTGAAGTACGCCATCGAGCGCGGCGTGACCACCGTCTCGGTGTGCAACACCCAGAGCGCCACGATCCCTCGCGAGTCCGACGCCGCGGTCTACACCCATGCGGGCCCCGAGGTCGCGGTCGCCTCGACGAAGGCGTTCATCGCCCAGGTCACGGCCCTGTACCTCGTCGGTCTGCACCTGGGGCGCGTGCGCGGCACCCTCTCGGCGGAGGACTCGGCGCAGGCCGTGCAGCAGTTCGAGGAGCTGCCCGCCAAGGTGCGCGAGGCCGTCGACACGCACGACCAGATCGCGCAGCTGGCGCACTGGATGGCGGACACCCGCTCGGTGCTGTTCCTCGGGCGCCACGTGGGCTTCCCGGTCGCGCTCGAGGGCGCGCTCAAGCTGAAGGAGATCGCCTACATCCACGCGGAGGGCTTCGCCGCCGGCGAGCTGAAGCACGGCCCGATCGCGCTCATCGATCACGGGCAGCCCGTGTTCGTGCTGGTGCCGAGCCCGCGCACGTCGCCGCTCATGCACTCGAAGGTCGTCTCGAACATCCAGGAGATCCGCGCCCGGGGCGCTCGCGTGATCGCCGTCGTGGAGAAGGGCGACACCGCGGTGCTGCCGTTCGCCGACGACGTGATCCGTCTGCCTCTGGCCGACTCGCTCTTCGAGCCGCTGCTGCAGGTCGTACCGCTGCAGTGGTTCGCGCTCGAGCTCTCGACGGCGAAGGGCCTCGACGTTGACCAGCCGCGCAACCTCGCCAAGTCGGTGACGGTGGAGTAAGCCCGCGCGCTCGGAACGAGTGAACGCAGGGATCGCAGCCGCCGCACACCGGGAGTTTCATGATTCGGGGCATCGGGGTCGACACCGTCGACATCGCGCGTTTCGAGCGCCAGCTCGAGCGCACCCCGGCTCTGCGAGAGCGATTGTTCACCGGCGCGGAGCGAGCGCTATCGCTTGCCTCGCTGGCGGCTCGCTTCGCCGCGAAGGAAGCGCTCATCAAGGCGCTCGGGGGGTCGGGGAGCCTGGGGTGGCACGACCTCGAGGTTGTTCGGGATCGGGATCGAGCGCCCGCGTTCGTCATGACGTCGGCGCTCGCGTCGGCGCTCGCGGATCGTGGAGCGGAGCGCGCCCACCTCTCGATGACGCACGACGCGGGTGTGGCGACGGCCTTCGTGATCGTGGAGGGGGCGGAGACCGGATCGGGTCCCGGGGCCGGGGCGGGAGCGTCGATGTCGGAGGCCGCGGGTAGAGTCGCATCAGCGTCGGCAGCGGAACGATCGGTGGCCGATCTTCCGACGACGGATCAAGGATCGGAGTCCAGATGAGAACGGGTGCAATGCGCGTAGCCGAGATCTCGCTGCCCGCCATCAGGCAGAACGTCGCGCATCTGCGGAACCTCACGGGCGGTTCGGTGATTGTGGTGGTCAAGGCCGACGGCTACGGGCACGGCGCGAGGATCGTGGGCGAGGCCGCGCTCGCGGGCGGTGCCGCGATGCTCGCGACCGCCGATCTCGAGGAGGCGCTCGCGCTGCGGGAGGCGGGCATCGAAGCCCCGATCCTGTGCTGGCTGCACGGCGCACGGGTCGACTTCGCGGAGCCCGTCGCCTCCGATATCGAGATCGGGGTCAGCCACCTGCAGCAGCTCGAGGCGCTCGCCGATGCCGCGAGGCGAGTGGGGCGCCGGGCGACGGCCCAGCTGAAAATCGATACGGGGCTCAGCCGCAACGGTGCGGCTCCCGAGGAGTGGCCCGAACTCTTTGCCCGCGCCGCGGAGCTCTCGGAGGAGGGCCTGGTGCGGGTGCGCGGTATCTTCAGCCACCTCGCCAACGCCGGTGACGAGCACGACCGGGCGCAGGCAGCGCAGTTCGACCGGGCGATCGCGATGCTGCGCGAGGCCGGTGTCGATCCCGAGATGAAGCACCTGGCCGCGAGCGCGGCGACGCTCTCGTCCCCGCATCTCCACTACAACACCGTCAGGGTGGGCATTGCGGCCTACGGACTGAGCCCGTTCGCGGACAAGACCTCTGCGCAGCTCGGGCTCGTGCCCGCGATGACGCTGCGCTCCGAGATCGTCGCGCTGCGCGGTGTGCCCGCGGGCACCGGGGTCTCCTACGGCTTCAACCACGTGTGCGAGACGGCCACGACACTCGCGCTGGTGCCCATGGGGTACGCGGACGGCATGCCCCGCGCCCTCAACGGCTCCGGGGCGTGGGTGACGGTGGCCGGGGAGCCGCGCCCCATCGTCGGGCGCATCGGCATGGATCAGTTCATCGTCGACGTCGGGCCGCTCGCCGGTCGCGTGAGCCTCGGCGAGCCCGTGGTGCTGTTCGGCGACCCGGAGCTGGGGCACCCGCCGGTGGAGACCTGGGCGGGGCTCATGCGCACCATCAACTATGAGATCGTGGTGGGGGTCGGACCGCGCGTGCTGCGGATCCCCGTCGATGAGGATCCGGCATGACTCTCGGTGACGACGCCGGCAACACGGTGCGGTTGAGCATCGCGGATCCCGATGCGATGCACGAGCTGGGGGTGCGACTGGGGCGTCTGCTGCGGGCCGGCGATCTGGTGCTGCTGACGGGCCCGCTGGGCGCGGGCAAGACCACGCTGACACGCGGGATCGGCGAGGGCCTCGGCGTGCGGGGGCCGGTGCAGAGCCCGACCTTCGTGCTGGCCCGCACGCACCCGTCGCTCGTCGGAGGGGCGCCGCTCGTGCACGTCGACGCCTACCGGATCGGCGGCGCGGAGCGCGGCGGTGCCGACGGGACCGGCGCCGACGGGCGCGCCGCGGATCGTGGCGACTCGGACGGCGCCGGTGCAGTCGAGCTCGACGACCTCGATCTCGACTTCGAGGGATCCGTGGTGGTCGCGGAGTGGGGCGCCGGGATGGTCGAGCCGCGCGGCTCATGGATGGAAGTGGTCATCGAGCGCCCGGTCGGCAGCGGCATCGACGCGGGGGCCGCGGAACCCGATTGGTCCGAGGCGCCGGTCGAGGCGCGAATCGTCACCGTCACCGGATACGGGCCGAGGTGGGGCGCAGGGGAGACTGATCCGCTGGGGCCGATCTCCGAGCAGAGCATTGGCCCGCGAGCGCATGATTCACGGACCGACGGAGACGAGAGGGGATCACGGTGACGGGCGACGGGGTGTCGATTCCGGGTGCCGGGAGTCTCGGCGTGCGCGAGACTGAGGCACCGGAGCTCGGCGATCGAGTGCTGCTCGCGGTCGACACGGCCATCGGCACGAGCGTGGCGCTCGGAGTCGGAGGGCGGGTCTTCGAGGTCTCGAGCGACGACCCCCGAGGGCACGCCGAGGCGATCGGCGGGCTGCTGGCCGCGGTGTTCGATGCGGCCGGGGTGCCGGCTGCGGCGGTCACGGGTGTGGTCGCCGGTATCGGGCCGGGGCCGTTCACGGGATTGCGCGTCGGGATCGCCGCCGCGCACGCGTTCGCCCTGGCTCGCGGAGTGCCGCTTCTGCCGCTCCAGGGCCACGAGGCCGTGGCCCTCGAAGCACTCGAGGGAGCCACGAGCGGCGTCCGAGTGGTGCAGGACGCGAGACGGCGCGAACTCTTCGTCACCGAGTTCTCCGGGCTCGACTGGGCGGGCGTTCCCGAGCGCTCCTCGGGGCCGCGGCTCGTCGCTCGTGCCGACTACGAGGCGGTGCCGAACGAGCTGTGGCCCGAGCGGATTCCCACCGGGGCGCTCGTGCGCCTCGCGTCGAGACGCCTCCTCTCGGGGAAGGACTTCGAGCCCGACCGGGCCGTGTACCTGCGTGCCCCAGACGTCAAGCAGCCCGGTGCTCCGAAACGGGTATCGACGTGAGCGATGATCGGGACTCCGGGGCAGCCGAGTCGCACGCGGGGTCTCAGCCCGAGAACGCGGAGTCCGAGACCGGGCACGAGAGGGGCGAAGCCTCGGAATTGAGTCTGCGCGATGCCGGCGAGAACGACCTCGACGCGATCTGGGGGATCGAGAGCTCGGTGTTCGGCGCCGAGGCCTGGAGTCGGGAGATGATGCGGGAGGAGCTCACCGCTCCGCATCGGCGCTACCTCGCGCTCGTCGACGGCTCCGGCGCGGTGCTCGGCTACGCGGGGCTGCTGGCAGTCGGAACCGAGGGAGACGTGCAGACGATCGCGGTCTCCCCGGGGGCCCGCGGGGAGGGCCACGGCCGACGCCTCATGAACGCGCTGCTCGATGAGGCGGAGCGCTCCGGGGTGCGCGAGGTCTTTCTCGAGGTGCGCGCCGACAACCCGGTCGCGCAGACCCTGTACCGCTCGCTCGGCTTCGAGGAGCTCGGGGTGAGGCCCCGCTACTATCAGCCCGACGGAGTGGACGCGGTGATCATGAGACTCGAGATCCGGAAGCGCTGCTCGTGAGCGGTGCCGCAGCGCCGCGGGATCCCGGGAGCCTGCGATTCGCGAGCCCACGCAGGATGACGACGCTGAAACGATGGTTTGGAGAGGGCATATGAGTAGTGCAGAGCCGCTCGTGCTGGGCATCGAGACCAGCTGCGATGAGACCGGGGTCGGCATCGTGCGGGGGCGCCGGCTCCTGGCCAACGCGATCGCCTCGTCCATGGACGAGCACGCGCGCTTCGGCGGTGTGGTGCCCGAGGTCGCGGCCCGCGCGCACCTCGAATCGATGACGCCCACGATCGAGCGGGCGCTGCGGGAGGCCGGGGTGAGCCTCGACGACCTCGACGCCGTCGCCGTCACCTGCGGTCCCGGCCTCGCGGGGGCACTCATGGTGGGCGTCGCGGCGGCCAAGGCGCTCGCCGTCGGTCTCGGCAAACCGCTCTACGCCGTGAATCATCTCGTGGGGCACGTCGGGGCCGACCTGCTGCAGGGCGAGGGCCTACGCGAGGCGGTGGGGGCGGTGGGGGAGCTCGAACTGCCCACGATCGCGCTGCTGGTCTCGGGCGGGCACACCTCGCTGCTGCTCGTGCGCGATCTGATCGGCGACGTCGAGATGCTGGGGGAGACGATCGATGACGCCGCGGGCGAGGCCTTCGACAAGGTCGCCCGCTTGCTGGGTCTGCCGTACCCCGGCGGCCCGCAGATCGACCGCGTCGCCGCTGATGGGGATCCGAACGCGATCCGATTCCCGCGCGGTCTCACGCTGCCGAAGGATCTCGAGCGCCACCGGTACGACTTCTCGTTCTCGGGGCTCAAGACATCGGTGGCTCGCTGGGTCGAGAAGCAGGAGCAGAGCGGGGAGCCCGTTCCGGTCGCCGACGTGGCGGCCAGCTTCCGCGAGGCGGTCGCCGACGTGCTCATCACGAAGGCGCTCGCCGCCTGTCGCGACCTCGGAGTGCCTCGCCTGCTGCTCGGCGGCGGTGTGGTCGCGAACGCCCGGGTGAGGGAGCTCGCCCGCGAGCGCTGCGACGCAGCGGGCGTCGAACTGCGTGTACCGCCGCTCTCCCTGTGCACGGACAACGGTGCGATGATCGCCTCGATCGGGGCGCAGCTGGTCGCCGCGGGGCACGAGCCGTCGGGGCTCGGGTTCGGCGCTGATTCGACCCTGCCCGTGACGGAGATACAGGTGCGCTGACACTGCCGGGGACCGGCCCCGGCGGGTGACCCGGCGATTCGGGGTCGCGACTGCCCGGTGATCTTCATTATTGTTGAAGGGCGATCGGGGGAGCGCCCCGTCGAGCTTTGATCGAAGGAGCAACATGTCTGATACGCAGCCCGGCAACGAGCCGTCCTCGAACCCCGTCCCTCCCATGCCGCCGGCTCCCTCCGCGCAGCCTGCGGCCCCCGCCTACGGAGCCGCTCCGGCTCAGCCGAAGAAGGCGCTCGCCATCACCGGTATGGCGCTCGGCATCGCAGGCCTCGTGCTCAGCTGGGTGCCGTTCCTCGGCGTCGGCCTCGCGCTCGTCGGACTCGTGCTGAGCATCATCGCCCTCGTGAAGAAGCAGCCCAAGGCGTTCTCGATCACGGGCCTCGTGACCTCCATCGTCGGCCTCATCATCGGCGCGATCGTCACCATAACCGTGATCTGGGCGCTGGGTGCGGGCGTCGACGCGGTGCAGCAGTGCATGAACGGAGCCGAGTTCGTGGAGATCGCCGGCCAGACGGTCTCCTGCTCGGACGTGAACTACTGAGCCGCGGGGCGACCCTGAACTACTGAGCCGCGGGGGCGAGCCTTGAGCGGGTCGGGTCCGGATCGTTCCGGACCCGACCCGCTCAAGGCTCGCCCCTTCCCGCTCTCCTTTCCGTCGTCGAAACCGCCTCCCGCCGTCGAGACGGCCGCCCGCTGTCGAGCCTCCTCCCCGCTGTCGAGACCGCCTCTGGGGCTTACTGCGAGAGGCGGTCTCGGCGCCAGGACCCCGTGTGGATCCTGCGACGGGGCGAGTGCGGGGCGGGTGTGACGTGGGGCACGGAACGGGTATGACGTGGGCACGGGGCGGTGCGAAGCACGCGGTGTGAAGGCGTCAGCAGCGCTCGGCGAGCAGAGCGACGTGCTTGCCGAGCTCGTCGCGGGTGAGGAGCAGCGTCGCGCTCCGAGATCCTCGGAGCTTCAACCTGCGCCGCAGCGCCGCGGGGTCGACGTCGGCGCCGCGCTTCTTGATCTCGAGTGCCCCGATGTCGCGGGCCGCGAGCGCGCGGCGCAGATCCTTCTCCCGCGAGCTCAGTCGCTCGATGACGCGGAAGGCATCGGCGAAGGCCGTGTCGACGAGTTCGTCGCCGGTGAGATACGCGATGCCATCGGAGACCATGCCCGCGTGAAGCCGCTCGGCGAGTGTGCCGATCAGGCGAGCGCGGATCACCGCGCCGTCGGGTTCGTAGAGGTATTCGCCGAGCGGCCGCGTTGCGACGTCCTCGGCATCGTCCGCCGCGGTCAGTTCTGCTGAATCCTCGGCCCCGCGCAGCACGAGCGCCGAGCGGCGCACGCCGGGGCGCGCCGCGTCACCGAACCAGAGGCCGGTCTCGACGAGCTGGCCGTCGATCGAGATCCACTGCGCCTCGGCGTCCTCCGGGATCAGCTCCCGGTCGAGGCCCGGCCCGAGCTTGATGCCCGCGGGATGCCGACGTGCGAGGTCGAACGCGAAGTCCAGTGAGGGCGAGTAATCGTCGGGCGAGGCGAGCCTGCGGGTGCTGCTGTGCCCCGCGGTGCGCCGGGCGGGGTCGAGGAAGACGGCGTCGGCGTCGCCCGGTCCCAGCGATTCCGCATCGCCTACGAGCACGAGCGGAGCGGCGACGCCGCGAGCGCCCGCTGCTGCTGAGAGGTTGTGCTGCGCGAACTCAGCGGTGAGCGGATCGAGCTCCACGGGGCGGACCTCGAGGCCGGCTGCCAGGAACGCGAGTGATTCCGCGCCGATGCCGCAGCCGAGATCGGCCACCGACCGGCAGCCCGCCGAGACGAACCGCTCGGCGTGCAGCCGGGCCACGCGCGATCGGGTCGCCTGCTCGAGCGCGGCCCGGGTGAAGAGCATCGAGTTCGCGGCCTCCCCGAACTTCGCGACGGCGCGGCCGCGCAGCTCCGTCTGCGTCAGCGCAGCGGCGAGCAGCGCGGGGTCGGCGCCCTCGGCGCGCAGAGAGCGGGAGAGCTGATCGAGCGTGCGCCCGGCTGCGATACCCGCTGAGATGCGTTCGAGCACTGCGGCACCCGCCGGCGCGGCGAGTTCTCGCCAGCCCGGGGCTTCCTGAGCCACGCTGCGTGGGGCGGATCCCGGAGAAGCCGAGGGGGCCGCGCTCTTCGGGCGCTGGGGCATCTCGGGGGAGCGCCGCCCGCTCAGAAGCTGCCGCTCGATGCGCCCGCGATCCCGAGCCCCACCACGATGATGAGCACGTAGAAGAGCAGGATCAGCACCCAGAAGCCGATCGCCGCATAGCCGACGATGAGGCCCGCGATGGCCATGCCGCGCCCGTTCTCACCGGTGCGCTTGATCTGGTTCAGTGAGATGTGCCCCATGATGACGCCGGCGACGGCGAAGATCGCGAAGGTGAAGAATCCGACGATGCTGGCGATCATCGAGACGATGGCCAGGACGTTGGTCGGCGCGGCCGGCGGGTAGACCTGGTAGGGAGCCTGCTGCCCGTAGGGCTGCTGGTACTGCGGCTGCGGAGGTGCGTATTGCGGCTGCGGGGGTGCGTAGCCGGGCTGGGCGTCGTCGCCGTTGGAGGGCTGGTTCTGGGACACTGCGAGTTTCCTTTCGAGAGGCGCGGGAGGCCCGGGTCGAGAGTCGGATCAGTAGTAGAGGTCGCTGCTGGAGAAGGCGCTGCCCATGGCCGCGAACATCATCACGAAGAAGCTGATGTAGAGGAAGATGAGGATCGCGATGAGGGCGAAGTAGGCGTAGCCCACGATGAGGCCGGTCAGCGCCAGGCCTCGGCCGGGATCGCCGGTGCGCTTGATCTGGGAGAGGCCCATGTGCCCGAAGACGATGCCGGCGATGGGCACCAGGAAGCCGAAGATGACGGCCAGCACGGCGTACGTGTTGGTGGCGCCGAGCGTCGTCGCGGTGGCCGGCTGCGGGCGGTAGGGGGCCTGCTGCGCGGGCTGCTGGTACCGGGGTGCCGCCGTGCTCGCCTGGGGCGCGCCGCCCTGCGGGGTCTGCGAGTACTGCGGCGCGGTCGGGGACGGGGCGCTGCGTTCTGGCTGCTGGGGAGGGTTCGGGGTGGTCATGACTGCTCCTCGAGCGGTTGCGGGCTCCCGATCCGCCCGGGGCGCATCGGCTGTCCCTTCGATTGTAGGCGGCGCGGTCGCGGAGGTCGCGGGGCGCGTCGCGCGGACGCGGATCCCGTTCGCTTTCGGCGATCCTCGGATCGCGAATTGGCACTCCCCTTGCGAGAGTGCCAACGAGGGTCCTAAACTCTGCTGTAGGCGCGCTCGCACGGGGCGAGCGCGAGAGAACCTTCAGACATTGGAAAGAGGTCAACCGTGTCGGTAGCCATCAAGCCGCTCGAGGATCGTATCGTCATCAAGCAGGTCGAGGCAGAGCAGACCACCGCGTCCGGTCTGGTGATTCCGGATAGCGCCAAGGAGAAGCCGCAGGAGGGCGAGGTCGTCGCAGTGGGCCCCGGCCGCGTCGCGGACAGCGGCACCCGCATCCCGCTCGACGTCAACGTCGGCGATATCGTGATCTACTCGAAGTTCGGCGGCACCGAGGTCAAGGTCGGCGGCGACGACTACCTGGTCCTCTCGGCCCGCGACATCCTCGCGGTCGTCGAGCGCTAAACGCTCGTTTCCGTTCAGAGCCGGGCTCCGATCTCATGATCGGGGCCCGGCTCTATGCGTGCCCTGGCTGAGGGCGCGCGGTGCCGGGGGAGGGCATAGACTGGATCGGTGAATCGAACACGCGCTGGACTCGGGTACGGTCTGGGCGCGTACCTGATCTGGGGAGTCTTCCCGCTCTACTTCGGCCTCATCGCGATGGTCGGGCCCTTCGAGGTGGTGCCCTGGCGGGTCGGCGCGACGCTCGTGTTCTGCGTGATCCTCGTCTCCCTGACGCGGCGCTGGTCGCAGGTGACGGCGATCCTCCGTTCCCCGCGACTGCTGGGCTGGTTCGCGCTGTCGTCCCTGCTGCTCTACGCGAACTGGCAGCTCTTCGTGGTCGGCGTCATGACGGGGCACGTGCTCGAGACCTCGCTCGGCTACTTCATCAACCCGCTCTTCACGATCCTCATCGGGGTGGTCGTGCGCAAGGAGTCGCTCACGCGCCTCCAGTGGTGGGCGGTCGGGATCGCCGCTGTCGGTGTGACGACGGCCGCGATCGCGTACGGCGTGTTCCCCTGGATCGCGCTCGGGATCGCGGCGTCCTTCGGTCTCTACGGCGCCGTGCACAAGCATGCGGGGGAGCAGGTCGACGGCATCACGGGTCTCACGGTCGAGACCTTCGCCTCGCTGCCGATCGCCGCGGTGCAGCTGCTGATCGTCGCGAGCACGACGGGTATCACCGCCTTCTCCTTCGGTCCGGGCATCGCCGCGCTCGTGCTGCTCAGCGGCATCATGACGGCGGTCCCGCTGATCCTCTTCGGCGAGGGGACGCGTCGACTGCCGCTCTCGTACATGGGATTCCTGCAGTTCCTCACGCCGATCCTCGGCTTCCTCTACGGCTATTTCGTGATGCACGAGGAGATGCCCGTGAGTCGATGGATCGGGTTCGTCGCGGTCTGGATCGCACTCGTGATCCTCATCGTGGACATGCTGGGGCAGATCCGGCGTTCTCCCACGGCGCAGACGAACACCGGGCCGATTCCCTTAGACTGAAAGGGCGAGGCGCCGCGATCCGGTCGCCTGAGCCCCACTGGCCCCACTCACACAGCAAAAGAGGTTCCATGGAACAGCGTGATCCCTTCGCGTTCACCGGTCTGACCTACGACGATGTGCTGCTGCTTCCCGCGCACACCGACGTCATCCCGAGCGAGGCCGATACCTCGACTCAGCTCACGCGCCGGATCCGCCTGAACATCCCGCTGATCTCGGCAGCCATGGACACGGTGACCGAGACCCGCATGGCGGTCGCCATGGCCCGCAACGGCGGCCTGGGCATCCTGCACCGCAATCTGTCGATTCAGGATCAGGCCGAGATGGTGGATCGGGTCAAGCGCAGCGAGGCCGGCATGATCACCAACCCGGTGACCACCTCGGTCGATGCGACCGTGGCCGAGGTCGACGCGCTCTGCGGCGAGTACCGGGTGTCGGGTCTCCCGGTCGTCGACTCGAACGGCGTACTGCTCGGCATCATCACGAACCGCGACATGCGCTTCATCGACCCGAAGGATCGCTCGCAGGTGCGAGTGGCCGAGGCGATGACGAAGATGCCGCTCATCACCGGACCGGTGGGCATCTCGCGCGACGACGCAGCGGCGATCTTCCGCAAGCACAAGATCGAGAAGCTCCCCCTGGTCGACGACGAGGGCCGTCTGACCGGTCTCATCACGGTCAAGGACTTCGACAAGGAGGAGCAGTACCCGCTCGCCACGAAGGACGACGCGGGCCGTCTGCGTGTGGGCGCGGCGGTCGGGTTCTTCGGTGATGCGTGGAAGCGCGCAGGCGCGCTGCTCGACGCCGGGGTCGATGTGCTGGTGGTCGACACCGCCAACGGCGATAGTAAGGGCGTGCTCGACATCATCGCCAGGATCAAGAGCGATCCGGCCTTCGCGGGCGTCGATGTGATCGGCGGCAACGTGGCGACCTACGCGGGCGCGAAGGCGATCGCCGATGCGGGCGCCGACGCGGTCAAGGTCGGCGTGGGGCCCGGTTCGATCTGCACCACCCGCGTCATCGCGGGCGTGGGTGTGCCTCAGGTGACGGCGGTCTACGAGGCGGCGAAGGCCGTCACGCCCGCGGGCATCCCGGTGATCGCCGACGGCGGTCTGCAGTACTCGGGCGACATCGCGAAGGCGCTCGTGGCGGGCGCCTCCTCGGTGATGATGGGGTCGCTGCTGGCGGGCACCGACGAGAGCCCCGGCGATCTGGTGTTCGTCGGCGGCAAGCAGTACAAGAACTATCGCGGCATGGGGTCGCTGGGAGCGCTGCAGACGCGCGGCGAGCGCACCTCGTACTCGAAGGACCGCTACTTCCAGGCCGACGTGCCGAGCGACGAGAAGCTGATCCCCGAGGGCATCGAGGGCCAGGTGCCCTACCGCGGCCCCGTCGGCGCCGTCACCCACCAGATGATCGGCGGCCTGCGCCAGTCGATGTTCTACGTGGGGGCGCGTTCGGTGGAGGAGCTCAAGCAGCGCGGCGAGTTCGTGCGTATCACCTCGGCGGGCCTCAAGGAGAGCCATCCGCACGACGTGCAGATGGTGGTCGAGGCGCCCAACTACAAGCGCTAGGCCGAGATCCTGCGACTTCGCGCAGGATGACGGAATAGCTCGCTCGGGGCTGATTCCCGGTCAGGGGATCAGCCCCTGCATGCGTGCTGCGGACACCGCGGCGTGGCGGGTGGATGCCTCGAGCTTCGCCATGGCCGTCTTGAGATAGCTCTTGATGGTGCTCTCGGTGAGACCGAGGGCGCGACCGATCTCGGCGTTGGTGCTGCCGAGCGCGGCGTGGGAGATCACGTCGAGTTCGCGGGCCGTCAGCTTCACCGGCTCGCTGTCCGAGCACGGCGTCCGTGACCTCACGGACGCCTCCGATCCGCTCGGGGTCTCGACCGCGCCCGAGGGCCGGTCCGCGCGGGAGCGACCCGGTTCAGCGTCGAGCGAGGCGAGCCTGCGTTCGACCTCTGCGATGCGCGCCCGGAGCGCCGGATCGGGTACGGCCGCGGCGATGCTTCGCAACTCGGCGTGGCTGCTGCGCAGCGCCTCGAGCGCAGGGCCGGGCAACCCACGTGATTCCCGCTCCGCGGTGAGCCGCGCCGCGAGACGTGCGGCGCGCCGCTCGATCTCGTCCTGCATCTTGATCTCCCGCGCGAACTCGGCGCTGACCGCCGCCGCGGACTGCGCGAACTCGGCACCGGCGAGGGTTCCCTCGCGCGCGCCTCCGTAGAGCACCGCGCGAGGGATGCCGTCGACGAGCACGGGGAACGCGAAGAGCGTCACGATGCCCTCGCCGAGCACCTGGGCGTCGTAGTCGTGGGTGATGTGCCGCGAGTGCTGATAGTCCATGGTCAGGCGCGGTCGGCACTCGGCCATCGCCCGGCCGCCGAGACCGCGTCCGGTCTGCACGCAGAGCCCGCGAAGGCTCAGGGTGCGGTGGCCGGTGATCGCCGTGACGGTCGCCGATCCGCGCGATTCGAACCCGCCGAATGCCAGGGGGAACCCCGTCGACGCGGCGAATTCGGCAACGGCGAGTTCGAGCAGGCTCTGGTGCTCTTGTGGATTCAGTCGCTGCATCGGGACTACCAACTTTCGAGGGTATTGCCTGAACTCCTGTGCTCAATAGCCTAATCCACGCACACAGCGACGAGGTCGTCGCGGGATTTCAAAGGAGAAATGAGTGAGCACAGCAACATCGATCCATAGGCCGGGAACGCGCTACCCCGATGTCTACGCGAGGAGCATCGCGGATCGCGAGGGCTTCTGGTTGGAGGCGGCCGAGAGCGTGTCGTGGGACACCGCGCCGACCCGCGCGCTCGATGAGCGCAGCCCGAGCGAGTGGCGCTGGTTTCCCGACGGCACCCTGAACGTCTGCTACAACGCGCTCGACCGCCATGTCGATGCGGGCCGGGGCGCCGAGACCGCGCTGATCTACGACTCCGCGATGACGGGCACTCGGGCTGCCATCAGCTACGAGCACCTCCGCGATCGGGTGGCGCGCTTCGCCGGCGTGCTGCGGGAGCGTGGCGTCGCGGCGGGCGACCGCGTGCTGATCTACCTGCCGATGACGCCGGAGGCGGTCGTGGCCATGCTGGCCTGCGCGCGCATCGGCGCCATCCACTCGGTCGTGTTCGGTGGCTTCGCCGCGAACGAGCTGGCGGTGCGGATCGTCGACGCGAGACCGCGGGTCATCGTCACCGCCTCGGGCGGCCTCGAACCGAATCGCACGGTGGAGTACCTGCCGCTCGTGCAGCGGGCGCTCGAGATCGCGGGCGGGCAGGCTTCGGGGGTGGAGTCCGTGATCGTCCGCGACCGCGAGGCGGTGCCGGGCTCGGCGGCCGACTTCGCCGGCGAACGCGAGATCGCCTGGTACGACTGGGCGGCTCTCGAGGAGGCCGCGGTGCCGGCGGATCCCGTGCCCGTGCGCTCGGAGGACCCGCTCTACATCCTCTATACCTCGGGCACCACGGGCAGCCCGAAGGGCGTCGTGCGCGACAGCGGCGGATACGCCGTGGGCCTCAGCTGGGCGATGCGCAACATCTACGACTTCGGGCCGGGCGACACGATCTTCACGGCGTCCGACGTCGGATGGGTGGTCGGGCACTCGTTCATCGTCTACGGCCCGCTGCTCGCGGGCGGTACGACGGTGCTCTACGAGGGCAAGCCGGTGGGCACCCCGGATCCCGGGGCCTTCTGGCGCATCCTCTCGAGCTACGGGGCGAAGATCCTCTCCACGGCCCCGACGGCGCTCCGTGCGATCCGGCGCGAGGATCCCGAGCTCGAGGAGCTCGCGGGGTACGACCTGTCGTCGCTGCGAGCGATCTACCTGGCGGGGGAGCGGATGGATCCCGAGACCTGGCACTGGATCAACGACGGCCTCGGAGTTCCGGTGGTGGACCACTGGTGGCAGACGGAGACCGGTTGGATGATCTGCGCGAACCCGTTGGGCATCGAGACGCTGCCCGCCAAGGCCGGGTCGACCTCCGTACCGATGCCCGGATTCGACGTGCGCATCGTCGACTCGAAGGGCGACGACGTCACGGCTCCCGGAGTCGAGGGCAATATCGCTATCAAACTGCCGCTCGCGCCGGGTGCGCTGCTCGGTATCTGGGGCAGCGAGCAGCGCTTCGTCGACTCCTACCTTTCGGCGTTCCCCGGCTACTACGCGACCGGCGACGCCGGGTACTACGACGAGGACGGCTATCTCTTCGTCATGGGCCGCACCGACGACGTGATCAACGTCGCCGGGCACCGGCTCTCGACGGGATCGCTGGAAGAGGTGCTGACGCGCCACCCGGCGGTCGCGGAGTGCGCCGTGATCGGCGTGCACGACGAGCTCAAGGGGCAGCGGGCCGCGGGATTCGTCACGCTCAAACACGGCGAGGACGTCGTGCGCGAGGATCTCGCCGCCGAACTGGTGCGGATGGTGCGCGAGCACATCGGGCCCGTCGCGGCGTTCCGCGACGTGACCGTGGTGGACCGGCTGCCGAAGACCCGCTCGGGCAAGATCCTGCGCAAGACCATCCGGCAGATCGTGGACGGCGAGGAGTACCGCGTGCCCGCTACCATCGAGGATCCCACCGTCATCGACGCCCTGATCGAGGCGCTCGGCGGCACGGTGTCGGCACCGCCGACGCAGGCGGTGCCGGTGCCGCGCTGAGCGATCCTCTCCCGTGTTCCGCAATTCCCATGAGGCAAGGAGGCCCCATGTCCAATGAACCCCGGGGGTTCGAGGAAACCACCCCCATCGACTACGAAGCATTCCAGGGGCGACCCGAGTTCCAGGAGTACAAGCACCGGTTCCGGCGCTTCGTGTTCCCGCTCGCAGCGGCGTTCATGATCTGGTTCCTGCTGTACGTCGTGCTCGCCGCGTACGCCCACGAGTTCATGGCGCAGCCCCTGCTCGGTTTGAACGTCGGGCTGTGGCTCGGCCTGGCGCAGTTCATCACGACCTTCGGCATCACCATGTGGTACGTATCGTTCGCCAACAAGCGGCTCGATCCCGCCACCGTCGCGCTGCGTGCCGAGCTCGAGGATATCGAGCGCTCCGCGAGCGGCGGCTCGATCGGCCGACGCACCGATGACGATCCGACCGACACCGAGGGAGGCGCGCGATGAATACCACGATCTTCCACTTCCAGGAGGCGGGTCAGCAGAACCCTGTGCTGAACATCGGCATCTTCCTCGCCTTCGTCGCGGTGACGATGGTGATCGTGATCCGCGCCAGCCGCAACAACAAGAGCGCGGCCGACTTCTACGCGGGCGGTCGCTCGTTCTCCGGGAGACAGAACGGCCTCGCGATCGCCGGGGACTACCTCTCGGCGGCGTCGTTCCTCGGCATCTGCGGGGCGATCGCCATCAACGGCTACGACGGCTTCCTGTACTCGATCGGGTTCCTCGTCGCGTGGCTCGTAGCGCTGCTGCTCGTCGCCGAGCTCATGCGCAACACCGCCAAGTTCACGATGGCCGACGTGCTGTCGTTCCGACTGCGGCAGAAGCCGGTGCGCATGGCAGCAGCGCTCACGACGCTCGCGGTGTGCTTCTTCTACCTGCTCGCGCAGATGGCGGGAGCGGGCGGTCTCGTGTCGCTGCTGCTCGGGATCGACGACAAGCTGGGCCAGTCGCTCGTCATCGCGGTGGTCGGTGTCGTGATGATCTTCTACGTGCTCATCGGAGGCATGAAGGGCACCACCTGGGTGCAGATCATCAAGGCCGTGCTGCTGATCGCCGGTGCCTGCGCGATGACCGTCTGGGTGCTCGCGCTCAACGGATTCAACTTCGGGGCCGTGCTCGACGCAGCCGTGAACAACCCCGAGAACACGAACGGTACGGCGATCCTTGCCCCCGGTCTGCAGTACGGGGCGAATCCGATCGACTTCGTATCGCTCGCGCTCGCCCTGGTGCTCGGCACCGCCGGCCTGCCGCACGTGCTGATGCGCTTCTACACGGTGCCGACGGCGAAGGAGGCGCGGCGCTCGGTCGTGTGGGCGATCTGGCTGATCGGCGTCTTCTACCTGTTCACGCTGGTGCTGGGGTACGGCGCCGCGGCGCTCGTCGGCCCCGAGACCATCGCGAATGCCCCGGGCGGGCAGAACTCGGCCGCGCCGCTGCTCGCGCTCCACCTCGGCGGCCCGCTGCTGCTCGGCTTCATCTCGGCGGTGGCGTTCGCCACGATCCTCGCGGTGGTCGCCGGCCTCACCATCACGGCGTCGGCCTCGTTCGCTCACGACATCTACAACAGCGTGATGAAGCGGGGGCAGGCGTCGGCGAAGCAGGAGGTGCGGGTCGCGAAGATCACGACCCTCGTGATCGGCGCGGCCGCGATCCTCGGCGGCATCGGCGTGCAGGGGCAGAACATCGCGTTCCTCGTGGCGCTCGCCTTCGCGGTCGCCGCCTCCGCGAACCTGCCGACGATCCTCTACTCGCTGTTCTGGAGCCGGTTCACCACCCGCGGAGCCGTGTGGTCGATGCTGGGCGGACTGATCTCCGCCGTGCTGCTGATCGCATTCTCGCCGGTGGTCTCCGGCGATCCCACCGCGATGCTGGGCGACGGCGTGGACTTCGCCTTCATCCCGCTGAAGAACCCGGGCATCATCTCGATCCCGCTCGGCTTCCTGCTCGGATGGCTGGGCTCGATCACCGACTCCGGGCGAGAGTCGAAGAAGCTGGCCGCCGAGATGGAGGTGCGCGCGCTCACCGGCCACGGCGCGGAGCCGCCCGTGCAGCACTGAGTCGCTGAAGCGCAGGGGCGGCGGACGGCTTCGGCCGCCCGTCGCCCCGAACCGTTCCGGTCGGGGACGCCGCACAGGAGAGGCCCGGTAGACTGGGAGGGTGAGCAACGAGATCGAGATCGGGCGGGGCAAGCGCGCCCGCCGCGTGTACACCTTCGACGAGATCGGCATCGTGCCGACCCGGCGCACCCGCGACCCCGAGCTCGTCTCGACTTCGTGGTCGATCGACGCCTTCCACTTCGACATCCCGGTGCTCGGCGCGCCGATGGACTCGGTCATGTCGCCCGCCACGGCCATCGAGCTCGGGCGTCTCGGCGGCCTGGGCGTGCTCAACCTCGAGGGCCTCTGGACCCGGCACGAGGATCCCGAGCCGCTGCTCGCCGAACTCGCGGGCATCGAGGACGAGGTGCGGGCCGTGCACCGCATGCGCGAGCTCTACGCCGCGCCGATCCGCCCCGAGCTCATCACCGCCCGCCTGGGCGAGATCCGCGACGCCGGGGTGACCGTGGCGGGCGCGCTCTCGCCGCATCGCACCGCGGAGTTCACGGACACGGTGGTGAACGCCGGCGTCGACCTGTTCGTGATCCGCGGCAACACCGTCTCCGCCGAGCACGTGGCGAAGGAGGGGCTCGAGCCCCTCAACCTCAAGCAGTTCATCTACGAGCTCGACGTGCCCGTCATCGTCGGCGGAGCGGCCACCTATCAGTCGGCCCTCCACCTCATGCGCACCGGCGCCGCCGGCGTGCTCGTCGGGTTCGGCGGCGGCGCGTCCTCGACCACCCGCGCGACGCTCGGAATCCGCGCCCCCATGGCGACCGCGATCGCCGATATCGCCGGGGCGCGCAGCGACTACCTCGACGAGTCGGGCGGCCGTTACGTGCACGTGATCGCCGACGGCGGCCTCGGCACCTCGGGCGACCTCATCAAGGCGATGGCCTGCGGCGCCGACGCCGTGATGCTGGGCGCCGCCCTCGCGAAGGCGTCCGATGCCCCGGGCCGCGGGTGGCACTGGGGGCAGGAGGCGCACCACGAGGATCTGCCGCGGGGGAGGCGCATGCGCGTCGCGCCGGTGGCGCCGCTCGCAGAGATCGTGAACGGGCCGGCGCACGTCGCCGACGGCAGCGCCAACCTGATCGGCGCTTTGCGTCGGGCGATGGCGACGACGGGCTACTCGGAGCTCAAGGAGTTCCAGCGCGTCGACGTCGTGCACGCAGAGCGCTAGGGGGCCGCGAGGCAGTTGTCTTCGACCCAGCCCCCCTCACCGGACTCGCCCGACCCGGGTCGGCAGTCCGCTCAGCCGATGCAACCGGATTCACGGTCGTCTGCGTCCGCGTCTGCGTCTGCATCCGCGCGAACGGACCCGCCGCAGCGGTCGAAACGCCCCGAGTACCTGGGCGAGCCCACGCTCGGGCGCGTGATGCGCAGGCCGCGCTGGATCCTCGCTCTCGTGTTCGCCATGATCGTGGCCTCCGTCTTCGCGTGGCTGGGGCAGTGGCAGATGGACAGCGCTGTGCGCAACGCCGCCGTCGAGGAGGTCGACACCGAGACGCCGCGCCCCCTCCAGGAAGCCTCTGACACCCTCGTCGGAGTCACCGACGAGGGAGCCGGCGTGGTGGTGCACCTCGACGGAGCCTTCGTCCGCGGAGACTCGCGCGTCGTGTCCCCGCGCGTCAACGACGGGCAGACCGGAGCCTGGGTGGTCGGTCACCTCGTGACCGAGGCGCCCGACGCCGCTCCGGGCGCGCACCTCGCCGTCGCGATCGGCTGGGCTGCGGACGAGGCCGCCGCGGAGCGGGCGATCGAGAAGCTCGAGGCGGATCCCGAGTTCTCCGAGCCGCGCACCATCGAAGGGCGCTTCATGCCTCCCGAGGGGCCGCAGGTGCCGAAGGCGGGCGAGGACCCGCAGGTGATGCACACCATGATCCCGGCCTTCCTCGCGAACGTCTGGACCGGCGTCGACAGCCCCGTCTACTCCGGCTATCTCGTGATGCACGACTCGGGGGCCGCCGAGCCGCTGCTCGCCGAGGCCGGGCTCGACCCCGTCGACTCGGTCGCGCCGCTGCCCGCGGAGACCGTGAACTGGCTCAACATCTTCTACGGCGTCGAGTGGATCGTGTTCGCGGGCTTCGCGCTCTTCCTCTGGTACCGCCTCACGCGCGACGCCTGGGAGAAGGAGCACGAACTCAAACTGCTTCAGGCGGCGGACGCGGAGGCGGCCCGCTGAGTCCGCCAGCGGACCCCCGCTTCCTTCGCCAAGCTCAGGGAACGACTCGATAGAATGGAACCCATGCAACTGCAGCCCAAGCCGTCCGACTACCCGCGCATTCGCAAGGCCTTGAGCTTCTACAAGGTCACCTCGGTGATCACGGGCGTCATGCTGCTCCTGCTCGTGGCCGTGATGGTCATGAAGTACGCCTTCAACGTGCAGCTCTTCCTGTTCACCCCCGACGGCTTCGCGCACTTCTACCCGCTGGCCCCCGAGGGAGTGGAGGCCGACTTCCTGCCGCAGGGCTTCGACCTGTTCAAGGCGATCCTCATCGCCCACGGCTGGTTCTACGTGATCTACCTCGTCTCCGACTTCATGCTGTGGAGCCCGATGCGCTGGAACTTCTGGCGCTTCATCCTCATCGCGCTCGGCGGCGTGATCCCGTTCATGTCGTTCTTCCTGGAGGCTCGCATCGTGCGCGAGGTGGATGCCTTCCTCGAGGCCCGCGAGGCCGAGGCCGCACCTGCCGCGGAAGCGCCGCTTCACTAGACTTCTATCCCAGGATCGCGCCGACGGCGCGTTCCATCAATCCCTGAAAGGCCTGCAATGGCAGAACAGTCAGATACGGATCACCGTCCGGTCCTCGTGGTCGACTTCGGCGCGCAGTACGCGCAGCTGATCGCTCGTCGGGTGCGCGAGGCCGGCGTGTACTCGGAGCTCGTGCCGCACAGCATCACCGCGGCCGAGGTCGAGGCCAGGCAGCCTCTCGGCATCGTGATGTCGGGCGGCCCGTCCTCCGTCTACGAGGAGGGGGCGCCGCAGTTCGACCCCGCGATCTTCGAACTCGGCATCCCGATGCTCGGCATCTGCTACGGGTTCCAGATCATGGCGCACACTCTCGGCGGCACCGTCGGTAACACGGGCGACCGCGAGTACGGCGGCGTCGAGGCGCAGATCATCGGAGACGGCGGCGCGATCCTGGGCGGCCAGCCCGAGAAGCAGAACGTCTGGATGAGCCACGGCGACGCCGTGCAGCAGGCCCCCGAGGGATTCGAGGTGCTTGCGCGCACTGCGGTCACCCCGGTGGCGGCGTTCGGCTCGCCCGAGCGCAAGCTCTACGGCGTGCAGTGGCACCCCGAGGTGAAGCACTCCGACCACGGCCAGCGCATCCTCGAGAACTTCCTGCACCACGTGGCGGAGATCCCCGCCGATTGGAACGCGGGCAACGTGATCGCCGAGCAGGTCGAGCGCATCCGCGCCCAGGTCGGCGACGCGCGGGTCATCTCGGCGCTCTCGGGCGGCGTCGACTCCGCCGTCTCGACCGCACTCGTGCACAAGGCCATCGGCGACCAGCTCACCGCGGTCTTCGTCGACCACGGCCTGCTGCGTCAGGGGGAGCGCGAGCAGGTCGAGCGCGATTACGTGGCGTCGACCGGCGTGAAGCTCATCACGGTCGACGCGGCCGACGTCTTCCTCGGGCACCTCGAAGGCGTCACCGATCCCGAGGAGAAGCGCAAGATCATCGGGCGCGAGTTCATCCGCGCCTTCGAGAAGGTGCAGCTCGACCTCGTCGCCGAGGCCAAGGCCGAGGGCGAGAAGGTGAAGTTCCTCGTGCAGGGCACGCTCTACCCCGATGTGGTCGAGTCGGGCGGCGGCTCGGGCACCGCGAACATCAAGTCGCACCACAACGTCGGCGGCCTGCCCGACGACCTCGACTTCGAGCTGATCGAGCCGCTGCGCACCCTCTTCAAGGACGAGGTGCGCGAGATCGGGCGCGAGCTCGGCATCCCCGAGGCGATCGTCGGTCGCCAGCCGTTCCCAGGCCCCGGTCTCGGCATCCGCATCGTGGGCGAGGTGACCCGGGATCGCCTCGAGACGCTGCGCGCCGCGGATGCGATCGCGCGCGAGGAGCTGACGGCGGCCGGCCTGGACTCCGAGATCTGGCAGTGCCCCGTCGTGCTGCTCGCCGACGTGCGCTCGGTGGGAGTGCAGGGCGACGGCCGCACCTACGGGCACCCGATCGTGCTGCGCCCGGTCTCCTCGGAGGACGCGATGACGGCCGACTGGACCCGCGTGCCCTACGAGGTGCTCGCCCGCATCTCGAACCGCATCACCAACCAGGTGCCCGAGGTCAACCGAGTCGTGCTCGACGTCACCTCGAAGCCTCCGGGGACCATCGAGTGGGAGTGAGCCGCGCAGCAGCTCACTCCCGCTCGATCGAGGGGGCGGCCAGCCGCTGAAGGCAAAGCGGAGCTTTGCGCGGCGTTGCCGCTGAGCGCGCCTCACGCTCAGCCGACGTGCGAAGCACGGAGGATGCTAGCCGCGCAGCAGCTCACTCCCGCTCGGGATGAGCACTGTGTGGCACGCGAACGCGGCAGCGGGCGCTTGGGAGTGAGCGCCTCGGCGTAGCGCAGGAGAGCCCGGCCTCGGCCGGGCTTTTCTGTTGCGCTTGCCGGACGGATCCCGATCCGGCTTCCGGCCCCGATCCGGCCGTCCCGTACTTCGGATCACACCGCAAATTCGGATGAGATCGCGTGAATCGATCCGAAGCAACGGTGAGCTCCGAAATACGGACCCGGGGAACGGAACCGGGCCCGGGGAACGGAGCCGGACCCGGGGAACGGAACCGGGCCTGGGGAACCCGGGGAACGGAGCCGGGCCCGAGGAACCGAACAGGACCCGAGGAACGAAGCCTGGCGGATGCACGAAGGCCCGGACCGCACGGTCCGGGCCTTCGCTCTGCCTATCGGAGACGGATCAGTCGTTGCCGCGCAGGATCGCGAGGATGCGCAGGATCTCCACGTACAGCCAGATCAGGGTAACCATGAGGCCGAAGGCCGCCGTCCAACCCCACTTCTCGGGCACGCGCCGCTGCACGCCGTTCTGGATCAGCTCGAAGTCCATGACCAGCGAGTACGCGGCGAGGAACACGGCGAGCACGCCCACGATGATCCCGAGGGGGATGCCGAACACCTCGATGCCGGTGCGCATGCCCCAGGCGGACTGCGCGACATCGCCTGATCCGAAAATCATCATGCCGACGTTGATGAGCGAGAACACGAGGTAGCCCACCATCGCGATGAGCACGATCTTGGTCATGCGGGGGCTCGTGCGGACCTTGCCGCTGCGGAACAGCAGCATGGTGACGCCGAACACGGCGAAGGTGCCGATCAGGGCCTGGGTCACGATGCCGGGGTACATGCCCTCCATGAGGCCGGACAGGCCGCCGAGGAAGAGCCCCTGGAACACCGCGTACAGCACGATGAGCGGAACGCTCGGCTCCTTTTTGAAGGAGTTGACGAGGCCGAGCACGAGGCCGACGATCATGCCGGGGAGCATGAGGATCGGCATGAACCAGCCGACCGCGGCGCCCGCGAGCACGATGAGGAAGAGCCCGATGGTCTTCGAGATGGTGTTCTCGTAGGTCATGGGACGCTCGGAGGGCGTGACGACGGGCGGCTGCTCGCCGCCGAAGCCCGCCTGCGTGACGGGTTCGTCGATGCCGGGGCGCTGCGTCTGCGCAGCGGGCTGATCGTAGATGCGGCGCAGCTCGTCAGCGGTGAGGGTCTTGCCGTTGAGTGCCGGGTTGTTGCTGAGAGCCGGGTTGCTCATGCGTCGGAATCCTTTCCTGGCGTATGGGTCTCTTCCACCCTAACGAAGAAGGGGCTTCCGGGGCTGTGACTCTGCCTGATCCTCGCGCGAGTTCGCGCAGCGCGGATCGGCGATACGGCGCGGATAGGCTGGGACGCATGGAGACCCCGGATCCTGCGCCCCTCATCATCGGCCACCGGGGTGCGCCCGGGTACCGGCCCGAGCACAGCGCCTCGTCTTACCGCCTCGCGTTCGAGCTCGGCGCCGACGCCGTGGAACCCGACATCGTCGCGACGCGCGACGGCGTGCTGGTCGTGCGGCACGAGAACGAGATCTCCGGCACCACGGATGTGGCTCAGCGCCCCGAGTTCGTGTCGCGACGCACGACGAAGACGGTCGACGGCCGGCGTCTCACCGGCTGGTTCACCGAGGATTTCACCTGGCAGGAGCTCTCGACCCTGCGCTGCATCGAGCGTCTGGGGCGGGTCCGGCCCGACAACCGGGAGTTCGACGGCGCTGAGCCGATCCTGCGGCTGCGCGACATGCTCGCGATCGTCGACGAGGAGAGCGCTCGGAGGGGCCGGCCCCTGCGGGCGGTCATCGAGGTGAAGCACGCCGCGTATTTCGCGGGCCTCGGTCACGACCTCGGCGAGCTCCTGATGGGCGAGCTGGCCGCGACCGGGTGGGATGAGCGGCCGGATCGCCTGGTCGTGGAGTCGTTCGAGCTCGGGGTGCTGGATCGGCTGCGCGCCGCCGGCGTGCGCGCCGACCTCGTGTTCCTCGCCGAACGCTTCGGATCGCCGGCGGATGAGCCGGTGGGCGACGCCCCGCGGCGCAGTTTCGCCTGGTACCGCAGCGATGCCGGGCTCGATCTGCTCGCGGCGCGGGCCGGCGACGGGCGACGCAGGGTCGACGGGATCAGCGTGGCAAAGGGCAACCTGATCCGGGTGAACGCGCTGGGACGCGCGACGGGGGCGACCGACCTGGTGGAGCGGGCGCACGCGCGCGGCCTGCTCGTCTACACCTGGACGCTCAGGCCCGAGAACCGCTACCTCAACGTGCGCTATCAGACTTCGCTGCGCGGCGCGGAGTGGGGAGACTGGCAGGGGGAGTTCGGGCTGCTGGTGGGTTCCGGGGTCGACGGCGTCTTCGTGGATCACCCCGACCTCGGGGTGGCGATCCGCGACGCCCAGAGGTAGCCCTACGCAGCGGCTCGGTCCATCCAGCGGCACCGATTCAGGTAAAAGCACCTCGTCTCGCTCGATCGCGGTGCTGGAAGGTGAATCGGTGTCCGAAGGCGGAAGGCGTGGGGGTCCCCGTCGGCGGGGGACCGTCGGAGTCACGCGTCCGGGACCAGCTCGCCGACGAGATTGCTCTCCATGAGGCTGCGTAGCTCTGCACCGCGGTGCCCCCTGTCGAGCAGGAATCCGAGCTTCGCGGCGGCGGCCTCGAGCGTGAGGTCGGATCCGTCGATCGTGCCGGCGGCTGCCAGCTCGCGCCCGACCGCGTAGCGGGCGAGATCCACCCCTCCGGTCGCGCACTGGGTGACGGCGACCACCGGCATCGACGCGCAGACCTCCCGGAGCGTGCCGAGCATGCCGGGCCGCGCCATGGGGGCATTGCCCGATCCGTAGCACTCGAGCACGAGCCCGTCGGGGCGACCGCCGACGGCGGCACGCAGATCCGCCGCGGTGACGGCAGGGGTGAACCTGAACGAGATCACCCGCGCGGGTGCGGCGGGGGAGTCCTGACCCGAGGGCGCCGCGGGCACACCCGCGGCGTTCGGGGCGAGGGGGCGCTCGGCGCGGAAGGCGGAGAGCGAGACGCTGTCGTGCTTGACCGCTCGGACCGCGGGGAGGATCGCGCCTCCGAATGCGACGGAGACGGGAGACTGCGGCGCTGCCTTCACCGAGGCGCGGATCGCGAGGGTGAGATTGTCGACCGCGTCGGTGCGCGGCGCGCCGTGGGGCAGCTGGCTGCCGGTCACCACGACGGGGCTGCCGATGCCGGAGAGCTCGAAGGCGAGCCTGGCCGCGGTGTGCGCGAGCGTGTCGGTGCCGTGCAGGATCACGACGCCCCGCGGCTTGTGCGTGCGCACGCGAGCGCTGATCGCGCGGGCGATGCGCGGCGCGGTCTCGGCGTCGGCGTTCGCGCTGTCGATGGCGGGGAGCAGATGGTTGATGCGGGCCTCGATGCGGAGGGGCCGGCAGATGCCGGCGACGAGTCGCTCGAGGACCTCGGGGAAGTCGGGATCGGACGCCAGGCCCGCGTCGGTCTCGTGCATGCCGATCGTGCCGCCCGTCGCGAAGACGAGCACGCTGGGAGTAGCCATTCCCCCATTCTCCCGCACGTGCGCCCGTACGCGCGGACACGTGAGGACGGATCCTCGCGAGACCGACGGTTTCGGCGAGGCTGACTGCTTCAGGGGCGCTGAAACCGTCGGTCTCGCTGGAACCGTCGTGTTCGGCGGGAGGGCGCGGGGCGGCGGTGGGGCTGTCGCGGCCGCGGACGGGAATGTCAGAGGTCCCGCCTAGACTGGATCCCACGATGAGCGAGTTTGAACTTCTGGAGCCCGGCGCTCCATTCGGTGGTCCTTCTGCGGGCGGCGCCCGGGGTGCGGGCGGGCAGGATCCGCTGCTCGACGGCCTGAACCCGGCGCAGGAGCGCGCGGTGGTCTCGCGCGGGCCCGCGCTGCTGATCGTCGCGGGTGCGGGATCGGGCAAGACCCGCGTGCTCACGCACCGCATCGCCCACCTCATCCGCAATAAAGAGGCGTGGCCGAGCCAGATCCTCGCGATCACCTTCACGAACAAGGCGGCCGCCGAGATGCGCGAGCGCATCGAGGGACTGCTCGGCGAGGGCGCCCAGGGTATGTGGGTGTCGACCTTCCACTCGGCCTGCGTGCGCATTCTGCGTCGCGAGGCCGAGCGCTTCGGCTACGTTTCGGGTTTCACCATCTACGACTCCGCCGACTCCCGCGCCCTGCTCAAGCGCATCATCAAGGAGCTCGACGCAGACACGTATGGTTTCACCCCGGCCAACGCCGGTTCGAAGATCTCGAAGCTCAAGAACGAGCTGAGCGATGCCGACGACTACGCGGCGACCATGAACGAGAGCGATCCCCGCGACCGCCTGTTCGTCGAGATCTTCAAGATGTACGAGCAGGAGCTGCGGCGCGCCAACGCGTTCGACTTCGACGACCTCATCGGGCAGACGGTGCAGCTCTTCCGCGCCCACCCCGACGTGGCCGCCGTCTACCAGCGCCGCTTCCGCCACATCCTCGTCGACGAGTACCAGGACACGAACCACGCCCAGTACTCACTCATCCGCGAGCTCACCCGCCCCGTCGAACCGGAGGAGGTGGATCGGCTGACGCCGCCGGCACGCGACCGGGAGCTCGATGCGAGCGGCAGGATCCCGCCGGCCAGCCTCACGGTCGTCGGCGACAGCGACCAGTCGATCTACGCGTTCCGCGGCGCCGATATCCGAAACATCGTGGAGTTCGAGCGCGACTTCCCTGGGGCCGAGGTGGTCAAGCTCGAGCAGAACTACCGCTCGACGCAGAACATCCTCTCGGCGGCCAACGCCGTGATCGGCAACAACTTCGATCGGCAGGAGAAGAACCTCTTCACCACCGAGGGCGACGGGGCGAAGATCGTCGGCTTCACCGGCTACTCGCAGCACGACGAGGCGCGGTTCGTCGCCGAGGAGATCGAGGATCTACACCGGGGCGGCATGGCCTACGGCGACGTGGCGGTGTTCTACCGCACCAACTCGCAGACGCGCGCACTCGAGGAGCTGCTGATCCGATCCGCGATCCCGTACCGCGTGCTCGGCGGCACCAAGTTCTACGAGCGCGCCGAGATCAAGGACGCGATGGCGTACCTCACGAGCATCGCCAACCCGTACGATCCGATCGCGTGGTCGCGCCTGCTGGGCGCGCCCAAGCGCGGGATCGGGCCGATGGCCGAGGCGCACCTCGCGAACTTCCAGGAGGCGCAGGGCATCTCGTTCCACGAGGCGATGCTGCGGGCCGATGAGGTCGGCGCGCTGGGGCCGAAGCTGCGGGGCACCGTGCAGCAGCTCGCGGGACTCCTGACACGGGCGGCTCGCATGGCGGCCGGGGGCGGTGCGACCGACGACTCCGCGGAGGAGGCGAAACCCGCCCCGGTCGGCGACGTGCTCAAGCTGATCCTCGACGAGACCGAGATGATCGAGAAGCTGCGCGCCAAGCGCGATCCGCAGGACGACGCGCGCGCAGAGAACCTGGAGGAGCTCATCGCGGTGGCCCGTGAGTTCGATGCGAAGCAGCCGGGCGCGGGCCTGCTCGCCTTCCTCACCGAGGTCAGCCTCGTGGCCGCCGCTGACGACCTCGACGACACGAGCGGCACCGTCTCGCTCATGACCATGCACACGGCCAAGGGCCTCGAGTTCAAGGCCGTATTCATCACCGGTGTCGAGGAGGGGCTGCTGCCGCACCAGATGTCCGTCGACGAGGTCGGCGGCATCAACGAGGAGCGCCGGCTCATGTACGTCGGCATTACTCGGGCGCGCGAACAGCTCTATCTCACGCTGGCCTCTACCCGCGCGACCTTCGGCGACGTGTCGGTGGCGATGCCGTCGCGGTTCCTGCAGGAGATCCCCGAGGGGCTGATCGACTGGCGGCAGTCTCCGGGCGAGGTCACGGGGCGCGGGGGCACGGAGTCCCGCGCGCTCAACGCGCCGCGCTCCTCGGGGTACGGCTCCGGCGGCGCGCGCTCCCGCGGCCGGGTCGACTCGTCGGTCTCGTTCGGCGCCGCGGGGTCTCGTGGCGGTTCAGGGGCCGCGGCCGTCAGCGAGCCGGCGAGCGGCAACATGCAGTCGGCGCTGGAGAAGTGGCGCGAGCGCAAGCGTCAGGCGAAGGCGGCGCAGGCCGCGGGCGGCGGCTTCCCCAACATGATTGGGGGAGCGGCCCGCGACAACGGCGATCTCGAACTCGCCTCGGGCGATCGGATCCGGCACGACGAGTACGGCGAGGGGCGGGTCACGGGCGTCACCGGCGTCGGATCGAAGCGCATCGCGCACGTCGTGTTCGATGCGGTTGGCGAACGCAAGCTGCTCGTGAAGCTGGCGCCGATCACCAAGGTCGACTGAGCGGGATCCCGGGTCCGACTCGATACAGGCGGCCTGGTGAGGCCGGGAGACGCACCCGGCGATCCGCCCCGCCCTCAGCCGCTCACCCGATGAGGGTGCGGTAGTCCTCCAGTATCCGCTCGAGGTCGGCCTCATCGGCGGAGATATCGCCCTCGCGCTGCATCCACTCGCCCATCTGCGAGGTGATGATGCCGTGCGCGAGCGAGGCCGCCATCGTCGCCTCGCGTACGGGCGAGCCGAGTTTCGAGTGCTCGGGGTGCGCGAGGAGCCAGGCCGTCGCCGTCCTCGTGATGTGGTGGGCCGATTCGAGCGTGGTGATGAGCGCCAGACGCCCGGCCTCCGGCTGCTCCGCGATGAGCCGGGCCCGCAGACGCGCTACTTCGGTGTTGACGTTGCTATGGCCGATGGCGGCGAAGATCAGCCGGAGGATGCCGAGCGTGAGGTTGTCGGGGCAGCTGTCGAGCACGAGGAAGGCCTCGTCGCCCTCGGGAATGGTAATCGCGCGACCGACGATGGCGTAGTCGCGGCCCGCGAAGTAGTTGAAGAAGGTGCTGCGGGAGATATCGGCCATCTCGCAGATCGTCTCGACGGTGACGTTCTCCACTCCGTGCTCGAGAGCCAGCTTCACCGCGGAGGTCTCGATGATGTTCTCGGTCATCCGGCGCTTGCGCGCCCGCAACCCCTCGCGCTTCGGGGCCTCGTTCTGCTCCACGTCCACCTCCGTCGTCGCTGACCGCCGGAGAGGGCTGCGTCGGGCATGAGGCCTCGTCGGCGGAAGCGCTCCCACGATACTCGCCGAGGCTGGGAACCGGCGGTCGGACACATCGAGAACAGGGTGAACCCGGGTGAAGGCGAGGGTGAAAATGCGGAGTTTCCTCCAGGGGGTATGTGTAACCTGTCAGAAATGCCGATCGGGTGCGCGGCAGGGGGATATACGGGGGAAGGCGAGAGCTATGAAATGGCTGTCCTCGTTGAAACGACGCCATAATCCGCATTCTCTCTACATCCTGCTCGCGGCTTTGATGCTGGGCCTCACGCTGCTGGTCGATGTGCTCTTCCACCGGGACATGATCAATCCCGCGCTCACGTGGTCTCTTCTGCTGTTCTGCGTGGCGGGCGGCGCGGTGGTCTTCGTGCTGGGTAAGCAGGTGCCGAGGTGGGTCGGCATCGTGAGCGTGGTGATCTTCATCGTGGCCCAGACCTTCTACCTCAGCCTCGCGAACGATCCGCAGTCGGTGATCTCCTCAGTGCAGCAGTTCCCGGTGGTCGCGTTCTACCTGGGGTGGTTCGTCCGCCCCCGCGTCGCGATTCCGCTGATCCTGACCTGCGTACTCGTCTTCGGCACGACGATGTCGATGAATCCGCTGCTGTCGCCGACGGGGCCGATCGGAACCCCCGTGGCGGTGCACGCCCTGCTCGCGATGCTCTTCTGCTTCAGCGCCGGAATGTACCTCTGGCGCCGGCAGGTCAGGGCGGCGACTATCGATCCCCTCACCGGCGTCTACTACCGTCACGCGCTCATGGAGCGGGTCGAGCAGCGGCTCCAGCGGCGCTCGACGCAGAGGGATCCGTTCTGCTTGGTGGCCATCGACTTCGACGACTTCAAGCAGCTCAACGATGTCCACGGGCACGCCGCGGGCGATGCCGCCCTGTTCGAGACAGCGGCGGCGTGGCGCGCCTCCGTCAGATCCTGGGACGTGATCGGCAGGATCGGCGGCGACGAGTTCGTGCTGCTGCTCCCGCACACGAGGGCGTGCGAGGCCGAGAGGATCGTCGACCGTCTGCGGGAGGGATCGCCGTATCCCTGGTCGGCCGGGATCGCGCAGTCGCGGACCGGCGATACTGCCGAGGCGATGCTCGCGCGGGCCGACCAGGACCTGTACGCGGAGAAGCAGCGGAAACCCGGACGGCGGGTGCGGAACAGTGGATAGCTCGCTGACCTCGATCATGGCGCGGGACATGGACCGGCTCGCCGCGCTCGTGCGACGCTTCGTGCGGTGGCAGACGCCGTTCTCCGTGGTGAGCGCCCTGGTGCCGTTGATGCTCGTGATCGTATTCGCGGTCGATCTGCTGATCGGCCATCCGGGCATACATCGGCGCGCCGTGACCCTGTGGTTGGCGCTGTACCTGGTCGCGACGCTGCTCCCGCTCGTGCTCGGGCGGCGATATCCGCTCTGGGCCGGCCTCCTGGTGGTCGCCGGGATGGAGGCCTGGTCCAGTTACTTCCTGGTCTTCTCGGATCACAGTCATGCGGAGATCAACGCCCTGTTGGAGCTTCCGCTGGTCGCGCTGTACGTCGCGTGGTTCTACCCGGCCGCCGTCGCGTGGGCCTTCATCGTGCTGAGCATGCTGCGCGTGTCGGTCACCCTGATCTGGCATCCCGAACTGGGGACCGGGATCGGGTCGCCGGTGATCATGATCGGTTACGCACTGATCATCATGCTGTTCTGCTTCGAGGGAGCGCGCGCGGTGCGGCGGCAGCTCACCGCGCAGGCCAACGTCGACGCCATGACGAGTGCGCTGAATCGGCGGGGCCTCGCGGAAGCGGGCCCGCGGGCGGTGCGGCTTGCTCGGAGGGCGGGGGAGCCGCTGTCGGTCGCTGTAGTCGATTTCGACGACTTCAAGAGAGTGAACGATCTGGGAGGCCACGCGGCGGGAGACGCCGCTCTGCGGGAGTCGGTGAGCGCGTGGTCCGCGATGCTCGGGATGCGAGGGTACCTCGGCAGGGGGCGTGGTTTTGTGGTGCGGCTCGGCGGAGACGAGTTCGCGCTCGTCGGGCGCCTCGGGGCCGGCGAACTCGGCTCCGAGCTGAATCGGCTGCACGACGAGTCTCCGTTCAACTGGTCCTGGGGCGTGGTCGCGGTGCAGCCGGGCGAGGGACTGAACGAGGCGATCGCGAATGCCGACGCCGAGCTGTATCGTGCCCGGAGGGCGCGGCGGGGCGACGGGTGATCCGGTATCCCTGATCCCGGATCCTGATCCTCCCCTCGCCGCGCATCGGTCTTGCCCGGGCTCTGCTCGCCCGGGCCCCGTTCGCCCGGACCCCGCTCGCCCGGGCCCCGCCCACTCGGCGGTGGTAGACTCTCGAACTGGTCGACTTATCTCGACATCGAGACATTTTTGCCTCGGGTAACCCGAAAATCCCAAGCAAAGGACAGTACGTGGATCTGTACGAGTACCAGGCACGAGATCTTTTCGAGCGATACGGAGTGCCGGTGCTTGCCGGCATCGTCGCGGACACCCCCGAGGAGGTGCGCGCGGCCGCCGAGAAACTGGGCGGCGTCGTCGTGGTGAAGGCTCAGGTCAAGACCGGCGGCCGCGGTAAGGCCGGCGGTGTGAAGGTCGCGAAGAACCCCGACGAGGCGTTCGAGGCGGCGCAGGCGATCCTGGGGCTCGACATCAAGGGCCATATCGTGAAGCGCGTGATGGTGGCGGCCGGGGCCGACATCAAGCAGGAGTTCTACTTCTCCGTGCTGCTCGATCGAGCCAACCGCTCGTACCTCTCGCTGTGCTCGGTCGAGGGCGGCATGGAGATCGAGGTGCTCGCCGTCGAGAAGCCCGAGGCTCTCGCCCGCATCGAGGTCGACCCGATCACCGGTATCGACGCGGCGAAGGCCGAGGAGATCGCGCGCGCCGCGAAGTTCCCCGAGGAGCTCGTCGGCAAGGTCGCGGCGGTGTTCGAGAAGCTGTACGAGGTGTACGTCGGCGAAGACGCCACGCTGGTCGAGGTCAATCCGCTGGTGCTCACCGGCGAGGGCGACATCATCGCGCTCGACGGTAAGGTGTCGCTCGATGCCAACGCCGACTTCCGCCACCCCGAGCACGAGGCGCTCGAGGACAAGTCGGCGGAGGATCCGCTGGAGGCGAAGGCCAAGGCTCAGGACCTCAACTACGTGAAGCTCGACGGCGAGGTCGGCGTGATCGGCAACGGTGCGGGGCTCGTGATGTCGACGCTCGACGTCGTGGCCTACGCCGGTGAGAACCACGGCGGTGTGAAGCCCGCGAACTTCCTCGACATCGGCGGCGGAGCCTCGGCCGAGGTCATGGCGGCCGGTCTCGACGTCATCCTCGGCGACCCCCAGGTGAAGTCGGTCTTCGTGAACGTGTTCGGCGGCATCACCGCTTGCGACGCCGTGGCGAACGGCATCGTCGGCGCTCTGAACAAGCTCGGCGATGCGGCGAACAAGCCGCTCGTGGTGCGCCTCGACGGCAACAATGTCGAGGAGGGCCGCGCGATCCTGAACGAGGCGAATCACCCGCTCGTCACCCAGGCCGCCACCATGGACGAGGGCGCCGACAAGGCCGCCGAACTGGCCAACGCCCGCTAACCGACGAAGACTCACCGAAAGAAGCAACAGAATGTCGATCTTCCTGAACAAGGATTCCAAGGTCATCGTCCAGGGCATCACCGGCGGCGAGGGCACCAAGCACACCGCGCGCATGCTCGCGGCGGGCACCAGCATCGTCGGCGGCGTGAACGCCCGCAAGGCCGGCACCACCGTGACCCACACCGATGCCTCCGGCACTCAGGTCGAGCTGCCCGTCTTCGCCTCGGTGGCCGAGGCGATGGAGCAGACCGGCGCTGACGTGTCGGTGGCGTTCGTGCCCCCGGCCTTCACCAAGGACGCCGCGATCGAGGCCATCGACGCCGGCATCGGCCTGCTCGTGATCATCACCGAGGGCGTGCCCGTGAAGGACTCGGCCGAGCTGTGGGCGCACGCGAAGGCGACCGGCGGCAAGACGCGGATCATCGGGCCGAACTGCCCGGGCATCATCACCCCGGACGAGGCCCTCGCCGGCATCACGCCGGCGACCATCACGGGCAAGGGGCCCATCGGTCTCGTCTCGAAGTCGGGCACCCTGACCTATCAGATGATGTACGAGCTGCGGGATCTCGGCTTCTCGACCGCCATCGGCATCGGCGGCGACCCCATCATCGGCACCACGCACATCGACGCCCTCGCCGCATTCGAGGCCGACCCCGAGACCAAGGCGATCGTGATGATCGGCGAGATCGGCGGCGACGCCGAGGAGCGCGCGGCCGAGTTCATCAAGGCGAACGTGACGAAGCCGGTCGTCGGCTACGTCGCGGGCTTCACCGCGCCCGAGGGGAAGACGATGGGGCACGCGGGAGCGATCGTGTCCGGTTCGGCCGGCACCGCGCAGGCGAAGAAGGAGGCCCTCGAGGCTGCCGGCGTGAAGGTGGGCAAGACCCCCACCGAGACCGCCGAGCTGCTGCGCGAGGTGTACTCGGCGCTGTAGGCGTTACTGCGCTCTGAGCAGGCGCCCTCCCCTCGGGTCATTGAGGGGAGGGCGCCCGTCTTTCCGGCGATTCGCACGAGACCGGCAGAAAACAGCCTCCAAGGCCCGCTCTGCTGCGAATCACCGGAATCATGACGGTTGAACCCGAGGCTTCTCGAAGAAGGTCGTCGGCGTGCCTCAGCTCCGTGTGCGATCGAAGCTCTCACGCAGGGCGGGTTCCAGATCGGGGTAGGCGAACTCGAACCCGGCCGCCTCGAGGCGTGCCGGCAGCACCCAACGGCTCTTGAGCACGAGCTCGGTCTCCGTGCGGATCCCGATCGCGCCGATCTCCAGCGCCCAGCGCGGTGTGGGCGGTCCGATCCGCACCCCCAGCACCCGACGCACCGCCGCCATGAACTCGCGGTTGTCCACGGGGTGCGGCGAGCTGACATTGAGCGGGCCCTCGAACTCGGGGCGCCGCTCCAGGAAGTCGAGCACGCGCGCCACATCCTCGATGTGCACCCAGCTGAACATCTGGCGCCCGCGACCCGTGCCGCGCGCGTGGGCCGTGCCCGCGGCCCGGCGCGCTCGACTGACCGGCCACCAGCCGTCGTACTGCGGGCCGCCGAGGCCCAGGCGAGCCAGCGCGCGCAGCGGACCCAACACGCCGCCGTGTCCGAGCACGATCGCGCTGCGCAGGGCCACCCGCCGTGTGCCGGGCAGGTCGTCGCGGAAGAGGGCGCGCTCCCACGTCTTCGCGACGTCGACGGAGAAGCCGGTGCCGATCTCGCCGTCATCCTCGGTCATGGGGCGATCCTCGGCGTGCCGGTAGATCGTCGCGGTCGCAGCATTGGCCCAGAGCGGCGGGGGCGTCTCCGCGACGGCGATGGCCCGTGACAGCTCGGCGGTGGTCGCGAGGCGGGAACGGAAGATCTCGGCTCGGTTCTCGGGCGTGTACCGGCAGTTCACGCTCTTCCCGGCGAGCCCCACCACGAGGGCGGCGCCGTCGACGGCCGAGGCGATCCCGCGATCGTCGCCCCAGCGCAGATCGGCCCCCGAGCGCCCGATCGTCACGACCTCGCGGCCGGCCTTGCGGTAGCGGTCGGCGAGATAGCGCCCCATGAAGCCGCCGGCGCCTCCGATGACGACGCGTCCGGGTTGCCGATCGGGAGCGGGCTCGGAGTCGGGGACGTGCGGGTGCGCGGTCATACGGCCAACCTATGCGAGGGAGCGCCAGTACCCGCTGATAGGCCGGCACGCCCCTGCACCCGGCGCTCACTACACTGGAGCCCATGAACCAACCCCAGGGCGCCCACCTCGTCGGCAGCATCAACTTCGACGATGCCGAGACCACGATGCGCACCGCGGCCGAGCACCTCGGCGCGCATCTCAAGCGCATTCCCGACGGCGAGGTGGGGGAGCGATTCCACTGGATCGCCTTCCAGCCCGACCGCCTGGGCCGCACTCCGGGTATCGAGCGCGTGGGCGATACTCCGATTCCGCTGCGCATGCTCGATATGCGGCCGGTTCGGATCGCCGAGGGCGTCTCGGCCGATGAGCTCGAACTCGCGCCCCTGGGGTACGCCGAGGCCGCGCTCGAATCCTGGGAGGTCTTCGCGCGCCTGAAGCGCGAGGGCGCGATCCCCGGACGCATCCGGTTCCAGGTGTCGCTGCCGACCCCGCTCGGAGTGGTGGGTAGTTTCGTCCGAGCGGAGGATCGCGCCGCGTTCGAACCGGTTTACGAGGCGGCGCTCGCCGCCGAGCTCGACCGCATCCTCGACGCCATCCCTCACGACGAACTCGCGATCCAGTGGGACGCGGCGCTCGAGTTCGCGATCCTCGAGGGCAGCAGCTACGCGGGCAACCGCTACGAGTGGTTCGACGATGTGTGGGCCGGCACGAGCGAGCGTCTGGCCCGCCAGATCGATCGGGTTCCCATCGAGGTCGAGGCGGGTGTGCACCTCTGCTACGGCGACGTCGCTGAGAAGCACTTCGTGGAGCCCGCAGACACGGCGAATCTCGTGCGCTTCGCGAACCTCGTGGTGGAGGCCGCCGCGCGACCGCTCACCTGGCTGCATCTGCCGGTGCCGATCGAGCGAGACGACGCCGAGTACTTCGCCGCGCTCGAGGGGCTGGCGATCCCGCAGCAGACCGAGCTCTACCTGGGGCTCGTGCACCGCGAGGACGGCGTCGAGGGTGCGTCGCGGCGCATCGCAGCCGCGCAGAAGCACGTCTCGCGTCCCTTCGGAGTCGCCACCGAGTGTGGGTTCGGGCGCGCGCCCGAGGGGACGACGGTACCGCTGTTCGAGACGCATCGGGCGGTCTCCGCGGCGCTGTAGGCGACGGGACGCGACTCCGGGTGATCCGGCTCAGCCGATGAACGGCAGATCGAGTCCGAGCTGAGTCGCACCTGCGCGGGCCAGCAGGAACCCGATGATCCCCAGGATCCACGCGGTGTTCTCGGCGCCCGTTCGCTGGAGCCAATCGGTGAGACGCTGCAGCGGCCGATCGACGGCCCGGGCCGCGACCACCCGGGCGGTGAGCAGCAGTAGGGCGGGCAGGATCATGACGAGGCAGTAGCCCGCGAGCATCGCGAAGCGGCTCGGCATGCCGAGCGGAGCATCCGCGATCAGGGTCATGCCGATGAGATAGGGGAGCATGCCGGCGATCTCGGCGAGTCCGGCGGCGAGGGCGACTCCCATGACCGCGGCGCGGCTGGTGCCGTCCGCGAGCAGGCGCTCGCGCCAGCGGAGGAGCCGGCCGCTTGCCTGGGCCGGTGCTCGCTTGGCCCCCGCCGCCCCTCCCGGTGACCGATGCTGCTGCGCACCCGCGTCGCTCTCGGGGTTCGCCCCGGTGCCGTCCGCCGCGACCGCGGCGGGTTCGACGGTGGCTCTGCGCTTTCGGGAATCCGAGATCCCCATCAGGATCCCCGCCGCGAGCAGGGCCAGCCCGGCGACGAAGAGCACCGTCTGCCCGAGCACCGAGTCCAGGAACTCGCGGCCGACATCGATCACGTTGACGAGGCCCAGGGTGAAGAGCACGCCGATCACGAGGTAGAAGAGCGTGATCGTGCCGAGGTACAGCAGGATCCTGGCCACCTTCGGTCTGCCGGGCGCGATGAGGAAGAACAGCGGGATGAGCAGCGTGCCGACGCTGAGACCGTCGAGCAGGGCGAGGATCGCGAGCGCGAGGGGGAGCGGGACATCGGTGAGGACGGGAAGCTGGGCGGAGACGAGCATGCTGCCACTTTCGCGTGCGCGCCCCGTGTGCCGCATCGGCGGAAAGCCCGAGTGCCCCTCCTACTTTGGTCGGAGAGGAATGTCGGTGGTGCCTGCTTGGATGGGAGCATGACCACCGACACCCTGGAGCCGCGCGGCGTGCTGCGCAGGATCGCCGCTCGCCCGGCGGCTCTCGCGGCGCTCTACCTGCTGCTCGCCGTCGTGCTCGCGGCGCTGGGCTGGTCGGGGCTGTGGAGCGTGTTCTCGTTGCTGCCGGATCGGGTCTCGCCGTGGTGGACGCTGGTGACAGCGTCGGCGGCCTGTTCGCTCCTGCCGCTGCGGCCCCGTGCTCCGGGCGCTGCGACCCTGGCCGCAGCGGTCGTCTTCGTCGCCGATCTGCTCACGGTCGGCGGCCTCGTCCCCCTGCTGGTGCTGCTCGATCTCTTCGACGCGCATATCGTACGACTCGGCCCCGAGCGACGCCGAAGACTCCTCGTCGTCCTGGTGCCGAGTACGCTGGCGCCGCTCGTCGTGGCCTTCGCGCTCTCGGGCGAGCTGCGCGATGCGGTGATGGTCGGCATCCAGTTCGGCGCCCTCGTGGGGATGGCCTACTGGTACGCGAACTTCAAGGCGCAGTCGCGCGAGATGGTCGAGTTGTACCGGCAGCGCGCCGAGGACGCGGCCCGGCTGGCGGAGCTCGACCGGGCGTCCGCGGTGAGGAGCGAGCGAGAACGCATGGCGAGAGAGCTGCACGACGTCGTGGCGGGCCACGTGTCCGCCGTCGCGATCCGCAGCGAGGCGGCGCTCGGCCTTCCCTCGGAGACGGGCGATGCGGAGGCCGCGCGCGGTGCGCTGCGAGCGGTGCGCGACGCGAGCCTCGAAGCGCACGGCGCTCTCCGGTCGATGATCCGGGTGCTGCGTACGGGGGAGCAGGATCTCGCTCCGCCGGGGCGGGCGGATCTCGCCGACCTCGTCGAGGCCGCCAACGGTGCGGGAGTCACGGCGACGCTCAGCGATGAGTCCGTGGCCGAGCTGCCGGCGCCGGTCGACCAGGCGATCGGCAGCATCGTGCGGGAGGGGCTCGCGAACTGCGTGCGGCACGCCGCGGGGGCGGAGGTCGAGGTGCGAGTGACCGTGGCACTCGATGAGGCGCGGGTCGACGTGGTGTCCCGCGGCGGCGCCGCGCTCGCGCGGCCATCGCTCGAGGGCAGCGGGATGGGGATCGCGCTGCTGCGAGAACGGGTGCTCGCACTCGAGGGCGAGCTCTCCGCCGGCCGCGAGGGCGAGGGCGTGTGGGCGGTGCGGGCGCGTCTGCCGGTGCCGGTTCGGCCGAGCGAGAGGATCCTGCATGAACGGAACTGACGGTGGCGCGCCGAGGGTGGTGCTCGCCGACGACCACGGCATGATCCGCGAGGGGCTGCGCATGATCCTCGAGTCCCACGGTATCTGCGTCGTGGGCGAGGCCGGCGACGGTGCGGCCGCGATCCGCAACGCTGCTGCGCTGCGCCCCGACGTCGTGCTCATGGATCTGCGCATGCCCGGTGTCGACGGCGTCACTGCCACGCAGCGGATCGTGGCCGAGGGCAGCTCCGAGGTGCTGGTGCTCACGAGTTTCGACGAGGATGAGCTGGTGTTCGACGCGATCCGGGCCGGCGCGGCGGGGTTCCTCTTGAAGACCACCGAGGCGGCGCCCCTCGTGGAGGCCGTGCGGCGAGTGGCCGAGGGAGAGGGCGTGCTCGACCCCCGGGTCACTCGGCGAGCGCTCGCGGCGCTCGCCGAGGCCCCTGCGTCGCCGGAGCCGACGCCCCTGCCGGGCCTCGACCAGCTCACGGCGCGCGAGCGCGAGGTGCTCGCCGCGATGCGCGCCGGCCGGTCGAACGCGAGGATCGCGGTGCAGCTCGGGATCTCGGTGCCGACCGTGAAGACGCACGTGTCGAGCATCCTCGTGAAACTCGGAGCCGAGAGCCGGGCGCACGCGGCGGCGCTCGCCCGCGACGCCCCGCTCGCCCGCGACGCCCCGCTCGACCCGCGCTGAGCCCGCGAGCGGCGGGGCCGGCATCGCGGCCCGCGGATGGGGCGACCGTGACCCGGCGTCGCCCGCACCTCCGGGATCCGGCGTTCCGCGCCTGCCGTAGAATGGTGGGGTTGCGCGGGCAGAGCCGCGCGCTCTCGCCGATCCCGGAGCTCGGCGATCCGCCGAACCGACCTGCCCTCCCGCACCGACCGGCCGCCAGGCCCGCCCCGAAAGGACCCCCGTGACCCGCCGATTCCTCCGTTCGCTCTCCGTCACCGCCGCAGCGACCGCGGCCCTCGCCCTCGGCCTCACCGGCTGCGCCGGAGGCGCGGGCGCCGACTCGGGAGAGAAGGGCGCGGCAGCCTCAGGTGAGACGATCCGCATGGGCACGCAGCCCTGGCTCGGCTACGGGCAGTGGTACGTGGCCGAGGATCAGGGCTTCTTCGCGGATCGCGGCGTCGAGGTCGAGCTGTCGAGCTTCAACGCCGACGCCGATGTGAACGCGGCGCTCGCCGCCGGCCGCTTGGACATGGCGAACGTGGGTGCGCAGGCCGCGCTGCAGTTCATCGAGCAGGGCGTCGACGTGTCGATCGTGCTCATGCTCGACTCGGCCACCGAGGCCGACGCGATCATCGCGGGTGACGGGGTGTCGAGCGTCGAGGATCTCGCGGGTAAGAAGGTCGGCTTCGAGCGCGGAGCGACGAGCGAGATCCTGCTCGCCGAGGCCCTCGAAGAGGCCGGCATGGGCTTCGACGACATCGAGACGGTCGAGCTCTCGGCCGACAAGGTGACACCCACCCTCGTCTCGGGCAGCATCGACGCGGGCGTCACCTACGAGCCCTACATCAGCGAGGCGCTCGGTTCTGGCAAGGGCATCGACACCGTGGCCACGGCGGGCGAGTACCCCGGCCTCATCACCGACGTGCTCGTGGTTCGCGACGAGGTGCTCGAGCAGCGACCCGACGAGGTCACCGAGGTGCTCGCCGCCTGGGACGATGCGGTCGCCTACTACGACGCGAACACCGACGAGGCCCGCGAGATCATCGCGACGGGCGTCGGCACGGACGCCTCCGAGCTCGAGACCGCCTTCGACGGCGTGCACTTCTACTCCCTCGCAGAGAACCGCGAGCTGCTGAGCGGAGAGTACCTCGAGGAGACGCTGCCCGCGCTCATCGAGGTGGCGAAGCGCATCGGCCTCGTCTCGGGCGACGTCGACGCCGCCAGCGCGATCCGCACCGGCTTCCTCGGGGAGCCCGTCGACTGAGCATGGCACCCTCACCCAGCAGCGCCCCTCGCCGGCGCAGGCGTGCCCGCATCGCCTCACCCCTGGGCCGCTCGGCCTACCTCGCGACGGCGGTGATGACGTTCGTAGTGCTCATCGCGGTGTGGACGGCGGTGAGCGCGAGCGGGCTCGTCGATCCCATGTTCCTCCCGGGGCCGGGCGCGGTGTTCGGCGCGCTCGGCGCCCAGGCGGCGAACGGCGAACTGTGGAGCGACATCGGGGTGAGCTCGTTGCGCATCGTCGTCGGCTTCGTGATCGCCACCGTCATGGCGGTGCCGATCGGCACCCTCATGGGGGTGAATGCCCGGATCGAGGCCGCGCTCGAACCGCTCATGGACTTCATCCGGTACATGCCGGTCGTGGCATTCGTGCCGCTCACCATCGTGTGGGCCGGCATCGAGGAGAACCAGAAGTTCCTAATCATCTGGATGGGCACCTTCTTCCAGCAGGTGCTGATGGTCGCCGACGCGGTGCGCCGCACACCCCGCAACCTCGTCAGCCTGGGCGAGACGCTGGGCCTCAGCTGGATCCAGCTGCTCACCCGGATCGTGGTGCCGTCGGCCATGCCGCGCATCTGGGACGCGCTGCGGATCACCCTCGGCTGGGCGTGGACCTGGCTCGTGGTGGCCGAGCTCGTGGCGGCCTCGAGCGGCATGGGCTTCAGGATCACGGTGGCGCAGCGCTTCTTCCAGACGGATCTCATCATCGGTTACGTCTTCGTGCTGGGGCTGCTGGGCCTCGTGCTCGATCAGGTGATGCGAGCCGCCGGGCGTCGGATGTTCGCGTACCAGGAGGGACGCTCATGAGCGGGCAGGATCGGACGAGGGCTCCCAAGCTGCGCATCGGCGGCCTGGTGAAGCGCTTCGGCGCGGGCGGAAGCGCCGTGACCGCTCTCGAGGGCGTGGATCTCGAGGTCGCCGAGAACGAGTTCGTCTCGATAGTTGGGGCTTCGGGGTGCGGTAAATCGACGCTGCTCTCCCTGGTCGCGGGTCTCGAGGAGCCGACGGAGGGCACGATCGAGGTGGGCGGGCGCGAGGTCGTCGGGCCGGGGCGGGATCGCGGGGTCGTGTTCCAGCAGGCGACCCTGATGCCGTGGCTCACCGTGCAGCAGAACGTGGAGTTCGCGCTGCGGGGGGAGCCCGGGCTGACGCGCTCGGAGCGTGCGGATCGCGCCCGCGAGTTTCTGCGGCTGGTGGGGCTCGAGGGCTTCGAGCGCTCCTATCCGGCGCAGCTCTCGGGCGGGATGCAGCAGCGGGTCGCCCTGGCGCGCTCGCTGAGCTACGGCCCGGACATGCTGCTCATGGACGAGCCCTTCGGCGCACTCGACGCGCTCACCCGGCGCACCATGCAGGAACTGCTGCTCGAGGTGTGGGAGCAGCACCGGCTCACGGTGCTGCTCGTGACGCACGACATCGACGAGGCGGTGGTGACGAGCGATCGGGTGGTCGTGATGAGCCCGCGGCCCGGTCGCGTGCAGCGAATCGTCGACGTGCCGATCCCGCGCCCGCGCACGTTGGCCTCGGAGCGCACCCCCGAGTTCCAGGGGCTGAGCGACGAGATCCTCGCGCTCATCCGCGTGCACCCCGCTGCCGAGTGAGCGGCGTCCGCGAGCGGTTCGAGCACCGAGCAAAGCATCGAGTGAGCAGAGTAAGCTGCTGGCGATGAGAGCCATAGTCACAGCGGTGGTTGCCGCGATCGAGGCGGCTGCCGTCGCCGTCGCGGGTCTCGCGGCGGTCACCGTGCCCGCGCTGCTGCTGTGGACGGTGGTGTTCGGTCTCGCGGCCGAACCGAACGCGGTCGTCGCGGCGGTCGCGGGCGCATGGCTGCTCGCGCACCGGGTGCCGATGCGGCTGGAAGTCGATGCGCAGACCGCGCTGAGCCTCGGTCTCGCTCCCGAGCAGCTCGAGTTCGTGCTCTCCCTCGCGCCCCTCGGCATCACGCTCATCACCGTGCTGCTCGCGGCGAGGGCCGGGTGGCGGTTCGGCGCGCGCGGCGGGATCGGAGCGGCGGGAGCGCTGGGCGGGATGCTCGGCTTCGGCGCGGTGGCCTTCGGAACGGCCACGCTGGCGGCGCCGCTCCAGGTGTGGCCGCTGTGGCTGGCTGCTCTGGTGCCCGCGGTCGGGTACGGCGCGGTCTCGACCGCTGCGTTCTGCGTGCGCGCGATGCGCGATGAGCACGACTGGTGGCGGGCCTGCGTGCGTGCGGTTCAGCGGGGCGTCGAGCGTGCCGGCGCCTCGGCGTGGGCCGCGGTGCTGCCTGCGCGGGCGGGGGAGACCGGGCGTCTCGCGGTCGCGATGCTGGTGGCCCTGCTGGGGCTCGCGGGCCTCGCCTTCGCCGTCGCGATCGTCGTGGGATATCCGCACGTGATCGCGCTGACGCAGGGCCTGCACCTCGATCCGCTGGGCTCCGTGCTCGTGTTCATCGTGCAGGTCGCGCTGCTGCCCGTCGCGGTGATCTGGGGCGTCGCCTGGCTGACCGGAGCCGGCTTCTCCGTCGGGGCGGGGAGTTCGGCGACACCGTTCGAGGCGCTGCTCGGGCCGCTGCCCGCGCTCCCGCTCTTCGGCGCGATCCCGCAGGGCTGGGGGGCTCTCGGGGCGCTGGTCCCGGCTCTGCTGGTGCTGACCGGGGTCGCGATCGGCGTGCTGTTCGCCCGCCGACCGCAGCAGCGACGGGTCGGCTGGATCGCGGCCCTCGTCACCCCCGTGGTGGCGGCACTGCTGGTCGGACTCGCGGTGGCCGCGCTGTGCGCGCTCGCGAGCGGATCGATCGGCCCGGGGCGGCTCGAGACCGCAGGGGCCGAGCCGTGGATCGCCGGCGGTCTCGCCGCTGCCGAGCTCGGCGCGGGCGCACTCCTCGGAATCGCGGCGGCTCGCATCGACCTGGGGCGGATCCGCGAGGCGCTCCCGGAGACAGCCCGTGCGATGAGCGAGCGCGTGCGCACCGTGCGGGTGCCGGGCCGGCGCCGTCGGAAGAACGCCGAGGCCCTGCCCGCGCTGAGCGGGCTCGGCGGCGATGCCGGGCGCTCCGAGGGAACCATCGATGTCGGCGTCGATGCCGATGAAACCGTCGACCTCACCGCTGATGCCGATGCCGCCGACGCCCTCGATGCCCTCGATGCTTCCGCGGGTGAGGAAGCTGCAGGGGCCGGCCGCGAGCGCGAGGCTCCCGGCCTCGACGGCTCCGAAGCATCAGGATCCGCGGCTGACGGTCCCGCGGCTGACGACCCCGACAGCGATGACTCCGACCTCGGCGAGACCGCGGATCTCGCGGGAGCCGTCGACGATCTGGACGAGCAGGACTCGGAAGCCCTGCTGCGCGCCTACGCGTGGGACGGGCGGCCGCTGGACGACGGCGATCCCGAACCCCCGCACCGCTCCCGGTGGCGTCGGGGCCGCGAGGAGCGGTGACCGCAACCTGTTAGGCTGAGAGGGCAATCCACGGGAGTCCCGACGCGCGGGGCTGAGAGGGAGCACGCGAGCTCCGACCGTTCAACCTGATCTGGTTCATGCCAGCGGAGGAAGGAAGCCTCGATGGTGCCTGTAAGTCGTACATCCCCGATCGCCCGAACCCGTCGCACCGCGATCCCGGTGATCGCGCTCACCGTGGTCTGCGCGCTCGCGTTCACCGGGTGCTCGGGATCGGAGTCCGGCGGCGGATCCGCCGAAGCCGACAAGGTCACGCTGGTCGTGCACGACTCGTTCCCGAACGACGAGGTCGCCGAGGCGGCCAGCGCCGCGACCGGGTACGACGTCGAGGTGATCTCCGCGGGCGACGGCGGCGAACTCACCAACAAGCTCGTGCTCACCGCCGGCGCCCCGATCGCGGACGCCTTCTTCGGTGTCGACAACATCTTCGCCTCGCGGCTCGTCGACAACGACGTGGTGGTGCCGTACACCCCGTCCGAGCTGCCGAAGGGAGCCCTCGAATACGCCCTGGGCGCAGACGGCTCCGAGGGGGACGGGGCGGGCAGCGGCAGCGATGCGGCACTCGCGCTCACGCCCGTCGACACCGGAGCCACCTGCATCAACATCGACACCGCATGGTTCGAGGAGAAGGGGCTCGACGAGCCCGAGACCTACGAGGATCTCGCCGATCCCGCATACCGCGACCTCACCGTGCTGCTCGATCCGACCGCCTCCTCCACCGGCGCCTCCTTCCTCGTCGGCACGGTCGCGGCCTTCGGCGAGGACGGTTTCGCCGACTACTGGAAGCGGCTCACCGACAACGGCGCCCGCATCGAGCAGGGCTGGAGCGACGCCTACTACGGTCAGTTCACGCAGGGCGGCGAGGGCGGCACCAGGCCCATCGTGGTCTCCTACGCCTCGTCGCCCGCCTTCACCGTCGACGACGAACTGACCGCGAGCACCACGAAGGCACTGCTCGACACCTGCACCCGTCAGGTCGAATACGCGGGTGTGCTGAGGGGGGCCGCCAACGAGGCGGGCGCGAAGGCCGTGGTCGACTATCTCGTGTCGCACGAGTTCCAGCAGACGATCCCCGACGCCATGTACATGAGCCCCGTCGACGACACCGTCGAGATGCCCGAAGCGTGGGCGAAGTTCGCTCCCGAGCCCCGGGCGGACCAGACCCACGACCTCACCCCCGAGGAGATCGAGCGGGGTCGCGAGCGCTGGCTGGGGACCCTGGGCGACACGATCGGTCTCTGACGTGCAGCGGCGGAGGACGACCGCCGCGCGTGCGAGCGCGTGGGCCGTCGCGGGGTGGACCCTCGCGACGGCCCTGCCGCTCGCCTTCCTGATCGTCTTCTTCCTGTGGCCGGTGCTCTCGCTCGTGGCCACCGGCTTCGTCGCGGACGGCCGCCTCGACGCCTCCGCCGTGCCCGAGGTGTTCGGATCGGCCCGAACCTGGCGGGTCATCGGGCAGACGCTGCTGCAGGCGGGTCTCGCGGCCGCGCTCGCCGTGGGGCTCGGAGTGCCGGCCGCGTACGTGCTCTACAAACTCGACTTCCCGGGCCGCACACTGCTGCACGGGCTCATGACCGTGCCGTTCGTGCTGCCGACGGTGGTGGTCGGCGTCGCCTTCTCCGCGCTCTTCGGGCCCGCGGGGCCGCTCGAATGGCTCGGGCTCGATCGCACGCTCACCGTGCTCGTGCTCGCGCTCGTGTTCCCGAACGTCGCGGTCGTCGCGCGCACGGTCGGCAGCTTCTGGGCGCGTCTCGACGAGAGCTCCGCGATGGCGGCCCGCGTCATGGGAGCGGGGCGGATCAGGGCGTGGGTCACGGTCACGCTGCCGGCCCTCGCGCCGGCGCTCGCGTCGGCTGCCGCCCTGGTCTTCCTGTTCTGCTCGACATCGTTCGGCATCGTGCTGATCCTCGGCGGGCGGGAGTTCTCGAACGTCGAGACCGAGATCTACCGGCTCACCGTGCAGTTCCTCGACCTGCGCGGCGCGGCGGTGCTGTCGCTCGCACAGTTCGTCATCGTGGGGGGGACGCTCGTCGTCTCGGCGCGGCTGCGGCGAGCGGGGGAGCGGGCGGTCGAACTGCGCGAGGATGCGCCGCGCGAGAAGCGGCCGGGGATCGCGGATCTCCCGGCGATCCTCGTCTTCTCGCTCACCGCGCTGCTCCTGCACGCCGCGCCGCTCGTCACCCTGCTGATCCGATCCCTGCGCGGAGGCGGTGCCGACTCGGCAGGCGGATGGACGCTCGCGCACTACGCCGCCCTCGTGCGCCCGCCGGCCGAGCTGCCCCTGGATGAACCGGTGATCCACGCGATCGGGTTATCGATCCGCATCGCCGCGCTCGCCGCCGCGCTCGCGCTCGCGCTCGGCCTGCTGCTCGCGCTCGTGCTGTCGCGCCGCCCCCGGTCGCGCGGGCTGCAACGGGCCCAGGGGCTCTTCGACGGGCTCGTGATGCTGCCGCTCGGGGTCTCTGCCGTGACGCTCGGCTTCGGCCTGCTCATCACGATGCACCGGCCGCTCGGGATCGGCTTCGATCTGCGCACCTCGACCGTGCTGATCCCGATCGCCCAGGCGCTCGTCGCACTGCCTCTCGTGGTGCGCATCCTGCTGCCGGTGCTGCGCGGCATCGACGAGCGGATCCGCTTCGCCGCCGCGACCCTCGGCGCCGGCCCGCTCACCGTGCTCGGTACCATCGACCTGCCGCTGCTCGGCCGGAGCGCGGGGCTCGCGCTCGGGTTCTCGTTCGCGGCATCGCTCGGCGAGTTCGGGGCGACCTCCTTCCTCGTGCGTCCCGGCGCCCAGACCCTGCCCGTCGCCGTCGGAGAGTTGATCGGCCACCAGGCGCCCGGCAGCTACGGGGCAGGGCTCGCGGCGGCGGTCGTGCTCGGCGCCTTGACTGCGGCGATCATGCTGGTCGCCGAGCGGATGCGCGTGGGCGGACGGCTCGGCGCGAGCGCCGGGTCGCGCGGTGCCGCGCGGCAGGGGGAGCTGTTCTGATGGAGACTCGGGATCGGCGCCCGGAGTGGACGCCTCGGCCCTTCGACGTGCTGCTGATCGACGGCCGGTCGGGGTCGGGCAAGACCTCGCTCGCGGCGCGCATCGTGCGGGAGCTGCGCGGTTCGGGCGGCGCGGGATCGTGGACCGGATCCGAGCCTCAGCTGCTGCGCGTCGAGGACCTCTATCCGGGGTGGGACGGGCTCGCGGAGGGATCCCGAGCCCTCGCGGGAGCACTCGACCGAGGCCGCTACCGCCGCTACGACTGGTATGCCGAGGCGTTCGCCGAGGAGCACCGCATCGCTCCTCGCCCGCCCCTCGTGATCGAGGGATGCGGCGCGATCACGGCCGAGAACCTCGCGGCGGCGCGGCGGTGGGCGGAGCGGGCGCTTCCAGGGCCCGTCGCCGGGGGAGCGGTGCGCAGCCTATGGCTCGAGTGCCCGGCGGAGCTGCGGCGATCCCGAGCCCTCGCGCGCGACGGCACGAGCTACGAACCGCACTGGGAGCGCTGGGCCGCCCAGGAGGAGGCGCACTACGCCCGGCACGAGCCGTGGTTCCTCGCGGACGAGGTGCTGCGCGTTTGAGCTTCACCCGGGGCCGCCCGAGCTCCGCCGTCCCGTATTTCGGAGCTCACCCGTTATTCGGATGAAACCCGGGCGATCCCATCCGAATAACGGGTGGGATCCGAAGTTCGGGCGGCCTACCCTGACCGGAGGAAGAGCCCGGATCCGCGGCGGGTAGACTGGGGCGCGTGCTGAAACTTGCGGTTCTGATCTCCGGCGGCGGCAGCAACCTGAAGGCGCTGCTCGACGCGGCGGCGGATCCCGAGTTCCCCGCCCGCGTCGTATGCGTGGGCTCCGACACCGACGCCCCGGGCCTCGCCCACGCCGAGGCTGCCGGGATCCCGACCTTCATCGTGCGACCCGGGGACTACGGCGATCGCGAGGAGTGGGGGCGGATGCTCTCGGCCGCGATCCAGGAGCACGGCGTCGGCACGGCGTCCGCGGCTGCGAATGAAGCGAACGCGCCGGCGTTCGCCGAGCAGTCGGGTCCGCACACGGCGGACGGCCTCGTCGTGAGCGCCGGCCTCATGCGCATCCTCCCCGCGGGTTTCGTGCGCGAGTTCTCGCCGCGCCTCATCAACACCCACCCCGCGCTGCTCCCGCTCTACCCCGGCGCCCACGCGGTGCGCGACGCGCTCGCCGCGGGCGCGACCGAGACGGGCGTGACGGTGCACGTCATCGACGAGGGGGTCGACACGGGGCCCGTGCTGCGCCAGGCCCGCGTCGAGATCCGCGACGGCGAGAGCGAGAGTGAGCTGCACGAGCGAATCAAACAGCTCGAGCGTCCGCTGCTCGTGCGGACCGTCCGCGACATCGCCCTCGGCGAGCTGATCCTGCCCGGCCTGTGAACACCCGAACCGAAACCCGTCATCCTGCGCGCGACCGCAGGATCTCAACCCCGCACCACCCGGATTCCGCGATCTGCTCCGCAGACGCAGAATGACGAACCGATCATAAGGAGCCCGATGGCAGTCCAGAGCCACGACCCCAGCCTCTACGAGCATCGAGACATCGTGCCGATCAGGCGCGCGCTCATCTCGGTGAGCGACAAGACCCGCCTGCTCGATCTCGCCGCCGCGCTCGCCGAATCCGGCGTCGAGATCGTCTCGACCGGGTCGACGGCCGCGACCATCCGCGAGGCCGGCCACCCGGTGACCGACGTCGCCGAGGTCACGGGCTTCGCCGAGGCGCTCGACGGCCGCGTGAAGACACTGCACCCCGCGGTGCACTCGGGCCTGCTCGCCGACCTCCGCCTCGCCGACCACCGCGCGCAGCTCGAGCAGCTCGGCTTCGCCCCGTTCGAGCTCGTCGTGGTCAACCTGTACCCCTTCGAGCAGACGGTCGCCTCGGGCAAGCCGGCCGCCGACGTGATCGAGAACGTCGACATCGGCGGCCCCGCCATGGTGCGCGCCACCGCGAAGAACCACGCCAACGCCGCGATCGTCGTGTCGCCCGGCCGCTACGACGAGATCATCGAGGCGGTGCGCGCCGGGGGCACCACCCTCGCGCAGCGCCGCTCGCTCGCCACCGAGGCCTTCGTGCACACCGCGCAGTACGACGCCGCGGTCGCCAACTGGTTCCTCGACCAGGAGGACGCCGAGTGGGGCGACGCTCCCGCCGATGAGGCCCCGGCTCAGGACGGCTCCATCGACAGCATCTTCGAGACGACCGAGGGCTACGTGGGCTACGAGGTCTTCGGACTGCGCGAGGCCGTGCTGCGCTACGGCGAGAACAGCCACCAGCGCGCCGCGCTCTTCACGGAGAACGAGGGCGCCGGCATCGCCCAGGCCACGCAGCTGCACGGCAAGGAGATGTCGTACAACAACTACGTCGATGCCGACGCCGCGCTGCGCGCCGCTTTCGATCACGAGCGCCCCGCCGTGGCGATCATCAAGCACGCGAACCCCTGCGGCATCGCGGTCGCCCCCGAGTCGGCCGAGGACCCGATCGCCGCGGCCCACGAGCTCGCGCACGCCTGCGACCCCGTCTCGGCCTTCGGCGGCGTGATCGCCGCCAACCGCACCGTCACTGCGAAGATGGCCGAGACGGTCTCGGGCATCTTCACCGAGGTCATCGTCGCGCCCGCCTTCGACCCCGACGCGCTCGCGATCCTCACCCAGAAGAAGAACGTGCGGCTGCTCGTGCTGCCGGCCGACTTCACCCCGAACCCCGTTGAGATGCGCCAGGTCTCGGGCGGCTTCCTGCTGCAGGACGCCGACCGCTCCTTCAAGCCCGCCTCCGAGTGGGAGCTCGCTACCGGCGATCCGGCCGATGCCGCGACCCTCGCCGAGCTCGAGTTCGCCTGGCGCGCCTGCCGCGCGGTGAAGTCGAACGCGATCCTGCTCGCCTCGGACGGCGCCTCGGTGGGCGTCGGCATGGGCCAGGTCAACCGCGTCGACTCGTGCCGTCTCGCGGTCGAGCGGGCGGGCGATCGCGCGAAGGGCGCCGTCGCCGCGTCCGACGCGTTCTTCCCGTTCGCAGACGGGCTGCAGGTGCTCATCGACGCCGGCGTGCGCGCCGTCGTGCAGCCCGGCGGATCCGTGCGCGATCCCGAGGTCATCGAGGCCGCCCAGGCCGCGGGCGTGACCATGTACTTCACGGGGGAGCGCCACTTCTTCCACTAGCGGAAATAGGCGGTTGGCGATAGTCGTGCTTCGTCGTGAGCCGCTATTTCATGCGGGTTGTGGGGTTGTAGGCGATAGGCCGAAATAGTCCGCAACTGGGGTTCGTGCGGACTCTCTGCGGACAGCTTGCGGACTGCGGACTGCGGACAAAAGGTGAGGCCCACCCGTCATTTCAAATGAGGGTGGGCCTCTTCGCGCAGGAAAGGTCTTAGAGGGTGAAAGGTAACCCTCTCCCTAACCTTCGGCCCAGTTCGACAAAATGCCGTTGACGCGAGTCTAGTTACGCCGCTTTGCGACGGTAGCCGTCGAGCACCATACGCTCGACCAGACTGAAACCCTCGAAGACAGTCATGCGGACGCTGTAGTCATCGAGCGCGACCGTGATCTTGCCTTCGGGGTTCTGAGTGAGTCGTGCAGTCGCTGCCACGATCACAGCCGAGATCGGGTCATCGGGCACGTCATAGGTGAAGCCGACACCGCGAGTGTATGACTTCACCCATGCTGTGATGATCGGCAGGTGCTGCCCGGCCAGACTGACGACGGCACTATCGCCAGCCTGACCGAGAAATGCAGCAACGTCAGCCGCTGCAGGCGCTGCCATGATTACGCCTCAGTGTCTTCAGCGATCACGACGACAGCTTCAGGGTTGAGCGGCTGAGCGTCATAGCGTGCGGTTACGCGGATCGCCTGCTGATCGTAGTCACCGAAGGTCTGATCGAGAATCTTGACGGTCGGTGCCTGATCGCGTGCGACGGCGATCTGGCTGAAGTCAGCGAGAACGCTGGTGCCTGCAGGGATACGTGACGTGATGATGACCTGAGACCCGAAGAGACGGAACACGCCGTCCTGAGTCGGGTCAGGGGTGAGAACGTACTGGTTCGACCCGGTGGCCTGCTTCACCTTGCGAAGCGTCACGAAGTCGGCAGGGTTCATGATGATCTTCGCGGCAGCGGTGTTCGCGTTCGCGCTGAGCAGCTTGCCCCATGCATCGATCATCGAGTCGAGCGTGATCGCCGCGTCGACGGTCTGCACGCCGTCATAGTTGATCAGGCCGAGCGGGGTGCTCTGAACGCCGCCCACGACGTCGCCAGTGCCGGTGAGGAAGGCCGCGTCGAGCTTGTCGGCAACGTCCTTGACGAGACGATCCTTGATCGCTGCATCGAGCGACACGACCGACTGACGGGCAAGCTCATTGCTGAAGCGGGTGAGGGTCTTGACCGACTTGATCGAAGAGGGCAGCAGCACGATCTCGTCGAAGCTGACGTCTTCGTCGTCGATCTGCTCATTCTCGCCGTACCAAGTGACATCGGTTGCGCCGCCCATCTTTGGCACGCGCACGGGGGAACCGTCGGTGTCGAAGATGCGGGGGCCTGCCGAGAGGAAGACGCTGGCCTGCTCAAGCGGCTGAACGAGAATCTTCTGAACCTGCTCAGCGGTAAGTTCAGGCGAGTTAGAAACGGAAACGGACATGATGTTCTCCAAACGTGAGAGATGAACTCGGATCACGTTGAGGATCAGCCGCAACGAAAAGGGGCAGGCCATCAAGACCTGCCCCAATTCTATACCCCTATAGGGTACTAGCCAACCCAGACTTGATTGCCGGGGTTCTCGCTCACGAGCATCGGGATACCGGGGCCAAGTGCCAGGCAGTGGAAGCGACCCTGAGTGTCCTTCAGCTCGACATACCGGGGGGTGTCGGGGATCACCCATGCGGTGTCGTAGTCTGCGACTTCGATCGTCTGGCCTGCATAGTGAATCGTGTACGTCATCGTCAGTCCTTCTAGCTTGCGTTTGCCTTGAGCAGTCCGCTCAGGCTCACCGTATCCGATGCCACTGACACGCCCTGCCCGATGCTGCCCGACGGCTTGCGCGACGCAAGGTGCGGCTTGGCCTGCAGCAGCGCGTCAATAGCCGTGATCATCTTGTCGGGGTCGACGATATGTTCATCATCGAACGCGAGGTCGCTAGGGTCTGCGAGACGCCCCGTAGCGGCCACGAGAGCGGTGTGCAGGCGTGCCGCGATCTCGTCGCGATCAGACGCGCGCTGACGGTACTTCGCGTTCTCGTCACGAAGCTTCTCAACGTAGTCGCGCGGGAAGGTGTCACCCTCCTCGACGGTCGCGTCTGTAATTCCATCGTCAGGGGTCAGTTCTGAAATCTGACCCTCTTCGACGGTCTCTTCGGTTTCCACAGTCTCAGCCATGATTCATCCTTCCTAGTAAACGGCCGGTCGGGGTGTGTAATCGGTTTTCACGGGCATAGCGACACACTCGCAACCCGAATGAGTCGGCATCGGGTGACTGATCGGCCAGACACGGCCTTCACGCCACCACCAGCGACACAACTGGCACGGGTCGGGGTCAAGCTGCCTCACCCATCCCGAAGCGTCAGAAACGGCGATAGCGTCGCTATAGGCCGTCTGCGCTGCCTCAAGCGGTGCGTTCAAGCTCAGCCGCTCAAGCTTCATGATCACGTCGCCGTCACCATCGAGCACGGTCGCCAGCGAGTCGAGATAGGTCTTGCGCTTGCGTTCAGCAGTCACGCCCTTCGACGCCGCCAGCGTGCCGTTCATGTGGGTCAACTCGACCGCGACGGCCATGTCAGCCGCTGCAGCAGCAGACGCGCCGGCCATGCCAAGCACGCCCTCAGACAGACGCATGAACTCAGCCCGGTCGATGTAGCCCTTGCCGTACAGAGACCACGCGGCCATGATCTTCTGTTTCGAGTCCTGCCGGATGCGGCCCAGCACGCCCTGATAGCTCACTGTGCCGTGTCCTCGACGATGAACTTGCTCAGGTCGACCCCGGCCATATCGAGCGCCTCAGCGCGCTTCTGCGACCGGATCGTCGCGATCTCTGCCGGGGTGTAGCCCAGCGGGTTCGCCAGCAGCGACTCAAGCGGCACACCGATAGTCGAGAGCTTCACGGCAGCGTCGGCAACCTGCCCCGGGGTGCGAGTCTCAGGCGACGCCCAAACTGTCTCGAAGTCGACGCTATTGCGACCGTCACGAACCTTCACGATCAGGTCAGCGACCCGCGCCCACGCCCGACCATAGACCCGCTGCTTCGCCTGCGCCTTCGACACAAGCGACGCCTCAGCCGAACGGATCGCGTCAGCCGACGGCGGCTGATCACCATTCAGGCCGAGATAGTGCGGGGGCAGACCTGAGATCGCGCCGATCTGCTGAGTGATCACGGCCGAGAGGTCGCCATAACCGTCGAGACGTGCCGGGTCGAACTGGCCGAACTTCGTTTCGGGGTTCTCCGACTGCCACACGCGATCCTGCTCAGACGCGAACGGGTTGACCGGGTTGCCGTCTTCGTCCTCGACGATCTCAAGACCCGTCACCCATCGGCGCGGACGTGCGAAGTACTCAGACGTCACCATCGCGTCGACCATGACCTTGTTGAGCGCGTCGGTGAGATCAAGAATGTCGTTCATCTCGCTCGACCCGTACACGTCGAGCAGACGCGAACGGTTCACGATCGGCACGACGGGCACTTCGCCAAGCGGGTTATCGATCACGTCGATCACGGTCATCGCGTTCTGCTTGCCCTTGTAGCGGGTGATCTTGTCGGGTTCGTACACGACCGCGTAATGCTCTTTGCCATCCTCCCAACGCTTCACAGCGGCACGCACAGCACCAGTCGCGGGGTCGTGATCGGTGATCATCTGCTTCGCGGACTCGACCGTCACCAGCGGGTTACCTGCAGCGTCGACCCAAACGATGACATACGAACGCCCATAGGTCAGCGCGTCGACGTGCGCGAGCTGCGCCTGAGTATCGAGATCGCTACGCTGCCACGCCTCCCAGACCGACTCGTCGGCAGCGTCAGCACCGAACGGCCTGAAGCCCGTCACACGCAAACGCTCAGCGACCGACGACACCAGCAGCCGGGGGAAGTTCACCGACAGCGCGTTCAACCGCCCATCGAGCGCGGCACGCGACTTCGCCTGCATGAACGCGGCCGGCTGACGGCCGTTGTAGTAGCTATCCAACGTCGACAGACCCGACTGCGCTTCGTCGAGCTGCCCTGACAGAGTTTCCAAAATATCCTGAGTGCTCAAAACGAGACCACCCTTCCCTTAGTTTTCCGGTTGTGCCAAGCGGCACGGTCAAAAGCGACGATTGACGCGACCGAAGCGTCGATCTTGCGCGGTGAGTTGCGCTTGTCCTTGTGAACGATTGCGCCCACAGCGGTCTGAGTGGCGACGGTCTGCCCGATGTGCTGCGCCAGTACGCGGTCGCCATTGTGCGTCATCGTGCCGTCGATCACGGCGGCATAGAGACGATCAGTAGCCGGCCCCATACGGTTGCGGTAACCCGTGTTGTACTCGACGACCTTGCGCGCGCCGTGCTTCTTGCCCCACGCTTCGATCTCCGAACGCCACCCCCACGGATCAGCCGCGAGCTCGACGACGTGGTAAGTGTCGAAGCACCAGTCGACCGTCGCCGTGACCTCGCCACGGGGCACACGCCAGCCCGGTTGCTTCGGGTTCACCCAAATCTTGATCGGCGCGATATGCCCGTCCATCGTGCAGGCCACCAGCGCCGTCGAGTCGCCAGACGCTGACCCGTCGAAGCCCAGCACGATCTTCTCGCCCGGCTCAAGCTCACGATCAGACGCGCGCTTCTCCCAGACACCGAACGGCAGCCAAGAGTCTTCAGAGCCGACCCACTGGCCCAGACGGTAACGCCTGAACGCGGCTTCACGCATCGTCTTCGCGACCGACATGAGGCCGTCGGCCGTGAGAAAGTCGCCAAGCGCCGGGTTCGCGGTCGCCCACGCCTCTTCATCTAGAATGTCGCAACCTTCAGGGGCCGCGAACTCTTTGAAGTAGAACGCCGGGTCAGCGTGCTTGCGCCCATACTTCACGAGATCGAACATCACCGAGTCTTGCGAGTCCGAAGGCGTCGAGATCGCCAGCGTCAACGACTCAGGCCGCTTACCCGCGACCGACGTTGCCGCCTCCCAGTCGTCAGCCGTAACCGTGTGCAACTCGTCCACGATCAGCAGCGACGGGTCGAAGCCCTGCAGCGCCGCGACCGTCGAAGCGGCCGTCACAAGTTCCCCGCCAGTGTGAGGAACCTTGATCGACGCCTGCAGCAGATGCGCACGCTCAGCAAGCTCAGGCGACAACTCGATCATGCGCGACGCGATCTTCAGAGTGTGCCGTGCCACCTGCTCAGTGCCAGCGACCACCATGACCTGCGGTGCGGCCGTCTCCGAAGCGAACAACTCATAGAGCGCCAGCAGCGCCGCCAACGTCGTCTTCCCATTGCCACGCGGCAACGACACAAGACCAGTGCGCGGCCGGCCCTCAGTCGGGAAAAGACCCTTGACGATCTCAAGCTGCCACGGCCGCAACACGAACGGCTCACCAGCGCCCACGCCCTTCGGCATCGGCACAAACGTCTCAGCGAACCGCTGCAGCCTCTCCCAGCCCGGCTCAGGCCAGCCCGTGAAGTCGAGCGGGTCAGCAGTAATCGCGCCCTTAGCGCCAGCCCTCGCCACTAAGACTCCTCGACCACGGGGTAACGATGCGCCGTCGTCTGACCAGCCTGTGCAGGCCCAGACACGCGATAGGTGCGCCCCACAAGCGACACGTCAGCCGTCGACGCCTCAACCATCACCACAGCACCAGTCGGCACCACAGCAGCACCAGACGGCAGTGACACCACAACACTCGTTTCGGTGAGTTGCTGCCCAGCCGGGTTCTGCACCGACGCGGCCGCTGACGGATACTTCACGCGCGCCCTGCCGGTGTAGAACGTCTCCACCAGAGTCGGCACCGGATCAAGCTGACCAGGTGGCCTGATGTTCTCCCACCGGCCGACCAAAACCGTCTCAGACATACGCGATTCGGCCATGCGCCGGCCGCTCAGAACAGCGTCAAACATCGTCCATACCTCCTGAATGAGAACCGTTCTCGATTAGTGTCAAAATGTTTGCCATTCCCCGGGGGTCTTTAGAGACACGTTCGGGGTCTCCTGCCCGTCCTGTTGAAGAGCGGACTGCGCCCCGCTTGCTGTTGCATGATCTGCAGACGACGTCGACGTCCTTGAGTGATCGTGCGGGCCAGCGCAGGTGGTCGCCGGTGAGGTCGTCCTTGGCACCACAGTCAGAGCACCATGGCTGAAGTCGTCGAGCTTGCTGTGACAGTCGTGACCATGCTGATCCGTAGCCGCGTTGGTGTGCTGTTCCACGGTCAGGGTTCTTGACCGGTCGGTGCTCACTGCAGCGTCCGTCTTCGCAGGGTTCACCACAGTTGTTGAACGTGCAGAGCTTCATAGTCCTCCTTCCGAGAACTGATCTATTCCCTCTCGTCGTCGCGCAAGCGACGATGAGGGATAAAGATGAGGGATCAAATAAGGGTTCTTCTAAGGGTTTAGGTGACACGGTGACACCCTCCCCACTGACACGGTGACACCCGGGGGTGTCATGGTGACACCCTCCCCGGGTGACATGGTGACCTCTGGGCTTCGACCCTCACGCTGAGTTATCCACAGGTCACGCTGCATAGCCGGGCACCTCTTCACCGCTCTTGAACTGGTGCGGCATCGTGTCGTAGGTGATCTTGCCGTCGACCGGATCGAAGTCGGCCCACGCCCTCACGGGAAGGTTCTTCGCGGCCCGTGACTTCTTGTCGTACATGGGCAGGCAATAGCGGTTCGTCAGCGACTTGCCCGTGTCGGCGTGCACCCATGGTTCGATCTCGATGACTTCGTGTTCAGCGAGAAACTTGATCGAGCGGATCACGGTTCGTTCGCTCAGTTGGGTCTCCATGGCGAGACGCTTGATGCTGGGCCATGAGCGGTGTGCTTCGTCGTTGTAGTGGTCGGCGATCATCACAAGCACGAACTTGTCCGAAGACTTCAGGTCAACCCAGCCCAGCGCCCAGCGGTATGCACCCATGCTCATGATGATCACCTCCCTTCTACTTGCCGTTGCCGGCTAATCGTTCTCGACCGCCGTGACGATCTTCTTGGCTGAGCCGTCGAGAATCTGGCCCAGCGTCGTGCCTTCGGGGTAGCCCTTGAACATGTCGATCACCTTGTCGATGTTGCGGCGGCGGTTCGCTTCGATCTCGTCCGCGAACATGACCAGCCGCTGCGCCATGGCGATGATGACTTCGGGGTCGTCCTCTTCGAGCAGAAGCGCGTTGCCGTCTTCGTTCGTGATGCCGACGGCATGGGTCTCGGGGTGCTCGTCGTCTTGGAAGACGCCTACGATACGTGCAAGGTCAAACATTTGCGGCCTCCTTGTTGAGCTTGTCCATGAAGTCGATGAGGTCGCGAAGTTCGCTGACCAGGGTGAGCGCATCGCTCATGCTCAGCGACTCGCTGTAGTTCACGACCGACAGTTCCCACGGGCCGCCGTCGTAGCGGTCGATGAAGTGGTACTGCCGTTTGTTCAGGGCTGAGGGGAAGGCGTACTGCTCGATGCCGTCCTTCAGGGTGTGCGTGAAGGTGTCCATGATCAGACCTCTTCCTCAAATGCCGGGTTGCCGGGTTCGGTGTTGCGGCGCAGTTCGCGGGGTGCAGCCTCCATGAGGTGCACGGCGACGGCCTGCAGCGCGGCAGCGACCGAGAGCGCTTCAGCGGGGCGCAAGAAGGTCACGTCGTCGCCCGTGTCGAGACGGATCATGCCCGTCGTGTCGAGCACGCGCATCTCATTGCTGATGCCTGCCTGAGCGCAGAACTCGTCGTCTGACTCGATGTAGACGCGAGTGTGTGCGGTGGCAACTTCGAAGGTGCTGAAGCTCTTTTCGGGGGTAGACTGGTTCATGATCGTTCCTTTTCCTAGGGGATTGGTCTTGCCCTCTTCGCGACTGTCGCCAAACTGTTCCGCGTTGAGGGCCTTTTGCTTCGGGCTATTCACTAAATGCCTCCTCGATGTATGCCTCCACATCGGACAACCTGAACATCCGCCTGCCGCCGATCAGGGCGCTCTTCGGTGCTGTGCCGGTGTGGATCATCCATCGCATCTGAGCCTCACTCTTGCGAAGCATCTCAGCGGTCTCCTTCACTGTCAGCAGCGAGATCGCCACCGCCAACTGAGCCGTCATCATTCCTCCTATCGGTGCATCACCCTGATTGGGTGACTACAACACATCGTTGCAGACAACGGTCGCCATGTCAAACAACCCGGTGAACTGTTCCCAACAACGTGTTGCGGGGTGTAGTCTTTTCCTCATGGCGGCAGTAGAAAATGACTCGAACTTCGTTTGGGAACGGGCCTTTGTTTACAACATGGCGCGGCTGCGCAAGATGCGCGGCATGTCGCAGAATGAGCTAGCGAACCGCCTGACAGCGAAGGGGTTGCCGTTCTATCAAGCAACTGTGCAGCGCGTCGAGAATGGCGAACGATCCGTTCGTCTTGATGAAGCGTGCGTAATAGCTGAACTGTTCGAAGTGTCGCTTGACGCCATGATGACGAACTTCGAAGGCCCGATGGAGACCGCGTCATATTCGGTGGATCGCGTCAGGCGCTTCGCGGGTTCCCTTGTTGATGCCGGGCAAGAGGACTTCGGAGAGTTCTTGAATGAGTTTGAAATACTCAGCATCACCTTTGACGAGATGCTCACAGCATCGGGCCACAAGGCCACGTCCGAACTGTCTTGGCTTGCTGCATGGCTTATCAAGTGCGGTTGGGTGATCGAGTCTTGGATAGACGTTGAGCGGTACGCGAACGGTTTGACCGTGAAGAGCGGTGACTGGCATGAGGCGCATGTCACGATGGTTGAGGCATGGACTGAGCTTCAGTGGCTTCAAGACGAAAGCGTCGAGATGTGGCAGGTTCTCCCTGAGAAAGAGCGGCCTTGGTTCTTGGCGGACCTAGACCCGATTGAGCTTCAGCGATGGATTATAGGGCGCTCAAGTGGCGAGCATTCAGAAGCGCCCTAACGGGGTCTACCGGGCGCGGTATCGCGATCCTGACGGCAAAGAGCACGCGAGCCACCATAAGCGCAAGATCGACGCTCAACAATGGCTTGATCGCGAAACCGCGTCGATAGTCTCCGGGCAATGGGTCGACCCGAAAGCGGGGGAGATCACCCTTGCCGACTACTTCGAGGAATGGCAAGAGCGGCAGGTGTGGGCACCAGCAACCCGACGTAATGCCAGGAACTCGCTGAACCGTTGCACGTTCAAAGACGCGAAGATCAAGACAATCAGGAAAGCCGACGTCGAGACGTTCGTGAAGCACCTGCACGACGAAGGTCTGGCCGCGTCGTCGATCAAGACCGTCATGCGGTTCGTGCAGATGATCCTGAAGGCCGCGACCGAAGACCGTCTGATCGCGACTGACCCGACAGTCGGGGTGAAGCTGCCGCGAGTGTCGCGTGCGAAAGAGATGGTCGTGCCTGACGTCGAAGAGGTCGGCGCGCTTATCAATGCTGCAGAGCGACCCCTGAAGCTGCTGATCGCGCTGTGCGCGTTCGCTGGCCTGCGACGCGGTGAAGCTATCGCCGTGCAGCTAGGCGACTTCGACTTCGACGCTAAGGCCCTGAACGTGCAGCGTCAGGTGCGCGCTGCAGAGGGCGGCGGGAGCGAGTACGAAGCGCCGAAGCACGACAGCGGCCGCGTCGTCTATCTGCCTCAGAAGCTGCTCGATCTCGTGACCGATCACGTTGAGAACTTCGGGGTTCGTGGGCCGAGCAAGTGGCTGTTCTCGCTGACACCTGACGGGCCGGGCAGGGGATACCTTGAACCTCAGTGGCGCGACCTGAAGAAGAAGCTGGGCCACGATGATCTACGCCAGCACGATCTGCGCCACTTCTACGCGAGCGGCCTGATCGCTTCAGGGTGCGACGTCGTGACTGTGCAGCGCGCTCTGGGCCATGCGCAGGCATCGATCACGCTGTCGGTCTATAGTCACTTGTGGAAGACCGCCGAAGACCTGACTAGGGGTGCTGCAGCGGGTCTTATGGATGAAGCGAAGATTGTTCTCGAATAATCTTGCGGACTCTGTGCGGACTGACCCTTGTTCTGCCGCATGTTTTCGGGGGTTCTGCCACTTCTTCCACTGATCCCGCGTCGGGATCGAACCGCATCACCAGTAGGCCGCATCGTCCGCGGTGCGCGAAGAAGAAAGAGGGAACATGGAAATCGTCAAGGGCATTCTCGTCGTGCTGCACATCGTCGGCTTCGCGCTGGTGTTCGGCGGGGCGCTCGCGCAGATCCCCGCAGCGAAGAAGGGCACGGCGCGCGTGCTGCCGATCATGCTCTGGGGTGCGCTGCTGCTGCTCGTCACGGGCCTCGCGCTCGTCGGCATGATCTACGCGCTGGGCGGTGCGCCGAACAACGCGAAGATCGGCGTGAAGCTGATCGTGCTTCTCGCGCTGATCGGCCACGTCTTCGGCGTGCGCAAGAAGGAAAGCCTGTCGGCCGGAGGCCTGTACGCGATGGCCGGCATGGCACTCGTGAACGCGGGCATCGCGGTGCTCTGGCAGTAAGGCGCTGAGACGCCGGGCCCACGTGCCCGATGAGAGTCGGCCCGGTCTCGTTCTCGCAGTCCGTTTCAAGGGCTGAGAGAACGAGACCGGGCCGACTCTTGTGCCGGATCCGGGGGTCTTTCGCAGATGCAGACCTCCGGCGCCGTTGTATATCTCCCGCACCGTGCGAGAGGTATACAACCATGCGAGAGGTATACGCCGGCGGTGGGTCGGTTACGGCGGCGACTACTCCGCGGCGCGCTCGAGGGTGCCGATCTCGGCACCCTGCTCGTCGAGCAGCGTGAGGGTGTCGCCCGACAGCTCGGCGGTGCGGGCCTGCGAGAGCCAGGTGTCGACGCCCTCGCAGTACATGAGGGTCGAACGCATGGCGCCGAGGTCGACCGAGTCGCCTTCTGCGCTCCACTCGCCGCCGAGACTGTTGCAGCCGTCGTCGCCCGAGTAGCTGCCGTCCTCCTCGAAGATCAGTGAGGGTTCTCCGCGCGTGCCCGGCTCGCCCCACGCGCCGACGACCGAGGTGGCGTCGGGAGCGGGGTCGGCCGCGCATGCGCTGAGAGCGAGCAGCCCGGTGAGAGCGGTGGCCGAGAGCGCGAGCACGCGCAGTGTGGGTTTCATGGTTCCACCGTACGGCCGCGACCTATGCGTAGCCCTCGAATCCGGGAATCAGGCCCCGAGCCCCCGCCCCCAAGCGCGCGACTCGCCGGCGGGCGACACCGTCTGCGGCACGCGGAGCGGGTTGTCGTCGCGCAGCGCCTCAGGCAGGAAGGCTGCGGGGGCGTTCTGGAATGCGACGGGACGCAGGAACCGCGTGATCGCCGCGGTGCCGACCGAGGTGCTCGAATCGTTGGAGGTGGCCGGCCACGGACCGCCGTGCTGCTGCGCGGGCGTGACGGCCACGCCGGTCGACCACCCGTTGAAGAGCACACGACCGACCTGGCGGCTCAGCGCCGCGACGAGCGCGCGCAGCTCGGCGGCATTGGCGGTCTCGCCCGTCGCCTCGGCCTCGCCGAGGTGCAGCGTGCCGGTGAGGTTGCCCTCGTAGAACTCGGGCATGAGCGCGGCGAGGTCGGTGCCCTCCGGCGTCTCGACCAGGATCGAGAGCGGGCCGAACGCCTCCTCGACGAGGGCCTCCTTGCCTCGGCGGAAGTCGGCGAGCGACACCGACACGACGGTGGGCGTCGCCCACCCCTGACCTGCTTCGTCGAAGCGGATGCCGCCGGGGACGACGGTGCTCACACCGGGGGAGGCGAGGATCGCGGCGCGTCGCTCCTCGAAGCTGCGCGCGATGCGCGGATCGAGCAGGCGGTGCTCGGCCCCGAACTCGCCCGCGACGGCCTCGATGGCGGACGGGAGCGCGGATCCCGCGGGCACGAACACGAAGCCGGGCTTCGTGCAGAGCTGGCCCGCCGACCCCGAGACGCTCGTGAGGAAGCCGCGAGCGATCTCATCCGCGCGCTCGGCGATGGCCGCGGCCGTGACGAATACCGGATTCACACTGCCGAGCTCGCCGTAGAACGGGATGGGGGCGGGGCGTGAGGCCGCGATGTCGGCGAGCAAGCGGCCCACCCCGATCGACCCCGTGAAGGCGCCCGCCTTGATCCGCGGATCCTTCAGCACCGCGACCCCCGCCTCGCGACCGTGGATGAGGTGGAATACCCCCTCGGGCATGCCGGCTGCGGCGAGGGCTTCGCGCGCGACCTCGGCCGTCGCGTCGGAGAGCTCGGGGTGGCCGGAGTGCGCCTTGACGATGAGCGGGCAGCCCGCGGCGAGGATCGAGGCGGAGTCGCCGCCGAGCACCGAGAACGCGAAGGGGAAGTTCGAGGCCGAGAAGTTGATCACCGGCCCGAGGGGGACGTGCGTGCGGCGCACGTCGGGGCGGGCGCCGAGCGCGAAGTCGGGATCGGCCGGGTCGATCCGTGCGTCGAGGTATCCGCCGTTCACGAGCGTGTCGGCGAAGAGACGCAGCTGCACGGCCGTGCGCACGACCTCCCCGCTCAGGCGCGCCTCCGTGAGCCCGGTCTCGCGCATCGCGATCTCGACCAGGCGATCCTTCGCAGCCTCGAGCGCGTCGGAGACCGCGACGATCGCGCGGGCCCGGTCGAGCGGGGCCGTGGCGGCGAACGCCGGCGCAGCGGCGGCTGCGGCGGCGACGACGGATTCGAGTTCGGGGGAGAGGGCTTCGTTGGTCATGTGGAGATTGTGCCACGCTCGAGCGGGGCGCGGGCTCGCGGGTCTGCACAGTGCGGGAGGTCGAGGCCGTGCGTACTCGGCCACGCCGCAGCCAGGAGTGCCGAATCGCTGCTATGGGGACCGCGGATGCAGCAGAATGGGACTCCGCGTTTCAACGTAGTGACGGCGTAGCATCGCCACCGGCTACCCGATCACGTCGAAGCTCTTGAGCCGCTTGCGGTCGGCCTTCGACGCCGAGTGCTGCAGCGCGAGCAGCTCGGCGTAGATGCCGCCGGACGCCGCCAGCTCGGCGGGCGAGCCGATCTCGTCGACGCGCCCATCGCGCAGCGTGACGATGCGATCCACCTCGGCGATGGTCGAGAGCCGGTGCGCGATGATGAGGCTCGTGCGATCCCGCATCAGGTCGTCGAGACCCGCCTGCACCAGCCGCTCCGACTTCGTGTCCAGCGCCGACGTCGCCTCGTCGAGCACGAGGATCGGCGCGTCCTTCAGCATCGCGCGCGCCACAGCGATGCGCTGCTTCTGCCCGCCCGACAGCTTCATGCCGCGCTCGCCGATCACGGTGTCGTATCCGTCGGGCAGCTTCGACGCGAAACCGTCGACCGCGGCGCGGCGAGCGACCGCCTCGATCTCCTCGCGCGTCGCCTCGGGGCGACCGTAGGCGATGTTCTCGGCGATGGTGCCCGAGAAGAGCGAGGGATCCTGGAACACCACCCCGATGTTGCGGCGCAGCGCCGCGAGATCCGACCCCGCGCCCGCAACCTCGATGCCGCCCTCGCGCACCGCGTACAGCCCCAGCAGCAGATTGATCAGGGTGGTCTTGCCCCCGCCGGATTCGCCGACGAGGGCGACGCGCTCACCGCGGCGCACGTCGAAGCTCACACCGTCGAGCACGAGTGCGTGCTCGTCGTAGCCGAAGTCCACATCGCGGAAGCGCACGGCCGGCCGCTCGGAGTCGGCGTCACCGATCCCCGCTGTCGCCTCGAGCTCTCGCGGCCTCGATCCCTCGCCCCCGACGACCGCGGGATCGAGATCCATCACCTCGAAGTACGAGCGGGATCCCGCCGCCGCCCGCTGCGCCGTGTCGACGACCCAGCTGAGATTCTGCACCGGCTGGCGGGCCATCGCCATGAGCTGGATCAGCATCACCATCTCGCCCGGCGTGAAGTGGCCCGTGACGGTGCGCACGAAGATCATCGCGTAGAGGGCGAAGAAGATGAGATTGAGCACGCCGCGGCGCACCGCGTCCATCGTGTGCCAGTAGCGCGACTGCTCGGAGGCGAGACGGACGGTCTCGCCGAAGTGCCCCGAGAAGCGATCGAGCTCGCTGCTCTCCCTCGCGAACGATTTGACCACGCGGATCTGCCCCACCACCTCGGCGAAGCGTCCCGAGGCCTCGTCGACGTGCTCGTTCTTCTCTCGCTCGATGCGCTGCCACTTGCGACTGGTCAGCGCCGTCAGCCACAGGTACGCGGGGTAGGCGAGCAGGAGGAGTACCGCGAGCGGCCAGTAGTGCCAGACGCTGATGGCGAGCACCGCGACCGTGGTCATGAGCATCGTCACGAACATGTTCGAGAACGTCTTCATGAAGTTGGTGATCTCGGTGATCGAGCGATTGAGACGCGCCACGATCGTGCCCGTGAGCTCGTTGTCGTAGTACCGCTGGGGCAGGGCGAGCAACTGCTCGAAGTAGCGGGTCGACAGGATCGCGCGCATGCGCTCGCTCATCACATCGCCCCAGTACCCGCCGAGATTGCTCACCACGGTCTCGACGAGGCTCGCGGCCAGCAGCGCGAGGGCGAGCAGCATCACCGTGCGGATCGCGCCGTCGGGGATGCCGGAGCCGCCCGAGACCGAGCCCACCGCGTCGACCACCGTGTCGGTCGCGGCGCCGGTGATGAACGGCACCGCGATACCCGCGATCGTGACGACGGCGGCCGCGGCCATGATGGCGAGGTAGTAGGGCGTGAGAGAACGCGTGAAACGCAGGATGCGCAGGATCGTGGACAAGCGGGGTTCAGCCTCCGGTGAGAATCGGTACGAACAGTGCAACGCCTCGGAGGCCGGAAGATTCCGGCCTCCGAGGCGTCACAGGGGAAAAGCGGTTACGCGACCTTGGGCTGCTGCTGCGTGATGCAGTGGATGCCGCCGCCGCGGGCGAAGAGCGGCCGCGCGTCGATCCCGATCACCTTGCGGCCCGGATAGACCTCGCGCAGCGTGGCGAGGGCCCGGTCGTCGGCGGGGTCGTCGAACGCGCAGGCGAGCACCGCGCCGTTGAGCACGACGTGATTGATGTAGCTGTAGTCGACGAAGCCCTCGTCGTCGCGCAGCGTCTCGGGGGCCGGCATATCGAGGATCTCGAAGCCGGACGAGGTGTCGGCGCGGTACTGCTCGGCGACCGCGCGGTTCGTCTTCGCGATGACGTGATCGGGATGCGCCTCGGCGTCCTGACGGTGCATGAGCAGCACCTCGGGCGACGCGAAGGCCGCGAGGATGTCGGAGTGGCCGCGCGTGCCGAAGGTGTCGTGGTCGCGGGTGAGGCCGCGGGGCAGCCACATGGCGCTCGTCGTGCCGATGGTGCGGGCGAGCTCGGCCTCGACCTGATCCTGCGTCCACCCGGGGTTGCGGCCCGGATCGAGCTGCACGGTCTTGGTGAGGATCACGTGACCGGTGCCGTCGACCTGGATGCCGCCGCCCTCGTTCGTCATCTCCGAGTTCACGAGCTCGGCGCCGGCCGCCTCGGCGACGATGCGACCGATGTGCTGGTCGTGATCCCACTGCGCCCAGTCCTGCGCGCCCCAGCCGTTGAACACGAAGTTCACGGCGCCGAGGCGACCGTCCTCGCCGATCACGAAGCTCGGTCCGATGTCGCGCATCCACGCGTCGTTGAGCGGTGCCGTCAGGCGATCGATCTGCGCGGACAGGTACTTCGAGGCGATCTGCTCGTCACCCGGGTTGACCACGACGGTCACGGGCTCGAACTCGCTCGCGGCGTTCGCGACGGCGGCCCAGGTGGTGCGCGCCTCCTCGACCTCCGCCTCCGTCTCGCCGAGCGTATAGCCGCTGGTCGGCCACGCGAGCCAGAGCCGCTCCTGCTCGTGTCCTTCGATAGGCATGCGCCAAGTAGTCATTCAACTGCTCCTTGAATCTCGCGGCGCCACCTCAAAGCAGGCAAGCAGGCCGCTAGCACTCAAGTGTATCGCCGCGCATGCGGTGGCGCGGGTGGGGCGAGAGGCGGAAAACGCATAAGGATCTCGCGATGCACGTGCGTTTTCCGCCTCTCAGCGGGAATCGGCCCCGCTCAGGATTCGTCGTCGAAGCGGAGCGCCCGCGCGATGAGCTCCTCCTGCTCGACGGCGTGCACCTTCGCCGATCCGGTGGACGGCGCAGCGGAAGCGGGGCGCGAGACCACGCGGATGAGGTCGTTCGCGAGGTACTTCGACAGCTCGAGGGAGACGAACGGCCACGCGCCCTGATTCTCAGGCTCGTCCTGCACCCACACGAGTTCGGCGCCGGGGTACTGGGTGAGCACGCGGCCGAGCTGCACCTTGGGAACCGGGTAGTACTGCTCGATGCGCACGAGCGCGACGCGCGGATCGGGGTTCTTCTCGAGCGCGTTGCGCAGATCGTAGTAGGTCTTGCCCGAGACGAGCAGCACGCGCTGCACCGCCTGGCGGTTCTCGATCTTGGGGTCGTCGAGCACGGGCTGGAACGTGCCGGTCGTGAAGTCCTCGACCGCCGACGTCGCCCCGCGGAGACGCAGCATCTGCTTCGGCGTGAAGACGATGAGCGGCTTGCGCGGGCGGGCGTAGGCCTGGCGGCGCAGCAGGTGGAAGTAGTTCGCGGGCGTCGACGGGCGAGCCACGATCATGTTGTCCTCGGCGCAGAGCTGCAGGTAGCGCTCGATACGGGCCGACGAGTGGTCGGGGCCCTGACCCTCGTAGCCGTGCGGAAGCAGCATGACGACGGAGGAGCGCTGCCCCCACTTCTGCTCGGCCGCCGCGATGTACTCGTCGATCACGGCCTGCGCGGTGTTCGCGAAGTCGCCGAACTGCGCCTCCCACAGCACGAGGGCGTCCTCGCGCTGCAGCGAGTAGCCGTACTCGAAGGCGAGCGCGGCGTACTCCGACAGCAGCGAGTCGTAGATCCAGAAGCGGGCCTGCTCGTCCGAGAGGTTGAGCAGCGGGATCCACTCCTGCCCGTTCGCGCGGTCGTGGAACACGGCGTGACGCTGAGCGAAGGTGCCGCGCCGCGCGTCCTGGCCCACGAGGCGCACGGCGGTGCCCTCCATGAGCAGGGAGCCGAGCGCGATCAGCTCGCCGAAGCCCCAGTCGATGCCGCCCTCGCGGCTCATCTCGACGCGCTTGTTGAGCAGCTGCTGCAGCTTCTGGTGAACGGTGAAGCCCTCGGGCTTGTTCGCGAACGCATCGCCCACGCGCTCGACCACCGCGCGGTCCACGGCGGTCTCGAGCGGAGCGGGGCCGGGGCCGCCGACCTCGCCGACCTCCGCGATCCCGCCGGAGCCGACGATCGGGATCGACCCGGTCTGGGCCGCGTGGGTCTCCTGGAAGGCGACCTCGAGGCGATCCTGGAAGTCCTGCTTCGCCTTCTCGTACTCCTCCTCGGTGATGTCACCGCGGCCGACCAGAGCGCTCGTGTACAGGCGGCGGGTGGAGCGCTTGGCCTCGATGAGGTCGGTCATGAGCGGCTGCGTCATCGAGGGATCGTCGCCCTCGTTGTGGCCGCGCCGGCGGTAGCAGACGAGATCGATGATCACATCGACGTGGAAGCGCTGGCGGTACTCGTAGGCGAGCTTCGCGACCCGCACGACCGACTCGGGGTCGTCGCCGTTCACGTGGAAGATCGGAGCCTGCACGACCTTGCCGATCTCGGAGGAGTAGACCCCGGAGCGCGAGTCGAGGGGGAGGGTCGTGAAGCCCACCTGGTTATTGATGATGATGTGGATCGTGCCGCCCGTGCGGTAGCCGCGCAGCTGCGACATCTGCAGCGTCTCGTAGACGACGCCCTGACCGGCCATGGCCGCGTCGCCGTGAATGAGGATCGGCAGCGTCGTGAACGAGCCGATGGGCTTGAGATCCTGCTTCGCGCGGACGATGCCCTCGAGCACGCCGTCGACGGTCTCGAGGTGCGACGGGTTCGCGGCGAGATAGATCGGAACCTGGGCGCCGTTCGGGGCGGTGAACACGCCGTTGGTGCCGAGGTGGTACTTGACGTCGCCCGAACCGCCCTTCTGCGACTGGGCGCCCTCGAACTCGCGGAAGATCTGACCGTAGGTCTTGCCCGCGATGTTCGACAGGATGTTCAGACGGCCCCGGTGCGCCATGCCGATGTCGACGCTGTCGACGCCGTCTTCGGCGGCATCGATGAGCATGGCGTCGAGCAGCGGAATCACCGATTCGCCGCCCTCGAGGCTGAAGCGCTTCTGACCCACGTACTTGGTCTGCAGGAAGGTCTCGAAGGCCTCGGCCTCGTTGAGCTTCTCGAGGATCCGCATCTGCTCGTCGTGGCTCGGCTTCGCGTACGGCACCTCGAGCTGCCCGCGCAGCCACAGGCGCTGCTCGGGATCCTGGATGTGCATGTACTCGATGCCGATCTTGCGGCAGTAGGAGTCGCGCAGCACGCCGAGGATGTCGCGCAGCTTCATGGTGCGCTTGCCGCCGATGCCGCCCGTGACGAACTCGCGGTCGAGATCCCAGAACGTGAGCCCGTGGTTCTCGATCTCGAGGTCGGGGTGCGTGCGCTGCACGTACTCGAGCGGGTCGACATCTGCCATGAGGTGTCCGCGTACGCGGAACGAGTTGATGAGCTCCTGCACGCGGGCGGTCTTGTCGACCGCGCCGGAGACATCGACGTGGATGTCGGTGGCCCAGCGCACCGGCTTGTACGGGATGCGCAGGGCGGCGAAGATCTCCTCGTAGAAGCCGTGGCCGCCGGTGAGGCGCTCGTGCACGAGCTTGAGGAACTCGCCCGACCCGGCGCCCTGGATGACGCGGTGGTCGTAGGTGCTCGTGAGCGTGATCGTCTTCGAGATGCCGAGCCGCACGAGCGTCTCCTCGGAGGCGCCCTGGAACTCTGCGGGGTACTCGAGCGCGCCGGCGCCGATGATGGAGCCCTGCCCCTGCATCAGGCGGGGTACCGAGTGCACGGTGCCGATGCCGCCGGGGTTGGTGAGCGAGATCGTGGTGCCCTGGAAGTCGGCCGCGCCGAGCTTGTTGTCGCGAGCGCGCTTCACCAGGTCTTCATAGGCCGAGAGGTACTCGTTGAAGTCGAGCGTCTCGGCGCGCTTGATCGAGGGAACCAGCAGCGAGCGGGTGCCGTCGGGCTTGGGCACGTCGATGGCGATCCCGAGGCCGATGTGCGCGGGGGCGACGATCGACGGCTTGCCGTCGATCTCCGCGTAGGCGACGTTCTGGCTGGGGAACTCCTTCAGGGACTGGATCAGCGCCCAGCCGATGAGGTGGGTGAAGGAGACCTTGCCGCCGCGGCTGCGGCGGAGGTGGTTGTTGATGACGATGCGGTTGTCGATCAGCAGCTTCGCGGGGATCGTGCGCACGCTGGTCGCGGTGGGGACCGTGAGGCTCTGATCCATGTTCTTGGAGAGCGTGCGCGACATGCCGCGCAGGGGGGTGACCTTGTCCTCCTGCTGATCCGTGGCCTCGGCCCGGGTCGCCTTGTGAGGGGCGTCTGCGGGGATCGGAGCCTCGCGAGGGGCGGCGTTGGTGGTGCGCGCGGGCTGCGTCGAGGTGGGGACCGGCGTGGTCGGCGGAGAGGCGGGGGCGGCCTGCGCGTTCGTCGCGGGCTGCGCGGCCGGCGCAGGCCGAGCCTCGGCAGGTCGGGCGTCGGTCTGCTGACCCGCCTCGCGACCGTACTGCTCGAGCACCGGCCACCATGACCGATCCACAGCGTTCTTGTCGACTTGATACTGCTTCCACAGCTCGTCGACGAGCCACTCGTTTGCACCGAAATCTCCTGAGAGACCAGCCTGTCCGGTGGTCTCCGTGCGCTCCGCCAAAGCGACTTCCCTTCGTTGATGTCGTATGTGGCAGCGTGTAGCCGGGGCCGGCTCCTTAGCCGGTTTCCAGTAGACAAGCCTACGCCTTTCGAGAGCCGGGTGGGGGATGAGACTCAGGACGAATCTCCATGGTCGGCTGCTAAGATCGGTAGGGCTATGGACTCAGACTCTCGAAGACCGTCAGACCCCCCGAGTATCGGCCGCGCTGAAGCGCGGCCCCTTCCCACGCCGAGGAGCGGCCGGTGAACGACTGGCTCCTTCTGCTCATCGGCATTCTTCTCACTTTCGGCACCGGCATCTTCGTCGCGGCCGAGTTCTCGCTCGTCGCTCTCGACAGGCACGACCTCGAGCGGCGCAGAGCAGACGGCCAGCGCGGTCTCGACCGCGTGATCCGCGGCCTCACCCGCACATCGACCCATCTCTCGAGCGCGCAGCTGGGCATCACGCTCACCACGTTGCTCGCGGGCTACACGCTCGAACCGGCCCTCAGCGGCTTCCTCGATGCTCCGCTCGGAGCGCTCGGGGTGCCGGAGGATCTGCGCCGAACCATCAGCGCCCCCGTGGCGGTCGCCCTCGCGACCGTGTTCTCGATGATCGTGGGCGAACTGGTGCCCAAGAACTTCGCACTCGCGAAGCCGCTCGCCACAGCGAGGGCGGTGATGCCGGCCCAGGCCGCGTTCACAGTGACTTTCAAGCCCGCGGTGCTGGCGCTGAACGGCAGCGCCAACGGCCTGCTTCGCGCGATCGGCATCGAGCCCAAGGAGGAGCTCTCGGGTGCGCGATCGGCCGAGGAGCTCTCGTCGCTCGTGCGGCACTCCGCGAGCGCCGGGCTGCTCGAAGCGGATACCGCGACGCTGCTCGATCGCACGCTGCGATTCTCCGAGCTCACCGCAGCAGACGTGATGACCCCGCGACTCCGCGTGGAGAGCGTGCAGCGGCTCGAGCCGGCTCAGGCGGTGCTCGAGCTCTCGGGCCGCTCGGGGTTCTCGCGATTCCCGGTGATCGACGAGGATCGGGACGACGTGGTGGGCGTCGTGCACGTGAAGCAGGCCGTGGCCGTGCCGCGGAGCAAGCGCGGAGAGGTGCCGGTCGCCGCCCTCGCCGAAGAGGTGGTGCGCGTTCCCGAGACCATGCACCTCGACCACCTGCTCGAAGAGCTGCGCTCCTCGGGGTTCCAGCTCGGCATCGTGGTCGACGAGTACGGCGGTACGGCCGGCATCGTGACGCTCGAGGATCTGGTCGAGGAGATCGTCGGCGAGGTCGCCGATGAGCACGACCGCGCCGCCGCCGGCGTCGTCGGCACCGCGGAGCGGATGACCTTCCCCGCCGACCTGCGCCCCGACGAGGTGCTCGAGCAGACGGGGATCGAGATTCCCGACGATGACTCGTACGACACGGTCGCGGGCTTCGTGCTGCGCGAGCTCGGCCGGATTCCCGAGCCCGGCGACGAGGTCTCGCTGCCCGACGGCGCGACGCTGCGGGTCGAGCGCATGGACGGGCGGCGAGTCGCGCGTCTGCGCTACACGAGTCCTCCTCAGCCGTCGCTGACCGCTGACGAGAACGGGCGAGAGGGGGACCGGGCATGAGCGACTGGATGGGAATCGTCTGGCTTGTCGTGCTGCTCGCCTTCAACGCCTTCTTCGTCGGCGCCGAGTTCGCCGTCATCTCCGCCCGCCGCTCCCAGATCGAGCCGCGGGCCGAGGCCGGCTCCAAGCGAGCCAAGACGGCGCTGTACGCCATGGAACATGCGACGCTGATGCTGGCGACGAGCCAGCTCGGCATCACCGTGTGCTCGCTGCTGATCCTGAACGTCTCCGAACCCGCGATCCACCACCTGCTCGAGGGGCCGCTCGCCTGGACCGGCCTGCCCGCCGAGGCGGTGTCGATCAGCGCATTCGTGATCACGCTGCTGCTCGTGTCGTATCTGCACGTGGTGCTGGGCGAGATGGTGCCGAAGAACGCCGCGTTCTCGCTGCCGGATCAGGCCGTGCTGCTGCTCGCTCCGCCGCTCGTCGCGGTGTCGCGCCTGCTCAAGCACATCATCGCCGCTCTCAACGCCGTCGCGAACGGCACGCTGCGGCTGTTCGGCGTCGAGCCGAAGTCGGAGACCACGAGCACCTACACGCTCGAGGAGGTCGCGAGCATCGTGAACCAGTCGACGCGCGAGGGTGTGCTCGAGGATCGCAGCGGAACGCTGACCGCGGCCTTCGAGTTCACCGAGAAGCGCGCCGAGGATCTGCTCGTGCCGTTCGAGCGGCTCGTCGTGCTGCCCGCGGGCGCCACGGCCCTGGATGTCGATGCCGCGGTCGCGAGGCACGGCTTCTCTCGGTACCCCATCGCCGATGCGGAAGGCGGGCTCGCGGGGTACGTGCACATCAAGGATCTCCTGAGGCTGGGGGAGGATCGGATCGCCGAGCCGATCCCCGGTAAGCGGATTCGCGAGATGATCTCGATCCACGCCGAGACCGAACTCGAGGACGTACTGGCCCGCATGCAGGCCCGCGGCATCCATCTCGCGCGCATCTACGACGGGGACGGCGCCGGTCTCGGCGTGGTCTTCCTCGAGGATGTGATCGAGGAGCTGGTGGGCGAGGTGCACGATGCGACCCGGAGACGGCGCTTCGACTGAGTCGCTACGAACTTAAAAGTGTGGACTGTGTCCAGATTCTCCCATAAGATCTAATTTTGGATGCCGTATAAGTTCGCAGGGGTGGGCGCGGTGGTCCGATCTTTGGGGGACATCGATGCTGAAACTTCGTTCGAAGCGCGCCCGACGTGACACACGACTCGTCTCGGGCGCGCTCGCGCTGCTGCTCGCGGCCGGTGCGCTGCTGGGGATCGCGGCGCCCGCGCAGGCGGCACCGCCCGAGGCGCCGTCGTTTCACATCACGATGGCTGCCAGCGGGGGTGACGTATCCCCGTACTTGGATTCTCTCAGCCGGATCACCGATATCGAGGTGCCGAACGATGTCTCTTCAGCGGTGGTGGGAGGCCGCATCATCTATCTCTCGACCTCTGCGGCACCGACGTTTCCCGAGTACACCACGTCAGCGACCGTGGAGTACACCGTCGAGCGCGAGGGCGAAACCGCGGTCGGTCAGATCAGCGTCACCTTCGTGCACAGGCCATGGGTGTACGCCTCGGGCCAGAACACGGCCGCGGTTGCCCCCGGCGAGACTGCGCAGCTCCAGGTCGAGGCGCTCGGCTACGGCTTCGAGGGCGGAGTCGCGACGGGCCGCAGCTCCTACGCGGTGCAGGCGCAACCCGCGTTCGGCACCGCGGCGGTGGCGAGCGATGGAACGGTCACCTATACCGCACCGGCGGATGCGGTGCCGCACAGCACCGCAAGCTTCAAGATCGTGGCGACCGACGGCTACGGGCAACGGCGCGAGACCTATCAACCGTTCACCTTCACGATCAAGGGAACGGCTGAGGCCGACACCTTCGATGTCGACATTCCTTACGGCAACGGGAGCACGGGTACACGGGTGGCGATCCTGCCTGACCACGCCCGCGGAGTGAACCCGCGCGTCATCAGCGTCCTGGCTAACCCGAGCAACGCCGCGGTCGCCTTCGACGCCGAGAGCGCGACGTTCACGCCGCCGCCGCGGAGCTGGGCGGCGCAGGACAACGGCTACTCGTTCGTCGCGGACTACCTCGTGATCGACGACAACGGCCCGGCATCCGGGCGGATCAACGTGCGCGTGCTGCGGCCTCCGGTCATCACGGGCCCGTCGTTCACGACGACGGTGCCCATCGGCGGCAGCGCGACCTCGGCCGTTCAGGTGCTGAACAGCTCGGTGATCCCCGCCACGGGCGGCTACAGCATCGCGACTCCGCCGAGCGTCGGCACGGCGACCGTCGATGACCAGGGCGTCGTTACCTACACCGCGCCCGCCGACATGACCACAGGCACCCTCGACAGCGCCGACGTGCGGGTCACCGACAAGGTCGGGCAGTCCGAGACGGTCGAGGCGCGGTTCGAGGCCTACGAGGGAGCGCACGCTCCCGACATCGAAGAGAATCGGCCGGACGCCGCGTTCGAACTGGCCCTGCTCGCGGGATCGAGCGGCGAAGGCAAGACCCTCGCCGGAGTGACACTCGTTTCAGGCGATGCGACGCTGAACCCGGATCTGGCGGCCGGCACGGTCGAGGTCACCCCGACTCATAGCTGGAGCGCCGAAGAGCCGACCCACGAGCTCGAGCTCGCGTACACGATCGAGGATGTCCTGGGCGGCACTGATACGGGCACCGCTACGGTCACGGTGCTATCCAAGCCGGCATTCGCGAGCACCGCGGAGACTGACCTGTCGAAGACAGTCGAGTTCGGCGATTCTGCGGTCTACTCGGCTCAGGTGGTGGCGCCGGGGAATCTCCCGCAGAGCGGAGCCTTCAGTGTGACGCGGCAGCCGATCGCTCTCATGAACGTGCTCGCAGTGGACCCGGTGACCGTGAACGACACCGGTCTCGTCACCGTCGACACATCGAGCCTGGCTGCAAACGGCAGTTACGAGTTCGACGTGCGGGTGGAGGATCTGGTCGGGCAGAGCGCCGTGCAGACGTTCCGGCTCGCGGTGGTGCCGGGGCCGGGCGATGCCGAGGGGGACTCGCAGGGCGGCTCCAGCGGGGATTCCGAGGGGGATCCGCAGGGGAGTTCCGACGGAGGCCCTGACGGGGATGCTGACGCGGGCCCTGACGGGGATGCTGACGGAGGCCCTGAGGGGGATCCCGACGGAGGCCCTGACGGGGATGCTGCGGCGGGCCCGCGGGGGGAACCCGATGGGGGTGCTGAGGACGATACGCAGGGGGATTCTGACGGCGGTCCGCAGGGCGGTGCCGATGGCGATCCCGACGGGGATCCGCAGGGCGAACCTGACGGGGACTCGGAGGGCGATCCGGGTTCGGGATCGCAGGGCGATGCCGACGGTAGCCCGCAGGGTGAATCCGACGGGGGTCCCGAGGGTGATCCGCAGGGCGATGCCGATGCTGGTTCCGAAGGGGATCCGCAGGGCGATGCCGATGCTGGTCCCGACGGGGGTCCGCAGGGTGCCCCTGACGGTGACGCGCAGGGGAGCCCCGAGGGTGGTGCGCAGGGCGATGCCGACGGTAGCCCGCAGGGCGATGCCGATGCTGGTCCCGAGGGGGATCCGCAGGGTGCTTCTGAGGGCGATTCGCAAGGAGATCCCGATGGCGGTCCTGAGGGCGGTGCCGATGGTGGTCCCGAGGGGGATCCGCAGGGTGCCCCTGACGGTGATTCGCAGAGCGATCCTGACGGCGATGCCGACGGTAGCCCGCAGGGCGATCCTGACGGTAGCCCGCAGGGGGATCCGGAGAGCGCCGCTGACGGAGCTCCGGAGGGGAGTGCCGAGGCAGGCCCCAACGGCGATACGGCAGGTGGCGTGACGGGCGACGCGCAGGGCGGTGCCGACAGTGAGCAGGGCGGTGCCGCCGGCGCTCGGGCGAGCGGCGATGACGCGCAGGGCCGCGCAGGGGCCGATGGGTCCGGCGACTCCCGGTCGGGCACTGGCTCGCGGAGCAGCGCGGACGGAAGCGGGGTTCCCGGGGCCGGTGGAGTATCGCAGCCCGACGTGGTGAACTCCTCGAAGCTCGCGCGCACGGGCGCGGGCGATACCCTGGGCGCACTCTTCTCCGCGGCTTTGCTGATCGCGGCAGCGGTGAGCCTTTTCGCCCGACGCGGCGCAGCGACTCCCTGAACCCTGCTTCGGGTCTCACCGATATTTCGGATCGGGAAGCCTGATCCCGTCCGAAATATCGGTGAGATCCGAAGTACGGGTCACCCGAGCTCGTGGGAGGCCCCGGTTGCTCGAGCCCGGGTGAGACCCCGGTTGCCCGAGCCGGTCGGAGGCCCCCGGCCTCAGCGCGCTTCGAAGACCAGGTGAGCGGCGAGCTCGTCGACGCCGAGGGTGTCCTCGGCGATGAGCGGATTGTCGGGAACCTCGAGTCGCACGTCGAACTCGGCGGCCTCATCGGTGAGTTTGGTGGGGGTGACGAGCAGGCTGGTCTCGGGCCGCGTGAATCCGTCGGCGGAGAGGGTGCCGACCGCGCTGACCGTCGCCTCATCGCTCACGTCGCGTCTCAGCGGAGCGGGTTCGGTGAGTTCGAACTCGGCGTCGGGCAGGCCGGCTGCGCTCACGTCGAGCCTCGCCTCGGTGATCACGCCGTCGAGCAGCACGATGTGGCCGCTCGCGGAGAGGGTCTCCGAGATCAGCGTCGAGAGTGCGTCACCGTCGGTCTCGGACAGCAGCCGGGTCTCGGTGACCTCGTATACGCGCTCCGTCGCGGCCTCGAGGAGATCGGACTCCGGCGAGGTGTGCAGCTCGATCGCCTGCACGGTCGAAGGCGAGGCGGGGGAGCAGGCGGTGAGGCACAGCGGCAGCGCGGCCGAAACGGTCGCCACCACGCTGACGGTGCGCACGGTACGGCGCGACGATACGGCGGTCACGGTTCGCGGGCTCCCTTCGCGGTAGACGAACACTCGCCGAGACTACGCTTTGAAAGTGTGAGGCCGGTGGGAGGGGCCGGCCGGACCGCGCGCTAGGAATCGCGGAGCGCGTCGACGGGTTCGATACGCGCCGCCTTGAGCGCCGGATAGGTGCCGGCCGCGAGGCCGACGAGCGCGCCCACCACGACTCCGACGGGTGCGGCCCACACGGCCAGCACGGGCGTCCACTGCTGCACGAGGCACACGCCGATCAGCGCGAAGAGGCCGACGACCACTCCGATGAGCCCGCCGAGCACGCCCGTGGTGAACGACTCGAGCATGAACTGGGCGATGATGTCTCGGGTGCGCGCCCCGAGCGCCCGGCGCAGGCCGATCTCGCCCCTGCGCTCCGAGACGGAGAGCAGAGTGACGTTGGCGATCCCGATCCCGCCTCCCAGCAGCGCGACGATGCCGATGGCGAGGAACAGCACGTTGACGTCGGCCTCGACGCCCGACTGCAGGGTGCTCGTGTCGGCCGGTGCCGACACCTTGAAACCGTCGGGGCTGTTCGGCGAGAGCGCGATCGGGGCCTGGTGGGCGACGACCGGCCCGGCGCCGACAGCGATGCGGATGTCCAGGCTCTCCGCGGCGGTCAGGCCGAGTTCGGCTCTGGCCGTCGACAGGGGAACGATCACCGAATCGAGCAGAGCGTTGCGGGTGCCCACGTCGCTCAGGATGCCGATGACCGTATAGGCCTGGTCGTCGATGAAGATCGCGGGTTGCCCGGTCACGCGGTTGATCCCGAGCTGCTCGGCGGCGTCAGCCCCGAGCACCACCACGCGATCCCGCCGCTCCTCGTGGCCGGAGTCGAAGAACCGGCCGGTGCCGATCTCCCCCTCCACGGTGTCGAGCAGCTCGGGCGATGCGCCGACCACGGGCGGGGGAACCTTCGGAGCGACGGAGGGATCCTGCACCCGCACCGCGTCGACGCGCGGCGCATCGGCCACCTTGGCGTACAGCGCGGCGTGCTCCACCCCTGCGAGGTCGCGCACGCGATCCACGGAGTCCCACGGCAGTCGGGCCGTGGCGCGCTCCTTGCCGCCGGGACCGGTGCTCTTGCCGGGTTCGACCGTCACCCGCGTCGCCGCCAGCGCATCGAACTGCTGCGCGATCTGCCCGGCAGCCGTCTGTGCGAAACCGATCGTCGCGACGAGCGAGGCGATCCCGAGCACCGTGCCGATGAGCGTGATCAGCAGCCGCGATGGCCGTGCGCCGACCCCCTCGAGCGACTCCCGGATCAGGTCGCGCCGCGAGATGCCCGGGATCGCGCGTCGCGCTGCTCGCGCCGCCCGTGCGCGCGCGGTTCTCTCGCGCCGGGCCCTCACGCGATCTCCGAGAGTTCGCCGTCGTGCATGCGCACCAGGCGGCGGGCGGATGCCGCCACCGCCTCGTCGTGGGTGATCATGACGATCGTGAGCCCCTCGGCGCCCAAGTCGTCGAAGAGCTCCATGACCGCCTGCGAGTTGGCGCGGTCGAGGTTGCCCGTCGGCTCGTCCGCGAGCAGCAGCCGCGGCGAGGTGCACACGGCGCGTGCGATCGCGACCCGCTGCCGCTCGCCACCCGAGAGCGTGGCTGGTGAGAAGTCGACGCGATGGGCGAGCCCGACGCGGTCGAGCGCCTCGCGAGCCGAGGGTTCGCGCTGCTCGCGCGGCAGGCCGGCGTAGGTGCCCGCGAGCATCACGTTCTCGAGCACGCTGCGCGTGGGGAGCAGGTGGAAGGACTGGAATACGAAGCCGATCGCGCGGGATCGGAGCGCGGCGCGCTCATCGTCGCCCAGCTGCGAGACGTCGATGCCCTCGAAGAGGAACCTTCCGGTGCTCGGCCGGTCGAGCAGGCCGAGCGTGTTGAGCATGGTCGACTTGCCCGAGCCCGAGGGGCCGACGATCGCGAGGTAGTCACCGCGCTCGACGGCGAGGTCGACGCCGCGCAGCGCGTTGACCGGGGGCGGGCCGGGGAAGAACCTCGTGACGTCCGCGAGCTCGATGATAGGGCCGGCATAGTCGGGATCACCGACCGTACCGCTGAGCGCGCCGGGTGCCGAGCCGCGCGGCTCGGCCCGGCGACGGGCTTTCGCCCGCGCTCGCGCGCGTCGCACGACCTCGCGGTCGCTCGCGGCGGGCCGGAGCGGGGCGACGGCGGTGGCGTCGGCTGCGGGATCAGCGTCGGTTGCGGGATCCGCGTCGGTTGCGGGATCCGCGTCGGCGAAGAGCGCTTCGATCCCGCTCGTCGACGGGCTCATCGGCCCACCACGACCTTGGCCCCGGCGGTGATGCGCGGGTCTTCGGAGGCGATCTCGACGTAGCCGTCGGCCGCGAGTCCGGCCTCGACCGGGATGTTCTCCGTCTCGGCGTCGGGGCCGTTCTTCGGGTCGATGAGCAGCTCGACACGGTCCTCGCCGCCCGATCCCGCTGAGAGCGCCGCGATCGGCACCGCGAGCACTTCTCCGTCGGTCGACGCGATCGGGATGCGCAGGCGCACATTGGTGCCGCGCAGCGCGTCGATCTGCTCCGGGGTGAGTTCGCCGGGGCTCAGCTCGACCGTGTACCGCCCCGCGCCGTCGTTCGATCCTCCGGAGCTGCCGGATCCGCCCGCTCCCTCCGGGTTCTCCCCGTCGCCGGATCCCGATCCGCCGCTCTTCGGAGCCGAGATCTTCTGCACCGTAGCCGTCAGCTCGGTGTCGTCGGGGCCGGGGAAGAACGCGGTGAGCCCCTCCTCGAGCAGTTCGGCGTCCTGCTGCGAGACCGAACCGACGATGGTGAGCGTCGCGCCCGACACACTCATGGGTGTGCCCGACAGAATGTCACCCCGCGCCACCGAGACCGCGTCGACGCGGCGCGGCAGATCCGCCAGGAACAGCACCTCGCTCGACGGCAGGGTCGGCAGCACGGCCTCCTGGGCGGTCGCGAGCTGCTGCTGCGCGTCGTACACCTGATCGGAGGCGGCGTTCACGGCGGCCCGCTCGCCGAGCACACTCGGCGCCTTGGCTTCGATCGCCTCGTTCAGCGCGGCCTGCGCTTGCGCCAGGGAGGTGTTGGCGTCGCGCACCGCACGCTCCGCGTCCCGCAGCATCTGCTGGGCCTCAGGGCCGCCCGCGGCCGCCTCGTAGCCGATCTGCTCGTAGAGCGTACCGACGGCGATCGCCGTGTCGTAGTCGAAGACGTCGGATGCGGGATCGCCGACCCCGTACCCCATGCCCGAGAGAGCGGCCTTCAGCTGCGCCACGTCGGGGCCTCGCATGCCGACCGAGAGCGTGCGGTAGGAGGGCAGCTCGCCCGGCAGCACGACGACGGGGCGCCCCGCGAGTTCGAGCGCGATGTTGCCCGCCTCGAACACCGTGCCGACCTCGGGTACGTGGCCCGTGACGACGGGGCGCTCGCCGGCGGCGGAGGCATCGATCTCCACATCGACGGCGTCGGCGTAGGTGATCTCACCGCGCGACACGATCGTGTTCTCGATGGTGCGCTGCTCGACGGGAGCGGTCACCGGACCGGGCTCGGGCGCCGCGGTGCGCGCCGCGAGTTCGGCGGGGGAGACGATGAACTGCATGACCCCGACCCCGACCAGCAGCGAGGCGACGGCCACGATGGCGAGCAGCATCACGAGGCGGGGGCCCGACCAGCTCCTGCGGGGTTTCTCCGAGCCGGTGCGAGGCGGTTCGGGCCCCTCGGGCCCCTCGGGCCCCTCTGGCACCTCGGGCGGCGCCGGTTCTTGCGAGAGCGTCTCGTCGCTCGGGGCCTGCGCGGCAGCGGAGGCCCCGGGATCCGGGTCGCCGGTCTCGAGTCCGAGGCTGAGAGCGGCCTCCGCGCTCGCGGCCTCCGCGCTCCCAGCCTCCGCGCTCTCGGCTTCGGCGCTCCGAGACGCGGCGCCCCTCCGGCGTCGAAGCGGTGCCACGGGCTACTTCTTCTCGTCGGCGCTGTACTTGGCGATGAGCGCGTCGAGCTCCGCCTTGTGCTCGTCGACGAACTTCTGCTCGAGGTCGAAGGTGATCTGCTGCACCTTATCGTCGTAGCCGAGCTTGTCCTTGCACTCCCAGTCGGTGACGGCCATCTCGATCTCGCGCTTCTTGATCTCCGACATCTGCTTCTCGCTCGGGCCCTGCCACTTCTCGGGATCCTCGCCCTCGGGCAGCTCGTAGAGCGAGTTCGACTCCTCCATGAAGACGTTCTGCGCGTGCATGGGGTTCGTCAGGTCGGTGTAGCCGGCGTCGGCCATGCACTCCGACCACTCGCGATCGAGCTTCGCGACGTCGTCGTTGGGGCTGGTGGCCGCGGGGTCCTCGTAGTTGTAGATCCCCGCCCACACTCCTTCCATGCTCTCGAACAGCTCGGCGAACTCCGGATCCTCCATCGCCGCCATACCTGGGCCGTACATCTCCTGGGTCTCGTGATCGGCGACGCCCGAGCACCCCATCTTGCTCCAGTCCCACTCGAAGGTGCCGTCCTCCATGGCGGCCATATCCTCCTCCGTGGGCTGGGGGCCCGACAGCGCCTCGTAGAAGGCCTGCTGCTCGGATTCGCTGAGGGACTCGATGTAGTCCTGATTGGGGTCGACGTACTCCTCGTCCTCGCCCGCGGCCTCCATCTCGGCACGGCCGGGGAAATCGGTGAAGCCGTAGCCGTACTGCTCGGCGTACTCGCGGCTGCCCCAGTCGATCTCCTCGTCGTCGAAGCTGACCATGCCGCCGTTCTGGGTGTTCGGCTGGTACTCGAAGCCCTCGTCGGCCATGCACTCGGCGATGAGTTCCTCGCGCTTCTCGTTGATCTTGTCGTAGAACTCCTGGTCCTGCTCCTGATCCCCGTAGAGCGCCGACATGTACTTGTTGAGCGGGCCCTCCTCGGGTTCGGAGGACTTCTTCGCGTCGCCGCCGCTGCACCCGGCGAGCGCGAGCAGCGACACGGTGATGAGCGCGGGCAGCGCGACTCGGGCGGAGATGGTTCGTGACGGCATCGGCACCTCATTCTGGGTTCGCTGGGCGATCTGCCCGTGCTCAGGCTAGCAAAACTTGTACTGCGGATCTAGTACAAGTTTTGTGAAGACAGTGTCAGAATAGCGCACAAGTGTTGATGAAACGGGGTGGGAGAGGAGTCTGAAGATTGCGATTCGGCAACAGAAACACCAGCCGCCGAGCCCGTACGTGCAGAGGCGCCGTGCGGGCGACGCTGAGTCGGCCCCTAAGTATCGAGTCGGCCGATATGTCGCGCGAAGTGCGGGACGCCTCGATAGAAACGGCCCGTCTCGATGGGGTGGGACAGTTCGAGGGGAGAGCCCGCGGGTGCCCCGCTCACACCTCGAGCAGGCGCCGCAGCTGCTCGCCCACCTTCTCGAACTCGATCAGGAACGAGTCGTGCCCGAACGGCGAGTCGATGCGCGTCGCGCGATCCCCGTCGAGACTGCCCGGCGTGTGGCGCGCGATCTCGTCCTGCCCCTCGAGCGTGAAGAGGCGATCGCTCGGGATCCCGAGCACGAGCGTCGGCAGCTCGAGCGTCGAGAGTGCAGCGCGCACACCGCCCCGCCCCCTTCCGACGTCGTGCGAGTTCATCGCCTGCACGAGGGTGAGGTAGCTGTTCGCGTCGAACCGTCGGGTGAACTTGTTGCCGTGGAAGTCGAGATACGACTCGACCGCGAAGCGGCCGCCGTCGCCGAGCGGGCTCACCGCCGACTGCCAGGCCCGGCCGAAGCGGTCGTCGAGCTCGGTGTTGCTGCGGTAGTTCAGCAGGGCGAGGCGGCGCGCGGTGGCGAGGCCGTGGTGGGGGCCGATGCCGTCGGGGGCGTCGTAGTAGTTGCCGCCGCGGTAGAACGGGTCGGAGCGGATCGCCTCGAGCTGCACGAGGTTGAGGCCGATCTGATCCGCCGTCGTGACCGGGGGAGCTGCGATCACCGCCAGCCGCTCGGCGCGATCCTGGTGCGAGATGCCCCACTCGAGCGCGTGCATGCCTCCCATCGAGCCGCCGATCACCGCGGCGAAGCGGTCGATGCCGATCCCGTCGGCGAAGCGGGCGGCCGCTGCGACCTGGTCCCGGATCGTGAGATAGGGGAACCGGCCGCCCCACTCCTGCCCCGCGGGGTCGAGCGATCCCGGTCCCGTCGAGCCCTGGCAGCCGCCCAGCACGTTGGGTGCGACGACGCAGTAGCGGCTCGTGTCGAGCGGCAGCCCCGGTCCCACGATCTCGCTCCACCAGCCGTCGGTCGGATGCCCGGGCCCCGCGTCTCCCGCGAGGTGGCTGTCACCGGTGAGCGCGTGGAACACGAGGATCGCGTTGTCGCGGCGCTCGTTCAACTCGCCGAAGGTTTCGTAGGCGATGCGCACGTTCGGGATCTCGACCCCGGCCTCGGTCGTGAGGGAGCCGATCGTCACGAACTCGCGATCGCCGACGGGATCGCCGTCGCGCCAGCCTCCCGAGATCGGCGGCCGCCCCATGAGCGCGCGCAGCTGCGCGTCGGTGATGAAGTCGGTCGGGAACGAGTCCTCGGGGGTCTGCCAGTCCATAACTCACCATTCTGCCTCGGCCGGCGCTCGGGCGGGCGAATGTTACGCGGGCCTCGGGCCCGCCCCGCTCGCCCCTACCGCCTCGACCGCCCTGTCGGCTGAATCGGGGTCGTTTTCGTGCGTGTCGGATCGCGACACGCGGCCGAAAGTGACCCCGGATCGGGATCGGGATCGGGTGCGGGATCGGGATTGGAAACGGGTGCGGGATCGGGAACGGGGGCGGGGCGGCGATCGGTGCGGCGGACGGAGCAGCGCGGCGGACGCGGCGGCGCGGTGCGGCACAGCGGACGCGGCGGTAGGGTGTTGAGGTGCTCGCCGATCCGCCCCGCGTCCCAGCGAGTCTGCTCGCCGTCGCAGCCATCTTCAGCGTCCAGTTCGGCAATGCCTTCGTCGGGTCGCTCTTCGAGAGCGTCGGGCCGCTCGGCGCGGCCGCGCTGCGGCTGGGATTCGCCGCGGTCATCCTCATCGTGCTCGTGCGGCCGCGGGTGCGGGAGTGGAGCGCGCGAACCTGGCTGGGCGTCGTGCTGCTCGGGATCGGCATGGGCGGCATGAACGTCTTCATCTACCTGGCGATCGCGGAGATCCCGCTCGGCCTCGCGGTCACGATCGAGCTGATGGGGCCGCTCGCCGTGGCCGCCGCGGGGATCCGCCGGGCCGTCGACGCGGCCTGGGTGCTGCTCGCGCTCGGCGGCATCCTGCTGCTGGGCCTCGACGATACCGGCACGGTGACGCTTCGCGGCGCGCTGCTCGCGGGTGTCGCCGCGGCGTTCTGGGCGCTCTACATCCTGGCCTCCGCGCGCCTCAGCTCTCGCGTGCGGGGGATCGACGGGCTGGTCGCCTCGGTGGCGGTCGCGGCGGTCGTGATCGTGCCGCTCGGGGCCGGGCAGGCGCTGCAGGGTGTACGGCAGGATCCGGGGCTGCTCGGCGCCTTCGCCGTTCTGGCGCTGATGACCAGCGTGATCGCCTACGGGCTCGAGTTCCTCGCGCTGAAGCGCATGTCGGCGCGCGTGTTCGGCGTGCTGTCGAGCCTCGGGCCGGCCGTGGCCGCCCTCGCCGGTCTCGCGGTGCTGCACCAGCAGCTTGATGCCCGGCAACTGCTGGCGATCCTGCTCGTCGTGGCGGCGAGCGCCGGGGTCGTGGCGAGCTCCCGTCGCACGGTCTGACGCGGTCTGCCATCCTGCCCGCCGGGTCTGCCCTGATCGGTCCCCGCCCATTCGGTCCCCGCCCATTCGGTCCCCGCCCATTCGGCCCCCGCCCATCCCGTCTTTCGGAGCACACCGTTTATTCGGATCGGATCGCTTGGGTTTGATCCGAATAAACGGTGTGCTCCGAAGAACGGGAGGACACGCCCGTGCCCGAGCGCGCGACGAACAGCGGCGCGCTACGCCCGCGCGTTCGATTCGGCGACGACACGCCGTGCCGCGGCGAAGCCCCGCTCGAGGTCGGCCTTGATGTCCGCGATGCTCTCGAGACCGACGGACAGGCGCACGAGGCCCGGGGTGACGCCGGCGGTGAGCTGCTGCTCGGGGGTGAGCTGCGAGTGCGTGGTCGAGGCGGGGTGGATCACCAGGCTGCGCACGTCGCCGATGTTGGCGACGTGGCTGAACAGTTCGAGCGCGTTCACGAACGCCTTACCCGCCTCGACCCCGCCTTTGAGGTCGAACGAGAGCACAGCGCCCACGCCCTTCGGCGCGTAGCGGTTCGCGAGGGCGTACCAGGGGCTCGACGGCAGCCCCGAGTAGGAGACGCCGGCGACGTCGTCGTGGTTGTCGAGCCACTCCGCGACCTCCTGCGCGTTCTGCACGTGGCGCTCCATCCGCAGCGACAGCGTCTCGATGCCCTGCAGCAGCTGCCACACGCTCTGCGGAGCGATCGCCGACCCGAGGTCGCGCAGCAGCTGCGTGCGCGCCTTGATGACGAAGGCCACGCCGTCGCCCACCGCGCCCGTGTAGCTGATGCCGTTGTACGAGGGATCGGGCTCGGTGAGCCCGGGGAAGCGATCGGCGTGCTGCGACCAGGGGAAGGTGCCGCCGTCGACGATCACGCCGCCGAGGGTGGTGCCGTGGCCGCCCAGGAACTTGGTGGCCGAGTGCAGCACGATGTCGGCGCCGTGCTCGAGGGGGCGCACGAGGTAGGGGCTGGCCACGGTGTTGTCGACGATGAGCGGCAGACCGTTCTCGTGCGCGACGTCTGCGACCGCGCGGATGTCGAGGATCGCCGAGCGCGGGTTGGCGATCGACTCGGCGAAGAACAGCTTGGTGTTGGGGCGCACGGCGCGCTGCCAGGCCGCGGAGTCGTCCTGGTCCTCGACGAAGGTCACCTCGATGCCGAGCTTCGCGAGCGTGAACTTGAACAGGTTGTAGGTGCCGCCGTAGATGGAGCTGGACGAGACGATGTGGTCGCCCGAGCCCGCGATGTTCAGCACGGCGAAGGTCGACGCCGCCTGGCCGCTCGCGAGGAAGAGCGCGGCGGTGCCGCCCTCGAGAGCGGCCACGCGCTGCTCGGCGACATCCTGGGTGGGGTTGGTGATGCGGGTGTAGATGTTGCCCGGCTCGGTGAGCGCGAACCGGTTCGCCGCCTGGTCGGTGTCGGAGAAGACGTAGGCCGTGGTCTGGTGGATCGGCAGCGCGCGGGCGCCGGTCGCGTCGAGCTGCTGGCCCGAATGGATCTGCTTGGTCTCGAAGCCCCAGGTCTGGTCGGTCATGAAAACTCCTCGGTGAGTGGGTCGTGCGGTGGACGGGCGCGGTAGTCGACGCGTTCGCTCGGATGGGCGATGCTGTCGAGACTACGAACTGCGCCTGAGAAGGACAATGGTGCCAGACACGGCGCGTAACGTTGCGCGGCCCCGCTCACCCCTCCGGCGCGAGCGCCGTCTCGAGCTCTCGGGCGAGGGCGAGGGCGCTCCGGTCGTCGAAGCGGTGTCCCTGGAGCGTGACGCCGACGGGCAGCGCTCCGCGGGCGACCGGCGCAGGAACCGTGACCATGGGCACACCGAGCACCGTGCCCTGCGCGGTGTTGCGCGTGTACAGGTTGAAGATGTGCAGTTCGCGCCCGAGATGCTCGACGATGCCGCCCATCCCGAGCGCCGGCGCGGGCGCGGGTGCGGTGGGGAAGAGGAGCGCGTCCAGCTGCTGCGAGGACATCAGGCGGGAGTAGGCGGAGCGGGCCGCGAAGACCCGGGATCGGGCCTCGGTGTAGGCCTCGGCCGTCACCGGTGACCGGAGCTCCGCGAGCAGCACCGACCGCACGTCGGGGCTCGCGACCTCGCGCACGAGACGCTCGAACGCGGCCTCGGGCGGGAGCCCGAGTGCGCGGCCCGCGGCATCGCCGAGCAGCCTGCGGGATTCCCACATCACCAGCGGGGTCTCGGCCGCCATGGCCGCCTCCTGGATCTCGTCGAAATCGGCGTGCACCGTCTTGAACCGGGCGGGCAGGCGGTCGAGGGCGGCCTCGAACGCCGCTCGGGTCTCGGGGCGGAGGTCGTCGCACAGCCGCGTCGGCAGCCCGATCCGGATCGGCCTGCCGGCCGCCCCCGCCGTACGCGCCGCGCCCGTCGCGTCTGCCGCGCCCGTCGCGGCACGGGCCGGCCGCTCGTCGGCGACCCAGCGATCCACCCGCTCGAGGTCGTTGACCGATCGCGCGAACACCCCGGGGGTGTCCCGAGTGGTCGACAGCCCGAGGATCTCCGAGGTCGGCCAGCGCCCGGTGCTCGGGCGGAACCCCGCGATCCCGCAGTGCGCGGCCGGGATCGACACCGAGCCCCCGGTGTCGGTGCCGAGCGCGATCGGCACGGCTCCCGAGGCGACCGCCGCGGCGCTGCCGCCCGAGGAACCGCCCGCCGAGAACCCCGGATGGCTCGGGATCCGCGCCGCGCCGAACGCGGCGTTATCCGAGGTGATGCCGAAGGCGAGCTCGTGCATGTTCGTCGTGCCGACGACCACGGCGCCGGCCCGCCGCAGCAGCGCGACGACGGGCGCATCGACCTCCTCGGGCACGGTGTCGAACACCGGGCAGGCGGCCGAGCGGCGGAAGCCGCGCACCGCGATGTTCGCCTTGACCGCGATCGGGAACGGCGCGTCGTCGTTCTGACGGGGCTGCTCCTCGATCTGCGCCGCGGTGGCGAGCTGGGTCCAGGTGCCCTCGTCGGGGTGCTCGATCGGTTCGACGATGCGCGCGATGCTCGTGCTCACTGGGAGATCTCCTCCAGATTCTTGCCCCGCGTATTCACTGCGAGGAGGTTGACGAACGAACCTAGCACCAGGAACGCGACGAGCCCCAGCATCGTCGCCTGCAGCGGCAGCTGCCCGAGCGCCCCCACCAGGAGGAACACCCCGAGCCCGCCGCCGACGTGCCCGATGCTGTCGGCGAGCGCGTACGCGGTCGTGCGGAAGCGCGTCGGGAAGCTCTCGGCCGTCAGCGCGTACTGTGCGGGCACCCAGAGGTTCTGGCCGAAGAAGAGGATGATCGCCCCGGCGAACACGATGAGCGGCGACTCCCCGCCGAACGCCACGAGCAGGGCGCCGACGACGGCGATCCCGCCTCCGACCATCATCCACAGCTTCCGCTCGAGGCGATCCACCACGCTGCGGATCGCGAACGCCGCGGCGATGAAGCCGAGCAGTCCGACCGCCGACACCATGCCGGCCTCTCCCGGCGTGTAGCCCTGCCGCACGAGCACCGACGTGAACGCCCCCGAGAACGCGTAGATCGTCAGGTAGCCGAGGCCCCAGGCGGCGCCCAGCACCGCGAGCCGACGCAGATAGAAGGGCGAGCGGAAGAGCTCCCGGATCGCGCCCCAGGTGCTCGTCGAGGGCTCCGGGATCGCAACCGGGTTCGCATCCGCCGGGAGCAGCGGGGCGCGCCGGGTGGCGAGCGCCTCCATGCGGGAGATCACGGCGGCGGCCTCGTCGAGGCGCCCGCGATCCGCCAGCCACCTCGGAGACTCCGGAAGCGATATCCGCAGGAAGAGCGACACCACCGCGAGCACCGCGCCGATCCCGTACACCCAGCGCCACCCCGAATCGAAGCTCTCGGAGGCGAGCGCGAAGGGCAGACCCGAGGGCCAGTCGCCCATGGGCGTCGTGAGCCACAGGCCCAGCCAGATGCCCAGCGCCGAGCCGAACGCGGCCATGATGAAGAGCAGGCTCGTGTACTTCCCGCGCAGACGGCGGGGCGAGACCTCGCTCACGAAGACGTTGATGATCGCCAGGTCGGCGCCGACGCCGATACCGGTGATCAGGCGGGAGAGCACGAAGTGCGCCTCGTCGAACGACAGCATCGAGTACAGCGACCCGAGCCCCGTGATGACCATCGAGACGATGAGCATGCTGTGGCGCCCGAAGCGGTCGGAGAGCGGCCCGAGCAGCAGCGCTCCGATGCCGTAGCCGACGAGGCTCATGAAGACGGGCAGGCCGATGAACGCGTCCGAGTTCGTCGGCGAGCAGCCGTCAACGATCTGGAGGCAGGTCTGCACGAACGAGACGTTGATGTTGAAGATGTCGTACTGCACGAAGAGCATGCCGAGGCTGATCGTGAGCACCGAGGCGGCGGTCAGGCCCCAGCGGGGGAAGCGGTCGATGCGGCGGAGGAGTTCGGCTCGCGATGCCGATGAGACGGCCGCGGGTGACGAAGTCATCGGGGCTCCTTTGGTCGATGGAGATTGCGTCCCCGAAAGTCTCAGCCGGAGGAGGCCCCGCCCGCCATCGTCATTTCTGATGATGCCGGAGGAAGTGGGCGGCCAGCCCGGCCCGGTTGCGGGTGCCCGTCTTCTCGAAGCTGTGCGAGAGGTGCGTGCGCAGCGTCGCCGCGGAGATCCCCAGCCTGGCGGCGATCTGCTTGTCGCCCCAGCCCTCGGCGACCAGCTCGACGACCTGGGCCTCGCGCGGCGTCAGGCTCAGCGGCTTCCGCGGCTCCTCGGGCCGCCAGAGCCTCGTCACCAGGTCGCCCACGCTCTGCAGCACCCTGGCGTCGACGGTGTCGAAGGGGCGCGCGCGTCTGCCGCGCCAGAGTCGGAGGTCGATCGAGCCGGGGGCGGGCTGCGCCGCGAAGTAGTTCACCCCGTGGTACATGTCCCGTCGGTGCAGGAAGTCGCGCACGAACTCGTCGTCGGGATCCGGTGCGGGGGCGACCGTCGAGGTGCGGTGGCGTTCGAAGAGCCGCGGGGTCAGCGTGTCGACGTGCCGGAAGTGCCTGTCGTAATCCTCGAGCGCGTCCTCGCCCATGCTGATCTGCACGGGATCCGAGTACGGCCCCTGGGGATCGCACACGTAGGAGACGAAGATCTCGGCGCCGAGCAGCCGTCGCAGCGTCTCGCCGAGCTGCAGCCTGCGCTCGGCGAGGGGAGCGGAGGAGACGGCGATGTCGATGGCCTGGCACATCAGGGTGCGCGAAGAGTTCACGGCGGCCTCGGATTCGACGTCGAACGGAAAGCGTGCGGACTTCCATGGTAGCGGCCCGGAGCCTCGGCCGAGCCGCGGTATAGGCTCGGACCGGGAGGGCGCCGTCGAACGCGCCCGAGGATGATGGGAAGCGGGGTCGAGATGCTGAGACGGGTGGTGGTCACCGGAGCGAGTTCCGGGATCGGGGCGGCGACCGTGCGAAGATTCTCCGAGCTCGGATGGCAGACCGTCGCCGTCGCCCGCCGCGAGGACCGTCTGCGCGCGCTCGCCGCAGAGACGGGAGCGCACCCCGTCGTCTGCGACGTGACCGACGAGGAGCAGGTGTCGCGCCTGGCCGCCGAGGTCGCCGCGACGGGCGGGGCCACGGGGCTCGTCAACAATGCAGGCGGTGCGATCGGCACGGAGTCCGTCGAGCGCTCCTCGAACGAGGACTGGCGCCGTATGTTCGAGGTGAACGTGATCGGGCTGCGCTCGGTCACCGCCGCACTGCTGCCGGTGCTGCGGGAGGGCGCGCGGCGCACCGGGTGGGCCTCGATCCTGAACCTCACATCGACCGCCGGCCACGGCGCGTATCCCGGCGGTGGCGGGTACAACGCCGCCAAGTACGCGGCGCGGGCGGTGACGGAGGTGCTGCGCCTCGAACTCGCAGGCGAGCCCATCCGCGTCATGGAACTCGCCCCCGGTCTCGTGCACACCGAGGAGTTCACGCTCAACCGGCTGCGCGGCGACGCCGAGGCGGCCGCGAAGCCCTACACCGATGTCACTCCGCTTCTGGCGGAGAATGTGGCCCGCGTGCTGGTCGGCGCCTTCGAGCAGCCGCCGCACGTGAACCAGGACCTGATCGTGCTGCGCCCCGTCGCCCAGTCGAGTGTGTTCCACACCCACCGCGGCCCGCTCGTGCCGAAGGCGGAGTGAGCGCGATGGCGATGACACTGAGCGAGCTCGCCGAGAACGGCCACATCGCAGCCGACTGGGCCGAAGCCCTCGCGCCGATGGGGGATCGGCTCGCCGAACTCGGCCGCTTCCTGAACGCGGAGCGCGCGGCCGGGCATCGGGTACTGCCCGCGGGGGACCGGATCCTCGCCGCGTTCCAGCGACCGCTCGCCGACGTGCGGGTGCTGATCGTGGGGCAGGATCCCTATCCCACACCGGGGCATCCCATCGGGCTCTCCTTCGCGACCGCGCCCGAGGTGCGTCCGATCCCGCGCAGCCTGCAGAACATCTACAAGGAACTGCAGAGCGACCTCGGCATCCCGCCCGCGCCCCACGGCGACCTCACCGCGTGGGCCGACCACGGCGTCATGCTGCTCAACCGGGTGCTGACCGTTCGCGCCGGTGCCCCCGCGTCGCACCGCGGCAAGGGATGGGAGGCGTTCACGGAGCACGCGATCCGCGCCCTGGTCGCCCGAGGCGGCCCGCTCGTCGCGATCCTGTGGGGGAACGACGCCCGTTCGCTCGCGCCCATGCTGGGATCCGTGCCGCGGATCGAGAGCCCGCACCCCTCGCCGCTGTCGGCCTCGCGCGGCTTCTTCGGATCGCGCCCGTTCAGTCGGGCGAACGAGGCCCTCGTCGCGCAGGGGACGGATCCCGTGGACTGGCGGCTCGCCGGGTAGGCGGATCGCGGGGCCTGATCGTTTTGATAAGGCGGACGGTGAGGTAAGATAGGTGGCTGTACTTCGGCGAGGGGCGCTCCAGCGCCCGTGATCGACGCGGTAGAGCCTCTTTGCGGGCCCTTCTGACGCGCCACACGGCGAGACAACATCAAGCAGGCGGGTCACCGCCTTCGGTTGGGCGAAAGCCCGCAAGGAGAAGAACATCATGAGCGAGACGAATCAGCTCGTCGCCACCACGCGCACCAACTTCGGCAAGGGTGCGGCCCGCAAGCTGCGCGCCGCCGGTCAGACCCCCGCGGTCGTCTACGGCCACGGCACCGATCCCGCGCACATCGCGCTCGAGACCCACCCGCTGAGCCTCATCATCCGTCACGCCAACGCCGTCATCGAGCTCGACATCGAGGGTCGCAAGGAGCTCGTGCTCGTCAAGGACGTGCAGAAGGATCCGGTGCGCCAGATCATCGAGCACGTCGACCTGCTCGTCGTGAAGAAGGGCGAGACCGTCGAGGTCGAGGTCCCCGTGCACGTCACGGGCGAATCGTTCTCGGGCACCAACGCCCTGCAGGAGCTGAACACGCTCCGCCTCAGCGTTCCCGCGACCTCGATCCCCGAGCACGTCGAGGTCAGCGTGGAGGGCCTGGAAGAGGGCGCTCAGATCCTCGCCGGTGACGTGACGCTGCCCAAGGGCGCGACGCTGCTCGACGCGGTGGAGCAGCTGGTCGTGCACGTGGTGACCCCGCGCGGCACCGCCGCCGACGAGGCCGAGGAGGCCTCGGAGGAGGAAGCCGCCGAGTAACTCGGAACCGGCATTCGGGCCCGTCGGAGCGTTGGACGACCACCGCTCCGACGGGCCTCCTGTTTCTGTACTGCAAGAATGTCGGTGGTATCTGCGAGCATTCCACCCGAAGGGAGGAGCAGATGCTCCGGTTCTGGCGCACGCGAGAGAAAGTCGAGGAGCGCATGTCGGATGACAGCTGGCTCATCGTCGGCCTGGGCAACCCCGGGGCGAAGTACGAGGCGACGCGGCACAACGTCGGGCAGATGGCGCTCGACGTGCTGGCGGGGCGCCTCGGGGCGCGCTTCTCGCCGCACCGCGCGGGCGCGCGCGTGGCCGAGGGCCGCGTGCGGCCGGGCGGGCCGAAGCTGATCCTCGCGAAATCGAACGGGTACATGAACACCTCCGGCGGCCCCGTCTCGGGGCTCGCCAAGTACTACGGCGTGCCGGCCGAGCGCATCATCGCGATTCACGACGAGCTCGACATCCCCTTCGACTCCATCAAGCTGAAGCAGGGTGGCGGCCACGGCGGCCACAACGGCCTGCGAGACATCGCCAAGGCGCTCGGCACCCCCGAGTTCTTGCGTGTGCGGGTGGGCATCGGTCGGCCGCCCGGGCAGCAGGACGCGGCCGACTTCGTGCTGCGCCCCTTCGGGTCGAGCGAACGCGGTGCGCTGGCCGTGCTGCTCGAGGATGCGGCGGATGCCGCCGAGGCTCTCGTGGACGAGGGCCTCCTCGCCGCTCAGCAGCGCTTTCACGGAAGGGCCGTCAAATGACACTGCGCGGGATCGACCGCCTGCTCGAGGCATCTCCGTCATTCGCGCGAGCGCTCGAGACGGCCGACGGATCGGTGGCGACCGACGCCGAGTTCTCGGTCGCCGAGGGGCTGCGGGCTCCGCTCATCGCGGGGCTGCTGCGGAGGCGCCTCGAGGCGGGGGACCGCGGGGCACTGCTCGTGATCGCGGCGACGAGCCGCGAGGCGGATGCGCTGCGTTCGGCACTCGGCTCGCTCGTCCCCGAGGCGGTCACAGCGGAGTTCCCGGCTTGGGAGACGCTGCCGCACGAGCGACTGAGTCCGAGCGCGGAGACCGTCGGGCGCCGTGTGGCCGCGCTGCGACTGCTGCGGGAGCACGCGGACGACGCGCACGGTTTCCGTCCGCTCATCATGGTCGCCTCCGTGCGGGCTGCCCTACAGCCGGTCTCTCCGCACGCCGCGCAAGCCGAGCCGCTGGTGCTGCGCGCAGGGGAGGATCCCTCACGATCCCCGGGGCTGCAGGGGGTCCGCGCTGCCTCCGCTCCCGGGGGAGCGCTCGACCTGGTCGCCCGCGAGCTGGTGCTGCGCGCCTACACCCGCGTCGACATGGTCACGCGACGCGGCGAGTTCGCGGTGCGCGGTGGCATTCTCGACGTCTTCCCGCCCACGGCCGAGCAGGCGCTGCGCGTCGACTTCTTCGGTGACGAGGTCGACCAGATCCGCCGCTTCGCGGTCTCGGACCAGCGCAGCGCCGGCGACCCGATCCCCGAACTCGAGCTCTGGCCGGCGCGCGAGCTCCTGCTCACCGACGAGGTGCGCGAGCGCGCGGCCGAGCTGCTGCCGCGCTTCCCCGCGCTTTCCTCGCTGCTCGAGAAGATGAGCCAGGGCATCCCCGTCGAGGGCATGGAGAGCCTGCTGCCGCAGCTCGTACCGGGCCTCGCCCCGCTCACCGCACTGCTGCCCGAGGGCGGTGCGGTGGTCGTCGCATCCCCCGAGCGCGTGGCAGGCCGAGCGGTCAGCCTCGCCGAGACCAACCGCGAGTTTCTCGAGGCAGCCTGGAGCGCCGCGACCGCGGGTGCGGACACCCCGGTGCCCACCGATGACAGCGGTATGCTCTCGGTCTCCGAGCTGCGCGCGGCGTCGCGCGGTCGGCCGTGGTGGACGGTCTCGACGTTCGTGGCCGATGAGTCGGAGCCGGCGGAGCAGGCTGGTCCCGGGGCGGCCGCGGAGCCCTCCGGCACCCGCGCCGCCGGGGAGCCCTCCGTCACCCTGCGCGAGCGCAGCGAGTCGCAGGACCCCGCGGCCCATGTCGCCGACGCGCTCGCGATCAACGTCGCGGGAAACCCGTTCCCCCGCCCCGCGAGCGGTGCCGATGCGACCGGCTCCGCGATCCGCCTCTTCTCCGAACGCCTGCGCGAGGGATGGCGAGTCGTCGTCACCGCGCAGGGCGTCGGGCTCGTCGAGCGCGCGAGGGATCTGCTGGTCGAGGCGGGGGCCGCCGCCCGCATGGTCGACGAGCTGCCCGAGCGGCTCGAGGACGGCGTGGTGTACCTCGTCGCGGGCACCGCCTGGTCGGGGTTCGCGAGCGAGGAGGCGAAGCTCCTGCTGGCGAGCGAGGCGGAGTTCTTCGGCCGCTCGGTGAGCTCGCAGGCAGCGAGCGGGCAGAAGCTCGCACGCCGCCGCGGCAAGAACGTGGTGGACCCGCTCAAGCTCGTCGCAGGCGACTACGTGGTGCACGAGACGCACGGCATCGGCCGGTTCGTCGAACTGACGCAGCGCATGGTGCCGACCGGTGTCGGACGCGACGCCACCAAGGCGCTGCGCGAGTACCTCGTGCTCGAGTACGCGTCGACCAAGCGCGGCATGCCCAAGGACAAGCTCTACGTGCCCACCGATCAGCTCGATCAGCTGTCGCGCTACGTGGGCGGCGAGGCGCCGCCGCTCTCGAAGATGGGCGGCAGCGATTGGGCCAATGCGAAGAAGAAGGCGCGCAAGGCGGTGCGCGACATCGCGGTCGAGTTGGTCAAGCTCTACTCGGCGCGCGTGGCGTCGAAGGGGCACGCCTTCTCGCCCGACACGCCGTGGCAGCACGAGCTGGAGGAGGCGTTCCCCTACGCCGAGACCCTCGACCAGCTCACCACCATCGACGAGGTCAAGCGCGACATGGAGCGCTCGATCCCCATGGATCGTCTCCTCGCGGGCGACGTCGGCTTCGGCAAGACCGAGGTCGCGGTGAGGGCGGCGTTCAAGGCGGTGCAGGACGGCAAGCAGGTCGCCATGCTCGTGCCCACCACTCTGCTCGTGAACCAGCACCTCGAGACCTTCCAGAACCGCTTCGCCGGGTTCCCGGTGCAGTTGCGAGCGCTCAGCCGGTTCCAGAGCGACAAGGAGGCGAAGGACACGATCGACGGACTCGCGGCGGGCACGGTCGACGTCGTCATCGGCACGCACCGCCTGCTCTCGGAGAGTGTGCACTACAAGGATCTCGGCCTCGTCATCATCGATGAGGAGCAGCGCTTCGGAGTCGAGCACAAGGATGCGCTGAAGAAGCTCAAGACCAACGTCGACATCCTCGCGATGAGCGCGACGCCGATCCCGCGCACGCTCGAGATGGCCGTCACCGGCATTCGCGAGATGTCGACCCTGGCCACGCCGCCCGAGGACCGCCATCCGATCCTCACCTTCGTCGGCGCGCGCAGCGACAAGCAGATCACCGCGGCGATCCGTCGCGAGCTGCTGCGCGAGGGGCAGGTGTTCTTCGTGCACAATCGGGTGTCCTCGATCAGTCGAGTGGCCGCGCAGATCGCCGAGCTGGTGCCCGAAGCGCGCGTCGCCGTGGCGCACGGCAAGCTCAGCGAGCACCAGCTCGAGCAAGTGGTACAGGATTTCTGGGAGCGCAAGTTCGACGTGCTCGTCTCGACCACCATCGTCGAGACCGGCCTCGACATCGCGAACGCCAACACGATCATCATCGACAACGCCGACAAGTACGGGCTGAGCCAGCTGCACCAGCTGCGGGGCCGGGTCGGCCGCAGCCGCGAGCGCGCGTACGCGTACTTCCTCTACGATCCCGACAAGCCGCTCAGCGAGACCGCGCACGAACGGCTCGAGACGCTCGCCACCAATAACGAGCTGGGATCGGGCATGCAGGTGGCGCTCAAGGACCTCGAACTGCGCGGTGCCGGCAACCTGCTGGGCGGGGAGCAGTCCGGGCACATCGCGGGTGTCGGCTTCGACCTCTACCTGCGGATGATCGGCGAGGCCGTGAATACGTTCAAGGGCGAGGAATCGACCGGCCCGGTCGAACTGGTGCTCGAGCTGCCCGTCGACGCGCACATCCCCGAAGAGTACGTGGAGAGCGAGCGGCTGCGCCTCGAGGCGTACCAGAAGTTCTCGGCGGCGTCGCACCCGCAGGCGCCCGAGGACCACGTGTCGCTCGTGCTCGAGGAGCTCACCGACCGCTACGGTGAGCCTCCCGCCGAGGTGCAGCGCCTCGCAGCGGTCTCGGCGCTGCGCCGCCGCGCCGCGAAACTCGGCCTGTCGAAGGTCGTGGCCGCCGGGCCCGCGCTGCGCATCGAGCCGGTCAAGCTGCTCGACTCCCGTCGAATGCGCATGAACCGCATGTACCCCGGGGCGCGGTACACGGAGGCGACGAGCACGCTCCAGATCCCCCTGCCCGGTGGCACGGCCTCCTCGCGCAGCCCGCTCTCGGGCGTGGGCCAGCGCAACGTCGGCGACGAGGGTGACATCGTCGCCTGGACGGGCCGCGTGCTCGCGACGCTGCTCGAGGAGGAGGCGGCTGCGGAGGGCTGAGGGTCTTTCCTGGACTAGTACGCCGATTCTTCGGGCGTTCCGAGGCTCGAGGCGTCTCCCTCAGGCCAGCGTCAGAGGCCCTCAGTAGGCTGGATCACATGGACCAGGACGACGATGCCGACCACCTCAGCCCTGCCTCGAGCGCTTCGCGGGCCGCGAGCGCTCCGGGTGCCTCGAGCGCTTCGCGGGCTCCCGACAACGTGAGTGGGGCGCCGGGCCAAGACGGGGAGACGCCCTCCCGGGAGGCGGAGGCCCTCGCCGCGGTGATGCGCACCGTGCGCACCATGGTGCAGCCCGGCGGCTGTGCCTGGCACGGAGCGCAGACGCACGAGTCGCTCACTCCGTTCCTGGTGGAGGAGACCGCCGAGTTCATCGACGCCGTGGAGCGCGAGCTGCCGTCGAACGAGGTTGCGGGGGAGCTCGGTGACGTGCTCTATCAGGTGCTGTTCCACGCCGCGATCGCGGAGCGCGACGGCGAGGGCTACGATCTCGCGCGAGTGGCCGAGGGGCTCGATGAGAAGCTCGTCGCCCGCCACCCGCACGTCTTCGGGGACCGCGGGTACATGTCTGTGGAGGAGCTGCACGCGGAGTGGGAGCGTCTCAAGGAGGATGCGGCGGGCGAGGAGCGCGGATCGCGGGATCCGCTGGAGGGGATCCCCGCCGGCATGCCCACGCTCGCTCGCGCCGCGAAAGTGGTCGAGCGTCTGAAGCGCGCGCGGCTCGTCGACCCGAGCGCGGGCGAGAGCTACCCGGATGATCCGCTCGCCGGATCGATCGGCCCCGACGAGCAGCGCATGGCCGAGAACGGCATCGGGGACGCGATGCTCGCGCTCGTGGTGCGGGCGAACGCGGCCGGCGTCGATCCCGACCGTGCGCTCCGGCTCGCGGTCGACCGCTTCACCGCCCGCGTCACACACGGCGATTAGGGCATTCTCAGGATCCGGGATCGCCCCACACCGCCCGCAGTACGGCCACCGCGTCGTCGATGCTCGATCCCTCGCGCTGCGCCGCCTCGGCCAGTGCGCGCGCGTGCTCGACGACCGCTCCGGCCGCCCGTGACGCGCCGGGGGCCACGCGGGTTCCCGCGGCGGTTCGGGTGACGACGAGCCCCTCCTGCTCGATCGTGCGATAGGCCTTGGCCGCGGTCGCCTGGGCCACCCCGAAGTCGCGGGCGGTCTGACGCACGGTTGGCAGGCGCTCGCCGTCGCCGAGCTGGCCGGAGCGGATCGCCCCGCGGAACAGTTCCGCGATGTCGTCGGCGGTGCGCGGTGCGGGAGCGTCCGGGCTTGCGGGAGTCATCGTGCGGCTCCGGTGTCGCTCGAGGCCGACGCCGTGGCGGGGGCGGGGGAGGACGGATCGGGATCCGGGGATGCCGCGCGGCGCCCGGCGAATACCGCGCGTCCGGTGTCAACCGCGAGGCGCAGCAGCAGCGCGGCTCCGATGCCCTGCACCACGTAGCCGCCCAGGTGCATGAGCGGTGCGATGCTCTGATAACCGGTGCCGACGACGAAGCGCTGAGGGTCGGGGGCTCCACCGTTGTCCTCGAAGACGCCGACGATGATCTGCCCGATGAAGCCGACGTGGGCCCACACCGCGCCGAGCGTGAGCAGCAGGCCGCCGAGCGCTAGGAGCGTGATGATCTGGGCTGTCGAGGCGCGTTCCTCGCGTACCTCCGCGGCCGAGGAGCGCGCGAAGAGGGGGCGGTTCGCATCCGTGCTGAGTAGGGCGACGAGCGCGAAGGCCGCCGTCAGCAGGACGAGCAGCGTCGCGAGGTGGTTCGGCCAGCCGGCGCCCCAGACGTAGCCCATGCCGTTCTGCATCGTCATGTAGACGGGCAACCCGGTCTCGGGTGGCACGATCCCGTAGCGATTCGCACCTGGCGGTGCGGAGACGCCGATGAGCAGCTGCCAGGCGGTGGTGACGAGGAGCAGCGAGGAGGAGGCGAACAGGATCCAGAGTGAGGCGCGCGGCGTGAATGCCCACCAGCGGCGCCTCGGGGAGATCGCGCCCTCGCCGGGTGCGAGCAGCGGTTCGCGTCGCAGGAGCAGGGCCGCCACCAGTATCACGAGTGCGGTCGCCGCGAGCGGTGCGGGCCGCTGCCACCAGCCGCCCCAGTTGTTCAGGGGGTCGAGTGTGGCGATCCAACTCGTGACGCTCCCGACGGCGACCACGGCGAGCGATCCGGCGATCCCGACCCAGCGGAGGGTCTCCACGCGGCGACCGCTCGAGGGCAGCGAGACGATGCGCCTGGGGCGGATCCATGAGAGTCCGAAGAGGATCAGGCCGAGGGTGAGCACCATCTCGACGGGTGGCAGGAATTGCAGGATTGTCCGAAGCCCCCAGAAGATCCAGTTCATGACTTCCATATCGCGCTCCCATCGCTCGGCGGCACGTGGCCGTGGATCTTTGTGCTGCAAATTTAGCACAATCTTGTATTGCGAGCGCAATACAAGATTGGATGTGCCGTCGAAATGACGCTCGTGGCCTCTCGCCCACGGTCGTGAGGGCGGCACTTGTCATCTCGAGCAAAATGATCCGAGACCCCGGGTCGGTCCGCCCGCCTGCCCCGCGCGTGGAAGAATAGGTGACCATGGCAGCACCCGTGAACCCGCCGCGCGGCATGCGCGATTTCCTCCCCGCAGACAAGGCGCGTCGTGAGCACGCGCTCGGCGTGATCAAGAACGTCTACCGCTCCCACGGTTTCGACGAGATCGAGACCCCGGTGGTCGAGGACTACGCGCGCCTGCACGCCGGGCTCGGGGGCGACAACGAGAAGCTGAGCTTCTCGATTCTGAAGCGCGGGATCCGGCCCGAGCAGTTGCAGGCCGCCGTCGAGGCGGGCAACGCCGAGCAGCTCGCCGACCTGGGCCTCCGCTTCGACCTCACCGTTCCGCTGTCCCGCTTCTACGCGAGCCACCGCGCCGAGCTGCCCCCCGTCTTCAGGGCCATTCAGATCGCTCCGGTGTGGCGGGCCGAGCGGCCGCAGAAGGGCCGCTACCGGCAGTTCGTGCAGGCCGACATCGACATCATCGGCGAGGCCGGGCTGCTCGCCGAGATCGAGCTGGTCACCGCGACATCGCAAGCCCTCTCGGCGCTCGGGCTCGAGGGCTGCGTGATCCGCGTCAACGACCGCCGCATCCTCTTCGGCCTGCTCGAGCACTGCGGTTTCGCCGCCGATACTCACGACCGCGCGCTCATCACTGTCGACAAGCTCGACAAGATCGGTGCCGCGGGCGTGGTCGAGGAACTGCGCGAGATCGACGCTGACGCCGCCGACCGGATCGGGGCTGTGCTCGCCACGGTGGAGCCCGCGCTCGAGGGGAAGGGGATCGCACTCACGCGATCCGCCATCGAATCCGTGCTGGCGGATACCGCCGAGAACCCGGGGGCTGCGGCCGGCATCGAGAACCTCGCCGCGCTGGGCGAGGCCCTCGAGGGCGCGCTGCCCGAGGGCGTGGAGGTGCGCTTCGATCCGACGCTCGTGCGCGGCATGGGCTACTACACCGGCACGATCTTCGAGGTCGCGCACCCCGGCTCGGGCAGCTCGGTCGGCGGCGGAGGGCGCTACGACGGGATGGTGGGGCGCTTCCTGGGGCAGGACGTTCCGGCGGTCGGGTTCTCGATCGGCTTCGAGCGGGTGGTGGATCTCATCTCCCTGCCCGAGTCGGCCGGCCCCGAAGCGGTCGCGCTCGTCTATGACGCCGAGGTGCCCTTCGCCGAACTGGTCGCCTTGAAGCGCGAGCTCGTCGCGCGCGGCCACCGCGTGCGGCTCGAGAAGCGGCAGAAGAACATGAAGGCGCTGCTGTCCCGAATCGCGGGCGAGGGCTTCACGAGCTTCGCGAACGCGCGGACGGGGATCGGCGTTGACGAGCTGGAGTTCCGCGCCCTCGCCTGCTGAGCGGGTTCGGCCGCATGACCCGGGCTGGACGTGCCCGGTGCGTTCGTTCGGATCTCACCGCTCATTCGGATCGGATCGTAGTGATCCGATCCGAATGAGCGGCACGATCCGAAATTCGGGACGCCCCGCGGAGCGCCTCCGGGTACGGTGCCGTCTTGTGCCAGCCGGGTTAGCGGTTGGTGATGTTGCCGGTGGTGCTTGCGATGGGGGCGAGGATGAGGGGTCGGGTGGCTGCGGTCGCGGCGATCGTGATGGCGAGGCCGGCGGCGAACCACCAGAACCCGGTCCAGGAGATGTCGGGGGTGCCGGCGTACATGTGACCGAGGTTTTTCAGGGCGCCGGTGGTGAACACGAGGAAGACGTGGATGATCACGAAGAGCACGAAGAACAGCATTGTGGGGTAGTGGATCGCGCGCGCCACGGGTGCGGGGTAGAACCTGTTCAGTTTCTCGGCGTGTTCGGGCCACCATTCGCTCATGCGGATGCCGGTGAGGATCGCGAGGGGGGCGGCGATGAACACGATCGTGAAGTACATGAGTTGTTGCAGGCTGTTGTAGTTCACCCACCCGTCTTCGACGGGCCATTCCAGCGTCAGGTACTGCAGGCCCGCGCTGAGCGCGTTCGGGAACACGTCCCAGCTGGTGGGCACGATCCTGGCCCAGTGCCCGGTCACGAACAAGAGCGTGATGAAGACGACGCCGTTGAGGATCCAGAGCACGTCGAGGCTGGTGTGGAGCCAGAGATAGATCGAGACTTTCTTGCCGCCGCGTTTCGGGGTGTAGAACGCGGGGGGTTTCTGCTGGTGCCTGACCGCGAGCCCGGAGCGGACGATGAGGGTCATGAAGAAGAAGTTCAGGAAGTGCGTCCATCTCGCCCAGGCCGGGAATCCGTCCTCGGTCTCGACGCGGGGGTGGTACTCGCCCGGGTAGCGGTCCAGGAACTCGGGTACGCCGGGGAGGGTGGTGAGGCCGCGGGCGGCGAGCACGATGATCCCGGCGGCGAGGATCGCGCCCCCGCCCCAGAGGGCGACGAGTTTCGCCCACTGGGACAGGGAGCGGGATCCGAGCATGACCGGCTCCCGCCGCACCCGCGACGACTGCCCGGTCGCGGGCTGGGGCGTCACGGTCGCGGACGCGGCCGACCCGGTGGCGGGCTGCGACGCTCCGGCGGGCGCGGCAGCCGGAGCGGGCGTCTGAGGCTGAGGCGCGGGCGCCGCAGGCGCGGCCGGTACTGGGTCCGTCGGCTCAGGAGCGGGCGCAGCCGTACCCGGCTCAGGAGCGGGCGCGGCGTTCGGTTCGGGATCCGGGATCGGACTCCCGGGTGCGGGGGTCGTCTGCGCCCTCGAGGCAGGGGCAGCGGCGGGCTCACTCGCGGGCGGCACCTCCGCGTCCTGAGGAGCGGCGTGCGCGGCGCGACCCGGAGCGGGCGCCGCCACGGGGGCGTGCTCCACGGGCGGCCAGGCCTGGCCGCCGGGGGTGCGGGGCAGGCCCCGGCGCAGGCGGACGCCCGCAACTGCACCGGTCCGGGCGCCGGACTCCTGCACCGGCACAGCCGACTCAGCAACGGCCGGTTCAGCAGCGGCCGGTTCCGTGACTGCCGGGGCGTCGACGGGCTGGACGGTCGGGGCGGCGGGGTTCGTGGGGCCAGTCGTGGCAACTGCCGGGGCGGCAGCGCTTGCCGGGGCGACAGCGTGTGTCGGGGAGGTCGTGGTCGCGGTCGGGGTGTCTGCCGGGAGCACGGGTGTGGCCGCGTGTGCGGGGGGCCAGGCCTGACCGCCCGGGGTGCGGGGCAGGCCCCGGCGCAGGCGCGGCCCGCCCGTGGCGGCTGCCGGCGTCGTGCCTGGGCTCGGGTGCGCGGCCGTCGTCCCTGCGTCGGGCGCGGTGACGGGCGTGGCAGGGGCGGGTATCGACGCGGGTGCGGCGGGAGTGCCGGCGGGTGCGGGCGTCAGCGGGACATCCGGGGCAGCGGCACTCGCCGGGCCGGCACTCGCCGGGCTGGCAGTCGTCGAGGCGACCGCGGTGTCTGCCGGGGCAGCAGCGCTCCTCGGGACGACCGTGGTGTCTGCCGGGGAGGCCGGAGACGCGGCCGCGGTCTCAGCCTGGGCTGTGGGTGTCGTTTCGTTGTCTGGGATGTTCGCGGCCGGTGGGGTGGCGTGTGCGGGGGGCCAGGGGTCGCCGCCGGGGGTGCGGGGCAGGCCCCGACGCAGAGCGGGGGTGGGGGTGGTCATGAGGGGTTACTGCTTTCGGGCGTTGAGGGCCGTGATCAGTTGCGGGACGATGGTGAACACGTCGCCGACGACGCCGTAGTCGGCGATCTCGAAGATCGGGGCGTCGGGGTCTTTGTTGATCGCGATGATCGTTTTCGCGGTCTGCATCCCGGCCCGGTGCTGGATCGCGCCCGAGATCCCGAGCGCGATATACAGTTGCGGGGACACCTGCACCCCGGTCTGCCCGACTTGATGCGATTGGGGCACGTATCCGGCATCCACGGCCGCCCGCGACGCCCCCACGGCCGCGCCGAGCGCGTCGGCGAGGTCCTCGACCAGCTTGAACTGCTCTTTCGATCCCAGGCCGCGCCCACCGGAGACCACTTTCGCGGCCCCGCGCAGCTCGGGCCGCGACGAAGACTCCACGACCGCGTCGAAACTCTCGATCCGGGCGGCGGGTTTGCCCGACCCGGCCACCTCGAGTGCCTCCACGACGAGGGGGTGCGGTTCGGCGCGGGCCTCGATCGCGCCCTGTCGCACGGTCACGATCAACGGCCCGGTCGTCGCCGCAGACACGGTGGTGTAGGCGCCCCCGTACACGGAGTGCTCCGCGATGATCCCTTCCTGGTCGCGGGCGACGCCGACCGCGTCGAGCGCGACCGCCCACCGCCCCCGCACCGCGACCCGCCCGGCCACGTCCCGCCCGTCCAGCGAGTGCGGCAGCAGCACCGCCACCGGGCGCACCGCCCCGATCGCGGCCATGACCGCGTCGACCACCGGCACCCCCAGCACCGACCCATCCACCGGCGCCGTCAACACGCGCACCGCCCCAAGCCCCGCCGCTGCGGCCGCGACCGCCTCATCCCCGGTGGGCACGAGCACCACCGGGGACCCCACCAGCGCAGCCGCCCCGACCAGGCCCGCCGTCGACGACGCCAACCCCCCGCCCGCAGCGAGCTCGGCCACCACCAACACCACACCCACACCAGCACCACCAGCAGCCGCACTAGCACTACTCGCAGCAGCCGCACCGGTGTCACCCGCAGGGGTGTGGTTCAGGTCACTCGTCACGTCATTCATCACGCCACCCCTTTCGTTACGCCAGTCGGTTCTCGGCCAGGAACGCCGCCAACTGCTCGCCCGCGTCGCCCTCGTCCACGATCTTCACACCCGCCGCCCGCGGCGGCCGCTCCGCGACCGACACCAGGATCGACCGCCCCACCGACCAATCCTCCACATCCACCCCCAGCTCGGACACTGACACCGTGTCGAGGGGCTTCTTCTTCGCCGCCATGATGCCCTTGAAATTCGGGAACCGCCCATCCGGGAACGCCTCCGTCACCGACACCACGGCAGGCAGCCCCGCCGACACCCGCTGCACACCCCCCTCGACCGGGCGCGTCCCCGACACGCCCTCCGGAGAGATCTCCGCCGACGACAGCCCCGTCAGATGCGGCACCGACAACACTTCCGCGACCATCGCCGGCACCACACCCCCCGCCCCATCCGTCGACGCGTTCCCCGCCAGCACGACATCGAACCCCGCACGCGACACCGCAGCGGCCAGCACCTCCGCCGTCAACCCCGCATCCGCACCCACGAGACCCTCGTCCACGACATGCACGCCCCGATCCGCACCCATCGCGAGCGCCTTCCGGACCGTCGACACCGACCCCGCAGGCCCCATCGACACCACCGTCACCTCAACACCAGCATGCGCCTCCGCAACCCGCAACGCCGCTTCGACCGCACGCTCACCGATCTCGTCCAACACCGCCTCAGACACACCCCGATCAGCCAACCCCGTCTCCAAACTCAACACCCGATCACCGTAGGTATCAGGCACCTCCTTCACCAGGACGATGATTCTCATTGCGCTTCCTCCGAGGGTCGGGGTCGGTCTTGGGCATGGGGACGGGCTTGCGGCTCAGGCGCTCCGGAGACAGCCTGGGCGCGGATCAGCCCCGTTGATACGGGCGTCTCGATCCCGTACCCGCCGAGTTTCAGGGGCTGCGTGATCGCCTTCGTGAGCAAGAGGTAGACCGTTGCTCCGACCAGGCACGACGGGATCGACGCGGTCGTATAGGCGAAGAGCGGCGACGGCACGTAGGTGATGGGGTGCAGCAGCAGTGTGTAGGTGACGGCACCCGCCGCGAGGGCGACGAACGCCACCGGGTTCCAGCCGTACCAGTAGCCGACCGCCGACTCCGAGGCCGGTTTGTAGAGCTCGCGGATCGGCACGCGGGTGCGGCGCAGCAGGAAGTAGTCGACGATCCCGATTCCCACGAGCGGGGCGACGAGGATCGCGCCCCACGACAGGAAGCGGCCGTAGTTGTCGTACACGGTGCCCGGGAAGAACACGAGCACGGCTGCGGGGCCGAGGATCACGACGCCCATGAGCGGCCAGGCCATGCGCTGGAACAGCTTGCCTCCGCCGCTGCGCAGCGCGAGCATCGAGCCGTAGCCCTGAGAGAGGATCGCCGTGATGTTGGCGAATGCGATCGCGACGAGCGCGATGATGCCGAACACGGTACCGGTGAGCGGGATCAGCCAGTCGGTGGGCTCGGTGATCTCGAGTACGAGTGCGGCGAAGGTGCCGATGAGTGCGGCGAAGACCGATGCGCCGAAGATGCCGATCCAGTTGGGCCAGAATGCGGCGCGGGCGCTGCGGGTGAGCCGGGCGAGGTTGCCCATGTTGGGCCACCACGCGAAACCGCCGGCAACGCCGAGCTCGATGGCGATCATGAAGCTGACGTGCGGGTTCTCCTCGGGGTCGAGCGCCGGGATCGCGGTGAGCTCCTCCCAGGAGACGCGCGTGAAGATGATGACGGTGATGACGACGAGCACGATGACGAGCGCGGGGGCGACGACCTGGCTGACGCGCTCGACCGAGACGGGGCCTCGGGAGAGGATCGCCCACGCGCTGACGATAGCGATGAGACCGAGGATGCTGACCGCGGCGCCGGTCTTGCTGAGCTCGACCCCGAAGGCTGCGTTGATGATGTTGACGACGCCGTGGCCCAGCATGATGGCGAGGATCGCCGACCAGCCCGCCGCGAAGATCGTCGAGGTGGTGATCATGATGAGGCGGGCCCCGCCGTGGCCGAAGATACCGCGCAGCATCACGAACTGCTCGACGCCGTACTTCGCGGAGGCGAGCACGGGCGAGAGCGCGACGAGCAGCACCGAGATGCCGTAGCCGATCACGACGCTGGCGATCGCCTCGACGGCGCCCACGTAGTAGGCCACGGTGGCACCCTGCAGAAACGCCCAGGTGGCGATTGCGAGGCCGATGTTGACGGTGGAGAAGTCCCAGAAACCCCAGATGCGCTCGCGGGGGAGCAGGGGCAGTTCGTTCAGCGTCGCGTCTTCGGGGACGCGGGCGACCTTGATGCTCTCGGTGTGGATCTGCTGCACCATCAGGCGGCCCACCAGAGCAGCAGCGCCGAGGCCGCCGCGAGCGCGCCGGCGGCGATGAGGAAGTCCCTCCAGGGCAGATTGGTCTGCACCATGCCGCCGCATCCCGGTGATTCCATGCGTTCCAGGCGCCGCTGCAGCTCGGCTTCAAGTTCTACTTCGTTGTCCACGTTGACCTCGATTCATGATTGGTCGACCAATCAATAAACGAGCTTGAGGAAGAATGCTCACGAAGTCAAGTGGCTGGCCATAATTGTTTGACTGACCAGTTAATGGCATACTGATGTGTCATGCAGACAGTGACGTCATCGCCGGCTACGCTGCCGGAACGAACCTCGGTCGTCGTCGTGGGCGCCGGCTACGCCGGTCTCTCGGCCGCCCTCGAGCTCCACGACGCCGGCATCGATGTGCTGGTGGTCGAGGCCCAGGAACGGGTCGGCGGGCGCACGCTCTCCCTCGTCGACGAGGGGGGAGTGGTCATCGATCACGGCGGGCAGTGGGTGGGGCCCACGCAGCGCGACTTCCTCTCGCTGGTCGAGCGCTTCGGCGTCGAGACCTTCCCCACCTACCTCGGCGGGCAGAACATCGAGCGCTGGACGGACGGCTCGAAGCGTCACTTCAAGATCGCGGGCCCCGACGACGGTCCGGGCATGCGCGAGTATGTGCGGGTCATGGAAGAGATCGATCGGATGTCTGCGGCGGTGGATCTCGAGAACCCCGCCGCGACACCGGGGGCTGTCGAGCTCGACAGCGAGACCGTCCACTCCTACTTCGAGCGGACGGTGCAGGATCCCGACGCCCGGTTGCGCCTCGCGCTCGCGGTGCAGAGCGTGTGGACCGTCGAGCCGCGCGATATCTCGATGCTGCACTTCCTCTTCTACGTCGCTTCGGCGGGCAGCTTCGATCAGCTGATGGAGGCCGAGGGCTGCGCTCAGGAGACCCGCTTTGCGAACGGCGCGCAGGAGGTCGCGAAGCGCATCTCGGTTCTGCTCGGTGATCGTGTGCGCCTCGGCGCGCCGGTGCGGCGCATCGAGCGCTCGGGGGACGGGGTGCGTGTTCTCACGGATGCCGGAGATGTGCGAGCGGATCGCGTGATCGTCGCAGTGCCGCCGCCGGCGGGCCAGCAGATCCTGCACGAGCCCCCGCTGCCGACGCCGCGAGCCCGGTGGCTCGCGAAGAGCCCGATGGGCGATGTCGTGAAGATCCATGTCAGCTATGACCGGCCCTTCTGGCGCGACCGGGGCCTGAGCGGCGAGTCGACGCTCTACGGCGATCCGCTGCTCGGTTTCGTGTTCGATAACTCTCCGCATGACGCCTCGGCCGGAGTACTGGTCTGCTTCGTCTACGCCGACCGGGTGCGGGCGTGGCGAGCCCTCGATGAGCGGGAGCGCGTGCGGGAGGTCATCGACACTCTGGTCGATCTCTTCGGGCAGGAGGCCGCGGCTCCCGTGCGCTACGCCGAGAAGGACTGGGCCGAGGAGCGGTTCATCGGCGGAGCCTACGCGGCGAGCCCGGCTCCGGGAGCGTGGATCGAGCACAGTGCTGCCGGGTGGCGCACCCCTGTCGGTCGCGTGCATTGGGCCGGCACCGAAACCGCGAGCGTCTGGAACGGATACATCGACGGCGCGATCTCGTCGGGGCGGCGGGCGGCCGCGGAGGTGCGCTCGGCGCTCGCTGAGAGCGAGCCGACGGGTTACGATGGGATTTCTGAGCCCTGAGAGGAACCGCCACCATGGTTCGACCGAGTGTTGAAGACGAGCGACGCGCGCAGATCATGGCGGCGACGCGCCGAGTGATGGTGCAGCGGGGGGTCTCGATGCTGCGCGTGGCCGATGTGGCGCGCGAGGCGGGGGTGTCTCCCGGGATCGTGCACTACTACTTCGCAAGCAAGGATGAGCTGATCCGCGAGACCTTCGAGGACAACTTCGCGAGTTCGCTCGAGCGGCGCGCCTCCATTCTCGACGAGCCGTTGCCGGCCGATGAGAAGCTGGATGCGCTGCTCGGCTCCTACGTGCCGCTGGATGAGGCGACGCGCGAGTCCTGGCATGTGTGGCTCGAGCTCTGGGTGGGGGCGCTGCAGGACGAGCGTCTGCGCCAGCTCAATGATGACGCCTACGACGAATGGCGCAGCCTCATGGGGAGCGTCATCGCCGAGGGGATCGAGCAGGGAGTGTTCGAGACCGATGATCTCCGCACGGAGGTGAATCAGCTGGTCTCGATGATCGACGGTCTTGCGGTGCAGGCCCTGCTCGGATCCTCGGTGATCTCGGCGGATGAGATGCATCGCATCTGCCGCGAATTCGTTCGCGATCATCTGATCGCCCGCTGACCGCTCGGGCAGCGGGATCGGAGGCCGATCTTCGAGGGTCGGGGTTGACTTCGGTCTCGCGCGTTCGCTAAATTAACTGATGAATCAATTAACGGCAATGATGCCTCGGATCAAGGACGACGATGCTGTTATCCGCTACTTCTGCTCTCGGCGGCGCCGACCCGGCGTCGCTGGGCTCGTTCAGCACCCCGGCCTCGGTCGCCGTGGTGGGGGCCTCGGCCGATCCCTCGAAGTGGGGGCACTGGCTCGCGCGTGGCGCGGCCCTCGGTAAGGATCGCCGCAGGGTCTACATGGTGAACCGGGCCGGGGCCGTTATCGAGGGCGTGCAGAGCCACACCTCGCTCGCCGAACTGCCGGAGGCGCCGGAGCTCGTGGCGATCTCGGTGCCCGGGCCGCTCGTGCTGGGCGTCATCCGAGAGGCTCTCGAACTCGGCACCCGCGCTTTCCTGGTCGTCGCCGCGGAGATGGAGGGGGAACGGGAGGCCGCGGAGCTTCTCGCGGAGCACGGGGCCCGCATGATCGGCCCCAACAGCCTCGGCATCTACTCGGCCGAGGGCGAACTGCAGCTGATGTGGGGCGGAATGCGCCCGGGCAGTCTCGCCATCGTCTCCCAGAGCGGTCAGCTCGGCAGCGAGATCGCGGCGATGGGGCAGCGCATGGGCGTCGGGGTCTCTCGGTTCGTCTCGCTCGGCAACCAGACCGATGTGCGGGCCGCCGAGGTGGTTCGCACTCTCGTCTCCGACGGATTCACGCGCACCATCGGTCTCTATCTCGAGGACTTCTCCGCGGCCGACGAACTGTTCGAGGCGCTCCGGGAGGCGACGGCCGCCGGCAAGCGCGCGGTGCTGCTCACAACCGGTGAGAGCAGTGCGAGTCAGGCGCTCGCCCAGTCGCACACGGGTGCTATGACCTCCTCGATGGATCTCGTCGACGCGGCATGCCGGGCCTCTGGAGTGCTGCGCGTGCGCACGCCCGCCGAGCTCGTACAAGTGGCCTCGTATCTCGATCGCAGACCCCCGCCCGCCGGCCCGCGCGTCGCGATCATCACCGACAGCGGAGGCCAGGGCGGCATCGCTGCCGACGAGGCCGCCCGGCTGGGGCTCGAACTGCCCGAGTTGAGCCGGGAGCTGCAGGATCGCCTGCGACGGCACCTGTCGAGCAGCGCCTCCACCCGCAATCCGATCGACCTCGCGGGGTCGGGCGAGGCCGACCTGGCGGTCTACGCCGAACTCCCGCGCCTGCTCGCGGAGAGCGGTGAGGTGGATGCGGTCGTGCTATCGGGATACTTCTGCAGTTACGGCCACGACACTCCCCAGCTGCTCGAATCGGAGCGTGCGATCGCCGATCGCCTCGCCGCGGTCGAGGGGGTGCCCGTGCTGGTGCATGCGATGGCTCCCGACTCGCGGATCGCCCATCACCTGCTCGACGCGGGAGTGCCGGTCTCCGGGCGCATCGAAGACAGCCTCTTCGCGACCGCGGCCGCTCATCGACTCGGCCGCCCCGCGCTCGCGCGCGGGGAACGGGGCCGGCCACTGGCAGCGGGCACGCAGACCGAGATCCGCGAGGCGCTCGCCGCGGCGGGCATCCCATTCCCCGAACTGCGGGTCGTGCGCACCGCAGACGAGGCGGGGGCCGCGGCCGAGGCGCTGGGCGGTACCGTCGTGCTCAAAGCGGCCTGGCTCGCTCATAAGACGGAAGCCGGGGGAGTAGCGCTGCATCTTCGAGGGGCGGTCGCCGCGCGCGAGGCCTTCATCGAGATGCACGCTCGGATCGGCGACGGAGACTACACGGTGGAGGTGCAGGATACGCGCGAGCACGTCGCGGAGTTCATCGTCGCTGCCCGACGCGACGCGACCTTCGGCCCGGTGGTCACCGTCGGTTACGGCGGCACCGAGACCGAGGTGTGGACCGATGTCGCGCTCGAGCTCGCCCCCGTCGACATCGACGCGGCGCGCGGCATGATCGCGAGCCTCAAGAGCTCGCGGCTGCTCGCTCCCTGGCGAGGCCGCCCCGCGCTCGACGGCGAGGCGCTCGCGCGCATCGTCGTGCGCCTCGGCGCCGTACTCGCCGCGAGCCCCGGCATTCGCGAGATCGAGCTGAACCCCGTTCGCGTCGGCATCGATGGCGCGCTCACGGTCGACTGCCTCGCGATCCCGGATCCCTGATCGGCGCCTGCCCGGTCGCCGCCTCAACCCTGCAAGACCAGCCACAGCACGAGCGACGTGAAGACGCGTCCCGGCACCTCAACGGAAGGAACCCCACATGAACCTCATGGACAGCACCCGCAGCGTCTGGAAGCTCAGCGATGAGCAGGAGGCGATCGTCGAACTCTGCGGCGACTTCGCACGCGAGCAGGTGCGGCCGCTGGGCCGCGAGGTCGATGAGGCCGACGACGGCTCCCCCCTCGAACTCTTCCAGGCGGCCGCGCAGGTCGGCATCACCGACTTCATGATCCCCGAGGAGTTCGGGGGCGGGGGTTTCACCGATCTCTTCACGCAGTGCCTGGTGCAGGAGCAGCTGTGCTGGGGCGATCTCGGCATCGGCAACTTCCTCTGCTCGAACGGCTTCTTCGCCGATCCGCTGCTCGTGCTCGGATCTGAAGAGCAGAAGGAGCAGTGGCTGCGGCCCCTCACCGGTGAGAACCCGATCCTCACCGCCCTCGCCACCACCGAGCCGGGCGCGGGGTCGGATGCGGCCTCCATCACCACCCGCGCGGATCGCACCGACGGCGGGTACCTGCTCCGCGGGCAGAAGGCGTGGATCTCGAACTCGGGCTACGCGGATCAGTACGTGGTCTTCGCGAAGACCGACCCGGCGCAGCGCTCGCGCGGCGTCAGCGCCTTCCTGCTCAAGAAGGGGGCGGAGGGCTTCACGATGGGCGAACCGATGAAGAAGATGGGGCAGCGGGCGATTCGCTGCCGTGAACTGTTCTTCGACGACGTGTTCGTCCCCGAGGAGAACCGCCTCGGTGCGGAGGGCGAGGGCTTCATCGGCCTCATGAAGACCTTCGACGCCTCGCGCATCGTGCTCGCCGCTGCCGCGACCGGCTGCGCCCGTGCCGCCTATGAGTTCGCGCTGAACTACGCCCGCGAGCGGGTGCAGTTCGGCAAGCCCATCATCGAGCACCAGGCGGTCGCCTTCCGGCTGGCCGATATGGCCACTCGGATCGACGCCGCCTGGCTGCAGACCCTCCGTGCGGCCACCATGTTCGATCAGGGCAAGCCCGTGGTCGCCGAAGCCGCGATGGCGAAGCTGCAGGCTTCGGAGACCGCAGCCTTCTGCACCTGGGCCGCGGTGCAGACGCTGGGCGGCTGGGGCTACTCGCGCGAGTTCCCCGTGGAGCAGTGGATGCGCGACGCGAAGCTCGAGGAGATCGAGGAGGGCACCTCCGACATCATGCGCCTCGTGATCTCGCGCAATATGTGACCTTCGGTTATATTGACTGAAGGATCAATTATGAACGTCAAGGAGGACGTCATGCGATATCCCAGGAGAACCCTCGTCGTCGCCTCGATCGCGGCAGCGGGACTGGCCCTCACCGGTTGCGTCGGCGGAGGCGGCGGCGCTCCCGATGAGCAGACTCTGACCGTGACCATGTGGGGCGGCGCCGCGCAAGAGGGGCACGTCGCGACGGTCGTACAACCGTGGGCCGATGAGAACGGTGTCACAGTGCAGCAGGACTCGCCCACCGACTACGCCAAGCTCGACGCGATGGTCGACGCGGGCAAGGTGAGCTGGGGAGTGGTCGAGACGGAGCCCAACTACACCGATACGGCCTGCAAAGCGGGCACGCTCACGAAGCTGAGCGACGAGGTGAAGCAGGCGGCCGAGGAAGCCGAGGTCGATCCCGCGTTCATGAGCGATTGCGGGATTCCGATTCTGCAGTATGCGTTCACGATCGGGTATAACACGGAGAAGTTCGCTGATGGGCACCCGACGACGTGGGAGGAGTTCTTCGATACGGAGAAGTTCCCGGGGAAGCGGGGGTTCTGGAAGTATGCGACGGGCGGGATCTTCGAGGCGGCGTTGCTCGCGGATGGTGTGGCGCCGGAGGATCTGTATCCGCTGGATCTGGATCGCGCGTTCGCGAAGTTGGACACGATCAAGGATGACATCGTGTGGTACGACACGGGTGACCAGCAGACGCAGCTGGTCGCGAGCGGCGAGGCGCCCCTGGTGCAGGCCTGGAACGGCCGCATCACCCAGGCCGCCGCTGACGGACAGCCCGTCGCCAACGAGTTCGGCGAGAACCTCACCACCTACGAGCACGTGGTGATCCCGCAGGGGTACCCCAATACCGAGCTCGCCGAGGACTGGATGGTCTGGTTCCTCTCGAACCCCGAGGCGCAGGCCGATCAGGCGATCGAGACCGGATACGGCCCGGCCTCGCCCCGGGCGCTCGAGTTCGTCCCGGCCGAGGTGCAGGCCGAGCTCGCGGGCAGCGAGGCGGTCGATTCCCAGGCCGCGGCCACCATGGACTACGGCTACTGGGCGGAGAACTACGGCGACGTCACCGAGCGCTTCAACGTCTGGATGGCGCAGTAGGAGAGTTCGCGGATACCGGCCCCGTCGGTTGTGCTGGCAGCGTGCCGGTGCGGCCGGCGGGGCGAACTCTGCCCGGCGTCAGGTGCGCATACGCTATCGGTGAACCGTTCGACTGAGCAACGGTTCAGTTTCGAGGTGGAGGGGGAGGCCGTGGCCGGTCAGGCGCGTGGGGCGGAGCGCCGGGAGGACATTCTCGCGGCGACGGTGGAGCTGGTGGGAGAGCGCGGACACCAGGCCGTGCGCGTCGCCGACGTGGCGCGGCAGCTCTCGGTCAGCGCCGGGCTCATCATCTATCACTTCGGCACGAAGGGGGAGCTGCTCGCGGCCTCGTTCGCCTTCGCCGCGGAGCGAGACCTCGAGGTGGCGCGGGGGATCGCCGAGCGCGAGACGGGCGCGCTGCGGCGCCTGGTGGCGATCGTCGATTGGTATCTGCCGACGGACGCGAGCTTGCGCAGCTGGCGGTTGTGGCTGGACGGCTGGGCGGCGAGTCAGTTCGAGCCTTCGCTCGCCGAGGTGATCCGCGGGTTCGACGCCGCGTGGCGGGACCTGATGACGTGCGCGCTGCGGGCGTGCGCGGAGGGCGGCGCGGCGGAGATCGACGACCCGGAGGAGGCTGCCGTGCAGCTGATGTCGTTCCTCAACGGCATGGCTGTGATGAGTGTCACTGCGCCCGAGTGGGCCGAGGTCTCGGATACGACCGCGCGGGTGCGCGGGTTCCTGGCGCGTCAGTTCGGCGTTTCGTCGGAGGGGCCATCCGTGTGACCGGACTCCGTCGAATCGGTCTTGACTTCATTCCGGTCCTGCTGCACACTCTTAACTGAACCGTCATTTAATAAACAGATGACGGCCCGAATTGGCCTGGTTCTCGAAGAGGAGACGTGCATGAGTGTGAAGACCGTCGACGAGCGGCCGTCGTTCATGGAGATCACCTGGCATGACAGCCGCTCGCCTGCAGTGGGGTACGTCGTGATTGACCGGCTGCTGCGCGGCGTGTCGAGCGGCGGTCTGCGCATGCGCGCCGGATGCACCCTGGACGAGGTGCGCGGCCTCGCGAAGGCCATGACCAAGAAGGAAGCGGTGCACCTGAGCGAGGGCTTGAGCTATGTGCCCGTCGGCGGAGCGAAGGGCGGCATCGACTTCGATCCCCGCGATCCCGATGCGGCGGGCGTGCTCGAGCGATTCCTCGACAGCCTCGCCCCGATCCTGCGCAGCTACTGGGCGGTCGGAGAGGATCTCGGAGTGCGCCAGGACGTCATCGACGAGATCTTCGAGCGGCGGGGCTGGGACAGCGCCGTCGCTCCCGTGCGTCGGCTGCTCGGCGACGATGCGGCGGTGGAGGCCTCAGACGCGCGGGTGGCGAAGGCCTTCGAGGTCACGGTCGACGGCATCGCGCAGGACGAGCTCGTGGGCGGGTACGGCGTCGCCGTCGCAGCTCTGACGGCGATGCGGCTGCGGGGCCTCGCTCCGGATAGCGTGCGCGCGGTGGTGCAGGGACTCGGCTCGATGGGCGGCGCCACCGCCCGCTTCCTATCGCGAGCCGGCGTGAAGATCGTCGGCGTCGTCGATGCGGCCGGCGCGGTCACCGACGAGAGCGGGCTCGACGTCGAGGCGCTGCTGGCGGCCCGGGATCGCTTCGGCACGGTGGACCGCGAACGGCTCCCCGAGGGTGCGGTCGCGCTGCCCGGCGACGAATGGCTGAAGATCGACTGCGAACTGCTCGTGCCCGCCGCGATCTCCAACTGCATCACCGTCGACAACTGCGGCGATGTCGCAGCGCGGCTGATCGTCGAAGCGGCGAATCTGCCGGTGACCCCCGAAGCCGAGGCGCGGCTCGCGGCTCGCGGCGTCGAGGTGATCCCAGACTTCATCGCCAACTCCGGCACGAACGCCTGGTGGTGGTGGGTGCTGTTCGGAGACGTCGACGGGAGTTGGGAGCAGTCGCGGAGGATGCTCGACGAGCGACTGGACGAACTCACCGAGGAGGCGCTCGCCGCGGCCGATGCCGCGGGCATCACGCCGCGCGAGGCGGCCCTCGGCCTGGTGGGCGAACGACTGGCCCGGATCGAAATCGACGAGAGCTGAGGGTCGGGATGAGCAGCGAAGCAGGCATGGGCGGATACTCGGTGCCCGAGACGGAACGCGAGCGGGCGCTCGCGGCGGGAATCGATCCCCGGAACACCGGTCTCGCCGTCATGCAGACCCTGCGCGGATACGGGATCGATGCGGTCTTCGGCATTCCGGGCACGCACAATCTCGAGTTCTATCGCCACCTGCCGCGATTGGGCATCCGCGCCGTGACCTCGCGTCACGAGCAGGGCGCCGGCTACGCCGCAGATGCATGGGCGCAGCGCACCGGGCTGCCCGGGGTCGTCATCACGACCTCGGGGCCCGGACTGCTGAACGCGCTGTCGTCGGTGGGCACGGCCTACTGCGAATCGCGCCCGCTGATCGTGCTGTCGCCCGGTGCGCCGCGCGGGATGGAGGGCAGCTCCATCGGCATGCTGCACGAGACGAAGGATCAGCTGGGAGCCGCGCGCGCCATTGCCGACCGGGCCGTGCGCGTCGCCAGCGCCGAGGAGGCCGTCGAGGCCGTGCACGAGGCATTCGCCGTGCTGCGCTCCGGCCGGCCGCGGCCCGTGTACATCGAGGTGCCGCTCGACCTGCTCGAGGAGTCCACGGATATCTCGATCGAGTCGCTGGGTCCGCGCGAGGCGCCGCCGGCCCCGCAGCCGGTTAGCGCGGATATCGAGGCAGCGGCCCGGCTCCTCGCCGAGGCCGAGCGGCCGGCGATACTCGCGGGATCGGGCGCGCGCTCGGGCCGTGAGGCGCTGCAGACCATCGCCGAACTGCTGGGTGCGCCCGTGGTCACCAGCTCGAACGGCAAGGGGGTCGTCGCAGAGTCGCATCCGCTCGTCATCGGAGCCGAGCTGCGGCTGAAAGCCGCGGTGGACGTGCTCAACGAGGCCGATGCGCTCCTCGTCGTCGGTTCGAAAGTCGCCGTCGGCGAGTTCGCCGCGGGTGAGTTCGCGCCGACGGGGCGCGTGATCCGGATCGACATCGATGAGTCCCAGGGGCGCAACAATCTGGCAGCGGAGCGGGTGCTCATCGGAGACAGCGGCGAGGTGCTGCCGAGCCTGCTCGACGCATTGCGGGCGCTCGGCCCGGCGGGGGAGTCTTCGAATGAGCGTGCGCCCTGGATCTCGGTCGACGAGGTGCGCGCCGCGTGTCTCGCGGAATCGGACGGATACGGGCCCGGGGTCGGCGCGGTGGCGGCCCGCATCGCAGCTGCGCTGCCCGAGGGTGCGATCCTCACCGGTGACTCGTCTCAGATCTGCTACTCGGGCATGGCCGGCCACTTCCGGGCAGAGGGGCCGGCTGAGTGCATCAACATGATCACCTACGCCACCCTCGGCTACGGCCTGCCGGCGGCGATCGGAGCGAAGATCGCCGACCCGGATCGCCCCGTCGTCTGCGTCACGGGCGACGGGGCGCTCATGTTCTCGGTGCAGGAACTGCAGACCGCCGCCGAGCAGCACCTCGATCTCACCGTGATCTGCGTCGACAACGGGGGCTACGGAGAGATCGAGCAGAACGAGCAGGATCGCGGCATCGAGCCGATAGCAGTCCGCCTGAGTCAGCCCGACTGGCCGACGGTCGCGCGGGCGTTCCGCGGGCGCGGCTTCGCCGTCGAGTCCGCTGGTGAACTCGAGGAGCGGATCGCCGAGGCGGTCGAGCACCCGGGGGTCTCGCTCGTGCACGTGCCGATGGGGCTGTTCGAATAGGCGCCGCATCCGGTGAGCGGGCGGGCGCGCTTCGTCGGGCTGTTGCCACGGCCGAGAATGAATGTCATAGTTATCAAGGTTGATTGATTAATCAGTCAATTAAAGCGTCAAGGAGGACGTTGATGAAGAAGAGACTGGTCACCGCATTCGCCGGAGTGAGCGCCGCAGCTCTGATGCTGACGGCCTGCACCAACGGCGGGGGCGGCGTGAGCGAGGACACCCTGACGATGGTCGACTGGGGCGGAGAGACTCAGCGCGTGGCGATGGAGCAGCTCTACCAGCCGTGGGCCGAGGAGAACGGCGTTACGATGAAAGAGGACCAGCCCACCGATTACGCGAAACTCGACGCGATGGTCGACGCCGGCAAGGTCAACTGGGGGACCGTGGAGGTGGAGCCCAACTTCACGGACTCCGCTTGCGCGAACGGCACGCTCGAGAAACTCGGAAAGGAAGTGCTCGACGCGGCGGCCGAGAACGGCGTGGACCCCGAGCTGGTGAGCGATTGCGGGATTCCGATTCTGCAGTATGCGTTCACGATCGGGTATAACACGGAGAAGTTCGCTGATGGGCACCCGACGACGTGGGAGGAGTTCTTCGATACGGAGAAGTTCCCGGGGAAGCGGGGGTTCTGGAAGTATGCGACGGGCGGGATCTTCGAGGCGGCGTTGCTCGCGGATGGTGTGGCGCCGGAGGATCTGTATCCGCTGGATCTGGATCGCGCGTTCGCGAAGTTGGACACGATCAAGGATGACATCGTGTGGTACGACACGGGTGACCAGCAGACGCAGCTGGTCGCGAGCGGCGAGGCGCCCCTGGTGCAGGCCTGGAACGGCCGCATCTTCAAAGCTCAGAGTGAGGGCGAGCCGGTCGCCAACGAGTACGGTGAGAACCTCGGCACCTACGAGCAGATCGTGATTCCGAAGGGCTATGCGAACAAGGACCTGGCGCAGGACTGGATGGTGTGGTTCCTGGGCGCCACGGAAGCGCAGGCGGAGTACTCGCGTCAGACCGGCTACGGGCCCGCGACCCCTGCCACGCTCGAGGAGCTCAGCGCTGACGAGCAGAGCGAACTCGCGAACAGCCCTGAGAACATCGAGCAGCGCTCGGCCATGATCGACTACGGCTACTGGGCCGAGAACTACAGCGAAGTCACCGAGCGTCTGAACGTCTGGATGGCCGGGTGACGAGATGACTGCCACGCATACGGAGGCGATCGCCACAGCTGCGACGTCCGGCTCCGAGGGGCCTGTGAAACCGAAGCGGTCGATGAAGCGCTACTTCGCGATCGACGGCTGGGGCGCCCTGGTGCTGCCGCTCCTGCTGTTCCTGGTCGTGGTCTTCCTGGTGCCGCTCGTGGCGATGCTGGTGAAGAGCTTCACCGATCCCGAACCGGGCCTCGACAACTATCGCGCCGTCTTCGCCGAGCCGCTGTATATGAAGGTGATCTTCAACACCTTCTACGTGGCGACCCTGGTGACCCTGGTCACGCTGCTGCTCGCCTACCCGTACGCCTACCTCATGACGCTGGTGAAGCCGTTCTGGCGCACGGTGATGATGGTGATCATGCTGATCCCGTTCTGGACCAGCGTTCTGGTGCGCAGCTTCGCCCTGATCGTGCTGATGCGCGATACGGGCGTGATGAACACCCTGCTCATCGACACCGGGATCACGGACGAGCCGATCACCATGCTGCGCACCTTCGGCGGCGTCGTCTTCGGCATGGTGCAGGTCTCGCTGCCGTTCGCGGTGCTGCCGATGTACGCGACGATGAGCGGCATCGACAAGCGCCTCAGCCTGGCGGCGCAGAATCTGGGTGCCCGTCCCTCGGGTGCGTTCTGGCGGGTGTTCGTGCCGCTCAGCGTGCCGGGCGTGGCCGCCGGGCTGCTGCTGACCTTCATCCAGGCGCTGGGCTACTACATCACCCCGGCGCTGCTGGGCGGCCCGCAGAACACCATGATCGGTGAGCTGATCGTGCAGCAGGTCTCCGCAGTGCTCAGGTACGGCTTCGCGGCGGCCCTCGCGACGATGCTGCTGCTGCTCACGCTGGCGCTGCTGGGGCTGGCGAGCAAGTTCCTGAACCTCGAGAAGGCACTGATGAGGAGATCCTGATGACGAAGATTCTCACGCGCACCCTTCTCGGCCTGCTCGCGGTCGCGATCGCCGTCTACCTGCTGATGCCGGTGCTGGTGATCATCCCGATGTCGTGGTCCGAGAGCCCCTACCTGGCGTTCCCGCCCGAGGGATTCACCACGCAGTGGTACGAGCGATTCTTCTCTGATATGGCCTGGATGAGCGCCCTCGGCAACAGCCTGACCGTCGGTCTGCTGTCGGCCCTGCTCTCAGTCGTGCTGGGCACGCTCGCGGCTCTCGCCCTGGTGCGGGGCAGGTTCCCCTTCCGCGGCCTCATCATGGGGGTGCTGCTCGCGCCGATGATCGTGCCGTTCGTGATCGTGGGCCTCGCCGTCTACATCACATTCCTGAGCCTCGGGCTGACGCAGACGACCCTCGGTTTCGTGCTCGTGCACACCTGCCTCGGCGTGCCGTACGTGATGATCAACGTCGTGGCCTCGCTGAGCTCGGTGGACCGCCGACTCGAGATGGCCGCGATGAACCTGGGCGCGGGACCCGTGGAGACGTTCTTCCGCATCACGCTGCCGTTGATCTTCCCGGGCATGTTCGCGGGCGCGCTGTTCGCGTTCATCACGAGCTGGGACGAGGTCGTGGTCGCGATCTTCCTCTCGGGCCCCGAGATCACGACGCTGCCGGTGAAGATGTGGTCGGGCATCCGCGTGCAGATCGATCCGACGATCGCGGCCATCTCCACGCTCTCCCTCGTCGTGATCCTGGCCGCCTTCGGCTGCCAGGGTCTGGTCAAAATGTTCTCTTCCGCTTCCGAGCGTCGTCGCCGTAAGCGTATTGCCCAACTGCAGGAGGAAGTCGCATGACTGCTCAGCCCACCTACACTCAGCAGCTCTCCACGATCGGGGAGCAGGCGGGCGCGGCGATCCGCGTCTCCGATGTCGTGAAGACCTACGGCGACGTGACCGTGCTCGACCGGGTCAGCCTCGATATCAACGCCGGGGAGTTCATCACGCTGCTCGGGGCGAGCGGCTCGGGCAAGTCCACGCTGCTCAACATCCTGTCGGGCTTCACGAAGGCGGACGGCGGGCGGCTCGAGGTCGACGGAGAGGACATCACGCGCCGGCCGCCGCACAAGCGCGGTCTCGGCATGGTGTTCCAGCACTACGCCCTGTTCCCGCACATGAACATCTTCGACAACGTCGCGTTCGGCCTGCGCCGCCAGAAGCGGCCCAAGGGCGAGGTGCAGCAGCGGGTGACCGACGTGCTGCGCATGATCCAGATGGAGCACCTCGCCGACCGCAAGCCCGACCAGCTCTCGGGCGGTCAGCAGCAGCGCGTCGCACTCGCCCGCGGCATCGTCTTCGAGCCGCGCGTGCTGCTCATGGACGAGCCGCTCGGCGCGCTCGACAAGCTGCTGCGCGAGGAGATGCAGCTCGAGATCCGCAGGATCCATCAGGAGCTCGGCATCACCTTCATCTTCGTCACTCACGATCAGCACGAGGCGCTGACGATGTCGGATCGCATCGCCCTGCTCAAGCACGGCAGGATCGAGCAGCTCGGCACCCCGAAGGAGCTCTACGATGCTCCGAACTCGCGATACGTGGCGGAGTTCATCGGGGAGTCGAACCTGTTCGAGGGGCGCGTCGCGGACGGGGCGTTCATCGATGCGGGCGGTAATCGGTTCGGCATCCCGGCCGGTCAGGGCGAGCTGCTGATGGTGCGCCCCGAGCACGTGCGCGTCGCGGCCAGCCCGGATGGGCTGCAGAACGCCGTGCCCGTGCGGGTGTTCAACACGGTCTATCTCGGCAGCGACGTGGTGGTGTACGGGCGCGCGGAGTCGGGGCAGGCCATCGTTGCGCGCACCCCGGTCTCGCACGGCGCGGCGGTGCCCCTCGAGGGCGACCGGGCCGTCATGACCTGGACCACCGAGGACAGCCGGCTCGTGCCCGACTCGGAATCCGCTCCGCGCGCGTAGAGGCAGAGCCGGTAGGGGAGCCTGCTGGCGCGGCCGCGGGTTTCCGCCCGGTACGACCGAGGGGGTGCGGGATCGCGAGATCCCGCACCCCCTCGGCGTTGCCCGCAGGTCAGGTGAGCAGGCCCGCGAGGCGCGACCGCACGATCGATTCGCTCTCGCTCACCACCCGCTCGATGAGCTCCGACGTGCTCGGCACGTCGCCGATGAGCCCCTGGGTCTGCCCGGCCCACCACACGCCGCCGTCGACCTCGCCGTTGCCGAGGGCTCGCTCGCGGCCCCGCGCCCCCGATGCGAGGTGGGCGATGTCTGCGAAGGTGGTGCCCTCGCGCTGCTCGATCTCGATGATCTCGTCTGAGACCGCGTTCTTCGCGACGCGGGCCGAATTGCGGAACTTGCGGAACACCACGTTGGTGGAGCGCTCGGTGTTCTCGACGATCTGCCGCTTGATGTTCTCGTGCACCGGAGACTCTGTGGTGGCGACGAAGCGCGTGCCCATGTTGACCGCGTCGGCGCCGAGGGCGAGCGCCGCGACGAGGCCTCGCGCGTCGGCGATGCCGCCCGAGGCGATGATCGGGATATCGAGCTTGTCTGCGGCGGCAGGGATCAGCACGAGCCCGCCAATGTCGTCCTGGCCCGGATGGCCGGCGCACTCGAAGCCGTCGATCGATACGGCGTCGACGCCGATCGACTGGGCCTTCAGAGCATGACGCACGGTGACAGCCTTGTGGATCACCTTGACCCCGCCGGCCTTGAACGCGGGGAGGAAGGGCTCGGGGTTGTTGCCCGCGGTCTCCACGAACGGCACACCGGCCTGCACGATCGCGTCGGCGTACTCGTCGTAGGGGACCGGGTTGATGGTGGGCAGCATGGTCAGATTCACGCCGAAGGGCTTGTCGGTGAGTTCGCGTGTGCGCGCGATCTCCTGAGTGAGCTCCTCGGGCGTCGGCTGGGTGAGGGCCGACAGGAAGCCGAGCGCGCCCGCGTTCGCGACGGCGGCGATGAGGGGCGCGCGCCCCACGGCCGTCATGCCGCCGCAGACGATGGGGTGCTCGATGCCGAAGGTTTCGGTGAAGCGGGTGCGGAAAGGCATGGATCCTCCTTGATCTCAGAAGCGCGCTACCGTCTTCGTATAATTGACTGGCTAGTCAATCAAAATTGTAGCGCAGACGGCCCGGGTTCTGAATACCCGGGCGGGAACGGGCGGTTCTACGCTCCGGTGAATCGAGGCGCCCGGCGTTCGACGAAGGCATCGGCGGCTTCGCGGGCATCGGCGGTGTAGGCGCAGCGCTTCTGCGCGAGGGACTCCTCGTCGAGTGCTGCGCCGAAGTCGGCGGGCTGCGCGCCGAGCAGCCGCTTCGCGGTGGAGAGCGCGAGCGGCGCCTTCGCGAGGAGGGAATCTGCGAGTTCGGTCGCGGCGGTCGCGAGTCGATCCGGATCCACCAGCCGGGACACGAGCCCGATCTCGAGCGCCTGTTCGGCCGTGACCTTCGAGTTGAGCAGGAACAGCTCCTTGGCCCGCGCCTCTCCGAGCAGGCGCGTCAGCGACCAGGCGCCGCCGTAGTCGCTCGCGAGGCCGGCGTCGATGAACGCGGTGCGGAAGACGGCCGACGTCGAGGCGATGCGCAGATCGCAGGCGGCCGCCAGCGAGAGGCCCGCGCCCGCGCAGGGGCCGCCGATGGCGGCGATCGACACCGCATCAGCGCTGCGCAGCAACTCGACGGCGCGCGCGTGGCGGCGCAGCACCCCGGCCGACTGCTCGACGCTCAGGTGCGGCGGCGCGAAGACTCCCGCGGCGAACTCGTCGAGGTCCCCGCCCACGCTGAAGCAGCGCTCGCCGCCGGTCACCACGATCACGCGGACCGTCGGATCGGCGACGGCCGCCTCGACGGAGTCGAGCAGCGACTCCATGAGGGTATCTGTGAACGAGTTGCGGCGTTCCGGTCGGTTGAGGCGGATCGTCGCGGCGCCCTCGGGGGAGATCGAGAGCGTCGTCTCAGGGCCGGCGGCTCCCGGCGCGTTGCCGGCGGGTGAGTCGGTCATGGGTGCTCCTGCTGCTCGGGCCGCGTCTGCGGATAGATTGACTCGTGAGTCAACTCTAACGGGGTGCGGTTCGTGCCGATAGTTCGGATCTCTCCGCTCATTCGGATCGAATCCCAGTGAATCGATCCGAGATAACGGCCTGATCCGAAGTTTGGGATGCAGCTTCTCCCCACCGAGCACGTCAGCGGCTGCCGCTACACTGGGGAGCGGCGCCGACAATCGCGCCGCATACCGGCAACTGAACTCCGAAGGAGCGCATGGTGGCATTTATCGACGCGGTGATCGCCCGCGAGATTCTCGATTCGCGTGGCAACCCGACCGTTGAGGTCGAGGTCGGTCTGACCGACGATTCTGTGGGCCGCGCGGCGGTGCCCTCCGGCGCCTCGACCGGCGCCTTCGAGGCGTACGAGCTGCGCGACGGTGACAAGGATCGCTACCTCGGCAAGGGCGTGACGAAGGCCGTCGACGCCGTCTTCGACGAGCTGGGTCCCGCTATCGAGGGTTTCGCCGCCGATGACCAGCGGATCATCGACGCCGTGCTCAAGGAGGTCGACGGCACCGACAACAAGTCGCGCGTCGGCGCGAACTCGATCCTCGGCGTGAGCCTCGCGGTTGCGCACGCAGCGGCGGCCTCGGCCGAGCTGCCGCTCTACCGCTATCTCGGCGGCCCGAACGCCAGCACTCTGCCCGTGCCGCTCATGAATATCATCAACGGCGGCGCCCACGCCGATACCGGCGTCGACATCCAGGAGTTCATGGCGGTGCCGCTCGGCGCCGAGACCTTCTCGGAGGGGCTGCGCTGGGGCGTCGAGGTCTATCACTCGCTCAAGGCGCTGCTCAAGGAGCAGGGGCTCACCACCGCGCTCGGCGACGAGGGTGGCTTCGCGCCCGACCTGCCCCACAACTCGGCCGCGCTCGACCTCATCGTCGAAGCCATCAAGCGCGCCGGCCTCGAGCCGGGCCGCGACGTTGCCGTCGCGCTCGACGTCGCCTCCTCCGAGTTCTACGAGAACGGCGTCTACAAGTTCGAGGGCCAGGAGCGCACGGCCGCCGAGATGACCGCCTACTACGAGGATCTGCTGACCCGGTACCCGCTCGTCTCGATCGAGGACCCGCTCGACGAGAGCGACTGGGAGGGCTGGGCCCACATCACCGCCGAGATCGGCGATCGCGTGCAGCTCGTCGGCGACGATCTCTTCGTCACCAACCCCGCGCGCATCACCGAGGGCATCGAGAAGGGCGCTGCGAACTCGCTGCTCGTCAAGGTCAACCAGATCGGCACCCTCACGGAGACCTTCGACGCCGTGCAGCTCGCGCAGCGCGCCGGTTTCACCGCGGTGATGTCGCACCGCTCGGGCGAGACCGAGGACGTCACGATCGCCGACCTCGCCGTGGCGACCAACTGCGGCCAGATCAAGACCGGGGCACCCGCGCGCTCCGACCGTGTCGCGAAGTACAACCAGCTGCTCCGTATCGAGGAGGAGCTGGGGGGAGCCGCGAACTACGCCGGCCGCGGTGCCTTCCCCCGCTTCACCGCGTAATCGCGCCGGCGAACGCGCACTCGGACGAAGGGCAGCACGGTGAAACGCTGGGTCGAGGATCTCGGGGCGTGGGCCTCGAGCCTCCGATTCAGCGGTTTCACCGTGCTCGTCGTCGTGCTGGTCGCGGCGGGCGCTGTGATCGTGAGCCCCAGTCTCTCCACCTACGTGCAGCAGAGGCGCGAGATCTCCGAGCTGCGGGAGAGCGTGCGGCTGCATCAGGAGGCCGTCAACGAGATCGACGCCGAGCGCGCCAAATGGAAGGACCCGGTGTACGTGCGCTCCCAGGCGCGTGACCGGCTCTTCTACGTGATGCCCGGCGAGACTCAGCTGGGGGTCATCGACGACATCGTGCTGCCGGTCGAATCCGATGAGGAGACGAGCCCCGAGCTCTCGCGCATCCGCAGCGACTGGGTGCGCGGCATCGCCGCATCCTTCCTGACCGCGGGCACCACCGACGCGCCGCTCGAGGAGCTCGAGGGCGGTGCCGATCCCGAAACCGCAGAACCGGCCGATACCGATCCGGCCGTCACCGAAATCGACCCCACCGCCGAGGAGCCCCAGCAATGAGCCGCCCACCCTACACCGACCCCACCCCAGCCGATATCGTCGCAGTGAGCGAGCAGCTGGGGCGCGAGGCGCGAGGCGTCGTGGGCATCGCCGCGCGGGCGAGCGACGGTGCTCCCGCCGTGGTCGCGACCGCACCTCGCCTGCCCGACGGCTCGCCGTTCCCGACCTTCTACTACCTGTGCCACCCCGAGGCGGTGGCGGCGGCTTCGCGACTCGAGGCCGCCGGTGTGATGAACGAGTTCAACGAACTGCTCGCCGAGGACGAGGCGGTGCGCGCGCAGTACGCTCGAGCGCACGAGCAGTACATCGAGGACCGCGACAGCGTGGGGGAGGTGCCCGAGCTCGCGGGTGTGAGCGCGGGCGGCATGCCGACGCGGGTCAAGTGCCTGCACGCGCTGATCGGACACTCGCTGGCCGCGGGCCCCGGGGTCAACCCGATCGGGGATCTCGCCCTCGAGCGCTGCGGATGGCGCCCCTGATCCTCGTCGGTCGGCAGACGCGCCGTCCTGCTCGCGCCCGCCCCCGCGGGACCTCCGCCGATAGAGCTTTCCGGCCGGCTGAAATGCGGTTGAACAGCCTCATCGCCGACGAATATCGTTGTTTTCTGCGGGATCTCCGTCGGACCGACAGTAATCGCCGCCATCGAGATGTAGTATGGGGTGTCGGGCATGATGTGCCCGGTTTTTCTGTGCCCGCGATCCGGGCATTTCACGCTCATTGCATCAAGGAGACCGCTTCGTGGCGAAGAAGATTCTGATCGTTGGTGGTGGCTACGCCGGCTTCTACACCGCTTGGGGGCTCGAGAAGCTGCTGCGCGCGGGCGAGGCCGAGGTGACGATCGTCGATCCGCTGCCCTACATGGCCTACCTGCCGTTCCTTCCCGAGGTCGCCTCGGGATCGATCGAGCCGCGTCACGCGGTCGTCGCACGCCGCCGCCATCTGAACCGCACCCACAACATCGCGGGCAAGGTCACGGGTATCTCCCACGCCACCAAGACGGCCACGGTCACCCCGAATGAGGGCGAGGCCTTCGACTTCGAGTACGACCACATCGTCGTCACCACCGGTTCGGTGTCGCGCACCTTCCCGATCCCCGGCATCGCCGAGAACGCGATCGGCATGAAGACCATCGAGGAGGCCGTCGCGGTGCGCGACCGCCTCGTCGGCAACTTCGAGCGTGCGGCGTCGCTGCCCGCGGGTTCGCCCGAGCGCGCACGTCTGCTCACCGTCACGGTGGTCGGCGGCGGCTTCGCGGGCATCGAGTCGATCGCCGAGCTGCGATCCTTCGCCACCTCGCTGCTGCGCCGCTACCCCGAGATCTCCTTCGAGGAGACCAAGTTCCACCTGGTCGAGGCCATGGGGCGCATCATGCCCGAGGTCACTGAGAAGCTCGCCGACTGGGTCGTCGCCGATCAGACCCGCCGCGGCGTCGATATCCACCTCGACACGCAGCTCTCCTCGGCCGTCGACGGCCACATCGAGCTCTCGACGGGCGAGAAGTACGAGTCCGATCTGATCATCTGGACCGCGGGCGTCATGCCCCGCCCGTTCCTGCGCGGCACCGATCTGCCCATCGGTCCCCGTGGCCACGTCATCGGCAGCCCCGAGCTGCGCATCACCACCGAGGACGGCAAAGCGCTCGAGGGCGCCTGGACCGCAGGCGACACCTCGCAGACCCCCGACATCTCGTCGACCCCCGGCCCCGGCGGGTTCTGCGTGCCCAACGCGCAGCACGCGGTGCGTCAGGGGCGCCTGCTCGCCAAGAACATCGTCGCCGACCTGCGCGGCGAGGGCGTGCGCAAGTACGAGCACAAGAACATGGGCGCCGTCGCCGGCCTCGGCGTGAACAACGGCGTGTTCCGCTCCGGAGGCAGCTTCGCGATGAAGGGCTACTTCGCGTGGCTCGCCCACCGCTTCTACCACGGCCTCGCGATCCCCACGTGGGAGCGCAAGTGGCGCGTGTTCGGCGGCTGGGTCGGGCACTTCTTCCTGGGTCGCGACATCGTGAACATCGAGGCCCTGCAGGAGCCGCGCGCGATCTTCGAGGAGTTCGCCTCGCGCCCCAAGCCGAAGACCGACTGAGTCTCGAGCCTGGCGCTTCTGACGCTTTTCGCGCCGGGCCTCGCCGACCGGAGCCCCGCAGCACCGAGCTGCGGGGCTCCGCCAGTTTCCGGCTTCCGGTCCGTCCTGCTGTCGTTCGACTCTGCCCGAGATACGGATTTCGCGCGCTGGATCACGGTCAGAGCTGCGAAATCCGTATCTCGACGGGGAGGGGAGGGGGGAGGATCTTTCCTCGTGATCATGAAGACCCTCGCGTGCGTCTCCAGGATGTTGCGCGGTCTTGTAGCCTGAGGGCGTGCGAGCGGGGCGGGGGTTCTGGGTGACGCGGTCCGCGTCCGCCCCGCTGATCGCCCGCGCCTACTTCGCCCTCCAAGCAGCCGCGGGAGTCCTGTGGTGGGTGGGCGTCTTCACACTGCCGCCGGTGCGCCTGGCCACGCTCGGTGGCCTCGACCCGGTCGCCGTCGCGCTCGCGGACATCCCACTGCTCGTGCTCGCCTCGGCGCTCGCGGCGGTGCTCCCGGAGCCGGGGCGGCGTTGGGCGATGCGGATCGCCGTGCCCTGGACGCTGCTCGTCACGGCGGTCCTCGCGGTCTACGCGACGGCGACCGGCCTCGCGGGCTGGGGCGCGGTCATCATGGCGGCGGCGAGCTGCGGGGGCCTCGCCGCGTGGTCGCTCGCGGAACTCGGGCGGATCCCCGCGGAGCGGCTGCTTCTGGGGCCCCTCTCGTTCGGAGTCGCGCCGGCGGCGTCGCCGCGACGTCAGCTCGGCGCGACGCTGCTGCAAATGCTCGTGTTCTGGGCTCTGTTCCTCGCGGTGCTGCCCGCGGGACTCCGCCTGCTCGAGACCCGGTGGGGGCTGCACGTCGCATTCGCGGCACCGCTTCCGGCACTCGGGGGCGCGCTGCTGCTCGGCGCGAGCGCACTGGGCTTGTGGTCGGCGCTCGCGATGTCGCTGCGCGGGGAGGGCACGCCGCTGCCGTCCGCGAGCGCGCGGCGGCTCGTGATCACCGGGCCGTACCGGTGGGTGCGCAACCCGATGGCGCTGGCCGGGATCGTGCAGGCCGTCGGCGTCGGCCTGCTCGCGAGCTCATGGTTCGTGACCGCCTACGCGCTCTGCGGTGCGGTGTACTGGCACACGCTGGTGCGGCCCTTCGAAGAAGCCGACCTCGAGGCGCGCTTCGGCGAGGAGTTCGCGGCCTACCGCCGGCGGGTGCGCTGCTGGGTGCCGCGGCTCGGGCTGGCGCTGGAGCAGCCCCGGGCCTCGCGGCGAAACTGACGGTTTCAGCGAGGCCGACTGTTTCAGCGGCGCTGGAACGCTCGGTCTCGCTGAAACCGTCGGTCTCGATGAGGAGAGGCCGCCGGTGGGCGCCGCGCCGGAAAGGCGGAAAGCTCCGCTTCCCGCTTAACTTTCCCCGGCTGGTGAGCCGGGCGCCTCCGGCAGAGAAACGCTGACGCGTTTCTCCCTAAGCCTCCGGCGCATGCTTCGACAGGAACTCGTACATCGCGGTGTCATCGACCCCGGGGAACGTTCCCGTCGGCAGGGGCGAGAGCACGTGCTGGTGCATGCGAGCGCTCGGCCACGCCTTGCCCTCCCAGCGTGCGAGCAGCTCGGGTGCGGGGGTGCGGCAGCACGCCTCATCAGGGCAGGTCGAGACCCGGCGCTCGGGGGTGTCGCGGCCGCGGAACCACTTCGCGTCGTCGAAGGCCACACCGCAGGCGATCGCGAAGGGGCCGTGCTCGGCGTCGCCCGTCTGCACGCTCGACCAGTAGGTGCCCGCGGGCGTGTCGGTGTACTGGTAGAACTCGCTCGTGCGGTTGGTGCGGTGGAACGCGGTGCGTCCGCCCCACTTGTGGCACAGGATCTCGCCCTCGATCGATCCCGAGGCATCGCTCGGAAACGGCAGATCGTCGTTCTCGTAGCCGCGCACGAGGGTACCCTCGCCATCGGCGCGGTAGTGGTGCACGCGCAGGTCGAGGTGGCTCGTCGCCAGGTTGGTGAAGCGGTGCGCCGCGGCCTCGTGCGTGACGCCGAACGCGTCGCGCAGATCCTCGATCGCCAGATTGCGATTGCGCTTGGCCTGCTGCAGGAAGTCCACGGCGCGCGCCTCCGGCATGAGGCAGGCCGCCGCGAAGTAGTTGATCTGGAGCCGCTGCTCGAGGAACTCGGCGTAGCTCGCCGGCTCGGAGTGGCCGAGCACGCGGTGCGCCATGGCCTGCAGTGCGAGCGAGCGCAGCCCGTGGCCGCCCGGGATCGAGGCGGGCGGCAGGTAGATGCGCCCGTTCTCGAGGTCGGTGATGCTGCGGGTGTTCGACGGCAGGTCGTCGACGAAGATGAGGGTGAAGCCCAGCATCTCGGCGAGCATTGCGACGGTGCGGTGGGTGACGGCGCCCGTGGTGTGGCCGACCCGTCGCATGAGATCGGAGGCGATGAGCTCGATGTCGTGAATGTAGTTGTCGCGCTCGCGCATCTGCATGCGGATGGCGGTGTTCGCGCGGCGCGCTTCCTCGGAGGTCGCTGCCGCGGCTCGGGATCGCCTGGCCAGTTCGCGATGCAGGCCCACGAGCGACTCGAGGGCATCGTCGCTGAGCGTGCGCGGGGTGCGCACGTGGGGGAGACCGAGGCGGAGGTAGCCCGGGGTGGTCTGCGCGCGCTCGAGCTCGATCTCGAGTGCGCTGCGGTGATCCGGAGCCTCGCGGCGCAGCAACTCGGAGGGGTCGATCCCGAGTTCCCTGGCGATGCTCTGCAGAAGGCCGAGGCGCGGCTCGCGACGGCCGTTCTCGATGTGGGAGAGCTGGCTCGCCACTACGCCGACGCGCTCTCCCAACTGCTCGAGAGTCAGTCCGGCACGCGACCTGAAGTGCCGCAGGCGCTTGCCCAGCAGAAGTCGGTCGAGTTCGGTTTCTCCCTGTGTTGGGGTGGTATCCGGGGCCATTCCTTGACTATATGTCAAGAATGGTCAAAATTTACAGCGAGTTTGGTGAATGGCGGGTGAATCGGCTGCTGAGAATGGAGGTGTTACCGATTCTTCACCGACGACGTGTGAACCCGAGGAGAACGAACGTATGAGCGCCACCCAGGTCATCGAGGCCGAGACTGCTGCATCGGAGTCCGTGATCGCGGATCTCGTGCGTGCGAATGCGACCACCGCGAACGAAGAGGTACTGCAGTGGGTGACCGAGGTCGCCGAGCTGACGAAGCCGGTCGACGTGGTGTGGTGCGACGGTTCGCAGGACGAATGGAACCGCATCACCGCCGAGATGGTGGAAGCGGGATCGCTGATCCCGCTCAACAAGGATCTGCGGCCCGGCAGCTTCCTCGCCCGCTCGCACCCGGCCGACGTGGCCCGCGTCGAGGATCGCACCTTCATCTGCTCCGAGAAGGAGGAGGACGCCGGGCCGACCAATAACTGGGTCGCTCCCGCCGAGATGAAGGCGGAGCTCATGCCGCTCTTCGACGGCTCGATGCGCGGCCGCACGATGTACGTCGTGCCGTTCTCGATGGGACCCGTCGGCGGAGCGATCACGCAGCTCGGCATCGAGATCACGGATTCGCCCTACGCGGTGCTCAACATGCGCATCATGACCCGCATGGGCCAGGCCGCGCTCGACGGCATCACCCCCGGCAGCGAGTGGGTGCGCACGGTGCACTCGGTGGGAGCCCCGCTGGAGGAGGGCGCCGAGGATGCGGCGTGGCCCTGCAACGACATCAAGTACATCACTCACTTCCCCGAGACCCTCGAGGTGTGGTCGTACGGCTCGGGCTACGGCGGCAACGCCCTGCTCTCGAAGAAGTGCTTCGCGCTGCGCATCGCCTCGGTGATGGGGCGCAACGAGGGATGGCTCGCCGAGCACATGCTGCTGCTCAAGCTCACCAACGTCGAGACGGGCAAGGCGTACCACCTGTCGGCGGCCTTCCCGTCGGCGTGCGGCAAGACCAACCTCGCGATGCTCCAGCCCACCATCCCCGGTTGGAAGGTCGAGACCATCGGCGACGACATCGCCTGGCTGCGCCCCGGCAAGGACGGCCGCCTCTACGCGATCAACCCCGAGGCGGGCTTCTTCGGCGTCGCGCCCGGCACCGGCGAGTCGACCAACCCGGTCGCCATGGAGACGCTCTGGGGCAACACCATCTTCACCAACGTCGCGCTGACCGACGACGGAGACGTCTGGTGGGAGGGCAAGACCGACGAGGTCCCCGCTCACCTCACCGACTGGCAGGGCAACGACTGGACCCCCGAGTCGGAGAGCCCCGCCGCGCACCCCAACTCGCGCTTCACCGTGCCGATCCAGCAGACCCCCTCGCTCGCGGCCGATTGGTACGAGCAGGACGGCGTGCCGCTCGATGCGATCCTCTTCGGCGGCCGTCGCGCCACGAACGTTCCGCTCGTCGCCCGCTCGCTGTCGTGGGAGCACGGCGTCTTCATCGGCGCGACCGTCTCGTCCGAGAAGACCGCGGCTCAGGAGGGCACTGTCGGCGAGCTGCGCCGCGATCCCTTCGCGATGCTGCCCTTCTGCGGCTACAACATGGCCGACTACTGGGGCCACTGGCTCGAGATGGGCGAGAAGCTCGGCGACAAGGCGCCCAAGGTGTTCCAGGTCAACTGGTTCCGCAAGGGAGCCGACGGTCGCTTCCTCTGGCCCGGCTTCGGCGACAATTCGCGTGTGATCGACTGGATCATCCGCAGCGTCGAGGGAGAGGTCGAGGGTCGTGAGACCGCGATCGGCACCGTGCCCGCCGAGGGCGAGCTCAACCTCGACGGTATCGAGGTGCCGGCTGAGGACATGGAGGAGCTGTTCTCGATCGATCCCGCTTCGTGGCTCGACGAGGCCGACCTCACCGAGGAGTTCTTCGCCCGGTTCGGCGACCGAGTGCCGGCGGCGCTGCGCGATCAGCTCGCGCAGCTGCGCAATCGACTCGGCGCGTAGCCGCCGCAGCTCCCGAGCCCGAGGCTCCGGAGCCCGCCGGCCCGCCCCCGTCTCCTGACACTGCCGAAGGGGGCGCCCACAGACTGTAAGCCCCGCCGTTCTGCCCGACGGCGGGGCTTACTATTTCCGCCGAGCGTCGATACCACCTGCGGTCGGCTCCTGCAAGGGTGTTCCGCTGCGCCGCGCAGTCCACCACGCTGGAAGCATCGCTTCGAACGGAGAACGGAAAGGTGGATGCGATGAGCACACGGAAACAGATCAAGAAGGCCGCGGAGGCGACCGCGTGGAACCCGATGAAGATGCTGAGCCAGTGGGGAGTGCGCAGCTCGCACGCCTACAGTCTGGGGCTGATCTCGGTGGGGATCTCGTTCCTGACCTGGCTGTTCTCGCGCGGGAAGGGCGATGAGAAGTCGCAGTCCGATCGCTGGGGCCTCTTCATCGGCGAATGGGCGCCCACGTTCTTCGCGCTCGGCGTGGGTCTCAAGCTCGAGGAGGAATCCTGAGAAGCGCCGGGACCCGGCTGTCCGGAGACCAACTCCGCCGAGTCCCCCCACTGGGATTCGAACCCAGACTGTGCCGATTTTAAGTCGGCTGCCTCTGCCGGTTGGGCTATGGGGGGCAACCCCACCATCTTCCCACGAGCTCCGAGGGCACGTGGATCGGAACCGAATACGAACACGAAGGAGAAACGCCATGTCGATGATCGATGACGCATCCGACGAGACCAAGAACGCGATCAAGGAGGCTCGCAGGCGCGAGCAGGAGCGGCGCGAGCACGACTCGGATGCCGCCGACGCATCCGCGGACAGCTCCGACGACGACCGGGACACGAGCGGAGACGTGCCCGTGGCGAATCTCGAGTGAACCGCCGCCGGTCGGCCGGCGCGGGCGATGAAGGTGGCACAGCGCATGAGGCGTGTCGCAGCAGCGTAGGCTGGGGCAATGGTCTTCGCCAAAGTGCTGCTCATCATCGCGATCGTCATCGCGATCCTGCTGGCGCTCTACATGAGGTGGAGGGCCTGGCATGCTCGACGAGTCCGGGAGCGAGCAGCCTGGCAGGCCGAACTCGAGCGGGATCTGCGCCGCGATTGAGGCCCGCCTCGACGCTCGCAAGCCCTACACTTCCTCTATGACACTCGATCTCGCCGCCCCGGAGGTGCGCACCGCGGCCGCCGCGCGGCCCTGGGATCGGGAGGATCGGTTCTGGCGAACGCTGGACGAGGCGACGCGGGGGCGCCCGGCCCCCGTAGTCGCGCTGAGTGTCGAGGCGCTCAGCGAAAACGCGCACGATCTGTTGCGCCGGGCCGGGGGCCTGCCCATCCGGGTTGCCAGCAAATCCGTGCGCTCGCGGGCCGTGCTCGACGCGGTGCTCGCTCTGCCTGGTTACCGGGGCGTGCTCGCGTTCACCCTCGCCGAGGCGCTGTGGCTCGCGGATCGCATCGATGATGTGGTCGTCGGGTACCCGACGGCGGATCGCGCGTCGCTCGAGGCGCTGGGACGGGACGAGCGGGCTGCGAGCCGCGTCACCCTCATGGTCGACGATGAGGAGCAGCTCGACCTCATCGATGCCGTGATCGGTGCGGGGGAGCGGGCGCGGATCCGCGTATGCCTCGACCTCGATGCCTCCTGGCGCACCCGGGTGCTCGGCCACCTGGGTGTGAGGCGCTCGCCGATCCACCGCCCGGAGCGGTTGCGCGCACTCGCCGAGCAGGTCGTAGCGCGCCCCGGATTCGCGCTGGTGGGGGTGATGGCTTACGAGGCGCAGATCGCGGGGGTGGCCGACGCGCCGCGCAAGGCCGCCGAGGGGGCGATTCTGCGGGCGGTGCAGCGCGCGAGTGCGAAGGAGCTGGCCGAGCGCCGCGCGGCGGCCGTCGCCGCGGTGCGCGAGGTCGCCGAGCTGGAGTTCGTGAACGGCGGCGGAACGGGATCGATCGAGCGCACCGTCGCCGAATCCGCCGTCACCGAGGTCGCTGCCGGCAGCGGCCTGTACGGTCCGCACCTGTTCGATCACTATCGCTCGTTCACGCCGGCCCCGGCGCTGGGCTTCGGGCTCGACGTCGTCCGCAAGCCGTCGCGCGATCGCGCGACACTGCTCGGCGGGGGCTGGATCGCCTCTGGCACTGCGGCACCGGATCGGCTGCCGCTGCCGGTCTGGCCCGCCGGGCTCTCCTTCGAGCCGCGCGAGGGCGCCGGCGAGGTGCAGACGCCGGTGCGTGGGCGTGCCGCGAATCGCCTGCGCCCCGGAGATCGGGTGTGGTTGCGGCACGCCAAGGCCGGCGAGGCGGTGGAGCACACGAACGAGATCGTGCCCGTGAGGGCGAACGGGACGGCGCTGGCGCCGATCCCGAGCTATCGAGGAGAGGGGCGGTGCTTCCTGTGACGGGACGATCGCGCACACGAGCGGGCGAGGTCGCGGGGCCGAACGCGCGCTGGAACACTCGCTGGAGCAACTGGGCGGGCACCGAGCACTCGCGGCCTGAGCTCGAGATCGTGCCCCGCCGGGCCGAGCAGATCGCGCTCGCGGTGCAGCGCGCTCGCGAGACCGGGCGCACCGTCAAGCCGATCGGCGCGTCGCACAGCTTCACCGGGATCGGCGCGACCGACGGCATCCGCATCGACATGAGTCGCATGCGCGGCCTCGTCTCCGCCGATCCGGCGCGCGGCCGCGTCACCCTCTGGGGAGGCACCCACCTGTGGGAGCTGCCGGCGATCCTCAACCCGCTCGGCCTCGCGCTCGCGAACATGGGGGACGTGGATCGCCAGACCGTCACCGGCGCCACGCAGACCGGCACGCACGGCACCGGTGTGCGCCTCGGCGGTCTCGCGACCGGCGTGGTCGGGGCGACGATCGTGACGGGCAGCGGTGAGACGCTCGTGATCGACGAGGATCACCACCCCGACCTGCTGCCGGCCGTCGCATTGGGGCTCGGCGCGCTCGGGGTGCTCGTCACGATCACGCTGCAGTGCGTTCCCCGCTACCTACTGCGGGCAGAGGAAGCGCCGCTGCCGCTCGACGAGGTGCTCGACGGTTTCGTGGATCGCACGCGCGAGGCAGACCACTTCGAGTTCTTCTGGTTTCCGCACACCCGCCGGGCGCGCACGAAGACCAACACCCGCTTGCCGCTCGAGGCGGGGCGCGACCCGCTGACCCCCGCCGCCCGCTTCGCCGATGAGGAGCTCGCGAACAACCTCGTGTTCGGCGCCTGCGCGGCATTCGGCAGTGCCGCCCCGGGCGCGGTGCCGCGCATCAACCGCTTCATCGAGGGCGTGTCGAGCAGGCGGAGCTACGCGGACGAGTCGCACCGCGTCTACGTCACCCACCGCCGCGTGCGCTTCCACGAGATGGAGTACGGCCTGCCGCTCGAGGCCGTGCCCGACGCGATGCGCGAACTGCGGTCGATGATCGAACGGCGCCGGCATCGCATCTCCTTCCCGGTCGAGGTGCGGTCGGCCGCGGCCGACGAGCTGCTGCTCTCGACGGCGAGCGGCCGTGACACGGGCTACATCGCCGTGCACCGCTATCGCAGGGATCGGGATCGCGGCTACTTCAGCGACGCCGAGGCCATCCTCGCCGCGCACGGCGGGCGGCCGCACTGGGGCAAGATGCACACGCAGACGGCGGCCGTGCTGCGGGAGCGCTACCCGGCCTTCGAGGAGTTCATCGAGATCCGGGATCGCCTCGATCCCGAGCGCCTCTTCGCGAACCCGTACCTCGCGCGCGTGCTGGGGGAGTAGGACCCTCCTCGAACAGGCGCCCGGATCCGCCGGCCCTCAGCGGTTTCATGGGCTTCTTGGATAGGATGCACCTATGTCTGGTGGATTGATTGCCGCGCTCATCGCAGTCGGCGTGCTCGTACTGCTGATCGGCTACGTCTGGATCACGTACAACTCCCTCGTCACCCTGCGCGTGCGCGTCGACGAGGCGTGGAGCGATATCACGGTGCAGCTGAAGCGGCGAGCCGACCTCATCCCGTCGCTCGTCGAATCGGTCAAGGGCTACGCTGCGCACGAGCAGGGCGTCTTCGAAGACGTGACGAAGGCCCGCGCCGAGACGATCTCCGCTCAGGGACCGGCCGAGGCATCCGCGGCCGAGAACCACATGCAGCAGGCGCTCAAGAGCATCTTCGCCGTCGCGGAGGCGTACCCGCAGCTGCAGGCCAGCCAGAACTTCCTGCAGCTGCAGAGCGAGCTCGTCGACACCGAGAACAAGATCCAGGCCTCGCGCCGCTTCTACAACGGCGGAGTGCGCGAGTACAACACCAAGATCCAGGTCTTCCCCAACACGCTCTTCGCACGCGGCATGGGCTTCACCGAGCGCGAGTTCTTCGAGGTCGAAGACGTCGCCTCGATCTCCGAGCCCCCGCGCATCCAGTTCTGACCGAGGCGGCACGTGTACAGCGCGATTCGCCGCAACAAGATCAACAGCGTCCTCATCATCCTGCTGTTCATCGTCATCATCGGCGGGCTGGGCTGGCTCGCGGCGTACATTTACAACTCGCCCGGCATCGTGATCGCCGTCGTGGTCTTCGCCGCGGCGTACGCGCTGTTCCAGTACTTCGCCGCAGGGCGCCAGGCCATCATGATGAGCGGCGCGCAGCGCATCACCGAGGCCGATAATCCGAGGCTCTATCGCATCGTCGAGAACCTCTCGATCACCACGGGCACCCCGATGCCCGAGGTCTACATCGTGAACGATCCGGCCCCCAACGCGTTCGCCACCGGACGCAACCCCGAGAACGCGATGGTCGCAGCCACCACGGGTCTGCTCGACATCATGACCGACCCCGAACTCGAGGGCGTCATGGCGCACGAACTGGGGCACGTGCGGAACTACGACATCCGCGTCTCGATGATCGTCTACGGCCTCGTCGTCGCGATCGGCATGCTCGCCGACATGTTCATGCGCATGGCGTTCTTCTCGCGCGGCAATAACAACAACGGCAACCCCGTGATGCTGATCTTCGGCCTCGTCGCGATGGTCGTCGCTCCGCTCATCGCCTCCGTGGTGCAGCTCGCAGTGTCGAGGCAGCGCGAGTACCTGGCGGACGCGACGGGCGCGCTCACCACGCGTCACCCCGAGGCGCTCGCGAGCGCGCTGCACAAGCTCTCCGAGTACGGGCGGCCCCTGCAGCGGCAGCAGTCGAGCATGGCGCACCTCTGGATCGCGGATCCGCTGAAGCCCGGCATCATGGACCGCCTCTTCGCGACGCACCCGCCGATCCCGGATCGCATCCGTCGCCTGCTCGACATGGGCGGAAAATTCTGACGCCCATTCACTCGCCCTGAGGGCAGGGCGGACGGCTCGCGGAAAGGCGTAAGGTAGAGAGCACCGAGCCAAGGAGGTCGCCCCCACCGTGTCGAACATGTTCCGCTCCCTGTCGGTGCGCAATTACCGCATCTGGTTCGTGGGGGCGCTGGTGTCGAACATCGGTGCTTGGATGCAGGCCACGACGCAGAACTGGGTGGTGCTGACCGAGCTCACCGACAACAACGCGGCGGCGGTGGGCGCTACGATGGCGCTGCAGTTCGGCCCGCAGCTGCTGCTCGTGCCGTTCAGCGGGGCGGTGGCGGACCGGTTCGACCGCCGCAAGGTGCTGCTGGTCACGCAGTCGCTGCTCATGCTGCTCGCCGCAGGCCTCGGCCTGCTGCTCATCACCGGGCACGCGCAGCTCTGGCACCTCTACGGGTTCGCACTGGCGCTCGGCATCGTCAACGCCTTCGACACGACTTCGCGTCAGGCCTTCGTCTCCGACCTCGTCGGGTCGGCCCAGCTCTCGAACGCGGTCGCGCTCAACTCGGCCTCGTTCAACTCCGCCCGACTGGTGGGACCGGCCGTGGCGGGCGTGCTGATCGCGGCCGTCGGATCGGGGTGGGTCTTCCTCATCAACGCGGCCTCCTTCGTCGCGGTGCTGGGCGCGCTGCTGCTCATCGACTCCCGCCCGCCGAAGCCGGCGACCGGCCCTCGGGAATCGCAGCTTCGGCAGCTCTCAGCCGGTTTCCGCTACGTCCGGGCGAGGCACGATCTGCTGGTCATCTTCGTGATGGTGTTCCTGGTGGGGGCGTTCAGCATGAACTTCCCGGTGATCTCATCGACCATGGCCGTCGAGTTCGGCAGAGGGGCGGGCGACTACGGGCTGCTCTCCTCGATCCTCGCGATCGGCTCGCTCTCCGGCGCGCTGCTGGCGGCGCGCCGCCCCGCGGCCCGCATGCGGGTGGTGATCCTCGCAGTGGGCGGTATCGGCATCGTGAGCCTGATCGCGGCTCTCATGCCCACCTTCTGGACATTCGCGGCCACGCTCGTCTTCTTCGGCCTCGCGATCTCGACGATGCTCACCACGGCCAACGGCTTCGTGCAGACGACGGCGGATCCCGCGGTGCGCGGTCGAGTGCTGGCGCTCTACATGGCGATCCTCATGGGCGGCACCCCGGTCGGAGCGCCGCTCGTGGGCGCCGCCGCCGATGCGCTGGGCCCCCGGTCCACGCTGTTCATCAGCGCCGCGGCCGGTCTTGCGGCGTTCGGGATCGGCGTCACCTGGTTGTTCACGGAGCGCCGGCTGCGCTTCCACCGGGATCACGGCCTGCACCTGCGAGTGACGCATGCGGGTCGCCCCGGCCTCGACGACGACCCCGGGCGTCAGGTGGAGACGCTCACGGCGCCGATCACCATCCTGCGCCGCAGTGCGACCGCGGTCGGTGCGGGGGAGTCGGTGCCGCAGGAGGGCTCGGCAGCGGCAGCCACCGGCGCTGTGCCGATCGCCGATCTCGAGACCGTGGACGGGCCGGCGGGGGAACCTGACGAGAAGCCGAAACGGCGGTTCAGGGACGACGGCGAAGATCCTGCGGTGCAGCAGCGCTAGCACGGGGAATCCTGCTGAATCGCGAGTAGGCTATGAGTCGTCCCCGCGGCCGTTGCCGCACGCTCTCTGACGATGGAGATTTGATACCTGTGAGTGACTTCTTGTCAGCACAAACCCGCACCGAAACGGACTCGCTCGGCAGCCTCGAGATCCCGGCTTCTGCGTACTGGGGGGTGCACACGGCTCGCGCTCACGAGAACTTCCCCATCGCGCGCCGCCCCATCTCGGTGTACCCCGACTTCATCCGCGCCTTCGCGTGCGTGAAGCAGGCGGCTGCACGGGCCAACCTCGAGATCGGCGCCCTCGACGAGCAGCGCGCGACGCTCATCGACCGGGCGTGCGAGGAGATCAAGACCGGTATGCTGCACGACCAGTTCGTGGTCGGCGTCGTGCAGGGCGGCGCGGGCACCTCGACCAACATGAACGCGAACGAGGTGATCACCAACCGCGCGCTCGAGCTGGCAGGGCATGAGAAGGGCGACTACTCCTTCATCAACCCGAACGATCACACCAACCGCAGCCAGTCGACCAACGACACCTATCCGACCGCGATCAAGATCGCGCTCGCCTTCTCCCTCACCAGCCTGCTCGACGAGCTCGCACTGCTGGCCGATTCGTTCGCCGCGAAGGGCCGCGAGTTCTCGCACATCATCAAGGTCGGCCGCACCCAGCTGCAGGACGCGGTGCCGATGACGCTCGGCCAGGAGTTCAACGCTTTCGCCGTGACCCTTCGCGAGGACATCGATCGGCTCACCGAGGCCGTCTCGCTGCTGCGCGAGGTGAACATGGGCGCCACCGCCATCGGAACGGGCATCAACGCGGCCAAGGGGTACAAGGAGGCCGTGATCAAGCACCTCCGCGACATCACCGGCCTCGAACTCGAGACGGCCGGCGACCTGGTCGAGTCGACCAGCGACACCGGTGTGTTCATCACCTTCTCGGGCGCCCTCAAGCGCAGCGCCCTCAAGCTGTCGAAGATCTCGAACGACCTGCGGCTGCTCTCGTCCGGGCCGCAGGCGGGGCTCGGCGAGATCAACCTGCCCGCGCGCCAGGCCGGCTCGTCGATCATGCCGGGCAAGGTCAACCCCGTGATCCCCGAGGCCGTCTCGCAGGTGGCCTACTCGGTCGCTGGGGCCGACGTCACCGTGTCCATGGCGGTGGAGGCCGGCCAGCTGCAGCTCAACGCTTTCGAGCCCATCATCGCGCACTCCCTGTTCCAGTCGATCACCTGGCTCAAGCGGGCCTGCGAGACGCTGCGCGTCAACTGCGTCGACGGCATCACGGCGAACGAGGATCGTCTCGCCGACACCGTCTCGCGCTCGGTGACCGTGATCACCGCGCTCGCCCCGGTGATCGGCTACGCCGAGGCGGCGAAGCTCGCGAAGGAGGCGCTCAGCACCAACGAGAAGGTCTCCGAGCTCGTGGTCGCCCACGGTCTGCTCGACGAGGCGCAGCTCGCCGATATCCTGCAGCCGCAGAAGCTCGCGGGGCTCGCTCCCGAGACGGGCGTCATCGAGATCGTGCGGGAGGCCGCCCCCGAGAAGATCGAGGACGGCGAGGCTTCCTGAGCTGTTCGAGGGGTGCTGAGCTCGGCACCCCTCGAACAACGCCGAAAGGCTGATTCCGCATGCAGGATCTGAGATCCTCGTGCGGAATCAGCCTTTCGGTCTATCTAGCAGTCGCTAGGCCTCGACGCAGTGCGAGGTGAGCGAGCCGATGCCCTCGATCGTCACGGTCACATCGGTGCCGGGGCGCAGGTAGAGCGGGGGTTTGCGCGAGCGACCCGCGCCACCGGGCGAACCGGTCGAGATGACCGTGCCCGGCAGCAGCGTGAGCGACTGCGAGATTGACGAGATGAGCTGGGCGACGGAGCGGATCATGAAGCCCGTCGTCGAATCCTGTACGCGCAGGCCGTCGACATCGGTCGTAATGTGCAGCGCCTGAGGGTCGGCGATCTGGTCTGCGGTGACCACGACGGGGCCGATCGGGGTGAACCCGTCGAAGGACTTGCAGCGCGACCACTGCGGCTCCTGGAACTGCACGTTGCGCGCCGTGATGTCGTTGATCGCGGTGTAGCCGAAGACGTAGTCGAGCGCCTCCTCGGGGGAGACGTTCTTGGCCGCGCGGCCGATGATGACACCGAGCTCGCCCTCGTAATCGACCTCCTCGCTGATGTGCGCGGGGAGCGGCACCTCGCCCTCGTGCGGGCCGAGCGAGTTCGGGAAGAGGGAGAAGAGCACCGGGCCGGAGTCGTTGTCGAGGCTCAGCTCGCTCGCGTGCTCGTCGTAGTTGAGGCCCACCGCGAGCACGATGGGCGGGCCGATGACGGCCGGGGCGAAGGTCGCCTCGGCGATCCCCGTCCACTCGCTCTCGGGAAGGTCGGCTGCGGCCGCGCGCAGCCGACCCAGCTCTTCGGGGCCGGCCTCGATGAGCTGCTGCAGCGTCGTGTGGTCGAAGCCGAGGCGAGCCGCGGGAACGAAGCGTTCGTCGTTCACCACCGAGAGCTCGGGGGTGCCGGCGGGGGAGAGGATCAAGTGCGCGAATCTCACGTATCCAGCGTAGCCGACATGCCGATACCCGATGCGTTTCGAGCGGTTCCCTGACGTGTCGGCACCCGATCTTTGTGGGGAGGGCACTGCCGCGCGCGACTGCGGGGTTCCCTCAGAGCGAACGCGGACGTGCATGTCTCGGGGATCCGCGACAATGGGAGGATGAGTGAAACACCCATGACCAAGCCCGAGATCGAGTTCCCCGAGGGGCCGGCCCCCACTGAACTGCAGATCGTGGATCTCGTCGAGGGCTCCGGCGCCGAGGCGCAGGCGAGCTCGACCGTCGACGTGCACTACCTCGGCGTCGAGTACGACTCGGGCGAGGAGTTCGACTCGTCCTGGAGCCGCGGCGAGTCGATCAACTTCCCGCTGCGGGCGCTCATCCAGGGCTGGCAGGTCGGCATCCCCGGCATGAAGGTGGGCGGTCGCCGCAAGCTCATCGTTCCCCCTGCGCAGGCGTACGGCGCCTCCGGCGGCCACCCGCTCTCCGGCAAGACCCTCATCTTCATCATCGATCTGCTGGGCGTCAGCTGATCAGCGAAGGCGATTTCTCGCCTTCGCCAGCTGACGCCGAGCCCGTCTCGGGCTCGGGAGAGAGCGAAGCGAAGCTTCTCCACCAGTAGCTGATCAGCGAAGGCGATTTCTCGCCTTCGCCAGCTGACGCCGAGCCCGTCTCGGGCTCGACTGACCCCTTCTTCGAGCCCGCCCGAGCCTTGCCCGGGCGGGCTCTTCCGCGTTCGGATCCGGCGCGATCCCGTCCCCGCGAGATCCGGATCCTGCGCTCGCTTCGTGCATCGATCGACGTTGCCGCACCGATCTTCCGCGGATCGGGGTGCTTGAACCTCGATCGGTGCGGGAAGCGGGGCGGGGTGAGGCGCCCCCGCAGAGCTCGCCCGCCGCGAGTGGTAGCGTTGCTGTGTTCAGCAAACGCCCAGCAAGAACGGAGCGGCCGGTGGCAGAGGCTCGTCAGCAAACCAGTCAGCAGATCGCGGAACCGAAGCAGCCGAGCGGCGGCATCGATCGCTTCTTCCGCATCACGGAACGCGGATCCACCTTCGGAGCCGAGATCCGGGGCGGGCTGGTCACCTTCGTGACGATGGCCTACATCGTGATCCTCAACCCGATCATCCTCTCGGGCAGCCAGGATGTGCTCGGCAACTACATCGACGGCAGCCCCGGCGGAGAGCAGGCCTTCGCTCAGGCGAGCGCCGTCACCGCGCTCACCGCCGGTCTGATGACGATCCTCTTCGGCGTGGTGTCGCGGCTTCCCTTCGGCTTCGCGGCGGGGCTCGGGATCAACGCCTTCCTCGCGTTCTCCGTCGTCGGGCAGGTGACCTGGCCCGAGGCGATGGCGATCGTCGTGATCAACGGCGTGCTGATCGTGCTGCTCGCGGCCACGGGCCTGCGCCGCATGATCTTCGACGCGGTCCCAGTCGAGCTGAAGCTCGCGATCACGGTCGGCATCGGGCTCTTCATCGCGTTCATCGGCTTCGTCAACTCGGGCTTCGTCACCTCGACGGGTTCGAACTCGCCGCCCGTCGGGCTCGGGATCGGCGGATCGGTCGTCACGATCCCGACCCTGCTCTTCGTGGTGACCCTCATCGTCACCGGCGTGCTCGTCGCGGCGAAGGTCAAGGGAGGCCTGCTCATCGGCCTGATCAGCGGCACCGTGATCGCCGTGATCGTCGAGGCGATCGCGCACCTCGGCCCGCGCGCCGGGGCGGACGGCGAGATCGCCAACCCGGGCGGCTGGGGCCTCACCGTGCCCGAGCTCGGCTCCGCGCCCTTCAGCCTGCCCGATCTCGGGCTCGTGGGCGCCGTGAGCTTCGACTTCGGCCGAGTCGGGGCCGTCACGGTCGTGATGCTGGTCTTCACGCTGCTGTTCACCAACTTCTTCGACGCGATGGGCACGATGACCGGCCTCTCGCGCGAGGCCGGACTCGCAGATGAGAAGGGCAACTTCCCCAACATCAAGTCGGCTCTGGTCGTCGAGGGCGTCGGCGCGATCGCGGGCGGCCTCACCTCGTCGTCGTCGAACACCGTCTTCATCGAGTCGGGCGCCGGCATCGGGGAGGGGGCCCGCACGGGCTTCGCCAACGTCGTCACCGGCCTGATGTTCCTGCTCGCGATGTTCTTCACACCGCTCACCGGCATCGTGCCCACCGAGGTCGCGGCCGCGGCGCTCGTGATCGTGGGCGCTCTCATGATGGCGCAGATCAAGAACATCGACCTGAGCGACTTCCGGGTGCTGCTGCCCGTCTTCCTGACGGTCGCCGTCATGCCGATGACATACTCCATCGCCAACGGCATCGGCGCGGGCTTCGTGGCGTGGGTGCTCGTGCACGCCTTCAGCGGTCGCGCCCGCAGCATCCACTGGCTGCTGTGGGTCGTCGCCGCGGGCTTCGTGGTCTTCTTCGCGCGCGGTCCCATCGAGGCGCTGCTCGGAGCCTGATCGCGACGGCGCTCCGCACGAGGAAGCCCCTGATTCCGCGCATCGCGGCACCGGGGGCTTCCTCGTTCACGCTCAGTTGCCGAGGATGCGCTGGTACGCCTGCGAGTAGCGGTTGTCCTCCTCGGCGGTGAGCGAGCGCATGTCGAAGATACGCTTCGACATCGCATCGTCGGGGAAGATGAGCGGGTTCTCGGCGAGTGCGGGGTTCAGCTTCTCCATCGCCTCCCGGGCGCCGGCGACCGGGGTGACGTACTGCACGTATTCGGCGACCTGCGCCGCCACCTCGGGCTCGTAGTAGTAATCGATGAGCTCGTGCACCTGCTCGAACGCCCCCGTCGCCTTCGGCATGCAGAACGAGTCGACGAAGACCGAGGCGCCGGATTCGGGCACCACGAACTTCCAGATCTCCTCGCCGGCGTCCTCGTTGAGGATCGCGATGTCGCCCGACCAGGCCATGCCGGCCCAGACCGTCTCCTGCTCGAGATCCTGAGTGTACGAATTGCCCTTGACGGTAGCGACCTGACCGCTCGAGATGTGCTTCGCCGCTACATCCAGGGCTGCCTCGAACTCGTCGTCGCCCCAGTCGCCCTCGATGTCCACGCCCTGCTCGAGCATGATGAGCGCCAGAGTGTCGTCCTGCTCGGTGAGCAGGTTCACCTTGCCCTTGAGCTCGGGCGCCCACAGGTCCGAGACCTCGCGCACGCCCTTGGGGTACAGCTGAGTGTTGTAGACGAGGCCCGTCATGCCGGCCTGATAGGGGATCGACCACGTGCGCTCGGGGTCGAAGGACGCGTGCTGCACGAGGTCGATCATCTGGGCGTCGACGTTGGGCATGAGAGAGCGATCGAACTCGGTGATCTGCTCCTGCTCGAGCAGCCGCACGAGCGTGGTGTCGGAGGGCACCATCACGTCGTAGCCCGTATCCTGCTCGAGCTTCAGCTGATCCTTGATCTTGGCGATGAACGTCTTGTTGTCGTCGATGTCCTCGAAGTACTCGACGCGGATGTCGCTCTGCTCCATGAAGGCGTCGAGCGAGGGCCAGCCGCCGGTCTCGTCGTCGTAGTCGAGGTAGTAGGTCCAGTTCGCCCAGCGCACGGTACCGCGCGAGCCGTCGCCCGGGCCGCTCGATCCGGCGCAGGCGGCCAGCGAGCCCATGCCCAGCATGGCTGCGCCGAGCGAGGCGCCTCGCAGCAGCTGACGGCGGTTCATGCGGGCGACTCGCGCCCGGTTCACCAGATCTCGCACGACGGGGTCCGACGGCTGACGGAGCATGTTCCCTCCTTTGGAAACGGCGTCGCGGGCGCGACGCATCTCCGCTCCATCTTCACACAGGCGGGAGACGAAGTCCACGCGGGTGTCAATTGCGTTGACAGAGGCTTCGCCTCCCAGGTCCGTCAAAGCAGCCTGGGTCGGCTCGACCGTCTCAGCCGGCGGGGATCCCGCGGGTCAGTCCCCGAGCACCGCGCTGCGGAGCTGCTCGACCAGCGCGGGGTCGGCGGCGAACAGGAACGGCGTCCCCGGAGCGGTGTCCTCGTCGCGCCCGACCGCGGCGGCTCCCGCCTCGCGCGCGATGAGCAGTCCGGCGGCGAAATCCCAGGGCTGCAGCCCGCGCTCGTAGTAGGCGTCGAGACGGCCCGCGGCGAAGTTGCAGAGGTCGTAGGCCGCCGAGCCGATCCTGCGGATGTCGCGCACCAGGGGTAGCACCCTGGTCAGAGCCTCGGCCTGCTCGATCCGCCGCTCCACCGTGTAGCCGAACCCGGTGGCCACGAGCGCGGTGGCCAGCTCGCGCTTGCCGGAGATCGTGATCGGGGAGCCGTTCAGGCGCGATCCGCCGCCCTCCCACGCATCGAAGAGCTCCCCGGTGCGCGGGTTGAAGACCGCCCCGGCGATCGCTCTCCTCCCGTCGGCGCTCGCGGAGGCGTCGGGCACCGTGGCCGCGATGCTCACCGTGTAAGCGGGCAGGTCGTAGAAGTAGTTGACCGTACCGTCGATCGGATCGACGACCCAGGTGATCCCGCTGGTGCCCTCGACCCCGGCGCCCTCCTCGCCGAGCACGCCGTCGTCCGGGCGGGCGGCGAGCAGCGCCTCGACGATCAGCCGCTCCGACTCGCGGTCGGCCTCGGTGACGATATCGACCTCGCTCGACTTGCTCGCGGAGACCGAGACACCGCGGGCGCGCAACTCGAAGATGCGTTCACCCGCGGTGACGGCGACGTCCGCGGCGAGGCGGGCGAGAGACTGAGGATCATGGGCGTTCGAATTCGCAGAGCTCATGATCCCCAGCCTAGAGGCGCTGCGGTTCCGGGCGCGGTCACCGCACCGCGGGCACCTCGTAGGCGTAGGCCTCCTCGCCGTGAGCGCCGGCATCGATACCGGCCTCCTCGACCTCCACGGGCACGCGCAGTCCGGTCGCGGCCTTCACCGCCAGGGCGATGATCAGCGACACCGTGAAGGAGTACACCATCACGGAGACCACCGAGATCGCCTGCACCAGCAGCAGGCCGGCGTCGCCGCCCATGAACAGGCCGTCATCGAAGGCGAAGAAGCCGAGGTAGAGCGAACCGATCACGCCCGCCACCAGGTGCAGGCCGACCACGTCGAGGGAGTCGTCGTAGCCGAGGCGGTACTTCCACTCGATCGCGAACGCGCACGCCGCGCCGGCGATGAGGCCGAGGAGCAGCGCCCACACGGGGGAGAGGTTCGCGGCCGACGGAGTGATGGCCACGAGGCCGCCGACGGCGCCGGAGGCGGCTCCGATCACACCGGGCTTCTTGCCGCGCAGCACGTCGACGATGATCCAGCCCACGATGCCTGCGGCGGGCGCCCCCAGCGTATTGACGAGGATCAGGCCGGCCTCGCCCGTCTCGGTGGCGAGCCCGGAGTTGAAGCCGATCCACCCGAACCACAGCAGTGCGGCGCCGATCGTCACGAGCGGAATGCTGTGCGGCTTGTGCGATCCCGGCCCGAAGCCGAGGCGCTTGCCCGCGACGAGTGCGAGCGCGAGGGCCGCCGCGCCGGCGTTGATGTGGATCACGGTGCCCCCGGCGAGGTCGATCACCTCGGGCGTTCCGAGTGCGCCGCCGAGGTTCTGGATCCAACCCCCGCCCCACACCCACGCCGCGACGGGGAAGTAGACGAGCGTCGCCCACACGCCCGAGAACAGCACCCACGAGCCGAGGCCGACCCGGTCGGCGATCGCGCCCGAGATGAGCGCCGTCGTGATCATCGCGAACACCGCGCCGAACCCGACGCCGATGAAGTCCGCGGGTGCGGTGTCGATCAGCCCGAAGTCCTTGAACGGGCTACCCGCGAAACCGCTCTCTCCCTCGGCGAAGTAGTTCATGCTGTAGCCGAAGAGGATCCACAGCACTCCGACCACCCCCATCGCGCTCACGCTGAAGAGCATCATGTTCACCACCGAGCGCACGCGCACGAGCCCGCCGTAGAAGAGGGCGAGTCCGGGTGTCATGATGAGTACGAGCGCGGTGCTCGCGAGCGTCCACACGTCCTGCGGTGTGAGTTCCATGGCTGCCGCCTTTCCCTGTGCCGGCGTCGAGCCGGGATCCATCGTGCGACCAGTGTGCGCCGTCGCTGTTTCATGACGGTCTCAAGGCGGTGACGCGAGGATCACCGGTGTGTTTCGAGGGTGTCACGTCGGGCGGAGACCGCCGCGGCGGCGAAACGGTGCTAAGATGTACAGGTTGCCGTTAGAACGGCCGCGGATAAAGAGAGCCCCAGCATCCCGCTGACGGCGCCGCGCAGCAACAGAAAGGGGATCCCTATGGCACTGAGTGCAGAAGTCAAGAAGGCGATCATCGACGAGTACGCGACCAAGCCCGGTGACACCGGTTCCCCCGAGGTGCAGGTCGCAATGCTCTCGCAGCGGATCAAGGATCTGACCGAGCACCTCAAGGCTCACAAGCACGATCACCACTCGCGCCGTGGCCTGCTGCTGCTCGTCGGTCAGCGCCGTCGTCTCCTGGGCTACCTCCAGAACGTCGACATCAACCGCTACCGTTCGCTCATCGAGCGTCTGGGTCTGCGCCGCTAATCGATCGCCGCTCGGACTTACTGCGAAGCGCCCCGTTCCTCCCTGGAGGAGCGGGGCGCTTCTGCGTGTGCGGGCGGGCACGGCGCAACGCCCTCAGTTCGTCTCGTTCAAGTAGGAGATCTTGATCCACGCGGGCGGGTCTCCGGGAGATTCACCCGCGTGGAGCAGGATCTCCTACCCGGGGACGGCGAGTGCGGTGCGAACCGCGCACGCGAAAGCCCCCTCGGGCGCCGGTGGGCAGCCGAGGGGGCTCGATCCTGAAGCGATCCCGGCTCAGGAGCGGGTTCGCGAGATCAGATCTTCGAGGAGGCGTCCTTCAGAACGCTGCGAAGGATGCCGCCGATCTCTGCGAACTCCGACGGACCGATGGTCAGCGGGGGAGCGAGCTGGATGACGGGGTCTCCTCGGTCGTCGGCGCGGCAGTACAGGCCGGCCTCCCACAGAGCGGGCGACAGGTAGTCGCGCAGGAGCCGGTCCGACTCCTCCTCGTTGAAGGTCTCCTTGGTGGCCTTGTCCTTGACGAGCTCGATGCCGAAGAAGTAGCCCTCGCCGCGCACGTCACCGACGATGTCGATGTCGAGCAGCTTCTCGAGCTCGGCGCGGAACAGCGGGCTGTTCTCGCGCACGCGGCCGTTGAGGTCCTCTTCCTCGAAGATGTCGAGGTTCTCGAGGGCGGCAGCGGCGGCGGCCGGGTGACCGGCGAAGGTGAAGCCGTGGTAGAAGGTGTTCTCGGTCGAGTTGAAGGGCTCCGAGACCTTGTCCGAGACGATCATGGCACCGAGGGGCACGTAGCCCGAGGTGATGCCCTTCGCCGAGGTGATGATGTCGGGCTCGTAGCCGAGCGCCTTCGAAGCGAAGAAGTCGCCGATGCGGCCGTAGGCGCAGATGACCTCATCCGAGACGAGCAGCACGTCGTACTGGTCGCAGATCTCGCGAACGCGCTTGAAGTATCCGGGGGGAGGCGGGAAGCAGCCGCCCGAGTTCTGCACCGGCTCGAGGAAGACGGCCGCGACGGTCTCGGGACCCTCGAAGAGGATCGCCTCCTCGATGCGGTTCGCAGCCCACTGGCCGAATGCCTCGACGTCGTCGCTGGGCGCGCCCATCTCTTCTGCGCGGTAGAAGTTGGTGTTCGGCACGCGGTGACCGCCGGGGGTCAGCGGCTCGTAGAACTTCTTCATGTCGGGGATGCCGGTGATGGCCAGCGCGCCCTGGGGGGTGCCGTGGTAGGCGACCGAGCGCGAGATGACCTTGTGCTTCATCGGCTGGCCCTTGATCTTCCAGAAGTGCTTCGCCAGCTTGAACGCCGACTCCACGGCCTCGCCGCCGCCGGTGGTGAAGAAGACCTTGTTCATGTCGCCGGGGGCGTACGAAGCGAGGCGCTCCGACAGCTCGACGGCGGCGGGGTGCGCGTACGACCAGAGCGGCATGAAGTCGAGCTGCTTCATCTGCTTCGCGGCAGCCTGGACGATGCGGTCGCGGCCGTGGCCGGCGTTCACGACGAACAGGCCCGCGAGGCCGTCGATGTACTGCTTGCCGGCAGCGTCGTAGATGTGGTGGCCCTCTGCGCGGGTGATGACGGGGATGCCGTCGTTGAGCACCTTGCGGTTGGTGAAGTGCGGCCACATGTGGTCGCGGGCCGAAGCCTGGAGCGCGGCGGCGTCCACGGCTGCAGTGGGATCGTAGGACATGGTTATCTTGTTCCCCAGTCGTATTTCTGTTTGGTGAGTTGGAGGTAGACGAAGCTCTCGGTCGCCGCAACGCCGTCGATCCCGCGGATCTTCTCGTTGAGCAGTTCGATGAGGCCCTCGTCGTCCTCGCAGACAACCTCGGCGAGGATGTCGAAGGAGCCAGCGCTGAGTACCACGTAACTGATCTCCGGCATCTCGGCGAGACGATCGGCGACGACCCTGGTGTCACCGGAAACGCGGATGCCGAGCATTGCTTGTCGGCTGAAGCCGAGTCGCATCGGGTCCGTCACTGCAACGATCTGCATGACCCCGGCATCCGTGAGCTTCTGCACGCGCTGTCGCACGGCGGCCTCGCTGAGGCCGACCGCTTTGCCGATCTCCGCGTACGAACGACGACCATCGCGCTGAAGCTGCTCGATGATCGCCTTCGACGTCGCGTCGAGTGCGGGCGAGGTGCGTTTGGTGCTCACGCCACTGATTCTTGCAGTGAAATGTCGAAAAAGCAAAGGAATCCGAAGAAAACTGGATTGGAATCTACTTATCCCAGCCTTGAGCAGCGATCGAACCGGGATCGGCACCGCCATTCGGTATTGTACGTCGTCCGCGCCCCTCGCGGGGCGAGTGCGCGGGGCGGCGAGGATCGAGTTCGTGCTTCGGAATGCGTGGAACAGGCCCCGGATCTCTATCGGAAACCGCAGCACCGTGTCTGCGATGTAACCGTTTCATGTCGAAATGTGAGGCGCGCGGGATGCGAGCTTGGCATCGCTTCCCTCTCTGTGCCATTCTCATCTTCACACCCGGCAGTGCGGCCGATCGCGTTGCCGGTGCCACCCGTGAGAACCAAGGGAGATGCTCATGGCACGTCAGCCCGAAGACCCGATCGTCCGAAATATCGTCCAGATGCTGCGCGGAGCTCAGCTCAACCGTCGGCAGCTGCTCCGCGGTGCCGCGGTGGGGGCAGCCGGGGCCGGCGCGCTCGGCCTCTCCGCGTGCTCCGGCGGCGGAGGCGGGGGCGGGGGAGACGGCATCGTCTGGGGCAACTGGACCTACTACCTCGACTACGACGAGTCGACCGGGTCGTACCCGTCGCTCGACGCCTTCATGGACGAGGCGGGGTTCAACGTCGACTACGTCGAGGACATCGACGACAACAACACCTTCTACGGCAAGATCAAGGACCAGCTGAAGCTCGACCAGTACACCGGCTACGACGTGGTCACCTTCACCGATTGGATGAACGCCCGTCTCATCGAAGCCGGCCAGGTGCAGGAATTCGACTACGCCAATCTGTCGAACGTCGAGGCCAACCTGGTGGACGCGCAGTGGGATGCGCTCGACGTCGATTCCGGCCGCAAATTCTCGATCCCGTGGCAGTTGCCGGCGTCGGGCTGGGTATGGAACACGGAGGCCGTGCCGGGCGGGATCAAGACCCTCGACGACTTCCTGAAGCCCGAGCTCAAGGGCAAGGTGGTGGTGCTCAGCGAGATGCGCGACACCATCGGCATGGTGCTCGCGGGCCTCGGCTACGACCCCAACGGCGACTGGGGCGACAAGGAGTTCGACGAGGCGCTCGCGTGGCTCGACGACGCCCTGCAGAGCGGCCAGATCGGCAACGTGAAGGGCAACAGCTACACGCAGGACCTCATCACGGGCGACGCCCTCGCCGCGATGGCGTGGACCGGTGACGTGGTCATGCTGAACGCCGAGAACGACAACCAGTGGACGCTCGAGATCCCCGAGTCGGGCGGCATGATCGCGGCCGACTCCTTCACCGTCCCCAACGGCACCTCCGCCGAGGCGAAGAAGCAGGTCGAGCAGATGATCGACTACTACTACGACCCCGTCGTGATGGCCGAGGTCGCCGACTACGTCACCTTCATCCCGCCCGTGAAGGGCACTCAGGAAGAGATGCGGAAGATCAACCCCGACAACGCCGAGAACCCGCTCATCTTCCCGAGCGATGCCGACTGGGAGCACCTGCACCCCTTCCGCAGCCTCACCGCCGAGGAGGACAAGCGCTACTCGACCGCCTTCCAGAACGTGCTGGGGCTGTAGACATGACGGAGAACTCACTCGCGACATCCGGCGCAGACCTCGAACTCGTCGGCATCCAGAAGCGATTCCCCGGCTTCACGGCCGTCGAGAACCTCGACCTGAAGATCCCCGCGGGATCCTTCTTCGCGCTGCTCGGCCCCTCGGGCTGCGGCAAGACGACCACGCTGCGCCTCGTCGCCGGGCTCGAAGACCCGACGCAGGGCAAGATCCTCATCGGCGGCAAGGACGTCAGCGGTCTGAAGCCCCACAAGCGACAGGTCAACACGGTCTTCCAGTCGTACGCGCTCTTCCCGCACATGACGATCCTCGAGAACGTCGCGTTCGGCCTGCGCCGCCGCAAGTCCGCCGACCCCGTCGGGAAGGCGCACGAGGCCCTGCGGCTCGTCGAGCTCGACCACGTCGCCGATCGCAAGCCCGCGCAGCTCTCGGGCGGGCAGCAGCAGCGCGTGGCGCTCGCCCGCGCCGTGGTCAACCGGCCCGCGCTGCTGCTGCTCGACGAGCCGCTCGGCGCCCTCGACCTGAAGCTGCGTCGCCAGATGCAGCAGGAGCTCAAGCAGATCCAGCAGGAGGTCGGTCTCACCTTCCTCCACGTCACGCACGACCAGGAGGAGGCCATGACCATGGCCGATACGGTCGCGGTGATGAACAAGGGCCGGATCGAGCAGATGGGCGCCCCTGAGGAGCTCTACGAGCTGCCCCGCACCGTGTTCGTCGCGAACTTCCTCGGCCAGTCGAATCTCTTCGCCGTCGATGTGGTCGGCGGCTCGGACCAGGTGCTGCACACCGACCTGCTCGGCACGCGGATCTCGGTGCCCCGCTCGCGCAGCGAGCGGGAGAGCGGATCCATCACCGTGGGCGTGCGCCCCGAGAAGATGACGCTCGGCACCGCGCCCGTCGAGCCGGACGCAGGCCTCAACGCGATCGGCCCGGGCCGCGTCACCGATGTCTCCTTCATCGGCGTCAGCACGCAGTACACGGTCGAGCTCCCGGGATCGGCCCCGGTGCAGGTCTTCCAGCAGAACCTGCAGGCCGGCCCGACCGCCGCCCTCGGCGACGAGGTGTGGCTGAGCTGGCGCGTGGAGCACACCTTCGGCCTCGCCGATGATCGCCTCGAGACCGGCGCCCTCACCGCCGACCTCTCGACCCAGGCCATCGCGGCGCACGCAGCGCTCGGCGAGTAGGGGGCAGCTATGGCATTCACCGCCTTTTCGGCCTCCGCGAAGGCCGTCGAACAGGCGCCCCGCAAGAAGGGGTGGGTCGCGCTGCTGCTGCTCGCGCCCGGCATCGCGTACATGCTGCTGTTCTTCGTGGCGCCCTTCATCCAGCTCGCGCTCACCTCGCTGCAGGCCCCCGACGAGGGCGGCGGCATCGGGCAGTACGTCGCGGCCATGCAGTTCTCGAACTACTGGGTCGCGCTGCAGGAGTACTGGCCGCACCTGGTCCGCTCGTTCGTCTACGCGGTCATCGCGACTGTCGTGGGCCTGCTGATCAGCTACCCGATCGCGTACCTCATCGGCGTGCGCGTGCGCTCGCGGCCTCTGCTGCAGGGCGTGCTGCTGATCCTGGTCGTCGCGCCGTTCTTCATCAGCCTGCTGCTGCGGACGCTCGCCTGGAAGTCGATCCTGCCGAACGAGTGGATCGGCACGCACTTCTCCGTGATCTTCGGGTTGATCTACAACTTCATCCCCTTCATGGTGCTGCCGATCTTCTCGTCGCTGCAGGCGCTCGACCTGCGGTTGCTGGAGGCCGGATCCGACCTCTACGCGTCGCCGGTCACCACCTTCCGCAAGGTGACACTGCCGCTGTCGATACCCGGAGTGGTCTCGGGCACGCTGCTGAGTTTCATCCCGATGTCGGGCGACTACGTGGTCGCCTCGCGCGAGTTCTTGGGCGGCACCTCGACCACGATGATCGGTAACGTCATCGAGTCGAACTTCCTGCAGACGCAGAACTACCCGATGGCCGCGACGCTGTCGATCATTCTCATGCTCATCATCCTGGCGATCGTCGCCACATACGTGCGCAAGAGCGGGGCGGAGGATCTGCTGTGAAGAATTTCAGTCTGGGCAAGGCCTTCGTGCCGGTCGTCGCGACGGTCGCGCTCATCTACCTACTGCTGCCGATCCTGCACGTCATCCTGTTCTCCTTCAACGATGCCGGCCGCAACAACATCATCTGGCGAGGGTTCACGCTCGACAACTGGCAGAACCCCTGCGGCGCTCCGCAGGTCTGCCAGGCGTTCGGCAATAGCATCCTCATCGGCGTGGTCGCGACCGTGATCGCCACGGTGCTCGGCACGATGATCGCCATCGCGCTGGTGCGCTACAAGTTCAAGGGCCGTTCGACGGTCAGCCTGCTGCTGTTCACCCCGATGGCCACGCCCGAGGTGGTGCTCGGCGCGGGTCTCGCCGCGCAGTTCCTGCTCGCGGGCGTGGAGAAGGGGATCGGCACGATCATCCTCGCGCATACGATGTTCTGCATCTCGTACGTCGTGGTGGCGGTGAAGGCCCGCGTGGCGAGTCTCGATCCGGCGATCGAGGAGGCGGGGCGGGATCTCTACGCCTCGCCGGGGCAGGTGTTCTGGCGGATCACCCTGCCCATGCTCATGCCGGGCATCATCGGTGCGGCGCTGCTCTCGTTCGCGCTGTCGTTCGACGACTTCATCATCACGAACTTCAACTCGGGCACCGCGACCACCTTCCCGAAGTTCATCTACGTCTCGGCGCTCAAGGGCGTGCCGGCGCAGGCGAACGTGCTCGCGTCGATCGTGTTCATCGGCGCGCTGCTGCTGGTGATCATCGTGCAGATGGTGAACATCAACAAGCAGAAGAGACTGGCGCGGCAGTAGCTCCACGCGCCTCTCGCCGCCGCGCTTCTCGCGCAGCTCTCGGCCCCCACCGCAGAATCTGCGGCGGGGGCCGAGAGCTTTTGCGTCGCGGGCCGCATCGGGTGCAGGATGTTTGGCTGGCGGGAAGTCCCGCAGCAGACCAGGACGCAGCGGGGCGGACTCGCCCGGGCGATCCTCCGACTCTCGGAGAGCACATGACGAAGACGTTGATGCCGGCGGCCAAGCGCGGCGGAACCCTCAAGCGAAGCCTCGGGCTCTGGGCCATCGTCGGCCTCGGCCTCGGGTACATGACTCCGACGGTGGTCTTCGACACCTTCGGCCTCGTCGCGCGCGACACGAACAACGTCGTGCCGCTCGCCTACGCGGTCGCGCTCATCGTGATGGTCTTCACGGCGATCAGCTACGGCAAGATCGCGGGTGCGATCCCGAGCGCCGGATCCGCGTACACCTATGCCCGCGAGTCGATGCACCCGAATGTGGGCTTCCTCGTGGGGTGGACCGCGCTCATCGACTACATGCTCCTCCCGATGGTGAACTGCCTCATCATCCGCAGCTACCTCGAGGCGTTCTTCCCGGCCGTGCCGGGATGGGTCTGGGTGATCCTCTACGTCGTCTTCGTGACGGGCATCATCTACCTGACGATGCGCGGCACCTCGAACGTGAACATGATCCTGCTCGTGTTCTCGATCGCGGTCATGGCCGTGTTCGTGCTCCTGGTGATCGTGCAGCTCGCCGGCGGCGCCGGTGTCGGCGGCGTCGTCACGGTGCAGCCCTTCTTCCACAGCGGCGTCGAGTTCGGCGCGGTGCTCGCGGGCGCCACGATCGTCTGCTTCTCGTTCATCGGCTTCGACGCGGTCACCATGTACGCCGAGGAGGCCAAGACCCCGAAGATCATGCCGAAGGCGATCCTGCTCACCGTCGTGCTCGGCGGCGCGATCTTCCTCGTCGCCGGCTACTTCACCCAGCAGCGCTTCCCAGACTGGAACGAGTTCGCCCCCGGCGGCGACATGCAGTTCGTCGAGGACTCGACCCTCCCGATCATCGGCGAGCTGGTCGGCGGCAAGGTGCTCGCCGCGGTGCTCACCGCGGCCGGCTTCGCGGCGACGCTCGCATCGGGTCTCGCGTCGCACGCTTCCGTCTCGCGCATGCTGCTCGTCATGGGCCGCAACAACGTGATCCCGAAACGGGTATTCGGCTACATCAACCCGAAGACGCACACCCCGACCTTCAACATCGTGCTCACCGGCGCGATCTCGCTGCTCGCGATCGCCTTCACCCTCGAGATGATCGCGGCCTACATCAACTACGGCGCGCTCATCGCCTTCACCTTCGTGAACCTCTCGGTGATCGCTTGGTTCGCGATCCGCAAGGGCCGCCGGCGCACGCCGAAGGACATCTTCACGTACATCGTGATGCCGGTCATCGGCACGGCTCTCACCGGGCTGCTCTGGGTGAACCTCGACGGGCACGCCCTGCTCGGGGGTCTCATCTGGACCGGACTCGGCTTCGTCTACCTGGTCTTCATCACGAAGGGCTTCCGTCGGAAAGTAGCCTCCTTCGACGAGAACCAGCCCGTCACCGGCTACAACAAGGTGGTCGAGCACGAGCCCGTCGAGTAGCGCGCCTCGGCACGCTCCCGACGGGTGCGCGGGTCGAGCAGCGGCAGTGTGATCCCGCACAGCGGCCCGATGAGTAGGGCGAACGCGAGCGTGCCGGGGCCCGCGTCGCCGCCGAGCGCCCAGCCGATGAGCAGCACGGTGATCTCGACGCCGGTTCGGCCGACCCAGATGGGGGTGCCGAAGCGGAGGTGGATCCCGGTCATCAGCCCGTCTCGCGGCCCGGGCCCGAGGTGCGCGCCGATGTAGAGGCCGCTCGCGACGGCGAGCAGCACGAGACCGAAGGCGAAGCAGGCGACGCGCGCCCAGAGCGCCTCGGGAGCCGGTAGCAGCCACAGGCCGAGCTCGATCCCGGGGCCGACGAGGAGGATGTTGAGGACGGTGCCGATCCCGGGCCGCTGCCGCAGCGGGATCCAGAGCAGCAGCACCGCGAGGCCGATGAGGTTGGTGAGCAGGCCGATGCTCAGACCGCTGTGGACGGCGAGGCCCTGCGCGAACACGGTCCAGGGGTCGACGCCGATCGCGGCGCGGATCATGAACGCGTCCGCGATCCCGTAGAGGAGGAGGCCGGGGACGAGGCGCAGGAGTCGCGGGGTCATGGTGATCAGTCCACCGCAGATTGGACTGGTTTCCAAGAGGCCAATTCGCATACAGTGGCCCCATGATCGCGCAACGACTCTCGGCCCGCCGCCTCCAGGAGCTGCTCGGCGCATGGCGGGGCGACGGGCACAGCTACCGGGAGCTCAGCGAGAGCATCGGGATCCTCGTGCGCGACGGACGGCTGCCGCCCGCCTCCGTGCTGCCCGCCGAGCGCCCGCTCGCCGAACAGCTCGGGGTGAGTCGCACCACCGTGGCCGCTGCCTACCAGCGCCTCCGGGAGGACCGCGTGGTGGAGTCGCGGCGCGGCTCGGGCACGGTCGTGCTCGGACCGCGGGCGACGGGCGGGGACCGCCGCCCGCTCGGGGCTGACGAGGAGATCTCCCTGACACGCGCCTCGCCGGGCCCCTGGTCGGGACTGCCCGAGCTGGGGCGGCGGGCGCTCGCCGAGCACGCCGACGCCTTCCTGCTCGACGGCTTCGACACGATCGGGCACCCGGCGCTGCGCGAGATCATCGCGCAGCGCTACACGGACCGGGGGCTGCCGACCCGGCCCGACCAGATCATGGTGACGCTCGGCGCGCAGCACGCGATCTTCCTCATCGCGCGCACGCTGCTGCGGCGCGGCGATCGGAGCCTCATCGAGTCGCCGAGCTACCCGCACGCCCGCGAGGCGCTCGCCGCCGCCGGGGCGCTCGTCGCCGAGCTGCCCGTCGGGGTGCGCGGCCACGACGCGGCGAGCATGCTCGAGATCACCCGTCGCAGCGCCGCCCGCCTCGCATACCTGATCCCCGACCACCACAATCCCACCGGCCTCAGCATGCCGCCCGAGCTGCGGGAGCACCTCATCGCGAACCTCGCGGATCAGGGCGCGCACCTCGTCGTCGACGAGACGACCGCGGAGCTCGTGCTCGGCGCCCCGCGGCCCGTGCTGCCGTTCGCTGCCTCGGCGGCGCGGCCGCACCACCACGACGCGATCCTCACGGTCGGGTCGCTCGGCAAGACGGTCTGGGGCGGGCTGCGGGTGGGCTGGATCCGCGCCGCTCCCGACCTCATCGCCCGGCTCGAGGCCGCGCGGGTGGTTGGCGATCTCGGCACAGGCACCTGGGCGCAGGTGCTGGGAGCACTCGCGCTCGAGCGCTACGACGAGGTGCTCGCCGATCGTGCCCGCGAGCTCACCGCCGGCCACCGCGCGCTGCTCGCCGCGCTCGAGCGCCGGCTGCCGGAGTGGAGCTTCTCGCCCGCGACCGGCGGCGTGAGCGTCTGGGCCGACCTGGGGGAGCCCCGCAGCACCCGACTGGGCCGCGAGGCCGCACGGCTCGGCCTCCGGATCCCGCCGGGTCCGCAGTTCGGCAGCCCCGGCGTCTTCGAGCGCTTCGTGCGGCTGCCGTTCGCGGCCGCGGGGGTCGACCTGACGCGCGCCGTCGAGGTGCTGAGCCGAGCGTGGCGCGGGGGAAGGGGATCCGCGACGCCCGCCCCCGTGCGCGCCGAGCTCGTGTGAGGGCGCGATAGGCTAGGGGGATCATGCTCGATCTTGACTTCAGCGCTCGCATCAAGGCCCTCCGCGCCACCTACGCCGACATCGCGGCGGTCACCGATCTGCCACGGCTCGAGCGGGAGATCGGCGAGCTGGAACAGCAGGCCGCCGCGCCCGATCTGTGGGACGATCCTGCGGCCGCGCAGAAGGTCACCAGCGGCCTCTCGCACCGGCAGGCACAGGTGCGCAAGCTGCGCGGCGTCGAGAGTCGCCTCGACGACCTCGAGGTGCTGATCGAACTCGCGCAGGAGGCCGACGACGAGGAATCGGCGAAGGAGGCGGCCGACGAGCTCGTAGCGCTCGAGAAGCTCGTGCAGGATCTCGAGGTGCAGACCATGCTGTCGGGGGAGTACGACGAGCGCGCGGCGGTCGTCACGATCCGATCGGGCGCCGGCGGCGACGACGCCACCGACTTCGCCGAGATCCTGCTGCGCATGTACCTGCGCTGGGCCGAGCAGCACGGTTACTCAACCAAGGTGCTCGACACCTCCTACGCCGAGGGCGCCGGAATCAAGTCGGCCACGTTCGAGGTCGACGCCCCCTACGCCTTCGGCACGCTCTCGGTCGAGGCCGGCACCCACCGGCTCGCTCGCATCAGCCCCTTCGGCTCCGCCGACAAGCGGCAGACCAGCTTCGCCGGGGTCGAGGTGATCCCGCTGCTCGAGGAGGCCACCGAGGTCGATATCCCCGAGAACGACATCCGCGTCGATGTCTTCCGCTCGTCGGGCCCTGGCGGTCAGTCGGTGAACACCACGGACTCGGCCGTGCGCATCACGCACATTCCCACGGGCATCGTCATCTCCATGCAGAACGAGAAGTCGCAGATCCAGAACCGCGCGGCCGCCATGCGCCTGCTGCAGACCCGCCTGCTGCTGCTGCAGAAGGAGCAGGAGGCAGCCAAGAAGAAGGAGCTCGCGGGATCCGTCACGGCCAGCTGGGGAGACCAGATCCGCTCCTACTTCCTCTACGGTCAGCAGCTGGTGAAGGATCTGCGCACGGGCCACGAGTCCTCCCAGCCCGAGGCCGTGTTCGACGGGGACCTCGACGGGTTCATCGCCGCGGGCATCCGCTGGCGCTCGCTCTCGAAGAACGACTGAGCTCTTCCAGCAGGATTCCCCTCCGAGATTCTGCGACTCCGCGGAGAATGACGACGCCTCACCAGCGCGCCTGCGTCGGGCCCACAGGCAGAGGGCGTATTGTCGAGGCGTCATGATCCTCTTCGAGAACGTCACCAAGAAGTACCGGGGTACCGCGAAGCCCGCGCTCGACGGTATCGACCTCAGGGTCGATCGCGGCGAGTTCGTCTTCATCGTGGGCGCTTCCGGTTCCGGCAAGTCGAGCTGCCTGCGCCTCATCCTGCGCGAGGATCAGCCGAGCATCGGCAAGATCCACGTGCTGGGGCAGGATCTCAGCAAGATCTCATCCCGCAAGGTTCCCTATTTCAGGCGCAACCTCGGTACCGTGTTCCAGGATTTCCGCCTGCTCTCCAACAAGACCGTCTACGACAACGTCGCGTTCTCGCTCCAGGTGATCGGCAAGTCGCGCGGCTTCATCCAGGAGGCCGTGCCCGACACGCTCGAGATGGTCGGGCTGGCGAACAAGGCCAAGCGCTTCCCGCACGAGCTCTCGGGCGGCGAGCAGCAGCGCGTCGCGATCGCCCGCGCGATCGTGAACAAGCCGTCGATCCTGCTCGCCGACGAGCCCACCGGCAACCTCGACCCGGCCACCAGCCTCGGCATCATGCAGCTGCTGCGCGCCATCAACGCCTCGGGGACGACCGTCGTGATGGCGACGCACGAGGCGACCTTCGTCGACATCATGCAGCAGCGCGTGGTCGAGCTCTCGCAGGGCGTCGTCGTGCGCGACGAGGTGGGCGGCGGCTACGGCGAGACCGCGTCGATCCCCGTCGCCGACCTCTCGGAGGAGGGCGTGCAGGTGCTGCGCACGACCGAGGCGGTCGTGCGTGCGGCGCTCGCCCCCGAGGAGGGCGGCGAGCCCGATCCGGACGCGGAGGCCGCCGAGGCAGCGGCGATCCCGACCCCGCCCCCTGGCATGCAGGCGCCAGAGGCGGCCGCACCCGGCGCGCCGGCTCCCGACACCGACTCCCCGCAGCAGCCCTCATCCTCCGCGGATCCCCTGGACGAGCTGCTCGGCACCGAGACCCTGCGCGAGGCCTCCGTCTTCGAGGAGCCCCACCCGTTCGGCGAGGACGACTCCGAGATCGACGACGATGACGACACAGTGCGGGCCGGCGGCCCGCAGGCGCGTCGCATCCCCGGCTTCCTCGATCCCGGGCGGCCGATGGACCCCGTGCGGATGGCCGAGACCGGAAACCTCGCCGAGCACCTCGGGCTCAGCAGGAAAGACGACGACGAGACGGATGTGGGGCCGGTGCGATGAGGGCGGGACTGGTTCTCGGCGAGGTCTGGAACGGCCTGCGCCGCAACATGTCGGTGGTCATCTCGGTGATCCTCGTGACGTTCGTGTCGCTCACCTTCGTGGGCGCCGCGATCATCATGCAGCTGCAGATCCAGCAGATGAAGACGTTCTGGTACGACCGCGCCCAGGTCGCGATCTACCTCTGCACGGACTACGACCAGAGCGCGACGTGTGCGGGTTCCGACGCCGGCGAGGCCGAGATCTCCGCGGTCGAGGACGCCCTGCAGTCGGGCACGCTCCAGCCGTACATCGACGACTACTTCTTCGTCGACCATGAGCAGGCGTACGAGGAGTTCGCGAAGCAGTTCGAGGGCAATCCGATCCTCGAGATCACGCGGCCCGAGCAGCTGAACCAGACCTTCTGGATCAAGCTGAAGGACCCCTCGCGATCCGATATCATCACCGAGACCTTCTCGGGCATCCCCGGGGTGCAGAGCGTGTCTGATCAGCGCAGCCTGCTCGACCGCATCTTCCTGTTCCTCGGCGTCGCGAGCTACACCGCGATCGCGATCGCGGGGCTCATGCTCGTGGCGGCGATGCTGCTGATCTCGACCACCATCAGGCTCTCGGCGTACTCGCGCAGGCGGGAGATCGGGATCATGCGCCTGGTGGGCGCATCGAACCGATTCATCCAGACACCCTTCATATTGGAGGGGATCATCGCAGCGCTCGTGGGTGCGGTGCTGGCGGGGGCCGCCTCGGTGGGGATCGTGCGCTTCTTCGTGCAGGGCTTCCTCGCGACGGAGGTGCCGTTCACGAGCTACATCACGGTCGAGCAGTCGCTGATCGTGCCGCCGGTGCTCATACTCGTGGGGGTCGTGCTGTCGGCCATCGCCGCCAAGATCGCGATCACCCGCTACCTCCGGGTGTAGGCGGAGCCTGCTCGGAGTCGCGCGCTGAGACCGACCGTTTCAGTGAGACCGACGGTTTCAGAGTCCCTGAAACCGTCGGTCTCACTGAAACCGTCGCGTTCGGCGGTGCGGCGCGGCTCCCGCGACTGCGCTAAGCTGGGTCCTCGCGCTTCCGCGCGGACCCCACCGACCCGTAGAGAGAATGTGACCATGCCCAAGGAGACCGGCGAGAAGCTCATCGCGTCGAACAAGAAGGCGCGGCACGAGTATCTCATCATCGACACCTACGAGGCGGGGATGGTGCTCACGGGCAGCGAGGTGAAGTCCCTGCGCATGGGGCGGGCCTCGCTGGTCGACGGCTACGTGTTCATCGAGCGCGGCGAGGCCTGGCTCGACGCGGCCTACATCCCCGAGTACCTCAACGGTTCGTGGACCAACCACGCCCCGCGCCGCAAGCGCAAGCTGTTGCTGCACCGGCAGCAGATCGACAAGCTCTATCAGAAGACCCGAGAGGGCGGCATGACGATCGTGCCGCTGCGGCTCTACTTCCTCAACGGCCGCGCGAAGGTCGAGATCGCCCTCGCGAAGGGCAAGAAGGAGTACGACAAGCGGCAGACGCTGCGCGAGCGGCAGGACAAGCGCGAGGCCGAGCGCGCCATGCGCAGCCGCAACCGGCTGGGGGAGTAGGGGCCTCGCTGCCCTGCCGGCTGCCGCCTTGCCGGTTGCTGCCTTGCCGGTTGCTGCCTTGCCACTCTGCCGGCTGCCACATTGCCGGCTGCCGCTCAGCCGGCTGCTGCCTCGCCACTCTGCTGACTGCAACCCTGCCGCCCTGCCACTCAGCCGGCGATAAGGCGCGAGAGGCCAGAAACGGCTGGAGTCCTCGCGGATCCGAGCCCTTTCTGACCTCTCGCGAGGATGAGGCGCGGGCTACTCGCGAGCCCTCGCGCCCCGGCCCTCACATCGCGTCGAGCGCGCGGCTCACGTCGAGCAGGACGTCGTTCTGCACGCCGTGCCAGTGATCCGTGTCGGGCTCCGGCCACGAGGACAGTTTGACGATCACCGAGTCGGTCGGCGGATCCAGCCACAGGTTCTGCCCGTGGATGCCGATGCCGCTCACGTTGCCGCGCTCGTTGCCCGTGCACCACCACTGGCGCGTGTAGCTGCCGTCGGGGAACGTGCCGGTGAAGCCCTCGTAGGTCATGGCCTCGCGCGATCCGCCCTCCATGATGCTGCGTACCCAGGTCTCCGAGACGACACGGCCGCCCGGGGCGTGACCGCCGTCGAGCATCATGCGTCCCACGCGCGCGAGATCCCGCGCGGTGCATGAGACGCCGCCGTTCGCGAAGCCGAACCCCGTCGTGTCGACGGTGATGGTCGCGTCGCGGTCGGCGTCGAGCTTCGCCCACAGGTGGATCGAGAGCGCTTCGGCGTAGCGCAGGCCCGTGACGCGCTCGATGATCCACGCGAGCACGTCGGTGTTGGCCGAGCAGTACTGGAACTCGCCCGTAGCGCCGCTGCCGCGCAGCGTGGTGAGGAACTCGTAGGTGTCGGCGGGATCGCCGTCGCGTCGCGACCGCCAGCCCGCGGAGCGGTCGTGGGTCTGCACCTCGGAGGCGGGGTCGACGTAGTCCTCGCTGTAGTCGATCGCGACCTCCATGTCGAGCACCTGCTGCACCGACGGGCCGTCGTAGACGCTCCCCTCGAGCTCGGGCACGTACTCGGTGACGGGCCTGGCCGGATCGATGCGCCCCTCATCGACGAGCGCTCCGACGACTGTGCCGCACAGCGACTTCGAGACGCTCATCAGCAGGTGGCGGTCGTCGGGAGCGAAACCGGCGCGGTAGTACTCGGCGAGCACCTCGCCGCCGCGCAGCACCAGGAAGGCGTCGGTGTAGCTCTGCTCCAGTCGCTGCTGCAGGTCGGGGAGTCGAGGGGTGAGCGAGTCGAGGCGCACCGTCGCTTCGGACGGGGCGGCGGGGGAGCGGCGGGGGATCACTGCGGTGGGCAGGATCTCGCCCAGGTGCGAGAAGGCCCAGCGGTTCTGCGGGGCCTCCTGCCAGCTGTCGAGGTTCGGTTCTCCCGGAGCTCCTCCCGGGTAGCGCGCGGGGTGCGGACCGGTCGTGCTGCGCCTCTGCGAATCGGTGTCGCTATGCGTGTTCATGGGTCCCCTCACTCGGCGATCTGGGCGCGGATCCGGCGCTTCGCGAGCACCGTGTAGACCACGATCGAGACCACGATGCCGACGGGCGTCGAGAGATCGATGTAGCCGAGGGAGACGGCGAACGGGCCGGTCCAGACGTCGGTCGACAGGAAGAGCGCGGTGGCGGTGCCGCCGGCGACGACGGAGACGAGGCCGGCGAGGCTGAAGCCTCCGTGGTACCAGAACTTCGCGCCGGGTCGCTCGTCGAACAGGTCGAGGCCGTTGTACCGGTTGCGGCGCAGCACGATGTCGGCGACGTACACCGCGATCGTGGGCACCGAGATGATGAGCAGGAACTGCAGCATCAGGTTGATGGCGTCGATGAGGCTCGTCGACATCACGAGGAAGAGCGTGAAGGCGGTGCCGAGCACGCCGATGAGGATGGCCGAGGGGATGCGGCGGATCGGCACGCCGATCGACTGGAACGCCATGCTGGCCGTGTAGGTCGTCATGCCGTTGAGCGCGACCGTGTTCACGATGACGCCGATGACGAAGATCGGACCGAGCCACACCGGCAGCATGTCGAGCATCGCGAACTCGATGCCGAACTCGAGCGCGTCGGCCGAGACGACGCTGCCGAGGAGGGCTCCCACGATCGTGAAGAAGGTGAACGGCACGGCGCCGCCGAGCGCCGTCGCCCAGATGATGTGCGAGGGCTTCGCGTCGCGCGGGAGGTACCGAGCCATGTCGGCGCTGTTCGAGAAGGAGAGGGGGCTCGAGGCGAGAATCGCGAAGGCGATCGTGAGGCTCGACCAGAGGGCGACGCCCTGCAGCGGCTCGGGCTGCGTGAAGTTCCAGTCGACGGTCGGCAGGATGAATCCCGTCACCACGAGGAAGATGAGGAGCAGCAGGATGGTGAGGGCGGTGAAAGCCTTCAGGATGAGCGCGTGCCCGTAGACGGCGACGAGGACCGTGACGATCGAGACCACGACCGTCACGACGACGAGGCCGATCGTCTTATCCTCGATGCCCATGCGGGTGAGCAGCTCGGCGCCCATGAAGGACGACGCCACCCAGTTGAGAGCGAGGAAGACGCCCGAGATGAACCAGCCGTAGAAGGCGATCACGATCTTGTTGCCGCGGAAGCCGTAGATGGCGCGCTGGATCACGGAACCCGAGGTGCCGGCCGCGGGGCCGCTGACGGCGACGATGCCGGGGAAGACCCAGAGCAGGGACGCGACGAGGACGACCGCGATGGACTGCCAGATCTCCAGGCCGAGCACGGCGGTGAAGGAGGCGCCGATGGTGAAGTTGAGAACGCTCACCATTGTCGCGGCCCACACCGAGAAGAGGTCTCGGGGCTTGCCGTGGCGCTCGCTCTCGGAGACGAGTTCGATGCCGCGGGTCTCGGGCTGCGTGGGGATGTCGGCGAATTCCTGGTGGGAATCGGCTGGAGTGGGTGCGGTCACTTGGCAGTTCCTCTCGGCGGAGCCCCGAGCATCGTCGCGGGTGACATGAGACAGCGGCGCTGCTATTGGTCATGAGGCCAATGGACTCTATTGGTCACTAATCCAATAGGATGTGGCCCATGGTGTCAAGCGGAGGATCGTCGAGGGTGCGCAAGCAGCCCGAGGAGCGGCGTGCCGAGATCATCGCCGAGGCCGCGCGGATCGCGCTCGGGGACGGACTCGAACGCATCACGCTGCGCGCCGTCGCCGACGGGCTCGGGGTGCGACCGGGGCTGATCAGTCACTATTTTCCGGCGGCGGAGGATCTGGTGATCGCGGCCTTCCTGGCCGCCGTCACCGGCGAGCGGGAGCGATTGCAAGCGGGGGAGGGAAGCGCTCTCGACCGGCTCACCGCCTTCGTGCGCCGCGTCGAGTTCGAGTCGGTCGACCTCTCCCGGCTGTGGCTCAACGCGAGGCATCTCGCACGGTTCACCCCCGCGCTCGCCGAGGCGATCGAGGAGCAGGAGGCGCTCGACCGCGAGCGCCTGGTCGCGCTCATCGAGCAGGGGCGGTCGGAGGGTGCGTTCCAGGTGGCCGATCCGCTCGCGGCGTGCGTGCGGATCTTCATGGCCGTCGACGGCTTCGGCGCCTATGCGAACAACATCGGCGACTTCGAGCCGGAGGCCTACGTGCACTTCGTCGCCGATGTCTGCGAGTGGGCGCTCGGCATTGAGCCGGGCCGGTTGCGCGAACGCGTCGTCCGCGCGTAGCGCGGCGGCGTGCGCGTCGCCGTCCGTCGGCTGGGCGCCGCCGTCCGCGCGCCGCCGCCCGTCGTCTGCGCGTGATCCTCGCCGCGCCCACGATCCGGGGTCATATTCGTGCGTGTCGCCGCGCGCGACACGGCAAGAACTGACCTCGAATCGGCGACACGGCGGAAAGTGACCCCGGGCGAAGGCTGGAGCGGAGGGGTTCGAGCCGCCTGGGTCTTGGCGCGACGGTGATCTAGTGGTATTCTGTAAGGCCGGGATGATCCCGGATTGACAATTCCACAGCGCGTGATGCGAATGCCCCAGACAGCACCTTCGGGTGTGTGCGCCGTTCAGGCGTGAACTCGGGGCCGATCGGTTTCGACACGTCGATTTGAGACTGTGAGAAGCGGGCCGAGGACGCGGAGTTATCTCGTAAACGCCCTTCGCAAACCATAGGTGCCAACGCTAAGCGCACCGACTTCGCTCTCGCTGCCTAAGCAGTAAGACCGAGTCCGTCAGGTCGGGTGGGCCTCCGCCCCGGTTTCCTGGCGTCATCTAGGAGGCTTGCTGGTGCGTCGTGTCTCAGGGCGCGCCGGGACTTTCACTGAGGCTGGGCCCGTCATCCTAGGTGTTCGTGACAAAGGATGGGGCCGAGTAGAACGTCTGCACGAACTACGCTCGTAGAAGGCACGGAATCGTCGAAGTGGACCGGGGTTCGATTCCCCGCGGCTCCACCAGAGTGTTCGCATCACGCGCTGTCGGATCCCCTCTCGTGGAAGGGGAGCGGACGAGGTCCGCGACAAGGTTGCCGAGCGCGACGATGAGGATCAGCAGGAAAGCTCCCGTGCGAATCGCCGCGTAGCGGTGCCGCGAATACACTCGTTCTCGAGATCCGGCCCGGGTCGCGAGGGGAGCGGCAATGGATGTGACTGATGGTTGGACCGTGAAGACGCGGAACGGCTGGGTGCAGGGTTTGAGACGCCCAGGGCACGCCGCCTTCCTCGGCATCCCCTTCGCGGAGCCCCCTGTGGGTGAGTTGCGCTTCGCGGCGCCCGTGCCCAGGCGACCCTGGGAGGGCGTACTGCCGGCGATCACTCATGGACCCACTCCGCTGCGCGCTGCGGCACCGGGGCTCGTGCCCGAACCGGCGATCCCGGGCGACGACACTCTCAGCGTCTCGGTGTTCACGCCGGAGGCGGATCCCGCGGCGCGGCTCCCCGTACTCGTGTGGATCCACGGCGGGGCCTACACCGGCGGCTCGCCGGCGAGCCCGTGGTACGACGGGGCTGCTTTCGCGCGCGACGGTGTCGTGACAGTCGTCGTCTCCTATCGGCTCGGCTTCGACGGGTTCGGAGCGATCCCGGGCGGCTGCGCGAATCGTGCGGTGATGGATTGGCTCTGCGCACTCGAGTGGGTGCAGGAGAACATCGAGGCGTTCGGGGGCGATCCCGCGCGGGTCACACTCGCGGGCCAGTCCGCGGGCGGCGGTGCCGTGCTCACCCTGCTCGGCATGCCGGCGGCGGGTTCGCTGTTCCGCGCGGTCTGGGCGAGCTCGCCCGTGCTGCCGGTGCGCGCACTCGAGGATGCCGAGAGGATGACTCGAAGACTCGCGGCCCGCCTCGGAATCGCTCCCTCACGAGAAGCGCTGGCCGCGATCCCCGAGGAGCGCATCCTCGCCGAGCAGATGGCGGCGGCGCGTCCCCGTGGCCTCTCTTTGAACGCGTTGATCGAGCGCGCTCCCTCGTTCTGCCCGGTCGTCGACGGCGACCTGATCCCCGAACCGACGGTCGACGCCCTCGCGCGCGGCATCGGCGGCGACGTCGACCTGGTCGTCGGATCGAACGACAACGAGATCGTCCTTCCGGCAGAGTCGCTGCCGTCGTGGATCCGGCATGCTCCCGAGGGACTCGTGCTCTGGGCCACTGGACTCCACGGCCACGATATGCGGGAGTACCGCGCCACCCAGAGGGACGGTGGTGTCTCCGGCGCGGTGCCGGCGCTCGGCCAGGAGATCACGGACCGTGTGTTCAGACGCCAGGTCGTGCGGGTCGCCTCAGCGCGTGCGGCGTCGGCACCGGCCTCTACCCGGGTCTACCGATTTTCCTGGCCGTCGCCGACCAAGGGCGGCGCCATCCACTGCCTCGACCTGCCCTTCTTCTGGGACGTGCTCGATCGTGAGGACACGCACCCGATGACGGGGGAGCATCCACCGCGCAGCCTCGTCGATGCCGTACACGGTGCCGCGGTCGCTCTCGTGACGGGAGAAGGGCCCGAATTTCCCGAATGGGACGCGGCCGAACGCAGAGTCGCGCTCATCGGCGGAGACGGGGAGCACCCTGTTCAAACTCTGCCTGACGGATACGCCGGACTCTCCGCGCTGCTGCGCTGAAGCCGCACTCGCCGCTCAGCTCGGCTTTTGCCGTTCGCCGGGCTGCGGCTTGAACCACCCATCCGGCCGTTCTTGCTGCTGGTAGACATCCGGGATACCGTCGGCGTCCGCGTCCACGCGGTCGCGTGCACGGATGCGACCGTACTGGTGATTCCGGATCCCGAGGACGATCGCCGCGAGCACGGCGGCGATGATCGAGGCGGAGAGGATCGCGGCCTTTGCGTGGTCGTGAGCGGGGGAACCGCTCTCGAAGCTGAGCTCGGCGACGAGCAGGGACACGGTGAAGCCGATGCCCGCGAGCAGGCCGACCCCGACCATGTCGATCCAGCGCAGGGCCGGGTCGAGACGGATGCGCCCCAGCTTCGTGACGAGCCAGGTGGTGGTGACGATGCCGAGCGGCTTGCCGAGCACGAGCCCGGCGACGATCGCGAGGGTCACCGGGCTGAGGAGCGCGGCTCCGATCCCATCCCACCCGCCGAGGGAGACACCGGCGGCGAAGAAGGCGAACACGGGCACTGCGAAGCCCGCGGAGAGCGGCCGGAAGCGGTGCTCGAACTCCTCCGCCAGCCCCGGTCCGTCGACGCCGGCGGCACGGTCGACGCGCCGGTGCAGCACGGGGATGGTGAAGCCGAGCAGCACGCCCGCGATCGTGGCGTGGATGCCGGAGGCGTGCATGAGCGCCCACGCGACGACGCCGATCGGGAGCAGGATCAGCCAGGCCGCGAACGGGCGATCCCCGAAGAACGAGCGGAAGCGCTGCGCGACGATCCCGTAGACCGCGATGACGGCGAACGCCCCGACGAGGGGGAGGATCTCGATGCGGTCGGTGTAGAAGATCGCGATGATGCTGATCGCGATGAGATCGTCGACCACGGCGAGGGTGAGGAGGAAGATGCGCAGTGCGCTCGGCAGGTGCGAACCGATGATCGCGAGCACCGCCACGGCGAACGCGATATCGGTCGCCGTGGGGATCGCCCATCCATGCCGAAGTTCGGGCTGCTGCCACACGATCGCGGCGTAGATGAGCGCGGGGACGGCGACACCGCCGCAGGCCGCGGCGATCGGCACGATCGCGGTGCTGAACCTGCGGAGGTCGCCGGCGACGAACTCGCGTTTGAGTTCGAGACCGACGAGGAAGAAGAATATCGCGAGCAGCCCGTCGGCCGCCCACGCACCGAGGCTGAGGCGCAGGTGCCAGGGCTCGTAGCCGACCTCGAGATCGCGCAGCGCGAAATAGCCGTCGGCGAGCGGGGTGTTCGCCCACACGATCGCGATGACTGCGGCGATGACGAGCAAGATGCCGCCGACGGTCTCCTTGCGGAGGATCGCCGCGATTCGGCGGGCCTCGCGGAACGAACCGTAGCGGGGGAAGGAGGGGGAGAGCGTCTGGTTCACGGTGCCTTTCGCGGTCGGGTGGCGTGTATGCGATTCGCCGACCAGACTTCCCGGCACACCATCCGTCCTGCTCCACGGAGACACGACAGGTTGACCATGTTACGCACTGCCGACGGCTGATGCGAAGGGCACGCCGAGATCCGATCGATCCTTCACGTGCGAACTCGGACAGGAGTAGCATCGGGTGCGGTGCGCCGGGAAGTCTGGTCGGCACGTCGAGGCAGGATCAGCCGGTCGGCGTCAACGAGCTGAAGGATGCCTTGATGAACACGCCCACAGGAAGCGTCGCCGTGCAGCGCGTCCATGACCTCGGTGTGCGGGTGCGAGCCAGGGCCCGATATCTGGCGGGTCACTCGCCCGCGCGCATCGCGATCCTCATCTTCGCCGCCGCGACGCTCCTGTTCACCGCGCTGCTGATGCTCCCAGCTGCTGCCCGCTCCGGCTTCGCGACGCCGCTGCCCGACGCCCTGTTCACGGCGGTCTCAGCGGTGACAGTGACCGGTCTGACGACGGTTGAGACCGGTGAGCACTGGTCGATGTTCGGACAGGTCGTGATCCTCGTGGCCATACAGACCGGAGGCTTGGGAGTGGTGACCATCGCGCTGCTGCTGGCGCGGATGGTGACCCGCAGGCTCGGAGTCTCCGGGAGAGTGTTCGCGAAAGAGAGCATCGGCACCGCCGGCCTCGGTGATGTCGGACGGCTCCTGCGGGTGGTCGTCCTGACGACGTTCGTGATCGAGGGGGCGCTCGCCGCCCTCCTCATCCCGACGTTCGCCGTCGCAGAGGGCTCGGTGCTCGACGGCGTCTGGTACGGCGTCTTCTACGCGGTCTCGGCGTTCGGGAACGCCGGCTTCTCCCCTCACGTGGGTGGGCTCATGGCGTTCGCGGACAACGGCTTCGTGCTCGTCCCGATCGCGGCCGGCGTGTTCGTGGGCAGCTTCGGATTCCCGGTGTTCCTCAATCTGATCCGCGTGAGGTGGACGCGCCGCAAGTGGTCGTTGCACACGAAGCTCACGCTGTACACCACGACGATCCTGATGCTCGCCGGGGCCGTCGCCTGGGGCGCGTTCGAGTGGAACAACCCCGACACCGTGGGCCACCGGTCGTGGTGGGAGCGGATCGGCGGCGCGCTCTTCGCCTCGATCATGATGCGCTCGGGCGGGTTCTCGGCCGTCGACACCCAGGCCTCGACCTCGACGACGATGCTGCTCAGCGATGCGATGATGTTCGTCGGCGGCGGATCAGGGTCGACGGCCGGCGGGATCAAGGTGACGACCCTGGCGGTGCTGTTCATCGCGATCCTCGCGGAGGCGCGAGGCACCCGGAACACCAATGCCCTGGGGCGTCGTCTCCCGAACAGCATCCTTCGGCTCGCGATCAGCGTGGTGTTCCTCGGAGCGACCCTCGTGCTGGCCGCGGCAGGGTTGCTCACGATCGTCAGCGACGCGAAGCTCGATCGCATCCTGTTCGAGGTGATCTCGGCGTTCGCAACCTGCGGTCTCTCGGTCGGTATCTCCTCCGAGGTCGGCTCCTTCGGCAAGTACGTGCTGTCAGCCCTGATGCTCATGGGGCGGGTCGGGCCGATCGCGCTCGCCTCGGCGCTCGCGATACGCCAGCGCCAGGAGGCCTTCACGCTCCCGGAAGAGCGCATCGTCATCGGATAGCGGCACGACGCACCCGGGCGTGATCCCGACGCGACGCGTCGGCGCACGCCGCAACAGTGCCGGCCGACGGAGCCAAGGTTATGCTCGCCTACGTTGCGGGCGCTCCCCGCGAGGGTCAAGATGAGATCATGAGCGAGATCCTGCCGAGCACCTCACCGACGTCGACGCACGAGGGCGAGCCCCACGGCCAGGGGATGGGCCAGCGGCTCAATTGGTTGCGCGCGGGCGTGCTCGGGGCGAATGACGGGATCGTCTCGACCGCGGGCGTCGTCATCGGCGTAGCAGGCGCGACCCCGAACAACCTCGTCGCCATCGCGACGGCGGGAATCGCCGCGCTGGTCGCCGGTGCGTTCTCGATGGCCGGCGGTGAGTACGTCTCGGTGAGCACTCAGCGCGACACCGAGCGGGCGATGATCGCGAAGGAGGAGCGCGAGCTCGCCGAGATGCCGGAGGAGGAGCTCGAAGAGCTCGCGGGCTTCTACCGCGAGCGGGGGCTGTCGGAGCATCTCGCCAAGCAGGTGGCGGTGGAGCTGACCGCGAAGGATGCGCTCGCGGCGCACGCGGAGGTCGAGCTCGGCATCGACCCGAACGAGTACACGAGCCCGTGGGCGGCTGCCGTCTCGTCGTTCGTCTCGTTCACCGTCGGCGCGCTGATCCCGCTCGTCATGATCCTGCTGCCCTTCGGCGAGCACCGCGTGTGGATCGCCGCCGCGGCCGTGGTGATCGGCCTGTTCCTGACGGGCTGGATCAGCGCCGCCCTCGGCGGCGCCCCCAGGGGGCGCGCGATCCTGCGCAACGTCGTGATGGGGTCGGCGACGATGGTCGCGACCTACGTGATCGGCATGATCTTCGGGGTCGCGGTCAGTTAGGTCTGGCGGGCCGAGCGCGTATCGGACGAGATCGGAGGCACGCATGATCCTGAACGAGACGTACACGCTGTCGAACGGAGTCGAGATACCGAGGCTCGGACTGGGCACCTGGTTCATCGAAGATCGCCTGGCCGCGAGCGCGGTGCGAGAAGCGGTGGAGATCGGGTACCGCAACATCGACACGGCCCAGGCCTACGGCAACGAGCGCGGCGTGGGAGAGGGGATCCGCACCAGCGGCGTCCCCCGGGACGAACTGTTCGTGACGACGAAGCTCGCCGCCGAGATCAAGGACTACGAGGGCGCCGTCGCCGCGATCCGAGGATCCCTTGAGACGCTCGCGATCGGACACATCGACCTGATGCTGATCCACAGCCCGCAGCCGTGGAGCGACTTCCGGGGCGGCGACTATGCGGAGGGCAACCGCGAGGCCTGGCGCGCACTCGAGGAGGCGCACCGGGCCGGCATGATCCGCGCGATCGGCGTCTCGAACTTCCTTCAGAAGGATCTCGAGAACATCCTCGAGCACGGCTCCGTCGCACCGCAGGTGAACCAGGTGCTGCTGCACGCGGGCAACACGCCGACCGAGCTCCTCGCCTACTGCGAGAGCAGGGGCATGCTCGTGCAGGCCTACTCTCCGATCGCGCACGGCAAGCTGCTGGGCAGACCGGTGATCACGGCGATCGCGCAGAAGTACGGGGCGACGGTGCCGCAGCTCTGCATCCGCTACGCTCTGCAGCTGGGCGCACAGCCGCTGCCGAAGACCGCGAATCCCGAGCACATGCGAGCCAATACCCGGCTCGACTTCGAGATATCCGAGGCCGACATGGAGGTGCTGCGGACCCTGGACGAACGAGACGAACGAGACGACGAGAAGGACGGAGAGCACCGATGACTGAAACGATGCGCGCCCTCATCGCAGGGCGAGGCCCGGAGTGGGTGCTGGCCGACGTGCCGGTCCCGCAGCCCGGCGCCGGAGAGGTGCTGATCCGCAATCGCGCCTCCGCGAGCAACAACGCCGACATGCCCATGCTCGCCGAGGCCGACCCGTCCTCGGGCGGCAGCGGCGACGAGTTCATCGCCGGATACGAGTACGCCGGCGAGATCGCGGCGGTCGGCGAGGATGCGGGGGAGTGGCGGATCGGCGACCCGGTCATGGGCACCTACCCGTCGGCCTTCGCCGAGTACCTCGTGGTCGACCATCGCTTCGTGCTGCCGAGGCCCCTCGGTCTCTCACCCGAGATCGCCTGCGCGCTGCCGACGGCGCTGCTGACCGAGTACGGCGCGCTCCGCGTCGCGGGGTTCGAGCGGGGCCGGAGCGTGCTCGTTACCGGCGCCACCACCGGTATCGGATTCATCGGCGTGCAGCTCGCGAGAACGCTGGGCGCCTCGCGGGTGATCGCGACGACGCGCAGCGCCGACAAGCGCGACCTGCTCGTCTCGCTGGGCGCCGACGACGTGGTCGTCACCTCGGAGGAGGATCTCACCGAGGCGGTGCTCGGGGCGACCGACGGGCGCGGCGTCGACCTGGTGCTCGACCATATCGCCGGGCAGACCTTCGCCCAGTGCCTGCCGGCCACCGCGCACGACGGGCACGTGGTGAACATCGGGCGCCTGGCGGGGCCGGCCTCGACGATCGATCTCGACGCGCTCTCCTACAGGCACCTCACCGTGCACGGGGTCTCGTTCGGATTCTCGCGCGATTGGGAGACCGTGCCGATCCTCGACGCGCTGCACGCCCAGGTGCTTCCCGCGGTCGAGCGCGGGGAGATCCGCCCCGTCATCGACTCCTCGTTCGCGTGCGAGGACTCGCTGGATGCTGCGAACCGGCTGCGCTCGGGCGAGGCCGTCGGCAAGGTCGTGCTCGCGTTCGAGTGAGGCGGGACGGACGGGGCTCCGATATCAGCCCCGGCCTCGGCGCCGGCCGGAGTCGCCGTGCCGGCTCGCGGTAGGCTGAGGGATCATGAGGCGGGTCGCGGTCGTGGTGCTCGAGGGAGCGAAGCCCCTCGACGTCGGCATTCCCGCTCAGGTCTTCACCTCTCGCAGCAGCATGCCGTACTCGGTCGACGTGTGCGGGGTGGAGCCCGGCCTCATCACGGGCGGGGACGGCCTCTCGTATCACGTCGAGCACGGCATCGACGCGCTCGACAGCGCAGATCTCATCTTCGTGCCCGGCTACCGGCACCCCGACCGCGAGCCCCCGCCCGCCGCGCTCATCGAGGCGCTCCGCCGTGCCCATGAGCGGGGGGCGAGGCTCGCGGCGATCTCGACCGGGGCCTTCGCGCTCGCCGCGACGGGTCTGCTCGACGGCAAGCGCGCGACGACCCACTGGCATTATTCGAGGATCCTCGCCGAGCGCTTCCCCGAGGTGAGGGTCGACGAGCGGGTGCTCTTCGTCGACGAGGGGTCGGTGCTCACCTCGGCGGGCGCGGCATCGGGCATCGATCTCTGCCTGCACATCCTGCGCAAGGAGGCCGGGATGTCGGTGGCGAACCACGCGGCCCGCCGCCTCGTGGCGGCTCCCTATCGCAGCGGGGGGCAGGCGCAGTACGTGCCTCAGAGCGTTCCCGAGACGCACGGCGAGCGCTTCACGCTCACGCGCGAGTGGGCGCTGCGCAGGCTCGACGAGACGCTCGACATCGCTCGTCTCGCGGCTCATGCGCGGGTGTCGGAGCGCACGCTCTCGCGGCGCTTCAGAGACGAGACCGGCTACACGCCGATGCAGTGGATCATGCGGGCGCGGATCGATCGTGCGCGCGAACTGCTCGAGGAGACCGACCTCGGGATCGAGGAGATCTCCGCCGCGGTCGGGCTGGGCACTGCGACGAACCTCCGCCGCCACTTCAGGAGTGTTCTCGGCACGACGCCGAGCGATTATCGCCGAACGTTCTCGCGCTCGCGCTGAGGGTATCGCGCCGGCCGAGAACCCGTTGGCCGACGCGACGAGCGGGGGTGAGGCGGAGTGCCCGCAACTTGGCAGGATCCGTTCGGAGGCTGGCATTCAGGCCACTGGACTCGGGGCTCGAATCGGGCCAATCTGGAGGTATTCCGAGTGCAACGGACACTGAAGAAGAAAGTGGGATCATGACTGCTCGTGTGGCTATCAACGGCTTCGGACGTATCGGGCGCGGCGTGCTGCGCGCACTGCTGAAGAAGGACAGCGACGTCGAGGTCGTCGCTGTCAACGACCTCACCAACGGGGAGATGCTGGCGCATCTGCTCGAGTGGGACAGCGTCTACGGCCGTCTGAAGAGGGAGATCTCGTTCGAGGACGGCGAGCTGGTCGTCGATGATCGCCGCATCAAGGTGTTCGCCGAGGCCGACCCGGCGAAGCTCCCCTGGGGCGACCTGGGCGTCGACGTAGTGCTCGAATCGACCGGACGGTTCACGAAGGCCGAGGATGCCCGCAAGCACGTCGAGGCCGGCGCCAAGCGCGTGCTCGTGAGCGCACCCGCGACGAACGCGGACCTCACCGTCGTGGTCGGCGTGAACGACCACCTCTACGACCCCGAGAAGCACGTCATCATCTCGAACGCCTCCTGCACCACGAACGCCTTCGCGCCGCTCGCGAAGGTGCTCGACGACCTCGCGGGCATCACGCAGGGATTCATGACCACGGTGCACGCGTACACGCAGGACCAGAACCTCATCGACGGTCCGCATAAGGATCGCCGCCGCGCCCGCGCCGCGGCCCTCAACATCGTTCCCACATCGACGGGCGCGGCGAAGGCGATCGGTCTCGTGCTGCCGCAGCTCGACGGCAAGCTGTCGGGCACCTCGATGCGCGTGCCGGTGCCCGTGGGCTCGATCGTCGAGCTGAACGCGGCCGTTTCGCGCGAGGTGACCCGTGAAGAGGTGCTCGAGGCCTACCGCGCCGCGGCCGCCGAGGGCCCCCTGGAGCACGTCTTCGAGTTCTCGGACGAGCCGCTCGTGTCATCGGATATCGTGGGCAACTCCCACTCCTCGATCTTCGACTCCGAGCTCACCGAGGTGCAGGGCAAGCACATCAAGGTCACCAGCTGGTACGACAACGAGTGGGGCTTCTCGAACCGCGCCGCCGAGATGCTGGAGAAGCTCGCGAGCTGATTCCGCCCGGAGGGCCTGCCGCCGCTGCAGGCCTCCTCTGTCGCCGCAGGACCTCCGGCACCGTTGTAGACCTCTCACACGGTGTCGGAGGTCTGCGGCGGTATGAGAGGCCTACGCCGGCGACGGGGCGAGCGGACTCCCGTCGAAGGGGACGGAGGATCGCCTCAGCGACGGCGCATGCGCAGCACGAGCAGGGCGATGCCGCGCCACCCGAGCAGGAAGACGCCCAGCGTGATGGTCGCCACGAGGATGAAGGCCGGGGCCGTGCCCTGATCCGACAGCAGCCGCAGCCCCATGCCGAGCATCACGGTGCCCAGCCACACCGGGACTCCGGAGCGCAGGAGCTTGACCGGGTGCTTCCACACGAGTCCCCATCCCCAGACCAGCAGCAGGCCGACGAGGAAGGGCCACGCGGTCTCGAAGAGGCCCAGCAGTGTGGCCTCGCGAGCGTGATTGCTGCGCCCGAGCCCCGCGAAGAGCAGCACGAGCGCGGCATCGACGGCCAGTGCGAGCGCCGCGAGCGCCGGACGCACGGGGGAGACGGCCTCCGGGGTCTGCTCGGGGGAGGCCGTCATCGTGCGACTCCGGCCGAGGTCTTCGATCCCTCCGGTTCTCGCGAGTCCCCGAGCGCGCCCTCGATCGTCGCGATGACCGCGTCGTGCAGCGCGCCGTTCGTGGCGAGCGAGCTGCCGTTCCACGCGCTCTCCGAGCCCTCGATATCGGTGAACCGGCCGCCGGCTTCACGCACGATCGGCACGAGCGCCGCGAGGTCGTAGGGCTTCACGTCGAACTCGGCGACCACGTCGAGGAGGCCCTCCGCGAGCAGCATGTACGACCACATGTCGCCGTAGGCGCGATCCCGCCACACGGCGCGGCTGAGCTCGATGAGGGGGTGCAGGTAACCCGCGACGTCCCACTGCTCGATGCTCTGGAAGCTGAGAGAGGCGTGCTCGAGTTCGGCGATGCCCGAGACCCGCAGTCGACGGGGCTCCTGCCCCGCCTCGCGGCCCCAGGCGCCGCCCCCGGTCTCCGCCCACCAGCGCGCCCCGAACGCCGGAGCCGAGACGACGCCGACGGTGGGTGCTCCGTCGATCTCGAGGGCGATGAGCGTGGCCCAGTTCGGTACTCCCCGCAGGAAGTTCGCGGTACCGTCGATGGGGTCGATGATCCAGCGCCGGGAGCCCTTCTCCGAGCGCCCCGACTCTTCGCCGAAGAAGCTGTCGGCCGGCAGCGCGGCCTCGATGCGCTCGCGCAGCGCTCGCTCGACCGCCTTGTCGGCATCGGTCACGTACGTGCGGTCGGGCTTCGTCTCGATGGTCAGGTCGGCCGACTGGAAGCGGGGGAGCGAGACCGAATCGGCGAGATCCGCGAGCTCGAGCGCGAACGCGAGGTCGGTCGAGGGGGCGGGAATGGAATCGGACATCGAGCACCTTCCGTGAACGGCCAGTGAATCGGCAGCAGATACGAGAAAAGCTCCACCTGGCGGTGGAGCTTTTCTCGATTGCGTGCGCCCTCACGGGCTCGAACCGTGGACCCGCTGATTAAGAGTCAGCTGCTCTACCAACTGAGCTAAAGGCGCCTGCTGCTCGCTGAGCAACGAGGAAAATACTAACACGGGATTTTCCACACGCTCAAATCGGTGGCGGCTGGAAAGGATCGCGGGCGTGTCGCGCGGTCTCAGTCGTCGAGCGGTCGCCTGCGGGACCGCGGTCGCCGCACGAGAAGCGTGGCCGACACGGCCACCGCGATCACGGATCCGGACATCACTGCGAGGCGCGCCGTATCGGCATCGGCCGCATCCGAGAAGCTCAGGTCCGCGACGAGCAGCGCCACGGTGAACCCGACACCGGCGAGAGCGCCGACCCCGATGAGCTCGCGCCACCGCACGGAGTCGTCGAGCTCGGCGCGGGTGAAGCGGGTGAGCAGCCAGGTGGAGAGGGTGATGCCGATCGGCTTGCCGAGCACCAGGCCCACCATGATGCCGAGCGCGATCGGATCGAAGGGGAAGCGCGACTCGCCGCCGATCGCCACACCCGCGGCGAAGAACGCGAAGATCGGCACGGCGATCCCGGTGGAGAGCGGGCGGAAGCGGTGCTCGAACACCTCCGCGAGCTGTGTGCCGCCGGCGCCCGAGACCGGCACGAGGAAGGCGAGCAGCACGCCCACGATCGTCGCGTGGATGCCCGAAGCGTGGAACAGTGCCCACGCGACGATGCCGATGGGGAGCAGGATCAGCCACGGCCCCCAACCGGAGCTCGCGAACCACTGCGGGAAGCGCCGCACGAGGAAGGCGTAGAGCAGGATCGGCAGCAGGCTGCAGAGCAGCGGGAGCAGGTGCACGCCGGCGGTGTAGAAGATCGCGATGATGCTGATCGCGATGAGATCGTCGACGACGGCGAGCGTGAGGAGGAACATCCGCAGCGCCGGGGGGATGCGCGGAGCGATGAGCCCGAGCACCGCGACAGCGAACGCGATGTCGGTCGCGGTGGGGATCGCCCAGCCGTGCGCCGAGGGTGTGCCCGCCGTGAACGCCACGTAGATGAGGGCCGGAACCGCGACGCCGCCGAACGCCGCGGCCACCGGCACGATCGCGGTCGAGAACCGGCTGAGCTCGCCCTCGACGAACTCGCGCTTGAGTTCGAGCCCGACCATGAAGAAGAAGATCACGAGCAGGCCGTCCGAGGCCCACTGCCCCACAGAGAGGTCGAGGTGCAGCGACCCCGGGCCGATCCGCGTCTCCCGCAGCGCGAAGTACCAATCGGCGAGCGGGCTGTTCGCCGCGATGAAGCCGATCAGGGCGGCGACCATGACGATGACGCCCCCGACCACCTCGGCTCGCAGCAGCCTGCTGACGCGAGCCGCCTCGCGCTGGTTGACGAGGCGGAGCAGGCGGCGAGGCCGTCTCTGCTGGCTCGGGGCATCGGAGGAATGGAGCGGCTCGCTCATGCAGCGCCTTTCGAGGAACTCTTGAGATGTGTCTGCGGGGCTCCGATGCGCGCGAGGCGGCGGCGCGGGAACCCGCTGCGCTAGCGCTGCTTCTTGCGGCGCTTCTCGGCCTCTTGCTCGAGCTCGTGCTCCTCGTCCTGCTCCTGCATGGAGACAGTGGCGATGGCGAGTGCGAAGCCGGCCAGCCAGACCCCCCAGACGAGCAGGCGGCGCCAGTCCTTGCGCATGGACTGCGTGCGACGGGCGGTGCTGAGCGCACCGGCGGCCGCTCCGATCACACCGGGATTGGTGACGTACTTGCCGATCGACACGGTTCCTCCCTCGGTTGCGGTTGACGGGATCCGGGATCCCGATCCCGTCAGCCTACCTCGAACCCGAATCGCTCCATTCTGCCTTCCCGGGCGCACCGTCTTCTGGTAAATGGGAGGCGAGCGCGCGGGTGCGCTAATCTTGCAGGCAGGAGTCCGCGGGTGCGGATGCGAGACATGCGGCCTCGACGGTCGCGCCGAAGCGATAGTGAAGGAGAAGGTCGGTATGGCGAAGCATGAGACGCTGTTCGAGGAGAGCTCGCAGGGCGCCGTAGGTGCGGTGACCGCGATCGGCTTCATCCTCTCGGTCGTGCTGGTGGTCGGCGGAATGGTGCTGATGAGCTACGGCTTCAACATCGAGCTCGAGTCGGTCGTCGAGCAGTGGACCTTCTTCGGCGGCCTGGCGGCGACCATCATCGGCTTCATGCTGCCCTTCACCCTGCTGCCCGCCATCGGCAAGTAGCGGCTTCGCGCGAGCGCATCGAGGCGCCGGGGGATCGGAAGATCCTTCGGCGCTTTCGCGTGTGCGATCGCAGTGTCCCCGGCGGCGGCTAGACTGTGCCTATGGCAGAGATTGACATGAAGCCGCGAAGCCGCGACGTCACCGACGGGATCGAGAAGGCTGCTGCGAGGGGTATGCTCCGCGCTGTCGGCATGGGCGATGAGGACTGGGACAAGCCTCAGATCGGCATTGCGAGTTCCTGGAACGAGATCACCCCCTGCAACCTGAGCCTCGACCGTCTGGCGCAGGGCGCCAAGGAGGGTGTGCACTCGGGCGGCGGCTACCCCCTGCAGTTCGGCACGATCTCCGTGTCCGACGGCATCTCGATGGGGCACGAGGGCATGCACTTCTCGCTCGTCTCGCGCGAGGTCATCGCCGACTCGGTCGAGACCGTCGTCATGGCCGAGCGCCTCGACGGCACCGTCGTGCTCGCCGGCTGCGACAAGTCGTTGCCGGGCATGCTCATGGCGGCGGCACGCCTCGATCTCGCCTCGGTCTTCCTGTACGCCGGGTCGATCGCGCCGGGCTGGGTGAAGCTCACTGACGGCACGCAGAAGGAAGTCACCATCATCGACGCCTTCGAGGCGGTCGGCGCTTGCAAGGCCGGCACGATGAGCGAAGAGGATCTCAAGCGCATCGAGTGCGCGATCGCGCCGGGCGAGGGCGCCTGCGGCGGCATGTACACCGCCAACACGATGGCGTCGATCGCCGAGGCGCTCGGAATGAGTCTGCCCGGCTCCGCCGCGCCCCCCAGCGCCGATCGCCGCCGCGACTACTTCGCTCACCGCTCGGGCGAGGCCGTCGTCAACATGATCCGCAAGGGGATCACGGCGCGCGACATCATGACCAAGAAGGCCTTCGAGAACGCGATCACGCTGCTCATGGCCTACGGCGGCTCGACGAACGCGGTGCTGCACCTCCTCGCGATCGCCCGCGAGGCCGAGGTCGACCTCACGCTCGACGATTTCAACCGCATCGGCGCCAAGGTGCCGCACCTGGCCGACATGAAGCCGTTCGGCAAGTATGTCATGGCCGACATCGACCGCCACGGCGGCGTGCCCGTCGTGCTCAAGGCGCTGCTCGATGCGGGGCTGCTGCACGGCGACGTCATGACGGTGACCGGCAAGACGATGGCCGAGAACCTGGCCGAGTTGAATCCGGACCCGATCGACGGCGAGGTGATCCACCAGCTCGACGACCCGATCCACGCCACCGGCGGCCTGACGATCCTGCACGGCAGCCTCGCGCCCGAGGGCGCCGTGGTGAAGACCGCCGGCTTCGACGCCGAGGTCTTCGAGGGGCCGGCTCGGGTCTTCGACCGGGAGCGGGCCGCGATGGACGCGCTCACCGAGGGCGCGATCGGCAAGGGTGACATCGTGGTGATCCGCTACGAGGGCCCGAAGGGTGGCCCCGGTATGCGTGAGATGCTCGCGATCACCGCCGCCATCAAGGGCGCGGGGCTCGGAAAAGATGTACTACTATTGACGGACGGACGATTCTCAGGCGGCACAACCGGCCTGTGCATCGGCCATATCGCACCTGAGGCGACGGACGGCGGTCCGGTCGCCCTGGTCCGCGACGGTGACCTGATTCGGGTCGATATCGCCGCACAGACGCTCGACCTGCTGGTAGATCCCGCCGAGCTCGAGGCCCGCCGAGCAACCTGGGCCCCGCTTCCCCCGCGATACACGCGCGGTGTTCTGGCAAAGTACGCCAAGCTCGTCCGTTCGGCTTCCGAAGGCGCCGTCACCGGTTGACCCGGTGAGGTCGTGCATGCCCTCGACGGGCTCGCACCCGGCCGCTCGCACCGCGGGCGGGTTCGAGCCCGTCGGCGGGCATGGGCCCCGAGCCCCGCGCCGTCACCGCGTCAGTCGCACCCACACCTCAGATCAGGAAAGCAAGAGATGACCTCGGAATCGAGTGCAATCCCCCCATCGAAACCCGCGGCGACGCGCGGCGAGAGGATGAACGGCGCAACGGCCGTCGTCCGCAGCCTCGAGGCCCTGGGCGTCACGGACGTCTTCGGCCTGCCGGGCGGCGCCGTGCTGCCGCTCTACGACGCGCTCATGGACGCCGATCGCCTGCACCACGTGCTCGTTCGTCACGAGCAGGGCGGCGGCCACGCCGCTGAGGGGTTCGCCGCGGCGACGGGCAAGGTCGGCGTCTGCATCGCCACCTCGGGCCCCGGCGCGACGAACCTCGTCACCGCGATCGCCGACGCCTACATGGACTCCGTGCCGATGCTCGCGATCACCGGGCAGGTGTTCTCGCACCTCATGGGCTCGGATGCGTTCCAGGAGGCCGACATCGTGGGCGTCACCATGCCCATCACCAAGCACTCCTTCCTCGTGAAGCGGCCCGAGGAGATCCCGGGGGCGATCGCGGCGGCCTACCACCTCGCCTCGACCGGGCGCCCCGGCCCTGTGCTCGTCGATATCACCAAGGACGCGCAGGAGGGCGAGCTCGACTTCGTGTGGGATCCCCGCGTCGAGCTGGCCGGCTACCGGCCGATCACCAAGGCGAACAGCAAGCAGATCCAGGCTGCCGCCGACCTCATCGCGACCGCCGAGCGCCCCGTCTTCTACGTGGGTGGCGGCGTCGGCCGCGCCGGAGCCTCCGAGGAGCTGCTGCAGCTCGCCGAGCTGGTGGGCGCCCCCGTGGTCACCACGCTGATGGCTCGCGGTGTCTTCCCCGATTCGCACCCGCAGCACCTCGGGATGCCCGGCATGCACGGCACCGTTCCGGCGGTGCTCGCGCTGCAGGAGTCCGACCTGCTCATCACGCTCGGAGCCCGCTTCGACGATCGCGTGACGGGCAAGGCCGCGCTCTTCGCCCCCGACGCGAAGGTGATCCACGCAGACATCGACCCCGCGGAGATCGGCAAGATCCGCGCCGCCGATGTGCCGATCGTGGGTGACGCCGCCGAGGTGATCTCCGATCTCATCGCGGCGGTCTCGACCGCGAAGCTCAGCCGGGAGTTCACCGACCTCACCGCGTGGTGGGACCGGCTGCACCTGCTGCAGGAGCGCTTCCCGCTCGGATACGCCGAGACGAGCGATGGCCTGCTCTCGCCGCAGCACGTGATCCAGCGCATCGGCGAGCTCACCGGACCCGAGGGCATCTACGCCGCGGGCGTCGGACAGCACCAGATGTGGGCCGCGCAGTTCATCAAGTACGAGCGGCCGGGCGCATGGCTCAACTCGGGCGGCGCCGGCACGATGGGCTACTCCGTGCCCGCGGCAATGGGGGCCAAGGTCGCCGAGCCCGATCGTGTGGTCTGGGCGATCGACGGCGACGGCTGCTTCCAGATGACGAACCAGGAGCTCGCCACCTGCGTGGTGAACGACATCCCCATCAAGGTCGCCGTCATCAACAACTCGTCGCTGGGCATGGTGCGGCAGTGGCAGACCCTGATCTACGAGGGGCGCTACTCCAACACCGAGCTCAACACGGGTCACGGATCGCAGCGCGTCCCCGACTTCGTGAAGCTGGGGGAGGCCTACGGGTGCCTCGCCATCCGAGTCGAGCGCGAGGACCAGGTCGACGACGCCATCAAGCTCGCACTCGAGACCAACGACCGCCCCGTGGTGATCGACTTCGTGGTGAGCGCCGACGCGATGGTGTGGCCCATGGTGCGCCAGGGCACCTCCAACAGCGATATCCAGTACGCCCTCGAACATAGCCCCGAGTGGGAGGAGGAGTAATCATGAGCCGCCACGTACTCAGCCTCCTCGTCGAGGACAAACCGGGTCTGCTGACCCGCGTCGCCGGGCTCTTCGCCCGCCGCGGCTTCAACATCGAGTCTCTCGCCGTCGGGCCGACCGAGATGTGCGGTCTCTCGCGCATCACCGTCGTGGTCGACGAGGACGAGACGCTGCTCGAGCAGGTCACCAAGCAGCTCAACAAGCTCGTCAACGTGATCAAGATCGTCGAGCTCGACGAGTCCACCTCGGTGCAGCGCGAGCACGTGCTCATCAAGGTGCGCGCCGACAACCAGAGCCGATCCCACGTGCTCGAGGCAGTGAACCTGTTCCGCGCCCGCGTCGTCGATGTCGTGCCCGACGCGCTCACCATCGAGGTCACGGGCGACAGCGGCAAGATCGAAGCGTTCCTGAAGGTGCTCGAGCCTTACGGAATCAAGGAGATCGCGCAGTCCGGCCTCATCGCGATGGGGCGCGGATCGAAGTCCATCACGGAGCGCGTCTTCAAGAATTGACGGTGTCCTGCACCGTCATCCTGCGGCCGCGCAGCGGATCGCAGGATCCCGCCCCCAACACCCCGTCATCAGTGAGATTCTGCGGCGCAGAATGACGACTTAGATTCCCAGATCCCCACAACAAAGGAGAACCCAGTGGCAGAGATGTACTACGACGCCGACGCCGACCTGTCGATCATCCAGGGCAAGAAGGTAGCCGTCGTCGGTTACGGCTCGCAGGGCCATGCCCACGCGATGAACCTGCGCGACTCGGGCGTCGAGGTCGTCATCGCCCTCAAGGAGGGCTCGAAGTCGATCCAGAAGGCCGAAGAGGCCGGTTTCGAGGTCAAGACCGTGGCCGACGCCGCGGAGTGGGCCGACCTCATCATGATCCTCGCCCCGGACCAGCACCAGCGTGCGATCTACAACGAGCAGATCAAGGACAAGCTGACCGAGGGCAAGACGCTCGCCTTCGCCCACGGTTTCAACATCCGCTTCGGCTACATCGAGGCCCCCGAGGGCGTCGACGTGATCCTCGTCGCTCCGAAGGCTCCCGGCCACACCGTGCGCCGCGAGTTCGAGGCCGGCCGCGGCATCCCCGACATCATCGCGGTCGAGGTCGACGCCTCGGGCACCGCCTGGGAGACCGCGAAGTCCTACGCCAAGGCCATCGGCGGCACCCGCGCCGGTGTCATCAAGACCACCTTCACCGAGGAGACCGAGTCCGACCTCTTCGGCGAGCAGGCGGTGCTCTGCGGCGGTACCTCGCAGCTCGTGCAGTACGGCTTCGAGGTGCTCACCGAAGCCGGTTACCAGCCTGAGATCGCCTACTTCGAGGTGCTGCACGAGCTCAAGCTCATCGTCGACCTCATGTGGGAGGGTGGCATCGCCAAGCAGCGCTGGTCGGTCAGCGACACCGCCGAGTACGGCGACTACGTGTCGGGCCCCCGCGTCATCGATCCCTCCGTCAAGGAGAACATGAAGGCCGTGCTCGCCGACATCCAGTCGGGTGCGTTCGCGAAGCGCTTCATCGAGGATCAGGACAACGGCGCGAAGGAGTTCCAGGAGCTGCGCGCCAAGGCCGAGTCGCACCCCATCGAGAAGACCGGCGTCGAGCTGCGCAAGCTGTTCGCATGGCAGTCGAGCGACGACGACTACACCGACGGCACTGCTGCGCGGTAACCGTCGGCGTAGTCGGGACGGCTGCGCTTGCTGCCGATGATCGCGAGCGATCATCGCGAACCGACGGCACTGCTGCGCGGTGATCCGTAGCGGCTCCCTGAGCCTGTGGCAGTGATCCGAGGGTGCCGGGTTTTCGAACCCGGCACCCTTTTGCGTTGCTCGGGAGGGGCCGGACCTACCGCCGGGCACCGCGCTTCGTGCGCGCCGTCGCCTCAGCCTCCCACGGATCCTCGGGCCAGGGGTGCTTGGGGTAGCGCCCGCGCATCTCCCGTCGGACCTGCTGATAGGGCCCGTTCCAGAACGATGAGAGATCGTCGGTGACGGCGAGGGGGCGCCGCGCGGGGGAGAGCAGGTGGAAGAGGATCGGCACCCGTCCGTCGACGATGCGAGGGGTCTGCGCGAGGCCGAACACCTCCTGCAGCTTCACTGCGACGACGGGACGCGCGGCCTCGTCGGGCGCCGCGTCATCCGACCCCGCGTCCGGATAGTCGATGCGGATCGCGGACCCCGAGGGCACCGTGAGACGCTCCGGCGCCAACTCGTCGAGACGGGCGGCCTCGGGCCACGGCAGCAGCCGGCGCAGGGCGGTGGTGACGTCGATCCCGCGCAGGGATGCGCCGGGCCGCAGTCGCGCCAGATCCGCTCCCAGCCAGTGCTCGATGCCTTCCGTCAGTGCGACCTCGTCCATTGCAGGCCAGGGTTCCCCGATCAGCCGATGCAGCAGCGCCAGGCGAGCTCGCAGCGAGACCGCCGCGTCCGACCACTCGAGCGCCGAGAGCCCCTGCTCGCGCAGGTGGCCAGCGAGGGCCGGGATGGTGTCGTCCTCGGCGGGCGGCACCGGTGCGGAGGAGAGCAGGATCGCGCCGAGCCTGCGCTCCTCGCGCACACGCACGCGCCCCTCCTCGACGCGAGCGGCCCGCGTGCTCGTGATGAGCGGGCCGCCGATGCGCACGGCGTCCGCGCTGGTGAGGTGGGCGGCGAGACGGATCACGGCTCCGGTGCCGTCGGCCGCGCGCCCCGAAGCGCGCTGCACCTCGCGTACGGCGATCCACTCGCTGCCGATGAGGCCGCTGCCCTCGGGGAGCGCGGCTCTCGTGCCGCTCGCGAACAGGTAGCTGCGGGAGTGGGCCCCGGTGCGGCGCGCGATCCACTCCGGGCGGGCGAGAGCGACGACGACGCCGGGCGCCTCTGCCGAGTCCGTTCTGGATGTCGCCGCAGTCGGGCCCGGGGCGTCAGGCGCGTCGGAGCGAGCGATGCCCGACAGCCTCCGAGCCTCTCGACGCCAGCGCTGCGATCCCGCACTGCGCCCGGTTCGCAGCTCGCGCAGCAGCCGGGAGAGGTCGGCCCCCGGCTCGCGGTGGTCGTCGGAAACGGCCGCCACGATCTCGCCGACGAGTTCGGGATCGCCGAGGTCGTGCGCCCCCGCGAGGAGCGCGCGTGCCTCGCGTGCGCCGACCGGCAGCTGAACGACCCGCTCGCCGAGTGCGGTGATGCGGCCGTCATCGTCGACCAGCCCGAGGGTGTGCAGCACCTCGACGGCCGAGGCCATCGCCGCCGGGGGAGGAGGGGTGGGCAACGTCAGACCGGCGCCGCCCGGGGTACCCCATGCGGCGAGCAACAGCGCGGCATCGGTGAGGTCGGCCGACGCGATCTCGGGAGGGGCGGCCGCCGGCATCCGTGCGAAGTCGGTCTCCGAGTACGCCCGCATGGCGCGGCCCGGGCCCTGGCGCGCCGCGCGGCCCGCCCGCTGCTCCGCACTCGCGCGCGAGGCGCTCACCGTGACGAGCCCAGTCATGTCTCTTGCGCGATCCCGTCGGACCTCGCGCGAGAGCCCCGAGTCGATCACGAGGCGGACGCCGGGGACGGTGAGCGAGCTCTCGGCGAGCGAGGTGCTCACGACGATGCGCGCGGGATCGCCGCTGCCGCGCCCGCGCACGGCGCGATCCTGCTCGCGGGCCGGAACGCGCCCGTGCAGGGGAAACACCTCGACGCGCTCGTGAGCCGCGTGCCCGTCCCGAAGCAGGCGCACGACCTCGTCGACCTCTCTGGCTCCCGGCACGAAGACGAGGGCGTCGCACCCCTCCTCGGCCCGGATGCGGGCGGTGAGCGCGGCGAGGTGCGCGAGGTACTGGCGGGTCGCTCCGCGCTCATCGAGTCTGGGGCCGTCGCAGGGGGCGTAATCGATGCGAAGCGGGTGGAGGGGCGAGGGGATCTCGACGACCGGAGCGGGGGAGCCCGGCCCGTCGCCGATCAGCGCCGCGAACCGCTCGGAGTCGAGGGTGGCCGACATCGCGACAAGTGCGAGGTCGTCGCGCAGCGTGCGTACCTCGTCGAGCAGCGCGAGCAGGAGATCGCCGTCGACCGACCGCTCGTGCACCTCGTCGAGGATCACGGCGTCGACGCCCTCGAGGGCGGGATCGGCGATGAGACGGCGCAGCAGTACGCCCGGGGTCAGCACCTCGAGGCGGGTGTCCGGGCCGACGCGGCGCTCGCCGCGCACGGTGAAGCCGACCGCGCCGCCGATCCCGCCATCGCCGGCGCCGCGGTCGCCGCCTCGACCGCTGCCTCCTCCGGCCGTTCCGTTCCCGCCGTCGAGCTCCGCAATGCGCCGCGCCGCCGCGCGCACCGCGACCCGCCGGGGTTGCGTGAGCAGCACCCGGCCGCCACCGCGCCGCGCGACCAGGTTCGCGACGAGCGGCGGCACGAAGGTGGTCTTGCCGGTGCCGGGAGGCGCGGTGATGACGCAGGCGCCGTGCGCCACGGCCTGCTCGATCTCGGCTTGCGCGGCGGCGACCGGGAGCCCAGAGCCGATGCGGCCGAGGTCGAAGGTGTGCATGTCTCCCAGCGTAGGGCGAGTCTCCTTCCCCGAGCTGCAACGCGGAGTCTCGATGTGCTGCTGCGGGCAGGGTGAATCCAGCAGAGCGGGACTCCGCGTTTCAAGATGGTCGAGGCGGTGCTCGCCCAATGGGTGAAGTGCTCGACCCGATGGTGGCGAGCGAGTTGCCGATGACGGGATCCGAGATGCCGCTCGCCGGAGCGATGAGCCGGGCTCACCGTGTTCCCTTCGCCTGACTCATCGTCGCGCAGGCTCAGATGTACGGCCTCACCGTTGTGCGCAGGGACGGCGCGATCCTCGAACTCGAGGACATCGAGTGCACTGCGTGGAACTAGTGCCCGCCCCGCCCCTGCTCGAGAGACGGATCTCGCATGCGGATCCGCGGGTGTGCGTGCGAGATCCGTATCTCGCCGACTCCTCCGGTTGCACCCATCCGCGCGGGCGCCCGCAGGTCTCGCGCGAGCCGAGCGGGCGGCGCTGCAGGCGCCGGCCCCTCTGTCAAGGGGTACCCGGGATCCGGCGCTGCGGTGATAGCGTCGGCCGCACGCACGGATCACGTGCCGAGATGAGGATCGACCCGCGGAGGAGAGCAGCGATGAGCATCGAGCACAGCGACGGAGCGAGCGACATCGAGAGCCGGAAACCGGAGACCGTCGACGCAGTGGCGACCATCATGGTCGAGGTCCGGGATACGGCCGGTGCCGCCGCCTCGCGCGGCGAGGTCGAGCAGATGATCCGATCGCGGCTCGAGCGCGCCGGGGTCGAACTCAGCGCTGCCGAGGTCGCCGACCTCGCGACCCAGCTGGTCGAGGGCGACGAACCCGCGCACTCCTGACGGAGCGGCCTCGCGCTTTCGGCGTGCTCCGAGACTCCGATCGCTAGGGTTGAACCCATGGCGAAAGCAGAGGGCGGCGAGGAGCGGGAGAGCTCCATCGCGAGCGGGTGGACTGTGCATGCCGACCCGGTGAGGGCGGCTGATTCCGAACCCGCCGAGGAGTCGGCTGCACCGCAGGTCGGTCCCGATGCGGCGGGTGCCGACCCGGAGGAGCCCGATGCGGCCGAGCCCGCCCAGCAGCTCTCGAACGCCGCCCTGGTGCTGCTCGGTGTCTTCGGCGGGCTCTACCTGCTCTACGCATGGATCTGGCTCAGCTGGGCGCAGTTCTACGCTGTCCAGAACGCCTCGGTGGCCGAGTCGAGCGGATCGCTCGGCGCCGTGCTGCAGCAGCTCGTCTTCTGGGCGGCCCCGCTCGCGCCGATCCTGTGGTTCTTCAGCGTGCTCGTGCTGTGCCGCGGCGCGGGCATGCGACGTCTGACCCTCTGGATTCTGATCGGGGCGGTCGTGCTGCTGCCGCTGCCGGTGTTCAGCGGAGGGGGCGCATGATGGGACGCCGGATCGTCGCCTGGGCCGTGGCGGCCCTGCTCACCGCGCTGTACGTCTACACGGTTATCGCGGCGGTGGGCAACATCGTGCTGCTGCCGCAGATGGCCACGTCGATGGGGCTCGGGATCACGGGGACGGGCTGGTTCTGGCTCGTCTTCGGCGTGGTCCTGCCCGTCGTGGTCTACGCGCTCGCCCTGCTGATCGGCCGGGGCCGCTCAGCAGCGGCGCGACTGCTCGTGATCGCGGCGGGGCTCTGCCTGGTCGCGGCGGTGCAGCTCGAGGTGCTGCACCTCGTGCCGCAGTCGAGCTTCTTCGGATAGCGGAGGGCAGACGGGAGACGCGGGCTCGGCAGGTTAGACTGGAGCCCCGGTTCCGTGTCGAGCCGGGTTTCTCCTGCCGCTGACCCGAAGGATTCGCTTGATGTCTGCGCCGGTCGTGCTGATCGCCGAACAACTCTCTCCCGCCACTATCGCCGCGCTCGGCCCCGACTTCGAGGTGGTGAACGTAGACGGCACCGACCGCGAGGCGCTCCGCGCCGCTCTCGCCACCGCCGACGCCGTGCTCGTCCGGTCGGCCACACAGATCGACGCCGAAGCCCTCAGCTGGGCGCCGCGGCTCAAGGTCATCGCTCGCGCCGGCGTGGGCCTCGACAACGTCGACATCAAGGCGGCTACTCAGGCCGGCGTGATGGTCGTCAACGCCCCCACCTCCAACATCATCAGCGCGGCCGAGCTGACCGTCGCCCATATCCTCGGTCTCGCGCGCCACCTGCCCCGCGCGCACGGCTCGCTCTCGGCCGGTGAGTGGAAGCGCTCCTCCTTCACGGGCACCGAGCTCTACGAGAAGACCATCGGCATCGTCGGTCTCGGCCGCATCGGTGCGCTCGTCGCCGAGCGCCTGCGCGGCTTCGGCGTCGAGCTCATCGCCTACGATCCCTACGTCACGGCTGCCCGCGCCCAGCAGCTCGGCGTGCAGCTCGTCACGCTCGAAGAACTGGTCGAGCGCGTCGACTTCCTGACGATCCACATGCCGCGCACGCCCGAGACGCTCGGCATGATCGGCGCCGAGCAGCTGCGCGCGATGAAGAAGACCGCCTACGTGGTGAACGTCGCGCGCGGCGGGCTCATCGACGAGGCGGCGCTCGCGGAGGCGCTCACCGCGGGCGAGATCGCCGGGGCGGCGCTCGACGTGTTCATGCAGGAGCCCCCGGCCGACACCTCGCTCACCGGTCTGCCGAACGTGAACGTCACGCCGCACCTCGGAGCCTCGACCGAGGAGGCCCAGGAGAAGGCCGGCGTCTCGGTCGCGAAGTCTGTGCGCCTCGCGCTCGCGGGCGATCTGGTACCCGACGCGGTCAACGTCGCGGGCGGCGCCATCGACGAGTACGTGCGCCCCGGCCTGCCGCTCACCGAGAAGCTCGGACAGGTCTTCGCGAGCCTCGCCGGCGGCGCGATCTCCGCGCTCGACATCGAGGTGCACGGCGAGCTCTCCGAGCACAACGTCGACGCGCTGCGCCTCGCGGCGCTCAAGGGTGTCTTCTCGAAGATCGTCAGCGAGCCCGTGTCGTACGTCAATGCCCCTCTGCTCGCCGAGCAGCGCGACGTCGAGGTGCGCTTCACGGTCGACGGCGACTCCGAGAGCTACCGCAACGTCATCACGATCCGCGGTTCGCTCACCGACGGCACGCAGATGTCGGTCTCGGGCACGCTCACCGGACCCAAGCAGATCGAGAAGATCGTCGGCATCAACGGGTACGATCTCGAGCTGCCGCTCTCGGACCACCTCATCGTGTTCAGCTATGTCGACCGTCCGGGCATCGTCGCGACCTACGGCGGCATCCTCGGTGAGGCCGGGGTCAACATCGCGGGTCTCCAGATCGCGCGCGACGAGAAGAACGGCACCGCGCTGTCGGTGCTCTCGGTCGACGCGCCGGTCGAGGAGTCGCTCATCGGCGCCCTGCGAGGCTCGATCGGCGCCGAGACCCTCAGCACGATCAGCCTGGACGCGCAGTAGGGGCATCCTCCGCCTCTGCCGCTTCCGCTGCCTCTGCCGCTTCCGCCTGGCCGTCGCAGGCGCACCGATTGACGTTTAAGCACCTCGATTTGGGTCGTTTCGGTGTTTGAACGTCGATCGGTGCGACTGGAGGGAGGCGGCGGGGACGGAGGGGCGGGGCTCAAGAGGAATCGCGTCCAGGAAGCGGATGACGCGTGTCCTCGGGCGGCGTAGAGTCGGCATATGAGCATAGGTATGAGTGCAGAAGAGGGGCTCTCGGAGCTCGAGTTCACGGTTTCCGGCTTCATCTCGAAACCGCCCGCCGAGGTGTACGAGGCTGTCGCCGATCCCGCGATCCTCAGCCGATATTTCACCACCGGGGGAGCGCAGGGCCGCGCCGAGACCGGCTCGACCGTGCAGTGGGACTTCGCCGATTTCCCGGGGGCGTTCCCGGTCGAGGTGCTCGAAGCGACGGCGCCGACGCGCATCGTGCTCCGCTGGGGCGGAGTCGAGGGCGCGACGCAGGACCCGCGCGGTACGGAGGTTGAGTTCGAGTTCCGTGCGGTCGACGGCGGATCGCGCACGGAGGTGCGGATCGCCGAGCGTGCCTGGCGGGCGACCCCGAGCGGGGTGCGGGCGGCCTTCGGCAACTGCATGGGATGGACCGGCATGCTCGCCGCGATGAAGGCGTGGCTCGAGCACGGGATCAACCTGCGCGAGGGCTTCTACCGCTGAGTGCGTGATCGGGTGCGACTCACGAGCAGGAATAGGATGCCCGATGCGACGGCGAGCGCGATGCCGGCCGCTGCGACCGCCCCGTCGGAGAGTTCGAGGAACGATGTGAGCGTCGGGTGAGCCAGCCGGGTCGGCTCGTCGAACACCCACCAGCCGTCGAAACTGCGGTAGTTGATGTAGTGATGCCTGCGGATGCCGCCGAGATGCTCCGCGAGTCGCGGACGCAGGAGCGCGTTGAGGAGGACCGCGACTGCGACGGGCAGGGCGACGCAGCCCGGCAGCCACAGTGCCCGGAGTCGCGTGCCGTGGTCCGCCATGGTGAGAAGTGTAGTTCGATCCGGCGCGCTCGCACCGCCGGGTGATAGCCTGGTAGCGCAGACACATGTCTGAATCATCGATGAATCGAGCGCAAGGTCGCTGGTCTTCGGTGGTGGATCCCTCTCCTCCGAGCAGAGTGTTCTTCCACTGTTGATCAGCCCCCTCGACTTCCGTGGGTCGTCCGCGCGCTCGCCTGTAGTAAAGGAGAACCCGTGGAGGGTCCTGAAATCAAGTTCGCCGAGGCCGTGCTCGACAACGGCAAGTTCGGCAAGCGCACCATCCGCTTCGAGGCAGGCCGTCTCGCGCAGCAGGCTCAGGGCGCGGTCGCCGCGTACCTCGACGAGGAGACCATGCTCCTCTCGGCGACCAGCGCGTCGAAGCAGCCGAAGGATCACTTCGACTTCTTCCCGCTGACGGTCGACGTCGAAGAGCGCTCGTACGCCGCCGGTAAGATCCCCGGCTCGTTCTTCCGCCGCGAGGGCCGCCCCTCGACCGAGGCGATCCTCGTCTGCCGCCTGATCGATCGCCCGCTGCGTCCGTCGTTCGTCGACGGCCTGCGCAACGAGGTGCAGATCGTCGTCACCGTGCTGTCGATCGCGCCCGGCGAGTTCTACGACGCGCTCGCGATCAACGCCGCCTCGGCTTCGACGCAGATCTCGGGTCTGCCGTTCTCGGGCCCCATCGCCGGTGTGCGCCTCGCGCTGATCGGCGACCAGTGGGTCGCGTTCCCCAACGAGGAGCAGCTGAAGGAGGCCGTCTTCGACCTGATGGTCGCCGGCCGGGTCATCACCAAGGCCGATGGCAGCGAAGACGTCGCGATCATGATGGTCGAGGCCGAGGCGACCGAGGGATCCTGGAACCTGATCCAGGCCGGCGCCACCAAGCCCGACGAGGCCGTCGTGGCCCAGGGCCTCGAGGCCGCGAAGCCCTTCCTCACCCAGCTGGTGAAGGCGCAGGAGCAGCTCGCCGCCCAGTCGGCCAAGGAGGTGCAGGAGTACCCCGTGTTCCTGCCCTACACCGACGAGGTCTACGCCGCCGTCGCCGAGCTCGCGGAGGCCGAGCTGACCGGCATCTACCAGATCGCCGACAAGCAGGAGCGTCAGGACGCCGACGACGCGCTGAAGGCTCGCGTCAAGGAGGCCATCGCGGCCAAGGTCGAGGCCGGGGAGCTGCCCGCCGAGGCCGAGGGCCAGGTCTCGGGCGCATACAAGTCGGTGACCAAGAAGATCGTGCGCGGTCGCATCCTCTCCGAGGGCGCTCGCATCGACGGCCGCGGTCTGCGCGACATCCGCGCGCTCGACGCCGAGGTCCAGGTGATCCCGCGCGTGCACGGCTCGGCTATCTTCCAGCGCGGCGAGACCCAGATCCTGGGTGTCTCGACGCTGAACATGCTCAAGATGGAGCAGCAGATCGACTCGCTGTCGCCCACCACCAGCAAGCGCTACATGCACCACTACAACTTCCCGCCGTACTCGACCGGTGAGACCGGTCGCGTGGGCAGCCCGAAGCGCCGCGAGATCGGCCACGGCTTCCTGGCCGAGCGCGCGCTCGTGCCGGTGCTGCCGAGCCGCGAGGAGTTCCCCTACGCGATCCGCCAGGTCAGCGAGGCGCTGGGCTCGAACGGCTCGACCTCGATGGGCTCGGTCTGCGCCTCGACGCTGTCGCTGCTCAACGCCGGTGTGCCGCTGCGCGCCCCGGTCGCGGGCATCGCGATGGGTCTCGTCTCCGACGAGGTCGACGGCGAGACCCGCTACGCGACCCTCACCGACATCCTGGGTGCTGAGGACGCGCTGGGCGACATGGACTTCAAGGTCGCGGGCACCTCGGAGTTCGTGACCGCGCTGCAGCTCGACACCAAGCTCGACGGGATCCCCTCGGACGTGCTCGCCGGCGCTCTGTCGCAGGCGAAGGAGGCGCGCACCACGATCCTCGACGTGCTGTCGCAGGCGATCGACGCCCCCGATGAGATGGCGCCCACCGCGCCGCGCATCATCAGCGTGCAGATCCCGGTCGACAAGATCGGCGAGCTGATCGGCCCCAAGGGCAAGACGATCAACGGCATCCAGGACGAGACCGGCGCCGACATCTCGATCGAGGACGACGGCACCGTGCTGATCGGCGCGACCGACGGCGCTGCTGCCGAGGCGGCCCGCGCGCAGGTCAACGCGATCGCCAACCCGCAGAACCCCGAGGTGGGCGAGCAGTACCTGGGCACCGTCGTGAAGAACGCCGCGTTCGGCGCCTTCGTGTCGCTGCTGCCCGGCAAGGACGGGCTGCTGCACATCAGCGAGGTGCGCAAGCTCGCCGGCGGCAAGCGCGTCGAGAGCGTGGACGACGTGCTCTCGGTCGGTCAGAAGATCCTCGTGAGGATCACCAAGGTCGACGATCGCGGCAAGCTGTCGCTCGAGCCCGTGATCGAGGAGCAGGCCGAGGCCGAGGCTCCCGCGGAGGCGGCTGCGGAGTAGTCCCGGCTGATCCGCTGCGAAGGCGCCCGTCGAGCTCAGGCTCGGCGGGCGCTTTCGCGTGCGCGGTGCGTGCGTGATGAAGACGCGAGGGCGTGCAGCGCGGAGCGCCAACGCGATCACTAAGCTGGTGGGATGCGTGAACCGATCTTCCTGCCACTCGACCAGCCCGAGCTCGAAACCGATCTCGCGGGGGGCGTGGTGCGGCGCACCGTGCACCCGAGCGGGTTGCGCGTGCTCACCGAGCGGATGCCGAGCGCGCGCAGCGCCTCGATCGGCTTCTGGGTGGGGGTGGGATCGCGCGACGAGCAGGCGGAGCGCGACGACGCGCCGGGCAGTCTCGGATCCACGCACTTCCTCGAGCACCTGCTGTTCAAGGGCACCCCGACGCGCGATGCCTACTCGATCGCGACGAGCTTCGACCGCATCGGCGCCGAGCACAACGCGCTCACCGCCAAGGAGTACACCTGCTACTACGCGAAGGTGCGCGACGCCGACCTCGACGGCGCGGTGACGGTGCTCGCCGACATGGTGACGAACTCGGTGCTCGACGGCGACGAGTTCGAGATGGAGCGGGGCGTGATCCTCGAGGAGCTCGCGATGGCGGCGGACGACCTCGCCGATGTCGCGAACGAGCGGTTCTTCGAAGCGGTGATGGGGGATCATCCGCTCGGCCGGCCGATCGGCGGCCATCCCGAGACCATCCGCGCCGCGCGGCGCGATGATGTCGACCTGCACTACCGCGACCGCTACGATCCCACGACTCTGGTCATCACGGCCGCCGGTGCGGTCGATCACGACCGCCTGGTCGAGCGCGTGCTCGAGGCGCTGAACCTGTCGCCGCAGGAGCGCTGGCACACTGATCGCGACGGAACTCCGGTGCGACGCGTGCAGGGGGAGGGGAGGATCGACTCCACCAGCGTCGACGCGAGCGCGGATCAGACCCCTTCGGCGAGCTCGGTGCCCGGTCTCTCTACCGGAGCTGCGGGCACCGGGAACGCCGAACCGAGCGTGCACATCACCGCCCGCCCGAGCGAGCAGGTCAATCTGCTGATCGGCACCGAGGGCTTGCGCTCGAACGATCCGCGGCGCTTCGCCTTCGGCGTCATGAACTCGGTGCTGGGCGGCGGCATGTCGAGCCGCTTGTTCCAGGAGATCCGCGAGAAGCGCGGGCTGGCCTACACCGCGTACTCCTTCGGGGCGAGCTACAGCGACGCCGGGCTCTTCGGCATGTACGCGGGGTGCGCGCCCGAGAAGGCAGCCGAGGTGGTCGAGCTCAGCCGTCTGGAACTGCAGCGCATGGCCGAGACCGGCATCACGGATGAGGAGCGCGAGCGGGCGCTCGGGCAGATCGCGGGATCGTCGGCGCTCGCGCTCGAGGACAGCGACACCCGCATGGGTCGCCTCGCGCGCGCCGAGCTGGGCAGCGGGGAGCTCTACGATCTCGACGCGTCGCTGGAGCGCTTCGCGGCTGTCACGGGTGACGAGATCCGGAGCATCGCCGCTGAGCTCGCGGCTCGCCCGCTGACGATCGTCGCAGTGGGCGACACGAGCCGCGCCGAGCTCTGATCCGCCTGCGCCGCTCCCGACGCCGACCTCCGCACTGAATCGGGGTCAGTTTCGGCCGTGTCGCCTCGCGCGACACGGCCGAAAGTGACCCCGGATCGGCGACACGGCCGAAAGTGATCCCGGATCAGCGACACGGCGGACAGTGACCCCGGAACCGCGCGACGTCCTAGACTGGAACCCATGTCTGTGAGCGTTGCGGTGGCGGGAGCCACCGGTCGGCTGGGGTCCCTCGTCTGCCAGGTGATCGAGGAACACCCCGACTTCGAACTGGTCGCCCGTCTGACGAGCGCATCGAAGCCCGAGGAAGGAGCGGAGGCGCGGATCCTCGTCGACGTCAGCCATCCCGAGGCCTCGCCCGGCATCGTGGCGCGCGCGCTCGACCGCGGGCAGCGGGTGATCGTGGGGACGAGCGGGTGGTCGGCGGATCGCCTGGCGTCCTTGGAGCAGCGCCTTGCGGGCCTGCCCGAGACGGGCGCGATCGTGGTGCCGAACTTCTCGTTGGGCTCAGTGCTCGGTACCGTGCTCGCCCGTATCGCAGCCCCGTACTTCGACGCGATCGAGGTGGTCGAGGCGCATCATCCCGCGAAGGTCGACTCGCCGAGCGGCACGGCGGTGCGCACTGCTGAACTGATGGCGGAGGCCCGCGAGGGGCGCGCGGTCGATGCGCCGTTCGCTGAGCAGCCGGCTCGCGGGGAGCTCGTCGCGGGGATCCCGGTGCACAGCCTGCGGCTCGCCGGCGTGGTCGCGAAGCAGGAGGTGCGCTTCGGCGGGCCGGGGGAGGTGCTGACCGTGACCCACGACACTCACTCGAACGAGGCGTACCGCGCCGGCATCCGGGCTGCGCTCGAGGCCGCGGAGGCGACGCGCGGTCTCACAGTAGGACTCGACGCGGTGCTCGGGATCGGCGCGACGTCGCCGGGCGTCTCCGGCCCTTCCGGTGCAGCGCCCGCAGCAGCCGCCGAGGACCGCGCGTGAACGCGCGCACGAGGTCCATTCTCGGCGTCACGACCATGAGCGCGCTGCTCGTGCTCTACTTCGTGTTCGCAGGCATTCGCGCCGTCGCGCTGCTCGTCTCGCGCGAGCCGATCCCGGTGATCATGGGGGCCGCGATGCTGATCCTGCCCCTCCTCGGAGTGTGGGCGCTGGTGCGAGAACTGCAGTTCGGGCGTCGGGCCACGCGGCTCGCCGATCGTCTCGAGGCCGAGGGGCGCATGCCCGAGGAGCCGGTCGCCACCCACCCCTCGGGTCGGCCCGTGAGGGAGGACGCCGACGCGGCGTTCCCCCGCTACCGCGACGAGGCTGAAGCCCACCCCGAGTCGTGGCAGTCGTGGATGCGCCTCGGCATCGTCTACGACGCCTGCGGCGATCGTCGCCGCGCAAGAGCAGCGATTCGACAGGCAATCGCGTGCGAACGCGACGAAATTAGTGGGGAATCGGCCAAGAGTTAGGGAAAATCGAAGTTCCGGCCTACAATCGTCGGCGGGCGACAGCAGGACGGGGCCCGGATGACCCCGCGATCATCCTGCTGCCGAATGCGCGAACACGCTGCGGTGCGTGGGAAAGCAACGGTAGAGAACACATGGCCAAGTACGACCTCACGGCGCCTGAGCCGGCGACACGAACCCTCGACTCGGTGACGGGCATCAGCAAGAAGGGGCTCCCCGCGGGAACGGTGGGGGTGCTGGGCGCCCTGGTCATCGGCCTCTCGACCTGCGCGCCGGCATACACGCTGACCTCGGCGGTCGGGCCGGCGGCGAGCGAGGTCGGCTATCAGACTCCCGCGATCTTCCTCATGGGCTTCATCCCGATGCTGCTCGTGGCGCTCGGCTACCGGGCCCTCAACTCCGCGATGCCGGATTCGGGCACCTCGTTCACCTGGGCTGCGCGCGCCTTCGGGCCCTGGGTCGGCTGGATGGCGGGCTGGGGCCTCATCGCCGCGACCGTGCTCGTGCTCTCGAACCTCGCCGGCATCGCGGTCGAGTTCCTGTTCCAGTCGATCAGCATCCTGGTCGGCGATCCCGCCATCGCCGACATCGCGGGCAACCGCTTCATCAACATCCTCGTCTGCCTGGGCTTCATGGCCCTCGCCACGTTCATCTCGTACCGGGGCATGACCTCGACCAAGGTGTTCCAGTACGTGACCGTCGCCTTCCAGATGGTGGTGCTGGTGTGGTTCATCATCGCGATGTTCATCGGTGCAGGCGATCCGGCCAACACCGAGGGGCGCATGCCCGAGCTCTCCTGGTTCAACCCGCTCGAGGTCGACAGCTTCAGCGCGTTCGCCGCCGGCATCGCGGTCTCGATCTTCGTCTACTGGGGCTGGGACACGGTGCTCACCATGGGCGAGGAGACGAAGCCCTCGAAGGGCCGCCTCTCGACCGAGAGCAAGGCCGCGATGATCCTCGTGCTGATCCTCGTCGTGCTCTACGTCGGCACCGCGGCCGCCACCGTCGCCTACGCCGGTCTCGGCGACGGGCCCACCGGTCTCGGCAACCCCGACATCGCCGAGAACGTGTTCGCCGCGCTCGCGCACCCGGTCATGGGACCGGTGGCGATCCTGCTCTCCCTCGCGATCCTCGTCAGCGCGATGGCCTCGATCAACTCCACCGCGATCTCGCCCGCGCGCACCCTGCTCGCGATGTCTCACTACCGCGCTCTGCCGCAGTCGATCAAGCGCATCCACCCCAAGTACAAGTCGCCTTACGTGGCCCTGCTGTGGTCGTCGATCGTGGCTTCGGCGTTCTACGCCGTGATGCGCTTCATCAGCGAGGACGTGCTGTGGGACACCATCACGGCGCTCGGCATGATGGTCTGCTTCTACTACGGCATCACCGCGCTCGCGAGCCCGTGGTACTTCCGCAAGACCGCGCCCAAGGAGGGGGCGGGGGCGGTGCTCTCCAAGATCGTGCTGCCCGGGATCGGCGGCATCCTGCTGCTCATCGTGTTCGTGCAGACGACGATCGACAGCATGGATCCCGCCTTCGGCTCGGGAAGCAACATCGGCGGGGTCGGTCTCGTCGGCATCATCGGCGTCGTGGTGCTCGGACTCGGCGTGGTGCTCATGCTGGTGCAGGCCCGCGTGGCGCCCGAGTTCTTCAGGGGCCGTGTGCTCGCGAAGGCGGACGCGTCGAACGACACGTCCGCGCTGCAGGTCTTCGACGACGGGCTGGGGTCGTAGCGGCGGGGGATCGGGATCGCCGCGGTAGACTCGAAGTGTGAGTGCGAACGCGATCCCGACCCCCTACGAGGACCTGCTGCGAGAGGTCTACGAGCACGGCACGCCGAAGGCGGATCGCACGGGCACCGGCACCCGCAGCCTGTTCGGGCGGCAGATGCGCTTCGATCTGGCCGAGTCGTTTCCGCTGATCACCACGAAGCGCGTGCACTTCAAGTCGGTCGCCGTCGAGCTGCTCTGGTTCTTGCGCGGCGAGGGCAACATCGACTTCCTCACGCAGCACGGCGTGACGATCTGGGACGAGTGGGCCGACGAGAACGGCGACCTCGGCCCCGTCTACGGGGTGCAGTGGCGCTCGTGGCCGACCCCGAACGGCGAGCACATCGATCAGATCTCGCGGGTCGTCGAGCAGATCCGCGACAACCCCGACTCGCGCCGACTCATCGTCTCGGCGTGGAACGTGGCCGACCTCGACGAGATGGCCCTCGCGCCGTGCCACGCGTTCTTCCAGTTCTACGTCGCTGACGGCAAGCTCTCGTGCCAGCTCTACCAGCGCTCGGCAGACATGTTCCTCGGGGTGCCGTTCAACATCGCCTCGTACGCGCTGCTCACCCTCATGGTCGCGCAGCAGACGGGGCTCGAGCCTGGCGAGTTCGTGTGGACGGGCGGCGACTGCCACATCTACGACAACCACGTGGAGCAGGTCGAGCGGCAGCTCGCGCGCGACCCGTTCCCGTACCCGCGCGTCGAGATCCGCAAGGCCGACTCGATCCTCGACTACACGCTCGACGACTTCGAGGTCGTCGGTTACGAGCACCACCCGGGCATCAAAGCCCCGGTGGCGGTGTGAGCCGTGACCCGCGCTGAGGAGCTTCGCCCCGACTTCACCGGTGACGGAGAGGACGTCGGAAGCGGGATCGGCATGATCTGGGCCGAAGCGCGCGGGGCCGACGGCAGGGGAGCGATCGGTCGCGACGGCGGGATGCCCTGGCGCCTTCCCGAGGATCTCGCGCACTTCAAGTCGACCACCTGGGGGGCTCCCGTGATCATGGGGCGTCGCACCTGGGAGTCGCTGCCCGAACGTTTCCGTCCGCTGCCGGGTCGTGAGAACCTCGTCGTGACGCGCGATTCGGGTTATGCGGCGGAGGGCGCGACCGTGGTGGCCTCCCTCGAGGAGGCGGTCGCGCGTACCGCGGGCGTCGTGCGCGGCGAGTACGAGGCGCACCTGCAGCGGCTCGCGGAGGACTCGGGCGCGAGCTGCCAGGATCCGGGCGCCTGGCCCGCGCGAGCCGCGTGGATCATCGGCGGCGGCCGGCTCTACCGCGCCGCGATGCCGATCGCCGACGAGCTGGTGGTGACCAGGATCGAGCTCGACGTGCCCGACGCCGACACCTTCGCGCCCGGGATCGGGCCGGAGTGGGAGCTCGTCGACCCCGGCGCTCCACGCGTGTCGAAGACCGGGCTCGGCTACCGCTTCGAGCGGTGGGTGCGACGCTGAAGATGCTCCGAGCCGGTCGCCGGGCGGTTGGGCGGAGCTGCTAAGCGCCGATGCTGAGGGGCCGGATCCCCGCGCCGCGTGCGGCCTCGGCGAGGCGGGCGCCTTATCGATGAGGCGAGCGATCCAATGTGCGGGATCGCCGCGCCCACGCCCGAGGTCGAGATGACGCGAGTGGCCCCTATCCCGGTGGAATCGGGGCCGAGCGAGTCATCTCGAGGCGCATCGAGGTCGGCACGCGCCGCCGCGCGGAGCAATGTCAGGGGAGTCGGGTAGCCTAGTGAGGTGGCAATCCAGGAAAATCCCTTTGGTCAGGTGCTCGTCGCGCTCGTCACGCCGTTCCAGGCTGACGGCGAGGTCGATTGGCCCGCCGTCGAGAAGCACATCGACGACTGCATTCAGAGCGGTGCCGACGGCATCGTGGTCACCGGCACCACCGGCGAGACCTCCACGCTGACCGACCCCGAGAAGATCAAGCTGGTCGAGGTCGCCAAGTCGGTGAGCGGAGGCCGCGCGAAGATCATCACGGGCGGCGGATCGAACGAGACCGCGCACGCGATCGAGCTGTACCGGGCCAGTGAGAAGGCCGGCGCCGACGGCGTCATGATCGTCACCCCGTACTACAACAAGCCGACCCAGGCCGGTCTGCTCACGCACTTCCGCATGGTCGCCGACGCGACCGACCTGCCGGTGATCCTCTACGACATCCCCGGTCGCACCGGCGTGCCCATCAAGTACGAGACGATCCTGCGTCTCGCGAAGCACCCCAACATCCTCGCGGTGAAGGACGCCAAGGGCGATTTCAGCGAGGTGAGCCGCGTGCTCAACCAGACCGATCTCATGTACTTCTCGGGCGACGACGCGAACGTGCTGCCGCATCTCTCGATCGGCGCCACCGGCCTCATCGGAGTGACCGCGAACATCGCGGCTGCCCCCTACCGCGCCATCATCGACGCGGTCAACGCCGGCGACCTGCACACCGCCCGAGACGCGCACCAGCGGCTCGAACCCCTGGTGCGCGCCGTGATGACCCACGTGCCCGGCACGGTCGCGGCCAAGTACATCCTGCACGGTCTCGGCCGGATCAACAGCCCCCGCGTGCGCCTGCCCCTCGTGGGGCCGGAGGAGTGGGAGGCCGCCCTCATCGAAGACGAACTCGCACTCGTGACCGACGTGCCGGGTGTCGATCCCTCGAACTTCAGGCCGGACCGCAACGCGGCTGCCGGCGGTGCCCTGCCCAAGATCGCAGGCACCACCCGCTGACCACAGTCATCCTGCGCGTAGGCGCAGGATCTTCGAGTGAGATTCTGCGACTCGCTCCGCTCCCGCAGAATGACGAAGAAGGAGCACGGACTAAGGAATACATGACGAATCCCCCATACGCCCCGCCCAAGCTCGAACAGGGCACCCTCCGCATCACGCCGCTCGGCGGCCTCGGCGAGGTCGGCCGCAACATGACCGTCTACGAGATCAACGGCAAGCTGCTGATCGTCGACTGCGGCGTGCTCTTCCCCGAGGTGCAGCACCCGGGCGTCGACCTGATCCTGCCCGACATCACGAAGATCGAGGATCGCCTCGGCGACATCGTGGCAGTGGTGCTCACGCACGGCCACGAGGATCACATCGGCGGCGTGCCGTACCTGCTCAAGATGCGCGAGGACATCCCGCTCGTCGGCTCGAAGCTCACCCTCGCGTTCGTCGAGGCGAAGCTCAAGGAGCACCGGATCCGCCCGAAGACCCAGGTGGTCGCCGAGGGGGACCGGGTGCAGTACGGCCCCTTCGATCTCGAGTTCGTCGCGGTCAACCACTCGATTCCCGATGCGCTCGCCGTGGCGATCCGCACCGATGCCGGCCTCGTGATCGGCACCGGTGACTTCAAGATGGATCAGCTGCCGCTCGACGGCCGCCTCACCGACCTCCGCGCATTCGCCAGGCTGGGCGAGGAGGGCGTCGACCTCTTCATGACGGACTCGACAAACGCCGACGTGCCCGGTTTCACTCCGCTCGAGAAGAACATCGGCCCGGTCATCGAGCAGGTCATCGCGAAGACCCCGGGCAAGGTGGTCGTGGCGAGCTTCTCGAGCCACGTCCACCGCGTGCAGCAGGTGCTCGACGCCGCTCACGCGAATGGCCGCCGCGTCGTGCTGCTCGGCCGCTCGATGGTGCGCAACATGAAGATCGCGGCCGATCTCGGCTACCTCGATGTACCGGAGGGCGTGCTCGTCGACCTGAAGAAGAGCGGCGATATTCCGGATCACCGCATCGTCTACATGTCGACGGGTTCGCAGGGCGAGCCGATGGCCGTGCTCAGCCGCATGGTCAACCGCGAGCATCAGGTCGAGGTCGGCGAGGGCGACACCGTGATCATGGCTTCGAGCCTGATCCCGGGCAACGAGACCTCCGTGTACCGCGTCATCGACGGCCTCATCAAGCTCGGCGCCAACGTGGTGCACAAGGGCAACGCGAAGGTGCACGTGTCGGGTCACGCCGCCGCGGGCGAGCTGCTGTACTGCTACAACATCGTGCGCCCGAAGAACGTCATGCCGATCCACGGCGAGTACCGCATGCTCGTGGCCAATGCCGCGCTCGCGATCGAGACCGGTGTGCCGCAGAACCGCACCGTCATCGCCGAGAACGGCACCGTCGTCGACCTCGCGGACGGCGTGGCTCGCGCCGTGGGACAGCTCGACACCGAGTTCATCTACGTCGACGGCAAGAGCGTCGGCCGGGTCACCGACGACGATCTGCGGGATCGCCGCACGCTCGCCGAGGAGGGCTTCATCTCGGTGATCACCGTGGTCGAGCCGACGACCGCGCACATCGTGTCGGGTCCCGACATCCACGCAAAGGGCGTCGCCGAGGAGGCGCGGGTCTTCGAGAAGATCAAGCCGCAGATCGCCGATGCGCTCGAGGTCGCCATGAAGGACGGCGTCCACGACCACCAGCAGCTGCAGCAGATCACCCGCCGCACGATCGGCCGCTGGGTCGGCACGAAGCTGCGCCGCAAGGCGATGATCGTGCCCGTCGTGGTGGTGGTGTAGCGAGTGTCGGGCCTCTCGGGAGCGACAGGCTCTCCGGGGCTCGCCCCCGGGGAGGCGGTCGCCCGTTTCGCGAGCGACGCCGAGCGCGCCGACTGGGACACGCTGGTCGCGGCGAACCCCGGCGGCGGTGAGGTCTGGATGGGCGACGCCTATCTCGACCTGAAGCGCCGCGAGGGGCGCTATCGCGACCTCCGCGTGGTGGTGGAGCGCGCCGGGCGGGCGCCGGTCGTGGTGGGGGTGCTCGCCAAGCGGGTGCCGCTGCTGGGGGAGTGGTGGCATCTGCCCGCCGGTCCCGCAGGCGCGACCGTCGAAGACGTGCTCGATACCGCCGCGGCCGTCGCGGAACTCGCCCGATCCCGGGGCGCGTTCATGGTGAAGATCGAGCCGCGGCTCGATCCCGCGGCCCGCGACGCGATCCACGCCGCGGGGTATCGCGACACCGTGCGGATCATCCCGAACCCCTCGACCGTGATCGTCGATCTCGGCGACCCCGGTCGCACCGACGACGAACTGCTGGCGAGCCTCGGCAAGAAGGCTCGCAACTCGATCAACCGCGCCCGTCGCGACGGCATCGAGGCGACGCGCGTGCCCGCGACCGACGAGAACTGCGCTGCGCTCTACCGCCTGCTGCAGGAGACGGCCGAGGGCCGCTTCGTGCTGCGCTCCGAGCGCTACTACCGCGAGTTCTGGCAGTCGTTCGAGCGGAGCGGATCGGGCCAGATGTTCCTCGCCCATCGGGCGGGCGACGACGGGGAGCCGGTGCTCATCGCGGGGGCCTACGCGATGATCCTCGGCGAGAAGACCACCTACAAGGACGGCGCGTCTGTGCGCGCGAAGACCGCCTACGGCGCCTCGCACGCGCTGCAGTGGGAGGTGATCCGCTGGGCTCATGAGCGCGGCGCGGTCGCTCACGATCTCTGCGGTGCTCCGCCGGCGGATCGCGCCGACGACAAGACGCACCCCCTGCACGGCGTCGGTCAGTTCAAGCGCTCGTTCTCGCCCGAGATCACCGACTACGCGGGCGCCTTCGATCTGCCGTTGAAGCCGCGCGCCTACCGGCTCTGGGTCAAGATCGGCGATCGCATCGCACGCCGCGCCTCGCTCGCGCTCAAGAAGGATCCGTACTACTGATGGCTGGAATCATGCGCGCGAGCGCGGTCATGGCATCGGGCACGATGGTGTCTCGCGTGCTGGGCTTCGTGAAGGCGATCCTGCTCGTGGCCGCGATCGGCCAGGTGAAGTCGGTGTCGGGCGATGCGTTCGCCAACGGCAACCTGCTGCCGAACATCGTCTACATGATCCTGCTCGGCGGGATGCTCAACGCGGTGCTCGTGCCGCAGATCGTGAAGGCGGCGAAGGATCCCGACGGGGGCGCCGGCTACATCAACAAGGTGTTCACGCTCGTGGTCACCGCGCTCACCGCGCTCACGGCGCTGGCGATGCTGGCCGCGCCCTGGATCGTGTGGCTGTTCACGGTCTCGTGGCCGCAGGACCAGCGTGCGCTCGCGATCGCCTTCGCCTACTGGTGCCTGCCGCAGATCGCCTTCTACGGCCTGTACACGATGCTCGGCGAGGTGCTCAACGCGAAGAGCGTTTTCGGTCCCTTCACGTGGGCGCCCGTGCTCAACAACGTCATCGCGATCGCCGGCATCCTCGTGTTCATCGCGATGTACGGCGCCGACTCGAACGGGTTGCGCACCCCCGGCGAATGGACCCCGACCATGATCGCGGTGCTCGCCGGCAGCGCGACGCTCGGCGTGGTCGTGCAGGCCCTGATCCTCTTCGTCTCCTGGCACAAGGCCGGTATCCGCTACCGCCCCGACTTCAAGTGGCGCGGCATGGGTCTCGGCAAGACCGCGCGCATCGCGAGTTGGAGCCTCGCCACGATCCTGGTGATGAACCTCGGCGGTATCGTCACGAACAACGTCATCAACACCGCATCGGGGCAGGGACCCTCGGCGCTCGCGATGCAGAACGCCTGGTTGCTGTTCATGATGCCGCACTCGGTGATCGCGGTGTCGCTGGCCACCGCGTACTTCACCCGGCTCTCGGAGTGGGGGCAGAGCGGGCGGATGGCCGAGTTCCGGGCGGATTTCTCGGCCTCCGCGAGGCAGATCCTGCTCGTGATGGTGTTCGCCTCCGTGGTGATCATCGCTGTCGCTCCATTCATCAGCAAGGTCATGAATCCCGGCGCCTCTCAGGATCTCGTGGGCGACTTCACCATCGTGCTGCAGTGCTACATGCTCGGGCTCGCCGCCTACAGCTTCCTCTTCATCGTGCAGCGCGCCTTCTACGCGCTCTCGGATACCCGCACGCCCTTCATCTTCACCTCGGCGCAGGTGGCGCTGCTCGTGGTGATGTCGCTCGGCCTGCTCGTGCTGCCGAAGAATATGCTCGGGCCCGCATACGCGCTGGTGTTCGGCTTCACGACGGTGGTGCAGGCCCTGCTGGCGGTGTGGCTGCTGCGCCGGCGCATCGGTTTCATCGACGCCTCGCGGATCCTCGCCAGCCTGCTGCTCTTCATCATCGCCGCGGTTCCCGCGCTCATCGTGGGTCTCGTCGCGATGGTGGTCAGCGTCTACTTCTTCCCGGACTACGGGATGGTGGCCGCGGTGGCTCTCGCGATCGTCGTCGCGGCGCTCTCGGGGGCGGCCTACCTGGTCACTCTGAAGCTCATACGATCGCCGGAGCTCGCCGAACTCACCGACTTCGTCTCACGCAAACTCGGAAGGAACCGCTCGTGACCTCCCTCTCCGTCACCCCCTGCACCGATCGCGAGCTGTGGGACACCACGGTGAAGCGGCTCGGCGGCCATCCGCTGCAGCTGTGGGGCTGGGGCGACCTGAAGTCGGCCCACCGCTGGAGCGCGGAGCGCGTGCTCGTGCATTCCGGATCCGGCGCGGATGCCGCTGTCGTCGGCGCCTGCCAGCTGCTCACCCGTGCGCTGCCCGGGCCGCTCGGCGGCTTCGTGTACGCCCCGCGAGGGCCGGTGGTCGCGCGCGCGGGCGGGGAGTGGGCCCCGGGCGCCTCGGCAGCCGGCGATCCGGATCTCCCGGCAGCCGACCCCTCCTCCGCCGAGATCGCGGACGCGATCGCCGCGTACGTGCGCGGCACCCGTCGTGCGGTCGCCGTGTCGATCGAGCCCGACGAGGATGCGGGATCCTTCCCGCTGAGCGGCGACTGGCGCGAGGCGAAGACCCCCGTGCTGCCCGCTCGCACGCTGATCCTCGATCTGCGGCGCTCCGAGGACGAGCTGATGGCCGACATGTCGAAGAAGCACCGCCAGTACGTGCGGAAGGCCGGGCGCGAGGAGTCGCTGTCGATCCGCCCGGTCGAGACGCTCGCGCAGCTCGACGAGTGCCTCGAGGTCTACCGGCAGACGAGTGAGCGCGCCGATTTCGGGCTGCACGAGGACTCGTACTACCACGACGCCTTCACGATGCTCGGCGATGACTCGCCGGTGTGGGCGGCGTACGTCGAAGACCGCCCCGTCGCCTTCCTCTTCATGGCCAAGTCGTCTCGCACGGCGTTCGAGCTCTACGGGGGGATGGACGAGACCGGGCAGCGGCTGCGCGCCAACTACGCGCTCAAGTGGCACGTGATCCGCGAGATGAAGAAGCTCGGGATCGAGCGCTACGACTTCGGCGGCCTCATCAACGACGGCGTGACGACGTTCAAGAAGGGCTGGGCCTCGCACGAGAACCTGCTCGCGGGCACCTGGGATCGCCCGGGCCCGGGATACCGGATCTGGACCGAGGGCCTGCCGCTGGCGAAGAAGGTCGTGCGGGCGCTGCGCCGCCGCTGATCGGTGGAGAAAGGCTTCGCTCGACGGCCGATCTGAGGGTGGGCGGAGCGTCACCTCGCGAATGTCGGTGGTCGAAAGTACCCTTTGAATATGGCCAGTAAAACTTCGTCGCGCGAAAAATCGGGCAAGGGCACGGCACGGGGCTCTCGTGCCGCTGCTTCCCGTGCCGACGCGTCCGGCGGGTCGCGCGCCACGGCGAAGACGCGAGTGCTCGCGGAGCCGGAAGCCAAGGACGGCGTGCTCGTGCGCGCCTGGACCGGTCTCTCGCACGGCGTCGGCAACGCCGCGCGCGTGTTCCGCACCGAGCCCCTCGCACCCGAGGACCGCCGCGACGGCGTCCCGATGCTGCTCGTGCTGCTCGCCGTGATCGGCGCCGTGGTCGAGTGGTTCTTCATCGGCCAGCCGATCGCCGTGCAGCTGGATGCCTGGACCTTCGGCGGTCTGCTCGGCCGGGTCGCCTTCGGTCTTCCGATCATCATGGCCGGCTTCGCGCTGTGGCTCTTCAACCACCCCTCCAGCGTCAATGACAATCGGCGTATCGCGATCGGCCTGTTCATCGCCATCGCGAGCATCGCCGGCCTCACCCACATCTACGGCGGGCAGCCGGTGCCGCGCGACGGCATGCCTGCGCTCGCCGAGGCCGGAGGGCTGCTCGGCTGGATGATCGGCGCCCCGCTGCTGTTCCTCACCGTGTGGGTGGCGACGCCCCTGCTGTCGCTGCTGCTGGCGATGTCGGTGCTGATCATCACGAAGACTCCGCCCGGCCGCATCGCCCGGCGACTGCGCGAGGCCTACGCGTTCCTGTTCGGCGTCGCCGAGGGCGAGCCCGAGGCGGAGGCCGAGGAGCGGTCGGCCAAGTCGCGGCGGCGCGAGAAGTCGCAGCAGCAGGCGCTGTTCGATCTCGAGGACGAGACCGAGACGGGCGACGGATCGCTGCCGTGGTGGCGCCGCAATGCTTCGGGACGGGAGCAGGATCCCGAGTACGCCGACGACAAGCCCGCGCTCGACGCGGCGCTCGAGCCGAGCGCGCCCGAGGCGCAGAGCGAGGGCGCCTTCGAGTCCGCCCTCGCCCCCGAGTCCACCGACCCGTTCCCGCCCGGCCTCTTCAACGAGCTCGAGCAAGCCGAGGCGGCGGTTCAGGCTGCCGGCTCGACGCCTGCTTCCGGGCTCGGCGACGACTCCTGGGACGACTTCGCGAGCGATCCCGAACCCGCGGCGCCGGCTCCCGAGGCGTCGGAGGCGGCCACGACCCAGTTCACGGTCGCGCCCCCGCACGATCCCTCGCAGCGCACCGAGTACCTGCTGCCCGATCAGGGCACGCTCGCCGCGGGCGACGCTCCGAAGACCCACACCGAGGCGAACGACCAGATCACGGCCGCCATCGCGCGCGTGTTCGAGGAGTTCAAGGTCGACGCGCGGGTGAGCGGGTTCTCGCGGGGTCCGACGGTCACCCAGTACGAGGTCGAGCTCGGCCCCGGCGTCAAAGTCGAGAAGGTCACGGCGCTGTCGAAGAACCTCTCCTACGCCGTCGCGTCGAACGAGGTGCGCATCCTCTCGCCGATCCCGGGCAAGAGCGCGATCGGTATCGAGATCCCGAACAAGGATCGCGAGAACGTGGCGCTCGGCGATGTGCTGCGCTCCAGCCGCGCGCAGCGCAGCACCCACCCCATGACCATCGGAGTCGGCAAGGACGTGAAGGGCGGCTTCGTCGTCGCGAACCTCGCGAAGATGCCCCACCTGCTCGTCGCCGGTGCGACGGGCTCCGGCAAGTCGAGCTTCATCAACTCGATGATCACGAGCCTGCTCATGCGTGCGACGCCGGCCGAGGTGCGCATGGTGCTCGTCGATCCGAAGCGCGTCGAGCTCACGGTGTACCAGGGCGTGCCCCACCTCATCACCCCCATCATCACGAACCCCAAGAAGGCGGCCGAGGCGCTGCAGTGGGTCGTGAAAGAGATGGACATGCGCTACGACGATCTGGCGAGCTTCGGGTTCCGCCACATCGACGACTTCAACGAGGCGGTGCGCTCGGGGTCGATCGTGCTGCCTGCGGGGAGCCAGCGCGTGCTCAAGCCGTACCCGTACCTGCTCGTGGTCGTCGACGAGCTCGCCGATCTCATGCTCGTCGCCCCGCGTGACGTCGAGGACTCGATCCAGCGCATCACGCAGCTGGCTCGTGCCGCGGGCATCCACCTGGTGCTCGCGACGCAGCGTCCCTCGGTGAACGTGGTCACGGGTGTCATCAAGTCGAACGTGCCGAGCCGATACGCCTTCGCGGTGGCCTCCGGCACCGACTCGCGAGTCATTCTCGACGAGGTCGGCGCCGAGCGCCTGATCGGCCAGGGTGACGGATTGCTGCTGCTCAACGGCGAATCGACGCCGATGCGCGTGCAGGGCGCCTGGGTGGGCGAATCCGAGATCGCGAAGGTGGTCGCGCACGTCAAGGCTCAGGCTCAGCCTGAGTACCGTCCGGACGTGGCCCAGGTCGCGGAGAAGAAGGAGATCGACGAGGATATCGGCGACGACCTCGAGGTGCTGCTCGCGGCCATCGACCTGGTGGTCACCTCGCAGTTCGGCTCCACGTCGATGCTGCAGCGCAAGTTGCGCGTCGGCTTCGCCAAAGCCGGTCGCCTCATGGACCTCATGGAGTCGCGCGACATCGTCGGGCCCTCCGAGGGCTCCAAGGCGCGCGACGTGCTCGTGTCGCCCGAGCAGTTGCCCGAGGTGATCGCGCGGATCAAGGGCGGCCCGTCGAGTTCCGCTCCCTTCCAGCAACCCGCGGCTCCGGCGGCCGCGGCACCCTCTGCCGCGCCGGCTCCGGCGGATGCGGCACCTCCGGCTCCGGCCGAACCTCGCGCCGCCGAGCCCGAGGCTGCTACCGACGTCATCGATCCCTTGACCGAGGCGAGCGGCTCCGGCGACGATCGCTACGATGATCCGGTCGGCAAATACCAGGCGACCCTCGAAGAAGTCGAGGGAGACGACGATGAGGACGCCTGGCAGCTGACAGGCCGAGAATGATCGAGCAGCCCTACGGGGAATGAACGCGAGGAATAGATGACCGCACAGGATCCGGCGGTGAAGCCGAGCAACTGGAACGCGCCCAACATCATCACGATCGCGCGCATCATCGCGACACCGTTCTTCCTCTGGATGCTGCTCGCAGACGGAGGAGCGGGAGGCCCGCTGCGCTGGGCCTCGGCGGTGTTCTTCGTGCTGGCCATCGCTACCGATGCCTGGGACGGCTACCTCGCGCGATCCCGCAATCTGATCACCGACCTCGGCAAACTGCTCGATCCGATCGCCGACAAGGCGCTGACCGGGGCCGCCCTCGTGGGGCTCTCGATCCTCGCCGAGCTGCCCTGGTGGGTGACGCTGATCGTGCTGATGCGGGAGATCGGCATCACCGTGCACCGACTGATGATCGCGCACGATGTCGTGGTCGCGGCGGCATGGATGGGCAAGCTCAAGACGGTGGCGCAATCGGTTGCGATCACCCTCGCGCTGCTGCCGCTCGCCGGCGTACTGGGTCCGGCCGCGCCGGTCGCGTACTGGGCGAATGTGATCACGATGACCGTCGCGGTCGTGCTCACGATCGTGAGCGGTATCGACTACGTCGTCGCGTTCGTGCGCGCTCGCCGGGTGCGGGCATGAGGCCGGTGGGTCAGGGAGCGCCCCGAGCCGGGGGAGAGCTCGCGCGAGCCGTGATCGAGATCGCAGCAGCGCGCGGCTTGCGCATCGCGGTCGCCGAGTCGTTGACCGGGGGTCTTCTGGCCGACGCGTTCGTGTCGGTGCCGGGCTCTTCGCGCGTCTTCTCCGGTGGTGTCGTCGCCTATGACACGGCACTGAAGCACTCGGTACTCGGAGTGGATGCCGAGTTGCTGCGCGAGAAGGGGCCCGTCGACGGGGAGGTGGCCCGGCAGATGGCGAGCGGCGTGAGGCGCGTGTGCGCGGTCCCCCGGGAGGAGGGGGCGGATCCCGTGCCCGCGGATATCGGGATCGCCACCACGGGCGTCGCGGGCCCCGAGCCGGATCCGCAGACGGGACAGGCCGTGGGCACCGTGTGGGTGGGCGTGTGCCTGGGAGAGCGGGCGCGTTCCCTCGAATACTCGCTCTCGGGGGAGCGAGGCGATATTCGCAACGGATCCGTAGCCGCGGCACTGGAACTGATCCTGAATGAATTGGCCCGATCGGCTGAACTTGAGTCGGAGTGACTCAAGTTCAGCAAAGTTTCAGGAATAGGCGCGGTAGTCTCGGGGTTGTTTCCAGTGATTCCCTTCACAATAGAAGGGCATCCCCGCTGTGGCGACATGTCGATGGACGGGTATTGTGGAGGCATGACCCCGAGTCATGCAGTGAAGGAGGGTTCACATGGTGCTGATGCGTCAGGAGATCGGCGACGTGCTGCGTGACTTCCGGCTGCAGAAGGGGCGCACGCTACGACAGGTCGCCGGCGATGCGAGCGTTGCGCTCGGCTACCTGAGCGAGGTGGAGCGTGGCCAGAAAGAGGCCTCGAGCGAGATCCTCGCGGCGGTCGCCGATGCGCTGGATACGCCGCTGTCCGTGATCATGGGTGAGGTGAGCGAGCGGCTCGCCGTGGTCGAGGGTATCTCGATGCCTCTCTCCGGTCGGGTGCCGGATACGGTTCCTGCCGAGCTCGTGTCTGGATACGCGCCTGAGTTGGTGTCGTAACTCTTCGTGAAGCTGAGTGAGTTTCGGCGAGCCTGCGCCGACGAGTTCGGCGCCGACTACTCCGGAGTGCTGATCCGTGATCACTGGCTGGCGTCGCTCGGTGGTACGCCGAGCGACGCCCTCGATCGCGGGGTTCCCGCGCGCGAGGTCTGGCAGGCGCTCTGCGCGGATCTCGACGTTCCCGTCGAGCGGCGTCACGGGCGCGGGCTCATCGATCCTCGAGAATAATGACGGTGCGCCTGCGCTCTATCGCCTGGCGTCGCGGTTCATTCTCGTGAGTGAGTCTCGGCGGTGCGTCATTCCTGCTCCGAGAATGATTCCTCGTGGCCTTTGCTGTCGGTGACGATCAGCTTCTGATCGTCGGTCAGGCGGAAGCCGTTGATCTCGTACATGTCGAGCGTCATGGTTTCGGGGCATCCTCCGATCTCCGGAACCGTTTCGACTCGTGCGGCAAAGGCCCCCTCTTTCGGAGTCCAACTCCCCGCCGACGCGCATCTACCGCCTATGCCGAAGAAGTTCGGCTCAATACTGAGTCGCACCCCGGGGGTTGAGTCGGAAGTCCATTTGCCGAGGATCACGCTTCTCGTGTTGGGGTCGCGTGGGTCCTGGCGCTTGGCTTCGGCGCTGCAGCCCGTGACGACGGGTGCGAAGGCAATGGTTGCCAGTGACATGGCGGCGAGGATTCTGCTGGGCGCCGCCCTGGCTGTTCTCATCGAAACCTCCCTGCCCCGGTCCTCTTCGGCGGTGGTGCTCAGAAGTGTCTCACCTGCGCGCTGGTTCTGCCTATAGAAGGGGTCTTGCCTCATTCGCGCGGCATGCTCGATGAGCGTGTCTCCCGGTGTGTTGTTCGAATATGTGTTCGAGTCGTGGTAACTTCGTCCACAGGTAGCCGATTCGCCGACTTATCCTCAGATTCTCCGCTCGATCCATGAATGTCAGTGGTCCGTCCTAGGGTGTGAAGCAACCGGATATCAATGCCTTGTCTGCCCCATCATCGGGGTCGAGACAGTCGGTAGGCAGCAGGTCAGCGGCGTCGCCGCCCGTATTGAAGGAGCAAGCTCATGGCAGCACCCAAGTCCCCGATCGGGGCATCCAAGGATCGCGAGAAGGCGCTCGAGGCAGCGCTCGCTCAGATCGACAAGAACTTCGGCAAGGGCGCGATCATGCGCATGGGCAGCGTCGAGCGGGCGCCCGTCGAGGTCATCCCCACGGGGTCGGTCGCGCTCGACGTCGCGCTCGGCATCGGCGGCTTGCCCCGCGGCCGCATCATCGAGATCTACGGACCCGAGTCCTCGGGCAAGACCACGCTCACCCTGCACGCGATCGCGAACGCTCAGCGCGCGGGCGGCATCGCGGCCTTCATCGATGCAGAGCACGCGCTCGACCCCGAGTACGCGAAGAAGCTGGGCGTCGACATCGACGCGCTGCTCGTCGCTCAGCCCGACACCGGGGAGCAAGCGCTCGAGATCGCGGATATGCTGATCCGCTCGGGCTCGGTCGACCTGGTAGTCATCGACTCCGTAGCGGCGCTCGTGCCGAAAGCGGAGATCGACGGTGAGATGGGTGACAGCCATGTCGGGCTTCAGGCTCGTCTCATGTCCCAGGCTCTGCGCAAGATCACGGGCAGCCTGAACGCGACCAAGACCACCGCGATCTTCATCAATCAGCTGCGCGAGAAGGTGGGCGTGTTCTTCGGCAGCCCCGAGACGACCTCGGGCGGCAAGGCGCTCAAGTTCTACGCCTCTGTGCGACTCGATATCCGTCGAATCCAGACGCTCAAGGACGGTGCAGATGCAGTGGGCAACCGCACGCGAGTCAAGGTCGTGAAGAACAAGATGGCCCCGCCCTTCAAGCAGGCCGAGTTCGACATTCTGTACGGTGTCGGCATCTCGCGCGAGGGTTCCCTCATCGATTACGGCGTAGAGCAGGGATTCATCAAGAAGAGCGGTGCCTGGTTCACCTACGACGGCGACCAGCTCGGGCAGGGCATGGAGAACGCCCGTCGCTTCCTGATCAACAACCCCGACATCGCGAGCGAGATCGAAGAGAAGATCCTCACCAAGCTCGGCGTCAACGGGCGCAGCGAGGAGACGGCGGAGCCCGAGGGAGCTGCAGTAACACCGGCCCCCGAGGTCGAGCAGCGCGCGAGCGCCTGAGCCGGTGGCTGTTCGATTCCTGCCCCCGCCCGAGGAGCGCCCCGCGGGCGGGGAGGAGAGCCGACCCGATCTCGCCGAGGTGATCGAGCTGCGTTCGTTGCTCGGTGATCGTGGGTGGGGGCGGTCGTCTTCACCGAACCCCGCATCTGAGGAGCCGGACCCCGCATCTAAGGAGCCGGCGGCAGAGGCGGGCGAGGCCTCGGCGGCCTCCGAGAGCGCTGCTGCCGAAGCGGGGGTAGCGGTCGGCCCTTGGGTCGGCGCCGGCGAACCGGCCACTGTTGCGCTGAGCGGGGCTGCTGAGCCCGGGGCCTCCGCGGTTTCGAAGGTGTCTGAGTCGAGCACTCCCGAGTTCTTCGCTGAGCATACCGGGGGTGCAGACGATCCGGATCGAGCGTCCGCCTACGAGGACGGTGTGCGACTGCTGGCGCGTAGAGCTCGCTCCAGCGGGGAGTTGCGCGAGGAACTGGGTCGGCTCGAGCACCCTGCGCACGAGGTCGAGGCTGTGATCGCCGAGTTCGAGGAGAGCCACTACCTCGACGATCTCGGTCTGGCACGCGCCGTTACCGAGAAGCTCCGCGAGACGAAGCGGGCGAGCCGAACGCAGATCCGCATGAAACTGCGCGAACGACGGCTCCCCGACGCGATCATCGAAGAGGCCGTCGGCGAGCTCGACACCGACGAGGAGTTCGGGCTGCTGCGGGAGGCAGCCCAGGACCGGGCGCGCAAGCTCGGCGGCCTCGACCGTCAGACGGCCGAGCGCCGTCTGCTCGGGTTCCTCGCGCGGCGGGGATGGTCGGGCGAACCGGCGATGCGTGCCGCGAAGGAAGCCCTCGACGGCAACGGGGGAGGATCGGGAGTGCGCTTCCGCTGATCTGCTGGGCGCGGTCGTCGGGTAGCTCAACGCAGCCGTGTCGTGGCTGGTCCGGCAAACCGTAAACGGGGACGTCGCCTCGCCGCTGTGATAAGTGGAGAGTGGCGAGGCTGAGGGGCGGCGAAGCGACGTGAACTTAGACCGCCGGCTGGGCGAGCCGACCGTTCGCCGCTGGGCCGGCACCTCTGTCGAGATACGGATTCCGCACGCGGGATCACGGTCCTACCTGCGAAATCCTTCTTTCGGCAGCACTCGGGCAGGAGTGGAAGATGATCTCGCCCACAGAGGCCCGTGTCGAAACCCCGGCGGGAGCAACCTGCGACGGAGCGCAAAGGACGATGCGTCGGATAGGAGCGACGCGAGGCACAAGAACACGAAACAGCGACGACGACACAGCGACTTCGAAACAACCCCGCGGGCGGCAGGGCCTTCGGCGTCCGAAGGTAGAATCGTCTCCATGACTCTCGCCACCGCCGACCCGACCGAGATCGCCCCTTCGCCCGCCGCGCTCCGCCCCGACGGCAGCCCCCGCAGCTACACGGTGCGCACGCTCGGCTGCCAGATGAACGTGCACGACTCCGAGCGTCTCTCGGGGTCGCTCGAGGCCGCGGGTTATATCGCGGCTGAAACCGCCGAGGACGCCGACGTGGTGGTCATCAATACCTGCGCCGTACGCGAGAACGCCGCCAACAAGCTCTACGGCAACCTCGGGCACCTCGCAGGCGTGAAGCGCGAGCGGGAGGGCATGCAGATCGCAGTGGGCGGCTGCCTCGCCCAGAAGGATCAGGGCACCATCGTGGAGAAGGCGCCCTGGGTCGACGTCGTCTTCGGCACCCACAACATGGGGTCGCTGCCGGCGCTGCTCGAACGCGCACGCCACAATGCGGAGGCGCAGGTCGAGATCCTCGAATCCCTCGAGGTCTTCCCGTCCACGCTCCCGACCAAGCGCGACTCGGCCTCCAGCGGCTGGGTGTCCATCTCGGTCGGCTGCAACAACACCTGCACCTTCTGCATCGTGCCCTCCCTGCGCGGCAAGGAGAAGGATCGTCGCCCCGGCGACATCCTCGCCGAGGTGCAGGCACTCGTCGACGACGGCGCCGTCGAGGTCACGCTACTGGGGCAGAACGTGAACACCTACGGGGTCGAGTTCGGCGACCGTCAGGCCTTCGGCAAGCTGCTGCGCGCGATGGGCGACATCGAGGGCCTCGAGCGGGTGCGATTCACGAGCCCCCACCCGGCCGCGTTCACCGACGACGTGATCGCCGCGATGGCCGAGACCCCCAACGTCATGCCCTCTCTGCACATGCCGCTGCAGTCGGGTTCCGACACCGTGCTCAAGGCCATGCGGCGCTCCTACCGCTCCAAGAAGTTCCTCGGCATCCTCGAGGCGGTGCGAGAGCGCATCCCGCACGCCGCGATCACCACCGACATCATCGTCGGCTTCCCCGGCGAGACCGATGAGGACTTCGAGGACACGCTGCGCGTCGTCGAGCAGTCGCGCTTCTCGAGCGCCTTCACCTTCCAGTACTCGATCCGCCCCGGCACCCCCGCGGCGACCATGGACGGGCAGCTGCCGAAAGAGGTCGTGCAGGAGCGCTACGAGCGGCTCATGGCGCTGCAGGAGCGCATCTCGCTCGAGGAGAACCAGGCGCAGATCGGCCGCACCGTCGAGGTGCTGGTCTCATCGGGCGAGGGCAAGAAAGACGCGACCACGCGCAGGCTCTCCGGCCGAGCCGAAGACAACCGTCTCGTGCACTTCGCCGTGCCAGAAGGAGCGGAGGAACCGCGGCCGGGAGACACCGTCTCCGTGCAGATCACGTCGGCCGCACCCCACTTCCTCATCGCCGACCTCACCGATGTCTACAGCGTGCGCCGCACCCGCGCGGGCGACGCGTGGGACCGCCGTCAGGCGGACAGCTGCGGGGTGCCGACCCCCGCTGCGGGCGGTGCCCCGAAAGCCGTGAACCTCGGGCTGCCCACGATCCGAACCCGTGACTGAGGCCGCACGCCCGCCGCAGCTCTGGACGATCGTCGGTGCGACCGGCACCGGCAAGTCCGCGCTCTCGCTCGATCTCGCCGATCGCCTCGCAGCGGCCGGCCGTCCCGCCGAGATCGTGAACGCCGATGCCATGCAGCTGTACCGCGGCATGGATATCGGCACGGCCAAGCTGCCCGTCGCGGAGCGGCGGGGGATCCCGCACCACCTCTTCGATGTGCTCGATCCGGGCGACGAGGCTGCCGTCGCCTGGTATCAGCCCGCTGCTCGTGAGGCCATCGAGGCGATCCACGCCCGCGGCGCCGACGCGATCCTGGTCGGCGGATCCGGACTCTACGTCTCGAGTGTCATCTTCGACTTCGCGTTTCCTCCGCGCGATGATGCGCTGCGCTCCCGGCTCGAGACCGAGTTCGCGGAGAGCGGCGTCGCGCCGCTGCTCGCGAAGCTCGCGGATCTCGCCCCCGAGACCGCGGCGGCGGTCGACACCCGCAACCCGCGGCGCGTGATCCGAGCTCTCGAGGTCGCGCTTCTCGGCGGCGACGCGCAGGTGACGCTGCCCGCGGAGCCGCGACTCTGGAGGCCAGACACCGCGGCCGGGCCGATGACCCGTATCGTCGGCGTGCGCTGCGAGCGGGCGACCCTGGTGGAGCGCCTCGACCGGCGCGTGGAGCAGATGTGGGCCGACGGGCTGCTCGACGAGGTGCGTGCGCTGATCCCGAACCGCCTCGAACAGGGGAAGACCGCGAGCCGGGCCATCGGCTACGCCCAGGCGCTCGCGCAGCTGCGCGGCGACCTGAGCGAGGCCGAGGCGATCGCCGAGACGCAGGCGCTCACTCGTCGGTACGCCCGCCGCCAGGTCAGCTGGTTCAAACGCTACCCCGGCGTGCAGCGGTTGGACAGCCCGGATGCCGAGGAGATCGAGTTCGCATGAATGTTCACACAAGACGCTTCGTAGAGGACGACACGGAGGCGGTCGTGGCGCTGTGGGAAGCCTGCGGCCTCACGCGGCCATGGAACGATCCGCGCGCCGATATCGCTCGAAAGCTGAGCGTGCAGCCGGAACTGTTCAGAGTCGCAGTTTTCCGTGAGAGCGTCGTCGGTTCGATCATGGCCGGCTACGACGGGCACCGCGGCTGGTTGTACTACTTGGCGACCGACCCCGAGCATCGCGGGCGCGGGATCGCGACGCAGCTCGTCCGCGAGGCCGAAGAGGGCCTGCGGGACCTGGGATGTCCCAAGGCTCAGCTCATGGTGCGAAGCGATAATCCCGCGGTGCTGGACTTCTACGAGCGACTCGGTTACGAGCCCTCGAAGGTCAGCACCCTCGGTAAACGCCTCATCATCGATTGACGGTGAAAACGGCGCAGGCGATCGAGTTGGCATGAAACCGCGCTGAGCGCAAGTGACTGCGGCGCAGACGCCGGTGCCCATAGGCTGGAACCATGATTCTGCCTGACGCGCGAACCGTAGAACTGGACAGCGACTCCCGCGAGCGACTCCGAGCGAGAGGCCTCGACTACCGCAGGGTGGACGCGGCGGACGAGCCCGCCCTCGACGCATTCATCCGCGCGATCGCGCGCGGCTTCATCGAGAGCGAACCCACTGCGGAGAAGATCGAGGCCGCGCGGACCGGGCAGCTCGGCCGGCGCCTCATCGGCGTGTTCGACGCGACGAGCCCCCAGCGTGACCTGCCGGTCGCGACCGTGGGGTCGTGGATCGCGCCGCTGACGATTCCGGGCGGCGAGCTGCCCATGTGGGCCGTCAGCGAGGTCACGGTCGCCCCGACGCACAGGCGGCGTGGGATCGCGAGGGCGATGCTGGAGGGCGAGCTTCGAGCCGCGGCCGCAGCCGGTGTGCCTCTCGCGGGGCTCACCGCATCCGAGGCGACCATCTACGGTCGTTACGGCTTCGGCCCCGCCACCTGGCAGACGCGGTGGCGTGTCGATACCCGCCGTGCGGGGTGGGGTGGCACGGATCCGCGCGGTTCTCTGCAGTACGTCGACCGCGAGGACGCCGCCGAGGCCTTCGGGGAGCTGCACGAGCGCACCCGGGCGTCCCGCGTCGGAGAGATCGCCGGCTGGCCGCTGCGCTGGCGGCAGCTCTCGGGGGCGGTGCCGGGGGATCCCCACGGGTCGAGCGTTCGCGCGGTGCGGTACCTCGACCCCGAGGGCGTGCTCCGCGGCGCGATGGCCTTCCGCATCGTCGAGTCCGATACTGACTGGGCGCGTTCCCGTCTCGAGATCCGCCACCTGATCGGCGAGACCTCCGACGCGCACGCGGCGCTGTGGCGGTTCGCGCTGCAGCACGACCTCGTCGGCACGGTCACGGCGGAGATGATCTCGCTCGACGAGCCGCTGCCGTGGCTGGTCGCGGATTCCCGGGCCGCCGTCCGCACTGTCGAGGATCACGGCTGGCTGCGCGTGCTCGACGTGCCCGCCGCGTTCGCCGGGCGCAGCATGGCGGCACCGCTCGACGTCGTGCTGCGGGTCGAGGACCCGCTCGGGATCGCGGGCGGCTCGTGGCGGTTGGAGAGCGGGAGCGACGGATCGTGCCGTGCGGTGGCGGCGCCCGATGCGGAGGCGGAGATCGACCTGGGCGTCGGAGAGCTCGCGTCGCTGTACCTGGGCGGGGTGTCGGCGCGCTCGCTCGCGCAGGCCGGGCGGGTGCGCGGCGACGCCGCTGCCGTCGCCGCGCTCGATGCGGCGCTGCGGATCGACGGCGCACCCTTCCTGAGCATCATGTACTGAGCGGAGAGCGCTCTAGACTGGAGTGATGAGCACCCTCGCGTTCACCAAGGGCCATGGCACGGGCAACGATTTCGTGCTGTTCACCGACCCCGAGGGCGAGCGGCCCCTGAGCCCCGAGCAGATCCGCTTCCTCTGCGACCGCCGCTTCGGTGTCGGAGCCGACGGGGTGATCCGCGCGGTGCGTTCGCGCGCGATCCCCGAGGGGGCAGCGGTGCTCGCCGAGGAACCCGAGGCCGAGTGGTTCATGGACTACTGGAATGCCGACGGCACGCCCGCCGAGATGTGCGGCAACGGGATCCGGGTCTACGCCCACTACCTCATCACCGAGGGGCTGGTCGCCCCCGAGCGCCGCGACACCCTGCCCATCGGCACGCGCGCCGGTGTGAAGGACGTGCTCGCCGGCGTCTCGGGCTACACGGTCGACCTGGGGCGCTGGCGCCTCGCGGAGGATCGGCTCGTCTCCGCCTACGGCCTGGATGTGGCCCGCCCGGGTCTCGGGATCGACCTCGGCAACCCGCACGTGGTGACGGCTCTTGCGCATGTGGGAGAACTCGAGGGCCTCGACCTGCACCGCGCCCCGTCGCTCGACCCGGCGCCCGCGGAGGGCGCCAACGTGGAGTTCGTGGTGCCCGAGGATCCGCTCATCAAGGACGGGATCGCGCGCATCCGCATGCGCGTGCACGAGCGCGGCGTGGGGGAGACCCTCTCATGCGGCACGGGCACCGCGGCCGCAGCGCTGGCGTTCCGGCACTGGGGAGGCGAGGGGATGCCGAACCACTGGCGCGTGGACGTGCCCGGCGGGCGACTCGCGGTGCGCATGTTCCCGACCGAGGAGGGCGAGCACGTCTCGCTGAACGGCCCCGCGGAGCTGGTCTACACCGGGGAGATCGAGCTGCCGTAGGCTTTCGTTCCCTTCGAGATACCCGGGGAGCGGCACCCCGGGCGGCTGCCTCGGCGTGCTCCCTGAGCGCGAATCTCGCTCTCCGAGCCCGCCCTGCGTTCTTTGGAAGTCTGTTCCTCGCTTCCTGAGGCTGTCAAAGGGAACGCGCGCCGATGTCGACGGACCCGTTTGCATGAAGGCAATAAGTTTGTATTATGGTGATGTTCGAATGACCGCGTCGATGGCGAAGTGGGAAGCATGGCACGCAATGAGGCACGCAGGGCGGTGATCTGCCCTTGCCACGACGTCACCGTCGGTGACATCGAGGATGCGATCGATCACGGCCATACCGACCCCGAGACGATCAAGCGGGCCACCGCCGTCTACATGGGCGCTTGCCAGGGCAAGTTCTGCTCGCCGCTCGTGCAGCGCCTGCTCGCCGATCGGGGTGTCGAGCGCGCGGGGGAGCAGCGGCGCCCGGCCGCCAGGATCCCCGTCGTTCCGGTGCCGCTCGGGATGCTCGTGGCGCGCGACGCTCACGACGCTGACGCGGATGGCTCAGCGGAGAGCGCCCAGCAGAACGGGGCCGAGTGATGGCGCTGCCAGGTGTCTCATCTGAGCCGCTGCGCGCCGGCTACGACACGATCATCATCGGCGCCGGAGTGCAGGGCGTTGCGATCGCCTACGAACTCGCGAAGCGCGGCCACACGGACGTGCTGGTGATCGACCGCTCCTGGCCGGGCGGCGGCGCGAGCGGACGCAACGGCGAGCTGATCCGCTCGGCCTTCGCCTCGCGCGAGTGGTGCGACCTGTTCGAGCTGTCGCGCCAGAAATGGCTCGGGCTGTCGCAGGAGCTCGGCATGAACGTACTGTTCAACCGCACGGGTTACGCCGTCGTCGCGTCGACTGAGGAGCAGTGGCGGCAGTGTCGCGCCGACCAGGGCTTCCAAGCGGGGCTCGGGATCCGCACCGAGCTGCTCGATGAGGCCGAGGCCAGGCGGGTGCTGCCGGCCGCGAATCCGGATCTCGTGCGCGGCGCGGTGCTGCAGGAGCAGGCCGGCTTCGCCCACCATGACTCGGTCGTCGCGGCGTACCTCGAGAACGCGGCGCGACTCGGCGTCCAGGTCGTCGCGGGCGAGGCCGTCGTCGGGCTGCTGTTCAAGGGCGACGCGGTCGTCGGCATTCGCACGGCCGGCTCCGGCGAGGTGCGCGCCCGTGCGGTCGTCAACGCCGCGGGCGGGCAGGCACTCGAAATCAACGCCATGGCCGGGCTCGAGATGCCGCTCGTCGCCGCGCGGCTCGAGATGATCGTCACGCAGCCGGTGAAGCCGTTCCTCAAGCCAGGCGTGGCGGCGCTCGAACTGCTCGGGTACTGCCACCAGACGGGACGCGGGGAGTTCGTCGGCGGCACGGAGCTGCCTCGCGTAGACGAGAGCACCAGTCTCAATGGGACCTGGACCGTGCTGCAGGACATCGCGACGAAATTCGTACGACTCTTCCCGACGCTGGCCGGCGTGCGCCTGCTGCGGCACTGGGCCGGGACGGTGAGCCAGACCCCCGACCTCGCCCCCGTGCTGGGGCCGGTGCCCGAGGTCCCGGGCCTGCTGCTCAGCGTCGGGTGGGTCTACGGCTTCATGGGAGCGCCGGGAGCGGCAGAGCTGCTCGCCGATCACATCATCTCGGGCGTGACGGATCGGCGGATGGCCCCGTTCAGCATCGAGCGCACGCGCACCGGCGACTGGATCCGCGAGGGATCCCTCGTGGTGGATATGGATCTGGAGCAGGAACGATGACGGCCGACCGAGAGCTGAGCTTCACCTTCGAGGGACGCAGCGTGACCGCACGCGAGGGCCAATCGATCGCAGGCGCTCTGCGGGCGACGGGCCGGCGCACGCTGTCGCGGGGCGTCAAGTACCACCGTCCGCGTGGTTACACCTGCGGCTTCGGGGCGTGCGGCGACTGCCCGCTCAAGATCGATGGCATGCCCGCGACGGTGTCGTGCACCACGCCGGTGCGGGGAGGCGAGGTCGTGCGGCGAGAGGGCGGCTTCCCGAATGCGGGCTTCGACCTCCTGCGCGCGGCGGATCTGATGCGTCCATTCCTGAAAGCGGGATTCCAGTTCAAGCTGTTCGCCCGGCAGCCCCGGCTGTCGAAGCTCGCTGGCGCTGTGCTCGGCGCGCTCGCCGGGGGCGGCCGTGCGCCGAGCGCTGAGGCGGTCGCGCGTGCCACCGGCATCCGCGTCTCGGAGCGGGAGACCGACCTGCTCGTGATCGGCGGCGGCGCGAGCGGACTGGCGGCCGCGCTCGCAGCCGCCGACACGGGCGCGAGCGTGCTGCTTGTCGATCACGAGCTTCTCGGTGGCAGGAGCCGCGTCCGCACGGAACCGATCCGGGTCGGAGACACCGAGAGACGCCCTTCGGAGATCGTGGGTGACCTGCTCCGTCGTGCGGCGGATCATCCCGGCATCGAGGTGCTGCGCGGCTCGGCGATCGGTCTTATCGACGGCCTCGTCCCCGTCGTGGAGGCGGGCGGGGAAGCACGTCACGACGTGCGCGCCGCAGCCATCGTGCTCGCGACGGGCAGCTACGAGGTTCCGATCCTCGTGCCCGGTCACGATCTCCCCGGAGTCGTTCTCGCCGACGGCGCACTGCGCCTCGCGGCCCTGGAGGGGGTGCGGCCTGGCAGACGCGCGGTCGTGATCGACGGCGATCCTCGCGCCGCCGCCGTGGCGGAGGAGCTCGGCCGATTCGGTGTCGAGGTCGTGGCGCGGGTTCCCGCCCGGCAGGTGGTGCGGGTGACGGGCTGGTCGCGCGCGACCGGCGTCCTGATCCGTGAGGGGGATCACGGGTCCGGATCTGCCCCTCGCTCCAGGCCCCGTCGCGTCCGCGCGGATCTTATATGCGTGGTCGGCCCGCGCCGGCCGGCGGAGGAGCTCGCGCTCCACGCAGCCTACGGCGACGCGGGATCCCACGAGCGGGTCGTCTCGGACGCCGCGGTCGGCCTCGCCGGCGACCGCGTCGCGGTGGTCGGCTCGGCGCGCGGAGAAGCGGGCTACTCCCTGGAAGCGGTCGCCGCGGAGGGGACCCGGATCGCGGGCGTCGCGCTCCGCGAACGCCGCTCTGGCGGGCATGATCCTGCCCACACGACTTCCGGTTCGCAGGCAGAAGTCTTCGGCACAACGGAGTGAATAAGGAGAACACCATGAAGATCATCAGCAAGGCGCTTTCAGCGACCGCCCTCGTGGCGGCGGGCGCGCTCGCCCTCACGTCGTGCTCCGGCGGCAACGGCGGTGACGGCGGAAGCACGACGATGACCGTCGTCTCGTACGGCGGTCCCTATCAGGAAGCGCAGTCGACGGCCTTCTTCCAGCCGTTCGCCGAGGAGACCGGGATCGAGGTCGTCGAGGACAGCCCGACCGACTACGCCCAGCTCCGCAGCATGGTCGAGAGCGAGCGCCCGACCTGGGATCTCGTGCTGGTCGCCAACGACTTCGGCACGACCGTGGACGCCGACTACCTCGAGCCGATCGACTACGACGTGGTCGATCGGGATCAGCTCATCGAGGGGGCGGCCCAGGAGTACCGAGTTGCGGCGGACATCGAGGCCACGGTACTCGCGTACCGGAGCGACGAGTACGAAGCCGCGCCCTCCTCTTGGGAGGACCTCTTCGACACCGAGCGATTCCCGGGCAAACGCATGTTCAATAAGCATGTCGCGGGCGGTGCGCTCGAGGCGGCCCTGCTCGCCGATGGCGTCGCACCCGAGGAGCTCTTCCCGCTCGACGTCGACCGCGCGCTGCGCAAGCTCGACACGATCAAGGACGACATCGTATGGTGGGAGACCTCCGCGCAGTCGCAGCAGCTGCTCGCCTCCGGCGAGGCATCGATCGGGCTCGCCTGGGTCGGCCGCGCGGTCGACGCCGGTAAGGAGGCTCCGGTCGGCATCAGCTGGGACTCGTGGCTGCAGGTCGACGCCTACTGGGTGATCCCGAAGGGCGCACCGAACGCGGAGAACGCGCAGGAGGCGCTCGGATTCCTGCTGCAGGAGGATCCGCAGATCGAGTTCGCCTCGCTCAGCGACTACGGCCCGGTGAACGCGGCGGCCGCCGAGAATCCCGAGGTGATGCAGAACGAGAACCGTCCGACCAACCACCTCGACACCCGCGTCGGGATCGACGACGAGTGGTGGGGCGAGCACCAGGAGGACGTCGACCGGGAATTCCAGGAATGGCTGCTCAGCTGACGACGGCGCGGCCCGCCGGAGCGCGGTGGGCGGGGTGGCTGCTGCTCCTCCCCGCCGCGCTCCTGCTCGCGCTCTTCTTCGTCGTCCCGCTCGTCCTGATGATCCAGACGAGCTTCCGCGACGGCATCGAGACGTATCGCGAGATCTTCACCTCGCCGATCTACGCCCTCGTGCTCTGGAACACGCTGCGGACGGCCGTGCTCACGACGCTGTTGTGCCTGCTGCTCGCCTACCCGTACGCCTACGTGCTGACCCGGGTGGGGCCGCGCACGCGGCTCCTCATGCTCGGCCTCGTGCTCCTGCCGTTCTGGACGAGTCTGCTCGTGCGGAGCTTCGCGTGGGTCGGTCTGCTGCAGGACTCGGGGATACTGAACGGCGCGCTCGCGGCTCTCGGGCTGGTCGATGAGCCGCTGCAGCTGATCCGCACCCCGGCGGGTGTGCTCATCGGCATGGTGCACGTGCTGCTGCCCTACATGGTGCTGCCGCTCGTGACGACGATGGGGCAGATCGACCCCTCGGTGCTGCGCGCGGCGGGCAGCCTCGGCGCCGGCCCGTTCCGCCGCTTCCTCCGGGTGTTCCTGCCGCTCAGCCTGCCCGGGGTCCTGTCGGGTTGCGTGCTCGTGCTGGTGCTCTCGCTCGGGTTCTACATCACGCCCGCGCTGCTCGGCGACGCGCGGGACGCGATGATCGGCGAGACCATCGTGCAGGAGGTCACCAGGTACGGGCCGGTAACGGCGAGCGCGCTCGGCCTCGTCCTCCTCGTCGGCACGCTCGTCTCGCTGGCTCTGCTGCTCGCCGTGCAGCGGATCGGAACGTCCCGAAGGAGTACGAAATGAAACGCGTGCAGGTGCGCTGGGTGCTGCTCGGCGCCTTCGCTGCGGTCGTCGGCGTGTACCTGATGGTGCCGACGCTCATCGTGGTCCCGATGTCGTTCAACGCCTCCTCGGTGCTCGGCGTCTTCGGCGACGGCTGGACGCTCGACTGGTTCGCGCAGATCTTCTCGGAGCGGGACTGGGGCAGGACGGCCCTCACGAGCCTGCAGGTGGCCGTCGGAACGGTGGTGCTCGCCACCTCGGTCGGCACCGCAGCCGCGCTCGGGCTGCAGAAGGTCGCGGCGAAGTGGCGTCTGCCGATCACGGCGCTCATCGTGAGCCCGATGATCATCCCGCCCGTCATCATCGGCATCGGCACTTACGTGTTGTTCCTGAGGTGGTACCTCGACGGATCGGTGCTCGGCCTGATCCTGGCGCACAGCGTGCTCACCCTGCCGTTCGTCGTGGTGACCGTCACCGCGACGCTGTCCCAGCTCGACCCCGTCTACGAGCGAGCGGCCGCGAGCCTGGGGGCCGGCCCGTGGACGCGGTTCCGCAGGGTCACGCTGCCGCTCATCGCTCCGGGGATGTTCGCCGGCGCCCTCTTCGCGTTCGTCATGAGTTGGGACGAGGTCGTCGTCTCGATCTTCCTGACCGACGCGCAGACCCGCACCCTGCCCGTCTTCATGTGGACTCAGGTCCGCACCCAGCTCACGCCCACCCTCGCAGCGGTCGGCGTGTTCCTCACAGTCCTCTCCATCGTCGCGCTCGTCTCGATGCGTCGACTCCAGAAGGGAAACGACCGATGACCGCAAGCATGAGCGCCCCGCGGGGCGCGCACGACCCGGCCGGAACCGAATACGCGCTCGAGGTGCGCGGCGTCTCGAAGTACTACGGCTCTCAGGCAGCGGTCGACGATGTGTCGTTCGCGCTCGAGCCGGGCACGTTCCTCACGATGCTCGGGCCGTCGGGCTCGGGCAAGACGACGACACTCAACATGATCGCCGGGTTCGCGGCACAGGATCGCGGGACGATCACGGTCGCCGGTCGCGACATCTCGTCGATCCCTCCCCACCGGCGCGGCATCGGTGTCGTGTTCCAGAACTACGCCCTGTTCCCGCATCTCACCGTCGAGCAGAACGTCGCGTTCCCGCTCGAGATGGAGGGGATGCGGCGACGCGAGGCGCTCGTGAAAGCGCGCGAGGCGCTCGAGATGGTCGAGCTGGGCAACCGGGCGACGCACAAGCCGCGCGAGCTCTCCGGCGGTCAGCAGCAGCGTGTCGCCCTCGCCCGCGCGGTCGTGTTCGAGCCCCCTCTGCTACTCATGGACGAACCGCTCGGCGCCCTCGACAAACGGCTGCGCACGCAGATGCAGATCGAGATCATGCGGATCAGCCGCAACCTCGGCTCGACCGTGGTCTATGTCACGCACGACCAGGAGGAGGCGCTCGTCATGAGCGACCTCATCGCGGTCTACAACAACGGCGGGATCGAGCAGATCGGCACGAGCCGCGAGCTCTACGAGACGCCGAGGACGCGCTTCGTCGCCGACTTCATCGGTGAATCCGTGCTGCTGCCGTGCGTCGCCGAGCCCGACGGGAGCTGCCACGGGCTCGGCTGGCATGGCGCGCTCCCGAGCCGCGCCGAGCTCAGGGGCGGCCGCGGAGTACTCGTGCTCCGTCCGGAGGACCTCACGATCACGCAGGAGGAGGCGGGAGCCCGGCACGACGGCGCGGCCGCGGCTGCGAACAGCATCGCGGGCACTGTGACCGACGTGATCTACGTGGGCTCGGCGCTGATCTCGCTGGTGCGGACCGACGACGGGGTGGAGATCGAGGTGCGGGCACCCCGCTCGGAGGCTGCTCTCGCGGTCGGTCGCGGCGACCGCGTGCGCGTCGGCTGGCGACCGGAGAGCGCTGTGGTGGTTCCCGACGACGAGAGCGCGGTGCGCGGCGGAGACGGGGATCTCGCCACGAGCCAGCTGCTCGCGCCCGGACGGTGATCGAGCCATGAGGAACGGTGAGATATCCCACTGGATGCGTTCGCGGGGGATCGCCCCCGGTCACGTCGATCCGTCGCGCCCGCAGCTGTCGGAGACCCTCGACGCCGATGTCTGCATCGTCGGCGCCGGCTTCACCGGCCTCTGGTCCGCCTATCACCTGAAGCGGCTCGATCCGGCGCTCAGGATCGTGGTCCTCGAGCGTGAAACGGCCGGCTACGGGGCCTCCGGCCGCAACGCCGGCTGGCTGTCCCCGCTCGTGCCCGGCAACCGAAGGGTGTTCTCGCAGTCCGCCGGCTCGGACGATGCCGGGGTTCGCCTGCAGCGGCGCATGCTCGAGGCCGTGGACGAGGTGCTCGACATCATCCGAGCCGAGTCGATCGATGCCGACGCGATCCGCAGCGGCAACGTCGTCGTCGCCCGCAACCGGGCGGCGATGCAGCGGCTCCGGGCGCGTCTCGCGGGCGATCGCCGGTGGGGCTACAAGGACGACGAGGGCGTCGAACTGTCGGCGGCCGAGGTCGCTGAGCGCATCCGGGTGAACGGCGCCGTCGGCGGGCTGTTCTACCCCGTGGTCGGAAGGATCGACCCCGGCGGTCTCGTGCGCGGGCTCGCCGAGGTCATCGAGCGCCTCGGCGTGGATATCCGGGAGCAGAGCGACGTCACCGCGATCGAACCGGGTCTGGCGCGCACGGCCCGCGGTCTCGTGCGCGCGCGGGCCGTGCTGCGCTGCACCGAGGGCTACTCCGTGGGCATCGCCCGCGATCCGCGCCGGATCATCCCGATCAACAGCTCGATCATCGTCACCGATCCGCTTCCGCAGAGCACGTGGGACGAGATCGGGTGGAGCGGGCGGGAACTCTTCAGCGACGCTGCCCACGTGTTCAGCTACGCGCAGCGCACCGAGGACGGGCGCATCCTGATCGGCGGCCGGGGCAACCCGTACCGCTTCCGGTCGGGCACCGGGGGAGCGGGGTCGGTCGACCGCGCGACCGTCGAGTCGCTCGTACGGCGGCTGCACACGATGCTTCCAGAGACGAGGCCGCACGGGATCGCGCACACCTGGTCCGGGGTGCTCGGCGTCACCAGGGACTGGTGCGCGTCGGTGCGCTTCGACGAGTCGAGCGGACTCGGCCACGCGCAGGGGTACGCCGGCCACGGCGTCACCTCGGCGTACCTCGCGGCGAAGACGCTCGCGGAGGCGGTGCTCGGCCAGCGGAGCGGCGACAGCGCCCTTCCGTGGGCAGGCAGGCAGGCCCGCAACTGGGAGCCCGAGCCGATCCGCTGGGCGGGCGTGCACGCCATGTACCGCATGTTCTCCTTCGCAGATTGGTCCGAAGAGCGCAGCGACGCCGCGAAGACCTCGCTCTTCGCGCGCCTCGGTTCTCGCCTCGCCGGCCTGCACGAGTAGGGTGGAAGCGGTCGGCCGGCGCGCCGCAATGAAGTCCGATGAGGAGTGTCCCATGGCAGCGACGGTATTCGCAGACGCCCCAGAGGCGGGCGAGCGGACTCCGCTCGACGCGGTGGCCGAGGAGCGCCGCCGCACGATCCTCACCGCCGCCTCCGAGTGCATTGCCGTGCACGGCTACGACGGGGTGCGTCTGCGTGAGGTCAGCAAGCGCTCCGGCGTTTCGGTGGGCCTGATCCAGCACTACTTCGACACCCGCGACGAGCTTCTCGCACAGGCGATCCGGCACCTGAGCGAGCGGCTGCTCGCCGAGTTCGCCCGACACACAACCGAGGATCTCGGCGCGTGGCAGCGGATCGAAGGCCTCGTCGACCGGCTCTGCTCGGTCGACGACCTGCAGGGGCACAGCTTCATGTGGATCGCCTTCGGTGCGGCGGTCTCCGGGCATCCTGAGCTCAGACCGCACCTCGAGCGCGTCTACCGGTCGTGGGAGGCGTACGTGCGCGGCGCGATTGAGGCCGGGATCGAGAGCGGCGAGCTGCAACCGGTCGGCGAGGTGCAGGATACGATCGCCATCTACCTCGCGTTCTTCGACGGGTATGAGTACGACATGGGCACGGGCCTCGTGCCCGCCGACGCAGATGAGTTGCGGAATCGGGCGCTGCTCCTCGGGCGGGCGCTCTTCCGGCCCGCCGCTTAGCGGCGTTCCACGTTCTCCGGGCCCGTCGAAGGGAACGGGGATCAGGCGCGCGCCTCGATCACGTGGAACCCCTTGTGCCGCCCCGCGCGCGAAACCTCGAGTTCGGCGAACTCGGCCGCGATCCAGCGCTGCAGCGAGTCTGCGCCCAGGTGCTTCGCGACGACGAGGAAAGCGGCCCCGCCGGGCACCAGACGGGGAAGCCACTGCTGCAGAATGCCGTGCAGAGCCTCCTTGCCCACGCGGATCGGGGGGTTCGACCTGATCTCGGCGAAGCGCACCTCCTCGGGCACCTCGTCGGGCGCGGCGACGCGAACGTTCTCGAGCCCGAGCCGTGAGGCGTTCAGGCTTGTCAGCTCGCGAGAGCGCTCGTTGACGTCGATCGCCCACACCTCCCGATCGGGTGCGGTGAGGGCGGCATCGAGCGCGATCGGGCTCCAGCCGCAGCCGATGTCGAGCACCGGGCCGAGCGGTGCCTCTGCGAGACTCGGCAGGTTGCGCAGCAGCGCCTCGGTGCCGCGGTCGAGGTGTTCCGGGCTGAAGACGCCCCCGGCGGTGAGGACGCTGCGCGGGGATCCGCCGAGTACGACCTCGATCTCGCGGGGACGGTACTCGCCCGCGGGCGTCTCTGAGAAATAGTGCTGCGTCACCCGACCAGTATCCCAGGCGCGCTCGTGAGCAAGCCCCGACTCATGGCAGCATGGTTCGCAGGGGCCGCACCCTCGCACGCACCGCGGGCGGGATCCCGCGCCCCGTTCGGCGACGACGCGGACGGCGGATGAGATGACGCAGACGACAGCACGAGAGGCGACGGCGGTCGCGACGATCGCGCAGAGGATCGTCGGCGAGGTGGGGCGTGCGGTCGTGGGCAAGACCGTCGAGATCGAGGCGGCGGTCGCGACGCTGCTCGCAGGCGGGCACCTGCTGATCGAGGATGTTCCGGGTGTCGGCAAGACCACGCTAGCGACGGCGCTCGCCCGCAGCTTCGGCGCGCAGTCGGCGCGCATCCAGTTCACCTCGGATCTGCTGCCGGCCGATGTCACGGGCGTGGCGGTCTTCGACCAGGCCGTGAAGGAGTTCCGTTTCCACCCCGGTCCGATCTTCGCGAACATGGTGGTGGCCGACGAGGTGAACCGGTCGACCCCCAAGACTCAGTCGGCCCTGCTCGAGGCGATGGGCGAGGGGCGGGTGACGATCGACGGCGTCACGCACCCGCTGCCCGATCCGTTCATGGTGGTCGCGACGCAGAATCCGCAGGACATGGAGGGCACCTTCCCGCTGCCCGAGGCGCAGCGCGATCGCTTCATGACGCGCATCTCGCTCGGCTACCCCTCGCTCGAAGCCGAGGCGTCCCTGCTGAGCGCAGGCCCGCGCGGCAGCGCGTCGGGCGAACCGCCGGAGCGGCGCGAGGCGGCGGAGCCAGGCGAGGCGGCTGCGGGATCGAGGCCGGGCGCCGGACCGATCGCGGCGATCGAGGCGGTGGTGCCCCTCGAGCAGATGGTGTCCGCCCGCGCCGCCGTGGCGCGGGTGCATCTCGCGCCCGAGGTCGCCCGATACCTCGTCTCGATCGTCGCAGCCACGCGCGAGCATCCGGGCATTGCTCACGGGGCGAGCCCGCGAGCGTCGCTGCATCTGGCGGCGATGGCGCGTGCCCGGGCGGCGATGGGCGGGCGAGCGTTCGTCTCACCCGACGACGTCGCGTCGCTGGCCAGGATCGTACTGTCGCACCGCCTCGTCACCGGAGATCTGCACGGCTCGGCGTCCGAGGCGCTGGCCTCGATGGATCGGGCGGTCGAGTCGATCGTCGCGCGGACCGAGGTTCCCGGGCTGCGATGAACGCAGCGGCCCGATCGAAGCGCGCGCCTCGCGGTCGCGCGGCGGTGCGGCGCCCTTCATCCCCGCTGCTGCTCACGTCGCGCGGCGGCGGACTGCTCGCGCTCGCCGCCGTGGTCTGCGGTATCTGGGCGGTGGTGCGGTTGCGGGATCTGCTGGCGCTCGTCGCGCTCGCCGTCGCAGCGGTGCTCGTCTCCGTGCTGAGTCTGCTGCTCATCCGATGGCGCGGAGGGACGCGGGCGACGGTCGAGGTCGACGCGGTCGCGCCGATGGTCGGCGACCCGGTGACCGCGACTGCCGTGGTGAAGCAACGGCTGCCGTTCAGGCAGAGCGCCGAGCTGGTGTGGCGGGGGCCTGAGGGCTCGCGGGCGACGACCGTCGAAGTGCCCGCCCGGGGCGAGTCGCGGGTGGTGTCTGAGTGGCGAGCGACGCGACGCGGCGTCTCAGTGATCGAGGCCGCTGAACTGGTGCTGATGGATCCGCTGGGCCTGGCCCGACTGCGCGTACCGCTGAGGGCGCGAGCCGAGCTGCTCGTGCTGCCGGCTCTGCTGCCGCCCGAGTCGGTGCCGTCGGGGATCGGCGGCGCGGAAAGCGCGCGGGCGGCCCTCGCCGGAGCTTCCGCGGCGATCGGCAACCGCCCCCGCGACGCGGGGGACGCCGACGGGCGGTTGCGCGAGTACCTGCCGGGGGATTCGCCGCGCCGCGTGCACTGGAAGCAGAGCGCGCGTCAGGATCGGCTGCTGGTGAGCGTGCCCGAGCAGGGCGGCGGTGAGGCGCTCGCGATCGTTCTGGTGCTCGACTCGGTGGCGTACCGGGGAGCCGCCGAGTTCGAGCACGCGGTGTCGCTCGCCGCGACGCTCGTGCTGCGCGGCGACGGTCACGGCGCGGCGAGGGCGTCGACCGCTCTGTACACGGTACGGCCGGGCCCGACCGCCGGCGCGGGTCCGAGTGGGGGCGCGCCGGTCATCGAGCGCGCCGCCGCTGCACGGAGCGCCGCGCTCCGGGTGCTGGCTCTCGCCGAGTTGGCGAACGCCGAGACGGCCTCGGCTCCCGCGCACCGGGCGCGACCGCTCGTGGTTCCCGCGTCGGTGATCATCACGGGCAGGATCACGCCGGACGTGGCCGCCCTCGCCGCCCGTTCGGCGGCTGGAACGGTCATCTCGGTGACCTCGACCGCGGCGGCTTCATCGGTCGCGACGGATTCTCCGGGGCCGGCGGATCCGCCGGGAGTGATCGATCCCGAATCGCGCACCGCGATCCCGAGCGGATGGACGATCGTCCGCGCGCAGATGCCCGCGCTGGAGCACGCACCATGACCCGGCGCGATTCAGCCGGTGCCCGGCGCTCGGCCCCGGCCTCGGCGGTCGCAGCCCCTTCTGATGCCAGTCGATCGCTGCTCGCCTCCGCGCTGCTCTTCGCCCTGTGGACGATCGCGCTGATCGAGCTGCGGGAGCTCTTCGTCGGAACGCCGTGGACGCTGCGGGCGCTGATGACCGCGGCCGGGGTGCTGCTGACGTCGGGCCTGCTCGCGCGGCTTGTTCCGGGGCGGCGTGCCCTCGCGTGGCTGTCGGGCGCCATCGTCGGGGTCGGCTTGCTCGCACTGTGGATGTCGCTCGACGGGCGGCTGGTCGGCTGGCTCGCGCAGCCGCGTGCGCTCGCCCAGCAGACCTCCCTGGCGATGGCTCGTGGAGTGCCGCCGGTGACGCTCGAGGGCGCACTGCTCGACGCGGTGCTCGCGGCCTGGCTGCTGGGTCTGCTGCTCTCGTCGCTGCTGCTCGTGCGGTTCGGGCGCGGCTTCGCAGCGGGCCTCGTGCCGGCCCTCGTGATGCTCGGGCCCGCGCTCATCACGTCGCTACGGGTGCCCGCGTCACTGCTGCTCGTCACGGGCCTGCTGCTGCTCCTTCTGCTGTGGGCGGAGGCTCCGATGCGGGTCGGTCGGTGGCGCGGGATCGCCGCGGCCGGTGTCGCGCTCGCGCTCGCGGCGGGCTTCCTCGCCGTGCTTCCCCCGAGCCGGGATCGGGTGTGGAACACCGATGCGATCTCGGCCTCGCCGGTCGCAGCCGGGGTGCCCGACGTGACGATCGCGCTGGCCGAGGATCTGCGCCGGCGCAGCAACGCGATCGCGTTCGAGTACACCGGCAGCTATGGCAACCCGTCGCGCTTCACCCTCGCAGTGCTCTCCGACTTCCGTCGAGGGACCTGGCTGCCCGAGGACGAGCCGGATGCCGAGGGGCGCTCGGTCGGCGTCTCCCGCAGCTCGCTGCGGGCGGAGGAGGCGCGGGGGGCATGGCCGTTCGGCCGGGCGCCGGGGGTGGACGTGCGCGTCGTGGGCCTCCGTAGCGCCTGGCTGCCGCTGCCGCCGACGGCGGACCGGGTCGAGGCAGTGCGGGGATCCTTCGATCCCGAGCAGTGGATCTGGGGCGACGGCACCGTGACCGCGCGCTCCGAGACCGCACTGACCCGGCAGGATCAGGAGTACCGTGTGCGGCTCGCCGATGGGGTGGTCGACGAGGCCGGGCAGTACTTCCCGCCGGGCGTGGACCCGGCCGGGCTCGCCGATCCCGACCGCTACCTCGAGCTGCCGGAGGAGTTGCCCGCAGCCATCACCGAGGCGACGGAGGAGGTGGCCCGGCAGGCGGAGGCCTCTCTGGAACTGTTCTCCGAGGTGACGGGCGGGATCGACACCATCGGGCCTGATGGCATCGTCAGCGGCATGCGCGGGGCCGAAGTCACGGTGAGGCACCTCTCGGAAGCGGGCGACGAGGTCGAGGTCATCATCCCGAATGCGAACGACATGCTCCTGAGCGAGGCGACGCTACCCGCCTGGGCGACCGCCAGCGCGCTCGAGGGGTGGTTCCGCTCGGGCGAGTTCGTCTACGACGAGCAGGCGCCCTACGAACCCGGAGCCGACCCCGACGACCCGTACTCGATGATGGAGGCGTTCCTCGCGCAGCGCGCGGGCTTCTGCGTGCACTTCGCCTCCACCTACGCCGTGATGGCGCGATCGCTCGGGTTGCCGACCCGGGTCGCGGTCGGATACGTCGCCCGCGCCCAGAACACCGGATGGACTCCCGTGCGGGCGCGCGAGCTGCACGCCTGGCCCGAGGTCTACCTCGAGGGTCAGGGCTGGACGGCGTTCGAACCCACTCCGGGCGGCGCCGGCTATCGCGCCGAGACGGGAGAGCCGTACCGCGAGGATCCCGACCCGGACACTGGTGCCGATGACACGCCCGCAACGCAGCCGACGACGCCCGCGACGCAGGAGCCAGATCCAGCGCTCGACGACCCCGAAACCGACCTGGCCGCGACCCCGCGCGACCAGGGAGACGCGCGAGCGGGAACCCTCTCTCGGCTCGGGATCCCGCTCGCGGTACTCGCGACCCTCGTCGGGTTGCTGTGCCTGACTCCGCTCGTGCGCATCCTCCGGAGACGGGGGCGGCGACGGGGGATCGCGCGCGGAGACGAGCCCGCCGCGAGGGCCTGGGCCGAGTTCATGGACACCGCCGTGGATCTGGGGCTGTACACGCCGGGAACGTCGTCGGCTCGGGCGCGCACACCGGAGGCCGTTGTCGAGTACCTCGCGGAGGCGGGGGCCTTCGGCCGAGAAACGGGCGGCGACGGGGAGCGCGCGGCACGGGGGCTCGCGGAGGCGGTTGTCGAGGAGCGCTATGCCGGCGTCTCCGAGGAATCGGGCGGAACCATCGGGCCGAATGAGCCGGGCGGGTTGAGCGGGTCGAGCGGGCCGGCGCTGCTCGCGCACCTGGGTAGGGCGACCCGGGCGTTGCGGGCCCGCGCCGGACGGCGCGCGAGGGCTTGGGCCGCACTGCTGCCGCGCTCGCTGGGTCGACGAGCGATGCGCCCAGGGCGAACGGCCGACACGCCCGGCCGCGATCCGCGTACACTGGAGGCCAGATGACGAAACGCCTCACTGAAGACTCAGCACTCACGAACGAAACCGACGAGCACCGCACCGACGGCGGCGAGCAGCGCGATGACGCGCGTGGCGACGCCCCGGAGACCTCAGCCCCCGAGACCTCCGATCGGCCCGATGCTCACGGTCACCAGACCCCGGCCGACCCGCTCGATCGGGTGCTCTCCCGCGCCTCCGGGTCGGGATCGGCCACCGTGTTCCGCGACCTGGGCGGCGCTCAGGCCCTCGGCGACGAGGAGCACGATCGTCTCTCCGACGACCTCGACCTGATCCGGCTCGAACGGGAGGAGCGAGCGTCGCTCAAGCGCGTCGTCGGCCTCTCGACTGAGCTCGAGGACGTCACCGAGGTCGAGTACCGCCAGCTGCGCCTCGAGAACGTCGTGCTGATCGGGGTCTACTCCGGCTCGGGGCAGACCGGGCTCGAGGAGGCGGAGAACTCACTGCGCGAACTCGCGGCGCTCGCCGAGACCGCAGGTGCACGCGTGCTCGACGGACTGCTGCAGCGCCGCGCGAACCCCGACCCCGCGACCTATCTCGGCAAGGGCAAGGCGCAGGAGCTCGCCGAGCTCGTCGCCGCCGTCGGCGCCGACACGGTCGTGGCCGACACCGAGCTGGCCCCCTCGCAGCGCCGTGCGCTCGAGGACGTGGTGAAGGTCAAGGTGATCGACCGCACCGCCGTGATCCTCGACATCTTCAGCCAGCACGCCAAGAGCCGCGAGGGCAAGGCCCAGGTCGAGCTCGCGCAGCTCGAGTACCTGCTGCCGCGTCTGCGTGGCTGGGGCGAGTCGATGTCGCGTCAGGCGGGCGGCCAGGTGGGCTCCGGGGGAGCCGGCATGGGATCCCGCGGTCCCGGCGAGACGAAGATGGAGCTGGATCGCCGTAAGATCCACACCCGCATGTCGAAGCTGCGCAAGCAGATCGCGGGCTTCGCCCCCGCGCGCGATGCGAAGCGCGCGAATCGCAAGCGCGGCGAGGTGCCGTCGGTCGCGATCGCGGGCTACACGAACGCGGGCAAGTCGAGTCTGCTCAACCGGTTGACCGGCACGCAGGAGCTGGTGCAGAACCAGCTCTTCGCAACACTCGACACGGCCGTGCGCCACGCCGAGACCGCGGACGGCCGCAGCTTCACCTACGCCGACACCGTGGGGTTCGTGCGCAATCTGCCGCACCAGCTGGTCGAGGCCTTCCGTTCCACCTTCGAGGAGGTGGGCGAGGCCGACGTGATCCTGCACGTGGTCGACGGCTCCCACCCCGATCCCGCGGCTCAGCTGCGCACGGTGCGCGACGTGATCGCCGAGGTCGAAGCGCAGGGCATCCCCGAGATCGTGGCGTTCAACAAGGCCGATCTGCTCGACGAGTCCCAGCGGCTGGTGCTGCACGGACTGGCCCCCGATGCGGTGTTCGTGTCGGCCCGCACTGGTGAGGGAGTGGAGGAGCTGCGCGCCCGGATCGCGGCCGCGCTGCCGGTCCCGGATCGCGAGGTGACGGTCGTCGTGCCCTACGAGCGGGGCGAACTGGTCGCCGAGATGCATGAGCGCAACCGGGTGCTGTCGACGGAGTACGTCGAGCAGGGCACCCGCGTGCGGGCATACGTGACGGCAGAGATGCTGTCGAAGCTCGAGCCGTATCTCGAGCACGCGGGGGCGTAACACTTCGTAGTTCACACGGCGCAACATGCGTGCTCCGTGTCTGCGGTGCCGGATAGCTTGAGGGTGACCCGGCACGGTATCGCGGCGGGTCCGAGACAGTGATCCCGACCCGAAGGACCAGCATGCCCGCAACGACGCCCCTGCCCGACGCCACGATCCTCGGGTACCCGCGCCTCGGCCGCCGCCGTGAGCTCAAGCGCGCGGTCGAGACCTACTGGAAGGGCGGCACGAGCGAGGCCGAGCTCCTCGAATCGGCCCGCGCGCTCCGTGCGGCGACCCGCGCCCGGCTCGTCGAGCTCGGTCTGCCCGCTGAGGGCGGCGCCGTGCCCGAGAGCTTCAGCTTCTACGATCAGGTGCTCGACGCGACGCTCGCGCTGGGTGCGATCCCCGGCCGGTTCGCCGATGTCGCTCAGCGCGACGGTGCGAGCGACCTCGACGTGTACTTCGCGCTGGCTCGGGGCGACGAGGATCACCAGCCGCTCGAGATGACCAAGTGGTTCGATACGAACTACCACTACAGCGTGCCCGAGATCGATGAGCGCACGCCGTTCGCCGCGAACGCCGCCGCACTCGTCGCGCAGGTCGAAGAGGCGCGGGAGCAGGGGATCGAGTCGCGACACGTGCTCGTCGGCCCCGTCACCTATCTGCTGCTCGCGAAGGCCTCCGAGGATGCCGGCGCGGGGTTCAGACCGATCGACCGTCTCGATGACGCGCTCGCGGCCTACGCCGAGTTGCTGGGGGCGCTCGCCGCTGCCGGCGCCTCATGGGTGCAGTTCGACGAGCCGGCGCTCGTCTCGGATTCGCTCCCGGTGCCGCGCGAGGAGATCCTGACGCTGGTCGAGCGCGCCTACGGCGTGCTCGGTGCGGCCGACGATCGCCCGCAGATCCTGCTCGCCGCTCCCTACGGCGATGCGTCGAGGGCACTCGTGCGCCTGGGCGCGCTCCCCGTCGAGGCCGTGCAGGCCGACCTGGTGCGAGGCTCGCTGCCGCAGGACGCGCTGGGGTCGGGCGAGCTCGCGCGAGCGTTCGCGGGCACGCAGCTCGTCGCGGGCGTCGTCGACGGCCGCAACATCTGGCGCACCGATCTGCGCGCGGCGCTCGCGCTCGCCGAGCACCTGCAGCGGGCCGGCATCGACACCGTGATCGGCACGTCGAACAGCCTGCAGCACGTACCGCACGATGTGGAGGACGAGTCGAAGCTCGACGCGCGCCTCAAATCGTGGCTCGCCTTCGCCGACCAGAAGATCGAGCAGGTCGCGACCCTGGCCCGCGGTCTCACCGAGGGGACGGCCGCGATCGAGGCCGAGCTGGCCGAGACCGAGCGTGTGCTCGCGGATCGCGCGGCCGCTCCCGGCGTGCGCGTCGAGGGCATCCGCGAGCGTGTCGCGGCGGTCGCCGAAGCCGATCGCCGTCGCGCCTCCGAAGCTGAGCGCCGGCAGGCGCAGGACGCGCTCGGGATCCCGAATCTCGCGACGACCACGATCGGTTCCTTCCCGCAGACCGCCGAGATCCGCCAGGCGCGCTCGGCGTTCATCAGAGGGCAGATCGACCAGGCGGCCTACGACGGGTTCCTCAGAGAGGAGATCGAGCGGGTCATCCGGCTGCAGGAGCGGATCGGGCTCGACGTGCTCGTGCACGGCGAGGCCGAGCGCAACGACATGGTGCAGTACTTCGCCGAGCTGCTCGACGGATTCGCCGTCACCGAGAACGGATGGGTGCAGTCCTACGGCACGCGCGCCACGCGGCCCTCGATCCTGTGGGGCGATGTGTCGCGCCCGGCTCCGATGACGGTCGCATGGTCGGCGTACGCGCAGTCGCTGACCGATCGCCCGGTCAAGGGCATGCTGACCGGCCCGGTGACGATCCTCGCGTGGTCGTTCGTACGCGACGATCAGCCGCTCGCCGACACTGCGGGCCAGGTCGCTCTCGCCCTGCGCGACGAGATCGACGACCTCGTCGAGGCCGGTATCAGAATCGTGCAGGTCGACGAGCCGGCGCTGCGCGAGCTGCTGCCGCTCGACGCCGACCGTCAGGCGCCGTACCTCGACTGGTCCGTGGGCGCGTTCCGCCTCGCGACGAGCGGGGCCGCGCCCGAGGTGCAGATCCACACTCACCTCTGCTACTCCGAGTTCGGCGAGATCATCGACGCCGTCGACGGTCTCGACGCCGATGTCACCTCGATCGAGGCCGCCCGCAGCCGCATGGACGTGGTCGAGCCGCTGGGCGAGCACGGGTATTCGCGGGGCATCGGCCCGGGCGTCTACGACATCCACTCGCCGCGCGTGCCGAGCGTCGAGGAGCAGACGGAGCTCATCCGCATCGCGGCGGAGCGCATCCCGGGCGAGCAGCTCTGGGTCAACCCCGACTGCGGTCTCAAGACCCGCGGCTACGAGGAGACGGTGGCGAGCCTCACCAACCTCGTGCTCGCCGCGAAGGCCGTGCGCGAAGGCGCGGCGTGACTCTGCAGCCGACCGGTCGCGGGCCGTGGCCGACCGACGGGCTCCCCACGGAGCCCGTCGGCTCGCTGCCGCGGCCCGCGCGCCTGCAGCGGGCGGTGCTCGACGCCGAGGCGGGGCTGATCTCGCAGGCCGAGCTGCGGGCGGAGCAGGATCTGGCGGTGCGCGACACGCTCGAACGCCTCGCGGAGACCGGCTCGCCCATCATCACGGACGGTGAGCAGCGGCGGCAGAGCTTCGCGAGCTACCCCCTCGGCACCGACGCGGACGGGGTCGACGAGGGGCCGGTGTTCGCGGTCTTCGCCGACGGGCACCATCGGGTGATCCCGAGTCTCGCGAGAGCGCCGTTCGGCTTCCGTGCCTGGGCCGCCGACGACGTGGCCGGGGCGCGGGCGCTCACCGATCTGCCGCTCAAGCAGGCGGTCGTCTCACCGTCGATGCTGTCGCTCATGGTGCCGGCGGGCGGGCTCGGCGAGTACTCGCGCGAGGATTTCCTGGACGACGTGGTCGACGGCTGCACCGAGGACATCGAGCGCTGCTTCGCGGCCGGCGCCGCACGGGTCACCATCGATTTCACCGAGGGGCGGCTCGCGCTGCGCCGCGACCTGCGGGCTCCCTGGGCCGGGCCTGACGCGCTCGGCGGTTTCATCGACCTCATGAATCGGGTGCTGGATCGCCTCCCGCCCGAGCAGCGCGCCGCCGTGGGCGTGCACACCTGCCCCGGCAACGACAACGACTCGGCTCACAGCGCCGACGTCGACTACGCCGAGCTGATCCCCGAGCTGTTCCAGATCGAGGCCGGATACTTCCTGGTGCAGGCGGCAGGGGAGAAGGATCCGGATCGGGTGGCCCGCCTCGTGGGTGCGCAGCTGCGGGGGAGAACCTCCGTCGGCGACGCGCCACGTGTGCTCATCGGCGTCACGAACCCGACGAACCCCAAGCTCGAGACGGCCGAGCAGATCCGCGACCAGCTGGTGCGCGCCGCACGCTTCGTGCCGCCCGAACTGCTCGGATCCACCGACGACTGCGGCTTCTCGCCCTATCTGGTCGACGAGAAGCCGCGTCACGGTTCGCCCGACTTCGCACGCGACGTGGCCTTGGCGAAGATCGCCGCTCGGGTGCGGGGCACGGCGCTCGCGGCCGAAGCGCTCGCCGGGAGTGCCGAGGGTGCGGCGGTAGCCGGGGGTCCGGGTGCGGGTGCTGTCGCCGGCGCGGAGGCCGTTGGAATCGTCGCGAGCGCGGGGGCCGCGTCGTGAGCCCGCTCCCGCTCGTCGGCAGCGCCCCCACGCGCGCGAGGTTCTCGTTCGAGGTCTTCCCCGCGCGGAGTGGCGCCGCGGCGCTCGCCCTCGGGCACGCCGTGCAGCACCTCTCCGCGGCCGGCCCCGACTTCATCTCGGTCACCTACGGCGCTAACGGATCCAACCGCGATGCGTCGCTCGACCTGCTGCGCTACCTGCGCGACCACACCGACGCGCTGCCGCTCGCGCACCTCACCACGGTGGGTGAGACTCGCGATGCCGTGCGCGACACCATTCATCGCGTGATGGACGCCGGCGTGCACGACTTCCTGGCGCTGCGCGGGGATCCGCCGCGCGGTCTCGATGAGGGTGACGCCGCCGTGCGTGGATCGCTGTCATCGCTCGAACTCGTCGACCTGATCGCCGAGGCGAGAGCCGAACGCCCGCCCCTCACGAGCGTCGGGCGCACCGCAGTGGCCGCCTATCCGAACGGGCACCCCCTCTCGCGGTCTCGTGCGGAGGACATCGAGTGGCTCATCGCGAAGCAGGAGGCGGGGGCGCAGTTCGCGATCACGCAGCTGTTCTTCCGGCCCGATGAGTACCTCGGATTCGTGAGCGATGCCCGCGGCGCGGGCCTGCGGATCCCGATCCTCCCCGGCCTGATGCCGGTCTCGACGAGTGCGCAGCTGCGCAAGGTGGCCTCGCTGGCGGGGCGGCCGGCGCCGGCGAGTCTCGAGCGGGCGCTCGAGGAGGCCGGCGGCTACGCGCCCGAACTGGGGGTCGAGCACACGGTCGAGCTCGCTCGCGAGCTGCTCGCTGGCGGGGCGCCCTCGGTGCACCTCTACACCTTCAACCGGCACGAGCAGGTGCTCGCCGTGTTGCGGCAGCTCGAGCTGCTCACACCCGATCCGGTCGCCTGACGGCTCCGTCGCCGCCCGCCGGCTGCGGGATCCCTCCTCGGCTGCGCTGTTTCCGTCGCCGCCCGCGTCGTTTCCGTCGCCGCGCCGTTTGCGCCGCCGCGTCGTTCGCGTCGCCCTGCCGTTCGCGCCGCGCGCCTCGCGCCTCGCGCCGGGCGCGTCGCGCGCACCGTTGTAGACCTCCTGTACCGGTGTGGACCTCTCGTACCGCGCGAGAGGTCTACACCGGTGCGGGAGGTCTACATCAGCGGGGGAGTGCGAGCTGGGGAGCTCCGGCTCGCACTCCCGCAGGATCCGCTACACCGCCTGGAGGAAGGCGTCATCGGCGGCGGCGCGCTCCGCGAGGTGCTGCAGGTGGGCGGGAACGGGGCGTCCCTTCGCCGCCATCGTCTGAGCCCAGAGCCGCCCTGCCCGGTACGAGGATCGCACGAGCGGGCCCGCCAGCACGCCCGCGAAGCCGATCTGCTCGGCCTCGGCCTTCAGCTCGACGAACTCCTCCGGCCGCACCCACCGGTCGACCGGGTGGTGCAGCTTCGACGGCCGCAGGTACTGCGTGAGGGTGAGGATGTCGCAGCCCGCGTCGCGCAGCTCGCGCATCGTGTCGGTGATCTCGCGGCGATCCTCGCCCATACCGAGAATGAGGTTCGACTTCGTGATCATGCCGGCGTCGCGTGCCTGCGCGATCACGTCGAGCGAGCGCTCGTATCGGAACCCGGGGCGAATGCGCTTGAAGATGCGCGGCACGGTCTCGAGATTGTGGGCGAACACCTCGGGCGCGGCCTCGAACACCTGCGCAAGATCCTCGGGGCGTCCGCCGAGGTCGTCGGCGAGGCACTCGACGCCGGCGCCGGGGTTGAGGGCGTGGATCTGGCGGATCGTCTCGGCGTAGAGCCAGGCGCCCGTGTCGGGCAGGTCATCGCGAGTGACGCCGGTGATCGTGGCGTAACGCAGACCCATCGTGCGCACCGACTCGGCGACGCGCCGCGGCTCGTCGGTGTCGAGGGGCAGCGGCTTGCCCGAGGTGATCATGCAGAAATCGCAGCGGCGGGTGCAGATCGAGCCGCCGATGAGGAACGTCGCCTCGCGATCCTCCCAGCACTCGTAGATGTTGGGGCAGCCCGCCTCCTGGCACACGGTGTGCAGACCCTCGCGCTGCACGAGCGAGCGCACATCGGTGTACTCGGGCCCGAGACGGGCGCGGGTCTTGATCCACTCGGGTTTCTGCTCGATCGGCGTCTCGGCGTTGCGCGCCTCGATGCGCAGCAGCTTGCGCCCCTCGGGGGCCGGAGCGGCCGGTGCTGGGAGGGGCGGTGCAGCCGGGGCCGGGAGAGCCGGATCGGCGGGACGAGGATCCCGATCCTCGGCTCCACCGAGATCCTGCCCCTGCGCCGGGCCTTGCTCCTGCGCCTGGTCCCGCTCTGCGAGGACCTCCGCGAGCGGCCTGCCGAGGTTGACCGCGCTCATTCGGCGACCTCCTCGAGGGCGGCGGTGAGGCGGTCGGTCAGACCGGGGGCGACTTCTTCCGGAGTGATCCGACCTCCCGCGAGCTCGCTCAGCGTCGTCACCCCGGCGTCGGTGATGCCGCACGGCACGAAGTTCTGGAACGCCTCGAGGCTGTTGGAGCAGTTGAGTGCGAGCCCGTGGGTCACGATCCCGTCGCTCGCGTGGATGCCGATCTGGGCGAACTTCTCGAGCTCGCCGCCTCGATCAGCCCAGACCCCGGAGCGGCCGGGCACGCGGATGCCCGTGACGCCGAAGCCCGCCGAGACGTCGATGATGACCTGCTCCAGCTCGCGCACGAAGTCGACGACGCCCAGCCGTTCGCGCAGTCGCACCACAGGATAGGCGACGAGTTGACCGGGGCCGTGCCAGGTCACCTTGCCGCCGCGGTCGACCGGTACGACCGGGGTGCCGTCGCGGGGGTACTCGTCGGGGGCGGATCTGCGCCCCGCCGTGTACACCGGAGGGTGTTCGAGCAGCAGCACGGTGCCCCGGCTCTCGCCCCGTCGGATGCTCTCCGCAGCCCGGGTCTGCAGCTCGAGTCCTTGCTCGTAGGGGACGAGCTGCGGGGCGAAGCCCGCCTTGACGACGCGGATCGGGTCGAGTGCGGGCGGTTGGGTGGAAGTCTGCTCGGGGCGGGGCTGCTGGATCTTCGCAGCGGGGGCGACGGAGGCGGCTGGCGCGACGGAGGACATGAGTCCAGACTAGTTGTACCGAGTTCAACAAATCAAAGCGGGTGAAAGAGCCGGGTCGATGCCGAGCTCCGGTTTCGGTGGCGCTCCCTCGGATGCACCGAGCTTCTAGATGGTGGCGAGCTTCTGTGCTGCGAACCTCCGTGCTGGGAACTTCTGCGCTGCGAACTTCTGCAGCCGTGACGGCCTTCTATACGGAGCGGAAGACCGCGACGACGCGGCCGAGCACCTCGGCGTGGTCGCCGAGAATGGGCTCGAACGCGCTGTTGCGCGGAAGCAGCCAGGTGTGCCCGTCGCGACGCCTGAAGACCTTCACGGTGGCCTCGCCGTCGAGCATGGCCGCCACGATATCGCCGTTCTCCGCCTCGCGCTGCTGTCGCACCACTACGAAGTCGCCGTCGCAGATGGCTGCGTCGATCATCGAGTCTCCGATGACCCGGAGCATGAAGAGCTGCCCGTCGCCCACGAGCTGGCGGGGGAGCGGCACGATCTCCTCGACCTGCTGATCCGCTGTGATCGGGACGCCGGCCGCGATCTGCCCGACGAGTGGAACGTAGGCCGCCTCCTCCACCTGCTGAACGGGAGCCTCCGCGACCGCAGCGCTCGTGCTCGCGAGCTCGACGAGGATCTCGAGCGCGCGGGGGCGGTTCGGGTCGCGCCGGATGTACCCGCCCAACTCGAGGCGGCTGAGCTGATGAGTGACGCTCGAGAGCGATGAGAGGCCGACTGCGTCGCCGATCTCGCGCATGCTGGGCGGATAGCCCCGCGTGTCGACGGAGCGGGCGATGCACTCGAGGATCGCCTGCTGCTTCTCGCTCAAGGGCTTCCGGGCGGGGGGCGCGTCGCTCATCGCAGTCCTTTCCGAGGCCCGAGGGCGGTGTCGATGCGGGTGGATCCATGAATGTCAGTGGTTGCTGGTTCAGTGATCCCGTTGATCGAAACCCTAGCCGCTGGGCTCGAACACTGCCAAACAAGTGTTCGAGTGTCGCGGAAAAGATCGAAACATATATTCGAATCTCTGCTTGCGGTCTCGATCTATCGAAGATATATTCGAAACAGATGTTCGCGCCCACGTGCTACTCGCGAATATCGGAGAGAACGGAGAAGCCACCATGAGCGCACAGGCGGTTCTGCAGCAGGAGAGTCACCCGGTACGTACGACGGGCGCGAAGCTTCGTCTGACCCGTCGCGGGCGTGTGGTCTTCGGTTTCCTCGCCACAGTGCTCCTCGCGGGGCTGCTGGCGTTGATCGCGACCTTCGCGGCTCCTCAGGCGCTTGCATCGGTCGGCGCTGCGGGCCAGGGTTCCGACCAGCAGTTCCACTATGTCGTGGTGCAGCCCGGGGCTTCGCTGTGGTCGCTCGCGACCGAGCTCGATCCCGAGGCCGATCCTCGAGACCTGGTCGCCGAGATCGTGCAGCTCAATCAGCTCGATGGCTCCGGCATTGAGGCCGGCGACGCGATCGCGGTGCCGCTGCGCTATTCCGACAGCCCGGCGGTGTTCCAGTCCGAGGAGCTCGCGGCCTGAGGTGCAGGAGAGCGCGTCCACGGCGCTCCGGCCCTGCGGCTCTAGAATGGTTCGGTGACCAGTCTGAGCGACCTTCCTCTCCGCGCTAATCTCGTCGGCAAGGTGCCCTACGGCGCGCCCCAGGATCCCGTGCCGGTGAGCCTGAATGTCAACGAGAACACGCATCCGATTCCCGAGATCGTGGTCGCCGACATCGTGGAGTCCCTCGCGAATGCGGTGCGCGGGGTGAATCGCTATCCCGATCGGGAGTTCGCCGAACTGCGCGAGGCTCTCGCCGGATACCTCGGACACGGGCTCACTCCTGACCAGTTGTGGGCCGCGAACGGCTCGAACGAGGTACTGCAGCAGATTCTGCAGGCCTTCGGCGGACCGGGTCGTTCGCTGCTGAGCTTCACTCCCACCTACTCCATGTACCCGCTGCTCGCCTCCGGCACTGACACCGAGTGGGTCGCGGTCCCGCGCCCGGACGACTACGCACTCACCCCCGACCTGGTCCAGGAGGCCCTGCGCGAGCATCGCCCGGATATCGCGATCCTGTGCGGCCCCAACAACCCCACGGGCACCCCGCTCGATCGCGAGGTGATCCTCGCCGCCTATGACGCGTTCGACGGCATCCTCATCGTCGACGAGGCGTATCACGAGTTCGACGCCGAGCGGGAGAGCGCGGTCTCCCTGCTACCGGGGCGCCCCCGCCTGCTCGTGTCGCGCACCATGAGCAAGGCATTCGCCTTCGCGGGCGTGCGCCTCGGGTACCTCGCAGCGGATCCCGCCGTGATCGACGCTCTCAGGCTCGTTCGGCTGCCCTATCACCTGTCCGCGCTCACCCAGGCGGCTGCGACCGCGGCGATCCGCCACTCCGCCGAGATGCTCGCGACGGTCGCCGATATCCGTGAGCAGCGCGATCGCCTCGCCGCGGCACTCGAAGGGCTCGGCTACAAGGTGCACCCCTCGGGCGCGAACTTCCTGCTCGTCGGCGGTTTCTCCGACCCTGACAGCGTGTTCGAGACCCTGCGCGCGCAGGGCATCCTGATCCGCAACCTCGGCATCGAGGGGCATCTACGCATCACAGCGGGTACGGAGGCCGAGACCACGGCTGTCATCGAGGCGATCACGGCCCTCACTCCCGAGAACGCTCGCTCGGATGCCCGATAGAATCGAGCCCATGACCGCAGCAGCACGCACCGCCTCGCTCGAACGCTCGACGAGCGAGTCGCAGATCAGCCTGAGCCTCGACCTCGACGGCACCGGCGCCTCCGACATCGAGACCGGCGTGCCCTTCTTCGACCACATGCTCACGGCGCTCGCGCGGCACTCGCTCACCGACCTCACGGTGAGGGCGAAGGGCGACGTGCACATCGATGTCCACCACACGGTCGAGGACACGGGCATCCTGCTCGGCCAGGCGCTTCTCGAGGCGCTCGGCGACAAGCGCGGCATCTCCCGCTACGGCGACGCGCTCGTGCCTCTCGACGAAGCCTTGGCGCAGGCGGTGGTCGACATCTCGGGCCGTCCGTACCTCGTGCACTCGGGTGAGCCGGCCGGCTACGAGTTCCACCTCATCGGCGGCCACTTCACCGGGTCGATGGTGCGCCACTTCTTCGAGGCGCTCGTGCTGAACGCGCGGCTCACCGTGCACCTGAAACTCGTCGAGGGGCGGGATCCGCACCACATCGCCGAGGCCGAGTTCAAGGCCTTCGCGCGCGCGCTGCGTCAGGCGAAGGCCTTGGATCCGCTCGTCGCCGGCATCCCCTCGACCAAGGGCGCCCTGTGACCCAGGGCGTCGCGGCGGCCGGTCCCTCGGCACCCTCGGGAGGTGGCAGGAAGCGCGTCGTCGTGCTCGACTACGGCTCCGGCAACGTCCACTCGGCGGTGAAGGCGCTCGCGAAGGCGGGCGCCGAGGTCGAGCTGACCCGCGACCCGCGCGCGGTCGCCGAGGCCGACGGGCTGCTCGTGCCGGGGGTGGGGGCGTTCGACGCCGTGATGCGGCAGCTGCGCGAGGTGCGCGGTGACGAGCTCATCGACCGCCGACTCGCAGGGGGGCGCCCGGTGCTGGGCATCTGCGTCGGCGAGCAGGTGATGTTCGAGCGCGGTGTCGAGCGCGGCATCGAGACCGAGGGGCTCGGCCAGTGGCCGGGCACCGTGCGCAAGCTCGAAGCCGACGTACTGCCCCACATGGGCTGGAATACGGTCGAAGCGCCCGAGAACTCGGTGCTGTTCCGCGGCATCGCCGAGGAGCGCTTCTACTTCGTGCACAGCTACGCCGCGACCGAGTGGACGATCGAGGGGCGCGGCGAATCGACCAGGCCGGTCGTCACCTGGGCCGAGCACGGCGAGCGCTTCATCGCGGCCGTCGAGAACGGACCGCTGAGCGCCACCCAGTTCCACCCCGAGAAGTCCGGCGAGGCGGGCATCCAGCTGCTGCGCAACTGGATCTCGACCCTCTGATTCGAATATCAAGGAGAACCGTACGCATGAGTGAACTGGCGCAGGGCCCCAAACTGCAGCTGCTGCCCGCGATCGACATGGTCGACGGCAAAGCGGTCCGCCTCACGCAGGGCGAAGCAGGAACAGAGACGAACTACGGCAGCCCGGTCGACGCCGCGCTCGACTGGATCGACCAGGGCGCCGAGTGGATCCACCTGGTCGACCTCGACGCGGCCTTCGGCCGAGGCAGCAACGTCGCGGTGGCGCGCAAGATCATCAAGCGCGCGGGCGACGTGAACATCGAGTTCTCCGGCGGCATCCGCGATGATGAGAGCCTCGAGGCCGCGCTCGAGATGGGCGCGCGCCGGGTCAACCTCGGCACGGCCGCGCTCGAGAACCCCGAGTGGACCCGCGCGGTGATCGCCCGCTACGGCGAGCAGATCGCCGTCGGCCTCGACGTGCGCGGCGAGACCCTCGCCGCCCGCGGCTGGACCGAGGACGGGGGCAACCTCTGGACGGTGCTCGAGCGCCTCGAGGAAGCCGACTGCGCGCGCTACGTCGTGACCGACGTCACCAAGGACGGCACGCTGCGCGGCCCCAACATCGAGCTGCTGAAACAGGTATGCGCGCGGACCTCGCGCCCCGTGGTGGCCTCCGGCGGCGTGTCGAGCCTCGACGATCTCGCGGCGCTGCGCGAGATCGTGCCCCTCGGCGTGGAGGGCGCGATCGTCGGCAAGGCGCTCTACGACGGGGCTTTCACGCTTCCCGCGGCTCTCGACGTGGCCGGGCGCTAGGGCCCGCCGGGCGTAGACCGAGCCCATGGCCATCAAGAAGCTCCCCTCGACGGGCGACGCGCCGCGCTCCACGGGTGTTCCGGAGAGCCTGGTCGCGGGCGGACCCGCCGACTCGGCAGGGTTCCCCTGGGAGGGCCGCACGTTCGAGCATCACGGCACCGACTTCGCCGACGACGACGGTGAGACACCGGACGAGCTGCGCGCGGCCGTGTCAGCCGTGCGGGAGGTCGCGGGCGCGGTGGTCCGGGGCGACGCGGATCCCGACGCGCTCGCGGAGGCGAACGCCGACGCGATCCTCGCCCTCTCGCGCGTGCGCGTGCTGATCCCGCTCCTCGCCGAGGCGGGAGACACGGGGATCACCCCCGACGGTCGCACGGTCGAGAAATCGCAGGAGCTGTCGATCGTGACGATCGCCGCACCCGATGGGCGGCGAGTGATGCCCGTGTTCAGCTCAGTCACCGCGATGCGCGCCTGGCACGCCGATGCCCGCCCGATCCCGGTGCCCGGGCCGCAGGCCGCGCTCGCCGCGGCTCAGGAGGAGACCGACCTGATCATCGTGGACCCCGGCAGCCCCGAGCGCGAGTTCGGTGTGCGGCGCACGCAGCTGCGTGCCGTGGCGCTGGGGGAGCGGTGTCTGCCGGCCTGGGCGGATCCGGCGGTGCTCGAGGCGTTCCGGGCATCGACCGCCCGCGACCCGCGCGTGGTCGAGGTGCTGCTGGTGCCGGGCGATCCCGAAGCGCGGCTGCTCGCCCCCGAGACCGACGTGGTGCTGCGCATCGCCTCTGGGCTCGCCAGGGACGAACTGCAGGAGGTCGTCACCGGCCTGCAGCAGCGGTGGGCCGCGAGCGAGCTCATAGCCGAGCGGGTCGATTCGCTGCGCATCCGGGCCGTCGCCGCCTGAGGAGCGTCGCGGCGACCTCGGCACTGTTCTGCGGGTGGCGACGCGCCCGCGGATGCGGTCGTGGATGTCCGAGGCACCTGTTACGCTCTCGTACACATCCGGCTCAATGCGAAGGAGCAAGCCCTCATGACTTCGAGCACGTCAACAACGGCGGTGCCCCAGCCACGTGCGGAATGGACAGGCCAGATCGGCTTCATCATCTCCGCCATCGGTTCGGCGGTGGGTCTCGGTAATATCTGGCGCTTCCCGGGCGTCGCCTACGAGAACGGCGGCGGCGCCTTCCTGATCCCGTACATCGTCGCGCTGCTGACCGCGGGCATTCCGATCCTCTTCCTCGATTACGCCATCGGGCACCGCTTCCGGGGCTCGGCTCCGCTCGCATTGCGGAGGCTCGCGGGCAAGATGGGCGAGGGCATCGGCTGGTTCCAGGTGATGATCTGCGTGTTCATCGCGATCTACTACACCGCGGTGCTGGCGTGGGCCGCGAGCTACTTCGTGTTCTCGTTCAACGTGCCGTGGCGAGATGACGCGACGGGGTTCTTCGTCGGTGAGTACCTGCAGCTCTCGGATGCGCCCTTCACGATGGACTTCGTGCCGGGCGTGCTCATCCCGCTGGTGCTGATGTGGGTGATCACCCTCGTCGTGCTGGGCGCGGGCGTGGTGAACGGCGTCCAGCGCATCAACATGATCGCGATCCCGCTGCTCGTCGTGGGCTTCCTCGCCCTGGTGATCCGCGCCCTGTTCCTGCCGGGAGCCGCCGAAGGGCTCAACGCGCTCTTCACGCCCGATTTCGCCGCCCTCGCCGACCCCGGGGTCTGGGTCGCCGCGTACAGCCAGATCTTCTTCTCGCTGTCGGTGGCCTTCGGCATCATGATGACCTACGCCTCCTACCGCAAGCGGCGCTCGAACATGACGACGCCCGGCCTCGTCGTCGCCTTCGCGAACTCATCGTTCGAGATCCTCGCGGGCATCGGGGTGTTCGCCACGCTCGGTTTCTTCGCCTTCCAGCAGGGCATCGGCATCGACGAGCTCGAGGGGCTGACCGGAGTCGGGCTCGCGTTCATGACCTTCCCGGCGATCGTCGCCGAGATGCCCGGCGGACCGTTCTTCGGGGCGCTGTTCTTCGGGTCGCTCACACTCGCGGCGCTCACGTCGCTCATCTCGATCCTCGAGGTCGTCTTCGCCGGTGTGATCGACAAGTTCGGGATCGGCCGCAAGACGGCGGCCTACGGCCTCGGCGGCGTACTCGCGGTGATCTCGATCCTGCTCTTCGGCACGACGTCGGGGCTCGTCGCGCTCGATACGATCGACAACTGGGCGAACAATATCGGCATCGTCGCCTCGGCCGTGGTGATGAGCATCACGGTGCTCTGGATCAGGCGAGCCGGGCGCGAATTGAGCGGGCACCTCAGCGCCCTGTCGACCTTCAAGGTCGGTCGCACCTGGTTGTTCCTCGTCTCGGTGCTCGGCCCGGTGGTCCTCGGCTACATGCTCATCGCCACGATCATCGACCTGATCAACAACCCGTACGGGGACTACGACACGACCTATCTGCTGTTCGTGGGCTGGGGATCGGTGCTCGTCATGATCGTGGGGTCCATCGTGCTCACGGCGCTGCCGTGGAAGTTCGCGCCGGATCGATTCACGCCGTGGCCGCCGCTCGATTCCTCCGGGAAGCCGGCGGCGTCCGAGACGGCCCGTTCCGGTCGGCCCGCCGATATCGAGGGAGGTGCGCGATGACCCCCATCGCGATCGTGTTCCTGGTGCTCTCCGCCGTGGTGGTCTGGGGAGGCCTCATCGTCAGCGCGATCTTCCTGGGCCGCCGCCCCGAGATCGCGCAGTACCCGGCGGGCGGAGACGACCCCGCCTCCGAGGAGGTCTACGACCTGCCTCCGATCCGGGACACGTGACTCCGGTCGGAGCGGGTACTCCCGCTCATCGAGCCCGTGCTCCCGTTCCCTGCGTCTCGCGAGGGGAATGGGAGCACGGGCTCAGAACATGTTGAGCAGCAGCACGTAGCAGGCGGTGCCGGCCGCGATGCTGATCAGGGCGCGCCGGCGGCCGAGCAGGTGCACGATCACGGTCACCGCGGAAGCCGCTGCGATCGCCCACAGCTTGCCGGGGCGGGCGATGATCTCTTCGCGCAGTACGACGACGACCAGGATCAGCAGCAGGCCGGCGGGCATCCACCTGCCGAGCCGCTGTACGAGTTTCGACTTGCGCAGCGGTTTGAGCACCGCGAACGGGATCGCGCGCAGGCCGAGGGTGATGATACCGCCGATCGCGATCGCGGAGATCAGGTACCAGACGGATACGTCAGTCATCGTCGTCCCCCGTCGCTCCTGCGGCGCGTCGGACGAGCAGGTGCCGCACGACGAGCAGCGCGGTGAAGATGATGAGCGCGACGAGCAGTGCGGAGTTCGGGGCGATGAGGATCGCCGCGGTCACGGAGAGGCCGGCCAGCACGATCGACGGGATCTCCCTGCGGCTCCGGGCCGCGTCGAGGGTCATCACGATGAAGAGGGCGTAGAGGGCGAACTCAAAGCCCTCCACGGGCTCGGGCAGGGCGTTCGCGATCGCGACGCCGACGAGTCCGCCCGTGACCCAGTAGCCCTGCATGGCCAGCTGGCCGGTGACGATACGCGTCGAGGTGAGGCTCGACTGCGGCATGAGCGCGTAGGTCGCGTAGGCCTCATCGATGAGCGCGTACACCGAGTAGGCGCGCGGCAGCCCGCTCCGCACCCGAGCCAGCGGGAAGGAGAATGCGTAGAAGACGTGCCTGAAGTTCAGGGCGAAGACCGTGGCCGCGATGGTGATCAGCGGCGTCGCCGCGGCGAGCATGCTCACCATGAGCAGTTCGACGGAGCCCGCGAAGATGCCGATCGAGAGCGCGGGTGCGAGCCACCAGGGGAGCCCCGCCTGCACCACGAGCAGCCCGAGCGCCACGCCGAGCGGGAAGATCCCGAGCCCGACGCCGAGCGAGTCTACGAGCCCCTTCCGCGCCTCCGCCGTCACCGGGGTCAGATCACCGAACCCGTGTACTTCTCGCCAGGGCCGGCGCCCGGGGCGTCGGGGATCGCCGAGGCCTCGCGGAACGCCAGCTGCACCGAGCGCAGTCCGTCGCGCAGGGGGCGGGCGTGGGAGTCGCTGATCTCGGGTGCGCCGGCGGTGATGAGCCCGGCGAGGGCGTTGATGAGCTTGCGGGCTTCGTCGAGGTCGGTCTCGTTCTCGGGATCGTCGGCGAGGCCGCACTTGATCGCGGCTGCGCTGAGCAGGTTCACCGCCGCCGCGGTGATGACCTCGACGGCCGGCACCTCGGCGATGTCGCGAGCCGCCTGAGTCGGGGCCAGCGCCTCCGACTCGTGGATCGATGCGTCGTGCTGCGGGTTCTCGCTCATGCTGTCCTGACTGTCTGGGGGATATCTGTGCTAAACTTGCCTGTGGTTCTCGGCAACATGCCGAGATGCGGAAGAGGAGATTCTCCCACCCGGCACCGCCTTCAAGGTTACCGGGTAGTTGGCACCCCGCCGTTCGCGGCAGCTCATAAGGGTGCGGGCGGCGCGTGCGCGGCCCTGATCTCTCTCCGTCGCTTCGCTCAGAAGCGCCCATCACTTGAGATCAGAGGAGCCGGCGATCAGCGATCCCCGTACGAATGACAGAATCCGCGTCCCCGAGGTGCGACTGGTAGGACCCAGTGGCGAGCAGGTCGGGGTCGTCCCGATCGAGACTGCGCTGCGCCTGGCGGCCGACGCCGATCTCGATCTCGTTGAGGTCGCCCCGAACTCGAAGCCTCCCGTGGCGAAGATCATGGACTTCGGCAAGTTCAAGTACGAGGCGGCTCAGAAGCAGAAGGAAGCCCGTCGTAACCAGGCGAACACGATCCTCAAGGAGGTCCGGTTCCGTCTGAAGATCGACAAGCACGACTACGAGACCAAGACGAAGCGTGCGATCGGCTTCCTGTCGCAGGGCGACAAGGTGAAGGCGATGATCCTGTTCCGCGGCCGCGAGCAGTCGCGTCCCGAGATGGGCGTGCGTCTGCTGCAGCAGTTCGCCGAGGACATCGCGGAGTTCGGCACCGTGGAGTCGCGTCCCCGGATCGACGGTCGCAACATGGTGATGGTGATCTCGCCGATCAAGAACAAGTCCGAGGCGAAGGCCGAGCTGAACGCTCGTCGCGCCGAGGAGAAGGCCAGCCGCAAGGCGGACAAGGCGGCAGGCTCCGCCCCCGCCGGCGAGTAATCTACGGCGCACTGCCTCGCGCAGCTGCCCCGTGCAATATGCAGCCGTTCACGGCGCGCACACAACAAGGAGAAATCGATGCCCAAGCAGAAGACCCACTCGGGGGCCAAGAAGCGCTTCAAGCTCACCGGCTCCGGCAAGCTGATGAAGCAGCAGGCCGGCATGCGCCACAACCTCGAGGTCAAGGCCTCGAAGCGCAAGCGCCGTCTGAACGCCGAGCAGGTGCTCGCCAAGGGCGACGCCAAGCAGGCCATGAAGCTCCTCGGCCACTGATCCGGCCCGTCAACACCCCAGACTTTTCGTAAGGAAGAATAGAAATGGCTAGAGTCAAGCGGGCCGTCAACGCCCACAAGAAGCGTCGCGTCATCCTCGAGCGCGCCGAGGGCTACCGCGGACAGCGTTCGCGCCTGTACCGCAAGGCCAAGGAGCAGGTCACCCACTCCCTCGTCTACGCGTACAACGACCGTCGCAAGAAGAAGGGCGATTTCCGTCGCCTGTGGATCCAGCGCATCAACGCTGCATCGCGCGCCAACGGCCTCACCTACAACCGCTTCATCCAGGGCCTCGCTCTGGCGGGTGTCGAGGTCGATCGCCGCATGCTCGCCGAGCTCGCCGTGAACGAGCCCGCCGCGTTCACCGCGCTGGTCGAGGTCGCGAAGAACGCCCTCCCCGAGGACACCTCGGCTCCGAAGGCCGCGTAAGCGCTTCGCTCTTTCAAGCAGCACCCCGTCACCGGTAATGGTGGCGGGGTGCTGCTGTTTCTGCGGGTGCCGCGCCGCCGGCAGTCGTGCCGCCGTGCCGCTGTGGATCCGACGGCGCCCTGGATCGTCGTCGAGATGACGCCTATTGCCCACGAAACCGCCGGAGAAGGGCCGCACGGGTTATCTCGATCAGGTGGGGGCAGGCCGCGCCGCCACACTGCCGAAGCCCAGCAGACGGCGGGCGGGTAGTGTGGACGGGTGAACGATGCGATCCTCAGCAACCCCAAGGCCCCCCGTGTCAGGCGCGCCGCTGCCCTCGCCCGCAAGAAGGAGCGGCAGGAGCAGGGCCGCTTCCTGGTCGAGGGGCCTCAGTCGGTGCGCGAGCTTCTGGCGCACCGGCCCGAGCTCGCCGAGGTCGTATACGCCTCGATGGGCAACGAGCCCTGGCAGCACGAGGTCGACCGGCTCGCCTCCGAGGCGGGAGTGCGAATCGAGCGGGCCACGGACGAGGTCATCGCGGCGCTCGGCGAGACGGTGAACCCGCAGGGTGTGGTGGCCATCGCGCGCGTCTGGGAGGCGGATCTCGCCGAGGCGCTGCAGGTTGCGCGGCTCGTGGCGATTCTGCACGAGGTTCGGGATCCCGGCAACGCGGGGACGGTGCTGCGTGCGGCCGACGCGGCCGGGGCCGATGCCGTGATCTTCGCGGGTGAGAGCATCGACCCGTTCCACCCGAAGGTGGTGCGGTCGACCACGGGGTCGCTGTTCCACCTGCCGGTCGTCGTGGCGCCGACCCTGGCGGCGGCGGTGGGCGCGGCGAGTACCGCAGGCCTCACGACGCTCGCGGCCGACGTTCGCGGTGACGAGCTGCCGGTCGCGCAGGCCGAGGGGACGCTGGGGGGCCGGGTCGCCTGGGTGTTCGGCAACGAGGCGCGCGGCCTGAGCGAGGCGGATCGTGCCCTGACCGACCGCTCGCTCAAGCTCCCCATCTACGGCGCGGCCGAATCGCTGAATCTTGCCACTGCCGCGAGCGTGCTGCTCTACGCCACGGCGTTTGCGCAGCGAGCATAGGGCGAAACACGAAGCGTTTCGCCGCGAGCTGCGGTGCCGCACACGGCGGCAGGCGCGCATAGGGCGAAACGCGAAGCGTTTCGCCGCCCAGACCGCCTCTCGCCGCCGAGACCGCTTCTCGCCGTCGAGAGCGCCTCCGGAACTGACGGTGAAAGACAGTGTCGACGGCAGCACCCAGGCCGACACCGTTGACACGATCCGCCGCTCGCGCTCAGATGCTTGAGACGCTTGCGAGTCGCGGGCTCCCTCGGACTCGGGGATGGGTGCTCCGCGGGTCGGGGAAGGCTACCCGCGGATGATGCCGTGGTACCACGCGGAGGGTACCCCGGGCCGATGCGCGTCGAGCGCCCCTTCGCGACGATGGGAACATGAAGCTCCTTCAGCTCCTGCACCGGCCCGCCGTACTCCTTCCGACCGCGCTGATCGCGGCCTGCCTGCTCGCCGCCGGGATCGCGGTGACCGCCTGCGGCTATCTCGCGTATGCGACGCAGCCGATCACCGCGCTTCCCGTGCAGTAGCGTCGAGGCTAGGGGAGCAGGCTCGCGCCGATCCTCTCGCCGGGCCGGAACCCCGGCAGGATCGCGAACACCGCCGATCCCACGTGGGTGATCCACTCATTGAGCAGATCGGCCTCGTCGAGACGCCGCTGGATCGGCACGAACTGCGCCAGCGGGTCGCGCTGGTAGCACGCGAACAGCAGGCCGGCCTCGCTCCCGTCGTCGTAGTTGGCCGCGCGGCGGAAGATCCGCTCGGCAGGGTCGGTCGAGTGCGCGCGCCGGATGTGCGCCGCCAGCGGGATCATGCTGAGGCCGCGCGCGTCCTTCGCATCGAAATCGGCCGGGGTGTGCTCACCGCCGTCACCCGGGGGCGGCGGTGCCGACAGCGGTGCCCCGTCGGAGAGCCTGCGACCGACCGCCTGCTCGCGGCCGGGCCGATCCACCTCGTCCCAGGTGTCGAGCTCCATGCGGATGCGTCGCAGCACGAGTGCGCTGCCTCCCGCCAGCCAGCCGGCCTCCGACCCGAGCCACACCAGCGCATCGAAGTCGGGCTCGGCGGGCGACGGGTTCACCGTGCCGTCGACCTGACCCATGAGATTGCGCATGGTCGTGCCGTCGCCCTCCGAACCGCGCGCCCGTCGGAAGCCGCGCTGCCGCCACAGCGGCTCGACGAAACCGGCCAGGTCGCGGTCGAGCATGCGCGCGGCGTGCGAGATCGGGATCAGGTCGTCGGACTCGACGATGATCAGCAGGTCGCCGCCGTCGAAATCTCCGCTCAGCCGATCACGGGTGAACGCGGGCAGCGGGGCGAGCCAGGCCGGGCGCGAGGCACCCGCGCGCTCGACGAGGTCGGGGCCGACTCCGACGGTCACGGTGAGCCTGGCGGGCCGGGCCGCGAGCTCGGGCTCGGGATCGGCGAGCGGAGCCCCGCCCGAGGTGAGCCCCTCGATGTCTCCCGTGAGCACTCGGAACATGCGCCGCAGCGCGTCCGCGTCGGTGCCGGCGAGCAGGCGGTACGCCGCGTACAGCGTGTGCGCGGCCGGCACGGTGACGATCCCGGCCTGGTGCGGACCGTGGCAGGGGAGGGATTCGCCCCCGAAGCCGGGCAGTTCGCCGCCGGTACCGAGCGACGGCTCCGTCTCGGCGGCGGCCGCGGCGCCCGGGGGAGGCGGATCGGCTGCCCGCCGGGCGGCCCCGATCCCGAGCGCACCGCCCGCGCCGAGCACCGCGCCGAGCCCGGCCCCCAGCGCGCCGCCCGTGAGCAGCGCGCGGCGGCCGAGCTTCGGCGCGGCGTCGGATTCGGCGGGTGCGGTGCGCGGCTCCGGCTCAGTGCCCGCCATGCTCGGCGTGCTGGTCGGCACTGTGCTGGTCGGCACCGTGCTCATCCGCGCCGTGCTCGCCGGGATCCTGATCGCCGTAGTTCTCATTGGCGCCGGCGTAGTCCTTCACGAGCACCGAGAAGGACGCCTCGGCGCCGTCGTCGAACGCGACGGTGATCGGCACCTCGTCGCCCGCGAGCAGTTCGTGCGCGAGGTCCATGAGCATGATGTGGTCGGCGCCGGGTGCGAACTCGATGGAACCGCCGGCCGGCACGACGACCTCGCCCGGGATCTCCTGCATCACGCCGGAGGAGGTCACCTCGTGCAGTTCGGCGCTGCCGGCGGCCTCGCTCTCGACCGACACGATCACGCGATCCTCGTCACCGTGGTTCTCGAGGCTGCCGAAGACGCCGGTCATGCCCCCGGTGTCGCCGGCCTTCGCCCAGCCGTCGACGAGCGCGATGCTCGACGCGCCGTCGGCCTGGACTGCGCCGGGCGCGGGAGAGCCGCTTGAGGCATCTTCGGTGGCACCCGTCGAGCATCCCGCGAGCAGCGGGGCGGTCAGCGCGAGGGCGGCGAGCGGTGCGAGGGCGAGGGCGGATCGCTTGCCGTTCATCGTGCATCCCCCTCCGAGCCGGTTCCGAGTGCGCGGCGCTTGCGGGCCATGAGGGCCAGCGCCGCGAGGATCACGGCGACGCCACCGACGCCGATGAGGATCGCGGTCCAGGCGCCCCCGGCGGCGGGGGAAGCTTCCTCGGCGGCTGTTTCGTCGGCGCTGCTCTCGTCGGCACCGGAGACCGGTTCGGCAGAACCGTCGGTCTCGACGATCGCGGCGTCTTCGGCCTGGGTCGGTCCGGGCGCGCCGAGCTGCAGCACGAAGCCGCCCTCGATCGGGTGGCCGTCGCTCGACACGACCCGCCAGGCGATGTCGTAGTCGCCCTCCGGCAGATCCGAGGCCAGCTGCTGGGTGACGTCGGGGCCCGAGACCTCCGGGGTGCCGTCCGTGACGTCGGCGCCGTCGGCCGAGGTCACGACGATCTCGGTGCCGACCTCGATGATGCTGTTGTTGAAGGAGAGACGGATCGCGTCCGCCGAACCGGTCTGCGCGTCGGCGACGACGCTGCGATCGACGAGCTCGTCGTGGGCGAGGGCGGGGGAGGCGACGCCGAGGGACAGCCCGAGCGTCGCGAGGGCGGTGAGGCCGAGGGCGGCGATACGGCTGCGCTTCGATGCGAAGCTGCGATGGGTGGGATTCGTAGTGGGGTGCATCAGTGGTCTTTCTCGTGCGGCCCGGCGCACGTTCGAGCGCGCGCCTTCGGTGCGCGGCGGGTGAGCCGGGCGAACTGCGGTGAGGGAAAGGATGCGCCGTGAGGCGCGATCCCTATGCGGAGAAAGACGCCGCGGGAGGCCCGCGGTGACTGATCGCGGAACGGGCGAGGAATCGCGCGCGCAGCGGGGCGCGGAAGACGAGGGGGCGGATCGCCGGGCGTCGTGACGACACCGCGACGGGCCGGGGGCGCGCCCACGGCAGCGCGCGCCGCACGAGGTTGGCGAGTGCGAGGCAGGCGCGCTCGCCGCGGTGCAGCAGCGCGACGGTGAGCACAGCGGCGACCGCGTGGCCGATCCACATCGCCGTGTCGGCCGACGCCGCCGAGGCGAGATCCGGCGCGAAGCCCTGCAGCGCCGCGAGGTGCGTCGCGTGCGCCGGAGCGGGCGGGCCCTGCGGGGCAGTACTGACGACGTCGACGCCCGCGAAGATCCAGTGATAGAGGAACTGGGCGGTCCCCACGGCCGTCGCGAGTCGCCAGAGGGACGCGACGCGACCGGCGAGCGCGGTGCAGAGGGGAAGGGCGAGGATCGCCGTCACGGCCACGGCGGGCCAGGTGATCGTGCCGCCCGCGATCCCGTGGGAGGCGGCGGCGAGGAGCGTCGCCGCGAAAGACCCTGCTGCTCCGCGCGCGGTGCGCGTGCTCCGACTCATGGGGGAGCGGCGCGATCCCGCCGATCTCGTGCGACTCGTTCGGGCGCGAGCCATCGAGACGTCTCGAAGGGGGCGCTCGATCTGCCGCGTTCCCTGCATGACGGCCAGTCTACCTCCCGCCGCTGGATGCGGACTCGGCGGGGCCGGGGCGCGAAGCCGCCCGAGTGGGAGCGGCGGCTCGGCGAACCGGTAGAATGGTGCCTCGTGTCAGCGAGTGAAACGAACCCCGCAGAGGCGGGCGGGGCCCAGCAGCCCGAGTCCGCCAACCCGATCACCCAGCAGGCGGCCGACGCCGCCGTCGACGCGGCGCTCGCCGCCTTCGCCGCGGTCGGCTCCCTCGCCGAGCTCAAGGCCGCCCGCACCGAGCACTCCGGCGAGGCCTCGGCGATCGCCAGGCTCAACGCGCTCATGCGCCAGGTGCCCAAGGACGAGAAGGCCGCGACCGGCAAGCTGATGGGTCAGGCCCGCGGCCGCATCGAGGGCGCCTACAAGGGGCGCGAGGCCGAGCTCGCCCAGCAGGAGGCCGCCGAGAGGCTCGCCGCCGAGACCGTCGATGTCACCGCGGCCCCCGTGCGTCGCCGCACGGGCACGCGTCACCCGCTCGCCCAGCTGCAGGACGAGGCCTCCGACATCTTCATCGGCATGGGGTGGGAGATCGCGGAGGGGCCCGAGATCGAGCACGAGTGGTTCAACTTCGACGCGCTCGGCTTCGATCCCGACCACCCCGCCCGCGCCATGCAGGACACCTTCTTCGTCGAGCCGGCCGACCGGCACCTGCTGCTGCGCACCCACACCTCGCCCGTGCAGATCCGCGCCCTCCTCGAGCGCGAGCTGCCCGTTTACGTCGTCGCTCCCGGTCGGGTCTACCGCACCGACGAGCTCGACGCCACGCACACCCCGGTCTTCCAGCAGATCGAGGGCCTCGCGATCGATCGCGGGCTCACGATGGCGCACCTGCGCGGCACCCTCGAGCACTTCGCCCGGCAGATGTTCGGCGCCGAGGCGAAGATCCGTCTGCGCCCCAACTTCTTCCCGTTCACCGAGCCCTCGGCCGAGATGGACGTGTGGCAGCCGAACGCCAAGGGCGGCGCTCGCTGGGTCGAGTGGGGCGGTTGCGGCATGGTCGACCCCAACGTGCTGCTCGCGGCCGGGATCGACCCCGAGGAGTACCAGGGCTTCGCGTTCGGCATGGGGATCGAGCGCACCCTGCAGTTCCGCAACGACCTCAATGACATGCGCGACATGGTCGAGGGCGATGTGAGATTCAACCGTCAGTTCGGAGGACTGGTCTAATGCGCGTTCCACTCAGCTGGCTCGGCGAGTTCGTCTCGCTGCCGTCCGATGCGACCCCCGAGCAGGTGCACGCCGACCTGGTGCGCGTCGGCTTCGAGGAGGAGTCGATCCGCCGCTTCGATGTGACCGGCCCCGTGGTCGTCGGCGAGGTGCTCTCGCGCGAGCCCGAGGAGCACTCGAACGGTAAGACCGTCAACTGGTGCCAGGTGCGGGTCGCTCTGCCGGGCGAGCGCGCCGCCGACGGTGGCGAGGACGTGCGCGGGATCGTCTGCGGCGCCCACAACTTCGACGCCGGCGACAAGGTCGTGGTGACGCTTCCCGGCGCCGTCCTGCCCGGCGGTTTCGAGATCGCCGCGCGCAAGACGTACGGCCACGTCTCCGACGGCATGATCGCTTCGGCGCGAGAGCTCTCGCTCGGTGAGGACCACGACGGCATCATCGTGCTCTCGCGGCTCGGGTTCGATCCCGACTCGCCCGAGCTTGAGGTCGGCAGCGACGCGAAGGCGCTGCTGGGGCTCGACCAGACCGCGGTCGAGATCAACGTGACCCCGGATCGCGGCTACGCCTTCTCGATCCGCGGTGTCGCGCGCGAGTACGCGCACTCGACCGGGGCAGAGTTCTCGGATCCGGCCTTCTCCCGCGAACCCGCCGCGGCGTCGGGCTTCCCGGTCACGATCTCCGATGAGGCCCCGATCCGCGGCCGGGTCGGCGCGACCGGTTTCGTGACCCGCGTCGTGCGCGGGATCGACCAGTCCCGCCCGACGCCCGCGTGGATGGTGGCCCGTCTGCAGCTCGCGGGCATCCGCTCGCTGTCGCTCGAGGTCGACATCTCGAACTACGTCATGCTCGAGCTCGGCAACCCGCTGCACGCCTACGACCTCGCCAAGCTGCAGGGCGGCATCACCGTGCGCCGCGCGGTCGAGGGGGAGACGCTCGTCACCCTCGACGGACAGGAGCGCAAGCTGCACCCCGAGGACTTGCTCATCACCGACGACTCGGGCCCCATCGGGCTCGCGGGCGTGATGGGCGGCGAGTCGACCAAGGCCGACGAGAGCACGACCGACGTGCTCATCGAGGCGGCGACGTTCGACCCGGTGTCGATCGCCCGCACGGCACGCCGTCACAAGCTGCCGAGCGAGGCCTCGAAGCGCTTCGAGCGCGGTGTGGATCCGCTCGTCGCCCGCGCCGCCGCGCAGCGCATGGTCGACCTGCTGGTCGAGCTCGCGGGCGGCACGGCCGACGAACTCGGCAGCGACATCGTGCCCGACTGGCAGGCCCCCGTGGTGCGCCTGCACACGTCGCGGGTGAACGGGCTGCTCGGCACCGATTACAGCGACGAGGAGATCCGGGGCGCCATCGAGATGATCGGCTGCACGATCTCGCTCGGAACCGCCGGCGATCCCGATCTGCTCTTCGTCACGCCGCCGAGCTGGCGCTCCGATCTCACCCGGCCGGCCGACCTGATCGAGGAGGTCGCGCGCATCGTCGGATACGACCGCATCCCCTCGCTGCTGCCCGTCGCCCCGGCCGGTCGCGGTCTCACCCGCGAGCAGCGCCTGCGCCGCCGCGCCGCCGACGTGGCGACCGCCGCGGGCCTCGACGAGGTGCAGAGCTACCCGTTCGTCTCCCGCGCCCAGCTCGACGCCTTCGGTGCCGGAGCGGAGGCTGCTGCTGTCGAGCCCGCAGCTGCGGAGGGCGCCGCTGCCGAGCCCGCAGCTGCTGCCGACGGGGCGAAGCGCTCGCCGAAGATCGACGCCGTGCGCCTCGCGAACCCGCTCGACGGCGAGGCGCCGTTTCTGCGCCGCTCGCTGCTGCCCGGCCTCGTGACGGCGGCGCAGCGCAACGTGTCGCGCGGCATGACCGATCTGGCACTGGTCGAGTTCGGCTCGGTCTTCGAGCCTCCGACGAACTCGGGGCAGGCGACCGCCACCGCTCTCGGCACCGACTCGGTGCCGCCCCTCGCCGAGCGTCCCTCGGACGAGGTGCTCGCGGAGCTGGACGCCTCGATCCCGAAGCAGCCGCGCCGCGCCGCGGGCCTGCTGCTCGGCGACGCCGTCGTGAAGCAGCCGGGCGAGACGGTGCGGGCCTACGACTGGGCGGATGCCCTCGACGCCGCCCGCACGATCGCCGGAGCGCTGTCCGCCGAACTCGTCGTCTCGCAGGGCTCGCATCGGGCCTTCCACCCCGGCCGCACGGCCGAGCTCGCGATCCGCGTCGCGGATGACACCGACGGCGACGAGGGCGGCCTCGAGGTCGTCGGCGTGGCCGGCGAGCTGCTGCCCGAGCTCGTGGCCGAGTACCACCTGCCCGGTCGGGTGGCGGCCTTCGAGCTCGATCTGGGGCGCATCATCGAGCTTGCCCCGCGCGAGCCGGAGACCTCTCCGCTCTCGACCTACCCCGCGGCCACGCAGGACCTCACCCTCGTGATCGGCGAGGAGGTGCCGGCCGGCGACCTGCTCGCCGTGGTGGTCGCCGGCGCCGGTGATCTGCTCGAGGACGCGCGAGTGGTCGACGACTACCGCGGAACGGGCATCGAGGAGGGGCAGAAGGCGGTCACGTTCGCGCTCCGCTTCCGCGCACCGGATCGTACGCTCAAGGCCGAGGAGGCGAGCGAGGCGAAGCTCGCCGGTGTGGCGGCGGCCGAGCTCGCGTTCGGTGCGAAGCTGCGGGAGTAGCCGGGGCCGGGCCGGTCGCGGAGCGGCCCGGCCCCGGCTACAGCCGAACGGCGACCTCGGCTGTCGAGGGGCCACCGCACTCCTCGGTGCCTCCGGTGCGCTGCCACGCCGGTGTGACCCTGATCTCGGCCATGATCTCTCCGCCCGCGTCGAGGGCTCGAACGCGCAGGGGCTCTTCGAAGTATGAGAGCGGAGCCGTCCAGCGTGTGTCGTCACCCTCGACATGGGCGGCTTCGACTGACTGAACGTCGCAGCCGGCCCGACCGCAGACCAGCAGTTGCGTCACCCGGTTGCTCGCGGCCTCATCGCCCTCGACGGCGATGAGCAGTGTCTGGGGATGCCCCACGGCGGTGCAGTACTGCTCCGTGTTCGTGCAACCGGAGAGCAGCGTCGCTGCTCCGACCGTACCGATTACTGAGAGCGCGACCTGGATGGAGCGAACCGTGGAGGTCATGGACTGATCCTCTCACGGCTCTCCGCGCTCCTGCATCGAGGCTCAGGGTCGTGCCACGAGAGGACCTCCCACCCGAGGCAGACGGGCCGTTCGCCACTGTAGACCTCTCGCACCGATGTAGACCTCTCGGACTGTGCCAGAGATCTGCACCGGTGCGAGAGGTCTACATCGGCGGCAGGCGGGGACGCAGCCCTCGGGTTCCTCTGGGAATGAGGACCTCGGCGCAGGACGGTGCCGTTGTGCGTGTCGGTGGTCGCGAGGATACTGAGACCAACACCCCTGAGGAGGCGGCCATGTCAGTGCAGAAGATCATCCCCAACGTCTGGTGCCGAGGCAACGCGGAGCAGGCGGGAGCCTACTACGCCGAGGTCTTTCCCGGCGCGAGCTCCGTCGTCGAAGCGCGGTATCCGAGCGAGGGTCTGCTCGACTTCCAGAGAGAACTCGCGGGCGAGCCGCTCACCGTGACGGTGCAGATCCCCGACCCGAGGGGAGGCGACTCGACGAGGTTCACGCTCATCAACGCGGGCGACGAGTTCTCTCCGAACCCCTCGATCTCGTTCATGATCAACTTCGACCCCCTCATGTTCGAGGGCGGTGAGGAAGCGGCGCGGGCGCGTCTCGACCTGCTGTGGCGCGGCCTGTCCGACGGCGGCACCGAGCTCATGGCGCTCGGCGAGTACCCCTTCAGCAGGCGCTACGGCTGGGTGCAGGATCGCTTCGGCGTGAGCTGGCAGCTCATGCTCACCGACCCCAAGGGCGACCCGAGACCGTTCATCGTGCCGTCCCTGATGTTCGGCGGGTCGGCGCAGAATCGTGCCGGAGAGGCCATCGATTTCTACACTTCGGTGTTCGAAGACGCCGAGCCCGGGGCGCGTTTCCCATACGGGGTGCAGACCGGGCCGGCGACGCCGGATGCGCTGATGTTCGGCGAGTTCAGGATCGGCGAGCAGTGGTTCGCGGTCATGGATTCCGGCGTGGAGCAGTCCTTCTCCTTCACCTGCGGCATCTCGCTCGAGGTGCAGTGCGCCGATCAGGCCGAGATCGATAAGCTGTGGGATGCCCTCTCAGCGGTTCCGGAGGCCGAGCAGTGCGGGTGGTTGGCGGATCGCTTCGGCGTGAGCTGGCAGATCGTCCCGGCGAATATGGGCGAACTGATGGCGCGGCCGAATGCCTACGCGAACATGATGAAGATGAAGAAGATCGTCATCGACGACTTCTGATCGGACAGGGGACCGCGTAGGGGCGGTGCGCCTGCCCTCCCCACAGGACGGGGACGGGCGGGGTGCTGAAGAGTGCGGCCGCCGCTAGTCGCGGTCGCGATGAAGGCGAAGGGGGAGTCGAGTGCGGGTGCGTGCCAGTTCGGTGAGTAAGGGCCCCGGAGGGCGAGCGCTCCCGTCGACCAGCGTCCACCTCTCGTCGGGCACCGCGGTGTTCGCCGGTGTCGAGACGGCGCAGCGGCCTACGGTGCTCGGCCTCATCGTCACGGGCCGCATGCGGCCCGACACGGGAGAGGTGACGATCGACGGCGTACCCGACGCGCGTGCGCTGCGGCGGCGGCTCGCGCTCGTCGACGCACCCGATGTGAGCGAGCCGCACGGTGACGTGCGCCTCGCAGATGTCGTCGCGGAGGAGCTGATGTTCGCGGGGCGCTCCCGCGGCCCGGTCTCGGTGCGGCGCGAGCTGGAGCGGTTGGCCATCGCCGAGCGGGCCCGCACGCCGATGGCGGATCTCGCACCCGGAGCGCGCGTGCGTGCGCTGTGCGAGCTCGCGCTCGAGCGTCCCGGGACGGAGGGGCTCGTGCTCGTCTCGCCCGACAGGCACGGCGGCGATCCCGCTGAGTGGTGGGAGATCGCGTGCGAGCTCGCCGAGCGCGGCGCTGCGATCCTGGTGATCGCGGGCCTCGCGGCCAGAGCCGCCATCGCAGCCGCTCCCGGCGGGTGGGGTACCGGCGAGGTGGCGAGGCTCGACGCCGAGCACCCCGCGCACGCACAGGGGGAGGAGCTCTCGTGAAGATCCTGCAGATGATCCGGTCCGAGTTCTCCCGGCTGTGGGCGACGCCCATGGCCCGCCTCGCCTTCGTCGCCCTGATGTGCGTGCCTCTGCTCTACGGCGGCCTCTATCTGTGGGCGAATCAGGATCCCTACGCCAAGCTCGATCAGGTGCCGGTCGCCCTCGTCGTGGCCGACGAAGGCGTGCAGCACGGCGACGCCCGCCGTTCCATCGGTGATGAGGTCGCGAAGAACCTCATCGAAGATGGCAGTTTCGACTGGAACCGGGTCTCGGCCCGAGACGCCGAGCGCGGCGTCGAAGACGGCGCCTACGACTTCTCGGTCACGCTTCCGAAGAACTTCACCGAGGCGCTCGAATCCTCCCGCGGCGACGATCCGCACCGTGCAGAGGTGCTCCTCACCACGAACGACGCCAACAGCTATCTCGCCTCGACCATCGGCGAGCAGGCGGTGAAGCAGATCCGCGAGCAGGTCGTGCGCTCGGTGAACAAGGAGGCTGCGCGCGCGATGCTCGACGGTATCGCGGAGATCCGGGTCTCCACGGTGCAGGCCCGCGACGGCGCCTCGAAGCTGGTCGACGGAGCCGGGCAGGCGCAGGACGGAGCGCATCAGCTGGCGCTCGGCGCCGACCAGGCTCACGCGGGCTCGACCGAGCTCTCGGGAGGTCTCGCGACGCTGCGAGACGCGACGGCTCAGCTGCCCTCCCAAACCGAGCAGCTCGCCGGCGGCGCCGCCCAGGTGGCCGCGGGCAACGAACAGGTCGCGCAGCTCGGACGCGAAGTGGCGGGGGCGAGCCAGCAGGCGCGCGACCGGCTCAGTTCCGACAGGGACGCGATTCTGAACGACCTCAGCGCGGCCGGAGTGGCCCCCGAGGTGGTGTTCGCGGTAGCGGATCGGCTGGACGGCGTCGGCGGCGCGCTCGACGACGCGAACAGTCGGGTGCAGAGCACGAGCGCGCAGCTCGACACACTCGCCGCCGGCGCGCGTCAGGTCGCGGACGGGTCGCGGGCGCTCGCCGATGCGAGTCCGCAGCTGGCCGCCGGCATCGCAACCGCCGCCGACGGCGCGGCGCAGCTCGATGCCGGCCTCGGTGATCTCGCCACGGGGGCGCACGCCCTCGACGACGGGCTGGCACCTCTGGTGGCCGGCACCGGGCAGCTGCGCGACGGGCTCGCTGAGGGCGTCGAACGGATCCCCGACAGCAGCGACGAGCTGCGCGGCCGTCAGGCCGCGAACATCTCGGATCCCGTGGACCTGCGCACCGAGAAGGTGACCTCCGCAGGGACATACGGCGCGGGGCTCGCCCCCTTCTTCGTCAGCCTCGCTGCCTGGATCGGCATCTACGCGCTCTTCCTGATTCTGAAGCCCGTGTCGAGGCGCGCGGTGACGGCGCTGCACGCGCCCGTGCGGGTCGCGGTCGCGGGATGGGCGACGCCCGCTCTGCTCGGAGCGGTGCAGATGCTGGCCCTGTTCGGGATCGTGGCAGGGTCGCTCGGGTTCCAGGTCACGCACCCGCTGCCGGCCTACGGGCTCATGGCGCTCGCCTCCGCGACCTTCGCCGCGATCATCCTGGCGCTCAACGTGTGGCTCGGCAGCGTGGGCCAGTTCCTCGGGCTCGTGCTCATGGTCGTGCAGCTCGTGACCGCCGGAGGCACCTTCCCGTGGCAGACGCTGCCAGCGCCGCTCGCGGCGCTGCACCACTACCTGCCGATGTCATTCGCGGTGGACGGGTTGCGGCAGCTGATGTACGGCGGCGACCTCGGTCACGCGGGGACCGACGCGGTGAAGCTCGCGCTCTTCCTGGTGGCGGCGGTGCTGCTCGCGGCGCTCGGGGTGGCGCGGATGATGCGGTCGCGCACGCTGCGGGACCTGCAGCCCAGCCTCATCGGGTAGGGGAGTCCGGCCGATCCGCCATCCCGACCCCTCTCGGTTTATGTATACATAAGTGCCGATAGGTGCCGAAATGCTTGCAAAATTATCCCGTTTATGTATACGCTAGCCCTGTGAGTGTGCAGCCGATCCGCGCCAGCGACCGGGCCTACGCGGCCCTGCTGGAGGATATTCAGAGCGGCGCGCTGCCTCCCGGCTCCGTGATCGGAGAGGTCGAGCAGGCCGAGCGGCTCGGGGTCAGCCGCACCCCGATGCGCGAGGCGATCGGTCGCTTGTCGGCCGACGGCCTCGTGCGACAGCAGTCCCCCCGGGTGCTCGTGGTCACCGGCTTCGACGCCGACGATATCCGCGAGCTCTTCGAGGCGCGGCGCGCGCTCGAGGAGACGGCGGCACGGCTGGCGGCGCGACGCGGCGATCCCGCGGTCTTCGCGGCGCTCGCAGCGGACTTCGCCGCCGCCCATCCCGAATCGGGGGAGGTCGCGGCCGACGACTACTACGCGCTCATCGCCCGCTTCGACGCGGAGATCGACACGGCGGTCGACAACGCCTACCTCATCAGCGCCCTGCGCACGGTGCGCACCCACCTCGCCCGCGCGCGGCGCATCGCCCGAGACAACCGAGACCGTCTCGCAGCCTCGGTCTCCGAGCACGCCCTGATCGCCGATGCGATCGCCCGGGGCGATGCCGAACTCGCCGCGCACGCCACTCACGTGCACCTCCACAACGCCCTCAGCTCGATCCTGAGCTCGATCGGCAAGCCCTCCCAGGAAGGACCGCAATGACCGTCACCCATCACGTCCGCGTGTACAAGAGCGAAGAAGACCTCCCGCGCGAGCAGCAGCTCGCCTGGAAGATCGCGGAGGTCGCCGTCGATCCCGTCGAGGTCGTGCCCGAGGTCGTCGACATGATCATCAACCGGATCATCGACAACGCGTCGGTCGCCGCGGCCTCCCTGAACCGCGGTCCGATCGTCGCCGCTCGCGCTCAGGCCCTCTCGCACCCGGTCTCCAAGGGCGGTCAGGGATCCGCGATCTTCGGCCTCCCGAGCACGGGGGACCGGGCCGAGAAGTCCAGCCCCGAGTGGGCGGCCTGGGCCAACGGCGTCGCCGTGCGCGAGCTCGACTACCACGACACCTTCCTTGCGGCCGAGTACTCGCACCCCGGCGACAACATCCCGCCGATCCTCGCCGTCGCCCAGCACGCCGGCAAGGACGGGGCGGCGCTCGTGCGCGGCATCGCGACGGGCTACGAGATCCAGATGGATCTCGTGCGCTCCATCTGCCTGCACAAGCACAAGATCGACCACGTCGCCCACATCGGCCCGTCGGCCGCCGCCGGCATCGGCACCCTGCTCGGCCTCGACGCCGAGACGATCTACCAGGCTGTCGGCCAGGGGCTCCACACCACCACGGCGACCCGCCAGAGCCGCAAGGGCGAGATCTCTACCTGGAAGGCGCACGCCCCCGCGTTCGCAGGCAAGATGGCGGTCGAGGCCGTGGACCGCGCGATGCGCGGTCAGACCTCGCCGAGCCCCATCTACGAGGGCGAGGACGGCGTGATCGCCTGGATGCTCGACGGCCCCGACGCGTCGTACGACGTGCCGCTGCCCGCTCCGGGAGAGCCCAAGCGCGCGATCCTCGACAGCTACACCAAGGAGCACTCGGCCGAGTACCAGGCCCAGGCGTGGATCGATCTGGCCCGCAAGCTGCACGGGGAGCGCCCCGAGCTGGCCGATCCCGCGAACGTCAAGGCGATCGTGCTGCACACGAGCCACCACACCCACTACGTGATCGGTTCGGGCGCCAATGACCCGCAGAAGTACGATCCGAAGGCGTCGCGCGAGACGCTCGACCACTCGATCCCGTACATCTTCGCGGTCGCGCTGCAGGACGGCGGCTGGCACCACGTCGACTCCTACGCACCCGAGCGCGCCGGCCGCGCCGACACCGTCGAGCTGTGGAACAAGATCACCACGGCCGAGGATGCGGAGTGGACGCGTCGCTACCACTCGGAGGATCCCGACGAGAAGGCCTTCGGCGGCCGGGTCGAGATCGAGCTCGCGAACGGCGAGAAGATCGTCGACGAGATCGCCGTCGCCGATGCCCACCCGCTCGGCGCGCGGCCCTTCGCCCGCGAGAACTACATCCGCAAGTTCCGCATCCTCGCCGAGCCCGTGCTCGAGGAGGCCGAGATCGAGCGCTTCCTCGAGCTCGTGCAGCGCCTGCCCGAGCTCACCGCCGACGAGGTGCGCGAGCTGAACATCGTCGCCGCGCCGGGCGTCATCGACCTCGCGGCCGCTCCGAAGGGACTGTTCTGATGCTGTACTCCAAGACCACTCCGGCCGAGAAGCGCCGGCTCTTCCGCGAGCGCCTCGCGAGCGGCGAACTGCTGCGCTTCCCCGGCGCATTCAACCCGCTCTCGGCGCGGCTCATCGAGCGCAAGGGCTTCGACGGCGTCTACATCTCGGGTGCGGTGCTCTCGGCCGACCTGGGCCTGCCCGACATCGGCCTCACGACCCTCACCGAGGTCGCCGGGCGCGGTGAGCAGATCGCCCGCATGACCGACCTGCCCGCGATCATCGATGCCGACACCGGGTTCGGCGAGCCCATGAACGTGGCTCGCACCATCCAGACGCTCGAGGATGCGGGCCTCGCGGGCACGCACATCGAGGATCAGGTCAACCCGAAGCGCTGCGGTCACCTCGACAACAAGTCGGTCGTCGACGAGAGCACCGCGACCAAGCGCATCCGCGCCGCGGTCGACGCTCGGCGCGATCCGAACTTCCTCATCATGGCGCGCACCGACATCCGTGCCGCCGAGGGGCTCGACGCCGCGGTCGACCGGGCGAAGGCCCTCGTCGACGCGGGCGCGGACGCGATCTTCCCGGAGGCGATGCGCACTCTTGAGGAGTTCGAGGCGATGCGGAAGGCGCTCGACGTGCCGATCCTCGCGAACATGACGGAGTTCGGCAAGAGCGATCTCTTCTCGTCGCAGCAGCTCGCGGACATCGGGGTGAACATCGTGATCTGGCCGGTCTCGATGCTGCGCATCGCGATGGGGGCGACCGGTCGCGCGCTCGATACGCTGAACGAGGAGGGGCACCTCACCTCGAAGCTCGACGAGATGCAGCATCGCGCCGATCTCTACGAGCTGGTCGATTACGAGGAGTACAACCACTTCGACACGAGCGTCTTCAACTTCGAGGTGCAGCGCTGATCGCCGACCGGTGCCGGCCTGCGCGAGCGAGTCGCGGGACGGCACCGGTCCCATATGAGATCCTGCGAGTACGCGCAGGACGACGAGTGAGGAGTCAACGATGACGGAAACCGACATCAAGAAGGGACTCGCCGGTGTGGTCGTCGACTACACCGCGGTCTCGAAGGTCAACCCCGAGACCAACAGCCTGCTCTACCGCGGGTACCCCGTGCAGGAGCTCGCCGCGACGCAGCCGTTCGAGGCCGTGGCCTATCTGCTCTGGCACGGCGAGCTGCCCACCGAGCAGCAGCTGGCCGAGCTGCGCGCCCGTGAGCGCGAGCACCGGGCGCTCGCCGACAACGTGAGGGCCGCGATCGATCTGCTGCCGCTCGAGGCGCACCCGATGGACGAGGTGCGCACGGCCGTGAGCGTGATCGGCGCCTCGGATACCGCGGGCGGCGGTTCGGTGCTCGACGCCTCCGGCAGCCCGGAGCAGAACCTCGACCGCTCGATCCGCCTCTACGCCGCGCTGCCGGCGATCGTGGCCTACGGGCAGCGCCGCCGCCGCGGCGAGGAGCTCGTCGAGCCTCGCGACGACCTCGACTACGCGGCCAACTTCCTGTGGATGACGTTCGGGGAGGATCCGGATCCCGTCGTCGTCGACGCGTTCAACCGCTCGATGACGCTCTACGCGGAGCACTCCTTCAACGCTTCGACGTTCACGGCCCGCGTCGTGACCTCGACGCTTTCCGATCTCTACTCGGCGGTCGTCGCGGCGATCGGCGCGCTCAAGGGGCCGCTGCACGGCGGGGCCAACGAGGCCGTGATGCACATCTTCGCCGAGATCGGCTCGGCCGAGAACGTGGTGCCCTGGCTCGACCAGGCGCTCGCGGAGAAGCGCAAGATCATGGGGTTCGGCCACCGTGTGTACAAGAAGGGCGACTCGCGCGTGCCGACGATGAAGGCGGCCCTCGACACGCTCGTCGAGCACTACGACCGGCCCGACGTGGCCGAGCTGTACGCGACGCTCGAGAACGAGTTCGTCTCGCGCAAGGGCATCTACCCGAACCTCGACTACCCGTCGGGGCCGGCGTACAACCTCATCGGCTTCGATACCCTCACCTTCACGCCGCTGTTCATCGCGTCGCGCGTGACGGGCTGGACCGCGCACATCATGGAGCAGGCCGCCTCGAACGCGCTGATCCGCCCGCTCTCCGCCTACAACGGCGCGGAGGAGCGTCACATCGAGGGCTACGTCCCCACCGCCGAGGAGATCGCGGCGTCGGAGCGGGAGGCCGAGGCGGGCTGAGAGCCCGCGGTAACGTGGGGTGCGGATCCGATGCGGGATCCGGATCCGCACCCGCCGATCGAGGAGCAGCAATGACCGAGTACACCACCATCCTGACCGAGACGCGGGGTCGTGTGGCGACCATCACCCTGAATCGGCCCGAGGCGCTGAACGCCCTGAACTCGACGCTGGTGCGCGAGCTCATCGAGGCTGCGCTCGGCTTCGACGCCGACCCCGGCATCGGCGCCATCGTCATCACGGGGTCGGAGAAGGCCTTCGCCGCCGGCGCGGACATCAAGGAGATGGTCGACCACGGCTACGCCGAGATGTACCTCGGCGGCCCCTTCCCGGGGTGGGGCGGGTTCGAGCGCATGCGCACGCCCGTCATCGCCGCGGTGGCGGGCTTCGCGCTCGGCGGCGGCTGCGAGCTCGCGATGATGTGCGACATCATCATCGCGGCCGACACCGCGAAGTTCGGGCAGCCCGAGATCAACCTCGGGATCCTGCCTGGCTTCGGCGGGTCGCAGCGCCTGCCTCGCGCGATCGGCAAGTACAAGGCCGCCGAGATGGTGCTCACCGGGCGCATGATGGGCGCTGAGGAAGCCGAGCGGAGCGGGCTCGTCTCGCGGGTGGTCCCGGCTGCGGACCTGCTCGATGAAGCCGGGAAGACGGCCGAGACGATCGCCTCGAAGTCGCTGCCCGCGGTGTACGCCGCCAAGGAGGCGCTGCAGGCCGCTCAGGAGACGCCGCTCGCGGAGGGACTGCGATTCGAGCGGCAGGCCTTCGCCGCCGCGTTCGCCACCGAGGACCAGAAGGAGGGCATGCGCGCCTTCGCCGAGAAGCGCGCACCCGAGTTCAAGCACCGTTGAGGGGCTTGCGCCGGGGCACCGCCGCCGAGCACGACGCTTTCAGCGAGACCGACGCGTTCAGCGCCTCTGAAACAGTCGGACTCGCTGAAAGCGTCGCGCTCGGCGAGTCACCCGCGCGGCGGAGGAAAGGCGGGGCCCGTCTCGACCGGGGCCCAGATCACGATCAGCGCCGTGGCGAGCGGCCCGATCAGCAGGCTCCCGAGGAACCACCTCAGGCGGGATCGCCCCTTCTGCTCGGCCAGGCCGGCGTTGATGAGGGCCAGCGAAACCCAGAACAGGCCCGTGGGAACGTAGTCGTTGAGGGTGTCCATGCTTCCAGGCTAGCCGGGCGCACCGGGGGCCCGCCGCCGAGCGCGACTGTTTCAGCGAGACCGACGCGTTCAGCGCCTCTGAAACAGTCGGACTCGCTGAAAGCGTCGCGCTCGGCGAGGAGGCCCCTCGCGAGGTGCCAGAATAGACGGGTGACGACGGAGGGCGTGCGATGACCTATTCAGTGGCGGTAGCCGGTGCCAGCGGATACGCGGGAGGCGAGCTGCTGCGCCTGCTCGCGGCCCACCCGGAGTTCGAGATCCGCACCGTGACCGGGCACTCCAGCGCGGGCCGGCCGCTCATCGAATCGCAGCCCCATCTGCGCTCGCTCGCCGAACTCGTGCTGCAGCCGACCGAGCCCTGGGTGCTCGACGGCCACGACGTCGTGTTCTTCGCGCTGCCGCACGGCGCCTCCGGCGAGCTCACCGCGCAGTTGAAGGACGTCCGGCTCGCCGTCGACTGCGGCGCAGACCACCGGCTCACCGACCCCGCGGACTGGGCCGCGTTCTACGGAGGCGAGCACCACAGCGCCTGGACCTACGGCGTCCCCGAGCTGATCGTGACCGAGCTCGCGGCGGACGGCACGCCCATCTGGACGAGGCAGCGGGAGCATCTGGCCGGCGCGACGCGGATCGCGGCTCCGGGCTGCAACGCGTCGACCGTGGCGCTGTCGCTCGCCCCGGGCATCGCCGCGGGCGTGATCGAGCCGCGGGACATCGTGAGCGTGCTCGCCGTGGGGCCGAGCGGCGCGGGCAAGGCCGCGAAGACGCACCTGCTCGGAGCCGAACTCATGGGCACGGCGAACCCCTACGCCGTCGGCGGCACGCACCGGCACATCCCCGAGATCCGCCAGGCGCTGCGCGGCGCCGGAGCCGCGGAGGAACCGACGATCAGCTTCACCCCCGTGCTGGTCCCGATGAGCCGAGGGATCCTCGCGACCTCGACGGCGCGCATCGCACCCGGCGTCTCCGCGCAGCAGGTGCGCGATGCCTGGGCCGACGCGTACACCGCCGAGCCGTTCGTGCAGCTGCTGCCCGAGGGCGTCTTCCCGCGCACCGCCGACACCCTCGGCGCGAACACGTGCCTGATGGGCGTCACCGTGGACGAGGCGGCCGGACGCGTCGTCGTCGTCGCGGCGCTCGACAATCTGGCCAAGGGCACCGCGGGGGCCGCGATCCAGTCGGCCAACATCGCCCTCGGTATCCCCGAGACCACCGGACTGTCAGTGAATGGAGTCGCACCGTGACCGTCACCACCCCAGCAGGATTCAGGTCGGCGGGCATCGCCGTCGGCCTCAAGAGCACGGGCAAGCCCGACCTCGCGCTCGTCGTCAACGACGGCCCCGCATCGGCGAGCGCGGTCGTCTTCACCAGCAACCGCGCGCAGGCGAACCCCATCCTGTGGAGCCGCAAGGTCGCCCTGAACGGCCCCGCCCGCGCCGTCATCCTCAACTCGGGCGGCGCGAACTGCTTCACCGGCGACTTCGGCTACGAGACCGTCCGCCTCACCGCGGAGGCCGTCGCCGAGGCGCTCGGGGAGCCTGACGCGGAGCGGATCCTCGTCTGCTCCACCGGCCTCATCGGCACCGGCGACCAGACCTTCCGCGACAAGATCGTGAACAACGTGCCGGCGCTCGCCGACGCGCTCGCCGACGACGACACGACCGCGCCCGCCGCGATCCTCACCACCGACTCCGTCGAGAAGACCGCGGTGCACGCGGGGGACGGCTGGACGATCGGTGCGATGGCGAAGGGCGCGGGCATGCTGGCACCCGGCCTCGCGACGATGCTCGTCGTGATCACCACGGACGCGCTGCTCGACGACGAGACGCTGGATCGAGCGCTGCGCCGGGCCACGGGTGCGAGCTTCGACCGCCTCGACAGCGACGGCTGCATGTCGACGAACGATCAGGTGACACTGCTCGCGAGCGGCGCATCGGGCGTCACCCCCGACGAGGGCGCGTTCGGCGACGCGCTCGCCGCCGTCTGCGACAGCCTCGCCGCGCAGCTGCAGGCGGACGCCGAGGGGGCGAGCCACGACATCGACATCGAGGTGCGGGGCGCGGCGAGCGTCGACGACGCGATCGAGGTCGGCCGATCCGTCGCGCGCAACAACCTCTTCAAAGCCGCGATCTTCGGCAACGACCCGAACTGGGGTCGCGTGCTCGCCGCGATCGGCACCACGGAGGCCGCATTCGACCCCTACGTCGTCGACGTCAGCTTCAACGGCGTGCGCCTCTGCCACGCCGGCGCCCCCGACCGACCGGTCGAGGAGTGCGACCTGACGCCGCGTCGCACACGCGTCGAGATCGACCTGTTCGCGGGCGAGCACACCGCCACGATCCGCACCAACGATCTCACGCACGACTACGTCCACGAGAACAGCGCGTACTCCAGCTGAAGAACGGAACCCGATGACCACGACCACGAGAACCGTCGACCACGAGCAGGCGTCCGCGAAGGCGCAGGTGCTCATCGAGTCGCTGCAGTGGCTCAAGAAGTTCCGCGGCAAGATCATGGTGATCAAGTTCGGCGGCAACGCGATGGTCGACGATTCGCTGCTCGCGGCATTCGCCGAGGACGTCGTGTACCTGCGGCACACGGGCATCCTGCCCGTGGTCGTGCACGGCGGCGGGCCGCAGATCAACGCGATGCTCGCGCGTCTGGGCATCGAGAGCGAGTTCAAGGGCGGCTACCGGGTGACCACCCCGGAGACGATGGACGTGGTGCGCATGGTGCTCACGGGCAAGGTGAACCCGGAGCTGGTCGACGAGATCAACGCGCACGGTCCGCTCGCGGCCGGGACGACGGGGGAGGACGCGGGCCTGTTCATCGGCCGTCGCCGCCCGCCCGTCGAGGTCGACGGGGAACTGGTCGACCTGGGCCTCGTCGGCGACGTGGCCGACGTGCGCCCCGAGCCGGTGCTGGCGCTGCTCGAGGCCGGGCTGATCCCGGTCGTCTCCTCGATCGCGCCCGACATGGACCGCCCGGGGGACTCGCTCAACGTCAACGCCGACGCGGCGGCCTCCGCGCTCGCCGCCGCCCTGGGCGCCGAGAAGCTGGTGATCCTCACCGATGTCGCGGGTCTCTACGCCAACTGGCCCGACCGCGACTCCCTCGTGTCGAGCATCTCGGCGACCGAGCTCGAGCAGCTGCTGCCGAGCCTCGAGTCGGGCATGATCCCGAAGATGCGAGCCTGCCTCGACGCGGTGCGGGGCGGGGTGCCGAAGGCCGCGATCATCGACGGTCGCGAGCCGCACTCGGTGCTGCTCGAGATATTCACGGAGCGGGGGATCGGCACCGAGGTCACGCCCTGAGGGCGCGGGGTGAACGAGGGCGCGGTGGCCGAACAGCGGGCGCTGCGCCCGCGCGATGCGTGGTGGATCGCCGCCGGCACCGCGGCGGCGATCGCCCTGTTCGCGTGGCGGGCGACGGGGGCGGCCTCGTGGTCGTGGCAGTGGTCGTGGCAGTGGTCATGGGCGCTCGGGGCGGTCGGCTACGCGGGATTCGGAGCGCTGTCGGTCGCGCTCGCGATGATCGACGCCCGCACGCTGCGCCTGCCGAACCGTCTGCTACTCGCTGCGGGGATCTGGCTGACGGTATGGCTGGTGCCCGCGGCCCTGGCCCTCGGCGAACCCGCGAGGCTCGGGTGGGCGGCGCTGGCGGCGCTGCTGTTCTTCGTGCTCTTCGCAGGGCTCTGGCTGTGCTGGGGGCCGGCCTTCTTCGGAGGCGGTGACGCGAAGCTCGCGCCGATCTGCGGGTTCGCGGTCGCCTGGATCGGCCTCGGGGCGGTGCTGATCTTCCCGTTCGCGGTGGCGGTGGCGACGCTTCCCGGGCTGGTGTCCGCCCTCCGCAACCGCGAACGGCAGCTGGCCTACGGGCCGTCGCTGCTCATCGCGGCGTGGCTGGCGATCGCCTTCCCAGCCGAGTGGGTGCTGTAGCGCTCGCCGGAAGCACCCGGTGAGGCGACCGGCACCGGTTGTCGCTTATCACCCGGTGCACCCGCCCACAAGGCCTTTCCGTCGTCCCTGTCGATGCGTAGAGTGAGCGATGACAGAACTGCGGAGATGGAGTGTGTCATGACTATTCGACGTATCTGGATCGCCGGCGCGGCGATCGCGGCTCTCGCCCTGACGGGGTGCGGCTCCGGCGGCAGTGGCGGAGGCGGCGGGGATGACACGGCCACGGGCGATTTCGAGGGCGAGTCCCTCAACGTGGTCGCCGCGTGGTCGGGCGCCGAGCAGGAGAACTTCGAGGCCGTGCTCGACGAGTTCAGCAAGCGCACGGGCGCGAAGGTGACCTACACGAGCTTCGGCGACAACGGCCCCACCTATATCCAGGGGCAGCTCGAGGGCGGAACGCCCCCGAACGTGGCGGTGCTCGGGCAACCTGCGCTCATGCAGTCGCTGGCGCAGAACGGCGACATCGTGCCGGTGGCCGACGGAGTGCGGTCGGCGGTCGAGGAGAACTACGCGCAGGATTGGATCGACCTCGGCAGCGTCGACGGCGACCTGTACGGTGTGTGGTTCAAGGGCGCGAACAAGTCGACCGTCTGGTACAACGCCGATATCTACGACGAGGCGGGTGCGACGGAGCCGGAGGACTGGGACGACTTCATGACACAGCTCGGACTGGTGAGCGACGCCGGCTACGCGGGCATCTCGGTCGGAGCCGACGTGGGGTGGCCGCTGACCGACTGGTTCGAGAACGTGTACCTGCGGACGGCGGGGCCAGAGAAGTACGACCAGCTGACCAAGCACGAGATCCCCTGGACCGACGAATCGGTGAAGGAGGCGCTCGGCGTGCTGGGCGAGCTGTGGGGGAGCGACCTCGTGCAACCCGGCGGCGATCAGCGTGACTTCCCGACGAGCGTGACCGAGGTCTTCGGCTCCGATCCGCAGGCGGGCACGGTCTTCGAGGGCGACTTCGTGGCCGGCAACATCGCGGCCGACGGCAACTCGACCGTCGGGGAGAACGCGCTGTTCTACGACTTCCCGTCGGTGAACGGTTCGAAGCCCTCGGTGGTGGGCGGCGGTGACGTCGCCGTGCAGTTCGACGACGGTGAAGCGACGACGGCGCTCATGGAGTTCCTCGCCTCGCCCGAGGCGGCCGAGATCTGGGTGCCGAACGGCGGCCTGACCTCGCCCAACGGGGCGGTCGACACCTCGCTCTACCCGGACGACGTCTCGCGTCAGATCGCGGAGGCGCTGACGGGAGCCGAGGAGCTGCGGTTCGACATGTCCGACCTCACGCCGAGCGCGTTCGGCGGCACCCCGGGGCAGGGTTTCTGGCAGGAGATGATCTCGTTCTACCAGGATCCGAGCGACATCGACGGCACGGCGCAGCGCCTCGAGGACGCGGCCGCCAAGGCCTACCAGTAAGGCGGCGATCGCCATGAGCCGCACCGCGACGGTGCCGGTGCAGATCCGTGGCCGCGGGCGAGGAGCCCGCGGCCACGGCCGCACCCGGCGCTGGCTGCTCGTCGCCTCGTTTCTGGGGCCCGGCCTCCTCGTGCTCGGAGCCCTCGTCGTGTATCCGATCGTGTACACGGTGGTGCGCTCGTTCTTCGACAAGAGCGGGGCCTCGTTCGTGGGCTGGCAGAACTACGTCACGATGTTCACGAACGACACGACGTTCACCGCGATCCGCAACAACCTGATGTGGGTGATCGTGGCACCGGTGACGGTGACGATCATCGGGCTCGTCTTCGCGGTGCTGGTCGACAAGCTCGGCTGGAAGACGGCGTTCAGACTCATCGTGTTCATGCCGATGGCGATCTCGATGCTCGCGGCCGGCGTCATCTTCCGCGGCATGTTCCAGGAGAGCCCGCAGCTCGGCGTGGTGAACGCCGCGATCGTGGGAGTGCAGAGCGTGTTCGGCGATCAGTCGAGCTATCCGGGGGCGAAGCCGCGCGACGGCTTCGGCATCGAGGCCGAGAAGGGGATCATCGCGACGAGCGCGCCGGTGGAGGCGGGCGCGACGCAGAACTTCCCCCTCACGGGGGTCAAGCAGAGCGAGCTGCCCGAGACGCTCGTCGACGCCGAGGAGGCCGCTGGACCGGGGAGCACCGAGATATCGGGCACCGTGTTCCTCGACGTCATCAGGGGCGGCGGGGGTACCGACGGAGAGATCGAGAAGGGGAAGAAGGGCCTCGAGGGCGTGCGCGTCGACGCGGTGAGCGCGGACGGCTCCATCCGGGGCTACGCGACGACCGGTGCGGGCGGCGTCTACACGATCCAGGGCCTCGAAGCCGGAGAGAGCTACCGGATCGCGCTGCCCGCGGCGAACTTCGACGCGGGAGCGCAGGGCGTCTCGTGGCTGAGCGCGTCGTTCATCAACGTCGTGGTGATCCTCGCCTACGTCTGGATCTGGGCCGGCTTCGCCATGGTCATGATCGCCTCGGGGCTGTCGGCGATGGATCGCTCGCTGCAGGAGGCGGCACGCACCGACGGCGCGAATGAGTGGCAGGTCTTCACCCGCATCACGGCGCCCCTGCTGGCCCCCGTGCTGGTCGTCGTGTTCGTCACGCTCATCATCAACGTGCTGAAGATATTCGATCTCGTCTACGTGATCCCGCCGGGCGCATCGAAACCCGCCGCGAACGTCATCGCGGTCGAGATGTGGACGGTGTCGTTCGGCGGGGGCAGCAACCAGGGGCTCGGATCGGCCCTCGCGATCCTGCTGCTCGTGCTCGTGCTGCCGTCGATGATCATCAACGTCCGCCGGTTCAGAGAGGAGAGGAGCCGATGAGCGCCGTGTCCGCTCCCCGGAAGTCCCGTGCAGGCCGCAGCATCGCGAGGATCGCCAGCCGCGGGCTCGTCAACGCGATCCTGCTGATCGTGGCGATCTTCTGGCTCGTGCCGACTCTCGGCCTGCTGCTCACCTCGTTCCGCAGCGCGGGGGACAACGCCTCGAGCGGCTGGTGGACCGTGCTCACGAAGCCGGCCGAGCTCACGATCGAGAACTACGCGAACCTGCTCTCGAACCCCGTCATCACGGGGTCGTTCTGGAACACGATCGTGATCGCGCTGCCGACCACGCTGCTCGTGGTCGTCATCGGCGCGCTCGCCGCCTACGCGTTCGCCTGGCTGCACTTCCCCGGTCGCGACTGGCTGTTCATCGCGGTGATCGTGCTGCTCGCCGTGCCGCTGCAGGTCGCCCTGATCCCGCTCGCCAGGCTGTTCGGGGTGCTCGGGATCTTCGGCAGCGTGCTCGGTGTGATCCTGTTCCACACGGCCTTCGGTCTGCCGTTCGCGATCTTCCTGCTGCGCAACTTCTTCATCCAGATCCCTGAGGAGATGCTCGAGGCGGCCCGGATCGACGGCGCGAGGGACTGGCGGATCTTCTTCCAGATCATGCTGCCGCTCGCACTGCCGGCGATCGCCTCGCTCGCGATCTTCCAGTTCCTGTGGACCTGGAACGACATGCTCGTCGCGCTGATCTTCACGAATACCGACTCGCAGCCGCTCACGGTGGCGATCCAGTCGCAACTGCGTCAGTTCGGCGCGAACATCGACGTTCTCTCAGCCGGGGCCTTCCTCTCGATGCTGGTTCCGCTGGTAGTGTTTTTCGCGTTCCAGCGATACTTCGTACAGGCACTGCTGGCGGGGTCGCAGAAGTAGCTTCGGGAAGGGCGCACCGTTTGATCGACCGCTACGACGCCTATCTGTTCGATCTCGACGGGGTGATCACCCCCACCGTCGACCTGCACATGCGCGCCTGGGCGGAGACCTTCGACCGCCTGTTCGCGCTCCGCGGCGAGGAGCCGTATCGCGAGAGCGACTACTACGAGTCGCTCGACGGGCGACCGCGCTTCGAGGGCGTGGCCGCCCTGCTGCGAGCGCGCGGCATCTCGCTGCCGATGGGCGAGCCGGGCAACGACGGCTTCGAGAGCGTCATCGGCATCGGCAACCGCAAGAACCGGGTGTTCACCGAGGTGCTGCAGCGCGACGGCATCGATCCGTACCCCGGCTCGCTGCTGCTGCTCGATCGGCTCGCGGCGCTCGGGCGCCCGCTCGCGGTGGTCTCGAGCTCGCGCAACGCCGAGGCGGTGCTGCACGCCGCCGGCCTGAGGGATCGCTTCTCGGCCGTGGTCGACGGCGTGGTCGCCGAGTACGAAGGACTGCCCGGCAAGCCGGCGCCCGATACCTTCCTGCGGGGCGCCGAGCTGCTGGGCGCCGACCCTTCCCGCTCGGTGGTGTTCGAGGACGCGGCCTCGGGGATCGCGGCCGCGAAAGCCGGCCGCTTCGGCCTCGTCGTCGGCGTGGACCGGGGGGCGGGGAAGGCCGCCCTCGAGGCTGCCGGCGCAGACACGGTAGTGATGGATCTGGAGGAGCTTGCACGATGAATCCCGAACTGTTCGACACCCCGGTGGAGGGTTTCCGGCGCGACTTCGGGGCGGATCCGTGGCGGCTCGTGGTTCGGGGCATCGACCGCGCCCTGTGCGGGGAGGACGAGACCCTGTTCTCGCTCGCGAACGGCTACCTGGGGCTTCGCGGGAACCACGAGGAGGGGCTGCCGCTCGGCAGCCACGGCACCTTCGTCAACGGGCTGCACGAGACGTGGCGGATCCGTCACGCCGAGAACGCCTACGGCTTCGCCGAGCACGGCCAGACCATCGTCAACGCTCCCGATGTGAAGACGATCCGCATCTACATCGACGACGAGCGCCTCAACCTCGAGTCCTCGGAGATCCTCGACGCGCAGCGCATCCTCGATCTGCGCGCGGGAACGCTCACCCGCACGCTGCTGTGGCTCACTCCGACGGGCAAGCGGGTGCGGGTGGAGACGCGTCGGATGGTCTCGTTCGCCTCGCGTCACCTCGCGACGCTCGAGATGCGGGTCACGGTGCTCGACGCCGACGCCGATCTCTCCGTCTCCAGCCTCATCATCAATCGGCAGGATCTGAATCGCGTGCACTCGGAGCAGGGCGCGACCGCGGGGCTGGCCGATCCGCGCAAGAGCGAGCAGCTGACGCAGCGGATCCTGGATCCGGGCCCGGCGCGCCATGTCGGGCATCGCAGTGTGCTGAGCTACCGGGTGCACGATTCGGGCATGACCCTCGGCGTCGGCGTCGACCACGAGTTCGACGGCGGCCACGAGGGGGAGTGGCAGACCCGGGTCGAGGCCTCGGACGACCGGGTGCGGCACCTCTTCCAGGGCACCGCGCGCCAGGGGCGCACGGTGCGGCTCGTGAAGACCGCCGCATATCACTCCTCCGCGACCGCGGGGCCCGAGGAACTGCTCGACCGCTGCGTGCACACGCTCGAGAAGACGGCGGCCGAGCCCGCTGAGCTGCGCTGGGAGCGCCAGCGGGAGTTCCTCGACGAGTTCTGGGATCGCAGCGACGTGCAGGTCGAGGCCGAGCCCGGGGTGCAGCAGGCGATCCGCTGGAATCTGTTCCAGCTCGCCCAGGCCGCGGCCCGCGCCGACGGCCGCGGGATCCCGGCGAAGGGGCTCACGGGCTCTGGCTACAGCGGGCACTACTTCTGGGACTCGGAGATCTACGTGCTGCCGTTCCTCAGCTACACGACGCCGCTGTGGGCGCGCAACGCGCTGCGAGCGCGGGAGCGGATGCTGGATCAGGCGCGCAGCCGCGCCGTCATGCTGAACGAGGACGGCGCGCTGTTCCCGTGGCGCACGATCAACGGCGAGGAGGCGAGCGCGTACTACGCGGCCGGCACCGCGGCGTACCACATCAACGCCGACATCACCTACGCGCTGGCGCGCTACGTCTTCGCGACGGGCGATTTCGAGTATCTGCTCTCGGGGGCGTGCGACATCCCGGTGGAGACGGCGAGGCTGTGGCGCAGCCTCGGGTTCTGGCGCACGGAGCGCGACGGAGAGCGCAAGTTCCACATCCACGGGGTGACGGGCCCCGACGAGTACACGACGGTGGTCAACGACAACCTGTTCACCAACGTGATGGCTCGATTCAATCTGCGCATCGCTGCCCAGATGGTGCGGCGGCTCGAAGCGGAGGCGCCCGAGGTCTACGCCGGGCTGCTCGAGCGTCTCCGTCTCGATCCCGACGAGGTCGTGGCGTGGGAGGAGGCCGCCGACGCGATGAGCGTGCCCTACTCGCAGGAGATGGGGATCCATCCGCAGGACGCCCACTTCCTCGACCGGGAGGTGTGGGATCTCGCCGCGACGCCGCCCGAGCAGAAGCCGCTGCTGCTGCACTTCCACCCGCTCGTGATCTACCGCTTCCAGGTGCTCAAGCAGGCCGACGTCGTGCTCGCGCTGCTGCTCGCGAGCGACGAGTTCAGCAGGGACGAGAAGCGCCGGGACTTCGAGTACTACGATGCGCTCACGACGGGCGACTCGACGCTGTCGGCCGTCGTGCAGTCGATCATGGCCGCCGAGGTGGGGTACCCCGAGCTCGCCTACCGGTACTTCGAGCACGCCCTGCACGTCGACCTCGGCAACCTCCACCGCAACTCCGCCGACGGCGTGCACATCGCCTCGGCGGGCGGCGTCTGGATGACGCTCGTGCAGGGCTTCGCGGGGCTGCGCGATTCGGCGGGCCGGCATCTGAGCTTCGACCCGAGGCTCCCCGGCCACTGGGATTCGCTTCGGTTCAAGCTGGTCTGGCGGGGGCGTCGGATCGCGGTCGAGCTGCTGCGGGATCGCATCTGCTTCGAGATGGTCGAGGGCGACACGCCCGTCTCGGTGACCGTGCGGGGTGAAGTGCTGGAGATCCCGGCGGGGGAGCGACGGGAGGTGCTTCTCGCGGATCAGGGCCCGGATCGCGGTCCGTTCCGAGGGCTGTCGGCCGGCATGCTGCCGCGCGAGGGGGACGCCGGACCCGTCTTCGCGCCCGAGGTTCCCACGGTGACGACGGAGATTCCCACGCGCGACACCCACGCTCTGTGAAACCGCCCTGCCGTGGGCAGGGCTGCGGGAGACCGGGGAGTAGGATGGAGGGGTTCCGAGACGAGTGAAAGGTGGGGGCATCGTGACCTATGTGATCGCTCTTCCGTGCGTCGACGTGAAGGATCGCGCGTGCGTCGACGAATGCCCGGTCGACTGCATCTACGAGGGCGAGCGCTCGCTCTACATCCATCCCGACGAGTGCGTCGACTGCGGCGCGTGCGAGCCGGTGTGCCCGGTGGAGGCCATCTACTACGAGGACGACCTCCCCGAGGAGTGGGCTGACTACTACAAGGCCAACGTCGAGTTCTTCGACGAGATCGGGTCCCCGGGCGGCGCGGCGAAGGTCGGCGTCTACGACTTCGATCACCCCATCATCGCGGCGCTGCCGCCCCAGGGCGAGTAGTCGCGTGCGCGGCCCGCTTCCCGACTACCCCTGGGACGCCATGGCGCCCTACGCCGAGCGGGCTGCGCAGCACCCGGGCGGCGCGCTGAACCTCTCGGTCGGATCCCCGGTGGATCCCGCCCCGCAGAGCGTCCGCGACGCGCTCTGCGCCGCGACCGATGCGCACGGTTACCCGGCGACGGCCGGCACTCCGCGGCTCCGCGAGGCGATCGCCGAGTGGTACTCCCGCCGCCGGGGTGTCTCGGTCGCGCCCTCCGCGGTGCTGCCGACGGTGGGCTCCAAAGAGCTCGTCGCGCTGCTGCCCTTCCTGCTCGGCCTCGGCGCGGGCGAGGCCGTCGTCTTCCCGCGCGTGGCCTATCCGAGTTACGCCATGGGAGCAGCGCTCGTGGGCGCAGAGGCGATCCCCTCCGACGATCCGGCCGAGTGGCCCGAGCACACGAGGCTCGTGTGGATCAACTCCCCGTCCAACCCCGATGGTCGGGTGCTCGACACTGCTTCGCTGAGGGCGGCCGTCGAGCGCGCCAGGGAACTGGGGGCCGTGATCGTCGGCGACGAGTGCTACGCCGAGTTCGGCTGGGCCGCGCCGTGGGACGTCGAGCGGATCCCCTCGATCCTCGATCCCCGCGTCGTCGGCGACGACCACACCGGGGTGCTCGCGGCCTACTCGCTCAGCAAGCAGTCGAACCTCGCGGGCTACCGCGCCGCGTTCGTGGCCGGTGACGCCGAACTCATCGACCGGCTGCTCACGGTGCGCAAGCACGCGGGCCTCATGTCTCCCGCGCCGGTGCAGGCCGCGATGATCGCCGCGCTCGAGGATGAGGCGCACGTCGCCGAGCAGCGCGATCGTTACCGTGCGCGACGCGAGGTGCTGCTCCCGGCTCTGGAGGCCGCGGGGTATCGGGTCGACGGCAGCGAGGCCGGGCTCTACCTGTGGGTCACCCGAGGCGCTGATGCGTGGGAGAGTGTCGCGGAGTTCGCGGATCTCGGGATCGTCGTGGGCCCGGGGCATTTCTACGGCGACCACTCGCCGCAGCACGTGCGCCTCGCGCTCACCGCCGGCGATGAGGCGATCTCGGCGGCGGTGCAGCGAATCCGGGAGTCGGCGCCGTCTGCATGACGGACCGCGGCACCCGAATCGCCTTTTGCTCGACGTCGAGATATTCTAGGTGGCGGCACTGCGATTCGACGGTGCGTGCATTCGCTCCGATCGGAGCCGATAGGGTGATAAGAACGAGGGCGTCCACCCGATGCCTTCTCCGCATAAGACCTCACGAGGAGACGACGTGACCGATTCGACTCAGCAGCAGGACCCGGCCACCGCAAAACTCACCTTTCCCGGAGGGGAAGCAGAGTTCCCGATCCTCGAATCAGTCGACGGGCACTCCGCCATCGATGTCAGCACGCTGACCAAGCAGACCGGATACACGGCTCTCGACTACGGCTTCGTGAACACGGCCTCCACCAAGTCGGCCATCACCTACATCGACGGCGACGAGGGCGTGCTGCGCTACCGCGGGTACCCCATCGAGGAGCTCGCGCGCAACTCGACCTTCCTCGAGGTCGCCTACCTCCTCATCTACGGAGACCTGCCCAGTGCGGACGAGCTGGCGGCCTTCGACGACGAGATCCGTCGCCACACCCTGCTGCACGAGGACATGCGCTACTACTTCGAGGGTGTGCCCCACACCGCGCATCCGATGGCGGTGCTCTCGGGCGGCCTGCAGACCATGTCGACCTACTACGAGAGCTCGCTCGACACCACGGTTCCCGAGTTCGTCGAGGTCAACACGATCCGCCTGCTGGCCAAACTGCCCGTGCTCGCCGCCTACGCGCACAAGAAGTCGATCGGCCAGGCCTTCCTGTACCCGAAGAACTCGCTCGGCTTCGTCGAGAACTTCCTCCGCCTCAACTTCGGCAACAAGGCCGAGGACTACGAGATGAACCCCGTGCTCGTCGACGCGCTCGACAAGCTGCTCATCCTGCACGCGGATCACGAGCAGAACGCCTCGACATCGACCGTGCGCCTCGTCGGCTCGACCGGAGCCAACATGTTCTCCTCGATCTCGGCCGGCATCAACGCGCTCTCGGGCCCGCTGCACGGCGGCGCGAACGAGGCCGTGCTCGAGATGCTCGCGCAGATCCGCGACTCCGGCCAGAGCGTCGAGACCTTCGTCGAGAAGGTCAAGCGCAAGGAGGACGGAGTCAAGCTCATGGGCTTCGGGCACCGCGTCTACAAGAACTACGACCCGCGCGCCCGCATCGTCAAGGAGAGCGCCAGCCGCGTGCTCGAGGAGCTCGGCGTCAACGACCCGCTGCTCGGTCTGGCGCAGGAACTCGAGCAGATCGCGCTCGAAGACGACTACTTCAAGGAGCGCAAGCTCTACCCGAACGTCGACTTCTACACCGGCGTCATCTACAAGGCGATGGGCTTCCCGACGCGCATGTTCACCGTGCTGTTCGCGATCGGTCGTCTGCCCGGCTGGATCGCCCAGTGGCGCGAGGCCCGCGACGACGCGCAGACCAAGATCGGCCGCCCGCAGCAGCTCTACACGGGTTCCGTCGAGCGCCACCTGAACCGCTGATCCCGCAGCGCTGAGCCCTCGCCCCTCTTCGAGAAGGGGCGAGGGCTCGATGCTGTGCTCGTGCGCGCCCGTTCAGGGAGGAGATCGGGGCTCAGGAGGAGAATTCTCCGGGAATCCGTCCTCCTGAGCCCCGATCTCCTCCCTGACTCAGGCCGGCTCGGGCATGCAACCCCAGGTTCAGGCGTGCAGCACTAGATTCAGGTGTGCAACCCCGGGTTCAGGCGTGCAGTTCCGAGTTCAGCTCGATGCCGGCTCCCTCACGCGGCAGGGCCTCGACGCCGCCGGTGCGCGAGTTGCGACGGAACAGCAGTTGCGGCAGGCCCGACAGCTCGACGGCCTTCACCTCGACGGGGGCACCCTGCGACTCGACAGTGCCCTTCGGCAGCACCACCTTGGTGCCCGCCGTCACGTAGAGCCCCGCCTCCACGACGCTGTCGTCGCCCAGCGAGATCCCGATGCCGGAGTTGGCGCCCAGCAGCGCGCGCTCGCCGATCGTGATGCGCTGCGTGCCTCCGCCCGACAGCGTGCCCATGATCGAGGCGCCGCCTCCGATGTCCGAGCCGTCGCCCACGACGACGCCCTGCGAGATGCGGCCCTCCACCATCGAGGCTCCCAGCGTGCCCGCGTTGAAGTTGACGAAGCCCTCGTGCATCACCGTGGTGCCCGGCGCGAGGTGCGCGCCGAGGCGCACGCGCGACGTGTCGGCGATGCGCACGCCCTGGGGCACGACGTAGTCGGTGAGACGGGGGAACTTGTCGAGGCCGACCGCGGTGATGCCCGCGCGCTTCAACTGCGGCAGGCGCGCCGCGTAGACGTCGGGCAGCATGGGGCCCGCAGTCGTCCAGGCGATGTTCGGCAGCTTGCCGAAGATGCCGTCGAGATTGATGCTGTTCGGGCGCACGAGGCAGTGCGAGAGCAGGTGCAGGCGCAGGTAGGCGTCCTCGGTGGAGGCCGGGGGCGCATCGAGGTCGATCTCGATGTCGACCGGGCGCATCTCGACGCCGCGCAGTTCGTCGGCACCCGCGAGCTGTTCGAGCTCGGCCGGCGCGATCCACGGGTCGCGCGTCGCCGGGCGCTTGCCCAGCGCGGGCGATGGGAACCATGCGTCGAGAACCGTGCCGTCGGCGGCTGTGGTGGCGATACCTGCGGACCATGCGAAGCGGGAGTCAGTCATGGTTTCTAGGCTACCGTTAGGCTGGGACGGATGAATGCCGATCCTGCACCCGATTCCGCCTCCCCTTTCGAACCCGCCCGCGGGCGAGCTCTCGACCCGACTCTGGGCGCGGTGGAGCTCACCCGCCAGCTGTGCGACATCCCCTCGGTGTCGGGTGATGAGCGTGCCATCGCCGATGCGGTCGAAGCAGCGCTCGGGGAGCACGCTCCGCACCTGCACGTGACGCGCGACGGCGACACGCTCATCGCCCGCACCGAGCTCGGTCGCGACCGGCGGGTCGCGATCGCCGGACACCTCGACACGGTTCCCATCAACGACAACCTCCCGGTTCGCGACGAGATCGACGAGGCGACGGGGGAGACCGTGATCCGGGGGCGCGGCACGGTCGACATGAAGGCCGGGGTCGCGGTGCAGCTCGCCCTCGCGATCGAACTCACAGCCCCCGCCGTCGATCTGACCTGGATCTGGTACGACCATGAGGAGGTCGCGTCGGAACTCAGCGGGCTCGGCCGGGCCATGCGCAACCATCCGCAGCTCTTCGCCGCGGACTTCGCCATCCTCGGTGAGCCGTCGAACGGTACGATCGAGGGCGGCTGCAACGGGACGATGCGGGCGCGAGTCACGGTGCGCGGCAAGCGGGCGCACTCCGCGCGCAGCTGGATGGGCGTGAACGCGATCCAGCGAGCCGGTGCTCTGCTCGACCGGCTCGCCCGCTACGAGGCGCAGCGCATCGTGGTCGACGGCCTCGAGTATCGCGAGGGCTTGAACGCGGTGCGCATCGAGGGCGGCGTCGCCGGCAACGTGATCCCGGATCGCTGCAGTTTCGAGGTGAACTACCGCTTCGCCCCCAGCCGTTCCGTCGAGGAAGCCGAGCAGCTGGTGCGCGACTTCTTCTCGGACGCGGACGAGGTGGAGATCGTGGATCGCGCCCCCGGCGCGAGGCCCGGGCTCGACGCGCCGCTCGCGCAGCGCTTCGTGGCGGCAGTCGGGGCCGAACCCACGGCGAAGTTCGGGTGGACTGACGTGGCCCGCTTCTCGGCCCTCGGGATCCCCGCCGTGAACTTCGGGCCGGGAGACGCCCTGCTCGCCCACGCCGACGATGAGCGCGTGCCCGTGACGCAGATCGAGTTCACGGAGCGGGCCCTCCGCGCCTGGCTGCAGACGGATGAGGCGTAACGGGACGACTCCCGGTTCGCCCTCCCGTGCGGCAGCCCGATAAACTAGATAGCAACCATAACTTTCGAGGAGGCGTCATGGCTGCAATGAAACCGAGGACTGGGGACGGACCCATGGAGGCGGTTCGTGAGAGTCGGCTGATCGTCGTGCGAGTGCCGCTCGAGGGTGGCGGGCGCCTCGTGGTGTCGGTCAACGACCAGGAGGCCACCGAACTGCGCGACGTGCTGTCTGCCGTGCTCGACGGCTAGGCTCGCACAGAGCAGTAACGCAGCAACGGAGGAAGCCCCGGGAATCGCTGATTCCCGGGGCTTCCTGTCGTTCGTGGTCAGTCAGGCGTCGACGGGCCCGGCCCGTCGACGGGCCCGGCCCTTCGACGGGCTCAGCCGTCGAGGCGCACGAGGGTCAGCACTCCGTCACCGGTGGGGGAGAGCATGGGGGCGAGCGCCGGCGACTCCGCCACGAGCGCGAGCAGGTCCCGGCACGCCACGGTCGCTTCGTCGCGGGCTGCGGGATCCGGCACCCTGCCGTGGGCGAAGATGCCCGGCACGACGATGCACCCTCCAGGGCGCACGATGCCGAGCGCGTACTCGAAGTGCTCCAGCAGCAGGGCCGGGTCCGCGTCGAGCAGCACCAGGTCGTAGGCGCCGAGGTTCAGGCGGGGCAGCACGTGGCGCGCTTCGCCCTCGATGAGCCGAAGCCGCGACGACGCGACGCCGGCGTCGGCGAACACGGCCCTGGCCTCGCGGAGATGCTCCGGCTCGATCTCGATCGAGGTCAGCGTGGCCTCGGGGGCGTAGCGCAGCAGTGCGAGTCCGCTCACGCCGACGCCGGTGCCCACCTCGCAGATGGCCTGAGCGCGGGTCAGCACCGTCAGCGCTGAGAGCTGCGCCGCGGTGGAGCGGCTGACGGGCTCGACGCCGAGCTCGAGAGACAGGCGGCGCGCACGCACGATCGCATCTGTCTCGCCCGGGTACTGCTCGGCGTATTGCCAGTTGCGTTCGAGCTTGCTCACGTTCTCCTCCGGTGTCCTGCGGCGGTGTCACGCCGACAACTCCTAGCGTAGCGCTACCGAAGACCGCCTCGAAGAGCTCTATGATGGTCTAGATGGGCCTCACGATAGATAAGATTCTGGTGATCATGGTGATCGCCATGTTCGTGCTGGGTCCCGAGCGGCTGCCCCTCTACGCGAAGAAGCTCGGCGAGTTCGTGCGCGGGGCCAAGCGCATGGCAGACGGGGCGAAGGATCGCCTGCGCGATGAGATGGGCCCCGAGTTCGATCAGGTCGACTGGAAGCAGCTCGATCCGAGACAGTACGATCCGCGCCGCATCATCCGCGATGCGCTCGTGGAGGACGAACGGGAGGCGCGCGCCGAGGCTCGACGGGCCCGGATCGCCGAAGCCGCGGAGCAGCGTCGCGCAGCGTCGGGAGACGGCCGGGCCGAGGGTCCGCTGTATTTCGACGAGGAAGCCACGTGAGCGAGTCGGGGTTACCCATCCGATCAGCTGAGATAAGACTGCGCGAGCAGTTCGGTTCATCCGAGCGCGAGTTCAACGAGATCCTCTCGGCCCTCAACAGCTTCTCCATCGTCGCGATTACCGACCGTCGCGGTGTGATCCTGCACGTGAACGACCGCTTCTGCGAGATATCCCGGTACTCCCGCGACGAGCTGGTGGGGCAGACCCATCGGATCATCAACTCCGGTCGCCATCCGAAAGAGTTCTTCCAGGAGATGTGGCGGGTCATCGGCCGCGGCGGGGTCTGGAAGAACGAGATCTGCAACCGCGCCAAGGACGGCACGGAGTACTGGGTCGATACCACCATCATCCCTCTGCTCGACGAGCGGGGCCGGCCCGAGCGGTACGTCGCGATCCGCACGGAGGAGACGCAGCGGCACCTCGCCGAGGAGCGGGTGCGCGAACTCGCCTTCCGGGACCGCGTGACCGGGCTTCCCAATCGCGCGTCGATGCTGCAGGCGATCGAGGCCGACGGCGATCGGAAACCGGAGGGCGAGCTCAGCGGGTTCATTTCGGTGAGCGTCGACGATCTCTCCGTCGTCAATGATGCGTTCGGGTACCAGGCGGGTGATCGTCTGCTCGTCGACTCGGCGCGCAGGCTTCGCGGCCTCGATCTGCACGACTCGGTCGTGAGCCGGATCGGAGCCAACACCTTCGGGATCCTCCTGCCCCGCCTCGGCAGAGACCTCGAGGCGTCTGATCGGCGCGCGGCCGAGTGCGTCGATCAGGTGCTCGACACGCTGACGGGGACGGTCGACCTCGAATCGGGGGTGGTGATCGATGCCACCGCGAGTGCCGGTTACGTGCTGTGGACGGCTCCTGAGAGCCGCGGAGACGATTGCGGCCCGGGCGCCTGCGACAGCCACATCAAGACGACCGACGCTCACGAGATCATCAAGTGCGCCGATATCGCGCGCAAGCACGCGCGCCGCGCCGGCGGCCCGCGCCGCATCCGCCACTTCCGCCAGAGCATGCTCGACGACGCGCAGCGTCGGGTCCGTCTCATCTCGGAGCTGAGGCGCGGTATCGAGAACGGCGAACTGCGCCTCTTCTCGCAGCCGATCGTGGACCGCGAGCAGCGCGTGATCGGGGAGGAGGGGCTGATCCGGTGGGTCAGCCCCGAGCGCGGGCTCGTCGAGCCCGGCGCCTTCATCCCTCTGGCGGAGCAGACCGGCCTCATCGTGGAGATCGGCGAGTGGGTGCTCGAGGAGGCCTGCGGGGTGCTCGCAGCCTGGGAGCGGGATCCCGAGCGCGAACACCGCACCTTCTCGGTGAATCTCAGCGAGCGCCAGCTGCGGGTCGACGACTTCGCGGAGCGCGTGCGCGCGATCATCGCGAAGCACGGCGTCTCGCCGGGGCGCCTGAAGCTCGAGCTCACCGAGAGCGTGCTGCACACCGATCTCGACCGCACGGTCAAGCTGCTGTCCCTCCTGCGGGCCGACGGGGTGCTCGCCTCGCTCGACGACTTCGGCACGGGATACTCCTCGCTGAGTTATCTGCGGCAGCTGCCCGTCCAGCAGCTCAAGATCGACCGCTCATTCACTTTCTCCGTGGTCGAGGACGAGGCCAGCGCGTCGATCGTGCGCACGATCGTGCAGCTCGGGCGCACCTTCGCTCTGCAGGTGGTGGCCGAGGGCGTCGAGACCCGGCAGCAGTTCGAGAAACTGCTCGAGCTCGGTGTCGACGCCTTCCAGGGGTACCTGTTCGCGCGTCCGCGCCCGGTCGACGAGTCCATCGACGCGATCGGCTGAGAGACCGCGCCGACCGGGAGTCCGCGGCTCAGCGGGGCGCGATCCCGAGCGACCTGCCGGCCAGGCTGCGGCCCCGCGCAGCGATCGTGCGCGCGATGCGGATCACCTCCGCGGCGGCCGGATCCTCCGGCGCGACCAGCACGGCCGGCTCGCCGCGGTCGCCCGCCTCCCTGAACGCGGGACTGAGCGGCACACTGCCGAGCAGCGGAACCGCCTCGGATTCGCCGCCCGCGGCGTCGGTGCTGAGACGATCGGCGACCAGCTGCCCGCCGCCGCTGCCGAACACGTCGAGCACGCTGCCATCGGCCTGCACCAGGCCCGCCATGTTCTCGACCACCCCGATCACCCGCTGACCGGTCTGGCGCGCCACGAGCGCGCTGCGCACGGCCACGTCGGCCGCCGCCTCCTGCGGAGTGGTGACGACGAGCACCTCGGCCTGGGGGAGCAGCTGACCGACGCTGATCGCGATGTCGCCCGTGCCCGGGGGCAGGTCGAGCAGCAGCACATCGAGATCGCCGAACCAGACATCGCGCAGGAACTGCTCGATCGTGCGGTGCAGCATGGGTCCGCGCCACGATACCGCGGTGGTGCGCGGGTCGGCCTCGCCCAGGAACATGCCGATCGAGACGGTCTTCACCCCGTGAGCGACGGGCGGCAGGATCATGTCGTCGACGCGCGTCGGCTGCTCGGTGCGGCCGTCGCGGCTGAGCCCGAGAATGCCGGGGATCGAGAACCCGAACACGTCGGCGTCGACGAGGCCGACCGCGAGGCCCTGCTGGGCCAGGGCGACCGCGAGCCCGGCGGTGAGCGAGGACTTGCCGACACCGCCCTTGCCGCTCGTCACCGTGATCACCCGCGTGAGCGAGTCCGGTCCGAACTGCTGCGGCCGCGATCCGCGATCCCCGCGCACCCGCTCGATGAAGGCCTTCCGCTCCGCGGGCGACATCACACCCACCTCGACCTCGGCCGACACGACCCCCGCCGCGGACTCGGCTGCAGCGAGCGTATCGGCCTCGATGCGGCGGGCGGCGGGGCATCCAGCGATGGTGAGCAGGATCGCGACCGTCGCGTGCCCCTCGGCGTCCACGCGCACGTCGCGCACCATGCCGAGCTCCGTGATCGGGCGCAGGATCTCGGGATCCCGCACCCGCTCGAGCGCGGCCAGGACCGCGGCCTCAGCGTCCGTCGGCATCGCGATCCTCGGTTGCGGCGGCCTCGTCCGTCCCAGCAGACGCCTCAGAGTCCTCCTCCGACTCCGCCTCCTCCAGCTCGGCCAGCAGCGAGCGCAGCTCGGCTCGGATGAAGTCGCGGTCGGGCAGATCCTTCAGTGCGAGCCGCAGTGCCACGACCTCGCGAGCCAGGAACTCCGTGTCGGCGAGGTTGCGTTCGGCGCGCTGCCGATCCTGCTCCATCTGCACGCGGTCCCGGTCGTCCTGACGGTTCTGCGCGAGCAGGATCATCGGCGCCGCATACGACGCCTGCAGCGAGAGGATCAGCGTGAGCGCGGTGAAGCCGAGCGCCGCCGAGTCGAAGCGCCACGACTCGGGGCCCCAGGTGTTCCACGCCAACCACGCCACGCAGATGAGCGTGAGGATCAGCAGGAACCACGGGGTGCCCATGCCGCGCGCGATGCTCTCGGTCCAGCGCCCGAAACGCTCCTGGCTCTTGCTGCCGCCGAGCGAGACGCGGCCCGCCCGCGCTCCGGTCGCGAGGGGCGCGTCGAGTCCGGGATCCTGCCGCTTGAACAGGCTCATCGGCGGCTCCTCTGCGGTGCGGAGGGACGGGGCTGCTCGTCGTCGGCGTGGCGCCAGTCGTCGGGGAGCAGGTGATCGAGCACGTCGTCGACGGTGACCACGCCCACCAGGCGATGCTGCTCGTCGACGACCGGCATCGCGACGAGGTCGTAGCTCGCGAGGCGGCGCGAGACCTCGGCGGCACTCGCGTCGACCGTGACCGGTTCGATCTCGGTGTCGATGAGCGACACCATGCGCTCATGGGGCGGGAAGCGCAGCATACGCTGGAAGTGCGCCATGCCGATGTACTCGCCCGTGGGCGTCTCGTACGGGGGGTGCGTCACATAGACGGCCGAGGCCATGGCCGGCGGGATCTCGGCGCGGCGGATCATCGCGAGCCCCTCGGCCACGCTCGACTCGCCCGACAGCACGATCGGCGCGGGGCTCATGAGGCCGCCCGCGGTGTCCGCGTCGTACTCGAGCAGGCGGCGCACGTCCTCGGCCTCCTCCGGCTCCATGAGGTCGAGCAGCTCCTCGCCCTTCGCCGTGGGCAGCGCGGAGATGAGGTCGGCCGCGTCGTCCGGCTCCATGCGATCGAGCACATCCGCGGTGCGGTCGGCCGGCAGCTGGGCCAGCAGCGCCAGCTGATCCTGCTCGCTCATCTCCTCGAGCGCGTCCGCGACGCGCTCGTCGGCCAGCTCGCCGATCACCTCGAGCATGCGGTGCTGCGGCAACTCGAGCAGCGCCTCGGCGAGGTCGGCGGGCTTGAGATCGACCATCGTCTGAATCAGCAGCTCGGCCGACTGCGCCGAGCCGCTCGAGCTGGGCAGCACCAGATCCGACCAGCGCACGATCCGCGAGTCGCCGCGGCTGAACGGCGCCGCGGGCTTCGGAAGTCGCACGAAGACCTCGGAGACCACCCACTCGCCCGTGCGGGTGCGCTCGATCGCGGCGTCCTCGATGCGGGCCGTCTGCGGCTGCCCGCCCGAGTGCTCAGGAGCGAGCTGCACCTCGCGGCCGATGATCTCGGCGATCATGCGGGTCTCGCCGCCGCGCTGCTCGAAACGGCGCACGTTGATCAAGCCCGTGGTAATCACCTGGCCTGAACCGATCGAGGTGACACGGCCGATCGGCACAAACACTCGGCGTTTGCCGGGGATCTCGACGATCAGGCCGACCACGCGCGGCGCGCTCGCCGCCCGGAAGACGACCAGCACATCGCGCACCTTGCCGATCCGGTCGCCGACCGGATCGAACACTCCGCGCCCGGCGAGGCGCCCGACGAAGACCCGCATCACACTCACACCTCTAGCGTAGTGGTGCCGAGCCCGGCAGTGAGAGAATGGACGCATGAGTACTCCCGGCCCCATCTCCTCCTCGCGCGCACCCCTGATGCCCGAGATCCCGCAGGGCGAGATCGTCTCCACCTACGACCGCTACGAAGACGCCAAGCACGCGGTCGACGTGCTCGCGCGCGCCAGCTTCCCGGTGCAGCGCATCAGCATCGTCGGCAACGACGTGCGCAGCGTCGAGCGCGTCACCGGGCGGCTCACCTACGGGCGGGTCGCCCTCATGGGAGCGCTCTCGGGCGCCTACCTGGGCCTGTTCCTCGGGCTCCTGCTCTTCATCTTCCAGCCCGACAACGCCGGCATCCTCGGCGTGTTCGTCGCGGCCGTGGTGATCGGCGCCGGTTTCGGCATGCTCTTCGGCGTGCTCTCCTACGCGATGAACCGTAACCGCCGCGACTTCTCGTCGGTCATGCAGATGGTCGCCACCCGATACGATCTGATCGTGGAACCCGAGCTGCTGCACGAGGCGCGGCGCATCCTCACGGAGTCGGTGCGGTAGCGCGGCGCGGGCAGCGGTAGGCCCAGGGCAGCGGCGCGGCGGGCCGGCGGGCTCCCGCCGCCGAGTCGGCCTGTTTCTATCGAGTCGGCCCGTAATGTGCGTGAATTGCAGGCTCTTTCGATATAAGTAGGCCGGCTCGGCGAGGAGAAACCGCCCGCAGTACTTCGCTCACAAGCAGCGCATCTGGCCGGGCGTGCTGTTTCATCCACAGATCGTGTTCCGAGCCCCTGCGATCGGAGCGAATCTGCCAGGCTGCGAGCATGACACCTCGGTACGGCCTCGCGTCAATCTCAGCTGCGGTGCGCTCGCGGGACGACCTGTTGCAGCGGAACTGGTCCGCGCGGGGCATCGCCGACGCCGTCGCAAAGGGAACGCTGGAACGGCTCGCTGCCGGGCGGTATCTCGACGGCGGGATGTGGCGCGAGCTCTGGCCGGACCAGAAGCTGCTCGCGCGAGTGCTCGCGGTCTCCGGGAATCCCGACCTCGCAGGCTGCTTCTGGAGGGAGTCTGCGGCCGTCGTGCACGGGCTGCGTCTCTACCGTCCACCTTATGATCGCGCCCAGCTGCTGCTCCCCGGAGCTTCCACCGTCCGCCACAGCACCTTCATCGCGCGCAGCACTGACCGGGTCCGAGACGGAGAAGCCGGCCTGCTCCACGGCATCCCCGTCACGAGCCTCTCGAGAACGGTGATGGACCTCGCCCGGCTGGCTCCGCTGGAGCTGGCGCTCGGAGCGCTGGACCACGCGTTGGAACTGCAGTTCGGCAAGCACCGCGGCGTACCGAACTCACCCGACGTCGTGGAATGGTTGGAGGGGCTGCGCCGGGACCTGCTCTCGGGGCCCCGCCGACGCGGTGTGAGGAGAGCGCTGCGGATCGTCGAACTCGCCGATGCCGGGTCGGAATCGGTGCTGGAAACTCTCGGACGACTCCGGTTCGTGCAGGCGGGGTACCGGGTGAGTACGCAGGTGCCGGTGGTTCACCCCGATGGCAGCGTGAGCTACTTCGACCTCGGGCTCGACGACCTCGACATCCTATGCGAGATCGACGGACGATCGAAGTACCTCGATGAGGGCTTGCGCGGGGGAAAGACCGCGGCTGAGGTGGTCCTCGCCGAGAAGAGACGCGAGGACAAGGCCCGAGGGAGCACGCCGAAGCGGGTCATCCGGCTGATGCACGAGGATCTGCGCACGCTCGACAGCTTCTACGCGGCCGCGCGCGCCTACCGTTTACCACCGCCTCCGGCCGCCCACCGTTCATCGAGCCGTCCCCTTCGTATCGACCCGGTATGGAATTCGCAAGAAATCTAGGCGGACTCGATACAAACGGGCCGACTCGATCGGCGGGGTGGGGAGCGGGGCTCGGCGGGGCGGAGAGCGGCGCCGGGTCAGCCCTCGCGCAGCAGCTTCTGGATCCGCTGCAGCGAGACCGGCTCGGCGGTGCGCAGCTGCTGCGCGAACAGGCTCACGCGCAGCTCCTCGATCAGCCAGCGCACGCGCACGAGGTGATCGGGGGCCTGCTCGGGCAGCGGGATCGCGCCGCCCGCCTGCTCGAAGAGCGCGAGCGCGCGGTCCACCTCGTTCTGCCAGGCCCGATCCCGCCCCGGGTTCTCGACGAGCCCCCGCATGCGCAGCTGCACCGCCTCCAGATAGACGGGCAGCCGCGCAAGCTGGGCGAGCCCGGTGCGCGAGACGAAGCCGTCGTAGACGAGTCCGTCCACCTGGGCCGCGGCCCCAGCCACCTGACCCAGCACCTGGATCGACTTCGCTCCGTCGATCGCCTTGCGCGCGAGCCTCGCCGCGTCGAGCACGCGGGCGGTGAGGGCGATCGCGCCGTAGATGTCGTCGATGAGGGATCGCGCGTAGTCGTTCGCGATCCGCTCGAACGCGGACTCCGACCACACGAGCCCGTCGGGGGAATGACGGCGGATCACGCCGTCGGCGACCGCGAGCGAGACATCTGCGATCGCGGCGTCGAGCGACCGGTACGGCCCGGCGCCGAGCAGCAGCTTCTCCTGATTGGAGAGGTGATCGCGGATGTAGCTCGCCGGCGACGGCGAGCTCAGGGCGACGAGGCGGCGGGTCCCGCGTCGCGACAGCCGGACCTGCTCGGCCTCGTCGGCTACGAGCGTCAGATCGACGCCTGTGCGGCGATCCACGATCGCGGGATAGGCGCGCACCACGCCCGCCCCGGATCCCCGCCCCTTCGCGTAGGCCGTGTCGACGTGCCTCGGCAGCTCGCCGAAGTCCCAGGCGGTCGAGCCCTTGCGCTCGAGATCGCTCTTCGGCAGCGCCGCCGCCGCGACCTTGGCGACGCCCTGCGTCGCGCGATCCTTGTGCGCCGCCTGCAGCGCGGCAAGATCCTTGCCCGACCCGATAGTGCGCCCGCGCCCGTCGACCACGCGGAACGTCGGCGTGAGGTGCGCCGGCAGACGCGACGGGTCGAAATCGCCGGGGGAGACGGTCACGCCCGTGCGACGGCGGATCTCGTCGGCCAGCAGTTGGAGCAGCGATGAGTCGGAGTCGGCGCCGTCCAGCTTCGGCTCGACGGTCTCGAGGAGCGTGCGCGCCCAATCCGCGGCGGGCACGACGTGCTTGCGGATGGCCTTCGGCAGCGTCTTGATGAGCGCCGTCACGAGTTCCTGACGCAGGCCCGGCACGAGCTTCTCGAAGTCGGAGCCCTCGAGTCGCGGCAGCAGCGGCAGCGGCACGTTGACGGTGACGCCGTCGTCGTCGGCCGAGGGGTCGAAGCGGTACTTGAGCCGCAGTGTCTGATCGCCGTGCCGCCACTGGCGCGGGAACTCGCTCTCATCGACCTCGGCCGTCTCGCCCTCGACGAGATCCTCGCGGCGCATGGTGAGCAGTTTCGGCTGCGTGCGCTGCGCCTCCTTCCACCACCCCTCGAAGTCGCGCGTCGACGCGACCTCGGCGGGAATGCGGGCGTCGTAGAAGTCGAAGACGGCCTCGTCGTCGCTCACCAGATCGCGGCGCCGGGTGCGCTCCTCGAGCTGCTCGAGTTCCCTGCGCAGCTGCCGGTTCGCCCGGTCGAACGCGAAGAAGGAACCGCCGGACGGAATCTCCCACTCGCCGTCGACCAGGGCGTGACGGATGAACAGCTCTCGCGCCTGCTCGCGGTCGAAGCGGGCGAGCTGCACCCGGCGGCGGTCGACGATGGGCACCCCGTAGAGCGTGACCCGCTCGTAGGCGACGGCCGCGCCCTGCTTCTTCTCCCAGTGGGGCTCGCTGATCTGCCGCTTCGCGAGGGGGCCCGCGAGCTCCTCGGCCCAGGCCGGGTCGACGACGGCGTTGGACCGGGCGAACAGCCGCGAGGTCTCGACGAGCTCGACGCTCATCACGACCTCGGGCGGCTTCTTCGCGAGCACGGAACCGGGATAGAGCACGAATCGCGTGCCCCGGGACCCCACGTACTCCTGGGCGGGCTTCCGCTTGACCGCGCCGGGAGCGCTCCGTCCGCGGGCGGGCGCAGAGCGATCCTGGCGATCATCGCGCACACCGAGCTGGGAGAGCAGGCCGGCGAGCATGGAGCGGTGGATCGCCTCGCCCGATCCCGAACCGTCCGCGGAATCCGCGCGGCGGACCCCCGCGATCCGGGCGAGCTGGCGGTAGAGGTCCATCCACTCGCGCACGCGCAGGAAGTTGAGGTATTCGGCCTTGCACAGACGGCGGAAGGCGCTCGACGACAGCTCGCGCTGCTGCTCCTGCAGGTATTCCCAGAGGCCCAGCAGCGTCATGAGGTCGCCCTGCGGGTCGGCGAAGCGGGCGTGCAGCTGGTCGGCCTGGGCGCGCTTCTCCTGCGGCCGCTCGCGCACGTCCTGGATCGTGAGGCCCGCGACGATCGCCAGCACTGCGGGGACGACGTCGTGCTTGTGGGCCTCCACCACCATGCGGGCGAAGCGCGGCTCGATGGGCAGCCGGGCGAGCTCGCGGCCGATCTTCGTGATCCGCGGGCGGGCGCGGGTTCCCCTGCCCTCGAGCTGCACCGCTCCCAGCTCGGCGAGCAGCCCGAGACCGTCGGCGATGCCCCGCTGGTCGGGAGGCGTGAGGAACGGGAAGCGCGCGATATCGCCGAGGCCGAGCGACAGCATCTGCAGGATCACGGAGGCGAGGCCCGTGCGCCGGATCTCGGGCTCGGTGAACTCGGGCCGGCTCTCGAAGTCCTCCTCGGAGTAGAGCCGGATCGCGATGCCGGGGCTCGTGCGCCCCGAACGGCCCGATCGCTGGTTCGCGCTCGCCTGCGAGACGGCCTCGATGGGCAGCCGCTGCACCTTGCTGCGCGCCGAGTAGCGCGAGATGCGGGCGGTGCCGGCATCGACCACGTAGCGGATGCCGGGCACCGTGAGCGAGGTCTCGGCCACGTTGGTGGCGAGAACGATGCGACGGGCGCCCGCGTTCGCGCCGCTCGGGCGCTCGAAGACCCGGTGCTGCTCCGCCGCGCTGAGGCGGCCGTAGAGGGGCAGGATCTCGACAGGTTTCGCCCGATTCGAGCCGAGACGCCCGCGCAGGGCATCGGCCGCGTCGCGGATCTCGGCCTCGCCGCTGAGGAACACGAGCACGTCGCCGCGCTCCTCCCGAGACAGCTCGTCGACCGCTTCGCCGATGGCGTCGAAGAGATCGCGCTCGACGGTGCGCACCCGCGGCGCCCCGCCCTTGGGATCGGGCTGCTCGATCCTCTCCACGAGGGGGCGGTACCGGATCTCCACCGGGTAGGTGCGGCCCGAGACCTCGATGATGGGGGCCGGCTGCTTCGTCCTCGCGTCGGCGAAGTGCTCGGCGAACGACTCGGGATCGATCGTCGCCGACGTGATGATCACCTTGAGGTCGGGCCGCCGGGGGAGCAGCGTCTTGAGGTAGCCGAGCAGGAAGTCGATGTTGAGCGAGCGCTCGTGCGCCTCGTCGATGATGATGGTGTCGTAGGCGCGAAGGTCGCGATCGCGGTGGATCGCGTTGAGCAGGATGCCGTCGGTCATGAGGCGGATCCGCGTGTCCTCCGAGACCTTGTCGGTGAATCGCACCTGGTAGCCGACGAGCCCGCCAAGCTCCGAGCCGAGCTCCTCGGCGATGCGCTCGGCGATCGTGCGCGCGGCGATGCGGCGGGGCTGCGTGTGGGCGATGCGCTCGCGGCCGAGGGCCAGGGCGATCTTCGGCAGCTGGGTCGTCTTGCCCGACCCGGTCTCGCCGGCGACGATGACCACCTGGTGGTCGCGGATCGCCGCCTCGATCTCGTCGCGCATCTGCGAGACGGGAAGCTCTTCGGGAAAGGAGACGCGCACTGGGGGCTGAGGCATGGTGCTTCCATTATCCCGTGCGGCGTCGCCCGGCGGCACGGATTCGCCTCGGATCACATCGAATCCGCGCTTTCGATGTGCTCGGGGGCAGATCTGTGCGGTTGCGACGGGGAGGGGAGCTGCGCGATTGCGGAGGTCGGCGCGATCGGAGCACGTTGTGACTGGGAGGAGACGGCGCCCACGGCGAATGTCGGCGGCCGGGCATAGACTGGGGCGCGCACCCGACCCTCGGCGAAAGCGAGCCCGAATGAGCGCCCTCCAGATCCCGAACATCACCCTGAAGAACGGAGTCCGCAGCGGGGGTGATCCCGTCGAGATCCCGCAGCTCGGCCTCGGCGTCTTCCTCGTCGAACCGGGCGAGACCGAGCGCATCGTCTCCGAAGCGCTCGAGGTGGGCTATCGGCACATCGACACCGCCGCGGCGTACTTCAACGAGGCCGAGGTCGGCCGCGCGATCGCTTCGAGCGGCATTCCGCGAGACGAGCTGTTCATCACGACGAAGCTCTGGAACTCCGATCATGAGGACGTGGCGGGCGCCTTCCAGCGCAGCCTCGATGCGCTCGGCCTCGACCGGGTCGATCTGTACCTCGTGCACTGGCCCGTGCCCATGCACGGCACCGCGCTCGCCGCGTGGCGCGGCGTCGCCGAGACCGCCGAGTCGGGGCGGGCCTCCGCTATCGGCGTCTCGAACTTCGAGATCGAGCACCTGCAGCAGATCATCGACGAGACCGGGGTCGTGCCGGCCGCGAACCAGATCGAGCTGCACCCCCTGCACCAGCGCCGCGAGCTGCGGGCGTTCTGCGCTGAGCACGGCATCGCGATCGAGGCCTGGGGGCCGCTCGCGCAGGGCAAGAGCGACCTCTTCGAGCGCTCCGCGATCCTCGACGCGGCCTCGGCGCACGGCAAGTCCGGTGCGCAGGTGGTGCTCCGCTGGCACGTGCAGCGCGGCACGATCGTGTTCCCGAAGACGATGCGCCGGGAGCGCATGATCGAGAACGCCGACATCTTCGATTTCGAGCTCAGCGAGGCCGAGATGGCCGCCATCGACGCCCTCGACGAGCAGCGTAATTTCGGACCCGACCCGTACACCTTCGACAACCGGTGAAGGCCGGGCCGCGCGACGGAAAGGACGCAGTATGACGAAGACTCCGATCACTGTCACTCTCACGGGCGCCGGTGGGCAGATCGGCTACGCGGCGCTGTTCCGGATCGCGGCCGGCGACATGCTCGGCCCCGAGCAGCCCGTCGCGCTCCGCTTGCTCGAGATTCCGCAGGGGATGAGAGCGGCCGAGGGAGCGGCGCTCGAACTCTCTGACTGCGCCTTCCCTCTGCTCGCCGGGGTCGAGATCAGCGACGACCCGGACGTCGCCTTCGACGGCGCGAACGTGGCGATGCTCATCGGGTCGCGCCCTCGCACGGCGGGCATGGAGCGCGGCGACCTGCTCGAGGCGAACGGCGCCATCTTCGGCCCGCAGGGGCGTGCGATCGGCGCTAGGGCGGCCGACGACGTGCGCGTGATCGTGGTCGGCAACCCGGCCAACACGAACGCCCTGATCGCCCAGCAGCACGCCCCCGACGTGCCGGCCGAGCGGTTCACCGCGCTCACCCGGCTCGACCACAATCGCGCGGTCGGCCTGCTCGCGGCCGAAGCCGGGGCGCCGGTCGCCGATGTCGACGGGGTGACGATCTGGGGCAACCACTCGGCCACGCAGTACCCCGACCTCAATCACGCGACCGTCGGCGGTCGTGCGGCACTGGAGGTCGTCGACCCGGCGTGGGCGCGAGGCCCCTATGTCGATCGAGTGGCGAAGCGCGGTGCCGAGATCATCGAGGTGAGAGGCGGGTCTTCCGTCGCTTCGGCCGCGAACGCGGCCATCGAGCACGTGCGCGACTGGGTGCTCGGCACGGGGGAGCGCCGTACCAGCGCGGCCGTCGTCTCTCGCGGGGAGTACGGGGTGCCCGAGGGGCTCATCTCGTCGTTCCCCGTGCGTTCCTCCGGCGGTGCCTGGCAGATCGTCGAGGGGCTCGAGATCGATGAGTTCTCGCGGCAGCGGATCGCCGAGTCGGTGGCCGAGCTGGTCTCGGAGCGCGAGGCGGTACGGCAGCTCGGGCTGATCGACTGACGCTGCGTCTGCGATGTGGTGTCGCTGCATCACCGGTGCGCTGATCCGTCAGCCCGATGGGACGCCTCGGGCCGCCGGGGCGCACTCCGGCGGCTCCGGCAGGCCATAGGATAGAAGCCATGTCTAAGGTGCTTTCTTCCCTGCCTGTCGGCGAACGCGTCGGCATTGCATTCTCCGGTGGCCTCGATACCTCTTGCGCGGTGGCGTGGATGCGCGACAAGGGCGCCGTGCCCTGCACCTACACCGCCGACATCGGCCAGTACGACGAGCCCGACCTCGAGGGGGTCACCGCGCGTGCGAAGGAGTACGGCGCCGAGATCGCCCGCTTCGTCGACGCGAAGCTCCCCCTCGTCGAACAGGGGTTCCTGGCTCTGCAGACCGGCGCGTTCAATGTGCGCTCGGGAGGCAAGACCTACTTCAACACGACTCCGCTCGGCCGCGCCGTCACCGGCACGCTGCTCGTGCGCGCCATGAAGGAGGACGGCGTCGACATCTGGGGCGACGGCTCCACTTACAAGGGCAATGACATCGAGCGGTTCTACCGCTACGGCCTCATGGCCAACCCCGCGCTGCGCATCTACAAGCCGTGGCTCGACAGCCAGTTCGTGGAGGAGCTGGGCGGCCGCCAGGAGATGAGCGAGTGGCTCGTCGCCCACGGCTACCCCTACCGCGATTCCGCCGAGAAGGCTTACTCGACCGACGCCAACATCTGGGGCGCCACGCACGAGGCCAAGAAGCTCGAGTTCCTCGACACGGGCCTCGACATCGTCGAGCCCATCATGGGCGTCGCCGCGTGGCGCGAAGACGTCGAGGTCGCCACCGAGGAGGTCTCGGTGCGCTTCGAGGCCGGTCGCCCGGTCGCGATCAACGGCGTCGAGTTCGATGATCCGGTAGCCCTGGTCTACGAGGCGAACGCGATCGGCGGCCGCCACGGCCTCGGCGTCTCGGATCAGATCGAGAACCGCATCATCGAGGCGAAGTCGCGCGGCATCTACGAGGCGCCGGGCATGGCGCTGCTGCACATCACCTACGAGCGCCTCGTCAACGCGATCCACAACGAGGACACGGTCGCCAGCTACCACAACGAGGGTCGCAGGCTCGGTCGCCTCATGTATGAGGGTCGCTGGTTCGATCCGCAGGCGCTCATGCTCAGCGAATCGCTGCAGCGCTGGGTCGGATCCGCGATCACGGGAGAGGTGACCCTGCGCCTGCGCCGCGGCGACGACTACACGATCCTCAACACCACCGGCCCGAGCCTGAGCTACCACCCCGAGAAGCTCTCGATGGAGCGCACGGTCGGTGCTGCCTTCGGACCCGAGGACCGCATCGGTCAGCTCACCATGCGCAACCTCGACATCGCCGACTCGCGCCAGCGGCTCGAGCAGTACGCCGCGCTCGGCCTCGTGGGCAGCTCGACCGCGGACGTGGTCGGAGAGCTCGAGCAGGGCGGCGCCGCGCAGATCGCGAACGCGGTCGGCGGCATCGACGAGGAGGGCGACGCGCTCGGCCTCTCGGCGGCCTTCGACGCCGGCACCGACTGAGAACGGGGCCGCTCGCACCCTCGAGCTGCCTCGAAAGGTTGGGAACGCATGCGGATCGCCGATCCGGCATGCGTTCTCAGCCTCTCGCGCGGGTGCGGTCGCGCGGAGATACGACGAACCCCCGTTCCCTTCGACGAGTTCAGGGAACGGGGGTTCGTCGTAGCGGCGGTGCGCTCAGGAAGCGCGGCGGGCGCGGGCGGCGCGGCGCTTGAGCGCGCGGCGCTCGTCCTCGCTGAGGCCGCCCCACACGCCCGAATCCTGACCGGTGTCCATCGCGTACTGCAGGCACATCTCGGTCACCGTGCAGCGAGCGCAGACCGACTTCGCTCGCTCGATCTGCTCGACCGCCGGGCCGGTGTTACCGACCGGGAAGAAGAGCTCGGGGTCTACGGTGAGGCAAGCAGCCTTCTCGCGCCAATCCATGTGTGTCCTCCATCTGTAAACGCACGCGCGCAAAATACACTGGAGACAAGTGCCAGAGATCCCGCGCCGTAACTACCTGAAACGTGGCTGAGAATGCTCACGTCGGTGTGCGCGAAACTCGACGGAATATATAGTTTCACGGATGTAGAAGCAAATCAATAGTTCGTTTGCAATTGAATGGAAAGAGATCCGAAATGCCCTCGTCACCCGCTGATCACCCACGCTCCCGAGCCGCATGGAAAGCCCTCGGCGCGCTGCTCGCAGTGGAGGGGGCGCTGCTGCTGTGGGTGGTGGGGGTGACTGTGGTCGGAACCGTGACGGGAGACGGCAACCCGCTGCAGAATCTCAGCCTCATCGTGATGGCGGCGCTGTCGCTGGTGTGGGTCGTGGTCACCTTCGCGGGGGCGGTGAGAACGCGGGCGAGCTGGGTGCGAGGATCATCGCTCACCATACACGTGCTGCTCTTCGCGGCGGGGACGGGGTGCCTGCAGATCGGAATCGGACCGTGGTGGCTCGGCTTCGCCCTCGTGGCGCTCGCGCTCGCGGGGTTCGCCGCCGCGATCCTCGCCCGCCCCGCGGTCGCGCCCGCCGCTGAGCAGTAGCGCTGGTCTTACCGATCGCGATCGCCGCGAGGTCCGCGCATGAGCACGGGGTGACGGCGTCGAAACGCCCCGGCTCAGCCCTCGAGGCCGAGCAGCTTGCGCACTCGGGCGACGTGCCCGGTGGCCTTCACGTTGTAGAGGGCGTGGGCGATCCGCCCCTCCTCATCGATCACGAAGGTCGAGCGGATCACACCCTCGATGATGCGGCCGTAGCTGTTCTTCGTGCCGTACGCTCCGTATGCGCGGTGCACCTCGGCCTCCGGGTCGCTGAGGAACGGGTATTCGAGGCCGTCGCGATCGGCGAACCGGCGCAGGCGCTCCACTGAGTCACGGGACATCCCCAGCACGCGATAGCCGGCCGCCGCGAGCGAAGCCGAGGACTCCTGGAACTCGCAGGACTCCTTCGTGCACGCAGGAGTCATCGCCTCGGGGATGAAGAACAGCACGACCTTCTCGCCGCGGAAGTCGGAGAGCGAGCGGGTCACGCCGTCTTGATCGGGGAGCGAGAAATCGGGGGCGGGCTGTTCGGGCTCGAGGATCACGCGTTCCGTCATGTCTTCAGCCTAGCGGGTCGCGCTGACACTGACCCGCGATCGGCTGCTACTTCAGCAGGCGGCGCAGCGACTCGACGCGTGCTGCGCCCGAGGCGTCGAGCCGCCCGTCGGCCACGGCCGCGTCGAGTTCGCAATCCGGCGCGTCCTCGAGGTGCGTGCACCCGCGCGGGCAGCCGTCGATGATCTCCGCGAGGTCGGTGAAGCCGCGCAGGATCCCCTCGGGCGTCACGTGGCCGAGGCCGAACGAGCGCACCCCCGGGGTGTCGATCACCCAGCCGGTGTCGCCGCCCGCGCAGCCGGGCGTCTCCGCGCGATAGGCGACCGACGACGACGACGTGTGCCGTCCGCGACCGGTCACCTCGTTGACGTGACCGGTCGCACGGCCGGCCTCGGGCACGATCTCGTTGATGAGGGTGGACTTGCCGACGCCCGAGTGCCCCACGAACACCGTGGTGCGGCCCGCGAGGGCCTCGCGGATCTCGGCGAGCGGCCACGCGTCGGGCGCCGATCGGAAGACCGGCACCTCGAGCGCCGAGAAATAGGCGAGGAAGGGCTCGGGATCGGCGAGATCCGTCTTCGTGATGCACAGCAGCGGGCGGATCCCGGCGTCGTACGCCGCCACCAGATAACGATCGACGAGCCGCACCCGCGGCTCGGGATTGGCGGCGGCGACCACGATCAGCATCTGGTCGGCGTTCGCCACCATGACGCGCTCGACGGTGTCGCTGTCGTCGGCGCTGCGGCGCAGCAGCGTGCGGCGATCCTCGATGCCGACGATGCGAGCGAGCGAGCCCTCCGCGCCGCTCGTGTCGCCGACGAGCTGCACGCGGTCGCCGATGACGATCGGGGTGCGTCGCAGCTCGCGGGCTCGGGCCGCAACCACGGTTCGCTCCTGGGAGTCGGCAGGATCGGCGCCGCGTTCGACCAGGGTCGTGTAGCGGCCCCGATCCACCGCGGTCACCATGCCGACGACCGCATCGGAGTGCTCGGGTCGGCGCTTGGTGCGGGGCCGGTTCGCCTTGGGGTTGGGACGCTGGCGCACCGCGTGGTCGGCGTACTCGGCGTACGGGCCGTCGAGCGCGTCGTCCTCGTCGGGCGGGAGCCAGCTCATGCGCCGTCGGCCCCGCGAGCGAGATCCGGGAAGAGCCCCCCGAGCCCCAGCGGGCCGTTCGACGGCAGCTCCGCACCCGCGGTGCCCGTCGGCCCTTCACCGGTGCCCGCGAGGCCGAGCATGCGATGCCACAGCTCGGAGAACTGGGGCAGGGTCTTCGAGGTCGACGCGATGTCCTCGACTTCGACGCCCGCCACGACGAGCCCGATGAGCGCGCCGGTCGTCGCCATGCGGTGATCGGCGTAGCTGTGCCAGACGCCGCCGTGCAGAGGGGCCGGGTCGATCGCGATGCCGTCCTCGAGTTCGCGGGCGCGGCCGCCGAGAGCGTTGATCTCGTTCACCAGCGCCGCGATGCGGTCGGTCTCGTGGTGTCGGATGTGGCCGATGCCGGTGACCTCGCTCGCCTCGCCGTCGGAGCCGTCCGTGCCGTGGGCTGCGAGAGCGGCGAGGCCGACGAGCGTGGGGGCGAGCTCGCCCGCCTCGGGCACGTGCAACCGTGCGCCCCTCAGGCGGCCGTCGCCCGAGACGGTGAGGGCGCCGTCCTCGGCGAGCTCGGCTCGGGCCCCGAACTCGGGCAGCAGCGCGCGCAACTGGTCGCCGACCTGCGTCGTGGCCGCGGGCCAGCCGGGCACGGTCACGCGGCCGCCGACCGCGACGGCGGCCGCGAGGAAGGGCGCCGCGTTCGAGAGGTCCGGCTCGATGGGGGCGTCGAGGGCTCGGATCGGACCGGGCTCGACGATCCACTCGCCGGGGGCGGGGGACGAGACCTCGACGCCGCGTGAGCGCAGCGTATCGATGGTCATCTCGATGTGCGGCAGGCTCGGCAGCCGCTCGCCCGTGTGCACCACGTGCACGCCCTGATCGAAGCGCGCGCCCGAGAGCAGCAGCGCCGATACGAACTGGCTCGAGAGCGAGGCGTCGATCTCGACGCGGCCGCCTCGCAGCGAGCCGGTGCCGTGCACGGTGAAGGGGAGCGCGCCGCGCCCCTCATCGGCGATATCGGCGCCGAGCGCGCGCAGCGCGTCGAGCACCGGGCGCATGGGGCGCTTGCGGGCGTAGAGGTCGCCGTCGAAGGCGACCGGGCCGAGCGCGAGCGCAGCCACCGGCGGGACGAACCGCATCACGGTGCCGGCGAGGCCGCAGGCGATGCTGGTGGACCCGGTCAGCTCCTCGGCGGGGGTGATCCGGAGATCGGGACCGAACGGACTGCTCGTGGGGATCTCCTCGATCCGTGTGCCGAGCGCCCGCAGGGCATCGATCATGAGCGCCGAGTCCCGGGAGTGCAGGGGCGCCCGCAGCGTGCCGGGTCCCTCCGCGAGGGCGGCGAGGATCAGCTCACGACCCGTCAGCGACTTCGAACCGGGGAGCGCGACCCGAGCCTCGACCGGACCCTCCGCGAGCGGAGCGGGCCAGAGCTCGGCCGACTCCCCGTGCACTTCGCCCGCGCGCACCTCGTCGCCGTCTTTGCCCCGGTTCATCTTCGCTTCAAGCATCGTCCCCGAGTCTACCGGGGGTCGGGCGTGCCGGGGGGCGTAGGATCGTAGTCGTGAGTGACACCACTGCGCATGACGACCAGGCGGTACTGGAGCAGCGCTTCACGCGTGACGCGCTGCCGCTGCTCGACCAGCTGTACGGCGCGGCGATGAAGATGACGCGCAATCCTCAGGATGCTCAGGATCTGGTGCAGGAGACCTACCTGAAGGCCTTCTCGGCGTTCGCCTCGTTCCAGGAGGGCACCAATCTCAAGGCGTGGCTGTACCGCATCATGACGAACAGCTATATCAACACCTACCGCAAGAGACAGCGCGAACCGTATCTGGGCGCCGTCGACGAGCTGGAGGACTGGCAGCTGGGCGGGGCCGAGTCGACCACCGCGATGTCTGCGCGGTCGGCCGAGGCCGAGGCGATCGACCGCACCCCTGATGCCGTGGTGAGCGAGGCATTGAACGCGCTGCCCGAGGATTTCCGCATGGCCGTGTACCTCGCCGACGTGGAGGGCTTCAGCTATCAAGAGATCGCCGACATCGCGGAGGTGCCGATCGGCACCGTCATGAGCCGGTTGCACCGGGGGCGTTCGCGCCTGCGCAAGACCCTCGGGGAATACGCGCGCGAGCAGGGCGTTGGACTGAATGCGGGAAGCGCGGCGACGAAGCGCGCGGGCCGCACGAAGTCGAAGAAAACGGAAGAGGGAGCGACGTGATGAGCGATTGCGGCTGTGAGAAGGCGAAGGCCAACCTCTACGAGCTGCTGCGCGGCGAACTCTGCGCCGAGGAGTCGGCGCCGATCCGACAGCACCTCGAGGACTGCCCCGACTGCCAGGACGAGCAGAGCGTCTGCATCCGTCTCACCGAGGTGGTGCGCCGCGCCTGCGAGGAAGAGCGCGAGAACTGCGCACCGGCCGACCTCCGCGACGCGATCCTGCGCGGCCTTCGCGTCGGCGGCTGAGTTCTACTCCACGACCTGCGCGTGGAGTCGTTCCACGGTGGCGTCGTCGACGCCGTTCGCGCGCAGATAGTCGCGCACCGACCCGAAGCGGTTCTCGACGGCGGTGAGTGCACGGTCGATCGCCTCGATCGGGGTCGCGACGAGCAGCTGCTCGAGCGACGGGGTGACCTCGATGCCGAGGTGCCGGATCAGCTCGAGGTTCTTCGCGCGCCACTCGCCGGTGAGATTCTGCTCGGAGGCCGCGTAGTCGTGCATGACGTCGTCCCGATCCACGCCGAGGGCGAGCAGCGTGAGCGCGGCGACGGCGCCCGTGCGGTCTTTGCCCGCCGTGCAGTGGAAGACGGTGGCGCCCGGCTCGGCGAGCATCGTCACGGCCGAGGCGAGCGTATCGCCGTGCTCGAGATAGAGCATCTCGGTGAGCGCGAAGATGTCGAGCTGCGCCGAGATGTGCTCGCTCACGTCGGGGAAGATCGGGTGCGGCACCACGGTCGCGCTGTCCGGCACCAGGTCGGGCAGCGGCCCGCGCTCGGCATCGTCGCGCAGGTCGATCACGCGCGCCACGGAGAGTTCCGCGAGCTGCTGTCGGCCGCGGTCGCTGAGTGCCGCGAGAGCGTCGGATCTGAAGAGCACCCCGGGCTTCGTGCGGCCGCCGTCGGCGCGGAAGCCGCCGAGGTCGCGGAAATTGTAGGTTCCTTCGATGGGCAGCAGTGCGGAGATCACGATGCCATCCTAGAGGCCGCGTTCAACGATGCCGCGCACCGTGGACGCGAGCAGGACAGGTTCGGCCTCGTGCAGGTTGTGCGGGCCGGGGAGCGCGATGATCTCGGCCGCAGGCAGGCGATCCCGCCACTCGTCGACGAGTTCTTCGTTCAGGATCCCGCGCTCCGCGCGCACGAGGGTGATCGGCAGGTCGAGCGACCGCAGGGCGCCCCAGATGGGCGCGTAGGGGCGGGGATCGTCGGATCCCGATCCGGGCAGCGCGTCGAGATGGGCCAGGTGGTGCGTCCACTCGAGTCGGCCGTCGGGGCGTCGGCGGGTGTTGAGAGCGACGCCGCGGCTGAGAGCGGTGCGATCGGAGCCGATGCCAAATTGGACGGCTCGGTCGACGATCTCTTCGACCGAGCCGTAGTCGCGCTGACCCGTGATGAACTCGGCGACCGACCCCGCGTTGCCGCCCGGTGCGATGCCGGGGGTGATGTCGACCACGACGAGGTGCCGAACCAGTTCGGGGCGTGCCGCGGCCACGAGGGCGGCGGTGAGGCCCCCGAGCGAGTGTCCCAGGAGGGTCACGGGCGTCGGCGCGAACTGCTCGATGGCCGCCGAGACGTCGCTCGCGAGACGGTCGGGGCGATAGTCGGCGTCGGCTCGCCAGTCGCTGCGCCCGTGCCCCGGCAGGTCGAGCGCGAGGGCGGGCAGGCCGAGGGAGAGCAGCGTGGGATCGAAGCTGTGCGCGTTGAGACCTGCGCCGTGCAGCAGCACGAGGGCGGGATCGGCGGGGGCGTCGAAGCGCAGACCGCTGATGCGCCGGCCCTCGCCGACCTCCGCCGCCACGCGCTCCACCCGCGGCAACGGGCCCGTGCGGCCGACGCGTGCGGCGTCTCCGCTGAGGAACCGGAACTCGTCGTCGGTTGGGGATGCGGCTGCGCTGCTCATCCCGCCAGTGTACGAGATCTCAGCGTCCGCTCACTCCGGGAAGACCCGGCGCGCGATGGCCTGGACATCGCCGTCGAGGTCGCTGATCTGCAGGCGCAGTTCTGAGATCCGCGCGGAGGTCTCGGCTCGCAGCTCTGAGATCTGTGCGGAAGTCTCGGCTCGTAACTCCGAGATCTGGGCCGAGGTCTCTGCCCGCGAGGTGGCGAACTCGGCCCGCATCTCCGCTCTGAACGAGACGAACTGCGAGGTGATCGCCCGCCACATCACCTGGGTCGTGAATGTGACCATGCCGATGAGGGCGGCGGCGAACACTCCGATGAGCGTCCACACCTGGGGTTCTGTCATCTCGATCACACCTCCATTCTGCTCGATGTGACACTGATGATGCCAGCCTGAGCGGAGGAGCAGCGCTCAGATCCGCAAGATGTGGATATCTCGCCCGGATTGCTCGCAATCGCTCGAGTGTGAGCGAAGTACACGGCACCCATTCGGCTCGAGGGGTACGCCGGTCAGCGAGGCGACGAGGGCTTCTTGACGTAGCCGCCGTCTTCGAGCCCGGCCTCGATCTCGAAGCGGTTGCGCAGCGGGTCGCGGCCCGCGAGCAGGTAGAGCAGCGGCATCGCCAGACCGTACCGCCGCCACTGCTCCCGGTGCACCCGCTCATGACGCAGCACCGCGCGGCCGGCGTTGCGGTCGGTGAGATAGCAGGAACCGACGCAGCTGCCGCCCCGGCCGAACGTCCACTTCGGCATGCCGCGGAAGACCCAGAGCCCCTGGCGCCGCTCGATCCGCCCCGTGCTCCAGATGCACCCCCACACGAACCCCACCGCGGTCGCGTAGAGGTAACCGAGGCGCGCGAGGGGCCAGGGGCGCGGATCATCCGGGGCGACGGGCGGTTCGGGAGTGAGCCGAGCGTCCCGCGGATCGCGGCTCACCGGCGCGCCCCGGAGGTGAGGGCCGCGAGCACGCGCAGCACGGTGGGCAGATCCTCCGCGGCGGCCGTCGCGCTCGACGGCGCGAACTCGCAGACGGCCGCGCCCGCGAGGGGCAGCGTCGTCACGGCAGCCCGGATCGCGGCGGTCAGCTGCGCCACGGTGATCCCGAACGGCACGGCGTCGTGCACGGCCGAGAACTCGGCGGGGTCGAGCACATCGAGATCGACGTGCACGTACACGGCCGCCGCGTCCGAAGCTGCGAGGCGATCCGACACGGCGGTGGCGAGCGCGTCGGGATCCGGGTGCTGCTCGGGATCCGTCACTCCGGCGATCGACACCGGGTCGAGCACGTGCACTCCTCGGCGCTCGATCTCCACATCCTCCTCGGGGTCGATCGCCCGCGCGCCGACGAGGGTCAGCAGGCCCGCGTCGATGGGCGTCGCGGAGGCGAGGTCGGGAGACCCCTCGCCGAGAGCATGACGCAGGGTCATGCCCGATGCGGCACCGGACGGCGAGGTGCTCGGGTGCTGCAGATCCGGGTGCGCGTCGAACCACAGCACGGCCAGGCGATCCGCGCCGTGCGCCCGCACCGCGGCCTCGAGCCCCGGCAGCGAAGACGCGCAGTCGCCGCCCAGAATCACGGCAGGCGCATCTCCTGCCTCGGAGATCGCCCGAAGCGCGGCATCGCGCGCCTGCAACAGGCTGCTCAGCCGGGCCACGGGAGTGCCCATGGCATCACCGGCCTCGAGCGGCACCGGCACCTCTCGGGTAGCGCTCGCGGGCAGGTCCTCGCGCAATACCTCGGCGCCCTCGGCGATCTGCATGGCCCGCGACGAGGCAGAACCCTGCCACTCCGGCATCATCAGGAACACGGGCTTCGGCATGGCGTCTCCTCGAAGCGACTAGCGACCTCCTCAGGATACTCCGATAGATCCGCTCAGCCCACGGTGACGAAGTCGATCAGGTGCTCGACCCGGCCGACCAGCTCGGGCTCGAGATCCCGGAAGTCGCGCACGCGCCCGCGGATGCGCGACCATGCGTCGGCGATGTCGGCGGGCTCCTCCGAGGGCCAGCCGAGCGCCCGGCAGATGCCGCGCTTCCACTCGATGGACCGCGGGATCTCCGGCCACGCCTCGAGCCCCATCCTCGCCGGCTTCACCGCCTGCCAGATGTCGACGAACGGGTGGCCGACGATGAGCACGTGCGCGCCGTGCGGCCCCTTCGCGATCGACTCCGCGATCCGCGTCTCCTTGCTGCCTCGCACCAGGTGATCGAGCAGCACGCCGGCGCGCCGCTCCCGGCCCGGCCCGAACTCCGCCAGCACCTGTTCGAGGTTGTCCGCGCCCTGCAGCAGCTCGACCACGACACCCTCGACCCGCAGGTCGTCGCCCCACACCTGCTCGACGAGCTCGGCGTCGTGCTTGCCCTCGACGAAGATGCGGCTCGGCATCGCGACTCGCGCCCGCTGCTGCGGCGCGGCGAACGATCCGGAGGCCGTGCGCTGACGCCCGGCGGGCTTGCGCTTGGGCGGCACGAGGCGCACGGGCTCGCCGTCGATGAGGAAGCCGTCGCTCAGCGGGAAGGCGCGCACCTTGCCGCCGAAATCCTCGAGCTGCACGAGCCCCTCTCGGGCACCGACCACGGCGCCGCACCATTCCGTCTCGCTGTGCTCCACCACGAGCCCGCGCGCGAGCGGAACCTCCCGCCGCTGCACGGGGCCGCGGCGGGGCTTCATGCGGGCGAGGGGGTCGTCGTCGTAGCGCGGGTCGAACACGGAATCCGAGCCTACCCGCTCCGTGCCGCCCTCTCGCCTTCCGAACGCGGAGTGCCGAACTGCGGCTTCGACGCTGCAGGAACCAGCAATTCGGGACTCCGCGTTAGGAAAGGGAGGGGAGGGAGGCCGCAGGAGTTGAAGCCGCGTTAGGGGAGGGGGAAGGGGAGGCCGCAGGAGTTGAAGCGCCGAGCGGGGGAGATAGGCTGATGCGGTGAACGAAGCGCCCGCCGACCCCGACGAACAGCGGGGCGGGCGTCGCGGCCTGCGCGGTCTGCTCGTCGATACCACCCCGCTCACCGCGAGCCCCGCCTTCGCGAAGCTCTGGACGGGCACCTCGGTCGCGCAGATCGGCGCGCAGGTCACGGTCGTCGCGGTGAGCCTCCACATCTACGAGATCACGCACTCGACCCTCGCGGTGTCGTTCGTGGCGCTGTGGGCGCTCGGGCCGATGATCCTGGCCGGTTTCGTGGGCGGCGCGCTCGCGGACGCATTCGACCGGCGCACGGTCGCCCTCGTCACCGCGATCGTAGCCTGGTGCAGCACCGGCACACTCGCGCTCATCGCCTTCCTCGGTGTCGAGACCACCTGGCCCTACTACGCGCTCGCCGCGGTGAACGCCGCCTCGGCGACGATCAAGGGTGCGGCGCAGGGGGCGATCCTGCCCCGCCTGCTCCCCACCCAGCTGCTGCCCGCAGCCGCGGCGCTCAGCGGCATCACGATGGGGCTCGCGGTGACGGTCGGCCCCGCGATCGCCGGCGTGCTGGTGGCGACCGTCGGTTTCGCCTGGACCTATCTGGTCGACGTCGTGCTGTTCACCGGCGCGTTCCTCGGGATCATGAGCCTGCCGCCCATCGCCCCGGACGGGGCCAAACGGGGGATCGGCTTCGGCTCGGTGGTGGACAGCATGCGGTTCCTGCGCCGCGCCCCGAACGTGCGCGCGACCTTCGTATGGGATCTGATCGCGATGATCCTGGGGCAGCCGCGCGTGGTGTTCCCCGCCGCCGGCGCGATCGTGCTCGGGGGAGGCCCGGTCACCGTCGGCATCCTCACCGCGTCGTTCGCTGTGGGCGCGCTGCTGAGCGGTCTCGTCTCGGGTCCGCTGGGAGGCGTGCGCAGGCAGGGGCGAGCGGTGACGCTCGCGGTGGCTGGGTACGGGATCTGCACGGCCCTGTTCGGGGCGGTGCTGCTCGCGGCGTCGCTCGGCGTCGACGAGCGTCTCGTGGCCGGGGTCGCGGGAGACGATGACGCGTTCATCCCCGCGAACATCGTCGCGATCGCCCTCGCAGGAATCGCGCTCGCGGGGGCCGGGGCGGCCGACAACGTGAGCGCGGTGTTCCGCACCACGATCCTGCAGGCGGCGGCCCCGGATGACGTGCGGGGACGCATGCAGGGCCTCTTCTACGTGGTCGTGGCGGGAGGTCCTCGCGTCGGCGACCTCGTGGCGGGCGGCCTGGCGACCCTGTTCGCGCTGTGGGCCTCGCCGATCGTCGGAGGCCTGCTCATCTGCGGCATCATGCTCGTGCTGCTGCGCACGGCGCGCGGCTTCCAGAGCTACGACGCGCGCCGGCCGACTCCGTAGCGCAGCAGCCCCTGGCCCGTGGCGTCGCTGCGGGGTGACGCCGTGGCGTCGCCGCGCCGTTCGGTGCCCGGGCCTGCTAGCGTGCTGGCATGAGCACCGACGCATCGACGCCCGCCCACGCCGAACCGCTCGTGATCGCACGCCGGGAGGGATCGATCACCCGCATCACGCTCAACCGGCCGCGCGCGATCAACGCGCTCACCCTCGAGATGTTCGAGTTGATCGGCCGAGCGCTCGAGGTCGCTCAGAGCGACGGGTCCTCCACGATCCTGCTCGACGGGGCGGGCGAGCGGGGCTTCTGCGGCGGCGGCGACATCAAGGAGATCTCGAGCGGCGACTCGCTGCTGATCCTCTCGACCGAGTACCGGCTCGATCTGGCGCTGGCGGAGTCTCGAGTGCCCGTGGTCGGCGTCATGGACGGCATCACGATGGGCGGCGGAATCGGTCTCGCCGGGCACGCGAAGCACCGCGTGGTCACGGAGCGCAGCAGGCTCGCGATGCCCGAGGTGCGCATCGGGATCGTTCCCGACGTCGGCGGTCATCTGCTGCTGGCGCACGCGCCCGGTCGCCTGGGCGAGATGCTCGCGGTGACCGCCGGCGAGATGGGCCCGGGCGACGCGATCGCGCTCGGGTTCGCGGACCACTTCGTGCCGTCGGAGCGGCTGGCCGCGCTGGGCGAGGCACTGGCGGGCGGCGAGGATCCGGCGACGGCGTGCGCACGACTCGCCGAGCCGGCGCCCGACTCGCCCGTGCTGGCCGCGGGCGAGTGGTGGGGGCCGATCGCGGAGGAGGTCTTCAGCACGCAGCATCCGCCGACCTTCGAGGACGCTGCGGGAACGGCGACGCGGTTGATCCGCGCGCTCGAGGCGGCGGGAGACGACGGGCGGATCGCGGCCGAGTGGGCGGCGGAGACGGTGCGCGGCATGTGCCCCGTGTCAGTGGCCGTGACCCTTGCGCAGATCGATCGCACGCGCCGTCTCGGTCTAGGTCTCGCCGAGGTGCTGGCCGACGATCTGCGCGTGCTCGGCAGGATCGCGGTGCGCCCGGACTTCGCGGAGGGCGTGCGCGCGCAGGTGATCGACAAGGATCGCAACCCGAGGTGGTCGCCGTCCCGCATCGAGGAGCTCGACCCCGCCGAGCTCGAGGCGATCCTCGCCCCCTGAGCCCGCCGCTCGCCGCCGCTCGCGCCGGAGCACGGCTCCTCGGCATTCCCGCGATATCCTGGGCCGATGCACTGGACTCCCGACGGCCCCGACCTCGTGGCCGCGGGCGACAACCTGCCGATCCTCCGCGCGCTGCCGGGCAGCGCATTCGCGGTCGTGTACCTCGACCCGCCCTTCAATACGGGCCGCACTCGGCAGGCGGAGCGAGTACGGGGCACGCGGATCCGCGACGACGGCTCGGCGGGCGCCGGTGCCGGCCCCGGCGCCGGCCTCGAAGCTGTTCCCGCCGCTGGCCCCGCGCAGCAGGAGCGCCTCGGCTTCCGCGGCGACGGCTACCGGGTGACGCGCGAGCGCACCCTCGCCTACGACGACCGCTTCGGCGACTACTGGGACTTCCTCGAGCCGCGGCTCGAGGAAGCCTGGCGGGTGCTCTCGCCCGACGGCCTGCTGTACCTGCACCTCGACTACCGCGAGGTGCACTACGCGAAGGTGCTGCTCGACGCGCTCTTCGGGCCCGAGTGCTTCATCAACGAGATCATCTGGGCCTACGACTACGGCGCGCGCACCAAGCGGCGCTGGCCGGCCAAGCACGACAACATCCTCGTCTACGCGAAGCACCCCGACTGGTACTACTTCGACGCCGACGCGGTCGACCGCGAGCCCTACATGGCACCGGGGCTCGTGACCGCGGAGAAGGCCGCCCGCGGCAAGCTGCCCACGGATGTCTGGTGGCACACGATCGTGTCGCCGACCGGCAAGGAGCGCACCGGGTATCCGACGCAGAAGCCGCTCGGCGTGCTGCGGCGCATCATCCAGGCCTCTTCCCGTCCGGGCGACTGGGTGCTCGACCCCTTCGCGGGCAGCGGCACGACGGGCGAGGCGGCTGCCGGGCTGGGGCGCCGCTTCATGCTGATCGACGACAATCCCGAGGCGGTCGAGGTGATGCGGGCCCGGCTGGCCTCCGCGGCTCCCGTATTCGTCCCCTGAACTCGGGGCTGCTGGCGCCGAGAGTGACGGTTGCAGCGAGACCGACTATTACAGAGCCCCTAGAACAGTCGGTCTCGCTGCAACCGTCGCTCTCGCTGTGCAGCTACACCAGCGCGAGCAGTGCGCGGTGGAGGGACGGATCATTGCTGAGCTCCGGGTGGAACGACACGCCGGTGACGCGGCCGAGCTTTCGCAGGGCCGCGGGATCGGGATCCGGTTCCAAGGGTTCGACTGCGTCAGGCACCACCGCGCCGGGCTCTACCGATGTCGCGCCGAGCAGCCTGCCGTCGCGACGGGCGATCGCGCGGGCACCCGGGCCGAGTCCGACCACCTCGGGAGCTCGGATGAGCGCCCCGCGCACGGGGCCGGTGAAGCCCGCCGCCATGACGTCGAACTCTTGCTCCGCGGAGGCGAGTTGCGGCCCGATCGCGTTGCGTCGCACGGTGATGTCGAGGCCTCCGAGAGAGCGCTGCCCGGGGGCTGGATCCTCGACGCGCGCAGCGAGGAGGATGAGTCCCGCACAGGTGCCGAGCACGGGGATCGTGCCGTGCACCGCGTCGCGCAGCGGTTCGAAGAGTCCGAACCGGCGCGCGAGGCGATCGATCGCTCCCGACTCGCCTCCCGGCAGGATCAGGGCGTCGATCCGCGGTCCGTCGGGTCCCGCGAGATGCTCGGCTCTCCGCACCGCGACGGCGCGAGCCCCGAGCGCCTCGACGGTGCGAGTGTGCTCGGCGACGCCGCCCTGCAGCGCGAGCACGCCGACGGTCGGTCGGGAGCGGAGGGACCTGCTCACCAGCCGCGCTCGGCGAGGCGGTGCGGAGCGGGCAGATCGGCGACGTTGATGCCGACCATCGCCTCGCCGAGCCCGCGCGAGGCGTCGGCCACGGCGCGCGGATCGTCGTACTGCGCGGTGGCGGCGACGATCGCGGCCGCGCGCTTCGCCGGCTCGCCCGACTTGAAGATGCCCGAGCCGACGAACACGCCATCGGCGCCGAGCTGCATCATCATGGCCGCGTCGGCCGGGGTCGCGACACCGCCCGCGGTGAAGAGCACCACGGGCAGCGCGCCGGTCTCGGCGACCTCGCGCACGAGCTCGTAGGGCGCCTGCAGTTCCTTTGCGGCGACGTAGAGCTCGTTGGTGCCGAGCGCGCCGAGGCGGGCGATCTCGCCCCTGATAGTGCGGATGTGCCTGGTCGCCTCCGAGACATCGCCGGTGCCGGCCTCGCCCTTCGAGCGGATCATCGAGGCGCCTTCCGCGATGCGGCGCAGGGCCTCGCCCAGGTTGGTCGCGCCGCAGACGAAGGGCACGGTGAAGCCCTGCTTGTCGATGTGGTTGACGTAGTCGGCGGGGGAGAGCACCTCGCTCTCGTCGATGTAGTCGACCTCGAGCGCCTCGAGCACCTGGGCCTCGACGAAGTGGCCGATGCGCGCCTTCGCCATGACCGGGATCGAGACGGCGGCCTTGATGCCGTCGATGAGGTCGGGATCGCTCATACGGGCGACCCCGCCTTGTGCGCGGATATCGGCAGGCACGCGCTCGAGCGCCATGACGGCGACGGCGCCGGCGTCCTCGGCGATGCGGGCCTGCTCGGGAGTGACGACGTCCATGATGACGCCTCCTTTGAGCATCTCGGCGAGTCCGCGCTTGACGAGCGGGGATCCCGTGCGGGGTGCGGAGGCGGTGGGTTCGGATGCGGTATTGATCGACATGCGCTTCAGCCTGGCCGGGAGGTGTGGTTCTACACAAGATCCATTTTCAATGTTCTTCAGTGGACCACTTGGTCGTGTCTCTCGGCCGAGCCATCAGGGAGGCCCGGGTGCTCGGAGACCGGCAGATCGCTGGCAGACTGGAGACGTGACCGATCCCGCACGCCGCCGGGGCCCGGCCGAGCTCGTGGTGGAGCTCGATCGAGCCGCAGCGCTTCCGCTCCCCGCCCAGCTCGCCGCCGCGCTGCGCGAGTCCATCGACGCCGGGCGTCTACGGCCGGGCGAGGGCGTTCCCGCGAGCCGTGCGCTCGCGTCGCGCCTCGGCGTCGCCCGGGGCGTGATCGTCGCCGCCTACGAGCAGCTCATCGCCGAGGGGTACCTGCGCGCCGAGCATGGCCGCGGCACCCTCGTGAACCCCGATCTGGGAACGGCGGCGGTCCCGGCTTCCGGTCACGCGGACCGGGCTGGATCGGGCGCTGTCCGCGTTCCGGGCGCCGTGGGCGCGCCAGGATCCGCGGGTGCCGCGGGTCGCGTCGGGCTCACCGGTACGACCGGCACCCTCGCACCCATGCTCGACGGCGACGATCCCGCTCCGAGGCCGCCGCTCGCCCCCGGCACCCCGCTCACCGATGCCACCGAGCGCCCCGCCTGGCGCGCGGCTTGGCGGGCCGCCGTCGCCCGCGCTGATCGCCGACCGCCCGCTCTCGGGGACCCGGCACTCCGGCGCGAGATCGCCGAGCACCTCAGGCTCGTGCGCGGCACGGCGCGCCCGGCGGACGATGTGATCGTGACCGCCGGCGCGCGCGAGGGGCTCGGGCTGCTGCTCACCGCGCTCGGCACCACGCGCGGGCACGGACTCGTGGTGGGGGTCGAAGATCCCGGGTACCCCTCGCTGCGCGGGGTCGCGGCCCGGCACGGCGCCCGCATCGTGTCGCTGCCCGTCGACGCGGAGGGCCTGCGCACCGACGGCCTGCCGGAGGGCCTGCTCGACCTCGTCATCGTGACGCCGAGCCACCAGTACCCGGTCGGCGGTTCCCTGCCGCTGCCGCGCCGGCGCGAACTGCTCGACTGGGCCTCGCGCACGGGCGTGGTCGTGGTGGAGGACGACTACGACTCAGAGCTGCGGCACGTGGGCGGCCCGCTGCCCGCTCTCGCGGCGCTCGACGATCCCCGGGCGGGATCCGTCGTCACGCTCGGCACCTTCTCGAGCACGGTGACGCCGGCGCTCGCGGCGGGCTTCCTGCTCGCGCCCCGGAACCTGCGCTCACTGCTCGAACCGGTGCGGCACGACCTGGGGTCCCCGGTCTCGGCGGTCGTGCAGATCGCGCTCGCCGACTACCTCGCCACGGGCGAGCTGCGCCGCAACATCGCCCGCGTGCGCCGCCGTCATGCCGCTCGCCGCGATCTGATCTCGGAGCGCTTCGCGGGGTCGCGCGATGTGCGGGTGCGTCCCATGAGCGGAGGCCTGCACGCGGTGCTCGAGTTCGCGGGGGAGGGCGCGCGTCGGCGCGAGGCACGAGTGGTCGAGGCTGCGGCTCGTGAGACGACGGCCTTCCCGGTCGGCCTCGGCATCGCGGAGCTGGGGGCCTACTGGCAGCACCGGAGCCCCGATCGCGCGTCCGGTGTGGTGCTGGGCATGGGCGGACCGGACGACGACGAGTTCGCAGCGGCGATCGAGCGGCTGCGGAGGATCCTGCTCGCGGTGTGAGCCTCTGGCGGAGTCGCCGGTGTAGACCTCATGCACGGATGCAGACCTCTCGCACCGCGTTTCCGGTCTACTTCGGTGCGGCAGGTCTGCATTCGCTGGGTCGGGCCGGTCAGGTGCGGGGAGACCCCGACGCGCCGAGCCGCTCCAGCAGGGCGTCGCGCAGCACGACCGCGTGGTTCGTGTGCTCGTCCTTGGCGCCGTAGAGCAGGGTGAGCGGGTCGTGCTCGCGCGCGAACCGCGCCAGCCGATCGACCGCGTCGGAGGCCGGCGGTTCTGCGAGTTCGGCCCGGTAGTGAGCGGCGAACGCGGCGAAGCGCTCGGGATCGTGGCCTCGCGGATCCGCGTGCCAGTCGCGTCGCAGTTCCGCGCTGGGCGCCGCGCTCTTCTCCCAGAGGTCGAGCCGCGCCTCCTCCTTCGATACGCCGCGGGGCCACAGCCGATCCACCAGCACCCGGTAGCCGTCTCCGGGTTCGGCGGGTTCGTACACGCGTTTGATCCTGATATCCATGCCTCCAGTGTGCGCCCGCGCGTCGTGGAGTGCCAGGGATGCCCGGAGACCGGTACCCTGGCGGGGTGAGCGTCGACGATATCTCTCCCGGTATGCAGAACTACCTCAAGGTGATCTGGGGTCTGCAGGAGTGGTCGGACGCGCCGGTCTCGAACTCCGCCATCGCGGAGGCCGCGGGCGTGCGCCTCTCGACCGTGTCGGACGCGCTGCGCAAGCTCGCCGACCAGGAGCTCATCGGCCATGCCCGCTACGGCAGCGTCACCCTCACCGACCTCGGGCGGCAGCACGCGATCTCGATGATCCGCCGTCACCGCCTGCTCGAGACCTTCCTGGTGCAGATGCTCGGCTACGAGTGGGACGAGGTGCACGAGGAGGCCGACCGCCTCGAGCACGCGGTCTCCGACGGGCTGATCGACCGCGTCGACCGGGTGCTCGGATATCCGACCAGGGACCCGCACGGCGATCCGATCCCGAGCGCGGACGGACGCGTGCACCGCCCCGATGCCGTGATCCTCTCGGCAGCGCCCGCCCCCTGCCGCGCGCGTATCGAGCGCATCTCCGACGCCGACAACGAGATGCTGCAATACTTCGCGAGCCGCAGTCTCGTCGTCGACGCCGAACTCGAGGTGCTGCCGGGGGAGCCCTACTCCGAGACCGTCACGGTGCGTGTCGGCGGTGCGGACACGCCCATCAGCCTGGGCCCCGCCGCAGCCTCGTCGATGTGGGTGTCGGTCACCGCCGCATAGCGTCCATCGAGGAGTCGTTCGAGGGCTCGGGGCGCGGGTCCGGATCCTTCGCGAACTTCAGGCCGATCACGCAGCCGACGATGCCGGCGAGGAAGAGCACCTTGAGCGGGGACGGCTCATCGGTGCCCATCACGAACGAGACGCCGACGGTGAGTGCGGCGCCGAGCCCGGTCCAGATCGCGTAGGCGACGCTGATCGGGATCCCGCGCATCGCGTAACCGAGGCCGACCATGCTCAGCGGGCTGGCGATGAAGAAGACGATCGTGGGCATCAGTACTGAGAAGCCGCGCGACTCGTCGAGCGCGATGGCCCACACCGCCTCGAGGCCGGCGCTCGCGAGCAGCGCGAGCCAGTGCGCGCCCGTGGCCACCTTCGCGGGTTCGTTCGAGCTTCGTGATACCGCCATCTCAGCTCACCGCCTTCAGGCCGACCACGCAGCCGATGAGGCCGATGAGCAGCGCGACACGCAGCACGGTCGCACGGTCCTTGCGCGTGAGCATGGCCCACGCGGCGGTGAGCACGGCCCCGATCCCGACCCACACGGCGTAGGCGGTGCCGACCGGGATGGTCCGCATCGCGATCGACAGTCCCACCATGCTCGTGCCGAGGGCGACGATGAAGATCACGCTCGGCCAGAGCCGCTTGAATCCCTTCGAGGCGTCGAGGGCGGTCGCCCAGACGGCCTCGAGCATTCCGCTCAGAATGAGCAGTGCCCATGCGAGTGACATGACGCAGCTTCCTTCCGGCCGTCGTCAGTGTGCGGGTACAGCTCCCTCGTCCGCGCCCCGGGTCGCAGGGGCCTCATCTATTTTTGCACACCCGGCACCGCCTCTTCCTGCCGAGGAGCGACGGCGAGTTTGCGACGGAACCCGGCCGAGCGCCAGTTTTGCGCGATAATGGGAGAGGCCCGAGTGGGCTCTCGGAAGGAGCGCGGTGTTCGGCTGGTCGAAGAAACGCAAGCGCGGCAGTGCGCGCCCTGCTCGCAGGCTGCCTCGACGCGTGCTCGCCCCCGTCGAGGAGATCGTCGAGCAGGGGCTGCTCGTCGCCGATGTCGCGGTGCGGATGAGTGTCAAGAACGAGATCATCATGAACGCGCTGAAGCGGCACGCCGACTACGACGAGGCGCAGATCCGCGAGATGGTGCGTCAGGCCACCGAGGATCTCGCGAAGGAGCGCGAGCGCGACGCGCTGCACATCGCCCGTATGCGCAGCGAGATCCGAGACACGGGTCACAGCTCCTGGAGCGAATCCGACTACGGCAACGACGACAACCGTACGCTGCGGCACCGCCAGGAGGTCTACGAGAAGGTCGCCGAGGAACTGCAGACCCGGGCGAACGACATCGAGTACCTGAGCGACACCGCCGAGCGGGCGCGCTCGATGGCGTGGCACGAGATCGGCGACTCGCTCAAGGAGCGGGCCACGCACCCCTACTACAGCGGCGGTGCCAGCGAGGAGTATCAGGCCGCGCGCGAGGGCCGCATCCAGCAGCTCATCGAGAAGGACCTCACGGCGCTCGTGCAGCAGCAGACTCAGAGCAAACCCGGTCGCCTGCGCAAGAAGCGCAAGACCGAGGGGGAGTGATCGCTACCGCAGGGTACGGGAGCACCGTCCGCGCGATCAGGGCCTGCGCAGTTCCGGATGCCGGGTGAGGTAGCGCGCGATGAACCAGCACGAGGCGTGCACCCGTCGTTCGCCGACGGCCTCGCCCGTGAGCGCGCGGTGCGCGAGCAGCGACGCGAGCCCGGTGCCGCGCAGCTCGGGCAGCACGACCGTGTGGTCGAAATCGATGACGTCGTCGCCGAGCAGGGAGTAGTGGGCCTCGCCCACGAGGCGATCCGACGCGCCCTCCGCATTCTGCGGCTCCTGCGCGCTCTGATAGACCGCATAGCGGTGCCGCTCGGGCTCGTGCTCGATGCGGATCCCGTCGGCCGCCGCCTGCTGCTCATCCCCGTACCTCGCCATGCGGCCAGCATAGTTGCGGCTCGGGGCCGCTGCGAGGGGTTGACACCGGAGGCGGCCCGCAGTGGGCCGGGCCGGCGCACTATCCTCGAGGGAGTCGGCAGAATCAGCGGACCGGGAAGACGCAGGGAGCAGCATGACCGATCTCGACGACGGGCGCGAATCATCAGTGGGGCTTCGCGTGGAGCGCGCGATCCGCACCGCGGCCCGCTCGGGCAATCGGCTGCTCTCGGGCGGCGTCGCGCGGGTGGAGGTCTCGGACGACGCGGAGAGAGAGGCCCTGCTGACCGCGCTCGGACGCATGGGGGTGCGGCTCGAGCCGGATGCGGGAGTGCCCGCGGAGTTCGTGTTCGTCGACGGCCCTGTGAGCGCAGGATCGGCGGGGCATGCGAAAGGCTCGCCCGATCCCGGGCGCGTTGACACCGGGCGTGTTGACGCCGGCGCGCTCGCCCCGGTGGTGGTCGGTCTCGACGGGGGAGTCGCATCGGACCGCAGCCCGGACGCGGCGGCGCGGATCGCGTGGGCGAGACGCGGCATGCGCGCGACGGCGCGCCTCGCCGAGCAGCTCGCTGACTCGGCGGCACGGGAGCCGGAGGCACGGGGGTCGCGCTCGGGAGCGGAGCCGGGAACGGAGTCGGTCTTGGGATCGGCACGCCGTCCGCCGCGGATCGCCGTGAGCCTCGTGCTCGAACCCAAGACGGCGGCGCTCACCCTCGCGCTCGCCGACGCCGGATGCGAGGTCGCGCTGTTCAGCGCGGTCTCGGAGACCGACCCCGAGGTCGCCGCGGCGCTCGCCGCAGACGGGCGGGTCGCGGTGTTCGCCCCGACCGGCGCGGTCAGCCGCGACGCCGCCGCGCGCCTCGACGCCGAACATGCGGCGGCGATCCTCGACTGGGCGCCGGAGTACCTCATCGACGATGGTTCGCACCTGATCCGCCTCGCCCACACCGAGCGCCCGTCCGCGCTCGAGCACCTGCGGGCGGCGGCCGAGGAGACCACGAGCGGCGTGCGGCCGCTGCACGAGATGGCGGCCGAGGGATCCCTGCGCGTGCCGGTGATCGCGGTGAACGACGCGCGCACCAAGACCGACTTCGACAACCTCGTCGGCACCGGCCAGTCGTGCGTGCTGGCGATCGCCGATCTGCTCGACGGCGCTGACAGTGCCGGCGGCGATCGGCGGCACGACGGTTACCGGGGGGTCGCGGGCACCCGCTGGGCGGTGATCGGCTACGGCCCCGTCGGCGTCGGCACCGCCCGTTTCGCGGCCGCGCTCGGCGCCCGGGTCACGGTCGTGGAGCGGGATCCGGTGCGCGCGCTCTCCGCGCTGCACGACGGCTTCGAGGCCCGCCGCGCCGAGGAGGCGCTACCCGCCGCCGACGTCGTGGTGAGCGCGACGGGCGTGTGGCACACGCTCGACGCGGACGGTTTCGCGCTGCTGCGCCCCGGCACCGCGGTCGCGGTGGCAGGCGGGATCGACGACGAACTCGCCCTTGACGATCTGCTCGCCGACGGGTGGTGCCCGCGCGAGGTCGGCGACGGTCTGGCCGAGTGGGTCCCACCGGGCGGCGATCGGGGCCCGGTCGTGCTCGCCGAAGGCGGCGGCGTCAATTACACCGCGGCCGAGGGCAACCCGATCGAGGTGATGGACCTCTCGTTCGCGACCCAGCTTGCGGCGCTCATGCGCCTCATGGGGGGCGATCTCGCGCCCGGGGTGCACACGCTCTCCGCGGAGGACGAGGATCGCGTGGCGCGCGCCGCACTGGAGGCTCGGGGCGGATCCGCCGATCCCGCCCCGCTCCGCAGCCGTCCGGGCGGTGCCGCGCAGCCCTGGGCGGTGCACCGCTACCGTGCCGCGTTTCTCTCAAGCATTCCGCGCACGCAGGTTGACGGTTGACCCGCTCCGCGCACGCAGGCTGACGACCCGACGAACCCCGCCCGCCGCACCCCCTAGAATCTTCGGGTGACCACAGCACCCGAAATCGTCGTCTACAGCGCGCCCCTCGTCTTCCCCGTCGTCAGTCCGCGCATCGAGGACGGTGCGGTGGCGGTGCAGAGCGGACGGATCCTGCACGTCGGCGACCGCCGCTGGGTGCTCGACGCGCTCGCCGCCCGCGGCGCGGCGCACCGGGAGGAGCGCTGGGACGGGGTGATCGCCCCGGGTCTCGTGAACGCCCACACTCACCTGCAGTACACCGGCATGTCCGAGGTCGCCGAGCGCAACTACACCGGGTTCGATCACTGGGGCGACGCGTTCGACGCGGTCTACGAGCGGGTCGGGCACGACTGGGCCGCGGCCGCAGCCGACGGTGCCAGGCGCAGTCTTGCCGCCGGAGTCACCGCCGCCGCCGACGTGGTCACCGACCGCGAGGCGCTCAGCGCGCTCCACGACGCGGGCATGCACGGCATCGCCTACTGGGAGGTGTACGGCAAGAGCAATGCCGACTGGGACGCCGCCGCGCGCGAGGAGGTGCGCCAGCAGATCCGCGCGATCCCGACCCCGCCCGGTGCCGGCGTGTCGCCGCACGCCCCCTACTCGCTCGAGGTGCAGCCCCTGCTCGAGCTGCCCGACATCGTGCGCGAGGAGGGGCTGCGGCTGCACATCCACCTCGCCGAGGCGCACATGGAGCGCGAGTTCGACGGGATCGACGGCTACGTCGGGGCGGGGCCGGGCGGCCACGGCGAGTGGCCGGAGCTGGCGGCCGACAGCTTCCGCGCGCTGCGCTCGCACGGCATCGGGGTCTCTTCGACGCAGTTCGTGGATCACCTCGGCGTGCTCGGGCCCGACTGCCACATCGCCCACGGCGTGTATGTGAGCGCCGAGGATCGCGCGCTGCTGCGCGCCCGCGGCACGAGCGTGGCCTTGTGCCCGCGCTCGAACGAGGTCATCGGCCTCGACATGCCGCCCGTCGCCGCGTACCTGCGCGAGGGGAACCTCATCGCGGTCGGCACGGACTCCCTCTCGTCGTCGCCGTCGCTCGACCTGCTCGCCGACGTCGCCGCGCTGTACCGGGTCGCGCGATCACAGGGGTACCGAGAGGACGACCTGCACCAGCGGCTCTTCACCGCCGCGACGCTGGGCGGCGCCGCAGCCCTCGGGCTGCACGTGGGCAAGCGCCGCATCGGGCAGCTCGGCGTCGGCGCGATGGCCGACCTGGCCTTCTTCGAGACGGCGTCGCGCCACCCCGACGCGGCCCTCGCGGAGCTCGTCGAGGAGGGCGCCGGCCGAGCCCGCCGCACGATCATCGAGGGCGAGGAGCGCTTCCGGGCGTGACGGCCCGCCCCGTCGAGATACGGATCTCGCATGCCGAGTTGCGCTCAGGCCTGCGATATCCGCCTCTCGGCGCGCTACTCGCGTGACGCCCGGTGACGGGCAGTGCGGGCGAGGTGCGCAGAATCTCATAGACTGTACTGCGGTCCGCGCGATCCGTCAGGCCTCGCCGCCGCGCCTCCCCACCATCCCGAAGGAGCCCCCATGTCCCGCACCTCCCGTCTCGTCGCGGCCGCCGCAGCCGGCGCCGCGGCACTGCTCGCACTCACCGCCTGCACGGCGGGCGGATCCTCGGATGAGAACGCGGAGGGCGTGGGCCCGGTGACCGAGGGCAAGCTCACGATCGCCACCGGCGAGCCTGCGTACGCCCCGTGGGTGATGAACGACGACCCTGAGAGCGGCGAGGGCTTCGAAGCCGCAGTGGCCTATGCGGTCGCCGAGGAGATGGGCTATGCCGAGGGCGACGTGGAGTGGGTGCGCACCAGCTTCGACTCGGCCATCGCACCCGGCCCCAAGGACTTCGACCTGAACATCCAGCAGTTCTCGGCGACCGAGGACCGCAAGAAGGCCGTCGACTTCTCCACGCCCTACTACGAGACGACGCAGGCCGTCGTGGCCGCGGGCGGCACGAAGGCCGCCGAGGCGAAGAGCATCGCCGACCTCAAGGACGCCGCCATCGGCGTCGCCTCCGGCACGACCTCGCTCACCGTCGCCGAGGACGTGATCGCGCCGACGAGCGATCTCCAGGTATTCAACAACGTCGACGACGCCGTCGCCGCGCTGCAGAACGGCACGATCGACGCGCTCGTGACCGACCTGCCCGGCGCATTCTACGTACGCGACGCGCAGCTCGACGACGGCGTGATCGTCGGTCAGCTCGATTCCTCCGAGGGCGGCGACGAGTTCGCCTTCCTGCTGCCCAAGGGCTCCTCGCTCACCGCCGACGTCTCCGCGGCGGTCGATGCGCTGCGCGAGGACGGCACGCTCGACGCTCTCGTCACCGAGTGGATCGCCGATCAGGGCGCTCCCGTTCTGAAGTAACGCAACGCCCGCACCCGTGACCACGACGAACCCGGCCGCCGCGCCGTTCGAGCCCTCGTCCATCGAACTCGAGCGGCGCGCGTACCGTCGCGCGCGCAAGCGGCGCTCGATCCTCATCAGCATCGTGAGCACGCTCGTCTTCGCGGCGGTGCTCACGCTCGTGCTCGTGAGCAGCCCCGGTTGGGATCGCGTGCGCGAGACATTCTTCGACCCGCAGGTCGCCATCGACGCCTTCCCGCGGGTCATCAAGGGGCTCTGGCTCAACATCCAGGTGCTCTTCGTCTCGGCGATCGGAGTGGCGATCCTCGGCACCCTGCTCGCGATCGCGCGCACGCTGAAGGGGGCGGTGTTCACGCCGATCCGTCTGATCGCCGCGGGTTACACCGACATCTTCCGCGGCATCCCGGTGCTGCTGGTGCTGTACCTGGTGGGCTTCGGCATCCCGGGTCTCGAACTCACGGCCAAGATGCCGGCCCCGTTCTGGGGCACGATCGCGCTGATCCTCTGCTACTCGGCTTACGTCGCGGAGGTGCTGCGCGCCGGCATCGACGCCGTGCACCCCTCGCAGCGGCTCGCCGCCCGCTCCCTTGGCCTCAGTCACGGGCGTACGCTGCGCCTCGTGGTGATGCCGCAGGCCGTGCGCAAGGTCACACCCGCGCTCATGAACGACTTCGTCTCGATGCAGAAGGACGTCGGCCTGATCTCGGTGCTCGGTGCGGTCGACGCGATCCGCGGGGCGCAGATCGAAGTAGCCTCGGCCTACAATTTCACGCCGTATGTACTGGCGGGCCTGCTGTTCGTGCTGCTGTCGTGGCCGTTCATCCGGCTCACCGACTGGGTCACGGCGCGGGCTCAGAAGCGCGAGCAGGTGGGAGGCACCGTATGAACGAGTCGGCGACGCGGGCGGGGGATGCCGCAGCCGCTCCGACGGCCCCCGTGCTCGAGGTGCGCGGGGTGCACAAGCGGTTCGGCGATCACCCCGTGCTGCGGGGCATCGATCTCACCGTCGCGCGGCACGAGGTGGTCGTGCTCATCGGCGCCTCCGGATCGGGGAAGTCGACGCTGCTGAAGACGATCAACCTGCTCGAGCAGGTCGACGACGGGCGCATTCTGCTCACCGGGGCCGACGGCGCCACGGAGGACATCACCGATCCCCGCGCCGACGCCGATCGGGTGCGGGCGCGGATCGGCGTCGTCTTCCAGCACTACAACCTCTTCCCGCACATGAACGTCATCGACAACGTCACGCTCGCCGCGCGCAAGGTATTCGGCACATCGCGCGCGGAGGCCGAGCGCATCGGCCTCGGTCTGCTCACCCGGATCGGCCTCGCCGACAAGGCGAAGGAGTACCCCGACCGGCTCTCGGGCGGGCAGCAGCAGCGCGTCGCCATCGTCCGTGCCATCGCGACCGATCCCGAGCTGCTGCTGCTCGACGAGATCACGAGCGCGCTCGACCCGCAGCTGGTGGGTGAGGTGCTCGATCTCGTCGGCGACCTCAAGACCGCGGGGTCGACGATCGTGATGGCGACGCACGAGATGTCGTTCGCGAGGCGGGTGGCGGATCGCGTGGTGTATCTGAAGGACGGCGTGATCATCGAGTCGGGGCCGCCCGAGCAGATCTTCGACCGCCCCGAGCGGGAGGAGACGCGGGAGTTTCTGTCCCGCGTGCGCGACCCATTCGGCGACTGAACGCAGGATGACGGGGGACCCGCTTGCGCGAGCCCTGAAGCGGGAGTAAGCTCCTAGGTCTGCCTCCGAAGGGTTCTCCGCGCGACCTCGGTCGAGGCCCGCTCTCTGCTGCAAGGAGTTTCTTCCGTGACCTCAGACACCGCTTCCGTGCGAGTGCCTCCCGCGAACGACGACGGCATCGATCCCGCAGGCATGCGGGTGATCTGGCTGCTGCTCGTCGCGGCCTTCGTCGCGATCCTCAACGAGACGACCATGGCGATCGCCATCCCCGCGCTGAACGCGTCGCTCGGGATCCCGCCCGAGCTCGGGCAGTGGCTCACGAGCGCCTTCATGCTGACCATGGCGGTCGTGATCCCGACCACCGGCTTCCTGCTGCAGCGCTTCACCACCAGGCAGATCTTCCTCGCCGCGATCATCTCGTTCGTGGCGGGCACCGCCATCTGCCTCGTGGCGCCCGGGTTCACGATGCTGCTCGTCGGCCGCATCGTGCAGGCCGCGGGTACGGGCATCATGATGCCGCTGCTCATGACGACCATGATGAACGTCGTGCCGCCCCACTCGCGGGGCCGCATGATGGGTCGAGTCGGTCTGGTGATCAGCCTGGCTCCCGCCCTCGGACCTACGCTGTCGGGCGTGGTGCTCGACCACCTCGGATGGCGCTGGCTCTTCGGCATCATCCTGCCCATCGCGGTCGTCGCGCTGCTGCTCGGCGCGAAGTGGATGACCAACCTCGGCGAGACGACGCACGCTCCGATCGACGTGCCGTCGATCCTGCTGTCGGTCGTCGCCTTCGGCGGGATCGTCTTCGGGCTCAGCCAGCTCGGCGGGCACGGCGGCACGGGCGGCGGGGGAGTGCCCCCGTGGGTGATCATCCTGGTGGGCGTCGTGTTCCTCGCCGTCTTCGTGTGGCGCCAGCTGGCGCTGCAGAAGAAGGACGATGCGCTGCTCGACCTGCGTGTCTTCGCATCGCGCAACTACCTGATCTCCGTCATCATCATGGCCGTGATCGCGCTGTCGATGTTCGGCACGTTCTCGCTGCTGCCGCTCTACCTGCAGAACGTCGCGGGTCTCGAGCCCACGGCAGCCGGCCTCGTGCTGCTGCCCGGTTCGATCCTCATGGGCCTGCTTGGGCCGGTGATGGGGCGGATCTACGACGCGCGCGGGCCCAAGACGCTGCTCGTGCCGGGCACGACCCTCATTTCAGCCGCGATGTTCATGTATTCCACGGTGGGCGCGCATACGCCGGTCTGGCTGCTCGTCGCGGTGCAGATCGCGATGTCGCTCGGCCTCGCGAGCTCGTTCACGCCGCTGTTCTCGGCGTCGCTGGGGTCCCTCGACCGTTCGCTGTACTCGCACGGCTCGGCCGTGCTGAACACGCTGCAGCAGGTCGGCGGCGCGGCCGGCACGGCGGTGCTGATCTCGATCTACTCGACGTTCCTGCACTCGGGCGAGGCGCGCGGCCTGACGACCTCCGAAGCGGGGGAGCCGGGCACCCACGCCGCCTTCTTCGTCGCCGCCTGCATCTCGCTCGTGCCGCTCGTGCTGGCCTACTTCGTGAAGAAGCCGGCCGACCAGGAGGGCGCCCCCGCCGGGCACTGAGCGTTTCGCCCCCTGAGCCGGTTGCGCCGCCTCGGCGCGCTCAGGGGACGAGACGAGCCCGGAAACCCGCGGTGAGCTCTCACTCGAGCGCGGTGATCGAGCGGCGCACCGCCTCGGCGAGCTGCCGCACCGCGGTCGACGGCCCGCCCGGCCCCGCGGGCGCGGCCAGCAGCAGCTCGCGCGCGAAACGTGGATCTTCGATGGGGCGCAGCACCACCCCGTCGGGCGGGTTCGCCGCGACGAGGCTCGGCACCAGGCCGACGGCCATACCCGCGGCGATCAGTCCCAGCACCACGGAGTAGTCGTCGGTGCGGATCGCCACGTCGAGCTTGTACCCCTCGGCCTCGAACACCTCGCGCACGAGCTCGTCCAGCGTGTCTCCGGGCGTCGACCCGACCACCCAGCTCTCCGATGCCAGCGCGAGCAGCGCGGCCCGATCGAATCGCTGAGTCGCCGCCGCGGAGTGTGCCTCGGGGAGCGCGATGAGCATCGGGTCGGTGAACAGGTGCGTGGTGTGCACCTCGGAGCGGAACGGGAGCCGGTAGTCGCTGGCCGCGTAGACGAGTGCGGCGTCGAGGGTGTGCTGGTTCACCCGCGCGACGAGCGGGGAGACCTCCTCGAGGATGGCGTCGAGCTCGATCCCGATCTCCGAGACGCGGCTGACGATGCCGGGCAGCAGCCGCGCCGCCGCCGTGGGAAAAGTTCCGAAGCGCAGCCGCGTGCGGCCCAGCTGGGCCAGATCGCGCACGTCCGCGAGAGCGCGATCGGCGAGGCCGAGGATCTCCTCGCCGCGCTCGAGCATGAGCGTGCCCGCGGTGGTGAGCTTGCTGCCCCGGGTGCTGCGCTCCGTGAGATCGGTGCCCACGAGACGGTCGAGGTTTCTGAGGTGGTAATCGACCGTGGGCTGGCTCCAGCCGAGCCTGATGGCCGCGCGCGCCACGGAACCCTCGGCTGAGACCGCGCTGAGGGCCTGGAGCTGACGCAGATCGATCATGAGTACCCCTGTTTCCTCTGGAGCGAATCGGGCGGATCACCCCCGTTCGCTCAAAACAGTATATGGTTCCCGGGAGGGGTTTGCGGGGTTCCGCGCGGCGCCTCGCGCGCGGGATGCTTACCGTATGTTGCATCAGGACACCACGACACACGGCACCTCCGCATACGACGGGGCGGCCGGACCCGCGACCATCGCACCGTCGATCGGCGACGCCGGATCGGCCGCGGATCCCGCGCCGCAGCAGCGGTCGAGGTCGGCGGCTGCGCCGCGCTACGCCGAGGATCAGACCGGCACCCCCTACGCCGACGCGATCGCCCGGTTCGGCGACTCCGATCCGCTGTCGCTCATGGTGCCCGGTCACGGTAACGCTCCCGGGGCGGGGGGCGAGCACATCGCCGAGCTGTTCGGCGCCCGCGTCGCGCAGCGCGACGTGCCGCTCCTGCTCGAAGGTATCGACGCCGGAGAGAACAGTCCCCTGGTGCAGTCCCAGCGCCTGGCGGCGGATGCGTGGGGCGCGCGCCGCACCTGGTTCCTCACGAACGGCGCCTCGCAGGCGAACCGCACGGCCGCGATCGCGGTGCGGGGGCTCGGCGAACGGATCCTGATCCAGCGCGCCATGCACTCGAGCCTCACCGACGGGGTGCTGCTCGCGGGTCTTGCACCCGCCTTCGTCGCGCCCTCGGTCGACACCCGGCACGGTATCGCGCACGGGCTCACGCCCGAGGCGCTCGAGGCGGCGCTCGTCCGCGAGGAGCGGGCGGGTCGCGCGGTGTCGAGCGTCTACGTCGTCTCGCCCAGCTACTTCGGCTCGGTGGCCGATGTGGCGGGCCTCGTCGAGGTGGCGCACCGCCACGACGCCGCGATCATCGTCGACAACGCGTGGGGCGCGCACTTCGGCTTCCACCCCGATCTGCCGGAGTCGCCGGCCAGGCTCGGCGCCGATCTGGTCGTCTCGAGCACCCACAAGCTCGCCGGCTCCCTGACCCAGTCGGCGATGCTGCACCTGGGACACGGCCCATTCGCTGAGCGCCTCGAACCGCTCGTGGCACGCGCCTACAGCATGACCTCCTCGACCTCCATGAGCGCCGTGCTCATGGGGTCGCTCGATACCGCCCGTCACGCGATGGCGACGGGGGAGGAGCGCATCGGGCGGGCGGTGCGCGCGGCGCGTGAGATCCGGGATCGGCTGGATCGGGATCCGCGGTTCTCCGACATCGGCGACGGTTTCGGCGCCTTTCCGGACATCACCTCGACCGACCCGTTGCGGGTGCCCATCGACGTGTCGCGGCTGGGCCGCAGCGGTCACTGGGTGCGCTCCGCGCTCAAGGAGCGCCACGGCGTCTATCTCGAGATGTCGACCGCGACGAGCATCGTCGCGGTCATCGGTGCGACTCGCGAGGTCGACGTCGACCGCTTCATGGCGGCCCTCGACGAGGTCGCGCGGGAGGCCGAGCGGCTGGGCTCCGAACCGATGCACGAGTTCCCCGAGCTGCCCGAGCCGGGCGTGCTGCGCATCCTGCCGCGCGACGCGTACTTCGGAGCGAGCGAGGTGGTGCCCGCCGAGCAGGCGATCGGTCGCATCTCAGCCGACACGCTCGCGGCGTACCCGCCCGGCATCCCGAACATGCTCCCGGGGGAGGAGATCACGGTCGAGACGGTGGACTTCCTGCGCGCGGTCGCGGCCTCGCCGACGGGTTACGTGCGCGGGTCGGTCGACCCGGAGGTCTCGCTCATCCGGGTGGTCGCGGAGTAGCCGCCCGGAAACGGCAGAAGGCGGTGGGGTCCCGAGGGATCCCACCGCCTTCTGCCGTGCGAAGACGCTTACTTCTTCTTCTCGAACAGGTTTCCCACGAGGGTCGAACCGATGAGCACCACGGCGAGCAGCACCACGCCGACGATCGACACCGCGACGACGTCGACGGGCTGGCCCGCGCTCGAGAACATCGACTCGTGCTCGTGGCCGTCGTGGGCGAAGGCGGGGGCCGCGACGAAGACCGAGGCAAGAGCTGCGGTCACGGCGGCGGCGATGCGGGTGCGGATCTTCACGGTGTCTCCTCGCGAATGTCGTGATGCTGGGGCGGCGCCCACGGCGCACGCGATGCCTCCATCCTATCCCGACGTCGGCGCCGTCGCGCGCGGCGCGTCGGGGGCGGTCGGATGCGCCGCGCGTTCAGGCCGCTGACGGAGTGTGGATCCGCCCCTCGATCCGCCCGTCGACGACCGTGATCAGCTCGTCGAGGCATCGCTCGTGCACCAGATCGTGCGTGACGAGCAGCGTCGCCGTGCCGCGCTCCCGCGTGAGCCGACCGATGAGATCCATGATCTCGGAGCCGCGTTCCCGGTCGAGCGCGCTCGTCGGCTCATCCACGAGCAGGGTCTCGGGAGCGTGCACGAGGGCCCGGGCGATCGCGACGCGCTGCCGCTGTCCGCCGGAGAGCTGATGCGGTCGCCGATCCCGCTGCGCCTCGAGGCCGACGGCGGCGAGCAGTCCGTCGGCTCGGTCGCGGACCGCGGAGCGGCGCCGCGATCCCGCCGCGCCGAACCCGCCCCGCCCGCCGAGCTCCGCCATCACGAGCAACTGCTCGCGCGCGGTGAGCGAGGGGATCAGGTTCGACTGCTGGAAGACGATGCCGATGCGCTCGCGGCGCAGTGCCGCAGCCTCGCCCGCGGTCAGCCGTGCCGCGTCGACGTCGCCGATCATCACTCGCCCGGAGTCGGGGCGGATCAGCGCGGCGGCGACGGCGAGCAGGCTCGATTTGCCCGAACCGGAGGGGCCCGTGATGCCGGTGACGCGGCCGGCGGGCGCCGTCAGCGAGACGCGGTCGAGTGCGGTGACGCGTCCGTCGCCGTCGGGGAAGGTGAGGGTGACGTCGTGCAGCTGGATCATCGGTGGCTCCCGAGGGCGGTGAGGGGGTCGGACGAGGTGACGGAGCGGAGCGCGAACGCGGCTCCGGCGAGCCCGAGCACGGCCATCACGGCGGCCGGGGCGAGGGTGGTGAGCGGGCTCAGGAGGAAGGGGAGGGCGGATCCGACGAGCGCGCCGAGCCCGACCACCGCGGCGAGCCCGACGCCGATCCCGGCGGCGAGCACCGTGAGCGCCTGGCCGAGCGCATCGAGCACGAGCGATCCGGTCGTCGCGCCGAGGGCCCGCAGCACCGCGACGTCGGTCGAGCGCTGCATGGTCCAGACCGTGAAGAAGGCGCCGACCACGAGCGCCGAGATCCCGAACAGCATCGCGATCATGAGGCCGAGCGAACCGATCTCGGAGCGGAAGGTCTCGAGCGCGGCGAGGCTCGCGAGGGGGCTCTCGGCGCTCGTGCCGGTGCGCTCGGCGACGGCATCCCAGTCGGGGTCGCCCGAGACGGCCAGCACGGTCGGTTCGCCGCTGCCGCCGACGCGTTCGTCTGCTTCGGCCCAGGCGTCGGGCGCCATCACCACGACCGGGGTGTGGCTGTACCACGCATCGCCGCCGACGGTCGAGACGCGGTACTCCTCGCCCGTGATGGTGACCGAGCCGCCGACCGCGGCGTCGAGCTCCCGCGCCGCGCCGGCGGAGAGCCCGACCTCGTGATCGTGGGCGGGGGCCAGCGCGGCGATCGCGTTCTGATCCGTCCCCGATCCCTCTTCCCCGCCCTTCGACCGAGGCACGCCGAACAGCGCCACCCCTGTCGGGGAAGAGGAGCCCGAGGTCTCCGCCCGCGACTGGACGATGCCGACCGGGAGCGCAGCCTCCACTCCCGGTGCGCTCCGCCATGCGTCGACCGCCTCTTCGGAGAGCGCCGAGGTCGCGAAGCTCGCGCCCTCGCCCGATGCGTCCTGCAGCACGAGACGGTCTCCCGGCAGCGCGAGTACTCCCGACACGTTCTGCGCGGCCAGCCCTCCCGTGAGGCCGGACAGGAAACCGACGAGCAGGGTGATGAGGGCCACGACGGCCCCGATGAGCATGAATCTGCCGCGGGCGAACCGCAGGTCTCTCCAGGCGACGAACACGTTCTTCCTCTCCGGGCCGCCCGAACGAGGATCGCGGCCCGGTATCCAGCCTCCGCTCGACGCGGTCCGACAGCATCGCCCGCCGGGGCGGTTCCCCGCTGCACCCTCCGGACCCCGCCGATCGAACTTTCGGTTGATGCGAGGCGACGCCCCGGTGGCCTAGCCTGAGAGGCGATGTCCCACCGCACCACGCTCACCCCCGTGTTCGCCGGGCTGCGTTTCGGGTTGCACGCCCTGCTCATCGCGCTCGCGGCGTTCGCAGTGGTGCGCGCCGTCGTACTCCACGAGCCCCGATGGCCGTGGGTGCTCGCGCTCGCGGTGCTCTTCGTCGGGCTCTACCTGGTCGGTGCCGCGACGGCGTCGCGCAGCGGTGGTCCGGGGAAGCCGGGCCCGCTCGGCGCTCGCGGTCGTGTCGCGGCGCGATGGGCCGCGCCGATCTGGATCCTGGCGCTCACGCTGCTCTGGGCGGCGCTGGTCTGGATCGCGCCCGACGGCGCCTACCTCGTGTTCCCGATGTTCTTCCTGTACCTGCACGTGCTGCCCGGGGCCGCGGGCGTCACCGCGGTCGTCGCCGGCACCGCGATCGCCATCGGTGCGCTGGGGATCCACCACGGCTTCAGCGTCGGCGGCGTGCTCGGGCCGCTGGTCGGAGCGGGAGTCGCGATCCTCATCGGCCTCGGCTACCGCGCGCTCGCGACCGAGGCGCGGGAGCGCGAGCAACTGGTCGAGGAACTGCTGGCTACCCGGGAGCGCCTGGCCGAGACCGAGCGCGAGCAGGGTGCGCTCGCCGAACGGGCGCGGTTGGCGCGGGAGATCCACGACACCGTCGCGCAGGGCCTGTCGAGCATCCAGATGCTGCTGCACGCCGCCGAGCGCGATGCGCCGCACGGCGCCGCGCTGCGGCACGTGCGCCTCGCGAGGGAGACCGCCGCCGAGAGCCTCGCCGAGACGCGGAGGTTCATCAGGGAGCTGACCCCTGCCGGCCTCGACGACGGACTCGCCGCGGCTCTGCGCCGGCTCGCCAGGGAGCAGGAGCGGCGCAGCGGCCTGCGCATCGAGGTGACCGCGAAGGAGACCGACCTGGCGCTGCCGATGGATGTGCAGAGCGCGCTGCTGCGGATCGCGCAGGGCGCCATGTCGAACGCCGTGAGGCACTCCGGGGCCGATCGGGTCGACCTCTCGCTCGCGGATGCCGGCGGAGAGATCGTGCTGACGGTGCGCGACGACGGTGTCGGCTTCGATCCCGAGCGTGCCGCTGCTCACGGCGCCGGCCGCGACTCCTTCGGGCTGCGCGCGATCGCCGAGCGCGCGGAACAGCTCGGGGGCGCTCTCGAGATCGACTCGGCGCCCGGAAGGGGCACGACGCTGCGGGTGGCCGTCGCGGTTCCCGGTTCTTCGACCGACGACCGCGGTGGGGAGGAAAGGCGATGATCAGGATCCTGCTGGCCGACGACCACCCCGTCGTGCGCGCCGGCGTGCGCGCGCTGCTCGAGGGCGAGGCCGACCTGGAGATCGCGGGGGAGGCCGCGGATCCCGAATCCGCCGTGGCGCTTGCCGCGAGCCTCAGCCCCGACGTGGTGCTCATGGATCTGCAGTTCGGGGCGGCGGCAGGAACGGGAGCCGACGCCACGCGCCGCATCCGGGCGCAGGCCGATCCGCCCGCGGTGCTCGTGCTCACCAACTACGACACGGATGGCGACATCCTGAGCGCTGTCGAGGCGGGCGCGAGCGGCTACCTACTGAAGGACGCGCCGCCCGACGAGCTCGTAGCGGCGGTGCGCGCGGCGGCGGCCGGCGAGAGCGCGCTCGCACCCGCGATCGCGGGGCGGCTGCTCGCGAGACTGCGCGCCCCGGCGGTCAGTCTCAGCGCACGAGAGATCGAGGTGCTCGGGCTGGTCGCGGCCGGGGAGACGAACAGCGGGATCGCCGCCGCGCTCCACATCAGCGACGCGACCGTGAAATCCCACCTCGTGCACGTCTACGACAAGCTCGGCGTGTCGACCCGCACCGCCGCCGTCGCCGCGGCGCGCGAGCTCGGCGTGCTGCGCTGAACCGTTCGGGGCCGTGAGAGCCGTAGGCTGAAGGGCATGACGGACGAGGATCCCTGCCCCTGCGGAAGCGGCGTGCCCTACGGGGAGTGCTGCGGGCCGCTCCATGCGGGCGCCCCCGCGCCGACGGCCGAGCGGCTCATGCGCTCCCGTTACAGCGCGTTCGCTCTCGGGAACGCGGAGTACCTGCTCGAGACCTGGGATCCCGCCAGCCGACCGGGTGAGCTCGACCTCGACGCCGAGCTCGAGTGGCGGCGGCTGCTGATCCGCGACACGTCTGCGGGCGGCCTCGACGACCAGACCGGCCAGGTCGCGTTCACCGCGGTGGGCCGAGGGCCGGATGGGCGCTTCGAGCTGCGCGAGCGCAGCAGATTCGCGCGGAATGCGGCAGGGCGTTGGATCTATATCGACGGTACCGAGGCGTAGCGCGGCGGGCGTCGCCGTCGATCCTGCCCTTCGCCGTCGATCGTGCCCCTCGCCGTCGATCCTGCCTGTCGCCGTCGATCCTGTCCCTCGCCGTCGACTCGACCTCTCGCCGTGCGGTTCTGAGGCGGTCTCGGCGGCCGGAGGCCTGCTCGGCGAGCGGATCAGCGGATGTACACGTCGAGATGGTTGCCGAACGTTCCGCGGTCGTAGATCTTGCCCTGATAGCCGAACGGGGTGTCGAAGACCGTGCCCTTGGGGTGGGAGCCTGCGAGCACGATGTAGCCGTCGGCATCGCTCACGTACCCGTCGTCGTTCACGTGGCGACCGGGGATCGCGAGCCCGGGGCCCGGCAGCACCTGCTCGCTGTAGAACGTGAACTTGTAGCCGCCCCAGTTGACCGCCCCGGTGAACATGAACTGTTCGAGGGTGTAGAGGGCCGCGGAGCGCGCGCCCCCGGCGCCGGCCGACTTGCCGGACCCCGCCGCCGAGGTGTCGGCCGCCTCGACGCTCGTGTCGAGCACGGCGACCGAGGCGTCGGCCGCGTCGAGCCGCTGCTGCCGCTGCCCGAACGCGCCGCTGCCGTCGGCGGCGAACGCCATCGAGATCGAGTAGGGCGCCAGGGCCGCCGAACCGAGCAGCACCACGACGGTCGCCGCGGCGCCGGCCCCGAGGAAGCGGGACCAGCGGGAGACCCCGTGGCGGGCGGAAACGTGTGACATCGAAACCCGATGGTACCCCGAGGAGCTGGGCGACCGCGAGGGGAGACGGATCCCTCGCCTACGCCTGCGCCGCGCGGATCCAGGCCTCGACGTCGTCGGCGGTGCGCGGGATCCCCGCCGACAGGTTCACGCAGCCATCGGCCGTGACCACGATGTCGTCCTCGATGCGCACGCCGATGCCACGGAACTCCTCGGGAACCGTCAGGTCGTCGGGCTGGAAGTACAGGCCGGGCTCGATGGTGAACACCATGCCCGGAGCGAGTACGCCGTCGAGGTACATCTCGCGACGGGCCTGCGCGCAGTCGTGCACGTCGAGTCCGAGATGGTGGCTCGTGCCGTGCACCATGTAGCGGCGGTGGTAGGCGGTGCCGTCGTCCTCGGGCAGCAGGCCCCACTCGCGGGTGCGGTGCTCGATCACCGCCATCGCGGCGTCGTGCACGTCGCCGAAGCGGATGCCGGGGCGCACGATGGCGCGCGCGGCGTCGGCGGCCTCGAGCACGGCGTCGTAGACGCGGCGCTGCACCTCGGAGAACACGCCCGATACCGGGACGGTGCGGGTGATGTCGGCCGTGTAGAGGCTGTCGAGCTCGACGCCGGCATCGAGCAGCAGCAGGTCGCCCGCCCGCACGGGGCCGTCGTTGCGGATCCAGTGCAGGGTGCACGCGTGGGGGCCCGAGGCCGCGATGGTCTCGTAGCCGACCGTGTTGCCGTCGAGGCGGGCGCGCTGGTTGAAGACGCCCTCCACGATCCGCTCTCCGCGAGGATGCGCGCTCGCCTGAGGCAGCGCGGCGAGCACCTCCGCGAAGCCCTTCGCGGTCGAATCCACCGCCGCCTGCATCTCCGCCAGCTCGAACTCGTCCTTGACGAGGCGCAGCTCGGAGGCGGCACGGGAGAGCTCGGCGTCCTCGGCGGACGCGGATCCCGCGTCTTCACCGCCGACCGCACCGCGGCCGATGACGCGGTCGCCCTCGCTCGAGACGAAATCGGCGATCGGGGCGGTGCGGATCCCCAGCGCTCCGGCCACCTGGGCCAGAGAGGGGCGCGCGCCGATCCAGAACTCGCCGATCTCGGGATTGGCGAAGAACTCGTCGCTGTCGCGCCCGGCCCGCTCACGGAAGTAGAGCGTGGCCTCGTGGCCGTCGGCCGTCGGGTCGAGCACGAGGATCGAACCCGGCTCGCTCTCGGCGCCCCAGCCCGTGAGGTGCGCGAAGGCGCTGTGGGCGCGGAACTGGTAGAATGTGTCGTTCGAGCGCTGCTTCATCGCCCCGGCGTGGATCACCAGGCGCTCGCCCGCGAACTGCCGGGCCAGGGCCTCCCGGCGCTGCGCGGCGAAGGGGGCGACGGGCCAGGGGGAGGGGATGACCTCGGGGCGATCGGCCCAGTGCGATGAGATGTAGTCGAGGAATGTGTCGCTCCGCGGTGTGGTGCTGCGGTTGCTGTTGTCGATCTCCACCTCGTGGGTGGTCTGCACGCTCTCGGTCATCTCTCCATTCTCCCACTCGGGCCTGGGTGCGATGCCAATCTCGGGGCGTAGCCTGAGGGCGTCGTCCGGCCCGACAGGGGCGGCGACTCCGACGGGTACGACAGGAAGAGGGATCAGGATGGCTACATACGACGTTGCGGACCGCTCGGCGATCGTGACAGGCGCGGGATCGGGCATCGGCAAGGCCGTTGCCCTGCTGCTGGCCGCGAACGGCGCGAAGGTCGTCGTGCAGGACCTGAACGAGGACGCCGCGAACGCCGTCGTCTCGGAGATCGAGGCGTCCGGCGGCACCGCGGTCGCGGTTGCGGGCGATGCCGGGGCGACGGACGTGATCGAGGCCACCGTGGCGGCGGCCGAGGCGCTCGCGCCCCTGAAGATCGGTGTGAACAACGCGGGTATCGGCGGCCCTGCCGCCCCCACGGGCGACTATCCCGACGACGGCTGGGACCGGGTGCTCGACATCAACCTCTCCGCGGTCTTCCGCAACACGCGCGCCCAGGTGAAGCCGATGCTCGAGAACGGCGGCGGTTCGATCGTGAATCTCGCCTCGATCCTCGGCAGCGTCGGCACGCCGTACTCGCCTGCCTACGTCGCGACGAAGCACGGTGTCGTCGGCTTCACGAAGGCGGCCGCCCTGGCGTACGCCGAGCAGGGGGTGCGCATCAATTCGGTGGGCCCGGGGTACATCGATACTCCGCTGCTCGCTCAGATGGATGCGGAACAGAAGGCGGCGCTCGTCGCACTGCACCCCGTCGGCCGGCTCGGCAAGGCCGAGGAGGTCGCCAACCTGGTCGGCTTCCTCGCGAGCGACGCCGCGTCGTTCATCACCGGCAGCTACCACCTCGTCGACGGCGGCTACACGGCGCAGTAGGGCGGCGACCGGAGCGCTGCTCCGGGCGGGTGCCTCGACGGGGCGCCCGCCCGAAGCGCAGGGCGCGACCTCGTAGAATGAAGGAATGGCGGAAGCGACCGGGAGCGGCGGGTACGACCTGCACACCCACTCCGTGTTCTCGGACGGCACGATGCGACCCGGCGAGATCGCCCGGGAGGCCGCAGAACTGGGCCTCGCTGGGTTCGCCCTGACCGACCACGACACGGTCGACGGTTGGGAGGAGGCCCGCGAGGCCGCCCGTGCCGTCGGCGTCGACTTCCTGCCCGGCATCGAGATCACCACGAAGCACAACGGCAGATCCAGGCATCTGCTGGGTTACGGCATCGACCCGGCGGCCGGCGAACTGTTCGAGGCCCTCGCCGAGGTGCGCAGCTCCCGCCTGGGGCGGGCTCGGGAGATGGTGCGGCGGCTCTCGGCGAACTACGCGATCACCTGGGACGCGGTGGTGGGCGAGGAGGACGCTCGCACCGTCGGCCGGCCCCATATCGCGGACGCGCTCGTCGCCGCGGGGTACTTCGCGGATCGCAGCACGGCCTTCGCCGAGATACTGCACCCGCGTTCGCCCTACTACCTCGGAACGTACGCCATCGAGACGGTCGAGGCGATCCGTCTGGTGAACGCGGCCGGGGGAGCGGCGGCGCTCGCGCACCCGGCCGCCTTCAGGCAGCGCACGCCGACCTCTGCTCGTGAGCTGCGCGAGATCGCGGCTGCGGGGCTGTGGGCGGTCGAGCTCGAACACCCCGAGAATCGTGCTGACTGGGTGCCCGCCCTCGTCGAAACCGCTTCCGAGCTGGGGCTCGCGGTGACCGGATCGAGCGACTATCACGGCGCGGGCAAGCCGAACCGGTTGGGGCAGCACACCACGGCTCCCGCACTCGTGGAACGGCTGCGCGAGCGCGTTGCGACGCCGCGCTGATCTCTCGGCGTTCTTGGCGCTCTTGCGAAAACGGGAGTCCCATTCTGCTGCTTCCCTCCCCGGTGAAGCAGCAGAATGGGACTCCCGTTTTTCTAGCAGGTGCAGGTGCCGGAGCCGAAGCAGAAGCAGGTGCCGGGGCCTGAGCAGGTGCCGAAGCAGAAGCAGGTGCCGGGGCCTGAGCAGGTGCCGGCTCCGGAGCCGAGCGGGGCTGCGGTTACTCGGCAGCGGTGTCGGGGGCCGCGCCCGCCGCACCGCCGTCGGCCGCGACCTGCGAGCCACCGCGGCGGCGACGACGACGGCGACGCGCGGGGGCCTGGCCCTCGCCCGCCGGCGCGTCGTTCGATGTGCCGGGCTCGCTGCGTCCCTCGAGGTCGTGACCGTGCCCCTCGTGGCCGTGCGCCTCGTGGCGCCCGCCCCCGCGCGGATTCGCGCTGCGGGTGCGGCGGCGGTTGCGCGATCGGCCCTCGCCTCGTTCTTCTCCGGAACCGCCCTCGGACGCCCGGTTCGATGACCCGCGGCGCGACCCGCGCGCTGCAGCGGGCTCCTTCACGGGCGTGGCCTTGAGCCGGCCCTTCGAGCCCTCCGGGATGTTCAGGTCGGAGAAGAGGTGCGGCGACGACGAGTAGGTCTCGACCGGCTCGGGGACCCCGAAGCCGAGGGCTTTATCGATGAGGGCCCACTTGTGCAGGTCGTCCCAGTCGACGAAGGTCACCGCGATGCCGGTGCGGCCCGCGCGGCCGGTGCGCCCGACGCGGTGCAGATAGGTCTTCTCGTCATCGGGGACGGTGTGGTTGATGACGTGCGTGACATCGTCGACGTCGATGCCGCGGGCCGCGACGTCGGTGGCGATGAGGATGTCCTTCTTGCCCGCCTTGAACGAGGCCATCGCGCGCTCGCGCTGATCCTGATTGAGGTCGCCGTGCACCGACGCCGCGTTGAAGCCGCGATCGTTCAGCTCCTCCTGCAGTTTCGCCGCCGCGCGCTTCGTGCGCATGAAGATCACGGTCTTGCCGCGGCCCTCGGCCTGCAGGATGCGGCCGATCACCTCGTCCTTGTCGAGGGAGTGCGCGCGGTAGATGATGTGCTCGATGTTGGCCTGCGCAACGCCCTCGTCGGGGTCACTGGCCCGGATATGGATCGGCTTCGACATGAAGCGGCGCGCGAGTGTGACGATGGTGCCGGGCATGGTTGCCGAGAACAGCATGGTGTGACGGGTGGGCGGGGTCTTCGAGAAGAGCTTCTCGATGTCGGCGAGGAAGCCGAGATCGAGCATCTTGTCGGCCTCGTCGAGCACCATTTCGCGCACGTTGCCGAGGTCGAGCAGGCGCTGGCTCGCGAGGTCGAGCAGACGGCCCGGGGTGCCGACGACGATCTGGGCACCGGCCTTCAGCTGGTCGATCTGCCCCTCATAGGCCTTGCCGCCGTAGATCGGCACGACGGTCGCGCCGCGATTCTTCGCGGCCAGTTCGAGATCCTCGTACACCTGCACGCAGAGCTCGCGGGTGGGAACGACGACGAGCGCCTGCACGCCGGGCTCGGGGTCAGCGCCGATGCGCTGCAGCAGCGGCAGCCCGAAGCCGAAGGTCTTGCCGGTTCCGGTCTTCGCCTGACCGATGATGTCCTGCCCGGTGAGGGCGAGCGGGATCGTCTGCTCCTGGATCGGGAAGGCCTCGGTGATGCCCTTTTCGGTGAGAGCATCGACCATGTCCTGGTCGACGCCGAGTTCGAGGAATGTCGTCACGTTGCGTCCTGTTCGATAGTGCGAAGCTGCGCGCACAATCACGAAGGCGCAGCGGCCGGTGCTCCTGCGTCACCGGCGATGAATACGTTCGAGCACAGTCTATTCCAGCATCTGCACCGGTCGGCGGTAAGCTGACAGGGTGTTCGAGTGGATCCGTGGGCTGCGCAAGAAGAGCGCCCCAGCGCGCAAGATGCGCTCTCGCGGCGATGCCGCCGACACCGAGCGCGTCGAGCTGCCGGAGTTCGCACCGGGTGCGCTGCCGTTTCTCGGTCTGACCTCCTACCTGCAGCTCGAGCTCTACGAGGGAGCCACTCGCGCCGTCTCGGGCGCTCCCACGCTCGAGGCCAAGGACGTGCTCGCGCGCGTGGCAGGGCAGACACTGTCGAAGCATCAGCGACTCACCGCGGAGATCCGCCGACGCGGCGAGGAGCCGCACGTCGTGATGGCGCCCTTCGCCCAGGTGATCGAGCAGTACGTCGAGCGCATCGACGCTGAGGACTGGCACCAGCACGTGCTCTCGCTGTACCTCGTCGGCGGTCTCTTCGACGACTTCTTCGCGAGCCTCGCGGGCGGGCTGCGCGACGGCTACCGCAACGAGGCCATCGCGATCCTGCGCGACGACACCGGCCGCGCCGAACTCAAGGAGCTATTGCAGGCCGCTCTCGCGGCCGAGGAAGGCCTATCGAGCTGGCTGGCGCTCTGGGGCCGACGACTGGTGGGCGATACGCTGCTCGTCTCGCGCGCCGTGCTGGCCCTCAGCGAGGGGCGACCGTTCGTGGCGAGCGAGGTCGAGCCGGTGTTCACCGAACTCATCGCCGATCACATCCGCCGCATGGACGGTCTCGGTCTGACGGCATGAGCGGGGCCGTGCCCCTACCGTCCGCCGGCGTCGGAGCTCCGGGCGGCGCTGCTGACAGGGGAGACCGTGCGTCTCTTCCGCTCGTGACCGACGGCAACCCGATCTGCGGCTACTTCGAGGCCGGCCGGTGCCGATCCTGCACGCTCATCGAGACCCCCTATGCGCAGCAGCTGCGTGAGAAGGAGGAGCGCTGCCGCGAGCTGCTGCCCGATGTGCCCGAGCGGGCCTGGCTGCCATCGGTGCCGGGCGGCGTGCGCGACTTCCGCAACAAGGCGAAGCTGGTCGTCGGCGGTCGGCCGGGGAAGGTGACGCTCGGCATCCTCGGGCCCGACGGCTCGGGCGTCGACCTCCGCGACTGCCTGATCCAGGAGCCCGTGATCCGCGCCGCGATCCCGCATCTCGCACGCTTCCTCGACCAGACCGGCCTCCCTCCCTACGACGTGCCGAAGCGGCGGGGCGAGCTCAAGTTCGTGCACGTCACGGCGTCGCCTGACGGGGATCTCATGCTGCGCTTCGTGGTGCGCAGCGAGCGATCCCTCGAGGTGCTGCGCGGTCGGCTGGAGCAGCTGCGGCGGGCCGTGCCGAGCGCGGTCGTCGTGTCGGTCAACCTGCTGCCCGAGCACAAGGCCGTGCTCGAGGGCGAGCGCGAGGAACTGCTGCTCGGGTCGTCGCTCTCGATGGGAACGGGATCGTCGCTCGCGCTGCACCTCCGGCCCCGCAGCTTCTTCCAGACCAACACGTCCGTCGCTCGCGCACTGTATGCGCAGGCCGCGGCGTGGGTGGATCGGGCGGATCCCGCCTCCCTCTGGGACCTCTACTGCGGGGTCGGCGGTTTCGCGCTGCACTGCGCGGGCCGTGCGGAGGACACGGCGGCGCTGCCCGCGCGTCGTGTGCTGGGCGTCGAGATCAGCGAGGAAGCGGTGCGCTCGGCCAGGCGCAGCGCCCGGGAGGCCGGGATCGCGGCTCGCTTCGAGGCGGCCGACGCGACGGCGTTCGCATTGGCCGCGCGTCGCGAGGACAGGCCGGAGGCCGTGATCGTGAACCCGCCGAGGCGCGGGATCGGCGCCGAGCTGGCGGCGTGGCTGGAGGGCGGTGCCGGGATCCGGCACGTCGTCTACTCGAGCTGCAACCCCGAGAGCCTCGCTCGCGACCTCGCGGCGATGCCGTCGTTCTCCGTGCGTGAGGCGCGGGTCTTCGACATGTTCCCGCACACGCGGCACATGGAGGTCGCGGTGCTGCTCGAGCGGTGACGTTCGGTGGGGCCGGTGGTATGATGCGCCCAGAACGTCGACGATGACGCTCTCAGACCCACCCGGGGAGTCCGTGGATCCGTGGAACAGCAGCGCTGCTGCATGAGACAAGGACTCAGACATGCACACGGGATTGAAGGCAATCGGTGCCGTTCTCTTCGCGGGAGGGGTCGCGCTCTGCGGGGCGGCTCCGGCGCTCGCCGCCCCTCCGGGAGGCGGCTCCTACACCTGTACGGGCGGCTCCGTGCCCTCCGGCAGCTACTCCGAGCTGACCATCGCCGGCATGTGCGACGTGGGCTCCGGCGCCGAGATCGCGGTCTCCGGCAACCTGGTCGTCGCCTCGGGGGCCGTGTTCGATGCGCAGAGCGCGCCGTCGAGCATCACCGTGGGCCGCAACGTGACGGCTTCGAGCGGCTCGCTCGTCGGCCTGGGCTGTCAGCCGGCGGTCCCCGGCAACTCCGGGCACCCGTGCGCGACCGACCCGAATGCACGGTCCACGATCGCGGTGCGCGGCAACATCACGCTCGACGGCGCGATCGGCGTCTTCCTGAACGGGCTCGACGTGGGCGGCAACGTCACGATCTCCGGAGGCGGATCCGACATCCCCTGGTCGATCAAGAACAACACGGTCGCGAAGAACATCACCGTCAGCGGGATCACCGAGGAGTGGCTCGGGGTCATGTGGAACCGTGTCTCCGGCAACGTGACGCTGCAGAACGTCACGATGACCGGGAGCGACGACGCGACCGGCAGCGGTGTGAACAGCGTTTTCGTCGTGCGCAATGAGATCGGTCGCAACATCACCTGCAGCGGGCTGACCCCCGGAGTGTTCGGCTACGGCAATACGATCGGCAAGAACGCCGTCGGGCAGTGCGCGGTGCTGGCGGGCTGAGATGATCCGAGGCCGCGGGCGGGCGGCGGAGTCCGCTCGCGGCCGGCGGCGCATGGCAGGATGTTCCTATGAACATTGTGCTCGGAGTGACCGGCGGCATCGCCGCCTATAAGGCCGTCGCGCTGGCGAGGCTGCTCGTCGAGACCGGCCACGAGGTGCACGTGGTGCCGACCGATGACGCGCTCCGCTTCGTCGGCCGGCCGACCTGGGAGGCGATCAGCCGACACCCCGTCACAACCTCCGTGCACGAGGACGTTCCCGAGGTGCGCCACGTCGCGCTGGGCCAGCGTGCGGACCTCGTGGTCGTGGCTCCCGCTACCGCCAACACGCTCGCGCGCATGACCGCGGGTCTCGCCGATGACCTGTTGGGCACCACGCTGCTCGCCACACGCGCTCCGGTGCTCGTCGCACCCGCGATGCACACCGAGATGTGGCAGCACCCCGCGACGCAGGACAACGTGGCGATCCTGCGCTCGCGCGGGGTGCGGTTCGTCGGTCCCGAGAGCGGGCGGCTGACGGGTGACGACAGCGGCCCGGGCCGCATGAGCGAGCCCGAGCAGATCGCGCGGGCGATCGAGAGCCTGCTGGGCGGCGAGACCGATCCCGAGACCCCCGACGATGCGGCGCGCGGCGCCGATCCCGAACCCGCGGGGGACTCCGCCGCCGATCCCGATCTCCATCCGCAGCCGGAGTTCGACGCCCGACTGCTCGCGGAGCCCGCCGAAGGGGCAGAGGGAGCCAGGGACCTCGACGGCGTCCGCGTGCTCGTCACCGCCGGCGGCACTCGAGAGCCGATCGATCCGGTGCGCTACCTCGGCAACCGCTCGAGCGGCAGGCAGGGAGTGGCGATCGCGGCTGCTGCGGCGGATCGCGGGGCCAAGGTCGTGCTGCTGGCCGCGAACATCGACGAGTCGGTGCTCGCGCAGGTGCGGGATCGGGCGGCCGTGCGCGTCGTTCCGATCGGCACGACGGCCGAGCTCGAGACGGCGGCCCACGCGGCGGCGAGCGGAGCGGAGGTCGTGATCATGGCGGCGGCGGTCGCCGATTACCGCGTGGCGAACGTCGCGGATCAGAAGCTGCGCAAAGAGGACTCGCCGGGTGAAGCTCCCGTGCTCGAACTCGTCGAGAACCCCGACGTGCTGGTCGGGCTGGTTCGCGAGCGTCGTCCCGGGCAGGTGATCGTCGGTTTCGCAGCGGAGACCGTCGCGGGCGGATCGTCGGGAGCCGAGGCCGGGGAGACCGGATCGGGCCGAACCGAGCTGCTCGAGCGCGGCCGGCGCAAGCTCGCTCGCAAGGGCGTCGACCTGCTGGCCGTGAATGCGGTGGGCTGGAACGCCGGTTTCGAGAGCGACGACAACAGTCTGCTGGTGCTCGATGCCGACGGCGGGCTCGCCCGCGAGGCGCACGGCAGTAAGCGCGAGGTGGCCGACCGTCTGCTCGACGCGGTACGCGACGAGTTGCGATAGCGGAGCCGTCTTCCGGCCCGGCCCGATCCGCTCGCAGAGCTTGCCGTATCCCGTTCCCCGAGCTCGTCGAAGGGAACGGAATATCGGCCCGCCGGGCGCGGACTCAGCTGATGAAGCCGACCTTGCGGCCGCCCTCTCCGCCGAGCTCGACATAGCTGATCGAGTCGGTGTCGACCAGGTACTGACGCCCCTTCGTGTCGGCGAGCGCCACGAGAGCGGAGTCCTTCTCGATGGCGGCGTCGATGAGGCTGCGCACCTCGTCGGCGCTCGCCTCGGTCTCGAACGCGAGCTCACGGGGCGAGTGCTTGATGCCGATACGAACTTCCACGGGTGCCTCCTCGGGTGCTGTGGTGCGAGACCACGAATGATTCCGTTCTCCGAGTCTAGGGTGCCGGCATCGGGCGGAGGTGCCTCGAGGGCGGCCGTTCGCCGTCAGCGCATCGGCGCCCGCAAGAATGTCGGAGGTGCTCGATAGTGTGATCGCATGCTCCCATTCGACCCGTCCCAGCAGGCCGCCCTGGCCCTCGACCCTTCCCGTCATGCTCGAGTGCTGGGGGCGCCGGGCACCGGCAAGACGCGGGTGCTGATCGAGGCGTTCACCCGGGTGATCGGCAGAGAAGGGTGGGGTGAGGATCACGCTCTGGTCATCGCTCCGAATCGGCTGGTGGCGGGCGAGCTGCGCGGGCGCGTCGAGCGCAGCGCGGCACGCGCGATCGGAGGCACTCCCGTTCGCCCCTCGACCTCGCTCGCCTTCGCGGTGCTCTCGAGGGCGGCAGCGGTCGAGGGGAGCGAAGCCCCGAGACTGCTGACGGGCACTGCGCAAGACGAGGCGATAGCCGAGACGGTGGAGCGCGGTCTGGCAGGGCAGGCGGGTATACCGGGGCTTCCCCCGGAGGTCTTGCAGAGTCCGGCGTTCCGAGCCGAGTTGCGCGAGCTGTGGCGCGTGGTCGACGATTTCGACCTCGAGCCGGCGCGCCTCGCCGCCGACCTGCGTGAGATACGGTCGGGGGCGGCGTCCGAGGCGCTCACGCGAATGCCGCAGCCCGAGCTGATCGACCGATGGTGCGCGAGCCTCGACCTCATCTCGGCCGTGGCCGGGCGGATCGCGGCCGAGCGGCCGGGGGAGCTGAGTTCGAGCGCGCTGCTGCGCGCTGCCGCCGCCGCGGTGAGAAGCTCGGGATCGGCGCGCACCGCAGACGGAGTCGCGATTCCGGGCACGTTCGCGGTGCCTCGCTTGCTGCTCGTCGACGATGCGCAAGAACTGGGGGAGGGAGAGCTCGCGCTGCTGGCGGCCTGCGCGAGCGTCGGCAGCCGTGTCTGGGTGTTCGGCGATCCCGATGAGGCGACGGGGGCGTTCCACGGCGAGCGAACCGCCGTGCTGGCGAGACTCGGCGATGAGCTGCAGCGTCGAGGCGGGGCACCGGGCGGCCGGGCGGACGGACCCGGAGTCGGTGAGGCCGAGCAGTGCGTCGTGCTCGGCACGGTGCATCGGCACGGTGCGGCGTTGCGGGAGTTCGTAGGCGGTCTCACCGCGCGGATCGGCGCGGCCGGGGCGGGGGAGCAGCGCTCGGCCGGCAGTGCTCACGATGAACCGGGGTCGGTGGAGTTCGCGGTGGCGGGGTCGCCCGCCGAGCAGTTGGGAGTCGTCGCGCACCGTCTGCGCGCACGGCATCTCGGCCTGGACGGTGAGCCTCGCACGGACTGGGGCGAGATGGCCGTCATCTGCCGAAGCCGTTCCGAGGCGTCGCGGGTCTCGCGCGCGCTCGCGGTGCACCAGGTGCCCACGGGGGTCGCGGCGGGCGGCATCGTGCTTCGGGAGCACCAGATCGTCCGTGAGCTGATCAGGCTGCTGCAGCACGCGCTCGGGCTCTCGGCGCTCACCGGCGAAGACGTGCTGCGCCTCGCGGGGGGCGTGATCGGCGGCCTCGACCCCGTCGCGATCAGGCGTCTGCGGTGGGCACTGCTGCTGCAGGAGCGTCGAGACGCGCGCGCCGAGCAGCGCGAGGTCCGCGGCATCGACGAGCTCGTGCTCGAGGCCGTGGCGCTCCCCGGCGAGCGGCCCGTCATCGATAGCTCGGGAGGCCGAGCACTGCGCCGCATCGGTCTCATCATCCAGGCTGCCGTGCGCAGCTCTGAGGCGGGCGGCACGGCGCGCGAGACGCTGTGGGCGCTGTGGGAGGGCACTCGGCTCGCCGAGCAATGGCAGAACGAGGCGCTCGACGCGAGAGGCGCCCGAGCCGACGAGGCACATCGGTCGCTCGACGCGGTGATGGGTCTCTTCTTCGCGCTGCAGCGTCACGAAGAGCAGGACAGCGCGCAGCCCGTCGAAGAGCTGCTCGACGATCTGCTGCTGAGCGCGGTACCCGAGGATTCGCTCGCTCATCGCAGCGAGCGGTCCGCGGTCACGGTCACGACGCCGCAGGGCGCGATCGGTCGCGAGTTCGCCGTGGTGTCGGTGATCGGAGTGCAAGACGGCGCCTGGCCGAACCTGCGTGCCCGCGGCTCGCTGCTCGGCACCGCCGCTCTTGAGCGCTGGCTTCGGGGAGGCGAGGCGCTGCCGCCCTCGCGCAGGGACACGATGCATGACGAGCTCAGGCTGTTCGCCCACAGCTGCGCCCGCGCGAAAACCGAACTGCTCGTGGTGGCCGTCTCCGATGAAGAGCAGCATCCGAGTCCGTTCTTCGGATTCGGCCGAGAGCATCTGCGTGAGGGACTGCCCAGCACCAGACTCACTCTGCGCGGCGCCGTCGCGGAGATGCGCCGACGACTCACGCTCGACCCCGCTGACGGGCAGGCCCGCGCCTCGCTGGCGGCGCTCGCTCGCGACGGCGTCGCGGGGGCCGCGCCCGATGAGTGGTACGGAGTGCTGCCTCCGAGCACCACGGCTCCGCTCTTCGAGACGAGGTCGGAGGAGGCCTCGGGCGCAGGATCCGCGGCGGGCATCGACCCCGATGCAGACACGGCTGCGGGTGCGCACGCGGGTGCAGATGCGCGTGTAGACCTCGAACGCAGGGTGCCCGTCAGCCCGTCGCACCTCGAGCGGGCCGAGACCTGCCCTCTCGACTGGGCGATCGCGAGCCTCGGGGGTGGCCGCGGAAGCGTGCAGGCGAGCCTCGGAACGCTGGTTCACCATGCTCTCGAGACGGCGCAGCAAGCCGACGCCGAGGCGATGCTCGACTCCGTGAAAGCGGAGTGGGGCAAGCTGCCGTTCGAGGCGGAGTGGGAGTCGGTTCGCGCCGAGCGAGTCGCCCGCGCGATGACCGAGAGTCTCGCCGCCTACCTGAGCGCATTCGAGGGATCGGATCGAACGCTGATCGGACGGGAGACACCCTTCGCGGTCCCGCTCGAGGGAGCGGTGCTGCGGGGGATGGCAGACCGGCTCGAGATGACGGCTCTACCGGACGGCACGTGCGAGGTGACGGTGCTCGACCTGAAGACCGGGCGCACCCCGCCGAGCAAAGCCGGGGCCGAGGAGCACGTCCAACTGCAGGCCTACCAGCTCGGGGTGGCGCTCGACGCCTTCGAACTCGCCGAGGGGACGCTTCCCCCGGGCACTCGGAGCGGCGGGGCCCGTCTGCTCTACGTCCACCCCGACGCGACCAAGCGCGCGGACTACGTCGAGCGGGTGCAGCAGCCGATCTCGGAAGAGACGATGAGTCTGCTGCGGCAGCGCGTCGTCGATATCGCAGGGGTCATGGCGGCCGGCGAATTCACCGCCCGCGTCGAGCACCACTGCTCGGATCCGCACCAGCCGGGCGACTGCCGACTCCACATCATCCCGGCGGTGAGCCGGGCATGACCTCCACCGCGAACGCATCCATGAATCCGGAGCCTCCCGTGTTCTCAGCCTCCCGCATCGCCGAGCTCCTGGCGGTCCCGCCGAAGCCCGCCCTCGTGCCCACAGCAGAGCAGCGCGCGGTGATCGAGCATCCGCTCGGCGGCAGCACCCTCGTCGTAGCCGGGGCAGGGAGCGGCAAGACCGAGACCATGGCCAACCGGGTGGTGTGGCTCGTCGCCAACGGGCTCGTCGGACCCGATCAGGTGCTCGGTCTCACCTTCACCCGCAAAGCCGCGGGTGAGCTGCGCGAACGGATCTCGGGGCGGCTCGCGGCATTCGCCGAGCGATTGCAAGACGCGGCCGAGCGGCGGATGCTCTCCCCGAGAGAGCACGAACGATCCCTCACCCTCTGCGAGCATCTCGCAGACGGTCTCGACATCCCCGACGTGAGCACCTACAACTCCTTCGCGGCAGGGGTGCTGCAGGAGTTCGGAGCGGCTGCGGGGGTCGCACCCGGCGTCGCCGTGATCGACGAGGCGACCGCCTGGCGTATCGCGCGGGAGACCGTGATCGCGAGCCGCGACCCGCAGCTCGCGACGAGTGAACTGAGCCTGCCGCAGCTCATACGCCATCTGCTGAACATCGACCACGCCGTTTCCGACAATCTCACGTCGCTCGACCGGGTCGACCGGGTTGTCGAGGAGTTCTCTCGTGTGATCCACCTCCCCTACAACGAGAAGGAGCGAGGAAGCGAGCCGAGCGGGAAGGTGTACGCACCGGTTCGCGATGCCGTCGCCGGCCTCGCCGAGACACCGCTCATCACACGGCTGGCCCGCGAGTACGCCGCCGAGAAGCATCGTCGAGGGGTCATCGAGTTCTCCGACCAGCTCGCGCTCGCGACTCTCGCGCTCGAACGCTCCGCCGATGCCGTGCCGATGCTCCGCCGCAGGCACCGCGTCGTGCTGCTCGACGAGGTGCAGGACACCTCCGTCGGGCAGACGCGATTCCTCTCCCGCATCTTCGCGGGGGCCTCGGTGATGGCGGTCGGCGATCCTCATCAGTCGATCTACGGCTGGCGGGGCGCGTCGGCCGAGGGCCTGCAATCCTTCCACGCCGACTTCCGGGCTCGGGGCCGGGAATCCGAGCCCCCCGCCGCCCCGCCCACGACGCTCACGCTGTCCACCAGCTGGCGCAATCCCGACCTGGTGCTCGACGCCGCGAACGTCATCGCCGGGCCACTCGCCGCCGATGCCGCTATCGAGGTGCCAGCACTCTCGCCGCGTCCGGGCGCAGAGCAGGGGAGTATCGACTGGTGCTACCCCGAGACCGCCCACGAGGAGCGCGTAGCCGTCGCGGAATGGATGCGGAACGCACGGGAAGCCCATCTCGCCGAGCACGGCGAGATGCCGACCGCGGCGGTCATCTTCCGCAAGCGGAGTCCGATGGCGGCCTTCTCCGCTGCGCTCACGGAGGCCGGGGTCGCGAACCGCATCATCGGGCTCGGCGGGCTCCTCACCACCCCCGAGGTCACCGACGTGGTGAGCACGCTGCGCTGCATCTGGTACGCCGACGCCGGCAGCGACCTCATCAGGCTGCTGACCGGCCCTCGCTTCCGTATCGGCGTCGCGGACGTCGCGGGACTGCGCGACGCGGCGAGGTGGTTCGGGGAGCGCGACGTCGCTCACCAGCCCCTCAGCGACGAGGACCGTGAGGACGACAGCGTGCTGCCCGATCCCGATCGTCGCTTCACGCTCATCGATGCCCTCGACCAGATCGCCACCATGCGCAAACTCGATCACGCGGCTCTGCGCGGCATCAGCGAGGTCGGACGTGAACGGCTTCGCGAGGCGGGTCGCATGCTCGCCGGCCTGAGGCAGGGGGTCGGCGGCAGCATTTCAGAACTGATCGGCTCGACGGTGCAGGCGCTCCGGCTCGACATCGAGCTCGACGCCAACGAAACTCGCGAGAGCGCCGGCGGCTCGGCCGCTCACGCCAACCTCGACATCTTCACCGAACTCGTCGAGGGCTACCTCGCGGTCGACAGCCGCGGCACCCTGGCCTCGCTGCTCGAATGGATCGAACGCGCGATCGAATCCGATGAGACGGCTGAGCACGTCGCAGCGCCTGCGCCCGGCACGGTGCAGCTCATCACCGCGCATGGTGCGAAGGGGTTGGAGTGGGATCTGGTGGCGGTGCCGCGATTGGTCGCGGGCGAGTTCCCCGGGACTCCGAAAAGCGGGGCGGGGTGGTTGCGCACCGGCGAACTCCCGGACGAGCTGCGCGGCGACGCATCGGCTCGCCCCGAACTGAACTGGCGTATCGCGGATACGCAGCAGGAGCTGCGCGACCGCATCGCGGCCTACCGAGACGAGCTGAAACAGCGGCACCAGGAAGAGGAGCGACGGCTCGCCTACGTGGCCGTCACCCGGTCCGCGAGCCGGCTGCTGCTCAGCGGCTCCTTCTGGGGCGGACAGACCCGGCCGCGCGATCCGTCCCCCTATCTCGTGGAGCTCGAGCAGGCGGGCCTCATCTCCGGGCTGCCTGAGAAGAGCGCGCACGAGAACGACCCCAGCGAGCTCGACGAGCTCACGCTGCAGTGGCCGCTCGACCCGCTCGGCGCCCGCGAGGCCGCGGTGATGCGAGCCGCAGAAGCCGTGCGCAGCGCGATCGAAACCGCCGACGGAGACGCGGATCCGCTCGACGATGCCGAGCTCGATGAGACCGTGCGACTGCTGCTCGCGGAGCGCCGCTCCGCGATGAATCACGGTGCAGGCTCGGGCGCCGCTTCGGGTGCGCGTCCAGCCGGAGGCGCGGGATCCGCTGCCGGTGACGCCGTTGGACGTCCCGCTGATCAGGATCTGCCCGAGCGGATCACCGCCTCGACCTTCCACGAGTTCATCGAGGATCCGGAGCGAGCCGAGCGCCGCAGACTCCGCCCCGTGCCGCAGCGCCCCTATCGGCGCACCCGCATCGGCAACCGGTTCCACGAGTGGGTCGAGCGGCGCTCGACCACTGCGCAGGGCACCGCGCTGCCACTCACGGGGCTCGACCTCGAAGGGTGGGAGCCCGACCTGGCCGAATTCGACGGCGAAGCCGAGCTGCGGCCCCTCATCGAGCAGTTCGAGCGATCGCGCTGGGCGCAGCTGCGGCCGATCGCCGTGGAGCAGGAGGTCACGCTGCCGTTCGCCGGCCGCACCCTCGTCTGCAAGCTCGACGCGGTCTACCGTATCGACGCCGACTCCGATGCGATCGAGCGCTTCGAGATCGTCGACTGGAAGGCGGGCAGGTCGCCCCGCACTGAGGCCGAGCGAGAGAGTCGTTTCTTCCAGCTCGACCTCTATCGTCACGCCTACGCGCAGTGGGCGGGCATCGACCCGGAGCGCATCGACGTCTCGCTGTTCTACGTGGCCGAGGGCATCGAGCTGAGCGGCAACGACCCGCGCAGTCTCGAAGAACTCGAGCGGATCTGGAGGGAGGCAGCGGCTCGCGTGCGGAGCGCTCCGTGAGGGGGAGCTCAGTCGACGGGCTTCCCCAGGCTGCCGGGAGCTTCAGACCGTCCGGGCGCATCCGGATCACCCGGAGCGCGTGACGCCTCCGGTGCATCCGGCAGTTCGTTCGGATCGATGGGCTCGGTCTGCTGGTCGGCGAGGGGTTCTGTCAGGAGCTCCGAACCGGCCGAGTCATCCGAACCGTCTGACACGTCCGCACCGCCGGACCCAGCCTGCGTTCCGTCGTCATCGCTGAGCGGCTCGATGAAGTCCGTGTCGACCCCGAACATGCGATCCTCGTCGAGTGCCTCGTAGGCCGCGGTGTCGGAGAGATGATCGACGACCTCGGGAGTCTCGTCGAGCAGAGCCGACACCTCCGACTCACCCAATGGGGACCGGTTCCGCGCGGCGAACACCGCCGCCCCGAGCGCACCCGAAGACCCCACCATACGGTCGAGCATGCCCACGGCGTCGTCGATCACGGCCTGATCGTGGGAGTCCACGCCGTGCAGCAGCCAGCGGGCGACCTCCAGCTCGTGGTACAGCGCTGCGCGCACGCGCAGGTGCGAGAGCGAACCCGTGTTGCGGTTCCGCGCATAGCGGGCGAGCACGGCATCGAGCACCTCGGGGCCGGCTGCGAGCAACCACGCGAGATCCGAGGCCGGATCACCCACCGAGAGCTCGGACCAGCCCAGTACCCCGGTGACCCGGTCCTCCTCGACCAGTATCTGCTCCGCGTCCAGCGATCCGTGCACGACGGTGGGCGTGAAGTCCCAGACCGAGGCTGCCTCGACGGTCTGCTGCCAGCGCCGCAGAACCGTCTCCGGCAGCATCCGGGTCATCTCGGCGCGGTCGATCAGGCGGGTGGTCAGCAGCCGCAGATCCTGGGCGCTGCGCACCGGGAGCCCACCGTTCTGCGCCACGCTCGTCGGCAGATCGTGAATCGCGCCGATAGCCTCCGCGACGGGTTGCAGCAGCAGGGCGTCATCGGAGAGATCCTCCGTCTCGAAGGTCTCTCCGCTGAGCATCGTCGACACCACCGCTCGCGTGTCGCCCGCCCGGGTCATTCCGAGCGTCTCGGGCACGTCGAACGGCAGTCTGCTGCGCGGCCCCTCGGTAAGCGCGGCGATCCCCAGCAACTCGGCCGACTGCTGGACCTCCGCGGCCTGCGTGCGAGGCACCCGGACGAGCAGTTCGGCGTCTGCGCTTGCTACCACGGCTGAGGCGAAGCTCTCGTCGCCCTCGTGCGCGCGCACCCCGAATACGACCAGGCCCGGTACGGCCGAAGTCGCGAGCGCGGCTAGAGTGAAGGGAATGGTGGCCATGTATTCAGGGTATGCACGAGGGCGGTCTCTCACGCCGCGCCACGCGCACCGAACGGCACACCGCAGGCAACTTCGAGGGACCGCGCAGCACAGGCCCTGCGCTCCTTCAAGAGAGGAAACGCGATGATCGTCGACTACCCTCCGCTCGCCGGAAGCGCTCTCGACCGCGACGCTGAGACCCGTGCCGATATCGAGCGTTTGAGGTCGGCGTGGCGCGAACCCTCGGCGAAGCTGTTGCGGGTGCGGGGAGTCGAGATCCCGGTCATCGAAGGGCCCGCGAGCGGCGAGGGAGAACCGCGCCTCGCACTGATCGGCACGGACGGCGAGTTCGAGGAAGCCGATCACGATCTGTGCGCGACCCACCTCTATCTCGGGAGAGCCGAGGGCGACCCGGTCTTCGCGACGCTGATCGCCGAGCACGACTCCGAAGCAAGCGTCGAGGTGCCGGGGGAGGAATGGCGGCACCCGTTCGAGATCGCCGACAGGCTCCCCGAGTACGAGCGGGAGATGATCTCCGTCGCATCCGGGCTCATCCGCTGGCACGAGTCATCGAGGTTCTCCCCGCGAGACGGGAGCCTCACCGAGCCCGGGCTCGGCGGCTGGATGCGACGGGACGGGCACGGCGGCGAGCACTTCCCCCGCACCGACCCCGCAGTGATCGTGCTGATCGAGCACGAGGACCGGGTGCTCCTCGGATCGAACGCGCTGTGGGAGAGCGGAAGGTTCTCGCTGCTCGCCGGGTTCGTGGAGACGGGTGAGTCGCTGGAGCAGGCGGTCTCCCGAGAGGTGTTCGAGGAGTCGGGGGTGCACCTGAGCGACATCCGCTATGTGACCTCGCAGCCCTGGCCGTTCCCCCGTTCGCTCATGCTCGGATTCCGGGCGCGCCTCGCGGCTGACGCGGACCCGCTCGACCTGAACCCCGACCCCGAGGAGATCTCGGAGCTGCGGTGGTTCAGCCGTGACGAGCTGCGCAGTCCGGGGCCGGGCATCACGCTGCCGATGCCACTCTCGATCGCCCGATGGATGATCGACCGGTGGGTGGCGGAGGGCGCGCATGGCGACTGACACCGATGCGATCCTCGCCGACCTCGACCCGGAGCAGCGCGAGATCGCCGAGTGCCTGCGCGGGCCCGTCGCCGTATTGGCGGGCGCAGGGACCGGCAAGACCCGGGCGATCACCCACCGCATCGCGCACGGGGTGCGCAGCGGGGTGTACGCGCCCGATCGTGTGCTCGCCGTGACGTTCACCCGGAAGGCTGCCGGGGAGCTGCAGGGGCGTCTGCGAGGGTTGGGAGCCGAAGGCGTGCGCGCTCAGACGTTCCACGGAGCCGCGCTCGCGCAGCTGGGGCACTTCTGGCCGCAGCTGGTCGGCGGGGCGGCGCCGCAGGTGCTGCCGGGCAAGGTCGCGGCCCTCTCGCAGGCCGTCGAGAGCATGGGACTGCGCCTCGGAGGCGAGGCGTTGCGGGACGCGGCCTCGGAGATCGAGTGGCGTAAGACCTCGATGCTGAGCATCGACGCCTACGCGGAGCGGGTGCAGGATCGTCCGCTGCCGCAGGGGCTCACGCCCGAGCAGCTGATCGACGTGCATCGCGCATACGCGACGCTGCTGGAGGAACGCCGTCAGATCGATTTCGAAGACGTGCTCGTGCTGCTCACCGGAATGCTCGAGACCGAGCCGCTGGCGGCGCTGCAGGTGCGCGAGCGGTACCGCTTCTTCACGGTGGACGAGTTCCAGGACGTCTCGCCGCTGCAGCACGCTCTGCTGCGCGTGTGGCTCGGGGACCGCGACGATCTCTGCGTGGTGGGCGATGCCAGCCAGACCATCTACTCCTTCGCCGGTGCCACGAGCTCCTACCTGCTGCGATTCGGGATCGAGTATCCGCACGCGCGCGAGATCAGGCTCGAGCGCAACTATCGCTCGAAGGAGCCCGTGGTGCGGCTCGCCAACCGCCTCATGCGAGACCGGCCCGGCGCGCTCACGCTGCAGGCGACGCGCGAGGACACTGCCGGTGCTGCGCCGACGTTCGAGTGGTTCGGCAGCGAGCACGACGAGGCGGCCGCGGTGGCCGACTCGATCGCCGACGCGATCCGCACCGGCACCCCGCCCTCGGAGATCGCCATCCTCTACCGCACGAATGCGCAGTCCGCGCGTTTCGAGGAGGCGCTGCAGCAACGGGGGATCAGCGCCCGGGTGCACGGCGCGCAGCGGTTCTTCGAGCGAGCCGACGTGCGGCAGGCCGTCATGCTGATCCGGGGCGAGGCGAAGGTCGCGGATCCGAGGCCGCTGTTCCAGATCGTGAGCGATGTGCTGCGCTCGGGAGGCTGGACCGAGAAGGCGCCCGAGGGCGCTGCGGCGCGGGAACGCTGGGAAGCGCTCAGCGCGCTGCTCGCGCTCGTGGACGAGATGCCGCCGGGCGCTGGCATCCGGGAGTTCAGCGACGAGCTGCTCGCACGTCAACGCACCCAGCACGAACCCACGATGGAGGCCGTGACGCTCAGCGCCATCCACGCCGCGAAGGGGCTCGAGTGGTCGATGGTGCACGTGGTCGGTATGAGCGAGGGGGTGCTGCCGATCGCCCACGCCGTCGACGAGGCCGCCATCGAGGAGGAGCGGCGTCTCGCCTACGTCGCGTTCACCCGTGCGCGAGACGTGCTGCGGCTCTCCGGTGTCGGTGGGGGTGCGCGCGCTCCGAGGCAGCCGTCTCGCTTCCTCGCCGAGGCGGGGCTGCTGGCGTAGGAACGGGGGCGGACACGAGCCCGAGCGCGAGATTCCCGGCCCGGCCCGGCCGGCTCCCGATACCCGCCTCGATGTCCCCGCACCGTCCGCTACGCGGCGGCGCACGCGCACTCCGGATGAGGGGCCACACGGGCGAGCCCGGGCGCACCGCTCACCTGGCCGCGTCGCATCGGTATGGTTGCTCGGGTCGTGTGCGCCGCCGGGTCTCCCGCGCGCCACCTGCCGATGAGCAGCGCGGCGAAGGCCGCCGCCATGTGAGCTCCCGCGGCGGTTTCGCTGGGAGGGCTCGAACCGTAGAGCTGCGCCGCGAGCACGGGGTAGGCCGGATCCTCCGCGAGCATCGTGAGAGCGCAGCAGGTGTGGCAGGGAGCGCCCCGCGCCGACACGAGCGGGCCGACGACGACTGCGCGATCGGTGAACCTGATGAGCAGGTGCGGGACCGCGCGGCTGAGCCAGCGCTGCGCCCGCTCGAGCGGTTCGAGGTAGCGCTCGATGTGCACGACGAGTTCGTACTCCTCGTCGGGCCCCGGCTGCGAATCGAGCGCGCACAGGCCGGTGGCGCCGAGCGCCTCTCTGAGACCGGGAACCTCGCGCCCGTCGTCGCAGAGCAGCGCGCGCAGCGATCGGTGCGGATGCTCGGACGGTGAGTCGCCAGTCGGCGCGAGGGGCGCCGACTCCAGGGCGGGGGAGAGCGCCGCGAGCAGCTCGCGCGTCTCATGCGGGGTCGCCCCCAGGCGCCGAGCCTCGAGGGCGAGTCGGCGCGGGGCGATCCCCGATACGAGGGCGCGGAGGAGACGCTGCGTGCCGGGGCTCGGCTGTCGCACCCGGGCCTGCGCGTGCTCGAAGCCGATGCGCAGGGTCTCGGGATCCTCCCAGCACAGAGGGAAATCGGGGTGTATGCGGGTGATCGTGTCTTCCATGACACGATTCTGGAGTGTCGAGCCGGCGGAGGATCCGCTATCCACAGGCATCGGGCCGGATCGTCGAGAATTCGGTCGATCCTGCTCTCTGTGAGCGAAGTACTGAGGCCGTGGCGGGGCTGCCTCGAAGGAACCCGCGGCAGCCCGGGAGCGCCGGGAACGCCGGGAACGCCCTATACCGGGTGCCCCGGCTCGCCCCGCCCGTCATCGCCGCGACTGCCCTCATCGTGACCATCCTCGCCGCCCTGGTGCGGCGGCAGTTCGCCGTCGAGCAACTGCGCCAGCGCGGCGTCGAACTCGTCGGCCTCGGCATCGGGGGCAGCACCGGCCAGGCCCAGCCGCTCGAGCAGTCGCGCCGGATGGTCGAGTTCCTCGGCGGTCGGGAGCAGATCAGGATGCGCCCAGAGCCCGTCGCGCGTCGCGGCGTCGCTGCGCTCCGCCACGAGACGCCAGACCGCGGCCGCGTCGCGCAGGCGCCGGGGCCGCAGCTCCAGACCGGCGAGGGCGGAGAACGCATGCTCCGCCGGTCCGCCGGTCGCGCGGCGTCTCCGCACCATCTCGGCGATCGCGTCGGCTCCCGGGATCCGCTTCGCGGCCTCCGCGGTGACGACATCCACCCAGCCCTCCACGAGCGCCAGCATGGTCTCCAGCCGCCCGTGCGCCGACTCTTGGGCCTCGGTCTTCGGCGGGATCAGCGCGCCGTTCGAGATCAGCTCCTGAATCTGCGCGGGGTTCTGAGGGTCGATATCGCGCGCCATCTCCTCGATGCGGTCGGTATCGATCCGGATCCCGCGAGCGTAGTCCGTGATCGCCGTCAGCAGGTGCAGCCGCAGCCACTTCGTGTGCCTGAACAGCCGCGCGTGGGCGAGCTCCCGCACCGCGAGGTACAGCGTCACCGCCTCCGGATCCTGATCCAGTCCCTCCGCGAAGGCCGCGACTCCGCTCGGGAGCAGTGCGCCGCCCTCGCGACCGGGGCCCGAGAGCAGCGGGATCCCGATATCCCCGGCCGAGACGACCTCGCCCGAGAGCCGCCCGACGATACTGCCGAGCTGCACGGCGAACAGCGCGCCTCCCACGCTTCGCAGCATGGGGGTCGCCCCCTGCAGCGCATCGCTCAACTCCTCGGGCATCTGGCTCTGCAGTGCGTTCATGAGCGCGCGCGTGATGGATTCGGCCACGGGCTCGGCCAGGCTGATCCAGGTGTCGACCGACTGCTGCACCCACTCGATGCGGGTGAGCGTGCGCGGCGCGTCGGGAGTCGGTCCCAGCTCGGTCGCCTCGTCCAGCCACAGTGCGGCGACGGGGAAGGCGCGCATCGCGGGCGCGGGATCGCCCGCCGGCGTGCCGCTCGCGGCTTCGATGGCGGTGCGACGCGCGGTCGACCAGTCGATCTCGTCGCTGGGATGCTGCATCGCGCCCTGCAGCGTGCTGAACAGCCCCTGCAGCGTCCGGGGATCCACCGGGATGCCCGCCGCCTTCGCGAACTGCTCGGCATCCATGCCGTTCATCTCGGAGCCGCCGCCCTGCAGCATCTCCCGCAGGATGCGCTGCAGCTCCTCGAAGTCCTCCGGACCCCGATCGCCCGAGTTGCCGTGGTCGCTCTCGCTCATTACCCGCTCCTTACGCTTCTGCGTCGTCAACCACGCTACGGCACCTCCGTCAGATCCGCCTGCTAGATTGGCCGACGCTCGGCGAATCCCATTGCGCCGACTGCGAACAACCGTGAGACCCAGTGAGGAGACGAGTGGACCACGAACTGATGGAACGCCGTCGCCTGCGCGTCCTGCTCGTTCTCGCCCTGTTCGCCTGCGCGGTTCTGCTGGCGGCGCTGATCCCCTCGCCGTTCGCGATCGAGCGGCCCGGCCCCGTCGTCGACACGCTCGGCGAGGTGCAGCTCGAAGACGGGAGCACGGGGCCCGTCATCGCAGTCGAGGACACGGAGCTGTTCGAGACCGAGGGGGAGCTCAACCTGCTCACCGTCTCGATTCTGGGCGACCCCGAGCACCCGCAGAGCTGGCTCTCTCTGCTTCCGGCGATCTTCGACCCGGCGCAGCGGGTGGCCCCCGTGACGGAGTTCTATCCCGAGGGCGTCACTCTCGAGCAGCGGCAGGATCAGAACGCCGCGTACATGGACTCGTCCCAGCAGCAGGCGGCGGCTGCGGCGTTCCGGTGGTTGGGAGAGCCCGTGGACGTCGAGCTGAGCGTGGCGGGTGTGATCCCCGACGGCCCCTCCGACGGCGTGCTCGAGGAGGGCGACGTGCTGCTGACGGTCGATGGCGAGCCGATCGCCGACTTCGGCGAGCTGCGGTCGCGCATCGGCGCGGCGGGCGAGGGCGGGCGGATCGCCGTCGGGTTCGAACACGACGGCGATCGGCGGGAGGCGACGCTCGAACCCCGCGTGCCCCAGGGCGGGGGAGAGCCCTTGATCGGCGCGACGATCGCGTCGCAGTACGACCTCCCGCACGAGGTCGATATCAGTCTCACCGAGATCGGCGGACCGAGCGCGGGCCTGGCCTTCGCGATGGGGCTCGTCGAGAAGCTCACGCCCGGCAGCATGCTCGGAGACCTCACTGTCAGCGCGACGGGCACGATCACCGACGAGGGCGAGGTCGGCGCGATCGGCGGTCTGACGCAGAAGATGTGGGCGGCGGATCGCGCCGAGAGCGACCTGTTCCTCATGCCGCTGGGCAACTGCGACGACCTGCCTCGGCAGCGGCCCGACGGACTCCGGATCGCGCCCGTCGCGAACCTCGGCGAGGCCGTCGCCGCGGTGGAGGCCGCGGCGGCCGGGAAGGAGCCGGCCGGAGTCGAGCGCTGCGACATCGACGGGTAGCGGTTCTCCGACGCTCGGGCTCGGGCTCTTTGTCAGCGGCGACCGATAGGGTGGTGCGCAGAACCCGCCCGGCGCGCCTCAGGCGCGCACTCAGGACAGGAAAGTAACTCGAAGACGTGACCGACCAGAACGCAGGCGCTCCGGCTGCCAGTCCGCGAAGAATCTCTCCACTCGCCATCACCGTCGTGCTGGTGGTGCTGCTGATCCTCGGCTTTCTCGCCGTCGCTTCGGTGTTCACCGAGGTGCTCTGGTACCGACAGGTCGGGTATCTGCCGGTACTCACCACGCAGTGGATCGCAGCGGCGGTGATGTTCCTCATCGGCTTCGTCGGCATGGCGGTGCCGCTGTTCTTCGCGATCGATATCGCCTACCGGAAGCGGCCGGTCTATGCCCGCCTCACCGCGCAGCTCGATCGTTACCAGGAGCTCTTCGAGCCGCTGCGGCGACTGGTGAAGTGGGCGCTCCCCGCCGCGTTCGGTCTGTTCGCGGGCATCAGCACCGCGACGCAGTGGCAGCGCGCATTGCTCTGGCTGAACAGCGAACCCACCGGTGAGAAGGATCCGCAGTTCGGATTCGACGTCTCCTTCTACCTCTTCGATCTGCCGATTCTGCAGGGGATCGTAGGGTTCGCGTCGGCGGTCGCGCTCATCGCGCTCATCGCGGGAGTCGCCACGAGTTACCTGTACGGCGGCATCTCGTTCTCGGGGCGCGACGTGCGCGTCTCGAAGGCCACCCGCATCCAGGCCGCGGTGATCGCGACCCTCTACCTGGCACTGCAGGCCGTGAGCCTGTGGCTCGACCAGTACGCCTCGCTCACGGAGACCGGGGGGCGCTGGACCGGCGCCCTGTTCCAGGACGTGCACGCCGTGATCCCCGGCAAGCAGATCCTCGCGGGCATCGCGGTGATCGTCGCGGTGCTGTTCCTCGTGACGGCCTTCACTGGCAAGTGGCGGCTGCCGGTCATCGGCACCGCCCTCTTCCTCGTGTCGAGCATCGTGCTCGGAGTGGGCTACCCGTGGGCCGTGCAGCAGTTCCAGGTCGGGCCCGACGAGAAGAGCCTCGAAGCCGAGTACGTCGAGCGCAATATCGAGGCCACCCGTGCCGCCTACGGCATCGACGACGTCGAGGTCGAGCGCTACGACGCGGTGACGGATGCGGAACCCGGCGCGCTGCGCAACGACGCTGTGACGACCGCGAACATCCGCATCATCGACCCCGAGATCGTCTCTCCCACCTTCTCGCAGCTCGAGCAGATCCGTCAGTACTACAAGTTCCCCTCCTCTCTGAACGTCGACCGCTACGAGATCGACGGGGAGGTCGAGGACACGGTGTCGGCGATCCGCGATATCGACATCAGCGATCAGGACGGCTGGTACAACCGCACGCTCGTCTACACCCACGGCTACGGGCTCGTGGCGGCCTTCGGCAACCAGCGATCGCCCGGCGGCGAGCCGGTGTTCCTGGAGAACGGGATCCCGACCAGCGGCAAGCTGGGCGAGTTCGAACCCCGTGTCTACTTCGGCACCAACTCTCCCGAGTACTCGATCGTGGGCGGCGAGCGGGATCGCGCCATCGAGCTCGACTTCCCGGCCGACGCCGAGAGCTCGGCCGAGGCCTCCGCTGAGAACGAGGAGGGTGCGACGCCCGCCGAGACCTCGGGCGAGCAGGAGACCGTCGAACCCGAGAGCACGGAGGCTCCCGCGGAGAACGAGGAGGGGCGTCAGAACATGACGACGTTCTCGGGCGACGGCGGCCCCGAGCTGAGCAACCTCTTCACCAAGCTGATCTACGCGCTGAAGTTCCAGGACATGGAGGTGCTGCTGTCGGGCGCCGTGGTCGACGGATCGCAGATCCTCTACGACCGAGACCCCGTCGACCGGGTGCAGAAGGTCGCGCCCTACCTCACCATCGACGGAGCCCCGTACGCCTCGGTGGTCGACAACCGGATCGTCTGGATCGTCGACGGATACACGACCTCTTCCGATTACCCGTACTCCGAGGTGACGGACATGAACGAGCTGACGGTCGACGCCGACAACGAGCGCACCGACCCTCTGCCGAAGCCCGTCAACTACATCCGCAACTCGGTCAAGGCCACCGTCGACGCGTATGACGGCTCGGTGAATCTGTACGCCTGGGACGATGAGGATCCGCTGCTCAAGGCCTGGGGCAATATCTTCCCCGACACGCTCAAGAGTGTTTCCGAGATGAGCGGCGACCTGCTGGCTCACGTGCGCTACCCCAGCGACCTCTTCAAGGTGCAGCGCGCGATGCTCGGCGAATACCACGTCACCGACGCCGACGCGTTCTACTCGGCCGAGGACCGCTGGCGCACGCCCAACGACCCCGTGTCGAGTTCGAGCGGGGGCAACGCGCAGACGCTGGCGCAGCCGCCCTACTACCTGACGCTCGCCGCGGGCGCCGATGCCGAGCCGAACTACTCGATCTACTCGACGTACATCCCCGACCAGCAGGGCGAGGGATCGCGAGACATCCTCACCGGGTATCTCGCGGCGAACTCCAACGCGGGCTCGAAGGACGGCGAGGTGTCCGACGAGTACGGCACGCTCAAACTGCTGACGCTGCCGAAGGGCGATCCGATTCCCGGCCCCGGACAGGTGCAGAACAGCTTCACCACGGATTCCGAGGTGTCGCGTCTGCTCAACATCCTGCGCCAGGGCGAGAGCCAGGTGATCAGCGGCAACCTACTGACTCTGCCGGTCGGCGGGGGCCTGCTGTATGTGCAGCCGGTGTATGTGAAGGCGTCTTCGGGCACGAGCTTCCCGATCCTGCAGAAGGTGCTCGTCGCGTTCGGCGACCAGATCGCCTTCGAGGACACGCTCGATGAGGCGCTCGACGCGCTCTTCGGCGGAGACTCGGGCGCCAGCGCCGGAGACGGAGGCACCACGACGACGACCGAGGACCCGACGACCGAGGATCCGGGCGACACCGGGGACACCGATTCCGGTGATTCAGGTTCGGCCGACACCGGCGGGACCGCGGGATCCGGAGGGTCGAACGCGTCGCTCGACGAAGCTCTGCGCGAGATGCAGCAGGCGATTCGCGACCGCGACAAGGCGATGCAGGACGGCGATTGGACCGCCTTCGGCGACGCCGACGAGCGGCTGCGCGCGGCGCTCGAGGACGCGCTGGCTGCGGAATAGGGCGGTCGGCACCCATCATCAGGGCGGCCCGGCCGGGAGGATGCTCCCGGCCGGGCCGCCTCGGTGTTTGAGACAGTGTGAGAATCGCCGGTGATTCGCGGGAGATCGGGCCCAGGCGGCCGAACTCTGCCGGTTTCCGGAGAATCGCCGGAGTTCTGCCAGGCCCAGGGCCGTGCTGCTTTCGCATCCGACCTCTTCGACCAGCAGCAGACGTCGAGCACCTCTCGCAGGCCCCGTTCGAGCCGGAGCACGGGTTCCCTCCGTAGCCGAGGGCGATCGTGTCGTCGGTGCGGGGGAGACGGGTGAGACGCGCCAGCGGCTCGACGAGCACTCCTAGCTTTGCGAGGCGGGTGGCCGTTTCGGTGCCGCTCGTGCCGTTCGGGCGCTGCCTGGGCAGGAGTGATCCGGTTCGCAGCGCCTGGAAACCAAACAGCCTCTGATCAGTTTCACCTGATCAGAGGCTGTTTCTTCGTTGCGGGGGCAGGATTTGAACCTACGACCTCCGGGTTATGAGCCCGGCGAGCTACCGAACTGCTCCACCCCGCGGCACACCTCCAATCTACTCAGAGGTGAGCCGACATCCAAATCGACGCGCGGACGGTGGTGTTGAGGCCTAAGAGGAGGATGTGCGTGGGCGCGGGCGGCGAGTGCGGGCGCGGCTCCGTTCGCGATAGCCTGGATCTGTGAAACAGCTGATGCAGAACGCCGACTGAGGATCACGTGAAGCGCCTGCGCACCGCGATCCGTGCTTATCCGTTCGTCTTCGCGACCCTGCTCGTCGCGATAGTGGGGCTACTCCTTCTGCTCACTCCGGCTCACCGTCTCGTGCCGTGGCTTGTGAGCGCGTACGCGATCGGCATCGCGGTGTGGCAGGCGGTCGGTATGATCCGTTCTCTGCTGCGGGGCCATGCCGGGCTCGATATCCTGGCGGTCACCGCGATCGTGGCGACAGTGGCGGTGGGCGAGTACTGGGCCGCACTCGTGGTGGTGCTGATGCTCACCGGAGGAGAGGCGCTGGAGGATTACGCGCAGCACCGTTCGCAGCGCGAGCTGACCGCGCTGCTGAGCCGGGCGCCGCAGCAGGCGCGTCGCGAGATCGAGATCGACGGTGCACCGGGCTTCGAGACGATCGACGTCGATGATGTCGCGGTCGGCGATGTACTGCTGGTCAGGCCGGGGGAGTTGGTGCCGGTCGACGCGGTGCTGCTTGACGAGGCGGCAGCGTTCGACGAGTCGTCGCTCACGGGCGAGAGTCTGCCGGTGGAGCGCGTGGCCGGTGAAATGGTGGCCTCCGGTGCGGTGAACGGGCGGGCAGCGGTGCGGATGCGGGCAGTCGCGGTCGCCGACGACAGCCAGTATCAGCAGATCGTGACCCTCGTTCGCGAAGCGCAGGAGAGCAGGGCGACGACCGTGCGCCTCGCGGACCGCTACGCCGTGCCGTTCACGCTGCTCTCCCTCGCGATCGCGGCCGCGGCCTGGGGGGTGAGTGGCGAGGCCGTCCGCTTCGCCGAGGTGCTGGTGGTGGCGACGCCGTGCCCGCTGCTGATCGCGGCCCCGGTCGCGTTCCTGGGCGGCATGAGCCGGGCGGCGAAGGCGGGACTCATCGTGAAGGGGGGAAGCGTGCTCGAGCAGCTCGCCCGTGTGCGGTCGGTGGCCTTCGACAAGACGGGTACGCTCACCACGGGTCGACCCGAACCGCGCCGTGTCGAGCCTGCCGCCGGTTTCGATGAAGACGAGGTGCTGCGGCTCGCCGCCTCCGCGGAGGTGTACTCCTCGCACGTGCTCTCGGGTGCCGTCATTCAGGCGGCGAAGCTGCGCGATGTCGAGCTGCTGCCGGTCGAGGCGGCCGAGGAGCACGCGACGAACGGGGTCGCGGCCCGTATCTCCTCGGGCGTCGTGCGCGTTGGAAAGCCGGCCTGGATCGCCGAGCACGCGAAGGGAATGGTCCGTGCGCGGTTGGAGGCCGGGGAGCTCGCGATCTACGTCTCGCTGGACGACCGTTTCGTCGGCACGATCGTGATGCGGGATCGCCTCCGAGGCGATGCGGCGAGCACGGTGGCGGAGATGCGCGCGCTCGGAGTCGAGCGCATGGCGATGGTCACCGGTGATGTGGCCGCGACCGCGGCTCCCTTCGCAGCCGAGATCGGCATCGAGGAAGTGCACGCCGAGTGCCGCCCGGCGGACAAAGTGCGGATCATCGCCGGCATGGGTCCCCGCCCGCTGATGATGGTGGGTGACGGCCTCAACGACGCTCCCGTGCTGGCCGCGGCCGACGTGGGTTTTGCGATGGGGGCGAAAGGTGCGACGGCGGCGAGCGAGTCGGCTGATGTCGTGAATCGTTTCGACCGGATCTCCGGCGCGGCTGAAGCGGTGAGGATCGGCCGGGACACCGTGCGCATCGCGCTGCAGAGCATCTGGCTCGGCATCGTGATCAGCGTCGGACTGATGGTCGTCGCGGCACTCGGTTTTCTGCCGGCCCTCGTCGGCGCCTGGCTGCAGGAGGCCGTCGATCTCATCGCGATCCTCGGCGCCCTCCGGGCACTGCGGGCGCCGAGGCATAGTAGTGGGGAGCGTAGAACCCGTCGCCGATAGAAACCGATACTCGAGCGCTGGACCGCGGCGCCTGGAAACCAAACAGCCTCTGATCAGTTTTAGCTGATCAGAGGCTGTTTCTTCGTTGCGGGGGCAGGATTTGAACCTACGACCTCCGGGTTATGAGCCCGGCGAGCTACCGAACTGCTCCACCCCGCGGCACAAGAAATAACTATACGTGGAGGCCGACTCGAATGCAAATCAGGGATGGAGCTGACCGGAGGTCGCTGCCAGGGCCGCACTCTCCCGCATCCCGATGATCCGCAGGCGACATGCAGTGCTCGTAAATGCAATTCATAAGTTCGCAGGCCAGGGTAGGAGCAAGAGAAGGGAGCCCCCAATGACGACCACCCCCGAGAACGACCGACCGGGCGCTCAGTACGACCCCTCCGCTCAGGTGAGCGCCGGCGAGGGCGCTGCGCCGCAGCACACCGACCAGGCGGGAGCCGAGCGGTCGGCGCCTCACCCGGCGCCGATGTCTCACACCGCGCCGACGACGCAGTTGCCAGAGAACGTCGCCGAGCACCAGCAGACGGCTGCGTGGCCGCAGGGTGCGCCGGTCGGCTCGAGCGCCCCGGGTGCCCCGGCCGGTCCGGCCGGCCCAAGCGTCTCGGCCGGCCCGAGCACCCCCGCCGGGACTGCGACCGCTGCCGCCCACCCCAAGAGCCGCAGCGGCGCGCTGCTCGCCGGTCTCGCGATCGGCGCGCTGCTCGGAGGCGTGGTGGGCGGAGGGGTCGCCGCGATCGTCGCCTCGAACGCGGCCCCTCAGACAGTGGCCCAGAGCGGCAATTCGGGCACGCTGACCCTCAACAACGCCGATAACGCGACGCAGATCTCCGGCGTCGCCGCGGTCGCGACGCCGAGCGTCGTCACGCTCGAGGTCGCGGGCGAGGGGGCGTCGGGCTCGGGTTCGGGCGTGATCTACCGCGAGGACGGCTACATCATCACCAACGCCCACGTCGTCACGCTCGACGGGGCGACCTTCGACCCGCAGGTGCGCGTCAAGCTGAGCGATGGCCGCATCCTCGACGGGGAAGTGGTCGGCACCGCTCCCTACGCCGACCTGGCCGTGGTCAAGGTCGACGCCGACAACCTGCCCGCGATCAAGACGGCGGATTCGAGTCAGCTCAACGTCGGCGACCTCGCGGTCGCGATCGGGGCGCCGCTCAACCTCGCGAACACCGTGACGAGCGGTGTGGTCAGCGCGGTGAACCGAGGGATCTCGGTCGGCAGCGCACTGGTTCCTCAGGACCCCACGCCGCAGCAGGACGAGGGGGGAAGCGGTTCGGCTCCGTGGGACTTCCGCTTCGGGCTCCCCGGCGAAGACCAGCAGCAGGAGCAGCAGCAGTCGAACAGCGGCACCGTCACGCTCCCGGTCATCCAGACGGATGCCTCGATCAACCCCGGCAACTCGGGCGGCGCACTGCTCAACGGTAACGGAGAGCTGATCGGCATCAATGTCGCGATCGCGTCGCCCACGAGCTCGCAGGGCGTCGCGGGCAGCGACGGCCTCGGATTCGCCATCCCGGTGAACCTGGCCACCCGCGTCGCAGACGAGATCATCGACGGCGAGAAGCCCTCGCACGGCCTGCTGGGCGCCTCGGTCGCCGACTCCAGCCAGGACACCGATGAGGACGCGAACCATGCCGGGGGCCTGCTCGTCGACGTCCCCCGGGGCGGGGCCGCCGCCAAGGCCGGTCTGCGCGCGGGGGACGTCATCACCGCGGTCGACGGTGTGCCCGCGGTCGACGGAACGTCGGTCTCGGCCCTCGTGCGCATGCACGAGGGAGGGAGCAAGGTTTCCATCGAGTACACCCGTGGTGGTCAGCCGCACGAGACGGAAGCCACGCTCGGCACCCTCGAGTGGTGAGGGCGCGCGGAGTAGGGCATGCGGACCGCGATAGCCGCCCCTCTCCGCGCACCCCGCTCTCGGCGGTAAGCTGACTCCGATGAGTAACGCCGGATTCAGCTTCGCGAGCGGCAATCTCGCCAAGCTGCTCGCGCTTCCCAAGTACCTGCTGTCGCTGCTCGTCTCGTGGTTCGTTCCACGGGACGAGCAGCGCTGGGCGTTCGGGAGCGGTATCGGCGTCGGAGAGGGCGCGTTGGCCCTCGCCCGTGCCCTGCGCGCGGCCGACCCCGAGGCCCGCATCACCTGGCTGGTGGCCGATGACTCCGAAGCCGCGATCGCGCGGGCGGAGGGGTTCGAGCCCGTGCTCAGGCGGGGCCGCTCGGGGTACTGGGCGACGCTGAGAGCCGGCCGGATCGTGGTCACCCACGGTCTGGGGGACGCCAACCGGTTCGGGATCTACGGCGGCACCGTCGTGCAGCTGTGGCACGGTGCGCCCCTCAAGCGGCTGCACCTGGACTCTCCCGTCACCACCGCCGTGCGGGGCCCCGCGCCCGTGCGGGCGCTGCTGCGACGCATGTATCTCGCCGGTTCGCGCGAGGTCGACCTGTTCGTAGCGGGCTCGATCACCGCGGCGGAGCGCCTGCGCTCGGCGTTTCGCGTCGATCCGGGCAAGGTGCGCGTGCTCGGCGATCCCAGGGACGACGAGCTCGCGCAGCAGGCGCGCGACCCCGAAGCGGCCGCCCGAGCGCGGGACAGGCTGATCGAGGCGCTCGGCGACTCCGGAGCGTCGATCTCCGAGTCCGAGGCGATCGTGCTCTATGCCCCGACCTGGCGTGACGGGGATGCCGATCCCGGGGTCCCGACCGCGACCGAGATCGAGACGATCCGACGCACCCTGCGCGAGACCGCAGCGCATCTGCTGATCCGATCGCATCCGCTCGGCGTCGGGGCCTACGAAGCGCTGCTCGGGGACCGGGTGCACCTGCTCGGCGCGGATCGCGTGCGCGACATCACTCCGCTGCTCGGCGGCGTCGACACCGTCATCACCGATTACTCCTCGCTCGCCGTCGATTTCTCCTTGCTCGGGCGTCCGATCGTGTGGTTCGCACCCGACCTCGAGCGCTACACCGCCACCCGCGGCCTCTACGAACCGCTCTCCGTGACGAGCGCGGGGCGCGTGGAGCATGACTGGGGCGACGTCTCCCGCCGCCTGACGGAGTTGCACGGCAGCGTCCATGCATTGCGCGCGGCCCAGGCCGACGCGAGAGCGCTCGCCGCCCGATTCCACGCCCACCCCGAGGGGGGAGCGGCTCAGCGGGTGCTCGCCGAGATCCACCGTCTGAGCCTTCCGCCGAGTCAGCTGGTCACGGCTGGGTCGGCGTTCTTCGAGAGCTTCTACGGCAGGCAGGTGAGCTGCAATCCGCTGGCGATCGACCGCGAGATCGCGAGGCGGTTCCCGGCCGTCACCCGCTACTGGAGCATCACCAGCGAGCGGCAGCGGGTGCCCGACGGCGCCGTGCCGCTGCTCGTCGGCGGACGCGAGTGGTTCGCGGCGCGTCGAACCGCGCGCCTGCTGGTCGTCAACGACTGGTTGCACGGGGGAGTCGGCGGGCGAGGCGGTTTCCGTCGCGGTCGCGGGCAGACCGTGCTGCAGACCTGGCACGGCACCATGCTCAAGCACCTCGCGCTCGGCCGCCCGCACGTCGGGCTGCGCACCCGCATCGCCGTCCATCGCGAGAGCAGGCGGTGGAGCCTCATGCTCTCGCAGAACCCCCACTCCACCGAGCAGTTCCGATCGAGCTACGCCTTCCGGGGCGAGATCCTCGAGACGGGCTACCCGCGCGACGACAGGCTCGCCCGCGCGATGGTGGGGGCGGAGCGCAACCCGGTCGTAGTCGGCACGGCGCGAGCGGCGCTCGGGATCGACCCCGGATCGTCGGTGCTCGTCTACGCCCCGACCTGGCGCGACGGCGGGCTCACGCTCGTCGACGACCTCGATGTCCGGGCGCTCGCCGCGGAACTCGGCCCGGAGTGGACGATCGTCGCTCGCGGTCACACCCGCACTCACGCGTTCGGCAGCTACGGCGGTTTCGGAGCCTTGGACGAGGCGGCCGCCCGCGTGATCGATGCGTCGCAGCACCCGGACGTGAACGATGTGATTCTCGCGGCCGACCTGCTCGTCACCGACTACTCCTCGATCATGTTCGACGCCTCCGTCACGCACCTGCCCACGGTCTTCTTCGTTCCCGACCTCGCGGCCTACCGCGATCGCGAGCGCGGGTTCACGTTCGATTTCGAGCGGGAAGCGCCGGGACCGCTGCTCTCGCGGCGCGAAGAGGTGGTCGAGTGCGCTCGCGAGCTCGCCTCGCACGGACTCGATGCGGCGTGGGTGCGGGACGCGGCTCCCGCCGCCGATGCCTGGCGGCGGCGCTTCAACCCTCACGACGACGGACGCGCCTCGGAACGGGTGGTCGACGCTCTGGTCGAGCGGGGCGCGCTCGGGGAGTAGCGGAGCCCAGGGCCTCGGGGAGGCGGGGATCAGCGCGAGGCGCTCGCGGGAACCGGGATCGGCGCGCGGCCCCTCACACGCGCGAGCGGTCCACCACGCGGCCGCCCCCGAGCACGATGCCGCGGAGGAAGCCGGATCCCCAGCTCAGGTGCATGGTCACGAGCGTCGCCGCCGTGAGGAGGCGATCCCGCAGTCCTCGCTGATCGGGGATCCGTGCGGTGGCGTAGGCGATCCCGAGCAGATACAGCAGCGCGGGCGCCGGCAGCAGCGACCACCCGGAATCCCAGGGGAGGACGCCGCAGACGAGCAGCACGAGCCCTGCCAGGCTCGCCGCGATCCCGAGCACCAGGAGTCCGGGGGCGAAGAACCGCCAGGGGTTCGCGCGGCCGTAGCGCCGCACGAGCACGGCGCGCCAGGCGCCGGTCGCGAAGAACTGGCGCGCCAGATCGCCGAGGGAGGCGCGGGGCCAGTAGGTGACGCCGAGGGCGGGCTCGAACCAGACGAGGTAGCCCGCGCGGCGGATGCGCAGGTTGAGCTCCCAGTCCTCGCCGCGCAGGATCGTGGGGTCGTAGCCTCCCACGGCCTCGAGCGCCTCGCGCCGGAAGATGCCGAGGTAGGCCGATTCGGCCGGTCCGGGTTGCCCGTCGCCGTGATAGGCGCCGCCCCCGAGGCCGAACGGACTGTTGTATCCTCGTGCGATCGCCGACTGCACCGGGCCACGACCGGCGGCGCGCATCACGCCGCCCACGTTGACCGCGTTCTCGCGGCGCAGCGCCGCGATGCCGCGCCGGGTGTAGTCGGGTGTGAGCTCCGAGTGCGCGTCCACGCGCACCACCACGGGGAAGCGGCTCGCCTCGATCGCCAGGTTGAGAGCCGTCGGGATGTGGGTCGCTGGGTTCTCGACGAGGCGAACCCGCGGATCGTGCTCCGCGAGCGAGGCGGCGATCTCATCGGTGCGGTCCCGTGAGGGGCCGAGGGCGAGCACGATCTCCTTCTCGCCCGCGTAGTCCTGGGCGAGGATCGTGTGCACGGCGGTCTCCAGATACGCCTCCTCATTGAGCACCGGCATGATGTAGCTCACAGCGGGCAGCTCTGGAAGGGGCGGGAGAGTCACCCGTCGATCTTCCCACAGGAGCGTCGAGGTCGGCTGACACCGCTTCTCACGCGATCGAGATGACTCGGGGCGCCCCTCACCGGGGCCATCGGGGGTCACAGGCGTCATTTCGATCACGGAGAGGGGGCGGGTGGCGGGATCTGGGTGGGACTCAGAGGAGGAGCGATATTCTGAGGGGATGCAACTGGCGAAAGACGCGAAGCGCGCGGTGCGGCTGGCGAAACGTGTGCTGAAGGGCCGGCGCGCCTACTTCGATCTCAGGGCCCGGCTCCAGGAGCGCGGCCCGCTGCCCGAGCAGCACTTCCGCGTGGGCGTCTACTTCGCCGACAGCGACGTCAACATCTATCAGATGCGCCAGTGGTACGCGCCGCTGAAGGAGCTGTCGAAGCGGTGGCCGGTGCTGGTGCTCGCGCGCAACGCGGCCGGCGCGCGGCAGCTCATGCAGGAGAGCGGTCTCGACGTGGCCTTCGTGCAGAAGGTCACGGACATCGAGCGCGTCATCGAGGAGCAGCCGCTCGAGGTGGTCCTGTACGTGAATCAGAACACCCGCAACTTCCAGATGATGCGCTACGGGCAGCGCTGGCACGTGTTCATCAATCACGGCGAGAGCGACAAGATGTACATGACCAGCAACCAGTACAAGACGTACGACTGCGCGCTGGTCGCGGGCGACGCCGCACGCTCGCGACTGTCGAAGGCGCTCTGGGACTACGATGTGGACCGGCGCACGATCCCGATCGGCCGCCCGCAGGCCGACCATCTCACCGGCACCCCGCCGTTCGTGCCGGACGACCGCACGGTGGTGCTCTACGCCCCCACGTGGGAGGGCGACCGACCCGCCGCGTGCTACGGCTCCGTGGCGACCCACGGCGAGAGGCTGGTGCGCGAGCTGATCGCCACAGGCCGTCACCGGGTCGTGTACCGCCCGCACCCCCGCAGCGGGGTGGTCGACGCCGAGTTCGGCGCCGCGAACGCCCGCGTCATCGAGATGCTGGAGGAGGCGAATCGGCAGGATCCGGCGGCGCAGCACGTCTACGACACCTCGCCGACGCTCGGCTGGCAGCTGAGCCTGCCCGATGTCGCGATCTGCGACATCTCGGCGATGGTCTACGACCGTCTCGCCACGGGCAAGCCGCTCATGGTGACACGCCCGGTTGCTCCCGAGGCTGAGGTGGACGAGGGCGGGTACCTCAGCGTCTGCGAGTGGCTCGACGCGGATCAGGCCGGCGATATCGTGTCGGTGCTGGATCGCGTGATCGGCGACGAGGCCGCGCGTGAACGGCTCGGAACCTGGTCCCAGCACTACTTCGGGGACACCTCGCCGGGGGCGCCCACCCGCCGCTTCCACGAAGCCATCGAGGGGCTGCTCGCGAAGGCCGAGGAGTGGCGGTCGCGCTAGGCGCGCTGCGTGCCGGGCCGCGGCATCGCGCCGCCGCAGCCGGCGGCCACCCCGCCGCGCGCCCCGCCGCGCGCCCCACGACGGGGGAGGGCGCGGATCACGCGGGATGGTCCGTGTTGTAGCGATCCAGCACGTCCTCGATCGGTCCGTCGAGCGCGAGCCGGCCCTTGTTGAGATACAGCCCCCGGGTGCAGAACCTGCGCAGGTCGCCCTCGCGGTGAGAGACGAGGAACAGGGTCTTACCCTGGGCCAGCAGCTCTTCGATGCGGCGGTAGCACTTTGCCCGGAACGCCTTGTCGCCCACGGCGAGCACCTCGTCGACGAGCAGCACGGGCTCGTCGAGCTGCGAGACGACCGAGAAGGCGACGCGCACCTTCATGCCGCTGGAGAGGTGCTTGAAGGGAGTGTCGATCACCTCCTCGGCACCGGCGAACTCGATGATGTCGTCGAATCGGTCGGCGATCTCGCGACGGCTGAGACCGTGCAGGCCCGCGGCGAGGTTGACGTTGTCGCGCACGGTGAGGTCGCCGACGAAGCCGCCCGTGATCTCGATCAGGGGGGCGACCCCGCCGTGCACGGTCACCGACCCCTCATCGGGCAGCAGCACTCCCGCGACGAGTTTGAGCAGTGTCGACTTGCCCTGCCCGTTGCGGCCGACGACGCCGATCGCCTCACCCGGTCGAACGTCGAAGGAGACCTCGCGCAGCGCCCAGAACTCGCCCGGGCGGCCACGGCGTCGGCGACCGGCGAAGAGATCCTTGAAGCTGCGGCGTGAGCCGCGGTTGCGGCGGAACCGGATGCCGAGTCCCTGCACGGAGATGATTGCGTCGCTCACGTCATAGCTCCTTCAGGACGCCGCCGATGGAACGGTTGAAGAGGATGATGCCCGCGGCGAGGATGACCGCGGTGAGGCCCGCGGAGGTGGCGACGAGCGGCCAGTCGAGCTGATCGGGGAAGAAGCCCGCGCGGAACAGCGCGAAGATGCCCGAGAGCGGATTGAGCCAGGCGAGCGGCTGCGCGAACTCGGGAAGGTCGGCTGCGCCGTAGATGACCGGCGAGGCGTAGAAGCCCATTCGGAGCAGCAGCTTGATCGCGCGCTCGAGGTCGCGGAAGAACACGACGAGGGGAGCGAGGATCAGGCCGATCCCGAGCGTGAAGGCCGCGAGCAGCACGACCGCGAGCGGGAACAGCACCACGCCCCACCCCACGTGGGCGCCGCTGAAGATAGCGAAGAGCACGAGGACCGGGATGCTCAGCAGGAACTCGACCCCCTTGGTGCAGATGATTCGCCCCACCCAGATCCATCTGGGCAGCGCCACCGATCGCACGAGCTTGAGGTCGCGCAGGAACGCGTTGCTCGAGTCGCTCACCGCGCCCTGCACCCACACCCACGGCATGAGCGCGGTGAGCAGGAAGACGATGTAGGGCGCCTCGCCCACCGTGCGGTGGAACACCTGGGTGAAGATGAACCAGTACATCAGGCTCATCAGCAGGGGATCGAGGATCGACCACAGGTAGCCGAGCGTCGAGGTCGAGTACCGCACCTTCAGGTCGCGACGACTCAGCATCCACAGCGAATGCCACGTCGTCGCCCGCGAAGAGCGGGATCGGGGGTAAGAAGTCACACTGCCATTCTGCCGGTTTCCGGCTCCCGGCGAGCGCACACTCTCCGAGCCCGATGATTTGATAAATTAGACACGTGCCGCCCGTATCGCCTTCGACCGATCCTGTTTCCGAGCCGGAAGAGAGCTCGAGGCCGAGCGAACCGGTTTTCGACGACCGAGAGGCGGCGCCCCCGCGGGGCGCCGGATCCGGCAGCGCTCCGGCCTCGCCGGCCGGGTCGCCGCGCGTGCGCCCGAGCCGCACTTCAGGCGGCGCCGGGAGCGGTGCCGCAAGTGAGTCTGCTGAGAGCCGGAGTGCGGCCGAGCCCGCCTCCGCGGCTTCGCCGCGCACCGGTCGCATTCAAGTGCCGGTGCCCTCGGTGGTGCGAGCGAGGGAGCGCGGCCGGCTGGCCGAGCAGAAGCCGATCGTGCTGCGCACCGAGATGCTGACCAAGACCTACGGCTCGCTCGTCGCCGCGAACGAGGTCTCGATCGAGGTGCACGAGGGATCCTTCACCGGTGTGGTCGGCCCCAACGGTGCGGGCAAGACCACCACGCTCTCGATGATCAGCGGCCTGCTGCGCCCGACCTCGGGTCGCGTGAGCGTGCGCGACGTCGACGTCTGGAGCGACGGGCCCGCGGCGAAGCGCCTCATCGGCACCCTGCCCGACCGCCTGCGTCTGTTCGACCGCCTCACCGGTGCGCAGCTGCTCTACTACTGCGGCGTGCTGCACGGCGTCGAAGAGGGGACGGTGGCGCAGCGCTCGGCGGAGCTCGCCGAGGCGTTCGGCCTCGAGTCGGCGCTCGGCCGCCTCGTCTCCGACTACTCGGCCGGCATGCAGAAGAAGATCGCGCTGGCCTGCTCCATGATCCACGCCCCCGAGGTCCTGGTGCTCGACGAGCCCTTCGAGGCGATCGACCCGGTCTCGGCCTCGAACGTCACCGAGATCCTCGAGAAGTTCGTGGGCGGCGGCGGCAGTGTGGTCATGTCGAGCCACAGTCTCGACCTGATCCAGCGGGTCTGCGACCACGTCTCGATCATCGTCGACGGCAGCGTCATCGCGCAGGGCACCGTCGACGCGGTGCGCGACGGTCTCAGCCTGGAGGAGCGGTTCACCCGTCTGACCGGCATGAGCGATGCAAGGAAGGGGCTGGAGTGGTTGCACGGCTCTTCCGACTCCGAGTAGCGCTGCTGGGGGGCGCGTTCAGGGGATCGTTCGTCAAGGGCCTGCGCACCTCGCTGCTCTACGTTCTGCTCGCCGCAGCCGCGGTGCTCCTCGCGGTACTGCCCGCCCGGCTGCTGCCCGAGGGCTCCGACCGCGCGATCGTCGACGTGATCATCGGCACGATCGTGCTCGCGGCGGCCTTCGTGGTGCCGTTCTTCGAGAACCGGCGCAACCTCGAGCCGCGGCAGTTCGCGCAGTTCCCCGTGAGCTCCGGCGCCATCGGGCTCTCACTGCTGCTGACCTCGATCGCGACCTGGCCTTTCCTCCTGCTGCTGGTCTGGCTGATCGCTCTCGGTGTGCTGCGGCCCGAGTGGGCCGAGCCCGGCTGGATCGCTCCCGTCGCACTGCTGCTCGCCGCGATCCTCGCCCTCTGCAGCGTGCGTGTGACATCGACGCTCTCCAAGCTGATCGCCGGCGCGCGCAACGCCGGAACGATTCGCACGGTGGGCGCGGTGCTGCTCGTCGCCTTCCTGCCTGTCGCCGTGTTCGCGGCCGCCACGGCGTTCGGCGCCGAGGGATCGGCCGCAGCCGCCGCGGGTGCCGAGGTCGCGGGCTGGACCCCGTTCGGCGCGCCCTTCGCAGCACTGGCTCTGGCGTCCGCGGGCGATCTCGACGGAGCTCTGCTGCGCCTCGCTGTGACGGTCGGCGCGATCCTGATCCTGCTGCTCGTCTGGTTCCCCCTCGTGAACCTCGTCAATCAGCGGGTCGACCGCCCCGTCGCCCCCGACGCCGCCCGCTCGGGCCTCGGCTGGTTCGAGCGCTTCGCGGCGCAGCCCGGCCAGGTGATCGCGGCGCGCGAGCTCACCTACTGGGCGCGGGATCCGCGATACCGCGTCGCGCTCTTCGCGATCCCGATCGCACCGCTCGTGATGCTGATCGCGTTCGCCGTGGCGGGCGCCGATCTGCGTGCGCTGTCCCTCGTGCCGCTGCCGGTCATCCTCCTGCTGCTCGGCTGGTCGCAGCACAACGACGTGTCGATGGACTCGACCGCGATCTGGGAGCACGTGGCGAGCGGCATCCGCGGTCGCGCGGATCGCGCGGGCCGCCTCGCCCCGGTGCTGCTCATCGGTCTGCCGCTCGCGCTCATCGGGTCGAGCATCACGGTGACGATCCTCGGCGAGTGGCGAGTGCTGCCGGCGGTGATCGGCATGAACGTGGCGGTGCTCTTCGCGGCGTGCGCGGTGTCGAGCGTGTTCTCGGTGCTCATGCCCTACCCGGCGACGCGCCCCGGCGACAGCCCCTTCTCCCAGCCGCAGTGGTCGGGATCGGGATCGGGCCTCGCGCAGACGCTGTCGATGATCTTCGCCCTGCTGCTCGCCGTGCCCCCGGTGTGGTTCGCGATCAGAGCGATCCTCGACGTCGAGTTCGTGAGCAACATGTGGGCGCTCGCGTTCGGCCTCGGATACGGCCTGGTCGTGCTGCTGCTCGGCGTGTTGATCGGCGGATGGCTCTTCGATCGCAGCGGGCCCGAGCTCATCGCGGTCACCCAGGTCTTCGACTGACGCGGTAGGTGCGCTCCGGGTGACGGGCAATGAGGAGATCGCTTTCCAAGCAGGTGGAGATCCTCGAATCGGCCCGCATGGGCGTGGATCTCCTCCTTGGGCGCCGATGAGGCCCGCGGGCTGACACACTTCGAACTCCGGGAGTACAATTGCCCCATGGGTATTTTCTCGCGTGATCCGGATACCGCTGGCGGGGGCACCGATGTGCTCGACCGCGAGCTCGAGAAGCTGCTCGAGGATTCGCAGATCGAGGACGGCGACCACGAGCGCTTCTCGCACTACGTTCCCAAGGACAAGATCCTCGAATCGGCCGTGACCGGCAAGCCGGTGCGCGCGCTCTGCGGCAAGAAGTGGACGCCGTCGCGCGATCCCGAGAAGTTCCCGGTCTGCCCCGATTGCAAGCGGGTCTACGAGCGCATGAAGAAGTGACCGACGCAGTCGGTCATCCTGCGGGCGCGTAGGACATAGGGCGTCGTCCCGTCCGTCTCCGGGCGCGGGGGCGCATCATCCCGTCATCCTGCGGGCGCGGAGCGCAGGATCTCCCCGCTCAGCGGTACTCGGTGGGGATCGCGGGATCGCCGCGGGTGAGGCTCAGGGCGACCGGCGGCAGCTCGGCGAGGCGCATGCGGTGCCTCTCACGGGCTGCTGCCAGCCCTTCAGTGCCGATGTGCTCGGGCAGGATCTCGCCGGCCCGTACGAGCGGGACGAGCACCTCGCGGGTCTTGCCGGGAAGGTCCTCGCCCTCCGGTTCACCGCCGGGGCCGTCTCCGAGCAGGATCAGTTCGGCCGTCGCGGTGCCCCTGGGGTTGTAGCTGCGGCGCACGCTCTTGCGGCCGCCCACGGATGCCTTCTCGGCCGACTTCTTCGCGACCGAGATCCACTCGCCGGCATCGTTCTGATGGGCGACCAGCTTGTACACCATGCCCATCGTGGGGGTGCCCGAGCCGACCACGACCGACGTGCCGACGCCGAAGCTGTCGACGGGGGCCGAGGCGAGCGCAGCGACGGTGTGCTCGTCGAGATCGTTCGTCACGGTGATGCGCGTGCGGGTGGCGCCCAGCTCGTCGAGGAGCCGGCGAACCTGCGCGACGACCACGGGAAGGTCGCCCGAGTCGATGCGGACGGCGCCGAGCTCGGGGCCTGCGACCTCGATGGCGGTGCGCACCCCCTGCTCGATGTCGTAGGTGTCGACGAGCAGGGTGGTGTCGGTGCCGAGGGCGGCGACCTGCGCCTCGAAGGCCTGTCGCTCGCTGTCGTGCAGCAGCGTGAAGCTGTGGGCGGCGGTGCCCATGGTCGGGATCCCGTAGAGCCGGCCCGCCTCGAGGTTCGAGGTGGCGCTGAAGCCGGCCAGGTATGCGGCGCGTGCGGCGGCGACGGCGCTGTACTCGCCGGTGCGTCGCGAGCCCATCTCGGCGAGGGGCTTGCCGCCCGAGGCGTGGCTCATGCGCGAGGCTGCGGTGGCGACGGCCGAGTCGGCGTTGAGGATGCTGAGCGCGAGGGTCTCGAGCAGCACGCCCTCGGCGAAGCTCGATTCGACGGTGATGAGGGGGGAGCCGGGGAAGAAGACCTCGCCCTCGGGGTAGCCCCAGATGTCGCCTGAGAAACGGAAGTCGGACAGCCAGTCGAGGGTCGCGGAGCTCACGACCTGCCGCTCGCGCAGATACTCGAGTTCGGCTTCGGTGAAGCGGAAGCGCTCGATCGCGTCGAGCAGACGGCCGGTACCGGCGACCACACCGTAGCGCCGCGCGCCGGAGAGGCGTCTCGCGAAGAGCTCGAAGACGCTGCCGCGGTGGGCCGTGCCCGCCTGCAGGGCGGCGTCGACCATGGTGAGCTCGTAGTGGTCCGTGAGGAGAGCCGTTGACGTGTGCACGCCGCCAGCATATCCGGTGCCGGGTCGGCGCAGCTCAGCGGAAGTCGCGCGAGGTGACGCCGGCCGGTGCGGCCAGCGGCTCGAAGGCGTCGGCGATGATGTTGATCACCCCCTCGGGCGAGCGCTCGACCATGCCGCGGATCACGAGCGCGGGGGAGGACCGCGCCACGAGTCGGTTGCGCAGCCAGACATCGCGCCAGGTCACCACGTTGACGCTGCCCGCCTCGTCCTCCAGCGTCACGAAGACGATGCCGCCGGCGGTGCCGGGGCGCTGGCGGTGCGTGACGAGGCCCGCGACCTCCACCACGGTTCCGGGCGGTACCAGGCGCACCCCGTCGGAGCGCACCACGCCCCTCGCATCGAGTGAGTCGCGCAGCAGCTCGAGCGGGTGCGCGGTGAGCGGCACTCCGGTGGTCCACATGTCGAGCGCGGTCTGCTCGGCTGGGTTCAGCACGGGGAGCAGCGGCGGCTGCACGTGCACGGCGATGCCCGGCAGGAAGCGCTCGCGGTTGTCTGCCGCCGGGGCAGCCGACCAGAGCGCTTCCCGGCGGCCGATCCCGAGGCTCTCGCAGGCACCGGCTGCCGCAAGCGCCTCGATCCTGCTGCGATCCAGGTCGGCCCGTCTGGCGAGATCCGCGAGGTCCGCGAAGGGTGCTTGCGCTCGGGCCGCGGCGATGCGCTCCGCCGCCGCGGCCTCGATGCCGCGGATCGCGGTGAGGCCGAGCCGCACGGCGAAGGCGCCGTCGCGGCGGTGGGCGGCGCTCGTGTCGCGTGCGCCCGGATCGAAGGGGCCGGCGGGTGGCTGATGAGGATCGAGACAGGAGTCGAGCCCCGTGAGGCGGGGTCCGCGCACGGGATCCGCGCCCGCGAGCGTTTCGAGGTCGGCCTCGGGCGCCGACCGCTGCACGTCGGGCGGCAGCACCTCGACCCCGTGCCGCCGCGCGTCCTGCACGAGCTCCCTGGAGGAGTAGAAGCCCATCGGCTGGGAGCGCAGCAGGCCCGCCAGGAAGGCCGCCGGGTAGTGCAGTTTGAACCATGAGCTGACGTAGACGAGCAGCGCGAAGCTGAGCGAGTGGCTCTCGGCGAAGCCGAAGTCGGCGAAAGATTTGATCTGCTCGTAGAGGCGGGCGGCTGCATCGTCGGGGATGCCGTGGCGCTTCATCCCGGCGAAGAGCTTCGCCTCCAGGCTCTCGATCCGCTCCTCGCCGCGCTTCGAGCCCATCGAGCGGCGCAGCAGATCTGCGTCCTCCCCATCGCAGTTGCCGATGGTCGTGGCCATCTGCATGAGCTGCTCCTGGAAGATGGGCACGCCCAGGGTGCGTTTGAGCACGGGCTCGAGGAGCGGATGGGGGTAGGTCACCGCCTCCTGGCGGTTCTTGCGCCGCAGGAAGGGGTGCACGGCTCCGCCCTGGATCGGGCCGGGCCGGATCAGCGCGATCTCGATGACGAGGTCGTAGAACTCCCGCGGGAGCAATCGCGGAAGGGTGTTCAGCTGCGCCCGGCTCTCCACCTGGAACACGCCGACCGCGTCTGCTCGGCACAGCATGTCGTAGACGCCGGGTTCCTCCTTCGGAACCGTGTCGAGCGTCCACCGCTCGCCCGTGCTCGCCGCGACGATGTCCATCGTCTTCTGCAGGGCGCTCAGCATGCCGAGTCCAAGCATGTCGAACTTGACGAGGCCCATCGTCTCGCAGCTGTCCTTGTCCCACTGCAGCACGGTGCGGTCGTCCATGCGGGCGTGCTCGATGGGGCAGACCTCGCCGACGGGCCGCTCCGTGAGCACCATGCCGCCGGAGTGGATGCCGAGGTGGCGCGGGGCCTTCAGGAACTGCCGGGCCAGCCGCTGCACGGCAGGCGGGATCGGGCTCTCGGGATCGTCCTCGATGCCGCTCCAGCGCTCCAGGCCCTTGGTCCAAGCTCTCTGCTGTCCGGGGCTGTAGCCGAGGGCCTTGGCGGCGTCGCGAATCGCCGCCTTGGGCCGGTAGCTGATGACGTTCGCGACCTGCGCCGCGTTGCGGCGGCCGTACTTGCTGTAGACGTACTGGATGATCTGCTCGCGCCGCTCGGAGTCGAAGTCGACGTCGATGTCGGGCTCCTCGTCGCGCAGGCTCGACAGGAAGCGCTCGAAGGGGAGGTCGTATCTGATCGCGTCGACCGCCGTGATGCCCAGCACGTAGCAGACGGCTGAGTTCGCGGCTGATCCTCGTCCCTGGCACAGGATGCCTCGGTTACGGGCCTCTCTCACGAGATCGTGCACGATGAGGAAGTAGCCGGGGAAGTCCTTCTGCTCGATGACCCTGAGCTCCTGCTCGATCCGGGCTCGATTGAGCTCGGGGAGGGGCGTTCCGTAGCGGGCCTCTGCGCCCTCCCACACGAGCTTCCGCAGCCAGCTCATCTGCGTATGCCCCTCGGGCAGATCCAGTTTCGGCAGTTTCGGACGCGCGGCTTTCAAGGGGAAGGCGAGTTCCCTGGCGAGCGGAACGGTGCGCGCGACCGCGTCGGGGTGACGGGCGAACCTGCGGAGCATCGCGGCTCCGCTGCGCAGGTGGGCGGATCCGGTCGCCGGCAGGTGCGGGTCGAGCTCGTCGAGGCTGCGCCTCGCGCGGACCGCGGCCATGGCCTCGGCGAGCGGGGACTGCTCCCGGGTGGCGTAGTGGACATTGCCCGTGGCGACCGTGGGGAGGCCTCTCTCAGCGGCGAGGGATGCGAGACGCGCATTGACGGAGTCATCGCCGGGGTGACCGTGATTCGTGAGCTCGACATACACGCTCTCCTCGCCGAAGAGCGCGGTGAGGCGATCGAGTTCCGCCAGCGCCAGGGTGTCGCCGATCTCTCGGCTCGAGGCGGACCGGTGCGTTCTCGCGAGGGCTCGGTGCACGGCGCCCTTGCGGCAGCCGGTGAGGATCACCCAGTGGTCCCTCCCAGCCGCTGCCAGCTCTTCCAGATCGTAGACGGGCCTGCCCTTCTCGCCGCCGGCGAGCTGCGCCTCCGTGATCGCTCCGGCGAGGCGGTGATACCCCTCCGCCTGGCGCGCGAGTACCAGCAGGTGCGTGCCGGTCGGGTCGGCGGCGCCCAGCTGAGGGGCATCGAGCCCGAGCGAGAGCTCGGCACCGTAGACGGTGAGCAGCGGCTGGTGCCCCTGCGTCCCGTCTTGACCGTCCCGGCTCTCCTCCCCGTCACGATCCTCCCTCTCCTGCTCCTTTCGCTTCGCCTCTCTGGCCTGAGCCTCTGCGGCCTCCGCGAACTGGGAGGCCCCGTAGAAGCCGTCGTGATCGGTGAGCGCGATCCCGGTGAGCTGGAGGCGTGCGGCCTCCGCGACGAGCTGCTCGGGCGAGGACGAACCATCGAGGAAGCTGTAGTGGGAGTGGGCGTGCAGCTCCGCGTAGGGGACGGCAGGGGCCGAAGGCTCGGGTCCGGGAGCGGCGACGGACTCGGGAGCGGCACCGGGATCGGGGGCAGGATCGGGCTCGACGGTATCCGGGGCGCGCCCCGAGAGCCGTCGCTCGAATTCCCGCCACGGCAGCGGTGAGTTCTGCCAGCCCATCAGTCGTACCTCCCCTCGGCGTACCAGCGCCCCCGCTCGTGCAGCAGCAACCAGGCATCGCCGTCGCCGAGCTGCACCTGCAGCCTGAACCGTTCGGGGGCGCCTCGCCACCACTGCTCTCGCACGGGCCAGGGGATCGACCAGTCGCTCACGGGAGCGTCGAATACGGTGGGACCCACGCGGAGGCGTGCAGGCCGAGCGGTGAGCAGATCCTCCTCGTCGATGTTCACGGTGCGGGCGTGCTCGTCTCGGAGCTCGGCGGGGAGAGGCTCGGGGAAGACGAGGCTGGGCTTCGGCCCCGGGAGAGCTCCGGGCCAGGGACCGGCGGCGGAGTCGCGCGCCGCGTGCTGCGCCGAATGGGCCGTGTTCCACGGCACGAAGCGCTGCCGCGCGGCGAGCATTCGCCCGCCGGCGAGTTCCGCCGTGCCGACACCGGTGTGTCCGAGTCGGCTCTGGGCCCTGCTGAGGTGGTGGTGCACCCGTGCGTCGGGTTCGGCGCTCCACAGGCCGGGCTCATGAGCGGAGGCGCGATCGGTGTGCGCGGGGGACAGTCGGACCAGGGCGATACCCGTGCCCTCTCGTCCGCCTTCTGCCGGCGTATGCTTCGACGGCAGCGCGGCGACCTGCCAGCGGATGCGATTGACCGCGTCGGCGGCCGTGAAACGGTGGGGGTGCGCCCACACCCGCTCGTGCCGCACACCGAGATCGTCGGTGAGTTCGACGCGCAGCCCGGTGCAGACGAGGCGGTCCTCTGCGAGCCCCGAGATGAAGCGCTCGGCGAGCGCCATGCATGCGAACGCGAGCTGCTCCGAGTTCTCCACGGGAGGTTCGAGGGGGAGTTCCACCGCGAGGTCGCGCATCGGTCGCCGAGGCCGGACTTCGGAGCCGTGCCGCGGGCCCGAAGCGGATGCGCGCCGATGCGCAGCCACCCCGGCGGCCCCGAACCGCTGTCGCACCGCATCCTCGGGAAGCGCGGCCAGTGCGCCGAGCGTGCGAATGCCGAGACCGCTCAGCACCTCGGCGAGGGCGGGTTCTGCCGCGCGCGACACGGGGAGATCGCTCAGAAAGGCCGCCGCGGCACCGGGGGGCACGATGCGCACGCCCTCCCGGGGCGCCGTCACCGCGGGGTCGCCCGAGCCGGCACGGGCGGCCTGCTCCGCGGCGAAGCGGCCATCGGCGATCCCGACTCGCGCGTCGGCCAGGCCCAACTTCGCGGCGAGCGCCAGGATCGCCGCTGCGGCGCTCTCCTCGCCCCCGTAGTAGCGGGCGGGGCCGCGAGCGCGCATGGCGCAGAGACCCGGACGGAGCGGTTCGACTCCGGGGATGAGGCGTTCGAGCTCCGCGATCACCGGAGCGAATCGACGCTCGTCGGTCTCCGGGTCATGCGGGTGCACCGCGAGGCTCGGGAGGCGGGACTGCGCCTCGGCCTCCCGTAGCCCCGCGCGCACCCCTTCGGCGCGCGCCGCGCCCGAGCATGCCACCACCCGGCGATCCGCGACCAGCGCGATGTGCGGCGAGTCCTGAGTCTCAGCTCCTGCGGCCTCGGCCTCCCGCAAGTGGGCGATCACCGGCCAGTCGGGGACCCAGAAGACGATGATCCGCTCAGCCGGGTTCGAAGCCGCGCTCGAAGCCGTGCTCGCCGCGGCGCTGCTCCCGAGTCCGCCACTCATCGGAGCACCAGCCTGCGCACTTCGCCGGCATCGGGGTCGGCGATCGCGCCGCCCGTGAAGCGCACGGCGTGGCGACCGACGCCCCGGCGATCCTGGGTCTGCACGATGAGTTCCCGATCCTCGAGCAGACCGTGCCCCTGACCGAGCCCCCTCCAGTGAGATGCCGTGACCCGCAGCGTGCTCTCGGGACGGGGCCAGTCGCCCACCGCGACCAGCGCCGATCCATGCTCGCGGAGCCGCGCCGAGACCCGTTCGACAGCGGTCGGACGGGGGTGCTGCACCCCGCACACGACGACGAGGGTGAGGATCTCGCTCAACGCACCAGCCAATCCCACCGTGTCCGCACCCGGATCGGGGATGAGTACGCAGCGGTCGAGTGCGACCCCGAGCGCGGCGGCGGCTTCGGCCCCGAATGCAGGGCAGCCGATCACGCCGCACCACGCGCCGGTGGACGAGGCCTCGGCCAGCATCGCGAGGGCGAGCTGGAACGATCCGTGAACGGCGTAGCTGGCGCCCTTCCGCAGGGCGCCGCCCGGGAACAGCCGACGCAGCCCTGCCGCTGTGGGGAGCGCGCGATCGTCGAGCCGCAGCGGCTGCATCTCGGTGATGCGCTGCTGGAGCGAGCGAACGGTCGCGGTGGAATTCATGCAGCAATATTCGAACATATGTTCGAGTAAGTCAATCTCGGCGTGTCTCGCCCTCGTCGGGGAGCGGAGTGCGCGCGAAGACGGCGTAGGATGGGATGGATGAACGAGGACGAGCTAGACGATTACGAGCGCGAAGCCGAGCTGTCGCTGTTTCGCGAGTACCGCGACATCGCCAGTCAGTTCCGCTACGTCGTCGAGACTGAGCGCCGCTTCTACCTGGCCAACGAGGTGGATCTCAAGCGGCAGGACGCCGGAAGCGACTTCTACTTCGAGCTTTCGATGAGTGATGTCTGGGTGTGGGATGTCTATCGCTCCGACCGCTTCGTGAAGTCGGTGCGGGTGCTCACATTCAAGGATGTGAACGTCGAGGAGCTCTCGGCCCGCGAGTTCAAGCTGCCCCAGGAGCTGTCGCTCGACGAGTAGCGACCGGGGTCGGTCTGCCGACTGCTTCGCTCACAGATGAGCCTCCGCCGGCACAGGGGATCACTTCTCCACAGATCATGAGGATCCGGCCCCTGCGCTATCGGTGCGATGGCAGAGTCGGGGCATGACCATTCTTCGCATACCGGCTCTCATGCTTCTCGCGGCCGCCGCGCTCATCGCCGGCCTGTCATCGAGTGTCTCGGGCACGGGCATCGAGACGAGACCAACGCCCGCCGCGGGCGAAGCTGCGACCATCCTCTGGGTGTCGCCGACGGGCGCCCTCGATGTGACGGGACCCTATCGCGCGCCCCCGCACCGCTACGGTTCGGGGCACCGCGGAATCGACCTGGCAGCGGCACCGGGCGCGACGGTCGCCGCGCCCGCGGCGGGCACCGTGTCTTTCACGGGGACTGTGGTGGATCGGCCCGTGATCTCGGTGAGGGTGGACGAGCGCACCGTCTACTCACTGGAGCCGGTAGCGAGCGACCTCGCTTCGGGAGACCGCGTGGCGGGCGGTGCGCTGCTCGGCGAGGCGGCTGCCGGAGGCCACTGTTCGAGTGAGTGCGTGCACCTGGGGGTGCGGGTGGACGGCGAATACGTGAATCCGCTGCGCTACCTCATGCACCGGCCGATGCTGCTGCCCTGGTGAGGGCGGGTCATGCGCGGGGGTGCGCCTGCCGGTAGCTCTCGGCGAGCCTCTCAGTGGAGACGTGGGTGTAGACCTGTGTGCTGGCGAGACTGGAGTGCCCGAGCAGTTCCTGCACGACGCGCAGGTCCGCTCCGCCGTTCAGCAGGTGGGTCGCGGCGGTGTGCCGCAGCGTGTGCGGGCCGCGCGGGCCTCCGCCCGGCTCCCGCTCGAGTTCGCGTGCGACGAGCCGGTACACGGCGTTGCTGCCGAGCCTTGCGCCGCGGCTGCCGAGGAAGAGCGCCGCCTCGACGGATCCGGCGGACCTGGCCGAAAGAGCCGGTCTCCCCGATTCGAGGTAGACGGTGACGGCTGCTGCGGCAGGGCCGCCCAGCGGCACGACGCGCTCCTTGTTTCCCTTGCCGAGCACCCGCACGGTGCGCTCGCGCCGGTCGATGCTGTCGAGGTCGAGGGAGCACAGCTCGGAGACGCGCAGCGCCGAGGCGTACAGGAGCTCGAGCACGGCGTGATCTCGCAGCTGATCCGGGTCTCCGCTCTCGGCGCGCCGGGCTGCGCGTTCGAGGACGCGTTTCATCTGCTCGTCGGCGAGCACCCGGGGGAGGTCTCGCTGGGCTTTCGGGGCGCGCAGCCTCGAAGCAGGGTTGCCCGGCACGAGGCGGCGCTGCTCGAGCCAGGAGCCGAACGACTTGAGCGTGGCGACGTTGCGGGAGAGGGTGCTCGCCGCGAGGCCGCGCTGCTGCCGCTGCCAGAGCCACCCGCGCATGAGCTCGAGATCGCACTCGGGCAGGGTGCGGGCGCCGGCCTGCTCGGCGAACTCCGCGAAATCATGCAGATCCCGTGCGTAGGCGCGCACCGTGTGCTCGGAGTACCCGTATTCGAGGCGCACGGCGGCGATGAACGCCTCGATCGCCGCCGTCAGATCCATGCACTCATTCTCGCCGCTGCGGCATCGCCTCCGCCAGTTTCTCCGTCTATCTATCGGATCGCGGCGGGAGGCTGCGGGAACGAGGTGTGTTCCTCCCAGTTCTCGGCATCCTGGCTCAGGGGCGCTTCGAAGAACCGTAGCTCGTGGCGGGCCGATGTCTCGAACGCCGCACGCATCCTTTCCCCGCGCTTATCGGTGGCGTGCGCGGCGTGGGCGGTGACGATGCCGACGGCTTTCCGGTTAAGGTCGCGGAAGGCAGGATCGCCGTAGGTCTGGAGCCAGGCCGCATACGGGTGATCCGGTGTCGCGTGAGCAGCCAGCCTCTCGCCCAGGTCGACGTAGATCCAGAAGCAGGGCAGGAGGGCAGCGATGAGCTCACCGTAGTCGCCGCGCGCAGCGATTGCGAGGAGATGATCGACATAGGCGGTGGTGGCGGGGCTCGGCGCCGCGTCGAACACCGCGTCTGCGGGAAGCCAGCTCGTGTGGAGTTCGAGCTCGGTGGCGATCGCGCCGTGCGCGCTGGAGATCCAGAACGCCTGCTCGGCAGGGCTCGGGGCGAGCTTGCCGGCTTCAGCGAGCGCGCGCGAGTAGTCCCTGAGGTACAGCGCATCCTGGGCGAGATACCGGGTGAATGGCTCCCGCGGCAGCGAACCGTCAGCGAGTCTCCGGATGAAAGCCAGATCATCGATCCGGGCGCGGACCCCCGCGATCCCGTCCCACCAACGTGTGGCGATCTCCTCCGCGCTGACCGCTGCGGTGCCGCCGCGCTGCCAGAGTCCCGCGAAGTGAGAGACCGGGCCGGATCCTCGTCCGACGTCGAGCCGGCTTGCCGCGGCGATGCTCTCGGTGAGCCAGCTCTTCGCCTGCCCGATGGCGATCGCCCAGTCGCCCGAACGCGCGTAGAGTGTGGCGATCGCCGAAGACAGGGAGCACCCGGTGCCGTGGGTGTTCGGGGTGTCGATCCGGGCAGCGGTGAAGATGTCGACATCGCCGGCCGGGGAGACCAGCGCGTCGTCGGAGTCGGCGCCGTCGAGGTGGCCGCCCTTCATCAGTACGCGCACGCCGGAGCGCCGGGCGAGCGTCTCGGCCTGCTGGAGGGCGTCGTCCCAGTCGGCTGCCGCTTGCTCGCCGAGCAGCGCGGCGAGCTCCGGGATGTTCGGGGTCACCAGATCCGCGTGCGGCAGAAGGTCGCGCAGAGCGCTCTCGGCGGTCTCCGTCAGCAGGCGGTCGCCGCTGGCAGCGACCATCACGGGATCGAGCACCACGGCCGGCGGGCGTACGCGCTTCAGCCAGTCTGCGACGGCGGTGATGATCGGGGTGTCGAACAGCATCCCGAGTTTGACGGAGTCGATCGTCACGTCGTCGGCCACCGCTGCGAGCTGCTCGGTGAGGAACTCCACGGGCGGCGTGTGGATGGCGCGGACACCGGTCGTGTTCTGCGCGACGAGTGCCGTGACCACCGCCATGCCGTACCCGCCATTGGCGGCGATGCTCTTCAGGTCGGCTTGGACGCCCGCGCCGCCCGTCGGATCGGTGCCGGCGATGCTCAGCACCCGCGGAATCCGGGTGAGAGATTGCTCTCGAGAGGCCGGGGTCATGATCCTTCCTCCCAGGCCGCGGCGAGCGCGCGTGCGGATGCACGGGGATCGGCGGAGGCGCAGACCCACGACACGACTGCCGCGCCGGCTACTCCGCCGGCGCGGAGCGCGGGAAGATCGTCGGGGGTCACCCCGCCGATCGCGACTGCGGGCAGTGCGCACTCGGACGCGAGGGCGATGACCCCGGAAACCCCCAGTGGCGGGGGAGCGTCGGCCTTCGAGACGGTGTCGCGCACCGTGCCGATGCCCACATATCCGACACGGGCGGCGCTCGAGACGGTCGCGCTCAGATCGCCGGGGGTGTTCGCAGTCAGGCCAATCACCGGTTCAGCGCCGATGAGCGCCCGCACGTCCTCCACCGGGAGGTCGCTCTGACCGACGTGCACACCGGTCACCCGCGCGCCATGGGCGCGAGCGGCGAGGAACACATCGACCCGATCGTTGACGAACAGCGCGACGCGCGGCGGGAGGCGATCGGCCAGCGCCTCCACGAGCTGGAGCACCCGGCGGGTGTCGGCGTGCTTCTCCCGCACCTGCACCGTGGTGACCCCGCCCGCGACCGCTTCCAGCACGACGTCTACGATGTCGCGACCGGATCGTGCCGCCTGTGCGGAATCCGTGACCAGGTAGACCGAGAGATCCAGCGTCATGACAGCCTCGCCCGTTCGTGCAGCTGCGCCGCGCCGAGGCCGCCGAGGGAGTCCAGCAGCGCGACGGCGAACGAACCAGGCAGATCTGCGCGTTCGGCGGCCAGCTCGCCCGCCACCGTGTATGCCAGGCACGCCGCGGTCGTGGCAGACAGCCGATCGTCGCCGATGGCGAGGAACGCGGCGAGCACACCGCCGAGCGCACACCCGGCTCCGGTGATCCGCGTGAACAGCTCCGTGCCGTTCGAGATGCGGGTCATGCTCGTGCCGTCCGTCACCAGATCGACGGTGCCGGACACAGCGACCACGGCCCCGCACGACTGCGCGATCTCGACCGCGGCGTCCTGCGCATCGTCCACGGCGTCCGTGGCGTCGACGCCGCGGACGCTCGCCCCGAACCCCGCCAGCGCACGGATCTCCGAGGCGTTTCCCCGGATCGCCGTCGGCCTCAGCGACATCAGTTCGCGCACCAGATCGGTGCGGACGGGCAGCCCGATCCCGACCGGATCGAGCACCCAGGGAGTGCCGGCCTGCGAGGCTGCGCGGGCGGCCTCGATCATCGCGCCGCGCTGTTCTGCAGACGGGGTGCCGACATTGATCAGCACGGCTCCTGCGGTTCCGGCGAATACCCCGGCCTCGCCCGGAATATCGACCATCGCGGGGCTGCCGCCCACCGCGAGCACGGCATTGGCGACGAGGTTCGTGGTGACCGTGTTGGTCAGGCACTGCACCAGTGGAGATTCGATCCGCAGCCTGGAGAGCAGTGCCCCGGATGAAGCGGACAGGTGGTCATGCGTGCGCGTCATGCGCGACATCCCTTCGCTAGTACGAACTAGATCAGGTTCGACGGGTGTGATCTCAGCCCCTCGGGGCACCCCGTGTCACGTGGTTGCCTCGATCATAGCCCAGCCCAGCCCAGCCCAGCCCAGCCCCGACCCGTGCCCAGCCCGTCATGACCCGTGAGCGCCTCTTCGGCCGGCTCTGGCATTCGGGCGCTCCCTCCGAGATACGGATCTTGCATGCCCATCCGCGGAAGAGGCTGCAAGATCCGTATCTCGACGGGTCGGGAATGGGGTGGCCTATGTTCGCCGTTCCAGTGCCCACGCGGGGCCGGGGGAGCCCGGTGTTTCGCGACGCGCCACGGCGCCGAGCAGTTCGAGTTCGGCGAGTGCGCCCCTCGCCTCCTGTTCGTCGACGCCGGCGAGCCGGGCGATTGCCGGGAGGTCGCGGGCGCCCCGGAGCGGAAGCGCGTCGAGCACGCGCCGGTGCAGCGCGGGCTGGCGCGCCCCCTCCGATCCGCCCCCGCTGCCGCCGCTACCCGCACTGCCGGCACCGGCGGGTCCCGCGGCCGCGGCGTCGAAGAGTACGGGATCATCGCCGAGCCCCGCGAACTCCCTGACCTCCGCCTCGTTCGTGACGAGTGCGGCGCCGTAGTCGCGGATCAGGCGATGGCACCCGGCCGAGGCAGAGCTGGTCACTGCTCCGGGTACCGCCCCGAGCGGGCGCCCCAGCTCCGCCGCATGCCCGGCCGTGTTGAGCGACCCCGATCGCACCCCGGCCTCGGTGACGAGCGTGGCCCTGGAAAGAGCCGCGATCGTTCGGTTCCGCTGCAGGAATCGCCACCGGGTGGGTGCCGCACCCGGCACCATCTCGGAGCAGACCGCGCCCGTCTCGGTGATGCGCGTCAGCAGGGGGCCGTGCGAGCTCGGATAGGCGCGATCCGCGCCGCCGGCCAGCACCGCGACGGTGGGCGAGCCGACGGCGAGCGCCGTGCGATGCGCGACGGCATCGATCCCGTACGCCGCACCGGAGACGATGACCGCGCCCGCGGAGCACAGGGCCTCCGTGAACTCGGCCGTCACACCGGCGCCGTACCCCGTGCACGCCCGCGCCCCCACCACCGCGACCGAGAACGCCGCGAGCTGAGACGCATCGCCCCGCGTCCAGAGCAGCAGGGGCGCGTGCCGCCCGAGATCATCCAGCGCGCTCGGCCAGTGCGGGGATCCCGGAGCCAGGATGCTCATCCCCGCATCGAGGGCGCGGTCGAGGTCGCCGATGCTCGCCGCTCGGTCGAGACGCAGCCGCCAGCGAGCGAGCGCCTTGGCGACCGTGCCCGGCTGCGACTCGAAGGCCCCCTCTGCGCGAGCGATCTCGCAGACCCGACGGGGAGCGGTCGACGCCAGCAGCAGTTCGAGAGCCCGAGTGGCCCCCAGGATCGACACGAGGGCGCCCGCGACCGCATCACCCGGCTCCACGAGTCTCGACCACACCGCACGCGCGAACAGGCTCTCCAGCTGCCCGGCCTCCGCCTCGGGTGCGAGCCGGATCACTCGCCCGCGCACATCGGCGTCGACGTCGAGCAGCGCACGCACCTTCTCCTCGCCGTGCTCGTTCACCGGGGATCACCACCCCGAAGCGCGAGCGCCTGCGCGATCTCGTCCCGTTTCGGCCTGGGCTTGCCCGCGAGGTCCGCGATGCTCCATGCGACGCGCAGCACCCGGTCGTAGCCCCTCAGCGTCAGTGCCCCTCTGGCGTACGCGCGGTCGAGCACGACGGTGTCGGCTCGCGGCAGTCTCGCGGCCGAGCCCCGGAGCCAGCTGCCGGGCACCTCCGCGTTCGTGCTCCACGGAGTTCCCCGCAGCCGCTCGGCCGCCGCCCCGCGAGCCATGGTCACACGGCGCCGCAGCTCGGCACTCGAGGGGCGGGTCGCTTCCGTATCGGCGAGCAGCACGCCCGGCACCCGTTGCACAGTGAGTCGCAAATCGATGCGATCGTTGAGCGGACCCGAGATGCGCTGCAGATACTTCACCCGCCTGCTCGGCGAGCAGCCGCACTCGGCGCCGGGATCCCGCGACCCGGCATTGCCGCACGGGCACGGATTCGAGGCCAGCACCAGTTGAGTGCGAGCCGGAAGCACGGCGTGGACCCTGGCGCGATGAATCTCGATGCGGCCGGATTCAAGCGGTTGCCGCAGCGCGTCGAGCACCGTGCCGGGAAACTCGGGAGCCTCGTCGAGGAACAGCACCCCGTGGCAGGCCCGAGTGATCGCCCCCGGGCGTATCCCGCCGCTGTCGCCCCCGCCGATGATCGCCACCTTGGAAGCCGTGTGGTGCGGCGACTCCATGGGCGGACGGTTCACGAGCGAGGTGAGCGACACGCCGCCCAGGGCCGCGATGCTGCTCACGGTCAGCGACTCCTCGTCCGTGAGATCGGGGAGGATCGAGGGCAGCCGGGACACGAGCAGGGTCTTGCCCGCCCCGGGCGGTCCGAGCAGCGACAGATGGTGCCGACCCGCAGCGGCGACCACGAGCGCCTCGACGGCCTCGGGCTGCCCGATCACATCGGCCATGTCGAGCATCGAGTCCTCCGCACCGTGGAATGCGGTCGCCGGTGCGCTCGCCGCGACGCGCTCGCCGCCGGTGCCGGGCAGAACCCGCGCACGGTCGCGCTCGCCTCGATACCAGCCCACGGCGGCGGCGAGATCTGCTACCGCGATCACCTCGAGGTTCGGTACGAGCGCTGCTTCGGCGCTGCAGACCTCGGGCACCATGACGCGGCGGAAGCCGAGACTGTGCGCGGCCACGGCCGCGGGCAGCAGACCGGCGGGCCTGCGCAGCTCTCCGTCGAGCCCAAGCTCGCCGAGGTGCGCGGTCCGCGAGAGCTCGTGCGCCGGCACGTGGCCCAGCGCGGCCAGGGCGGAGAGGGCGATCGCGAGGTCGAAACCGGAGCCCTGCTTCGGCAGAGAGGCCGGGCTCAGATTCACCGTGACGAAGCGCTCCGAGACGGGCATGCCGAGCTGCGCGGTGGCGGATCGCACGCGCAACCGCGCCTCGGCCAGACTCGTGTCGGGGAGTCCGATGATCGCCATGCCGGGGAGCTGCTGCGACACTGCGGCCTCGACCATCACGGCGGTGCCATCGAGTCCGGTGAGTGTGATCGCCGCGGCGCGGCAGACCGCGCGGCTCACAGGAGGCCTCGCAGGTGCTCGATGCGGGGCGCGTCGTTCGGGGCCATTGTGATGCCCACCGCGTCGACGCGCAGCTGCGGGGCGTGCGCCCCGCGATCCTGCGCCCAGTCGAGGAGCAGCCTCTTGATGCGCGCGGCTTTGCGAGCGGTGATCGCCGAGAGCGGGCTGCCGTATCCGGTGCCCGTGCGGGTCTTCACCTCGACGGCGACGAGCGCGGAACGATCGCGAGCGACGAGGTCGAGCTCGCCGTAGCGGTTGCGCCAGTTCCGTTCGAGCACGATGAATCCCTGCTGCTCGAGAAAGGCCGCGGCGAGCATCTCTCCCTGCGCGCCGAGGGTCTGGTTATGGGCTGGTGTGCGGGTCATGTGGCACCTCCTGCAGCTCAGCGTGAGGGATGCCGGGAGGCGGCCGGTGCAAAAACCGAGGAATGTGGATGGAAAGTCGGGTTCTAGGCGAAAACGCCCAGTTGTGAGCGGAGTCCTACCACGATCGGCGCCGTCGCGCGGCGGCGCTTGGTGCTAAGATGGTCGATGCATCTCGAAAGAGATGACTTCGCGTGCCCGCACAGCGGAGCAAAGCCGACGGTCCCTGTTCGCGTATTCAGCGCTGCAGGGCGGCCGAGCCCGGGGCACCAGGATCTGGTCGCACTCGCGACCGATGACAACCGCAAGCGCGCGCCCGCAGGGGTGCGCAGAACAGGAGAACGGCAATGGCCGTCGTCACCATGCGTCAGCTGCTCGACAGCGGTGTTCACTTCGGACACCAGACCCGCCGCTGGAACCCGAAGATGAAGCGCTTCATCTTCACCGAGCGCTCGGGCATCTACATCATCGATCTGCAGCAGTCGCTCGGCTACATCGATGCCGCCTACGAGTTCGTGAAGAGCACCGTCGCCCGCGGCGGCAACATCCTCTTCGTCGGCACCAAGAAGCAGGCCCAGGAAGCGATCGCCGAGCAGGCGACCCGCGTCAACCAGCCCTACGTCAACCAGCGCTGGCTCGGCGGCCTCCTCACCAACTTCCAGACCGTCACCGGGCGCCTCGAGCGCATGAAGGAGCTCGAGCAGCTCGACTTCGAGGGCACCACGAGCGGCTTCACCAAGAAGGAGCTGCTGCTCAAGAAGCGCGAGCTCGAGAAGCTGCAGAAGTCGCTCGGCGGCATCCGCAACATGAGCAAGACCCCGTCGGCTCTCTGGGTGGTCGACACCAAGAAGGAGCACCTCGCGATCGACGAGGCTCAGAAGCTCGGCATCCCGGTCATCGCGATCCTCGACACCAACTGCGATCCCGACGAGGTCACCTACCCGATCCCGGGCAACGACGACGCGATCCGCTCGGTCGCGCTGCTCACCCGCGTGATCGCCGACGCCGTCGCCGAGGGCCTCATGGAGCGTCACCAGAAGCCCGCCGAGGGTGCTGAGGCCGCTGCCGAGCCCCTCGCCGAGTGGGAGGTCGAGCTGCTGAACGCCGAGAAGACCGAGGCTCCCGCCGAGAGCGCCGAGGCCGCGACCGAGGCTCCCGCCGAGGCGGCTGCCGAGGCCCCCGCCGCCGAGTAACCACCACCAGAACTACATCCTGCGACTGCGCGCAGGATGACATGAAATAGAGGAGTCACACATGGCTGCAGTGAGCATGGCCGCTGTGAAGGAACTGCGCGAGCGCCTCGGCGCCGGCATGGTCGATAGCAAGAACGCACTCGTCGAGGCCGACGGCGACATCGAGAAGGCCATCGAGATCCTGCGTCTCAAGGGCCTGAAGGGCGTCGCGAAGCGCGGCGACCGCGAGGCGAGCGAGGGGCTCGTCGCCGTCAAGCAGTCGGAGGGCGCTGCGACGCTCATCGAGCTCGTCTGCGAGACCGACTTCGTCGCGAAGAACGAGAAGTTCCTCGCCCTCTCCGAGCGCGTGCTCGACGCCGTTGTGGCGGCCGGTGCGAAGACCACCGAGGAGGCCCTCGCGGCCCCCGCGGAGGGCAAGACCGTCGCCGAGCTCATCACCGATGAGGCCGCCATCATCGGCGAGCGCATCGAGCTGCGCAAGGTCACGCGCATCGAGGCTCCGGCCACCGCCGTCTACCTCCACCGCACCTCGAAGGATCTGCCCCCGCAGATCGGCGTGATCGTGGGCTACGAGGGTGCCGACGACAAGGCTGCGCTGAGCATCGCCCAGCACATCTCCTTCGCCGACCCGCTCTACGTCACCCGCGAAGAGGTGCCGGAGGCCGACGTCGAGAAGGAGCGCGAGATCGTCACCGAGATCTCGAAGAACGAGGGCAAGCCCGAGGCTGCTCTGCCGAAGATCGTCGAGGGGCGCCTGAACGCGTTCTTCAAGCAGGTCGTGCTGGGCGAGCAGGTGCACGCACTCGATTCCGACAAGCGCGACGTGAAGAAGGTCGCCGACGCCGCGGGGATCACCGTCACCGCTTTCGCGCGCGGCAAGGTGGGCGCCTAAGCGTCTTCCAGGGCCCGGATCGCATCTGCGATCCGGGCCCTTATGCTGCGTGCGGCGGTGAACGCACAGGCGCACGCAGCGGCACCCCATAAGCTACTTGATAGACCATCCGAGCGAAGGAGTACCCCATGACCGAGACCCCACATAAGCGTCGAGTGCTGCTGAAGCTTTCGGGGGAGGCCTTCGGGGGAGGGACGCTGGGGGTGAACCCCGACGTGGTCAGCCAGATCGCCCGCGAGATCGCGGCGGCGATGGACGACGCCGAGGTCGCGGTCGTGGTCGGCGGGGGGAACTTCTTCCGCGGCGCCGAGCTCTCGCAGCGCGGCATGGATCGAGCTCGCGCGGACTACATGGGGATGCTCGGCACGGTGATGAACGCGCTGGCGCTGCAGGACTTCCTCGAGCAGGCGGGCGTCTCGAGCCGCGTGCAGTCGGCGATCACCATGACGCAGGTCGCGGAGACCTACATCCCGCTGCGCGCGATCCGGCACCTCGAGAAGGGGCGCGTGGTGATCTTCGGCGCGGGCGCCGGTCTGCCGTACTTCTCGACCGATACCGTCGCCGCGCAGCGCGCGCTCGAGATCCACGCCGACGAGGTGCTCGTCGCGAAGAACGGCGTCGACGGCGTCTACACCGCGGATCCGAACAAGGATCCCGACGCGACCCTCATCGAGGAGATCACCTACGGGGATGCCCTGGTGCAGGGGCTGAAGGTCGTCGACTCGACCTCGTTCAGCCTGTGCATGGACAACGGCATGCCGATGCGCGTGTTCGGCATGGAGCCCGCGGGCAACGTGACCGAGGCGATCCGCGGCAAGCAGCTCGGCACCCTCGTGCACCGCTAAGCTGGATATCAGAGCGTTTCAGAAGGTTTCAAAAGGAGAGCACCGTGATCGAAGAGATCTTCGTCGATGTCAAGGACCGCATGAACAGGGCGGTCGAGGCCGCGAAGGAGGGCTTCGCTACGGTGCGCACCGGCCGCGCCAACCCGGCCCTGCTGCAGAACCTGCAGGTCGACTACTACGGCACCCCGACGCCGCTGTCGCAGCTGGCGTCCGTGCAGAATCAGGATGCCCGCAGCCTGATCGTCACACCCTACGACAAGGGCGCGATGAAGGGCATCGAGCAGGCGATCCGCGACATGCCGAACCTGGGGGCGAACCCCTCGAACGACGGCAATGTGATCCGCGTCACCCTGCCCGAGCTCACCGAGGAGCGCCGCAAGGAGTTCGTCAAGATCGTGAAGGGGCGTGCCGAGGACGCGCGAGTCGCGATCCGCAACGTGCGCCGCAGCGGCAAGGACGACCTCGACGCGCTCAAGAGCGAGATCGGCGAGGACGAGGTGGCTCGCGCCGAGAAGGAGCTCGAGTCGGTGACCAAGCAGTTCATCGACCAGGTCGATGACGCGCTCAAGCGCAAAGAAGCCGAACTGCTGGAGGTCTAACCTCCATGGCCGGTTCTGACAGGCGCGACGAGTTGCGCAGCGCGATCGAGAGCAGGCGCGCGCAGCTCGAGGCGACCAACGCCAGGATCGAGGCCCGGGCCGGGCGCAACCTGTTCTTCGCGATACTGTCGGGCCTCGTGTTCGCAGTGGTCTTCCTCGCGAGCCTGCTGCTCGTGAAGCAGGTGTTCGTACTGCTCGTGGTGCTGCTCGTCGCGGTGGCGCTGGTCGAGCTCGCGGCCGCGTTCCGGGTTGCGGGCCGGCGAGTGCCACGCGTCGGCGTCGTGCTCGGGGGCCTGGTGGTCGTCGGCGGCGCCTACTTCTGGGGCGCCGAGGGCATGCTGCTCGGGCTGTTCGCCGGCTCGGCGCTGCTCACGGTCTGGCGGCTGGTCGAGGGCCTGGTGCCGGCGTGGGAGACGCCGCCCCGCACGCTGGTGCGCGACGTGTTCTCGGGCCTGTTCACGCTGGTCTACGTCGCGTTCCTCGCGTCGTTCGCGGTGCTGCTCGTCGATGTCGACGGCGGCGAGTGGTGGGTGTTCGCGCTCGTGCTCATCGTGGTCTCGGTCGATGTCGGGGCATACGCCGCGGGTGTCACGCTGGGCAAGCACAAGATGACGCCGAGGATCAGCCCGAACAAGACCTGGGAGGGCTTCGCGGGCGCGGCCGTCGTGGCGACCGCGGTCGGTGTCGGCGTGTCGGTGCTGGCACTCCAGCAGCCCTGGTGGGTCGGGATCGTGCTCGGCGTCGTGGTGCTGATCACGGCGACCATGGGGGATCTCACCGAGTCGCTCATCAAACGAAACCTGGGAGTGAAAGACATGAGTTCCTGGATCCCCGGTCACGGGGGGTTCCTCGATCGGCTCGACTCGCTGCTGCCGTCGGCCGTCGGAGTCTACGGCGTCGCGCTCGTGCTGGGGGTGGCGTGATGACAGCCGCTTCACAGCAGGAACCGCGGGCGAACCGTCAGAATGGTGCGGTGCACTCCTCCTTCCCCCTCGCCACAGGCTCGCAGATCGGCTATCAGCCGGAACAGGTGGATGCCTTCCTCGATCGCGCTCGGGCGGCCTACGAGGGCGCCGGCGAGGCGTCGATGACAGCTGAGGAGGTCCGCCGTACGGCGTTCGCGGTGAAGCGCGGAGGATACGCGGCGCGTTACGTCGACGCCGCGATGGATCGGCTCGAGGACGTCTTCTTCGAGCGCGAGCGGCGCGCCCGCGTTCGATCCGAGGGCGAAGAGGCCTGGTGGGATGAGACCCGCCAGCTCCTCTCCGAGGTGCGCGGGCGCATGCAGCGGCCGCGGGGCAGGCGATTCCGCCGGCGCGGGATCTTCGCGACCGGTTACCGTCGCTCGCAGGTCGATGCTTTCCTCGACCGGATCTTCGACATGTTCGAGCGCCGCGAGCTCGGGCTGTCGACGGCGGAAGTGCGCGACGTGGTCTTCCACTCGCAGTGGCGGGGCTACGACGAGGATCAGGTCGACGCCCTGCTCGATTCCGTCGTCGAATTGATCCTCGCGACCCGCTGAGGGCTTCGGGTTCTTTCTCGCCATCATTGAATGACTCCATCGTCTGAGATATAATCGTTATATTGTGCCTGTCGTGAATTCCACCCCCCTGTCGCGCTGGACCCGTGTGAAGGTCCCCGTCGCCGTGCTCGCTGTCGCCGGAATCTTCGGTGGAGCGGTCGTCGCCCCGTTCGCAATGCCGAGCGCGCCCGCCGATGCCGAAGCAATGGCCTTCCAAGAGCGGATCCATCAGGAGTTCACTCCGAACGTCACGGAAGAGGCCGACCTCGTGTTCACCGAGGTGCCGGCGGAGCTCTCGCAGGCCGAGCAGCAGCGCATCAAGGCCGAAGAAGAGGCCAAGGCTGCCGCCAAGAAGGAGGAGGAGGAGGCGAAGAAGAAGTCTTCGTCCGGCGGCTCTTCCTCCTCTTCGTCGGGGAGCGATTCCGGCGGAGGCGCCCCTCCGAAGTACTCCGGCGGGGGCTCGCCCGCCGAGTGGATGGCTGCCGCGGGGATCGCAGAATCCGACTGGGGCTACGTCGACTACATCGCGTCGAAGGAGAGCGGCTGGAACCCCAACGCGACGAACGCGAGCTCGGGTGCGTGCGGCCTGATCCAGGCCCTGCCCTGCAGCAAGGTGCCCGGCAACGGCTACGACCCGGTCGACAACCTGCGCTGGGCGAACGGGTACGCGGTCAGCCGCTACGGCAGCTGGGCTGCGGCCTATGACTTCTGGACTTCCAACCACTGGTGGTGAGCCGCCGGTGAGCGACGGGGGAGACCGCGGTGGCGCGTAGTCGTCGCGTCAACAAGTATCAGCGAGCCGCGGAGAACCCGCCTCGAGACGTCACCCGCCTCGCCTACGGCGGAGCGCGCAAGGAGATGCGTCGCGGAACGGAGTGGTTCGTCCGAGAGGTGCCCGCTCACCGCGCGGAGAAGAGCTACCGCTGCCCGGTCTGCGCGAACGAGGTGCCGCCCGGCCAGGCGCACGTCGTGGCGTGGAGTGCCGAGCACTTCTTCGGCGATGACGCCGCGGTGCGCGACCGTCGGCACTACCACCTCTACTGCTGGCAGGCCGGCTAGGCTCGAGCCGCGCCGCGAGTCGCTAGAAGAGCGTCGGGGGAGCCGGGGGAGTCGAGACGGCGACCTCGGGGGTCGGGATCGAGGATCCCGCGATACCGGGCCCTCGGTCCGGCTCTCGGCCGAGCTGGAACGCCGTAGCCGCTGCGCGCGCCCGCTGATCCGCCGCCTCGTTGAGCGGATGGCCCGCGTGCCCCTTCACCCACTCGAAGCGCACATCGCGGCCCGCGAGGGCCTTGTCGAGCTGCTCGAGCAGCTCACGGTTGAGCACGGGCTTGCCGTCGGCCTTGCGCCAGCCGCGGCGCTTCCAACCGGGCATCCACTGGGTCACCGAGTTGATCACGTACTGGCTGTCGCACAGCACCCGCAGGGGTTCTTCCGCGCGGTCGGCCGTCGCGTGCAGCAGATCGAGCACGGCCATGAGCTCGCCCTGATTGTTGGTGGCGCGCGGCCAGCCCCCGGCCCGCCATTGCTCGCCGTCGATCACCCATGCCCAGCCCGCGGGGCCGGGGTTGCCGAGGGCCGAGCCGTCGGCGGCAGCGGTCAGCGTCACGCCTGCTCCTCCCGGGGATCCGACGGCTCCTCGGCGGAAGCCGCAGCGGGCTGCTCAGCCTCGAGACGATCGTCCTCAGCCTGAGCGGCCTGATCGTCCTCCGGCTGCTCGAGCACGGGCCGCTCGACGACGTTGCCGGCCACGCTGCTCATCTTCTGCGCGTTCGAGAGCACCTCTCCGAGGCTCTCGAAGTAGCGGGCGACCGCTCCGCGCTCGACCTTCAGCTGCGTCATGCGATCCTCAGCGGCGGCCAGCACCTTCGTGGCGCGATCCTCGGCCGCGGCGAAGGTGGTCTGGGCGCGCTGCTCGGTCTCGAGGATGATCTCGGCTGCCCGGCGCTCGGCCTCGGCGCGCGTGTTCCGCGCGTCCTGAGCGGCCTCGGAGGTGATGCGCTCGTACTCGGCCCGAGCGGCATCGAGCTGTGCACGGAGCTCCGCGAGCTCGGTGCGAGTGGCCTCGATCTCCCGGCGCGACGCCTCCGCGGCCTCCTGCTGGCGGGTCGCGAGCTCCTGCTCGAGCGCTTCGCGCTGCTGCGCGGAGGAGGTGTTGAACTCGAGCGTCTCCGCCTCGATCCGCTCGCGCATGGCGCGCACTGCGTCCTCCGTCTCGGCGCGCAACTGCGCGAGACGGGACTCCTCGGCGGCACGGTGCTCGGCGACCTCGGCGACGGTGTCCGCGCGCAGCAGATCCGTCTCCTCCGTCACTGCGGTCCGCTTCGCCTCGACCTCCCGCTCGATGGTCGCGGTCTGCGCTTCGCGCTCGCGACGCAGGTCCTCCTCGTGCTGCGCACGGGCCGCGGCCATGGCGCGGTCGTGCTCCTCGCGCTCCCTGGCGATGTCGGCGGCGAGCTTGGTGCGCTCCCGGTCGATCTCCATCTCGAGTTCTTCGCGCTGCAGGCCGAGGCTCTCGGCGGTCTCGTCACGCTGGATGCGCAGGCGCTCCTCGGCCGCCTCCCGCTCATCGGCAAGGCGCTGCTCGTGCTCGCGCAGTTGGGCGGCGAGGCGTTCGGCGTGCACGGTCGCCTCGTCCGAGAGCTGCGCTTCGATCTCCTCGCGCTGGCGGGCGAGCTGCCGCTCCTGCTCGTCGCGGGCCTCGGCGAGGCTCTGCTCGTGCGCCGCGCGTTCGGCGTCGACGCGAGCGCGGTGCTCCTCCCACTCCGCGATGAGTCGATCCTGATGGCTGGTCAGCTCGCTGCCGATGCGGTTCTCGTGCGCGGCGCGCTCGCGCTTCATGCGCTCCTCGTGGGCTTCGAGCTCCGTCGAGAGCAGGTTCTCCTGCGCGGTGCGCTGTGCGGCGAGCTCCCGCTCCTGCAGTTCGCGCTCCTCGGCGAGGCGAGCCGCATGGGCTTCGCTCTCACGCGCGATCCTGCTGTCGTGCTGCTCGCGCTCCTGGGCGATGGCCGTGTCATGCTGCTCGCGCTCGCGCGCGATCGCGGTCTCGTGCTCCTCCCGCTCACGCGCGATCCGGGCCTCGTGCTCTTCCCGCTCGTCGGCGAGTGCGCGATCGTGCGCCTCGCGCTCCTCGGCGATGCTCTGCTCGTGCGCCTCGCGCTCCCGTGCCAGACGGGACACGTGGGCGGTGAGCTCGGCCGAGAGCTGCTCCTCCTGCGCCTCGCGCTCGTTCCTCAGTTTGGCCTCGTGCGAGACGACCTCGGCGCGCAGGGCGTCGTCGTGCGCCTCGCGCTCCTCGGCGATGGCCTGCTCGTGGGCCTCGCGCTCGGCGGCGATCCTCGCCTCGTGCGCCTCCAGCTCCTGCCGCAGCTGCTGCTCCTGCTGCTCTCTGACAGCGGACAGCTCGGCCTCCTGGCGCTCCCGGGCCTCGGCTCGGTCGCGAGCCGCCAGCTCGTCGGCGCGGGCGCGCTCGCGGGCTCCCTGCTCGGCGAGCGTGGCGAGTTCGGCCCGCTGCGCCTCGAGTGCCCGGGCGATGGCCGCCTCGTGCTCCTCGCGCTCCTGGGCGATGCGGTCGGCGTGCACCTGCTGCTCCGAGGCGAGCCGCCGTTCGTGCTGCTCGCGCTCCGAAGAGATCGCCTCGTCGTGCTCCCGGCGTTCCTGGGCGATGCGTCCGCGCAGCGTCTCCATTTCGGTCGTGAGCGCCCGGCGCTCCGCCTCGATCCGCCCCTCGAGCTCGCGCTGGCGCTCGGTGTAGCGCTCCTCGAGCTCGGCCTCCTCGCGTTGCCGCTTGGCCTCGAACTCGGCGCGTGCGCGCTCGGACTCCTGCACGAGGCGCGCCCGCTCGAGCTCGGCCTCGCGTTCGCTCTCGGCCTTCTGCCTCGCGAAAGTCTCCGCGTGCCGCTCCGTCTCGCTCCGCAGCTCGTTCGCCTCGGCCCGGGCCTCGGCGGTGATCTGCTCGATCTCCGCGCGCGCCGATGCGAGCTCCGCCTGAGCGTCGCGGTGGGCGGTCTCTCGCTCCGCGGTGGCCTCTCGAACGGCGGCGCTGCGGGTGAGCTCCGCCTCGCGGCGGGCCTCCTCGACGAGCCGCTCCCGCTCCGCATTGGCGGCCGCCGTCTGCTCCGCGAGATCGGTGCGGGCGCCGGTGATGATGATCTCCGCCTGCTCCGAGGCCGAGGAGAGCAGTTCGTCGGCGCGGTTCTGCGCCTGGGTGAGCACCCGCTTCGCCTCTTCCTCCGACGAGCGGCGCAGCTTCTCGGCATCGAGATCGGCCTGGGCCATCAGACGCTGGGCGTGATCCTCGGCGACCTTGAGACTCTTCTCGACACGCAGGCCGAGACCCGAGTATCCGCTCGCCCCGAGCTCGGCGACCTGCTCCTGCAGGTCCGCGATGAGTTCTCGCTGCTCCTGCCCGACCCGAGTGGCCTGCTGATGCGCGAGCTGCAACGATTCGAGGTGCGACTGCAGCGTGGCGATGTGCCCGGTCAGGGATCCGATGCGCTCGTCCACTTCCTCGCGGTTGTAGCCGCGGAAGGCAGGGGAGAACTGCTGAGCTGATTCGGACACGTGGCCTCCGGGAATCGAACGACGTCGTACTCGCCTGGCTGGGAGAGGGAGCACAGAGAATGAGGTCCAGATTAACGCACCCGGGTGTGCATGAGCCGGGATCCGCACAAATCCCAGCTCGCACGGGCTCTCCTTCGGCTTTCTGTTGCGCGGGTATCCATCTCGTATCGAGAAAGCTCCGGTACCGTTGTCTGAAGAACAGTGACGCCCCGGCCGGGCCTTCGGCCGAATCACCGCTCCCGCGGCGGGCGTCGTCCACTCTTGATAAGGAGCCCCCGTGCGATATGTGCTTGCGATCGCGGCGCTGGTGATCTCCGGTGTCCTGCTGCTGCTGGGCATCGGCCAGCGCACGTTCCTCGCCGGCCCGTCCGAGATCAGTTTCCCGGTCGAGACCAACTCCGAAGCCGGTTACGCGCTCATCGACGGCGGGGAGCTCGCGAAGATGCCCGGTCAAGCGAATGTCGTGGTGCGGGGCGGTCAGGCCTTCGTCGCCACGGGGCAGACGCGCGACGTCGAGGGCTGGGTCGAGCCGTACCTGCACGCCGAGCTGACGGTGGACACGAAGCAGCAGCGCCTGCTGAGTGCGCTCGTCGCTCCCGCCGTGGTCGATGCGCCCGCTCCCGGGGCAGAGGCCGAGGTTCCCGCGGCGCTCGATCCTCGCGGCAGCGACCTGTGGCTCGAGGAGCGCTCCGTCGACGACGAGAGCGAGGGCGCAGACGCCAGCACCCTGCGGGTTCCGGTGGCACTCGGAGAGGAGCAGACGGTGCTGATCGCGTCGAACGGCGAGGACCCCGTGCCCTCCGATGTCTCGCTCGTGTGGGCGCAGGATCCCGATACGCCGTGGGCGGGCCCGCTGCTCGTGGGCGGCGGCCTCTTCGCGGTCGTCGGCGGCGTGCTGTATCTGCTCGCGATCGACCACAACCGCCGCGGCCTCGGCCCGCGCCGCGGTCGTCGCGGGCCCCTGCAGGGCATCCGCAACGCGTTCGGCCGTTCGGGCCGGCGCCGCCGGGCCGCCGCGCAGGCCCCGGTCGAGAACGGCGCGGGATCCGGATCGGGATCCGCATCCATGCGTTCCACGCGAGGCGCCCGCCTGCGCCGCGCGGCCTCCCTTCCCGCTCTCGGCCTCGCCGCCGTGGTCGGCCTGACCGGATGCTCGCCCAGCTACTGGCCGCAGCTCGGACCCGAGCCGGTGAAGGAGGAGACCCCTGCGCCGACGCCGTCTTCCGCAGCGCCGGTTCCCGTGACCGACGGGCAGTTGAGCCGGATCGTGCAGCGCATCTCGGAGCTGTCGAACGAGGCTGACGACGGCCTCAACGTCGACCTGCTCGGCGAGCGGTTCACCGGCGACGCGCTGGCGCAGCGCACCGCGAACTACACGATCCGCTCGGCCATGCCCGAGTACAGCGTCGTGCCGCCTCGGATCACCGATAAGGAACTCGACTACGAGCTCGTGCAGAGCACCGAGTCGTGGCCGCGCACCATCTTCGTGACGGTCGAGTCCACGAGCGGATCCGACGACCCCGCGGACGCCGTGGTCGAGGACCCCACGGCCGAGGACGGGGCGGATCCCGAGCAGACCGAGGCCCCCGCGACCTCGCCCTCGCTCGCCCTCGTGCTCACGCAGGAGACCCCGCAGCAGAACTACCAGGTATCGCGGGTGCTCGCGCTGCGCGGCGGGATCTCGATGCCGCAGGCCGCACCGGCCGAGGAGGGGACCGCACTGCTCGCGAACGACATCGAATCACTCGTGGTACCGCCGGGCGAGGTCGGCGCGCAGTTCGCAGCCGTGCTGCAGGGCGGAGCCGAGGTTCCCGAAGCCGAGGCCTTCGACATCGAGGACGACACCCTGCTGAAGAACTACGGCAAGGCGCTCGCGGAGCAGGCCCAGAAGCAGTCGGACGACAAGGGCCAGTCCATGGCCTTCTCGGTCGCCGCGCGTCAGGGCGATGAGGAGCCGGTCGCGCTCTCGACGGGTGTCGGCGGCGCGCTGGTCGCCACCACCGTGATCGAGGAGCAGATCGTCGACTCGGCGGGCGGGCGGTACAAGCCGCAGGCGAACGGGGCGGTGACGGCGCTCTCCGGGCTCGAAGGGGAGCAGGAGCGGCTCGTGCAGGAGGTCGCGCACCAGCTGCTCTTCTACGTGCCCAGCAAGACGGACGGAAGCAAGATCCAGCTGCTCGGTGTGACGAGCGAGCTGGTGGGAGTGAGGAATTGAGCATGAGCCAGCAGATGCCCGAGCGTATTCCCGGCGGCGGGATCGACCTGAGTCACCTGGCCGCCCGAGGGCAGGCCGCCCAGGGAGGCGCCGCACCTCAGGCCGCAGCCTCTCAGACCGCACCCTCGGGGGCCGCATCCGGTGCGCCAGGATCGGGGCAGACGGTCGACGTGCCGTCGCTCGTGCTCGACGTCACCGATGCGACGTTCGAGCAGATCGCGCAGCTCTCCGCCGTGGTGCCGGTGGTCTTCGACCTGTGGGCCGAGTGGTGCCAGCCGTGCAAGACCCTGAGCCCGGTGATCGAGAAGGTCACCCGAGAGTTCGACGGCCGCGTGCTGCTCGCCAAGGTCGACGTCGATGCGAACCCCGGTCTGGCTCAGGCCTTCCAGGCCCAGTCGATTCCGACGGTCGTCGCGCTCGTGGGCGGGCGGCCGGTTCCGCTGTTCCAGGGTGCGGTGCCCGAGGCGCAGGTGCGGGAGTTCTTCGGCCAGCTCGTGCAGCTCGCTGAGCAGAACGGCGTCTCGGGTCGCGTGAATGCTCCGGATCAGGGCGACGAGGCCCAGGCCGGCCCGTCCGAGCCCGCTGAACCGGAGATCCCCGAGGCGCATCGCGCCGCGGTGGAGGCTGCCGAGCACGGCGACTACGCGGCGGCGGTGGCCGAGTGGGAGGCGGTGCTGGCGAAGGCTCCGGCCGACGCAGAGGCCCGCGCGGCGCTCGTGCAGATGAAACTGCTGCAGCGTCTGCAGGGCCGCACCGCCGATGAGATCCGCTCCGCCGCGGCGGCCGATCGCGGCGACGTCGAGGCGCAGATGGCCGTCGCCGATCTCGATGTCTCGGGCGGCCACGTCGAAGACGCTTTCCTGCGCCTGCTCGATCTCTTCGCCGAGAGCACCGACGCCGATGACCGCGCAGTGATCCGCGAGCGGTTGCTGGAGCTCTTCGAGGTGGTCGGGGTCGCGGATCCGCGCGTCGCCGCTGCGCGAGGGCGTCTCGCGAACCTGCTCTACTGAGCGCCCCTGCTGGCTGCGGAGCGGGGAGCGGAGACGGGATGACGAGAGCGACGCCGGGCGGAGGCCGCGTACGCGCCTATCTGGATCACGCGGCGACCTCGGCGATGCCGGAGGAGGTGCTCGTCGCTTACACCGAAGCGCTGCGACTGGTCGGCAACCCCGCGTCGACCCACGGTCACGGCCAGCGGGCGAGCGAGGTGCTCGAGCAGGCGCGCGAGCGGCTCTCGAGGGCGCTCGGCTGCGACCCCGCCGAGCTGATCCTCACCGGAGGCGGCACCGAGTCGATCAACCTCGCGCTCAAGGGGATGTTCTGGGCCAGGCGCGCGAAGCTGGGTGGCGAGCCGGTGCTGCTGGTCGCGGAGGGGGAGCACCACGCCACGATCGAGGCGGCGGAGTGGCTGCGCGACGCGCAGGGCGCGCGCCTGCGGTGGCTGCCCGTCGACGGCGAGGGCGCGCTGCACCCCGAGACGCTCGCCTCGGCCATCGCGGAGGAGGGCGCGGAGAACATCGCGCTCGTCTCGTTCCTGTGGGCGAACAACGAGGTGGGCGCCGTGCAGCCGGTCGCGGAGCTGTGCCGGATCGCGGCCGAGGCCGGCGTGCCGACGCACGTCGACGCCGTGTCCGCGCTGGGTCAGCTGCCGATCGATTTCGCAGCTTCCGGGGCCTCCGCCGTGTCGGTCTCGGCGCACAAGATCGGGGGACCGGTCGGGGTCGGAGCGCTCGTGCTCGGGCGGCGCACGGCAGCCGAGCCGCTGCTGCACGGCGGGACGCAGCAGCGGGCGCGATCCGGCACCCAGGATGTCGCAGGCGCGGTCGCGTTCGCCGCCGCCCTCGACCTCGCGGTCGATGCCGACGGGCGCCCGGATCCGGTCCGCACCGCCCGACTCGCGGCGCTGCGCGACCGGCTCATCTCGGGCGTGCGCGAGATCGATCCGACCGCCGTGCTGCGCGGCCCGGATCCTGCGCCGGCTTCGTCCCCTGATCGCGCTTCGGCCCCTGATCGCGCTTCGGCCCCTGAGCCTGCCGAAGGGAAGGAATCAGCGCCTGCCGAAGACCCGAGCCGCCTGCCCGGCAACGCCCACTTCACCTTCCCGGGCTGCCAGGGCGACTCCCTCGTCTTCCTGCTCGACGCCGCGGGTGTGTCGGTCTCGGTGGGATCCGCGTGCCGGGCCGGGGTCGCGGAGGTGTCCCACGTGCTGCTGGCGATGGGCGTGCCCGAGCGCGAAGCGGCCGGGGCGCTGCGCTTCACGCTCGGGCCTGAGACGCGCGACGAGGAGGTCGACGCGCTGCTGGACGCTCTGCCTGCGGCGCTCGAGCGGGCGCGCGCGGCGGGCCTCTCGTAGACTCGCTCGGTGAGGCGGGACCGAGTGAGAAGGGGGCGCGCGTGCTTGATCCGTACTGGGTGTTCGCGGGTGCGGCGCTCGGTCTGATCGGCAGCGTCCGCTACGCCGTCGCGATCACGAGGGGGCTCGTGCGCCCCAACCTCGTCACCTGGTCGCTGTGGGCCTCGGCTCCGCTGATCGCCTTCTTCGCACAGCTCGATTCCGGGGTGGGGCTGCCGGCCGTGATGACGCTCGCGGCGGGCGTCGGCCCGTTGATCGTGATCGCCACGAGCCTCGTCTCGCGCCGGCACTTCGCGCGCCTGAGGCCGTTCGACGCGATCTGCGGGATCGTGGGCGCCGTCGCGCTGGCGGTGTGGTTCGGTCTCGGTGCCGCGCCGGTGGCGGTGCTGTTCGCAGTGGCGGCCGATGCTGCGGCCGCGCTCCCCACGGTGCTCAAGGTGTGGCGGCACCCGGACTCCGAGAACACGCTCTTCTACGTGCTCGTCGGCGTCGGCGCGGTGATCACGCTGCTGACCATCACAGTGTGGACGCCGCAGGCCGCCGCGTTCGCCGTCTACCAGCTCGCGATCTGCGTGATCCTCGTCGCCGTCATCGCCGCCCGCCGCCGGGTGACCCGAAGCTCATAGGCGGCGGAGACGGAGAGCGCGTAAAATGGTCCGGATGAAGATTCTGGCGGCGATGAGCGGAGGCGTGGACTCCGCTGTGGCGGCGGCGCGGGCCGTCGAAGCGGGGCACGATGTGGTGGGGGTTCACCTCGCACTCAGTCGCATGCCCGGCACGCTGCGCACCGGCTCCCGCGGTTGCTGCACGATCGAGGACGCGATGGACGCCCGCCGTGCCGCGAACCTGCTCGGCATCCCCTTCTACGTGTGGGATCTCAGCGAGCGGTTCAAGGAGGACGTGGTCGACGACTTCATCGCCGAGTACGCTGCCGGCCGCACTCCCAACCCCTGCATGCGCTGCAACGAGAAGATCAAGTTCGCGGCCCTGCTCGACAAGGCGATCGCGCTCGGTTTCGACGCCGTCGCGACGGGCCACTACGCCACGCTCGAGGAGGGTCCGAAGGGCCGCGAGCTGCACCGTGCGAGTGCCTGGGCGAAGGATCAGTCCTACGTGCTCGGCGTGCTCACGGAGCGGCAGCTCGCGCACTGCTATTTCCCGCTCGGAGACACGCCCTCGAAGGAGCTGATCCGGGCGGAGGCCGAGGATCGCGGCCTGCAGGTCGCGCAGAAGCCCGACAGCCATGACATCTGCTTCATCCCCGACGGCGATACCCGGGGCTGGCTCTCGGAGCACCTCGAACGCGAGCCGGGCGAGATCCTCGACGAGTCGGGGGAGGTGGTCGGCAGGCACGACGGCGCGCACGGGTACACCGTGGGGCAGCGTCGCGGGTTGCAGCTCGGCCGCCCGGCGCCCGACGGGCAGCCCCGATACGTGCTGTCGATCCGCCCCGTCTCCAACCAGGTCGTCGTCGGCCCGAAGCAGAGCCTCGCCATCGGGCGCATCGCCGGCGGTCGATTCAGCTGGGCGGGCGACCCCGGTTTCGATGTGAGCGACTCCTTCGACTGCGAGGTGCAGATCCGGGCGCACGCCGACCCGGTGCCCGCGCGAGCAAGACTGGAGCCGATCGTCGAGGCCGAGCGCACCGAGCAGCATCGTGCCGACGCCACTCACGAGCTGGTCGTGGACATCGATCTGGAGCGGGCCGAGCCGCTGCTCGGAGTCGCCCCGGGGCAGACGGCGGTCATCTATGTCGGCACCCGGGTGCTCGGCCAGTTCACGATCGATCGCGCGCTGCCGGCGACGGCGCGCGAGATGTCGTCGTGACCCGCGCAAATGTCGGAGGTCGCTTCTAGACTTGAGGCGTGAACGAGAACACGCAGATCCCAACCGACTTCGATGATGCTCGCGCCGAGGCCGAGCGCCTCAGCGGTGAGATCGAGCGCCTGCGGCGCGCATATTACTCTGAGGCGACGAGCCTCGTCTCCGACGCCGAGTACGACGAGATGTTCCATCGCCTCGAGGCGCTCGAGCGCGCGTACCCCGAGCTCGCAGGGCAGGACAGCCCGACGCGCGAGGTGGGGGCCGCCGTCGTCTCGGCCGGGTTCCCCGAGCACGAGCACGCCGAGCGCATGCTCAGCCTCGACAACGTCTTCTCGATCGACGAGTTCCGCGAGTGGGCCGAGAAGACCCGGGCCGCGGCGGGCCGGGATGTGCGATGGCTCTCCGAGCTGAAGATCGACGGCCTGGCGATCAGCCTCGCCTACCGGAACGGTGTGCTCGAGACGGCGACGACGCGGGGCGACGGCCGGGTCGGGGAGGACATCACGGAGAACGTCGAGCTGATCCCGGTGATCCCGCGCGAACTGCGCGGCGACGGCATCCCCGAGTTCTTCGAGGCGCGCGGCGAGGTGTTCCTCAGCCGAGAGGACTTCGAGGCGCTCAACGAGCGCCAGCACGAGCTCCAGAGCGAGTTCGCGGCCGAGCAGCGGGCGAAGGGAGTGCCCGACGAGCGCATCACGATCCGCTACCCCGAGTTCGCGAATGCGCGCAATACCGCCGCTGGCAGCCTGCGCCAGCGAGCCGAGAAGAAGAGCGCGGCCGAGCTCGCGCTGATGCGGGATCGGCTGGGGCGGCTCTCACTCTACGTGCACGGCATCGGCGCCTGGCAGCACCCCGACTTCGAGAACCAGTCGGACGCCTACCGTCTGCTCGGCGAGTGGGGGCTGCCGGTGTCGCCCCACTCGCGCGTGTTCGACACGATCGATGAGGTGGCCGCGTTCATCGCCGATCGCGGCGAGCACCGGCACGACGTGGAGCACGATATCGACGGCATCGTCGTGAAGGTCGACGAGCTCGAGCTCCACGCCGAACTGGGGGAGACGAGCCGTGCCCCGCGCTGGGCGATCGCATACAAGTACCCGCCCGAGGAGGTGCATACGCGTCTCATCGACATCCGGGTGGGCGTCGGCCGCACGGGCCGGGCGACGCCGTACGCGGTGATGGAGCCGGTGAAGGTTGCGGGGTCGACGGTGCGGCAGGCCACGTTGCACAACCAGCAGGTGGTCAAGGCGAAGGGGGTGCTGATCGGCGACACCGTCGTGCTGCGCAAGGCGGGCGACGTGATTCCCGAGGTGCTCGGCGCCGTGCTCGAACTGCGCGACGGCAGCGAGGTCGAGTGGCGCATGCCCGAACGCTGCCCCGAGTGCGGAACGCCCCTGCGACCCATGAAGGAGGGCGACATCGACCTGCGCTGCCCGAACGCGCGAGCGTGCCCGGCCCAGGTGCGCGGTCGGGTCGAGCACATCGGATCGCGCGGGGCGCTCGATATCGAGGTGCTCGGCGAGATCACCGCCGCGGCGCTCACGCAGCCCGAGACCCCGTCCCAGCCCCCGCTCGAGACCGAGGCCGGACTGTTCGACCTGACCCTCGACGAGCTCGTTCCCATCACGGTCATCGTGCGCGACAGCGAGACCGGTGAGCCCGTGATCGACGAGGAGACGGGCGAGCCGCGCAGGCGCTCTCCGTTCCAGCGGGTCGTGCTCGACTATCCGCCCGAGGCCGAGGGACTCGATGCGGCCGCGCGCCGGAAAGCGGGGTACCGCAAGAACCACCGGGTGATTCTGCCCTCGAAGGACGCCGAGACCTTCTTGGCCGAGCTCGAGAAGGCGAAGACGAAGCCGCTGTGGCGGCTGCTCGTCGCCCTGAACATCCGCCACGTCGGCCCGGTCGCCGCGCGGGCCCTCGGAGACTGGTTCGGATCGCTCGACGCCATCCGCGCGGCCTCGGTCGAGGAGCTCTCGGAGGTCGACGGAGTGGGCGGCATCATCGCGGAGTCGCTCAAGGAGTGGTTCGAGGTCGACTGGCATCGCGAGATCGTGGACCGGTGGGCGGCCGCCGGGGTGCAGTGGGCCACGCCCGGTCACCCCGGCCCCGGAGCGGCCGCCGCCGACGGAGGCGTGCTGGCCGGGCTCACTGTGGTCGCCACCGGGTCGCTCGAGGGGTTCACCCGAGACGGGGCGAAAGAAGCGATCATCCAGGCGGGCGGGAAAGCGGCCTCGAGCGTCTCGAAGAAGACGGACTACGTGGCCGCCGGGCCGGGCGCCGGGTCGAAGCTGGCGAAGGCCGAGGAGCTCGGCATCCCGGTGCTGAACGCGGAGCAGTTCGCCGTTCTCGTTACGGAGGGTCCCGACGCTCTAGACCTCTGACTGCGGGGGCTCTGCTCAGCTTCACCCCGCGGGTGAAAACTCATGCGAGTTATCCACATAAGTCGTTTTTCGTTCCGGACCGATCCTCTTCGTTCACTAACGTGAGGTCTCAGCGGGCTCGATGCAACGCCCGAATCGAACACCTCGGAAGGGAACGACGATGCTTCAGATAACCCCGCCGCCCGTTCGCGCCGAATGGGCCGGGCAGGATCCCCTGCTCACCGATTACTACGACGCCGAGTGGGGGATGCCGGTGACCGACGAGGCGGGAGTGTTCGAGCGCCTGAGCCTCGAAGCGTTCCAGGCCGGGCTCGCCTGGATCACGGTACTGCGCAAACGGGAGGCGTTCCGGGCCGCGTTCGCGGGTTTCGATCCCGAACGGGTCGCCGTCTTCGACGAGGCCGACATCGAGCGGCTGCTCGCCGACAGCGGCATCATCCGCAACCGTCGCAAGATCACGGCCACCATCGAGAACGCCCGCGCGGCCCTCCGCCTGCGCGAGGACACGGGGAAGGACCTCGCGCAGCTGGTCTGGTCGTACATGCCGGAGCGCACGCCGACCCCCGAGACCGACGCCGCCGTGCCCAGCAGCTCGGCCGAGTCCGCAGCTCTCGCGAAAGAACTCAAGCGCCGCGGGTTCAAGTTCGTCGGCCCGACCACCGTCTACGCGCTCATGTGCGCCATCGGCGTCGTCGACGCGCACCTGCTGAACAGCCACCGCCGCGGTTGCTCCGGGCTCTGGCACCCGGACGGCACGCGCAGGGCGGCCCCCGAGTTCGGCGCCGCGCAGGAGGCGGGCGGAGCTGCCGGTGCGGGCAGGTAAGGTGCGGATGACCCGCTTTACGTGATCGAGATGACGCGTGCAGCCCCTCGCCGACATGGCTCCGGGCTGGATGCGTCATCTCGATCACGGGTGGGACTGATTCAAAGCCCCCTGTAAGGGACCGGGCACCGAGTCCGCCTCGGTAGGATGGTGTGGTTCACCTCTTCACCACACGATGGAGCAGCATGCCTGACACCCCTGCGGCAGTATCTGCCGGGGCGAGCGGCGAGATCACGGCGGAGACCGTGCAGCATCTCGCCGGCCTCGCCCGGATCGCCCTCACCGATGCCGAGATCGAATCGCTCACCACCGAGCTCGACTCGATCCTCACCAATATCGCCAAGGTCAGCGAGGTCGCACGTGAGGACGTGCCCGCCACGAGCCACCCGATCCCGCTGAGCAACGTGACGCGCCCCGACGAGGTCGCCGATGTGCTTACCCGCGAGCAGGCTCTAGCGAACGCGCCCGAGGCGAGCGACGGCATGTTCCGGGTTTCGTCGATCCTCGGTGAAGAGCAGTAAGGGGCCGCGATGAGTGAACTGATCGCACTGACCGCGGCCGAGCTGGCCGCGAAGCTGTCCTCCGGGGAGGTTTCCTCCGAGGAGGCGACGCGCGCCCACCTCGACCGCATCTCCGCGGTCGACGGAGAGCTGAACGCCTTCCTCGCCACCGATGCCGAGGCGTCTCTCGCCGCCGCTCGCGACATCGATGCGCGCCGTGCCGGAGGGGAGTCCCTCGGCGAGCTTGCCGGCGTGCCGCTGGCGGTGAAGGACGTGCTGGTGACCACCGACATGCCCTCCACCTCGGGTTCGAGGATTCTCGAGGGCTACCGCTCGCCCTACGACGCGACTGCGGTCGCCAGGGCGCGGGCAGCCGGCCTCATCAACATCGGCAAGACCAACATGGACGAGTTCGCGATGGGCTCGTCGACCGAGAACTCCGCGTACGGCCCCACCCGCAATCAGTGGGACGCCGAACGTGTGCCGGGCGGCTCGGGCGGCGGCTCGGCCGTGGCGGTCGGCGCCTTCGAGGCCCCGCTCGCGCTCGGGTCGGATACCGGCGGCTCGATCAGGCAGCCCGCCGCGCTCACGGGCACCGTGGGCGTCAAACCGACGTACGGCGGCGTCAGCCGCTACGGCGCGATCGCACTCGCATCCTCACTCGATCAGATCGGACCGTGCGCGCGCACCGTGCTCGACACCGCGCTGCTGCATGACGTGATCGCGGGTCACGATCGGCACGACTCGACCTCGCTCGACTTCGCCTGGCCCTCGATGGCCTCCGCGGCACGCGGTGGCGCCGATCCCTCCACGCTCAAGGGCCTGCGCGTCGGCGTGGTGAAGCAGCTCATGGTCGATGGATTGCAGGCGGGGGTCAAGGCCCGCTTCGACGAGGCGCTCGCGCTCCTCGCCGAGCAGGGCGCGGAGATCGTCGAGATCGACGCCCCCCACTTCGAGTACGCGGTCGCCGCCTACTACCTGATCCTCCCCGCCGAGGCCTCCAGCAACCTTGCGAAGTACGACTCCGTGCGCTTCGGCCTGCGCGTCACCCCCGAGGGCGGCGGCACGGTCGAGAGCGTGATGAGCGAGACCCGTGCCGCCGGCTTCGGCACCGAGGTGAAGCGACGCATCATCCTCGGCACCTACGCCCTCTCGGCCGGTTACTACGACGCCTACTACGGCAGCGCGCAGAAGGTGCGCACGCTCATCCAGCGCGACTTCGCCTCCGCCTTCGAGCAGGTCGACGTGATCGCCTCCCCGACCGCGCCCACCACCGCCTGGAGGCTCGGCGAGCACGCGGGCGACCCGATGCGGGATTACCTGAACGACGCCACGACCATCCCCGCGAACCTTGCCGGGCTCCCCGGTCTCAGCCTGCCCATCGGCACCGCGAGCGAGGACGGCCTGCCCGTCGGCCTCCAGCTCATGGCGCCGGCGTTCGAGGACGCGCGCCTGTACCGCGCGGGGTCGGCGATCGAGGCTCTCATCGCGCAGCGCGACGGCTCGCCGTTCTGGGCTCAGGCCCCTTCCCTTGCAGGCGCACCGACCGGAGAGGCGGCGAACTGATGGCCAAGACCAAGCTGATGGACTTCGACAAGGCGCTCGAACTCTTCGAACCGGTGATCGGCCTCGAGGTGCACGTCGAGCTCAACACCAAGACGAAGATGTTCTCGTCGGCGCCCAACGCGTTCGGCTCCGACCCCAACACGAACCTGACCCCGGTGTGCCTCGGCCTGCCCGGCGCGCTGCCCGTGGTCAACGAGCAGGCCGTGCGTCACTCGATCAGCCTCGGGCTGGCGCTCGGCTGCGAGATCGCCGAGGTCTCGGGCTTCGCCCGCAAGAACTACTTCTACCCCGACATGGCGAAGAACTACCAGATCTCGCAGTACGACGACCCGATCGCGTACGACGGCTCCGTCGAGATCGAGATCGCCTCCGGCCGCGTCGTGCACGTACCGATCGAGCGGGCGCACATGGAGGAGGACGCCGGCAAGCTCACCCACGTGGGCGGATCGACCGGGCGCATCCAGGGCGCCGAGTACTCGCTCGTCGACTACAACAGGGCGGGCGTGCCGCTGGTCGAGATCGTCACCCGCCCCGTCTTCGGAGGCGAGGCCGACACTCCCGAGATCGCGGCGGCCTACGTGGCGACCATTCGCGAGATCGTGATCGCCCTCGGCATCTCCGACGCGCGCATGGAGCGCGGCAACCTGCGCTGCGACGCCAACGTCTCGCTGCGCCCCCGCGGCAACGAGGGCGCCGGCATGTCGGTGCTCGGCACGCGCACCGAGACGAAGAACGTGAACTCGCTGCGCTCGATCGAGCGCGCGGTGCGCTTCGAGATCCAGCGCCAGGCGCAGATCCTCGCGGACGGCGGTTCCATCACCCAGGAGACCCGCCACTGGCACGAGGACACGGGGGAGACCTCTCCCGGCCGCCCGAAGAGCGACGCCGACGACTACCGCTACTTCCCGGAGCCGGACCTGGCGCCGCTGACGCCGTCGCGAGAGCTGGTCGAGGAACTGCGGGCCGCGCTGCCCGAGCACCCGACGCTGCGTCGTCGTCGCCTGCGCGATTCGTGGGGCTTCTCGGCCCTCGAGTTCCAGGACGTCATCAATGCCGGGCTGCTCACCGCGATCGAGTCCACGGTCGAGGCGGGAGTGCCCCCGCAGACCGCTCGCAAGTGGTGGACCGGGGAGATCGCGCGCATCGCGAACGAGCGCTCGGCCGTCCCGACCGACCTCATCACCCCGCAGCAGATCGCCTCGGTGGTGGAGCTCGTCGACGCCGGTACCCTCAACGACAAGCTCGCTCGCCAGGTGATCGCCGGCATCATCGACGGCGAGGGCACTGCCTCCGAGATCGTCGAGGCACGCGGGCTCGCGATCGTCTCCGACGACGGCGCGCTCATCGAGGCCGTCGATGCGGCGCTCGCCGAGCAGCCCGATGTGCTCGCGAAGATCCGCGACGGCAAGGTGCAGGCGGCAGGCGCCATCATCGGCGCCGTGATGAAGGCCATGCGCGGTCAGGCCGACGCGGCGCGCGTGCGCGAGCTCGTGCTGGAGCGGGCGGCGGAGTAGCTGCGACCCCGGGCGGTCGGCGCACTCCCGCATCGGATCCGGCAGTTATTTCGGATCTGGCAGTTATTTCGGAGGGAATCACCCGGGTTCGATCCGAATAACGGGTGAGATCCGAATAACGGGTGAGATCCGAGGTACGAATCGGGCACTCCGAGCCGCAGCGGATCCGGATCCGGTCCCCGTAGACTCGGAGGACCGGATCCGCGCCGCAGGCGTCGCCCGCGCGGCGCACCGTCACCGAGGAGGCATGCCATGTCAAACACCGCCGGAACAGCGTCAGCGAACGAGGGGGAGCACTCGGAGCACTCGACCCGGGGCTCGTACGTGACGAGCGGGGCCGAGTTCACGCGCGACACCAACTACATCGAGGATCGGATCGTCGCCGACCCGGCGGCGGTGCGGGCGCTTCCCGCACCGCCGCCGTCGAAGATCGGAACGCTGGGCTACGGACTGCGCGAGGGCGCCGAGGCGTGGCCCGTGGAACCGGGGCGCTACCGGCTGATCGCGGCGAACGCGTGCCCCTGGGCCAATCGCACCGTGATCGTGCGGCGCCTGCTGGGGCTCGAGGACGCGATCTCGCTGGGCCGCCCGGGCCCGACCCACGACGCACGATCCTGGACCTTCGATCTCGACCCCGACGGGCGCGACCCCGTGCTCGGCACGGAGCGTCTGCAGCAGAACTATTTCACCCGCTTTCCCGGATACCCGCGCGGGATCACAGTGCCCGCGATCGTCGACATCCCGAGCGGCGGAGTGGTGACGAACGACTACCCGCAGATCACGCTCGACTTCTCGACCGAGTGGCGGGAGTTCCACCGCGAGGGCGCCCCCGACCTGCTGCAGGGCCGCTTCGACGAGATGCGACCCGTGATCGAGCGGGTGTTCACGGAGGTCAACAACGGGGTCTACCGCTGCGGCTTCGCCGGCAGCCAGGAAGCCTACGACGCCGCCTACGCGCGGCTGTGGGAGGCCCTCGACTGGCTCGAGGAGCGGCTCGCCACGCGCCGCTACCTCATGGGCGGCACGATCACCGAAGCCGACGTGAGGCTGTTCACCACGCTGGCCCGGTTCGATCCGGTCTATCACGGGCACTTCAAGACGAACCGGAACAAGCTCGCTGAGATGGATAACCTCTGGGGCTACGCGCGCGATCTCTTCCAGACGCCCGGCTTCGGCGACACGATCGACTTCGTGCAGATCAAGCAGCACTACTACATCACGCACGAGGATGTGAATCCGACACGGATCGTGCCGGCGGGGCCGGAGCTCGGCAACTGGCTCGATCCTCACGGGCGCGAGCGCCTCGGGGGAGAGCCGTTCGGCGAAGGCACGCCTCCCGACGAGGTGCGGGAGAGCGAGCGGATCGCCGCGGGGCACAACCCGCTGTATCCGCTCGACGCGGGGTAGACGCACCGACGGGCTCGGGGACCGGCGGTCCCCGAGCCCGTCTCAGGCGCGACTAATTGACGTCCTCGTCGACCCAGTCCATCGACTTGGTGACGGCCTTGCGCCAGTTGCGCAGCTGACGGTCGCGCTCCGCGCCGTCCATCTCGGGCTCCCAGCGCCTGTCCTCCTGCCAGTTGGCCGAGAGGTCGTCGAGGCCGTTCCAGAAGCCGACCGCGAGGCCCGCGGCGTAGGCGGCACCGAGGGCGGTCGTCTCCGCGACCACGGGGCGCACGACCGGCACACCCAGCACATCGGCCTGGAACTGCATGAGCGCGTTGTTCGCGACCATGCCGCCGTCGACCTTGAGCTCGGTCAGGTCGACGCCGGCGTCGGCATTGACCGCGTCGAGCACGTCGCGCGTCTGGAATGCGACCGCCTCGAGCGCGGCGCGGGCGATGTGGCCCTTGTTGGCGTAGCGGGTGAGGCCGACGATGGCGCCGCGGGCGTCGGGGCGCCAGTAGGGGGCGAACAGACCGGAGAAGGCCGGCACGATGTAGACGCCGCCGTTGTCGGGCACGCTCGCCGCGAGTTCCTCGACCTGGGGAGCGGAGTCGATGATCCCGAGCTGATCGCGCAGCCACTGGATGAGCGAGCCCGTCACCGCGATCGATCCCTCGAGCGCGTAGTGCGTGGGTGCGTCGCCGAGCTTGTAACCGACGGTGGTGAGCAGTCCGTTCTTCGAGTGGACGATCTCCTCGCCCGTGTTGAAGATGAGGAAGCAGCCCGTGCCGTAGGTGTTCTTCGACTCGCCGGCCTGGAAGGCCGCCTGTCCGAAGGTGGCGGCCTGCTGGTCGCCCAGGATGCCGGCGATGGGGGTCTCGCGCAGCAGCGACGAGTCCTCGGCGTGGCCGTAGACCTCGGAGGACGACTTGATCTCGGGCATCATCGAGCGCGGCACGCCGAAGACCTCGAGGATGTCGTCGCGCCACTCCAGCGTCTCGAGGTCCATGAACAGGGTGCGCGATGCGTTGGTGACGTCGGTGGCGTGCACGCCGCCGTCGACGCCGCCGGTGAGGTTCCACAGCACCCAGCAGTCCGTAGTGCCGAAGAGCAGGTCGCCGGCCTCCGCGGCCTCGCGAGCGCCCTCGACGTTCTCGAGGATCCAGGCGATCTTGGTGCCCGAGAAGTAGGTCGCGAGGGGCAGCCCGACGATGTCCTTGAACCGGTCGGTGCCGCCGTCGGCTGCGAGGCGGTCGACGATGTCCTGCGTGCGCGTGTCCTGCCACACGATCGCGTTGTACACCGGCTTGCCGGTCTTCTTGTTCCAGACGACCGCGGTCTCGCGCTGGTTGGTGATACCGACCGCCGCGATGTCGTGACGGGTGAGGTCGGCGCGGCCGAGCGCGATGCCGATCACCTCCTGCACGTTCTGCCAGATCTCGGATGCATCGTGCTCGACCCAGCCGGCCTGCGGCATGATCTGCTCGTGCTCCTTCTGGCCGACGGAGATGATGGACCCCGCGCGGTCGAAGATGATGGCACGGCTCGAGGTCGTGCCCTGATCGATGGCGATGACGTACTTGGACATGGAGTTCCTTTCGAAGCGGCGAGGCGGCGGTGCGTCGCCGTGGTGGGAGGAGAGACGGCCTCGGACCTCCGGGGCCGTCTCTCCGCTGAGATCGGTACTGCTGGCCGGGGCCGCGGCCCCGGCCCGACAGGCGGTTACGCCAGCGAGAGCAGCGCGGGAGCCGCGAAGGCCGCGATCGCGCCGCCCACGAGCGGGCCGAAGACCGGCACCCACGAGTAGCCCCAGTCGCTGCCGCCCTTGCCCTTGATCGGCAGGATCGCGTGAGCGATGCGGGGGCCGAGGTCACGGGCGGGGTTGATGGCGTAGCCGGTGGGGCCGCCGAGGGACGCGCCGATACCGACGACGACGAGAGCGACGGGCAGCGCGGTCAGCGGTCCGAGGCCGCCGGGCACGCCCACGTTGACGTCGCCGTAGTCGGCGAAGGCGAGAACGGCGAACACGAGCACGAACGTCGCGATGACCTCGGTGACGAAGTTCGCTCCGTACGAGCGGATCGCGGGGCCGGTCGAGAAGACGCCGAGCTTGTTGGCGGCTTCGGGCTCCTCGTCGAAGTGCTGCTTGTACGCGGCCCAGCAGAGGATGGCGCCGATGATCGCGCCGACCATCTCGGCGGCGAACGCCACGAAGAACATCGGGGCGGTGATGGTGCCGGCGATGAGCAGGCCGATGCCCACGGCGGGGTTCAGGATCGCGCCGGAGTACGCCGAGGCGAGTACACCGACGAACACCGCGAGACCCCAGCCCCAGTTGATCATCAGGGTGCCGCCGGCGTTGCCCTTGGTCTTCGCGAGGACGACGTTCGCGACCACGCCGCAGCCGAGCAGCACCAGCAGCGCGGTTCCGACCAGTTCGGAGAGGAAGTACAGTCCGAGATTGATTTCCATTGTTGTCTCCATTGACCTTTCGGGTGCACCTCACCCGCGCCGCCGTGGCGCTTCGGAGGTGAGAGTAGGGAGTAGAGAAGTGAATGCGAGCCGGGGAACCGGCCCGAAGAAGGGGAGCGAGTCGCTCACCCGGCGATGAATGATCCTCCCTTCGACGGATCGATACGATGCGCTTCTCGCAGCAGTTCGATCGTGCGTTCCACCTCTGCCGCGATCGTACCCTCATTCCAGTCGAGAGCGGGAGCGATCGCGTCCGCGGCGGCGCGCACGCCCTCTTCGGTGAGTCCGCCGACGAAGGCGATCGAGGTGCGCCGCAGCAGCAGATCGTCGAGGTGCACGACCTGTTCGGTCGCGGCGAGATGGGCGAGTTCGGCCGCGGTGTAGCCGGGAAGCTCGGGCAGTTCGGGATCCTGCTCGGGCGTGGCGGCGAGCACCTCGGTGGCGCGGGTGCCGTATCGGTCGAGGAGCACGGCGACGCGCCCGCGGTCGCGTCCGTCCGAGTGCGCCGTGAGCCAGCGCAGGCGAGCCGCAGCGTCGACCGGGTAACCGTCCCCGCCGCCGATGGCGAGCTTCTCGGTGTTGAGGCGCCGCTGCTTGCCGAGGTGCGCCATCGCCTCGTTGGAGAGGTGCTCGGCGAGCGCCCGGAACGTGGTCCACTTGCCTCCCACCAGACTGAGTACCGGCACGGAGCGGTTCTCGGTGGGCACGATGCGGTAGTCGCGCGAGACGAAGCCCGGGGCGGTGTCGTCGTGCCGGGGGAGCGGGCGGATGCCCGAGAAGGAGTAGACGATGTGCGAGCGGTCGACCGCGATCTTCGGGAAGACGTGATGCACGAGGTCGAAGAAGTAGTCGACCTCCTCCTCCGTGCAGACGACGGGCTTCGACGGATCGGCGTCGATGTCGGTGGTACCGACGAGCACCCGGTTCTTGAGGGGGTAGATCAGCACGACGCGGCCGTCGGAGTGCTCGAAGAAGATCTCTCGGCCGCCGGTCGCCGCGAGCAGCTCGGGGTGGTCGAGCACGATGTGGGAGCCCTTCGTGCCGCCCATGTAGCGCGTGGTGTCGCCGAGCGCCTCGTTGGTGATGTCGGTCCAGGGGCCGCTGGTGTTGAGCACCAGGCGCGCGGAGAAGTCGAACTCCTCGCCCGTGGTCTCGTCGCGCAGCCGCACGCCGTTCTCGCCGCTGCCGACCGCCGGCAGGTAGTTCGCCGCCCGGGCGCGGTCCCCGCCGGCGAGCAGGCCGTCGTTCAGTACGTCGAGTGCAAGGCGCTCGGGGTCGTGCATCGAGGCGTCGTAGTAGGTCGCGGTGTACTTGAGGTTCGAGTTGAGCTGCGGCAGCTCCTTGAGCGACTCGCGGCGTCCGAGGAAGCGGTGACGCGGTACCTGCCCGCCGCCGCGCGAGAAGGTGTCGTAGATCATCAGGCCGATCTTGATGAGCGCGGCGCCGCGCTCGTTCGGCTTTCCGCGGCCATGGGTGACGAGCAGGCGGAACGGCGCGGAGAGGATACCCGAGAAGGTCGAGAAGATCGGGATCGTGGTGCGCAGGGGCTGCACGTAGTGCGGTGCGTTGCGCACGAGGCGGTTGCGCTCGGTCACCGACTCCTTGACGAGGCGGAACTCGCCGTTCTCGAGATAGCGGATGCCGCCGTGGATCATGTGGCTGGACGCCGATGATGCTCCGGAGACGAAATCGCCTCGCTCCACGAGGGCGACGTCGATGCCCTGCAGCGCCAGCTCGCGGAAGGTCGCGATGCCGTTGATGCCGCCGCCGATGATGAGCACGTCCGCGTGCGGTCGCGCGCGAAGCTGCTCGACTGATGGGCGAGAGATTGCTGTGCGCTCGTTCATTTCCAGAACCTTTCGAGTCTGTTTCCGCCAGAATGCTCCACTCGTGAACCGAATTGCAAAGTAGTTGCACATATGTGCAGAATGATGTCGGAACGGAGGCTCCACACATGGTCGGACGGCAGAGTCCTGCGAAAACGCGCGATGCACTGCGTGCGGCGCAGCTCTACTATCAGCAGAACCTCACCATGGAGGCGATCGCCGAGGACCTGCGGGTCTCCCGATCCTCCGTCTCCCGACTCCTGGCGCACGCCCGCGCGACGGGCCTCGTGGAGATCCGCATCCATTCACCCCAGGAGGCGCGCTCCCGGATCGAGCAGCGCTTCTCCGAGAGGTACGGGATCACCGCCCACGTCGTGCCCGGCTCGGAGCGCCAGTCCGAGAACGAGCGCCTGGAGCGCACGGCCCAGGCCGCGGCTCAGCTCATCGCGACGGCGGTCGTTCCCCGCACCACCATCGGCGTGGCCTGGGGATCCACCACCAGTGCGGTGGCGCGCAGCCTGGTGCGCAAGCCCACCGCCGAGACGCGAGTGGTGCAGATGAACGGAGCCGCGAACGGGCGCACGACCGGCGTCTCGTACGCGACCGGACTGCTCGGCGGTTTCGCCAACGCGTTCTCCGCGGAGGTCTTCGAGTTCCCCGTGCCCGCGATCTTCGACGACCCGGCGACGCGTACGGCGCTGTGGCGCGAGCGCGCAGTGAGCCGGGTGATCGACCTGCAGGCCGCCGTCAACCTGTTCGTCTTCGGGCTGGGATCCCGCATCGGCGACCCCAGATCCCATATCTACTCGGGCGGATACCTCGGCGCCGATGACCTGCGCGCCCTCGTGGAGCAGAGCGTGGTCGGAGACTGCGCCACGGTGTTCTACCGGTCCGACGGCCGCACCGAGGGCATCCCGTTGAACGAGCGCTCCAGCGGGCCTCCCTTCGACGTGGTGCGCCGCATCCCGCAGCGCCTCTGCGTCGTGTCGGGCGCGGCCAAGCGCGACAGCCTGCGCGGGGCTCTGGCGGCGGGCATCATCACCGACCTCGTCGTGGACGAGAGTCTCGCCCGACAGGTGCTCATGGCCGAGAGCGCCGCGGCGTGAGAGGATAGCGGCCATGAGCGAGGGCCGACGCGAAACTACCTCGCCGGTGCCGGACGGGAATCGGAGCTCCGCCTCGATTCTGCACGTGGACATGGACTCGTTCTTCGTCTCGGTCGAACTCCTCGACCGGCCGGAGCTGCGCGGGCTGCCGGTGGCCGCGGCGCACGACACCGCTCGTTCCGTCGTATCGAGCGCGAGCTACGAGGCGAGGCGATTCGGCGTGCGGTCCGCGATGCCCGTCGCCCGAGCCAAGCAGCTCTGCCCGCAGCTGATCCTCGTGGCGCCCGTCTTCGAGAAGTACCGCCGCGCCTCGAAGCAGGTCATGGCGATCTTCGAGGAGTTCACGCCGCTGGTCGAGCCGCTGAGCATCGACGAGGCGTTCCTCGATGTCGCGGGATCGGTGCGGCTGTTCGGTCCGCCCGCGGAGATCGCCCGGCAGCTGCGCGAGAGGGTGCGCGAGCGCACGGGCCTTCCCGCCTCGGTCGGGCTGGCCGGCACGAAATTCGTGGCGAAGCTCGCCTCGCAGCGCGCCAAGCCGGACGGTGTGCTCGAGGTGCCGCCGGAGCGCACGCTGGAGTTCCTGCACCCGTTGCCCATCGAGGCGATGTGGGGAGTGGGGCGAGCAACTTCGCGAGCGCTGCAGGCCCGCGCGATCCGCACCGTCGCGGACCTCGCGAGGGAGCCGCTGCCGTCGCTCGAGCGGATCGTGGGAGCCGCGAATGCGCGTCGGCTGCACGAGCTCGCGAACGGCCGCGATGCACGACGCGTCGAGACCTCGCGGGTGGAGAAGAGCATCGGGCACGAGGAGACCTTCGCCGTCGACGTGCGCGACGGCGAGAAGCTGCAGCGCGAGCTGCTGCGTCTCGCGACGCGCACGGGGGAGCGGCTGCGCGCCGCGTGCGCCGAGGCGCGCACCGTGTCGATCAAGGTGCGGTGGGAGAACTTCGACACTGTCACCCGCTCGCGCACGCTCGCGGAGGCGACCAACTCCTCGCAGCGGATCTACCGCACCGCGGTCGAGCTCTTCGACGGCCTTCGTTCGGCCGGGCGTCCCGTGCGCCTCATCGGGGTGCGAGCCGAGCAGCTGGTCCCCGCCGGAGCCGACGCCGCGGCGCTCTGGAGCGATGACGAGCACTGGAAGGCCGTCGACCAGGCCGTCGATCAGGTGGCGGATCGCTTCGGGGCGGCCGGGGTGAGGCCCGCGAGCCTGCTGGAGGATCGCGACGAGGTGGTCGATCCGCGCTCCCTGCAGCCGCCCGACTAGCCCCCGACCGTGTCGTCCCCGCGATCCGCGCCCATCACGGCCAGCACGGATTCGAGGATCGCGGCGAGCCAGTCGAAGACCATCACGGTGCCGCGCGTCTCGTCATCGTCGAGTAGCGAAGCGTGGTCGCCGGCGGCGTCGAGGCCGATGCGGGCGGCGATCGCGAGTCGCAGCGCGGTCAGCGTGCGCGCCCAGGCGGGCAGTTCGGTCACGGGGATGTCGACCTCGATCGCACGCGACTCGCCGTCGACGCTGCCGCCGAGCCCCAGCGCGGAGGTGAGCTGCATCGCGTCCTGCAGCTTGCGGTTGAGCAAACCTTGCTCGGTGACCCGCCGGAAGGCGCCGGCGTCGTCCTGAGTCTCGTAAGCATCGGGGAAGAGCCTCGCGAGCGCCGGGTCCTCGGGCGCCTCGTCGGAACCGCCGACCTCGAGGCTCGCGAAGAGCGGGTCGGGGTCGAGCGCCGTGCTGCTGTGACTCTGGAGCAGGTGGATGAGCTGGGTCACCAGCTGATCCAGCATCGAGGCCTCGTCGTGCTCGAGCAGCAATCGCAATCCGCCGTCCTGCAGCGGCAGCAGCCTCATTCGCCACCCGCCTGCCGCACCGTCGCCCACAGGCCGTAGCCGTGCATCGCCTCCACGTGCATCTCCATCGCCTCGCGTCCGCCCTCCGCCACCACGGCGTTGCCCCGATGGTGCACCTGCAGCATCAACTCCTCCGCCCGATCCCGATCGAAGCCGAAGTGGACCTGGAAGACGTAGGCGACGTAGGACATCAGGTTCACGGGGTCGTCCCACACCACCGTCTGCCACACCGGCTCGATGGCCGCCTGCCGGGCCTCGCGCCGATCCGCGCCGGTTCTCGTCGCGCTCATCACGGTCACCGCCTCAACCCCACCCGAGTTCGTGGATGCGCTGCTCGCCGATACCGTAGAAATGCGCGATCTCGTGCACGAGGGTGATGCGGATCTCCGCGACGAGCTCGTCGAGGTCGGCGCAGTGCGAGAGCAGGTTCTCCCGGAAGAGGATGATGCGATCCGGCTCCTCGCCGTAGCCGTAGACATCGCGCTCGGCGAGGGAGAAGCCCTCGTAGACGCCGAGGATATCGCTACCGTCGGACGGCCGATCCTCGACCAGGAAGATCACGTTGTCGAGCTGCGCGAGCATGTCGTCGTGCAGCGAATCGAGGCCGTCTGCGACCAGCGATTCGAACTCCTCGTGCGACATCTCGAGCATGTTTTCACCCTACACAGAAAGCCGTGGCGCGTGCTCAGGAGATTCGGAACCGCCTGGGCCGCGGGGATCGGGATCCGGGACGCGCGCCCCGCGTGTCCGATTTGGCGCGGGAGGGCATCCATGGGCTATGATCGTGGGGTTGCCTCGTTCGCCTCGGCGAATGCGGACAGCATGGTGGCTATAGCTCAGTCGGTAGAGCACCGGCTTGTGGTGCCGGTGGTCGCGGGTTCAAGTCCCGTTAGCCACCCTGATGAATCTGCCCCCGGTTTACGAGCCGGGGGCAGATTTCTTTTTGAAGCACCTGATCATCCGTATATTCTGCGTGGTGCGGCATGGTGACTCGGGCAGCTCGGGTTGGTCTCTCGCGTCACCGGCCATACCTCACCGTACTCCCGAGAGAGGTTGAATGTCGGACGCATGATCTAACCTCGCCCCATGAGAATCGGCGTCTACATCGACGGATACAACCTCTATTACGGGGGTCGAGGTATCTGCGGTCGATCCACGGCTGGATGGAGGTGGCTCGACATCATGGCGTTAGCTAAAGATCTTGTTTCGGCTCATTCACGATGGATTGATCCGACTATCGAGACAGTCACCTACTGCACCGCCAGAATCAGCGGCGCGAGCAACCCTGAGGGTCAGCGTGAACAGGACGTGTACCTGCGGGCACTGGAACAATCCGGTGCGGCGACACACATCGCCTTTGGCAACTATGTTGCCCGAGTCGCGACGGCACCGCTCGCCGTTGCAGGGAGAAACGGGAAGCCGGTCATCTCACACCCGCAGTGGCCGATTATGGTGCAGGACGGCTCCGAGGGCGACGTGCCCGATGCGAGATTTATGGCTTCCATCGCGCGACGCGAGGAGAAGGGGTCCGATGTCAACGTTGCTTCCCATCTGCTCATCGACGTTCTCACTGGAGCCATCGATGCGGCTCTGGTGATTTCGAATGACAGCGACCTGGCGTTTCCGATCAACTACGTGCGTGACCTCGTTCCAGTGGGGTTGATCAACCCGACGAAAGGCTACCGAGCAGGCAAACTCGCAGGCCGACCATCCAACGGCGCCGGTGATCACTGGTGGTACCAGATGCGGCCCGACGACTGGTATCGGAACCAACTCCCGCATGCGATCGGAACCAAGATCAGGAAGCCACCGAAGTGGTGATCCGTGCTAACCTGGATCCACACCACCCGGCCCCTCAGGGGTCGGGTTTTCTTTTATTAGAAGGAGCGAAACGCGTTCTGCGGCCCGCCTGGCTCCGGCGGCGCTCTCCATCGTCGCCAGGGTGCAGGCCCTAGCGTCGCAGGGAGGCTCGTAGCGCGGTCATCATGAAGCGGGCCTTGCTGGGACGGCCTCGCCACGAGCGGCCGGATCGCACGTCCACGCCGTGCACGCGGGGCGCCTCGATCGCGGGCTTGCGGCCCAGTAGGAGCTGCACGACGTCGGTCGCGAGCATCGCGGCCGAGATCTCGACGGCCGGCGCGATCGCGGGAGCCTCGATCTCGCCCTGCTCGACCGCGCGCAGGGTCTGCGCGCTCAGGTAGGGCGGAATGCGCTGCACCCATCGCCAGAGCGGGATCGAGACCTCGCCGCTGTCGAGGGCGTCGAAATCGATGCCGCGAGGCAGTCCCATGAGGTCCTCGAAGTGCGTCGGCCGGGTCAGTACGGTATGCCACGCACCGAAGGCCACCTCGACTCCGAGCGCGACGGGCAGCCCCGCCGAGGTCGCGGTGCGCGCGAGCCGGAGCCCGAGCGACGGCACGGTGTAGTCGGTGCCGTCCACCACCGCGTCAGCGCCCTCGATGAATCCGTCGAGGTTCTCGGCAGTGATTCCGGCAGGCCAGGTGCGCACCTCGACCGAGGGCGAGACCGCGCGGCACAGCTCGGCGACGACCTCGCTCTTGTTGCGGCCGACCGTTGCGAGCGTCGACGCAGCCTGGCGATTCAGGTTCGAGACGGAGAAGGTATCGGGATCGGCGAGGCGCAGCCTGCCCACGCCCGACCGGGCGAGCACCTCCGCCACGCGCCCTCCGACGCCTCCGACGCCCGCGATCGAGACGGTCGAGGAGGCCAGTACCGCGAGTTCGGCGGCGGTGAAGATGCCGCGACTCCGGTCGAGATGCTCCGGAGTTCGAGCGTCATCGATCACGGTAGACCAGGTGCTTCCGACCGATGGTGCCGTCCCAGGGGTGCGAGTAGTAGGTGCCGCGGATGCTCCGCTTCTTCTCGGCGATATCCGCTCTCGCGCCCTCCCAGAAATCCTCGAGCCGCATGTAGATCACGAAGTTCTCGGCGTTGAAGACGAACTGCGACTCGCTGATGCGGGTGACCGGGTACCCGAACCGGGTGAGGGCCTTGAAGAACCAGGGCTCGACCTCGGCGTAGCAGTGCTCGATCCCGAGCTCGTGGAGCCTCTCGAAGAGCGCGCGCATCAGTCCGACCTGCGCCAGTCCGGCGCGGTGCTCGCGCACCACGGCGAAGCCCGAGATCTCGGCGCTGTCGGGCTCGGGGGTCACGTCGAAGGCCGACTCCACCTGGAGCGGGCGCGCATGCTGCTCCGATCCGAAGATGAGGCGCGCGGTCGCCACGGGCGCGCCGGCGTGATCCCACGCGAGAAAGTGCTCGGAGTAGTCGTCGTAGCGGTCGGTGTAGACGGGCTCGTCGACGTCGTCCTCGGTGAAGAGACCCTCTTCGAGGTAGACGTTCTGGCGCACCAGCCGCCATGTCCGCAGTTCCTCTTCCGTCTGCACCCGCGTGATGCGGTAGGAGGAGGGGGGAAGCGGGGCCTCCGCGTCGCTCCGGGGTTCGTTCCCGAGCATCACAGTATCCAAGCTCATCTCGCGGAGATCCTCTGTTCTGTTTTGCGATCGCTGTCGCGCGATTGCAGGGGACAAGACTAACAGGAACTGCTGTTCCGAAGGGAGCGGAACGCGCCTGCGCGCCTGCTGCGGAGAAAGGCGCCCGGTTGGTAGCATTTACCCACCTGTGGCGGAGCGTGAGGGGATACCGTGTCGGAAGAGAATTGGAAGCGGGGCGGCAATCAGCGGCCCCAGTCTGGTCTCGACGACGCTCGTGCCAGAGTGCTGGATCGGGCGATCCGGCACGTGGAGGAGACGGGCTTGTCGCTCGGCATGAACAGCGAGCTCGTCGAAAGGCTGGCGAGCGATGCCGGAGTGCCTGTTCGGCAGTTCACGAAGATCTGGCCGTCGGCCGATTCCTTTCTGGCCGACCTGTTTTGCGAACTGGCGAACCAGGCGCGCATCGACCGTGCCGACACTCAGACGCTGCTCTCCACCTGGCAGTACCTGGGCACGCGCGTGGACGACCTGCGCACAGCCGAGGGGCGCCGCGGTGTGCTCATCGACCTGGTGCGCATCGTGACCAAATACAACTTCGAGGTGGTGACGGCCTCCAGCAAGTGGCGCACCTACGCCGCGCTGTCGACGACGATCATCTCATGGCCGGATCCCGACGCCCGCACCCGCATGCTCGATGCGCTGCGGGCGAGCGAGCTCTCCTTCGTCGACACCATGGAGAGCTTCTACCGCAACCTGATGCCGACCATGGGATACCGCCTGCGTGCCGGGTTCCATAACGACTACCAGCCGTTCGTGATCGCGGCCGCCTCGGTCATCGAGGGCCTCGGCATCGTGCGCGAGACGGTTCCGGCGCTCGTCGACGCCCACTTCGATCTGCCGTCGGCGGACGCGACGGAGAGCTGGTCGGTGGCGTCCATCGCCTTCATGGGTGTGCTCGATGCCTTCTTCGAACTCGACCCGGCCTTCGTGCCCGAGGACGCGATCGCGCGCCTCAGCGGCGGCATCGACGTGACGCCGCAGGCGGGATCGGCCGCGGGGTACTAGCGCTCCGCTCTTCAGCAGAGGCTTCACGCTGACGGCTCAGCCGATCACCGCTCGTCTGCCCCACCGCTGGAGGCGCTCGACGGTGAGCATGTGCGAGATCGGCCGACCGAAGTAGTAGCCCTGCACGCTGCGCACGCCCAGGCCGCCGAGGATCTCCGCCATCTCCCGGTTCTCGATGCCCTCGACGATCACGGTGTAGTCGAGGTTGTCGCCGAAGCCCTGCAGCGCTTTGATGACCTCCCGCTGCCGCGTGTCATCGAGATTGTCGATCAGGCTCTTGTCGATCTTGAGGATGTTCATCGGGAAGTGGACCAGTGCGCCGACCGACGAGGCCTCCGAACCGTAGTCGTCGAGCGCGATGAGCACTCCGGCGCTCTGCATGATCTCGGCGTCGCGTCGCAGTTCGTCGGTCACGGCATGCAGCGAGCGCTCGTTGAGCTCGATGCACAGCGCGATGTCGGGGTGCAGGCGGGCCGCCTCCCGCACGAACGGACCGAGCTCGGCCTCGGTGATCTGGCCGAGCTCGAGATTGACGGTGATGCAGCGGATGCCGGGCTCGAGCCTGCGGAACTCCTCCGCCGCGTCGAGTGCCTTGGTGATGACCTGTCGCGTGAGTTCGTTCATGAGGCCGAGACTCTTGGCGCGTGCTACGAGGGAGGGCGGGGACACCGGCCCGAGCTCGGGGTCGACGTAGCGCACGAGCGCCTCGAACGCCCAGATCTCGCCCTGCTGGATGTCGACGATCGGCTGGAACGCGAGCACCAGGCGGTCCTCGCGGATCGCTCTCGCGACGATGTCGTTGGTCCGCGCCGCCCGATGGGACGACACGCCGAGGCTGCTCTCCGAGGCCTGATCTCCGCTGCGGCGCGAGCGCTTGACGTTCAGCATGGCGCGATCCGCATCCTCCACGAGGGACTGGGCGTCGAGCTCTCTGTGGCTGGAGAACGCGAGACCCGCGCTCAGGGTGGGGCGCATGCAGCGTCCCTCGACGGTGAGGGGCTGGCTCGCGGCCGCGACGATCCGCTCCGACGAGGTGCGGGCCTGTTCGAGCGAGTCGAGATCCGAGAAGATCACGACGAACTCGTCTCCGCCGACCCGCGAGACGAAGTCGCCGCCTCCCGCGGCGCTGCGCAGGCGGCCGGCGATGACCTTGAGCAGTTCGTCGCCGATGCGGTGACCGAAGCCGTCGTTGAGCTTCTTGAAGTTGTCGAGGTCGATGAAGAGCAGAGCGATGCCTTCGTGGTACGAGCGATTCTCGTTGGCGTCGGCGAGCGCCTTCTGGAAGGCGCCGTAGTTCGGCAGCCCGGTCAGCGCGTCGCTGTCGGCGCGGGTCTCGAGGCTCTCGATCTCGTGCCTGGTGCGAGCGGTCTCGGTCGCGAGGTGGGCGAGGGTCGCGAGCGCGCGCTCGTCCTCTCTGAGGAAGAGGCCTCCGCCGATCTTCCGAGATGCCACCAGGTGCTGTTCGATGCCGGGGTCGAGCTCGATCTTCGCGCCGATCTCGTTGCGCTCGGGAGGCGCGGCGCGAAGCTCGATCGAGCCGGCCTGCACGACCCTTCGGGCGCGCGTCAGCAGTGCGTCGGAGAGCTCGTCTCTCGCTGCCGCCATGGGAAGCTCGACCGCCGCGTCCACGAGACGGCTCAGGCGTCGTTCGATGCCTGCGAAGCGGCTTCGCTGCGCGAGCATGTAGGCGATCGAGGCGACGAGGAGCACGATGAAGGGGGTGAGCCGGGTGTGCGGATCCTGCTCGAGCCAGGGGATGACGGCGGTATCTGCGAACCGCATGATCGTCGCGGTCATCGCGACGACGAGGATCACGGAGCCGAGTCGGATCGGGGAGATGCGGGTGAAACCGAGGATCCGGCCCGGCGGCGTGCCGATCCGGTGCCGCGCGAATTCGCCGACCAGGAAGATCGCGTAGTAGACGAGGGTCGCGACGATGAAACCCACCGACGACCAGACACCGCGGTCGGTCAGGCCGACGTGGATCAGCACGAAGGCGGAGGCTGCCGCCGAGCCGAGACCGGTCACGTACAGCGCGTGCATCAGGCTGCGGCGGATGACGAGCTGGGACAGCAGTATGCCGATCGCCCAGATGGAGACGCTGAGGATGGGGAGCTCCCGCACGGGCGGGATCGCGAGCATGACGATCGCCACCCCGACGAGGGGGAATCCTGGGGCGCGGCCGACGCGGATCTGGAGCGGGCTGCAGATGAGCACGCCGAGGATGACCGCGAGCACGAGGGTCCACGACTCGGGCCTTGCATCGGTGAGGCGGTAGGCGCCGTACCCGATCACGCACAGCGCGAATACGGCGAAGGGGGTGGAGAAGAGATTGCCTTTTCGCGTCGTATCCAAGACCCTGAACACCGGTGACCTGCTCCGCGGTCAGCGCTCGAGGGCGGTGTCGAGCGGCTGCGGCCCGTCGATGAGCGACGAGTAGCGCTCGCTCACCGTGCGTGCCACGGCTTCGGAGGCTGCCTTGTCGGGGCCGGGTGCGGGGATCATCGCGGTGCTGCGGAAATAGGCGAGCTCCTGGATCGATTCGGCGATGTCCGCGAGCGCGCGGTGCCCTCCGCGCTTCGCCGGGGCACCGAAGTAGGCGGCGGGGTACCAGCGGCGGCTCAGCTCCTTGATCGTGGAGACGTCGATGCTGCGGTAGTGCAGGCGTTCGTCGAGTTTCGGCAGGTACTTCGAGACGAAGCGGCGATCCATGCCGATCGTGTTGCCCGCGACGAGGGGGCGCCTGCCGGGGGTGACGAGTCGGCTCAGGTAGTCGAGCACGCGCTGCTCGGCCTCTTCGAGAGACACGCCGTTCTCGATGCGGGGGAGGAGGCCCGACTCGGTGTGCATGGAGCGCACGAAGTCGTTCATGTGGGCGAGCGCCTCGGGGCCGGGGTTGATGACGATCTCGAATCCGGGATCAAGAGGAGCGAGCTCGAAGTCGGTCACGATGACCGCGATCTCGCAGAGGCCGTCTCGGTCCACATCGAGACCGGTCATCTCGCAGTCGATCCAGACGATCTGATCCGCTGGGGTGTTCGACACTGTGGTTCCTCGTTCCTGCTCGGGGCCGCTCGGGATCGCGGATCCCGCACCGGGTCAGTCTATCGTCGGCACGGCGCGCGGCGCCTCGCCTCTAGACTGGAGGGCATGGCAGTTCTTCCCATCGTGATCTCCGGCGAGCCGGTGCTCCACCGCCCCGCAGCACCCGTGACCGAGTTCGATGCCGAGTTGCGCACGCTCGTCGACGACATGTTCGAGACGACGGTGGCAGCTCCAGGCGTCGGGCTCGCCGCGCCCCAGGTGGGGGTCGGCAAGCGGGTCTTCGTGTGGATGTACGAGGATCAGGATGAGGCGCCGGCCCAGGGCGCGGCGATCAACCCCGAGCTCTGGATCGCCCCGCTCGAGCCGGGCCTGCCCGGTGAGGACGAGGTCGAGGGCTGCCTGTCGTTCCCGGGGGAGCGTTTCGCGCTGCGCCGTTCGTCGCGAGCGCTGCTGCGCGCCCAGGATGTCGACGGGAAGCCGTTCGAGATCACGGCGAGCGGATGGTTCGCCCGAGTGCTGCAGCACGAGTTCGACCACCTGAACGGTCTGCTCTACGTCGATCGGCTGGTGCACCCGGAGAACCGCGGAGCGCAGAAGGCCCAGCGCAAGAACGGGTGGGGACGTCCGGGCCTGAGCTGGCTGCCGGGCGTCGACGACCTCGAGGGCTGAGCGCCCGCAGCGCCTGCTCTCAGGGCCGTTCGAGGCCCGCCGGGTGCGCTCAGCGCTGTTCGAGCCGTCGCGAGTCGGCAACCGCGGTCCACGCGAGAGTCGCCGCGGCGAGCAGCGCCGCCGTGATCCCGAACGCCCAACCGAAGCCACCGAGATCGACGACGGCGCCCGCGATGGCGGGGCCGAGCACTCCGCCGAGGTCGCTCATCATCGAGTAGCCGGCGACGACCTGGCCGCCGCGCCGCTGCCCGAGCACGTCGGCGAGCACCGCCTGCTGCCCGGGGTTGACGAGCGCGGATCCCGCCCCCGCGACGAACATGACGGCGGCGGCGACCCACACGCCGGGGGAGGCGGGCACCGCGGCGTAGGCGACAGTGAGCACCGCCATGCCCGCGATGAGCACGGGCTTGCGGCCGAGGCTGTCGTTCCAGCGGCCCGACGGGAAGATGAGCACCGCGTTGCCGGCCGCGTAGGCCGCGAGCACCCAGGCGGCGATGGTCGCGTCGCCGTCGAAGGCGACGGCGACGAGGATCGGCACGACTGAGACGCGCACGCCGTACGAGGCCCAGCCGAACGCGAACACCGACAGCAGCAGGGCGCGGTACTGCGGCACGGCGAGGGCCTGCCGGAACTGCAGCGTCGATCCGCCCTCCGCTTCCGCGCCGCTCAAAGGCGCCGGGGATCCTGCGGCCTGAGAGCGGCGCAGCGCGACGGCTACGACGGTTGCCGCCGCGAGCAGCGTCACGAAGTAGAACACGAAGGGGGCGCGCAGGCCGAAGCCCGCGACGATGCCTCCGAAGACGGGGCCGAGCAGGCCGCCGAGCAGGAAACCGGCCGCGTTGAGGCTCGCGACCCGACCCCGGGCGTTCGGCGGGCTGACCTTCACGAGCAGCGCGGTCGCGGCGACCGTGAACATGGTCGATCCGATGCCGCCGAGGCCGCGCAGCACCACGAACTGCGTGTAATCAGCGGCCAGCGCGGCAGCGCCGGTCGAGAGCGCGACGATGAGGATGCCGATCGTGTAGGTGCGCCGCTCGCCGAGGCGCCCCACGACCCACCCGGCCAGCGGGGCGCAGAGCAGGCGCATGAGCGCGAAGGCGCTGACGATGGCCGAGGCGGCGAACGCGGAAACCCCGAACTCGAGCGCGAACTGAGGGATCGCGGGGGCGACCACGCCGTAGCCGAGCGCGACCGTGAAGCCGCCCGCCACCAGCGCCCAGACCTCGAAGGGGAGTCGGGGTCGGGTGGTTGCGCGCACTCGACGATCCTACCGGCGGGGTGGCTCGCGATCCTGGCGCAGCGCTTGCGCGGACCACTACTCAGCGTTACAGTGTAGTGGTACACAGCATTGCTAGGTAGTGGAGGGTGGCGCATGGCCAAGCAGATGACCGAGATGCTCAAGGGGGTTCTGGAGGGCATCGTGCTCGCCATCATCTCCGAGCGACCGGGGCACGGTTACGAGATAAGGGCCAGGCTGCAGCAACTCGGCTTCGCAGATACCGCGGAGGGCACCGTCTACGCCCTCCTCGTGCGCATCGAGCAGCGCGGCCTCGTCGACGTCGTCAAGACGCCGTCCGAGAAGGGGCCGCCCCGCAAGGTCTACTCCGTCAACGCGGCGGGCAGCGCCTATCTCGAGGAGTTCTGGCTGTCATGGGACTTCCTCGCCCACCGCATCGCAGCACTTCGAGAAGGAGCAAACCAATGAGCACATTCCTCGACACCATCATCGGCGACCTCGGCGAGAAGCGGCGCTGGCGGGATTCCCAGCGTCGCATCAAGGCCCTCCCGAGCGACTACCGCGGAGCGGCGCAGGCCGTCGAACGCTACCTCATGCGCTTCGGCGCCATCTCGAAGGGGGACGTGCTCGTGCGGATGACGGAGGATCTCGCCGATCTCTTCGAGAGCGCCGCGGCGGACGGCACGTCGATCCGGCAGATCGTCGGCGATGACCCCGTCGAGTTCGCCGAGCTGTTCCTCGCGAACTATGCGGAGGGGCAGTGGATCATCAAGGAGCGCCGCCGGCTCATCGCCGCGATCGATGAACTCGACGGCTCGAAAACCGCCGGGCCCGACGCCGGAGAGGGGCGATCATGACATCCCCGGCGATCCGCATCGAAGGCCTCACCAGGGCGTTCGGGAGCCAGCGGGTGCTGCGCGGCGTCGACCTCGAGGTCGAGCGCGGCACGATCTGCGCCCTCCTCGGATCCAACGGGGCGGGGAAGACGACGCTGGTGAGGATCCTCTCCACGCTGCTGAGCGCGGACTCCGGGGCCGCCTCGGTGGCGGGATTCGACCTCGCGAGCGACCCCGCCGAGGTGCGTCGTCGCATCAGCCTCACCGGACAGTTCGCCGCGGTCGACGAGATCCTGACCGGTGCCGAGAACCTCTCGCTGATGGCGAGGCTCCGGCACGTCGCGGATCCCGCCTCGGTCTCGCGGGAACTCCTTCGCCGATTCTCGCTCGAGGATGCGGCGGATCGGCGGGTCGCGGAGTACTCGGGCGGCATGCGCCGCCGACTCGACATCGCGATGAGCCTCATCGGCGATCCCGAAGTGATCTTCCTCGACGAGCCGACGGTCGGTCTCGATCCCGAAGCGCGGATCGAGGTCTGGCAGGCGGTGGGCGAGCTCGCTCGGGCGGGGACGACGGTGCTGCTCACCACGCAGTACCTCGAGGAGGCCGAGCATCTCGCGGATCGGATCGCGATCCTGCACGAGGGCCGGATCATCGCGAACGGCACGCTGCAGCAACTGAAAGGACTGCTGCCGCCGGCGCGGGTCGAGTACATCGAGAAGCAGCCGTCGCTCGAAGAGGTCTTCCTCGCAGTCACCGGGGCCGGCGGCACGACGGGAGCATCGAAATGAACGGTCATCTTCTGCAGGACACGGGGGTGCTGCACGCGCGGCTCATGCGACACGTGCTGCGGAGCCCCGACACGCTCATCACCACCGCGATCATGCCGATCGCGATCATGCTGATGTTCGTCTTCGTGCTCGGAGGCGCCATCGACACCGGTGACGCGTCGTACATCGACTACATGCTGCCGGGGATCCTGCTCATCACGATCGCCTCGGGGGTGTCCTACACCGCGATGCGGCTGTTCCAGGATCTGCACACCGGGATCTTCGAGCGCTTCCAGTCGATGCCCATCGCCCGCTCCTCGGTGCTCTGGGCGCACGTGCTCACCTCGCTCGTCGCGAACCTGATCTCGCTCGCGGCCGTCGTGCTGGTCGCCCTGCTGCTCGGGTTCAGGAGCGGAGCGGGGATCGGCGCGTGGCTGGCGGTGCTCGGAGTGCTGGTGCTCTTCACCCTCGCTCTGACCTGGATCGCCGTGATTCCGGGGCTCCTGGCGAAGAGCCTCGACGGTGCCGTGGCATTCTCGTACCCGCTGATCTTTCTGCCCTTCGTGAGCTCGGCGTTCGTGCCGACCGACACGATGCCCGGCCCGGTGCGGTTCTTCGCCGAGAATCAGCCGGTGACGTCGATCGTGGACGCGATCCGCGGCCTGCTCGCGCAGCAGCCGGTGAGCGGGGACATCTGGATTGCGCTCGCCTGGTGCCTCGGCATCCTGGCGGTCGCGGCCGGGTTCGCGATGCTCGCGTACCGGCGCCGCTCGGCGTAGGCGGGGGCTGGGTGGCCGTTGCGCTGGGCAAATAGAGTGCCCCCGGCAGGATTCGAACCTGCGACCAACGGATTAGAAGGCCGTTGCTCTATCCACTGAGCTACGGAGGCAAGGGTTCCAGCGTATCGCAGCGAGGCTCTCCTCGTTGCACCGCGTTACCCTCTCCGCCGATCCCAAGCCCTTTCGTCAGGACTGCTCGGTTTCACCAGCACCCCTCGGGCTCGGCGCCCCGGTCGACGCGCTCCGCCCGGAGACTCCGCAGACCGGTGGAGGCTACAGCGTGAGCAGCACCTTCGTGGCCTCGCGCTGATCCATCGCCCGGTAGCCCTCGGCCGCCTGATCGAGAGGCAGCGTGAGATCGAAGACCTTACCGGGGTCGATCTTGCGATCCCAGATGAGCTGGATGAGCTCGGGCAGGAAGCGGCGCACGGGAGCGGGCCCGCCGTGGAGGTGAATCTCGGAGAAGAACAGCTCGCCCCCGGGCAGTTCGACGCCGTGCGAGACGCCGACGAAGCCGACGTGCCCGCCGGGGCGGGTCGAGCGGATGGCCTGCATCATCGACTCCTGGGTGCCGACGGCCTCGATCGCGCAGTGGGCGCCATAGCCGTTGGTGAGTTCCTTGATCCTCGCCGCCGCCTCGTCGCCGCGCTCCTCGATGATGTCGGTCGCCCCGAACTCGCGGGCGAGCGCCTGGCGATCCGAGTGGCGGGACGAGACGATGATGCGCTCCGCTCCGAGATGCTTCGCCGCGAGGACCCCCATGAGTCCGACCGCGCCGTCGCCGACGACGGCGACGGTCTTGCCGGGGCCCGCCTCGGCGGCGACGGCCGCGAACCAGCCGGTGCCGAGCACGTCGGAGGCCGCGAGAAGCGCCGGGATGAGTTCGGGATCGGGCTGCCCGGGCGTCGCGACCAATGTGCCGTCCGCAAGGGGGATGCGCGCCCTCTCGGCCTGGGTGCCGATTCCGCCGTGCACGAACTCGGCGTGCACGCAGCGGGACTGGTAGCCGGCCCGGCAGATCTCGCACTCGCCGCAGGAAATCACGAACGAACCGACGACGAAGTCGCCGGGCTTCACGGTCTGCACCTCGCTGCCGATTTCTTCGACCACGCCCACGTACTCGTGGCCCATGAGCAGCCCGTCGGCCTCCTCGGCGCCGCGGTAGGGCCACAGGTCGGATCCGCAGATGCAGGTGGCCGTGAGCTTCACCACCGCGTCGGTGGGTTCGATGATCCTCGGGTCTTCCCGCTCGCCGACTCGAACATCGCCGGGTGCGTCCATGATGACTGCGCGCATCTGCTGCTCCTTCGTTCCAGAGGTCTTCGATATCTCTACTGTTCAGCACACCAGCTCGGGTGGGAAAGGGGGAGCCCCTGTGAATGGTGGTATTGGCAGGGCCTCCCAGTGAGGTGCTCGTGCTCCTATCGTTGATGCATGGACAATCAGGCCGATGTGCGCGAGTTCCTGACCTCGCGCAGGGAACGCATCACTCCCGAGCGGGCGGGCCTGCCTGCAGGCGGCAACCGCAAAGTGGCGGGACTGCGCCGCAGCGAGGTCGCCACGCTCGCGGGCGTGAGCGTCGAGTACTACACGAAGCTCGAGCGCGGGCAGATCAGCGGCGCCTCGCCGGAAGTGCTCGATAGTCTCGCCCGTGCTCTGCAGCTTGACGAGGCCGAACGCGCCCACCTCTTCGATCTCGCCAACGCGGCGAGCCCGGTCGCCCGACCCAGAAAGCGGCGCAGTGGAAAAGGATGGGCTCCGAGCCCGGGCCTGCAGTGGGCGCTCGACGGATTCACCGCGGGCCCGGCGTTTGTGCGCAATGGCCGCATGGACCTGCTCGCCGTGAACCCGCTCGCTCGGGCGTTCTACACCGAGCTCTACGACATGCCCGGCCAGCCGCCGAACATCGCCAGGCATGCCTTCCTGGACCCGCGCGCGTACGACTTCTACCCCGACTGGGAGGGGTTCGCCGATATCACCGTCGCGATCCTGCGCACCGAGGCGGCGCGCGATCCTCACAACAAGGAACTGCACGACCTGATCGGCGAGCTGAGCACGCGCTCGGATGAGTTCCGTACCCGCTGGGGCAAGCACAACGTGCGGCATCACGGTAGCGGCTTCAAGACCTTCCGCCACCCGGTCGTGGGCGAGATGACGCTCGCCTATGAGGGCATGGATATGGAAGCCCATCACGGGCTCACCTTCACGGTGTACACCGCGGAGCCCGGGTCGAAGTCGGAGGAGGCGATGCGCCTGCTCGCGTCCTGGGCGGCGAGCACGGTAGGCGTAGGCCGCGCCGAGCTCGGCGCCTGAGTCAACTGCGCCGATCCTTCGCGAACAGGATGCCGAGCGGGATGAAGTACAGGGCTGCGATCGCGGCGCCGACGACGACGGGCCCGGTCGTTCCAAGCGCTGACTCCAGGGCGTAGCCCGCGATCCACGACCCGATCGCCGTGCCCACGTTGAACGATGAGGTGCTCAGGGCAGAGGCGAGTGTCGGGGCGTGCTCGGCGTAGCCGACGGCCTTGCCGATGAGCACGGGGTTGGTGGACATGCCGAAGAGCCCGAGGAGGGTGATCAGAATGATGGTGGCGGCTGGCTGGTGCGAGAACAGGGCGAGCAGGACGAGCACGAGGAACGTCGCCGCCGCCGAGGTGAACAGCAGGGGGTACTGGTGCGTGGTGCCGAGGCGGCCGCCCAGGAGGGAGCCGACCAGTGCGCCGATGCCGTAGGCGACGAGGATCAGCGGCACTGAAACGGCGGGCAGGCCCGTGTTCTCGGTGAGCAGCGGGCTGATGAAGCTGTAGGCCGCGAGCGAGGAGCCGCAGACGATCGCGCACCCGGCGAGCACGAGCCACACCCGCACGTCCTTGAGGCTCGCGAGTTCCGCGCGGACGGACGGGATCGGCCCTGCGGTGGAGTCTTTCGCGACGAGGCGGAGGATCAGCGCGGCGGCGAGCAGGGCGAGCATGGCGAGGCCCCAGAAGGGCCCGCGCCAGCCGATCGCCTGCCCTGCGAACGCGCCGAGCGGCACGCCGAGCGCGTTGGCGAGCATGCCGCCGCCGAGAACGATCCCCAGCGCTTTCGAAGCGGCCGGTCCCGCGGCTTTCGCGGCGACGACCGCGGCGACGGCCCAGAACGCGCCGGTTGCGAGCGCGGTGAGGAACCGGGCAGCGAGGATCACGGGGAAGTTCGACGAGACGGCGACGATGACGTGGCCGATGGCGAACACGAGGAGTGCGAGCGTCAGGGTGAGGCGGCGCTGCAGCTTGAGTGTCGCGATTGTCATGACCGGCGTTCCGACGATCATGCCGACCGCGAAGACGGTGATCATAAGCCCGGTGCTCGCGACAGAGATGCCGAGGTCGGCGGCGATCTCGGGCAGGATCCCGGCGACGATGAACTCGGTGGTGCCCATGAGGAACACCCCGGCGGCGAGCACGTACGTGACCGCGGACATACGACCAGGCTGCTTCACAGGGGCAACGTTCACTGGGATGGGACCGGTATGAATCGACACGATGCGGCCTCCGATGACGCGGGTGGCGGGGCGCGCGGGATCGGGGCGCCCGTGTGGGGACCGCACCAGTCGACCATAGGAGGACGGCGGGAGGGAGTTCCTGTCGATGGTGGTACTCGGAGGGCCTCCCGCGCGGCGCCGCTCATTCCGTAGGCTTGGAGCACCAGGGTGTTCTGAGGGAGGTCGACGATGTCGAGGCCCGCGATCCCGAACCGTCGCGCGCCGGGCTCAAAGCCCGTAGCGCGGCGCTCGATGTCCCCTCGAAGGCGGGCGCTGCTCGTGCTGCCGCTGGTCGCGGTGCTCGCGCTCGCCGCCTGCGCGCCGGAGCGGAACGCAGAAGGCTCCTCGCAGCCCGGTTCCTCCGAGCCGCTGGTGGTCGCCGATCATCTCGACGTGCCGTGGTCGATCGCATTCCATGGGGATACAGCTCTCATCAGTGAACGCGACTCCGCACGCATACTCGAACTCACCGCCGACGGCACCCGCGAGGTCGGTGTCATCGAGGGTGTGAGCGCAGCGGGGGAGTCGGGACTGCTGGGGCTCGCGATCCAGGGAGACGATCTGTACGTCTACTCGACGGGGGAGGGTGAGAACCGGATCCAGCGATACCCGCTGACCGGCGAGCCCGGCACGCTCGGGCTCGGTGATCCCGAGACCGTGCTCGCGGGGTTGCCGCACGCGAACTGGCACAGCGGTGGCAGGATCGCGTTCGGCCCGGACGGGATGCTCTACGCCACGGTCGGCGACGTGCACGAGCGCGGCAGCGCCCAGGATCTCGACCGGCTCTCGGGCAAGATCCTGCGGATGACGCCCGAGGGGGAGGTGCCCGACGATAATCCCTTCGACGGCTCCTACGTGTACAGCTACGGGCACCGTAATCCGCAGGGCATCGCCTGGGACGACGAGGGCACGATGTACTCGGCTGAGTTCGGCGAGGACACGTGGGACGAGCTCAACGTCATCGAGCCCGGCGGCAACTACGGGTGGCCCGAGGTCGAAGGCGCGGCCGGCGACCACCGCTTCATCGACCCGGTGCAGCAGTGGGCACCGGCTGACGCGAGCCCGAGCGGGATCGCGGTCGCCGACGGATCGATCTGGATCGCGAACCTCCGCGGCGAGCGGCTCCGCGAGGTGCCTCTGGATGACCTGACAGCGTCGACCGAGCACTTGGTGCGCGAGTACGGGCGGCTGCGCCTCGTCGTCCCCGCCCCCGACGGGTCGCTGTGGCTGCTCACGAACAACACCGACGGTCGCGGTGATCCGGCGCCCGACGACGACCGGATCCTCCGGTTCGAACCGACCGGTTGACGGGGAGGGAACCTCTGCTCGTACTCCACCGGCCGGCTCGACCGAGGACGCGAAAGGACTGTCCGCGTCAGCCCGCCTGCGATCCGCTCTTCGAGGGGTCCTTTCTCCGCAGCGTGACGAACGTCAGTGCCAAGCCGACGACCGCCCACACCGAGAGCACGGTCCAGGAGAAGCTCGTCTCGGCGTCCGGGAAGTAGGAGAGGTCGCGCATCAGGGTCGCGGCCGAACCCGCCGGGAGCCACTGGCCAAACGTTCCCCATGGCGAGAGGATGAACTCGACGGGCACCGTTGCCGCGGAGAGCGGGTTGGCGACGAGGATCATGAACGCCGAGCCGATCGCCGTGCCCGCGCGACCGAGCACCGCGCCGAGACCGGTGATGGTGCCGGAGATCGCGGCGATCGCCAGGCCCATGCCGAGGGCGTTGAGTCCGTAGTCGCCCTGCAGCGCACCGTAGATCCCCTGCAGCACGCCGGTGAGGACGAGCCCGGCCGAGGCCGCGTAGATCAGCACCGCCACGACCCGACGTGCGCCTGATCCCTTGACCGCGAGCGTGATGAACACGCCGCCGAGAATGCCGCCGATCACGAGTGGGAACATGGACGCCGTCAGGCCGGCGCCGTTCGGATCGTCGTCGGAGAGAGGTACGACGTCGGTGACCTCGACCGTGACGGTGGGGATCGAGAACGCCTCGCCGTCGCCCGTCGGAGCGAGCTGCGGTGTCTGCCCCTGTGCGACGGCCTGGAGTGCCTGCTGCATCTGCGCGGCGGCCTGCTCCTGGGCCTGAGCGATGCCGGTTTCGACTTGCTCCCGGATCTTCGCGTCGATCTCGGACTGCAGCCGGGGTGCGAAGCCCGAGAGCATCTGCGCTACCTGGGTGTTGGCGGCGCGGGCGATCAGGATCTCGGGGCCCTCCGTGGGCTCGGCGCCGAGAATGACGGCTCCGTAGACTTTCCGCTGTTCGATGGCGTCAACTGCGGCAGCGCGATCGTCGAGGCGGGTCAACTCGATCGCGCCGTCGGCTTGGTCTTCGATGTTCTCGGCGACCTGGTCGACCTGGTCGGGTTCTCCGACGACGCCGACCGGAAGGCCCTGCGGGTCGGCGGTGACCGCCGGCCATGAGAAGGCCAGCAATACCACCGCGACCAGCAGGGAGAGCCCGGCTCCGAGGGCGATCAGCCGTCCCCAGCTCGTGGGCGGGGGCGAGATTTCGGTGCGATTCATGGTTCCTCCAGGAGACGGGGCAAATAAAAAGAATGATCGTTCTTTATTGTTGCTCGGGCGGGTAGGGTTGTCAAAGGAGGGGCGATGCCGAAGATCAGCGATGAGCGACGTGAGGAACGTCGCGGGCAGATTCTGGATGCTGCCGTGCGGTGCTTCAGCCGAAGCGGATATCACCGCACATCGATGACCGACATCATCGCGGAGTCAGGCCTGTCGTCCGGTGCGATCTACGGATACTTCCGCGGGAAGCAGGAGATCATTCACGCGGTCGCGCACTCGGTGATGCAGGGCCGCTTCGGAGAGCTGAACTCGCTCAGCGAGGATCGCGTGCTCACACCGGCGCAGATCGCTTCGGTGCTCATCGGCGGGCTGCGGGCGTCGCTGCCGACGACCATGCTCGTGCAGGTGTGGGCGGAGGCCACGATCGACGCCGAGCTGCGCGCCATGTTCCAGGAAGTGGCGGGCACGGTTATGGGACAGGTCTCGGGGCTGCTCGAACGCTGGGCAACGGAGTACCCCGAGCGGGTCGACGGCGACCCGGCGGGGTGGGCTCGGAGGTCGACACCGGTGTTCGTCGCAGTGGTGATGGGGTTCATCGTGCAGTCCACGCTCGTGGACGAGTTCGACGGCGACGCCTTCGTGGCCGCTCTCCCCGGTGTGCTCTAGGGGCTGTGACTGCGGCTGTCTCGCGTCCCGTCGTAGTGCACCGATCTGCCGTGACGCACACCGATTTCGGGGTTTCAGTGTGCTTGAAGGTCGATTGGTGCCGATAGGACGGCGGGTCGCGACCACGCGTCCGCATCGGAGTTCATGCTGATCACTCCGCGGGTCGCGAGGCTGACCTGTTCTGATCGGGATCGCGATGGACTATAACTCGACCCTTACGGGGCCAGTGCTGCTGAGCACTCCGACGCCGGTCAGTCGTCCCTGCGCTCGTCGTCGCGATCCTCGCGCTTCTGCCGCCAGGCTGCGTTGATCTTCTTCGCGTTCAAGCCCACGACGGTGAGCAGCACGAGGGCTGCCGCCATCATCATCAGGAACGGAGCTGCGGTATCCATAGTGTCGAGTCTTGCGCGCCGGGGAAAGGAGGGCAACGCGCTCACACGGGGTTCTCAGGAGCGGTGTCTGGGTGCTCTGTCGGCGTCTTCGGAACCCTCCGTCTGCGATTCCTCCAGCGCCTCGGCCAGGTCTTCGCTCACTTGCGGGTCTGTGGCCAGGGCGTCGAAGATCGGCGCGTCGCCTTCGTCTCCCTGCTCGAGCTTCTGATGCGTGATCTTGCCGACCTGCGTCATACGGTTACCCCCTGTCTTCGGTTCCAGGCTAACGGGGGAGAAGAGGCAAACGTAAATCAGCGCACGCCACCGTCACAGCTCGCGCAGGTACAGGAGCATCCGGTAATCCTGTCCGGGCTGCACATTGACGAACCCGTGCCGTTCGTAGAATCTGCGGGTATCCGTGTCGATCTCATCTACACCGATGTGGATCTCGCGCGAGCCCCTGGAGAGCGAGTAATCGACCGTCGCGTCGAGCAGGTCTGATCCGAGTCCCCGGTCGCGGAGATCGGGCACGACGTAGAGTTCCTCCAGCTGCACGAGGGGGCCGTCGAAGTACGGCGTCGGGCGCAGGCTGAGCAGCGCGAAGCCGAGCGCGCGGGGCGCCCTGCTTTCGCCTTTCCCCTGATCCTCGGCGAGGAACGCGACGATGCGGTCTCCGGCGAGGAGCGAGCGCAGCCGCTCCGCGAACTCCGCGGGCGTGGGCGTCGGCGTCTCGAACTCGGTATTGAAGTCGAACAGCAGCCGGGCGACCGTATCGGCATCGTCGACGCCCGCCATGCGAATCGTGTGCTCCATCGTCTCTCCTCGACCCCCGCGGTATGCGGGCCGCGAATCAGTCGTCGACCTCGACGACCTCACCCGAAACCGCGTCGACGAGCACGTCGCGGTCGTTCCCGCTCGCGGCGATCTCGACCTCGAAGAAGGTGCCCTGCCAATCACGGTCCAGCTTCCACGACTTGACCGGCCCGTCGATCTCGCCTGTCGCGGCCGTCATCGCCTCCTCGGGGGAGATGAGCCCGCTCGTGTCGAGAACCTCTTCTTCGGCTTCCGCGGCGTCGTCGGCATCGAGCGGTTCGCGCTGCTCGTGCACGATCTCGCCGCTCGAGGCGCTCACGATCGCCTCGTACTCCTCCGTGTCCGACACGAGTTCGACCGAGTAGACCAGCTCTCCGCGATCCCGATCCAGCTCGACCGAGATGAGTCGGCCGTCGAAGGCTTCCTGCGCAGCTGCGACCGCATCTTCCCATGACACATCCACGCTCGCGTCGATCAAGCTCTCTTCGGCGGTAGGCCCGGCCGATCCGCCAGACCCGCCCTCCTCGCTGCGCTCACTGGTCGTTCCGGGATCCGACGCCGCCGGAGAGTCCTCGACGGCTGCGGGCCCCGCGCATCCCGCGAGCAGGAGCAGTGCGGCCACGGATGCGGCCCCTCCCGTTCCCGCTCTCAGCAGCGAGATGCCTCCGGTGCGCTCGGGGCTGCCGCCTCGGTGCTCGTCCAATGCTCGGTTCGTCATGAGACGCCTCCTCTCGGATCCCGCGCCGGGAACGCACTATCCGCCCCCTCGCGTGCCCCCAGGCTAGGAAGCGAACATGGGAGTCGCCGCAATGCCGCTGATAACGCGAGGATGACTCGAAGCCCGGAACCAAGCCGGTTAGCCTGGTCTTGATGGCTCATTCAATGAAATCCGGTCTGCGCTCCGGCTCGCACGGGGCGCTGCGGCCGCCGATGCTCCTCGCGGTCGCGATCCTCGCCGCGTTCACCGCGCTCGCCGCATCGCTCCTTATCGCGCCGGCCCCCGCGCACGCCGATGTCGAAGACTTCAGCTACGACAGCTGGGACGTGCAGTACGACATCGGCGTCGACGACGACGGCAGAGCGATTGCGCACGTCACCGAGACCCTGGTCGCCCGGTTCCTCGAGACGGATCAGAACCGGGGCATCGTGCGCTCGCTGCCGCGGGACTATCAGGGAGCGTCGACAGATCCGCGCGACTTCAAGGTGACCGACGAGAACGGCGATCCGGTGCCGTTCGAAACCGAGTCCGGTACCGACGACGAGCACGACGCCGCCTATGTCGCCGTGCTCACGGGCGACGACGAGTACGTGCACGGCAGGCAGACGTATGTGATCGAGTACACGCTGAGCGATGTGATCCTGGCACGCGACGATGGCGCCGCCGACGAGTTCTACTGGGACGTAGTGCCCTCCGCGAGGCAGCAGCCGATCTCGTCCTTCACCGCCGAGATCCGCTTCGATCAGGCGCTTGCCGAGCACCTCACCGGGGAGCAGCGCTGCTATAGAGGCAGTGCGGGATCGCGCGACGAGTGCATGATCAGCGGGTTCGAAGGCGAGCTGCGAGCCGGCCCGATGCCGCTGGACGCGCGCGAGGGGGCCACGATCGCGGTGGGGCTGGAGCCCGCGACCGTGGTGCAGCCGCCGCAGCGGCTCCCGAACCCGCTGCTCGACTTCGTGCCGTTCCTCGTCGCAGGCGCCGGGCTCATTCCCGCACTCGGGGGAGTCATCGCCGCCTCGGCGATGCGCCGCAAGCACAAGAACTCGGGTCGGGGGACCGTCGTGGCGCAGTACGACGTGCCGCCGTCCCTGCCACCGCTTATCGCTGCGCCGATCGCGGGTGTCGGGAGGAGCGTGGTGGCGGCTCAGCTCGTGCATCTCGCGGTGAACGGGATGATCCGGTTCGAGGACGGTCCTCCCGACACCGGCTTCTTCGGTTCGGGCAAGCCGCAGACGGCGCTCCGCGTGGTCGATCCGCTCAAAGCGCAGGATCAGTTCGACCGTTCGACGCTGGACGCCGTCTTCCCGGGGACGCCGGCGCCCGGAACGGTGTTCGTGCTGCCGAAGAAGGATGAGTCGTTCGCGAAGAGGATGCAGGCCCTCGAATCCGCGGCGATGGAGCAGGCCGAGAACCGCGGATACTTCCAGCGCGAGCGCAGCTCTGCCGGGAGGGTGTTCGGCTGGGTGACTCTCGGGCTCGTCGCGGTGCTCGCCGTTCTGGTCGTATTCGGCTTCATGCTGCGCAGCAAGCCTTTCGGCGCGGTCTTCGGGATGGTTCTGGGTGTGCCGCTGATCCTGCTGGCGATCTACAGCATGAAGAAGCACCGCGTGTACACCCGCGCGGGAGCGGAGACGCGCGAGTACCTCGAGGGAGTGAAGCTGTTCATCGAGGTCGCCGAGGCGGATCGGCTGCAGATGCTGCAGTCGTATCAGGGCGCCGAGCGACTGCAGGACGGCTCGGTGAATGTGATCCATCTCTATGAGAAGCTGCTGCCCTACGCGATGCTGTTCGGGCTCGAGAAGCAGTGGGGCAAGGTTCTGGAGAGCTGGTACTCGGCGAACCCGAACAACAACATCGGGTGGTACAGCGGATACCAGGCGCACAACATCGGCTCCATCGGCGATACCGTCTCCCAGATGGTCAGCTCGATCAGTTCCTCCGTCAGCTATTCCTCGAGCAGCTCCGGGGGATCGAGCGGCGGCGGCTCCGTCGGTGGTGGCGGCGGTGGCGGATCGGCCGGCGGTCGCTGATGCTCGGGGTCGGGCCCGTCCCGTGGCACCGGGGCGTCCCGCCCCGACCTTGTTCACGATCGCAGACCGGAGGTTCCCGCGATGACGTATGAACCGACGCCGCACCTCATGCCCATGAGTGCCCCGAGCGGCCCGCACCCGCTTCGCCGGTGGCGCGGGCTCGTGTGGGCCGACGTCTCCGGTTACATCCTCGTCAGCGCGGTCTTCGTCGCATTCAGCACCGCGGCGCGGATCGAAGCCGGCGCGGCCGACCCCTCCGGCTACGCCGGGCTCACGCCGTTCATCGTGTCGCTCTGCTTCGGGCTGCCGGTCGTGCCCACGGCCGTGATGAGCCTGATCCTCGGACTGCGCGGCGCCAACGAGGCAGCCCTCGCGCCCGGACGCTGGACCGGCTTCCGCAGGCGAGTCGGCCAGCTCGCCCTCGCCTGTCTGATCGGATGCGTCGCCGTCGTCGTGCTCGGAGTTCTGTACATGCTCATCCGCGGTCTCGCCGGCGGCAACCCCGGGGCCTCTATCGGCGCGGCGCTGGGCCTCGGCGGGATCATGCTCGCTCTGGCGTTCTTCATGGCGCCGATCCTGCTGGGCATCTCCACGCTGATAGCGATACTGGCTCGACTGGTCATCGGCGGACCGGTCCCTGGGCGACCGAGGGTCGCTGAATGATGGGGGACGAGGCGACAGGGCAGGATCTCGGCATCAGGTCGCCGTTCAGCGACCGTCTGGACCGCATCAGCGCCGATCTGCTCTTCGAGCACTACGGGATCGGCTGAGAGCCATGGGCCTCTACGAACGCTTCGCTGCCCGCCGCGAGGACGGGCGCTTCTGCGATATCGGCGTCCCCGATCTCGTCGAACCTGAGCACGTGCGTATCCGGGTGCTCGGCAGCGCTACGAGTCGGCGGTACGACGGGGCTTTCGTCGTCGATGTGCACGCACCCGGCCGGGAGCCCGTCCGCGGTGAGGTCCGGTCGGGCATGAAGCCGTCGAGTCTGGGCGGTCTCGTGCCAGGCTTTTTCGTGCCGGGCATCGTTGATCGTGCGAACCCGTCGCGGATCCTGCTCGTCGAACCGCCGTGCGGGCCGGATCTGCCGCTGGTCGATCCGAAGGTGCAGCAGAACCGGGATATGCGGGATCTGCGCACCGCGGCGCTGTTGCATCGATATCCGCCGCCGAGCACGGCGCGACTGTTCGAACTGATGGAGCCCACCGCTTCTGCGGCGCACCCGCTGTGGGATGCCGTCCGGTTCCGGATGGGGCTGATGACGGGCCCGGAGGCACGGGCGGTGCTGGATCGGATCCGCGCCGACGGCAACGCCTGGGATGAGGCACAGGTGGCGGTCAATCCCGCTTGGCATCTGCTCGGCTCAGATTTCTTCACACCGCAGGCGGAGTGCCTGAGCCATCTCGGGAAGGTCGCGCCGGGCGGGCGCGAGATCGACGAGCAGCCGCTCATGTCGATCGGGCTTGCCGTGCTGCTGCGCGAACTGCATCGGGAGCAGGTCGACCCTGACGCCTATGCCCGGCTGGTGCGCCCGTTCGTGGAGGTGTGCGGGCCGATCGACGGATCCTGACGCGGGCACGCCGACGGTCAGCAGTGGGATGATCGATGACATCGCAACCTCTCGCTCACAGCCGGCTCATCCTGAAGGCTAGAGGTTCTCGGCGCGGAAGACGCGCACCTCGGCCAGCTCCTCAGCAGTGTTGATCATGCGCCAGAAGCTCGGAGCCGGCTGCTGCATCTCAGCGCTCACCACGAGCGCGGGGTCGATGTCGCGCGGCCGGGTTCCCGGCATGGCGCGCCACCCGGTCAAGAGCCAGGTCTCCCTGCCGGAGTCGTCGGGGTGAGCCGCCCACGTCCAGCGGCAGTCCCACCGCTCCCGCATCACCTCGGCGAGAAACGAGATGAGGTGCCAGAGCAGCTCGGCACGGTGGCGATCGGGCAGCGACTGGAATGGGGGAAGGTCGCGAAGAGACTGATCGATCCGGTCGGCGCAGGCGAACGGGCCCTGCTGCTTCCCGGCCGCGACATCGCCGCCTGCGATCTCGTACAGGTGCCAGGCGGCCGCCGAGGCGTCCCGCGTGAACTCTTCCGTGTTCGAGGACCAGTCTTCGGTCGTTGCGTCGTTCACCGTCATACCTCGCTTCATTCGGACGCTGGCGTGGGCTCGCGCTTCACCACGCTACCCGAGAAGGGTGTGATGGCGGCATCTCAGCCCTGCCGCGCCGTCCGCCGCTTGCGCTTCGGCCGGGTCACCACGATGGGCACGATGATTGCCGCCGCGATCAGACAGAGAGCCAGGACGATGACTGCGATTACCCCAGTGACGACCCACGGCAGCATCGATCCCTTATCGCAGCGGTCCCATCACCGGAGCATCGCGGCGCCCACTACGATCCCGTAGTCGTGCTCGAGACGGGCAGCGGCGGGTTCGCCGGCGTACAGCGCGCGGTGCACCAGGTCGACGGGCGCTGCGGGAGCGCGCGCAGCCCGGCGCATGGCTGTGAGGGCGACAGGCATGACGAATCCTGCGGTGCCGAGTTCGATGATGAACCCGACTGCCGCAGAGAACAGGCAGAGCATTGCGGCGATCCCGACGAGCCTGCCCTCGGGGCCGAGAGCCAGCTCGTCCGCGAACACGAAAACCCAGGAGAACACGATGCCGAAGAGCCCGGCGAATGCGGCGAATGCGGCGACCAGCCCCGGCATGCCGAGGGGTGCCCCGGCCGAGACCACCCGACGTGGCCGGATCCGGATCCGGATCAAACGGCAGGTCATGAACAGGGCGGAGATACACCCCACTGCGAGGAGCAGGACGAGCCACCATCGCGACGGCCCGAACAGCATCCACGCGATCAGCGACAGTGCAAGGGTTGCGAGCGTTGCGAGCCCCGCCAGGACGCACGACACGAGGTGCAGAATGCGGGCCCGGGAGGTGTTCCGCTCGATGGCGGTGGCCCACGTCGGTTCATAGGGGCCGGTATCCGGGCCGTCGCTGCCGCCCGATGGGCGCCGCAGGTGCTTGACGTCCCCGGCGGGGCGGGAGGGTGCTCGGCGCCGTTCGAGCACGAGCTCGTCGGCATCGGCGTCGGACACTGCGCCGTCCGTCCACACGTCGAACTCGTCGCCCTGCTGCGGCGCCCATCGAGGGTAGTCGGCATAGCGGATGTTGAAGGTGCTGACTTCAGGCCCGGAGGTGCGCAGGGTGAGCTCGAATACCGGCTGGTCATCGAGCCACGAGCGCAGAAAGCGCGCTTCCTGCACCGTCGCGGTGGTATGGACGCCATGAGAGCGGATCGCATCGATACGGGCAAGGCGCAGTTGATCGGCGCGCCACTGCTCGCGAGCGGCGCGCAACCTGGGCAGGGCGAACCGTGCGACGAGCAGGTCGACCGCGACGATCGCGGCGGCGATGAGCAGGGTCTCGGGAAGCGGGGGAGCCGCCCAGAGCACCGCGACGGAGATTCCGAGGGTACCGCCGAGCGCGAATGCGAGGAGCCTGACGCAGAGCGCCGAGCGCTTCAACCCGCCCGGAGGCAGGGGATGATGCCCCGAAACCGTCCGTGCCCCGGTGACCGCGTAGCCCGTCGAGTACACGAGGCACTCGGTGACGGCGCGGTTCTCGAATACCATCACGAAGAGCGCGACGCAGAGACCCGCTACGGCCGACTCGGCTCGGATGACGGTATCGGCCTTACCGGCGATGCCCGGGATCTCCCCGGCGATACTGATGTGGCACGTCACCCAGAACGCGAACGCGCCGCCGAGGAACGCGGTGAACGCCGCCACGATGAAGCGGCGGGGCAGGGATCGGCGCATCGATTGCCGCACGGCGGAGGCGACGGGCCGGGGATGGTGAGGCGCTGAGGCCTGGCTCAGCGAGAACGTCATGAGTCCTCCTTCGCCTCGAATGGTCGGATTCTATAGCCATAGGAATCGCGGTCGGTGTGATACTTGCAGTCAGTGGGGTATCGCTCGGGAGGTGCGGATCATGTCGAGGCTCATCGTCTCCGCCTGGGTGACTCTCGATGGGTATGTCGCCGGGGCGGATGACTCGATGGACTGGCTCCGGGGCGATGCGGACCTGGCTGCCTACGAGATGGATCTCGTCGAGGGCGCGGGTGTTCTGCTGCTCGGTAGGAAGACCCACGAGGATTTCGCCTCCTACTGGCCCAAGGTCGCCGGCGGAGAACTTGAGGCAGACGAGGCGAACCGGCAGTACGCGCGTCGCCTCGATCAGCTCGAGAAGATCGTCGCGTCCCGCACGGGCCGCATCGCCTCGTGGCCCCGGAGCCGGTGCATCCAGGAGGTCTCGGAGGCAGAGATCCGGCGAGTGAAAGTATCGGCCGACGGCGACGTGGTGGTCTACGGCAGCCTGAGCCTCGTCGGAGCGCTGAACGAGTTGCGGGCGATCGATGAGTTCCATCTCATCGTGCATCCCGTGCTGCTCTGTCGAGGCAAGCCGCTTCTGGGCGAGGATCAGCCTCGCGCCGATCTGGGACTGATCGAGTGCAAGCCGTTCTCCTCCGGTGCGGTGCTTCTCAAGTACGGAACAGCGGGGTAGCACGGCGTTCTGATCACGAGATGGGGCGGGCGAGCGGGTATTGCCGAAAGCTCACTCGGAGAAGAACGCCAGCGAAACCCCCAGCAGCGCGCATACCAAGCCGAAGATGCCCGCGACGATACGGAGCCGACGGGCGGTCGCGTGTTTCCAGCCGTGCCTCGCAGCGAAGACCAGGGAGACGAGGAAGGTGACGACTGCGCATGCTCCGACGATGCTGAGCGCGATCACCACGACGGGCGTCATGGTTTGTCCCCGGTGAATGCGAAGCTGACCCCGATCACGGCGCAGATCCCGGCGGCGATCCCCGCGAGCGTGCGCAGCAGCGATGCAGTGTCACCGTCGATCAGAAACGATCCGAGAAAACAGAGCCCCGCGATCACGCCGAAGATGCTGACGCCGACCACCTGCCAGCGTCGGATCCCGGAAAGCTCCCCCTTGCCCATACTGGCACGCTACACGGCTCGTCTCCGATTGCAAGAGCCGTGCGAATCGCGCAGCTCACTTCTTCAGCTGTCGGGCGGCCTCGTCGGCGAGATCGGGCCGGTAGTGCCGGAGCCAATCGCCGACGCGACCGTCGATCCAGTCGGCGCAGGCTCCTCCCTGCCGCGACATCGCCGCCAGCGGGACCCGTTGCATTATGCAGGTATTTACCTGCATAATGAGGGCATGGATGCGGACATGGTGTTCAAGGCGCTGGCCGATCCGGGGCGGCGACTGCTGCTCGACATGCTGCATGAGCGGTCGGGCCAGACGCTGGGTGAGCTCTGCGAGGGGCTGGACATGCGCCGCCAGTCGGTCAGCCAGCACCTCGAGCTGTTGGAAGCGGCGAACCTGGTGTCGTCGATCCGCGACGGCCGGCGGAAGCTGCACTACCTCAACCCTGTGCCGATCCATGAGATCCAGCGCCGTTGGATCTGGAAGTTCGAGGAACCCCGATTGGCCTTCCTCGACGCCATCACGCAGCGAGCAGAGGAGTACGCGATGACTGAAGCAGGCAAGGGTGCCGTTCCCGACTACGTCTACACGACCTATATCCGCGCCACCCCGGAGCGGGTATGGCAAGCGCTCACCGACGCAGAGCTGAGCGGGCGATTCTGGGGGCATGCCCAGATCTCGGATTGGAAGATCGGCAGCCGGGTGGACCACGTCCGTCTCGACGGCACGGGGATCGCCGATGCCTCGGGCCGAGTGATCGAGGTGGATCCGCCGCGCCGTCTCGTCTTCGGCTTCGACGACCCGGCGCGTTTCGACGACCCCGCGTTCGAGCCGAGCGTGGTCACGTTCGAGATCGAGTCCGACCGGGATATCGTCAAGCTCACTCTCACCCACACGGTGCTGGCGAGCCTCGACGAGCTGCGCGCCGTGGGGCAGGGGTGGCCCGCGGTGCTCGCCAACCTCAAGACGCTGCTGGAGACCGGCGAGGCGCTGCCGCAGGAGCCCTGGGCGTTCCATGCAGAGGAGCGCGCGGCCGGCATGGCGAAGAACGGGTGAACCCTCGCCGGTGACCCGAGCCGGCGACTGAGAGAATGACCTATGGCCTCACTGCTCTCTCGGCGCCCGCTGACGGGATTCTTCGTGCTCGCGTTTCTCGGTTCCTGGGCGGCGTGGAGCCCCTGGTGCCTCTCCAGGAGCGGGATCGGCCTGCTCTCATTCGAGCTGCCGTTCTCCGCGGTCGCCGGCATCAACCAGCTCGGCATGTTCGCCGGCCCGTTCGCGGCGGCGCTCCTCATGACCCGCATCGCCGAGGGTCGCGCGGGCGTCCGTGAGTTCTGGCGTCGAATGGTTCGGTGGCGGGTGCGTCCGCGCTGGTACGTCCTGGCTCTGATCCTCCTCCCGTTCGCCACGGCCGTCGGGTACCTGTTCGCTCCGGGCATCGCGTGGGGAGCGGGCCACGGTGGTATCGCCGTGCTTGGATTGCTGGCGGGCGCGTATGTCACGTACTTGCTCGGCGGGCCGGTTCAGGAGGAGCCGGGTTGGAGAGGCTTTGCGCTTCCGCGGCTCCAGCAGCGACTGCACCCCGTGACCGCGGCGCTCGCGCTCGGTGTGATCCACTGCTGCTGGCATGCCCCGCTGTTCCTCACCGACGAGTGGGACACCGCGCGTCAGGATCCCAGCCAGTATCTGGCCTACCTGATCCTGGTCGTCAGCATGTCGTTCATCATGTCCTGGCTTGCGAACGGATCACAGCACTCCACGCTGCTGGTGATCCTCGGGCACAACGGCATCAACTGGGCGATGTTCGGAGTTGAGACCCTGGCCGGGACCGAGGTCGCGAATAACTGGCCTGCGGCGATCGGGCTTGCCGGGCTCGCGATCCTCGCCGTGCTCGTCAGTCGTGGGCGGCTCGGGTGCCGGGCCCCGGCCCCGCATCCCTCGGCTGCGAGCCGGGGTGCTCGAGGGTGAAGCGCTTCGCGGCGCGCGCGGCCGGGACGAGGCCGATCAGCACCCACCCGAGCAGCCAGACGACGGATGATCCGAGGATGATAGTCGGCACCCGGGCAGTGCCCAGCAGGATGAGGATCGCGCTGCCGATCGCCCCGGCGACCAAACCGAGGCCCGCGACGGTGAGACAGGGCGCTGCTGCGCGATGCACGACGATCCAGGCGTCATGATTGCGGAGCGTGAGTGTCGTCCGGTAGCCGAGCAGCCGGTTGCGCGGCAGCGTGCCCTCGCGGGAGATCCTCGCCCACCGGAGGACGAGCAGTCCGGCGATGAGGACCAACCCTGAGCCCATGAGTTCCTGAATCATCTCGAGATGCTCCCCTCTGTGCACTGTTGCCAGCACGTTACTGCGGCTCCAGACGGGTCGGGCACCACCCACGGGTGGAAAGATCCACGCACTGAAACTCGGAGAGGCGAACATTCTTGTCCGTGCGAAGTATAGATTTCGCTAGTTGACTAGTAATATGTTGCCTTATGAATGATCTGGTGGGTGTCAAGCAGCAGCTCCTGCTGAAGCAGCTCGGCGACGACGAGGCGGCGAGGCTGGTGATGGCGGTGCTCACGACGGCGCGACGCATCGATGCGGCGTGCGCAGAACTGCTTGCGCAACACGATCTGACGGAGGGCCGACTGGCGGCGCTGCTCGCGATCTCCGCGGAGCCGGGGGTCACGCCGCGCGCGCTCGCCCACCGCTTGGAGGTGACCTCGGCGACAGTGACCGGCCTGCTGGATCGCCTCGACCGTGACGGCCTGATCGTGCGCAGGGCGCACGCGACCGACCGACGCACCCATACGCTCGGGGTCACTGCCGTCGGTGAGCAGCTCGTCTCTGAACTGGTGCCGGTCTATGCCGACTGGCTGCGCCGGCTCGGCGACGGGATCGGACAGAGAGATCGTCGCAATGCCGAGAGCGTGCTCGCTGCGGTGCAGCAGAACCTCGCGGGAGACGCCCGATGAGCGGGGGAGGAGCGCGCAGCCGCGCCGACATCGACCCGGTGCATCTTGGCGCGCTGAACAGCGGTGCCGCACCATCGCGCACCCTTGCCGAGGCGCTCGCGATCGACCACACGGTGCTGCTGCGCAGCGTGCTCCCCGATGCCGATGCCGCGCTGCGAGCCGAGGTCGCCGATGCGCAGGGGGTGGGGATTCTCAAGCGGATGACCCGTATCGGGGAGGCGCTGGCTGCGCGGCTCGACGCGGCCGAAGTCGAACGGATCAGTCGCCACCCCTCCGATACTGTACGCGGATGGGGCTGCTTCCTGATCGCCGCGCGCAACGCAGATGCCGGTCCTGTCGCTCTGCTCGAGCGACTGCGTGCCTTCGCCGACGATGAGCACTTCGCGGTCCGGGAATGGGTGTGGATGGCGGCCCGCCCGGTCCTCGTCACAGATCTCGATACGAGCATCGACGTTCTCGCGCGGTGGACCGCCGATCCGTCCGAGCGGGTGCGCCGCTTCGCGAGCGAGGCGCTGCGGCCGCGGGGCGTGTGGGCCGCCCACATCGATCAGCTCAAGCAGCATCCGGAAAAGGGGGAGCCGATCCTGCATCCGCTGCGCGCGGATTCCTCCCGCTACGTGCAGGATTCGGTGGCGAACTGGATCAACGACGCCGCGAAGACGCGCCCCGACTGGGCGGCGGCTCTCTGCGCCGGATGGTCTGCCGAGAGCGACAGCGCCGCGACTGCCCGGCTCGTGAAGCGTGCGCTGCGCTCACTCGGCCCGGCCTGAGTCATCACCGCGAGGGCGCGGCGGAACTAATCGTCGCTCTCTTCGATGATCCGCTTCATCGCTCGAAGCGTGACCGGGATGCCCTCCTGCGCCGCCTGCCGCCGCTTCTCGACCTCTGCGGCAGCGTCAGCTCCGAAGCGCTGTGCGAAGAACGCTTGCCCCTTCGCAGTGAACTCCCACGACTCAGTGAGCTCCGTACTGCTGCCGACCGGACGCATCGTATACGTCCAGAACACGTTGCCTTCGGTGACACCCCAGCCGAATGCCCGCCCCGCTTCGCACACGGTGACCTCGCAGCGCGTCTCCCAGGTGCGATCCGGGGTCACGTTCCGGCCGGTGAAGAACGCGCCCGGGCGCGGCCCGTCGCCTTCGTCCCACCAGCATGCTTCGCACACGGGCGACCACTCGCCAGTTCGGGTGACATCGGAGACGACCGCGAATACCTGCTCTGGTGTCGCGTTGATCAGGATCGAATCGGCGTGCGTCAGGGAATCAGGCATAGGGGGATTCTAGTGCCGGACGCCTGTCTGCCTCAGCCTGCGCCAAAGGCACGCCGGAAGGTCGGCTCGGCTACGACAGCCACTTGATCAACAGGGCCAGGCCGATCGCGCCGCCGGCGAGCAGTGCCCATGCCTTACCCGAGGTCGGGATGTAGTTATGGCCGTCGGGCGTCCAGAACATCGGCAGCCAACCCTTGGCGTTCTCGGTTTCGTCATCGGGTTCTTGTTGTGCGGCCATGATGTCCAGCGTAACGAAGCGAGCCGCAACACATTCCCGGCTCTTCGTATTTGAGGGTGTAGACGGGGTGCCCGGAGCGGCAACCAGGAAATAGGATCGAGGCCTTTCGGTGATGGAAGTTCTTACGCGACTCATCCGAAAGACCTCGACGTGTCCGCTACGTTCCATACCCCTGATCTGGCCGCGTTCTGCCGTCTCGACGAGCTCGGACTCGAAGCGATCGGACAGTCTCTCGAACCTGATCGGATGCGAGAGGTCAAAAAGTGATCCGCTTCTCGGGGATTCGAACCCTTTTTGACCTCTCGTTGGGAGGGAAGCAGGATGGGTGCTGGAGCCACGTTCATGCGCAGGGAATCGCTGAACGATAGCCACCCCGGACGAAGGCCCCGGATGCCGTTAAGCGCAGACCTCCTCGGAGTTCTCGGTGATGATCCAGTCGGTCCCGACGCGCTCGAGCGCAACCCGGCCGCAGCTGCTGCCGCCCGTGTAGGTGACGAAGAGTTCCGCGGTGTTTTCGGTCTCGGCGATCGAGTCGATCTCCACCTCTGCCGACTGTCCCAGCGCCGCGTACAGTTCGGCGGTCGTCGTGATCATCGTGGTGCAGTCCGATACGGGCATGCCGCTCGCTTGCATCTCGGTCAGCATCCGTTCGACGAGTCCGTCGCTGAGGGACGCGCACGCCGCCTGGGCGTCCGGCTCTCGGCTCGCCGCGAGCCAGGCGAGGAACGCCTCTTCGGCGGTCTGCCCGGGCTCGGTCGACGGCTCCGGTGCGGCCGGTGTCGAGGGCTCTGCGGGTGCGGATGAGGAGGGCTGGGTCGGTACGTCGTTCCCATCGCTCTCTCCGGCGGCCGCGCAGCCGGTCAGCGATGCGATGAGCAGCAGGCCGCAGGATGCCGCGGCCAAGCGATCTCCGAGTGCGAGCTCCATGCGGCCAGTATCTCAGGCTGAGACTCGTGGTCATCGACGGGGCAGGATATTTCGCGCCGGGGGCGCTTGACCTTGACACTGTGACAAGGTTTCTACTGGAGTGAGGAGGTGGTCACCGTGACCCGCGTACACACAACAACCGATAACGGCTCCGCGCTGCGGCGCGCACTGGAGGCGAAGAATCCCTCGGCCCGTCTGCAAGCGGCCCTCACCGCCGGCACGAATCCTGATCCCGCATTCATCGAGGTGCTGGTGGAGCACTGCGCAGGCGAGCCCGACTTCTACGTGCGCGACATGCTCACCTGGGCGCTGACACGACATGATCACCCGACCGTGATCGAGCTGATCCTGCCTGAACTGCGATCCACTATTCCGCAGGCGCGGAGTCAGGCGCTGCACACGCTCACGAAGATCGCAGACCCCGGCACCTGGTCCGTTGTCACGACGGAGCTGCTGCAAGACGAGGATGAAACGGTGGCCCGCACGGCGTGGCGCGCCGCAGCGGGGCTCGTGCCCGAGGGGCGGGAGGAGTGGCTCGCCGAGACGCTCTCCACACAGTTCGCCCGAGGTGACCGCGACGTGCAGTTGAGCCTCAGCCGTGCGTTCGCCGACATCGGTCCTGCGGCCGCGCCCGTCGTGGAGCGCGCGAAGGCTCACGAGGACGAGGCAGTGCGGACGCACGCGATCGCGACCGAGATGATCATGGAGGATCCCGAGCTCGGCTTCGATGCCGCTGTTTACGAGGCGCGCAAGACCGTCGCGCTGTCCGCAGCCCCGACGATCCGGGACGGGAACAATGCTGATCGGTGAGGTCGCCGAACGGTCGGGAGTGAGTGCGCGCATGCTGCGCCACTATGACCGGATCGGCCTCGTATCGCCGACCTCGCGCACCCCCGGCGGATACCGCGAGTACACGGACGATGACATCCGGCGCCTCTTCCAGGTCGAAGGCCTCCGATCGCTCGGGCTCGGCCTGAGGGAGATCGTCGATGCGCTCGGCGATCTCCCGTTCAGCCCGGCTGAGATGGTCGAGCAGCTCATCACACGCACGGAGGAGCACCTGGCGCAGCAGACGCGGCTGCTGCACGAGCTGCGCCAGGTGCAGGCCGGCGAACTCGCGGAGTGGGCGGACGTGCTGCACACGATCAGCCTGATCCGTGGCCTCAACGTCGACGACCCCTCGGAACGTCAGCGCTTCGCGCTCACAGTGGAGGAGGAGGCCGGCGCGAGAGGCATCGGCGCACTGGTTGAAGCGGCGCTGGCGGAGACCGATATCAACGCTGCAGGGGCGCTGGACTGGGTGCTCGCGCGAGGCGGAGACGAGGCCGTCCCTCTTCTCGCCCGGGCACTGTTCTCATCCGATGAGCGCCGACGGCGCCGCGCAGTCGACGCGCTCGTCAAGATCGGGTCACCACGGGCGACCGGTGTTCTGGCTGACGCGTTCGAGCATCCCGATCCGCGGGTGCGCTCTCGGGCCGCGCTCGCGCGTGGACGACGCGGCGACCGCGGGGCGATCCCGACTCTCATCGCTCTCGTAGCCAGCGGGCGTGACGACGTGGCGGCCGCGGATGCCTTGGCAGAACTCGCTACCGGGCAAAGCGGAGGAGCTGAGGAGATCGTGCGTCTCATTCGCGCTGAACTCGCACGAGCGGACGGCGCTGACGCGGCGGCGCGACAGCGCCTGACGGCGGCGCTCGCCGATATCCCCGGTCCCGAGGCGAATGCACTGTTGGCCGCGTTGACGGACGATTCCGACCCCCGTGTCGCGCACACCGCCCAGTACCTGCTGCAGTCACGCGGAGTTGTTGAATAGTGCTGCGCTGCCGATCCCAGCATCATGCCGCGGGGCCTCGACGATCTCGCCGTTCCGCGGCAGTGCCCCTTCGAAGGTGATCGGCACCGCTCTGGCCCGCTCGGGATCCCGGTGGTCCATGGCCTGGATGTGCGCGTGAGGCTCCGTGCTGTTCCCGGAGTTCCCGCAACGCGCCAGCAGGTCGCCGGCCAGGACCCGCTGGCCGGCGCGGACCGCGACGCTGCGGCGCTGCAGGTGGCACAGGGCGACGACGATGCCTTCCTCGTTCTCGATCATCACGTGGTTGCCCGCGAGAGCGGCCCACCCGGAGGCGAGTCGGCGCCGCTGCGTCAGCGCGTAGCCGATCGAGGAGAGACCTCGGTAGGCCGCGTGATCCTCGTCGGCGTCGCGCACAGCGACCACGGTGCCGTCGAGTGGGGCGAGGATCACCCGGCCGAAGCCCGGGAATCGCGACGGCGGCTCCGGTGTCAGCAGCGTGCGGGGCGTCATCGGGGCCGAGCGGCCATTCTGATCGACCGGCACGAAGTCGATCGCGTAGGAGCTCGCGAGCAGCGCCGTGCCGTGACTGGGTGTCCGGTTCGCCGGGCTGTTCTGCACGAGCCACCGACCCGTGAACGGGTAACGCAGGTCGCGGCCTGCGGGGGTGCGGCTGAACGCCATCGTCATGCCGTCAGGGTAGCAAGCAGGGAGCACCTGGGTTTATCGATGCTGGGCTGCTCTGCGCACCGGCCAAGTGCCGACGAGTGGCTCATCTGCCTTGACATTCATGTGAACGGAGGTTCATTATTGGGCCATGGATGATTTCGCAGTGATCGCCGAGCCCACCCGGCGCTCCATCGTGGATCGTCTTCGCGTCTCCGAGCATGACGTGGGAGCGCTGGTGGGCGAGCTGGGTATCTCTCAGTCGCTGGCGTCGAAGCACCTGCGTGTGCTTCGGGAAGCGGGTGTCGTCGAGTCGCGGGTCGTCGGTAGGCGCCGCGTGTATCGCCTCACCTCGCGTCCACTGCCGGATGTGATGGCGTGGGTGCGGCCCTACGTCGAGCTGTGGGGCACGAGCTTCGACCGTCTCGCGGAGGCACTGAGCGAGGAGGAACCCGATCATGGCCGATGAACCTCGAGACGAGGAGATCGCCCGGCAGGTGCATTCCCCTGTCGATGTGCTGCTGCAGCAGGATGGCGCCGAGTGGACGCTCGTCATGCGTCGCGCCTTTCCGCACACTCCTGAGGAGCTGTGGCGCATGCTCACAGAACCCGACCGCCTCGCGCGGTGGTCACCGGTCGTTCCCGATCGGGTGCTGGACAGCCCGGGCCCCGCGACGTGCCGGGAGCACCCGCATGACACCCCGATCGACGCCGAGGTGCTCATCGCCGACACGCCGCGCAAGCTGGTCCATCGGTGGGGGCCGGAGCTTCTGAGCTGGACGATCACTCATGCCCCGGCCGGCGGAGCGGTGCTCGAACTCCGCCAGACGCTCGCCGACCACGGGCGCGCGAGCCTCTATGCGGCGGGCTGGCGGGTCTGTCTGGGGCGTCTCGCTGCCGAGGAGGACGGGACCGATCGAGAACGCGTGGTGGGTGACCGAGCGTGGGCCTACGGATGCCGCGAACTGATCGAGCACTACGATGCAACACTCACTGCTTCACCGAACCGTTAGGAGAGAACATGACTGCAGAAACCACCTCGGGCAAGATCGTCGGCACGGTCGTCTGCTTGCCGGTGCGGGATCTCACCGCCGCATCGGATTTCTATCGAGCCGTGTTCGACCTGCCCGAACTCGAAATCGGCGAGGGCATGGTCGTCGTGGAGATTCCCGGGCTCTCGCTCTTCCTGATCGAGGAGCAGGCCTTCGAGACGTACAGCGAGAAGGCCGGACGGGGTGTTGCGTATCCCGGCAAGGACACGAGTGTGATCCTCAGCTGCGCCGTCGAGTCCCGAGTCGCGCTCGACGACATGCTGAGCACCGCCGCATCGCTGGGAGGGACGGTGCCGAGGCGGGCTGGCATGGACGAGGAGTTGGGGCTGTACCTGGGCTACTTCTTCGATCCCGACGGCCATCACTGGGAACTCGCCCACTCGGATAAGTAGAGCTACCGTATTCCGACGCTGAAGTGCGGGGATCGGGCGCTCACCTCACAGGCTCCATCCGGTTCCGGTCCAGCGCCGGATGTCTGCGAAGCGCAGTCGGCCGACGAGTCTGGCGGGTCTGCGCGGAGTGAGCAGTACGCCCCAGCCGTCGGCCGGGAGGCTCGGGCGGCGCACGAGGTACCCGCCGGCCGCGTCGGGCCCGAAGATCTCCTCCGAGCCGAACACGTTCGCGTCCGAGGGCCGCCAGTGCTCGTTGCGCGCCAGACTCGTGGCGTGCTGGTCTTCCTCGAGGCGCGCCAGCCAGATCCGGAACGCCGTGAAGATCCGCTCCGCCTGGGCATCGGAAGCATCCTCTGCAATGGCGACGCAGGTTTCCCGGTATCCGTCGCCGTCATGGATGTTGAAGCGGGTCGGGTGCAGTTCGCACAGCACCACCCGCACCTCGGGGATCAGGATCGGCGGCCGCGCTCGCCGTCTCCGCCGACTGAGCACCTCCCACACCCAGAGCACTGCGCTCGCGACGAGCAGTGCGATCCCACCCGCCCAGTGCATCGAGGCCGGTTCAGCGCCAGAATCGGTGCGCGGCAGGATCCCGAGCACCAGGCCGCCGATGACGATCGCGCCGACCGCCGCGCAGACGATCGCGAGCATCGGCAGTGCTGAGCGCTGATCCTCGATCCAGTCCGCGATCGATGCCGCGTCCGCGGAGTCGATATCGGGCGGATCAGTCAGCCGTTCGTAGGGTTCCGGCGAGCGCACGGCCTGTGCCCACGCCGAGAAGGGATCGTCCGGCCAAGCGAGTGCTGCACGCATCGATCCGGGAGTACCGTCGGTGTTCTCCGGCATCTCGACCCCCTCGGTTCCCGGGGATCGTCTCCTGGCCAGTGATCTGCGGTGCCGCTGTGATCAGCGACGTACCCCTCGCCGTACATAGTTAAGCACGGCCTGTGCTCCCGATCACAGGTCGATCGCAGTGCGCTGGTGATAGCCGCTACTGCGTGAGGTGCATCGGCCTTGGCCTTCTGGCGTGTGCTGCGCCCGCCTCCGTCGGATGAGGAATGGAAAGGCACTCCTCAGGTTCGGGGCCGCGGCTCGCGGGGCGCCTGTTGAAGGTGACGACGTCGGCTCAGCGCAGAGCATCGGCGAGCGAGGAGAGATGGGTGCGGCTTTGCGCTGACGCGGCGATCGCGTCGCGCTGGGCGATCGCGTCTGCGAGGTTCGCGTGCACGTGCTGGTCGGCCTCGCTGCCGTGGGCGTCTCGGATGCGGAGCATGTCGATCATCGCCTGACGGAGGCGCGGCGTGAACCCGTCGAAGAGCTCCAACAGGATCGGGTTGTGGGCCGCGGCGACGATCGCGCGATGGAACGCGGTGTCGGCGTCGACATGCTCCTCGATGCCGGCCCTCCGCTGCCATCGGAGGTCGAGTGCTCGGCGGATCGCGTGCAGATCCCGCGGGGTGCGGCGACTGGCCGCAAGCCCTGCGGCCTCGGTCTCGATGGCGATCCGCGCCTCGATCACCGCGATGATGTCAGCTCGGGCCAGCACCTGGTCCCAGTCCTCGCGCACGTCCAGGGCCGTCACGAACACGCCCGCACCCTGTCGTGACGAGAGCACGCCGCGGCCGGCGAGCTGGCGGATCGCCTCACGCACTGTCGAACGCCCGACGCCCAGCTGCGGGGCGAGCGTGGTCTCGCCGGGAAGCTTCTCGCCAAGCTCCCACTCGCCTGATCTGATCCGTTCGAGCAGCAGCTCGGCGGCCTGATCCGCGAGCGGAGTCCGTTGTACCTGAGCCATGCTCATTGCCCTTCTGCTCTGCTTGTCTGAGGAGTTGTGGTACAGTCTACCCATGTTCCCCATCGAGTTCTTTCTTCTTCGCCGCCACGGCGGGGTCTAGTCCGACCGGCTCCCCGCCGTGGAGCCTCTCGCTGCGCCGGTCATCACGACCGATCCCGAAGGAACCCGTCATGACCACGACTTTCCCAACTCTGACTACGCCCGCAGGCCCGGTGCCCGCTGAGGCTCCCGCGTGGAACCGGCAGCGACGTTCGCAGATGCCGTCGCACCGCTACGCCGATGTGTACTCTCGTGTCGCCGTGCCGCTCACCTCCGCGGAGCGCGAATGGCCGGCCAAGCAGTTGACGGAGGCGCCCCTGTGGGTGCCGGTCGATCTGCGCGACGGAAACCAGGCCCTCGCCGAGCCGATGGATCCCGCCCGGAAGCGCCGATTTTTCGAACTCATGGTCGCTATGGGGTACAAGGAGATCGAGGTCGGCTACCCGTCGGCTTCCCAGACCGACTACGACTTCGTTCGGCTCATTGCCGACACGGACATCGCACCCGACGACGTGACGATCGTCGTGTTCACGCCCGCCCGGCGCGATCTGATCGAGCGTACGGTCGCCTCCGTTCAAGGGATCGCGAACCCGGTGGTGATCCACATGTACACCGCTACCGCACCGGCCTGGCGAGACCTGGTGCTGCGGCAGGATCGCGATGAGCTGAAGCGGCTCATCCTGGCGGGTGGACGCGACGTGCTCGAGTTCGCCGGCGAGACGCCGAACGTGCGGTTCGAGTTCAGCCCAGAGGTGTTCAACCTCACCGAGCCCGACTACGCGATCGATATCTGCGACGCGATGACCGAGCTGTGGCAGGCGACGCCGGAGCGACCGGTGATCCTGAATCTTCCTGCGACCGTAGAGATCGCGGCGCCGAACGTGTACGCCGACCAGATCGAGTACATGCACAGACGCCTCGCCCGCCGCGACGGTGTGATCCTCTCCGTGCACCCGCACAACGACCGCGGCACCGGCATCGCCTGTGCGGAACTGGCTGTGCTCGCGGGTGCCCAGCGGGTCGAGGGGTGCATCTTCGGCAACGGCGAGCGCACCGGCAACGTGGACATCGCGACGCTGGCGCTGAATCTCCACGCGCAGGGCATCGATCCGATGATCGATTTCTCCGACATCGATGAGATCCGCCGCACCGTTGAATACTGCAATCGCATCGACGTGCACGCCCGGCACCCCTATGTCGGCGACCTCGTGCATACCGCGTTCAGCGGCACCCACCAGGACGCGATCAAGAAGGGTTTCGCCGAGCACCGCGCCCGGGCCGAAGCCGAGGGTCGGGCGGCGAGCGAGATCGAGTGGCGGGTGCCATACCTGCCCATCGATCCCGCCGACATCGGTCGCAGCTACGACGCCGTGATCCGCGTCAACTCCCAGTCAGGCAAGGGCGGCATCGCCTATCTGCTCGAAACCGAATACGGCATCGAACTGCCTCGCCGTATGCAGATCGACCTCGCACGCCACGTCCAAGCCCACACGGACACCACCGGCGGGGAGGTCACCGCGGCCGAGCTGAGGAGCATCTTCGAGGCCTCCTATCTCGCGGCGCAGAGCGACAGCGGAGTGAGCCTCCTCGGGTACGAGACGAGTGAGAACGGGGGAGTGACCCGCACTCGGATCGACCTGCGGGTCACCGGCGGGGACTTCTCGAGCGAGCACGTGGGCATCGGCCCTATTGAGGCGCTGACGGCCGCCCTCGCCGAGCGCGGGATCGACCTCGAGGTACTCGAGCTGCATCAGACAAGCATCGGTGCAGGGAGCGGCAGTCAGGCTCTCACACTCATCGAGTACCGATGCCCCGACGGTACCGGATGGAGTGCCGGACGAGCCGATTCGGTGCTTGCCGCCAGCATGAACGCCGTCCTCGCCGCCGCGGGAGCCTGTTCTGCGGCCTGACTTCCTAGTCTCGCGACACGGGGCGCTCGGTCACTCCTTCGGCTTCGGGAGCGCGCATGCCGCGGTTCCTCCGGGCAGACGGTGGCGGAAGCGGGCGATCAGCGAATAGCCGAGCGCCGATACCCACGAGAACGGCGGCGTGACCAACAGGTGACCGAAGAACCGTGCGGCGTACGACGGTTGCATGCGCAGGAGCGCCGCGAATGCGGCGTGTCCGCGGAATCGTCTGTTGCCGCACAACAGCCAGGCGAATCTCGTGACGTCGTTCTGAGCGAGTCCGAGTTCTCCGAGATCCAGCCACTGCCAGGGCTGCGCATCGGGAAATCGGTCGAGAAGTCGCTCGAGTCGGCGCACCCAGGTGGTGCAGAAGGCGCAGTCGCCGTCGTACACGAGAAGCGATTGTTCGGTCGGGGCACTCATGCTTTCGATGATAGGAGCGATCGATCGACAGCGAACAGCTCCGAAACAACGGCGAGCTCCGAAGAACCCGCGTATCAGGAGTGCCGGAGGCCCCAGTAGCATCAGTGCATGCCAGGAGGATCGCCCAACGGGCCCGGGGGCGACCGGGCCGGGACTCATGCTCTCATGTTCGGGATCATCGCCGCGGCCTGTGCGTTGATCCCGATCGTCGGTGATTTCATCGCCGTTCCCTGTGCCGTTCTTGCCCTGGGGTTCGGGCTGCTCGGTATTCGTCGTCACGAGACCGGACGGCCCGCGCAAGTGGTCCGGGCGACTATCGGCACTGTCCTCGGTTTGCTGGCGCTATTCGTGGTCGGCATCCTGTTTGCAGTAGCGCAGCTACCCGCATAGGGGCAGTGGCATTGCTGCTCGTGACGGGGAAGCGCGAGCATCGCTGAAGAGCGGGAGGATCGGGATCGGCGATCGCAGCAGGATCGCGGCCCCTCTCCGGGTGAGAGAATACTCAACGACGAGACGATCGGGCGCCATGACGGATTCGCCTGTCGTCGGGTGGCATCCGGATCGCGGGGGAGAGGACGGGATCGATGAGCGAACAGGCGACCACGATCGACGAGTATCTGGATGGGGTCGATCCCGCGTTTCGTCCGGAACTCGAGCGAATACGCGCACTGGTGACGCGGCTCGTGCCGAGCGTCCAGGAAACCATGAGCTACCGCATGCCGACGTTGAAGTACAAGGACCGCGCGTTGGTCTACTTCACCGCGTCCAAGAAGCACATGAGCTTCTATCCCTCCTCGTGGGCGATCGACGAGCTGAAGGATCGACTCTCTGATTACAAGACCACGGAGCACGCGGTCCAGTTCACGCTCGCGAACCCGCTCCCCGATGAGCTGATCGAGGATCTCGTCCGAGTCCACGTTCGCGAGATCGACTCGGATCGCAAGTAGTCGCTCGATCGGCTGCCGGTCTGGCGAGATGAGCCGGTTGATGCCCGCCACCGAGCCTTATCGCTCTATCGTGCGGGGAAGACGCGCGCCAGCCACTCGCTGAAGGTTTCGGTGCCGCGCAGGGCATCAGGGCCGGGAAGCAGGGAACCGTCGCGCTGAGCACCACCGAACGCGCCTCCCAGATTGATCGGGAACACCAAGCGGCCCGCGCCGCTCGCTCGGGCGTAGCCGCGAACCATGTCCAGGAGGGATTCTTCCCGAGGGCCTCCCAGGTCCGCTGCGCGCCCGGCGGGTGCGGCCTCGGCGAGATCCACGAGGTGCGCACCGACCTCTCGTACGGCGACCGGTTGCGTGCGCATCCGGGGGCTGAAGTGCAACGGCCCACGGGTGCCCATCCGGTATACCTGAGCGGCGAACTCGTGGAACTGCGTGGTGCGGGCGATCGTGAATGGGACACCGCTTTTCTCGACAGCCCGTTCCTGGGCCAGTTTGCCGCCGTACAGCGGATACTCGCTCGCGCGATCGCAGTTCACGATCGACAGCACGACGATGAGGGGTGGGCGAGCGGTCGTGAGCGTGCGGATGACGGCTTCGTGGAACGCGGTCGGATCGTCGCCCGGTCTCACACCGGAAGCGTCGATGACAGCGTCAGCTCCCTCGAGGGCGTCTCGCGCGCCCGCGCCTGATATGAGATCGACGCCCTCTGAACGTGCCAACAGGGTCACCTCGTGCCCGCGCTCGCGCGCTGCTCGAGCCGCTTGCGCGCCAGCCTGCCCGGTTCCACCCGCGATTGCGATCCTCATGACTGCAGCCTACAGAAGGGCCGTATCCCTCGCCCTCGGTGAGTAGCTGATTAGCCCGGATCCGCCTCAGCCGCACCGATCCGCCGTCGAGCACACGGAAACCCGGGAATCGGGGTGCTCGACGACGGATCGGTGCTGCTAGAGGTGCGCCCTCGGGAGATGGGGCGGTGGTGCTACGCCTCACGCTACGAGGATGTCGGCAGAAGTTACCCCGCGGAGTCGCCCCGACCCCGTGCAGCCTTCGCGCGACGATACTGTCTGACGCCGGCCACGAGTACCAGGACCGCGGTTCCCCAGGTGAGAACGATCAGGAACCAGAGCGGCACCGCTTTCGCGCCGCTTCCCGTCAGAGAAGTCAGATCTCCCTCGGTTCCGACGAGTTGGAGCACCGGGGCGGCGCACCACAGTGCGAGGCCGAGGGCGAGGAAGCACCACTGCGCCCCGTTCGGGCCATTGCCCGCACCTCGTCGTCTCGCCAGTGGCGGCAGCAGCGCGAGGCCCGCTACGGTGAACCCGCCCGCGAGCATCATCATGACGCCGCCCATCGAGACCAGCGGGATGAGCCCCAGAACGATCGGGATGAGAAACCCCACGGAGATCGCGCCGAAGAACGAGAACGCCAGGACGAGCTTCCATGGCTTCTCAGGCATCGCTGTTGCTCCTCTTCTTCGTATTCCTCGAGCACCGGCCTCTCTCGCTCACGGGTGATGTGTACGACAGGGCGTTTGGTGCCTCTCATCTATCAGCCTATGCGGAACCCTGGTCCCGTCCGGTCGCGGCGATATCGAGAAGGGGACGCCCGTGCTCACGGGAGAAAGGCGGAGATGAGGGGGCTGCGGATCTGCGAGCCGCCCGTATCATTTCTCGTACTCTGAGGCGTTCGGGTCCACGAGATCCCGAGGCGAGATCGCAGCGCAGAGAACGCCGTAGAGCATGCAGCAGATCGTGGCGAACATGGCGAGCCCGGTGTTGGGGTCTTCGCCGCGGTCGAGCGCGGCCGAGAGCGTCCATGTGCCGATCATGATGGAGGCCAGTGCTGCGGCGACCGACGCGATCAGACCTCGTTGAATGCGCCGATGATACTTCCACCGCTCACGCAGGCCGAGCAGGCCGATCGCGGCGCTCAGGATGCCCGAGACTATGGCCAGCGACGCGATGATCCACCCAGGATCGCTGCGGATCAACTCGCCCTCCGATGAGAAGAAGGACGCAAGATCCTCGGTCCACACCGAGGGGTGCACGGCGAGGAAACCGAGGGCCACCGCGAACGGCACCAGCATCAATACGAGGCTCAGCACCTCGCGAAAGCTCACAGCGCGTTGCGGTGCGTCAGACACTTCGAGTGAGAACATGCGACCTGCACCTCCTCATTGCGGCGACTGTTGAACAAGAACTATGGCTCCAGCCTAGCCAGACCTCATTCTCCGAATCCGGATCCGCATCCTTGCGTCAGATCATCTGTCGGTGGGATCCTGGCGAATGAGAGTGGTACGTACCGCCGATAGGGGGAGACGAGATGAACGGCATCACGCAGGCGGCACTGGTCATCGACTGGACTCAGATGCCCACCTACAACACCATCATGTCTGTCGCTGCCGGGGCGGGGCTGCTGAGCGTAGTCTGGCTCGGACGCGGTCTGCAGCGCGGGGCTCCGGTGCGATTGGAAGGCTACGCTGTCTCCTTTCTCGTGCTCGGGACGATCCTCACCATCACCGGCGCGCACATGACGCTTACCTGGCCGCTGGCGAAATATTTCCCATTTGACAACATCATTTTCGGTGAGCCCAGCCTGGGTTTCGGCGTGCTGCTGCTCGGCAGCGCGATCCTCCTGTGGCGGCGCAAGGATCTTCCCGAGACAGAGGACCGGGGCGCCGAGATCGCGTCGGTGGTGAGACCTCTCGGGATCATCATCGTCGGCTTCGGACTGGCGCTTGGTGCGATCGCATTCGCCGGCCTCATCTTCCAACTTTTCGCCGCGCCGCCCGAGGAACCCATTAGCGGAGCGTTCGCGCAGTGGCCGTGGGTGGAGGCGACGTTCATGTCGGGCATGTTTGGCGTCGCCGGCATCGGTGCCGTGCTCTTCCCGCTCGCGCTGCGCGGATTCTCCACGGGCTCGCAGCGGACGACGTGGCAGTGGATCGTCGGCATCTGCATCGGACTCCCGGGCCTCGGGTTCTTCCTATTCGGCGCGCTCAACTTCTTCACGCACATCGGGCTCATCATCAACACGATGGGATGAGCCCGGGATCGAAGCTCAGCTCTTCTTCTTGGCGGCGGCCTTCGCGGCGCGCTTCGTCTCCCGCACCTTGAGCAGGGTCTCGGGGGAGGTGATGTCTGCGACGCTGCGGAACGATCCCTCTTCGCCGTAGGCGCCGGCGGCCTCTCGCCATCCCTCGCCCGCGAACCCGCACTGCTTGCCCAGCAGCGCGAGGAAGATCCTCGCCTTCTGGTCACCGAAGCCCGGCAGCGCCTTGAGACGCTTCAACACGGTCTTGCCGTCGGGATCGCCCTCGGTCCAGATCGCGGAGGCGTCGCCGCCCCACTCGTCGACGATCGTGCGGCACAGCGTCTGAACGCGCGCGGCCATTGAGCCGGGGAATCGGTGCACGGCGGGCGACTGCTTGAAGGCGGCCTCGAAGTCGTCGGCGTCGCAGTTCGCGATCGTCTCGGCGTCGACCGAACCGATCCGCTGCTCGATCTTGAGCGGGCCCGCGAATGCGACCTCCATCGCGACCTGCTGGTCGAGCAGCATCCCGATCAGCAGGGCGAGCGGATTGTTCGTGAGCAGTGCGTCGGCTTCGACATCGTCGGTGAGGTGGAGTGCCATGGTTTCAGTATCGCACTTCGTGAGCCGGTGTGTGGGCCTGTGCGTGGCCTTAATGCTGTGCGAGGATCTGCTGCGCGAGGGTCTCGGCCAGCCAAGACGCATAGGCGTCTTCTGGCCAACCGCATCCCTCGGTCGCGCTGATGAAGGTTTCGACTCCGGTCACCAGCCAGGCCCGGTCGACAGCCTCGTCGACGCCGAGGCCCGGCCTGAGTGCGTCCCGCGCCGCGAGGCGCTCGATGAGGTGGGTGAGGCCCTGTCTGCGCCGTTCGTTGCCCTGGGCCATGAGCTCGGTGAGCTCGGCCATGGCCCCCTGAGCGATGGTGAATGACGGCCTGCTCGTGGCGAAGAACGCGCAGGTCCACCGGGCGAACGCCTCGAGGATCCGTTCGGGATCCTGCTCGGCCGCGATGCGCTGACGCCACTGGGCGGCTTCAGCTGATTCTTCCATCTGCTCGATGATCGCGCGAGCCACACCGGCTTTCGTGCCGAACGCGCTATAGACCGTCTGCGCCGATACGCCGGCACGCTCGGCGATCGCGGCGATCGTCGTGCCCACGAAGCCTTCCGACTCGAACAGGTCCCGGGCCGCAGCCGTAACCGCTCGCCGCGTACGAGCCGCCTGCTGCTCGCGCACCGTGGACCGGTACGGGCGTCGCGGCGTTCCCGTCCGCGTATCGTCGCTGTTCATGCTTCAGAGTCTTCCAGAGGGGCCGGTAATTCGTTAGAGTCAACTATAGCCAATATGGGATGGTGACGAGAGGTGCGGAACGATGAATGACACCGGGGGAGTCGGGCGGGTCGGGCCCGCGCAGGGCAGGGCGCTCGGGTCGTTGGTCGGGGTGATATTCGGGCTCGTGTTCGTGATCGTCAACTCAAGCGGCCTTGCCGCGACGGCCCGTGCGGTGGTGCTCGCTGTGGCAGGGCTGGGCGTCATCACCGTTCTCGCGCTGATCGTGCGGGACGCTCGTGGTGGGCGGGACGGCGCGGGCGGCCGGGGCGGCGGGAACGGGGCACTGTTCGGGCGGGCCTACTGGATGATCGTCGGGGTGGAGGCAGTGGCACTGTTCGTCGGTGCTCGGCTGGTGTCCGAGTTCCTCCGCCCGGAGCTCGGCGTCGCGTGGGTATCGTTCGTCGTCGGGGTGCACTTCTTCTCGCTGGGATGGTTGTTCCGGCTGCACCGGTTTCATGTCCTCGCGGTGCTGGTCACCGCATGCGGGGTCGCCGGGTTCGCGTGCGCCGCTTTCGGGCTCCTGTCCGGCATCGCCGTCGTCAGCGGTGTCGCCCCCGGTTTCTTGCTGATCGGCTTCTCCGCCTGGGCGATGCTTCCGGCGCGGAGCGTTGGCCACCCGACTGCGTAACCTCTCGGGTCACATTTTCCACGGGTCGAGGAGTTCGACCGAGGTGCCGACGAAATCTTTCGTGTTCCGGGTGGCGCAGACCGCGCTGCGACAGCGGCAGATCGCGGCAATCTTCGCATCGGCCATGCTGATCGGGCGACCCTATCCAAGGCGATCGCTCACACTGTCGGATCGATGCTGCACAGCCGGGGTGGGAAGGGCGGTAAGCTGGGCGCCGTGAGCTATCGAGAGCTGTACTCGCAGCGTCAGGAGGTTGTCGGCGACGCCCTCGCCGACAGTGATTAGCCGAGTCGTTCATGCCGTGCCTGCGCAGTACGCGCCCGCTCGGCTGATTTCGACGACCCTGCAACTCTCATCGGGATCGCGCGTTCGCGCGTCCCGGAAGGAATACTCATGCGACCCCTGACCGAGGCTTTCATACGTGGCTCTTTCATCAACGCGTCCCGCAGGGAGGTGAAAGAGATGGTGCTGCCGGCTGCCTTCGAGAGCATGGGCGAGGCCGATTGGGAACGGCTCGACTACTTCGGCTGGCGGGATCCGAAGTTCGCGAAGCGGGCATACGTCGTGCTGCCGAGGCTCGACGCTGAACCGGTCGGCGTCGCGCTGAAGCAGGCCGACGCCTCTCCCCGCTCGCGCCCCATGTGCAACTGGTGCTGCGACGTGCGCCTGCCGAACGACGTCGTCTTCTGGAGCGCGAAGCGCGTCGGCGACGCTGGCCGCCGCGGCAGCACCGTCGGCACGCTCATCTGCCGCGACTTCGAGTGCTCGCGCAATGTGCGCAACGACCCGCCGCCCGCCTACGAGGGGTACGATGTCGCGGCCGCGCGCGTGCGACGGATTGAAGACCTCCAGCTGCGGGCCGCCGGTTTCGCCGAGATGCTGCTCGCGGGGCGGTAGGGGCCGGGGCTGCTCCGCGGGAAGCCTCCAGCCGAACGTCGGCGGGGTGCTCATCGCGACCGGGCGCGGCGCGGCGTCGCGTCGCTCGGGCGGGGATCCGGGATGCTGAGACTATGAACAGTGTGCGCGCTCGCGGCGTCCGGCCGCGCGGAGCCGGGCGGTGAGCGGGTCGGGGCAGCGGGACGAGGATCCCCGCCGCTTCGCCGCGCTCAGAAACCGCAGCTCGGGGACCTACATCGTCGGCGGAGCGCTGTCGATGATGGCCGACAACATCGAGCACGTGCTCGGCTACTGGGTGCTGTGGCAGACCTTCCACTCGCCTTGGCTCGTCGGATTCCAGATCGTCAGCCACTGGCTGCCGTTCCTGCTGTTCTCCGTGTACGCGGGCGCGCTCGCACAGCGCTTCGACTGCCGCCGCATCATCCAGATCGCCCAGGCGCTGTTCATGTTCGTGTCGATCTGCTGGGGTGTGCTCTTCCTCACCGGCACCCTCGAGCTCTGGCATGCCTGCGTGCTGCTCGTACTGCACGGCCTGGCCGGCTGCCTCTGGATGCCCGCCGAGCAGCTCATGCTCTACGACTTCGTCGGCCCTCGGCAGCTGCCGAGCGCGGTGCGGATCAACTCGACCTTCCGCAGCCTCGCGTTCATAGCGGGGCCGGTCGTGGGCTCCGCCCTGCTGATCGGGATCGGCCCCGCGTACGGGATGTTCGTGAATGTGCTGTTCTACCTGCCGCTCACGATCTTCCTCTTCCGCACCCGCTTCACCGGGCACAGCGGCGCGGGATCCGCGGATGCCCCTGCCTCAGACGCAGCCTCTGCGGCGCCGCCCGCCCCGCAGGGCATGTCCTTCCTCGCGGCGTTCTCCGTACTCGGCACGGTGCGGCGGCACCGTGAGATCTTCGGCATGATCCTGCTCACCGCCCTGAGCGGGATCACTATCGGGCACCTCCTGCAGAACGCCATGCCCGAGTTCGCCGAGATCCTCGCCGGCGGCAGCGGACCCGGCGCTGCCTACGGCCTGCTGCTCTTCGCGAACGGGGCCGGGGGAGTGCTCGGCGGGTTCCTGCTCGAGGCCACGCGCAAGGTGCCGCCCACGGCGCCCACCGCGGTCGGTGCGGCGATCCTGCTCGGGATCAGCACCGTGGTCTTCGCGAGCAGCGGCAGCCTCGTGCTCGCGGTGATCGCGCTCGCCATCGGCGGCGTCGCGAAGATCACCGCGGAATCGACCGAGATGAGCATCGTGCAGCTGCAGGCACCCGACGCGGAGCGGGGCCGCGTCATCGGCGCCTACACGATGTTCGGCCCGGGCATGATGACCTTCGGCGGGGTGACTGCGGGCCTCCTCGGCTCGCTGCTCGGCATCCAGGCGGCGGTATTCGCCTCGGGCCTCGTGCTCACCGCGGGATCCGCAGTCGTCGGGGCCTGGCTGCTGCTGCCGCGCCGCAGCTGAGAGTCCGCAGCTCAAGCAGGAGATCGCGCTTCAAGCAGGAGATGATCTCGGGATCCACCCGCCTGACACGCGATCTCCTACCTGGCCGCTGCCGCTTCGCTCACTCGAACCGGTTGACCATCGCGAGCGCGGCGCGGTCCACGTAGTCGCGGAAGGCCGCATCGTGCATGGGTGGCAGCTCGACGGCATCGAGAGCGGCGTGCATGTGCTTCAGCCATCGCTCCTTCGCGTCGGGGGTGACGGCGAACGGGGCGTGACGCATGCGCAGCCGCGGGTGACCGCGCTGCTCCGAGTACGTCGTCGGCCCGCCCCAGTACTGCTCGAGGAAGGTGCGCAGGCGCCAGATCGCGCCCTCCCAGTCGGCGTCGGGGTACATGGGGGCGAGCACGGGATCCTCGCGCACTCCGTCGTAGAAGACTCTGACGAGACGATCGAACGTCTCGGTACCGCCCACCTGCGACCAGAGCGTCTCGGTCACCGCGGGCCCCTCCGATCCCGCGCGGAGCGTGAGCCGGGGTGCAGGTGGCTGCTGCTCGTTCATCCGGCGCCTCCCGGGTACTGCGGCAGTTCGGTGGCGAGCTGGATGCCCTCCTCGTTGAAGCGCCGGATCAGCTCGGCGCGCAGCGCGCGCTGCACCGCCCACTGGGCTTCGGGGCGCGTGCGCATGGCCAGGCGCAGCGTGGCGCGATCGCCGTACGCGCTCTCCACGCCCCAGACCTCGGGCTCTCCGGTGATCTTGCGCGCGGTCGCGGGGTCCCGCATGAGGCTCTTCGCCGTCTCCATCGTGACCCGCTCCACCTCGGCCAGGTCGCTGTCGGCCTGCACGGTCACGTCGACGAGTGCTCGGCCCCACCCCTGCGACGAGTTGCCGAGGGTGAGGATCTCGCCGTTGCGCACGAACCAGAGCGTGCCGTCGACGGCCCGCACCTGAGTCACGCGAATGCCCACGTCCTCCACGGTGCCGCTGACGTCGCCGACCGTGATCCAGTCGCCGACGCCGAGCTGATCCTCGAACACCATGAAGATGCCGTTGAGGAGATCCTTGACGATGTTCTGCGCACCGAAGGCGAGGCCGGCGCCGATGATGCCGGCCGAGGCGACGAGGGCGCCGACGTTGACGCTGAGCTCGGAGAGCACGAGGATCAGCGCGATGGCCACGATGATCCAGGTGATCGCCGCGCGCCCGACGCTGCCGAGCGTGCGCGTGCGCTGCACGGCACGCGCGTTCACGTAGGGCGCGGCCTGGATCTCCGAGGTCGTGTCGACATCCTGCGCTCGCTTGACTCCCTGCACGATGCGGGTGACGGTGCGCATGAGCACGCGCCGCAGCACCCAGTTGAGGGTCACCGCCACCGCGATGATCAGCAGGATGCGCAGCGGCACCTGATAGGTCGTGATGAAGTCGACGAAGGCGTTGCCGACGACCTCGGGGACGTCCTCGACTCCTTGCATGCGGAATCCCGTCATCGGACCTCCCTATCAGCCTGCTGCGCGAGCAGCGCGCGCTCGACGCCCGCGAGGTGCTCGATGATCATGCGGCGCAGTGCGGCGGGGGCGTCGGTGTGGTCTTCGAGCCAGGATCGCGTGGCCTGCGCGAGCTCGGCGTTCGCGAGCGGCGCGGGGTAGAAGCCGTCGATCAGCTCCTCGGCGATCGCGTAGCTGCGCGACTCCCACACCGGCAGCAGCGCGTCGAAGAAGCGGCCGACGAAGGGCTCGAGCAGCGCGAGGTCGTGGGCACGGGTGAAGCCGGCGCCCGTGGCGCGCACGATCGCGTTGGGCTTGTCGCTCTCGTCGAACACGGAGGCCCACGCGCGGTCCTTGTCCTCGGCGGTCGGCAGTGCCGCCCGCGCGTGCGCCGCCGACTGGTTGCCGGTCGCCGTGCGATCCGTCTCGAGCTGCTGCGCGATCCTCGCCTCATCGATGCGCCCGCCCGCGGCGAGCGAGGTGAGCAGCTCCCAGCTGAGATCGGTGTCGATCTCGAGCCCGTCGAGCGCCAGGGTTCCGTCGAGCAGGCTCTGCACACGGTCGAGGTGGGCCTCGCTCGTGGCCAGCTGGGCGAAGGACTTCACGAACTGGAACTGCGCGTCCGAGCCGGGTGCGGCGGTCTCGGCGAGCTCCTGCAGCCCATCGGCGACCCGGCCGAGCACGGCGTCGCGACGCGCGGGATCCACGTAGCTCGAGGCGGCGAGCACCAGCTGGCCGAGCACGGTGCGCAGGGTGGTGGAAGCCGTCTCCCGCCCGATGTGGGCCAGCACGATGTCGACGAAGCGCGAGGCCGGGAACTCGGCGTCGCGCGTCGCGTCCCAGAGCGTTCCCCAGACGAGGGCCCTCGCCAGGGAGTCGTCGATGTCTCCGAGACGCGCGGCCGCGGTCTCGAGCGACCGCTCATCGAGCCGGATCTTCGCGTAGGTGAGGTCGTCGTCGTTCAGCAGCAGGAGCTCGGGCTGCTCGGCCCCGCGGAGCTGCGGGATCTCGGTGCGGGCGCCGTCGACGTCGAGCTCGAAGCGGTGCACGCGGCGCAGCGCGCCGTCGGCGAAGGCGTATAGGCCGACGGCGATGCGGTGCGGGCGGATGGTGGGGTACTTCGGATCGGCGGTCTGTTCGATCGCGAACGACGTGTAGCGTCCGTCTTCGTCGAGCTCGAAGACCGGGCGCAGCGTGTTCACGCCGGCGGTCTCCAGCCACAGCTTCGACCACTCGGCCAGATCGCGGCCGCTCTGAGCCTCGAGCTCGGTGAGCAGGTCGACGAGCTCGGTGTTGGAGTGGTGGTGCTTCACGAAGTAGTCGTGCACGCCGCGCATGAACGGCTCGCGGCCCACCCACGCGACCAGCTGCTTGAGCACCGACGCGCCCTTCGCGTAGGTGATTCCGTCGAAATTGACGAGCACGTCTTCGAGGTCGCGGATCTCGGCGACGATCGGATGCGTCGACGGCAGCTGATCCTGGCGGTACGCCCACGACTTCTCGGAGGCCGCGAACGTGGTCCAGCAGTCGCTCCACTCGGTCGCCTCGGCCACGCCCAGGGTCGACATGTACTCGGCGAACGACTCGTTGAGCCACAGATCGTTCCACCAGCGCATCGTCACGAGGTCGCCGAACCACATGTGCGCGAGCTCGTGCAGGATCGTGACGACGCGGCGCTCGCGCATCGCGTCGGTGACCTGGCTGCGGAACACGTAGGCCTCGGTGAAGGTGACCGCACCCACGTTCTCCATGGCGCCCATGTTGTACTCGGGCACGAAGAGCTGATCGTACTTGTCGAAGGGGTAGGGGTAGTCGAACTGCTCCTCGAAGAAGGCGAAGCCCTCGCGCGTCTTCTCGAAGATGTAGTCGGCGTCGAGGTGCTCGCCGAGCGACTCCCGGCAGAACACGCCGAGCGGGATCGTGCGCCCGTCGCGGCTCGTCAGCTCGCTGCGCACCACCCGGTACGGGCCGGCGATGAGCGCGGTGATGTAGCTCGACATGACGGGCGTCGGTTCGAACCGCCACGTGGAGATCGCCTGCTCCGCCCAGTCGTCGCCCTGGGCGCCGGCCTTCTGACCCGCGGCGACGGGCTCGGGCGTCGGCTGGTTGCTCACCACCTGCCAGCGGGCGGGCGCGGTGATGGTGAACTGGAAGGTCGCCTTGAGATCCGGCTGCTCGAAGACCGCGAACATGCGCCGCGAATCGGGCACCTCGAACTGGGAGTAGAGGTAGACCTCCCCGTCGGCCGGGTCGACGAAGCGGTGGAGGCCCTCGCCGGTATTCATGTACCGCTGCGTCGAGGCGATCCGCAGCACGTTCTGCTCGGCGAGCTCGGGCAGCTGCACGCGGGAGTCCGAGAACACCTGCGCGGGATCGAGCGAGCGTCCGTTCAACTCGACGCTCTCGACCGAGTCGGCGATGAGATCGATGAATGTCGAGGATCCGGCTCGGCCTCCGAAGCGCACCGTGGTGACGGCGTTGAAGGTCTCTGCACCGGTGGTGAGGTCGAGTTCGACCTCGTAGCTCTCGGTGGTGACGATGCTGGCGCGTTCGCGCGCTTCGACGCGGGTCAGATTCTCTCCGGACACGGTGCTCCTTCGGGCGTTGCGGTCGGTGTCGGGGCCGGGATCTCACGAAGGATCGGCCCGCACGGTGGTGAAGTATCGCGACAAGCCTATGCCCGGAGGCTATGTGTCGGCTCAAGACGTCGAGCCTGTTCTCGGGGAGCCTTCCGGCCGTAGACTGGCCTCATGAGCAACACCGTCGAAGTCGAGTTCTGGTTCGATCCAATCTGCCCCTGGTGCTGGATGACCAGCCGCTGGGCCGCGGAAGTCGCCGAGGTGCGCGGCTTCGAGATCGCGTGGCACCCGATCAGCCTCGCCGTTCTCAACGAGGGCAACGAGACGGGCAGCCACGCTGAGGGGCATCGGCAGGGCAAGCGCATGGGGCGCGTGGTCGAAGCCGCGCGAGTCGCGCACGGCGAGGGCGTCGTGGGCGCCCTCTACACGGAGCTCGGCAATCGGCTGCATCCCGGCGGCCGGGATGATTACGACGCCGTGATCGCGGAGTCGCTCGAAGCGCTCGGCCTGCCCGCCGACCTCGCTGCGGCGGCCGATGACGAGCGGAGCGACGCGCAGGTGCGCGCCAACACCGATCACGCGATGGAGATCGCCGGGCCCGACGTGGGTGTGCCGATCATCTCCGTGGACGGAGTCGCCTTCTTCGGGCCGGTGGTCACGCCGGCGCCGACGGGCGAGACGGCGCTGAGGCTGTGGGACGGGATCGTCGCGGCCGCGAGCGTGCCCGGGTTCTACGAGCTCAAGCGCGGGCGCACCGTCGGCCCGCAGTTCTGATCCTCCCCCGCAGCCCCGATAGAATCGTGCGCATGCGCATTCACGTCGCCACTGATCACGCCGGACTCGAGTTCAGCCAGCAGTTGCAGCAGCACCTGCGCGACCGGGGGTTCGAGGTCATCGACCACGGGCCCCAGGAGTACGACGCTCTCGACGACTACCCCCCGTTCTGCATCAACGCGGCGCTCGCGGTAGCCCGTGATCAGCGCGACGGCGTCGAGGCGCTGGGTGTGGTGTTCGGCGGCTCGGGCAACGGCGAGCAGATGTCTGCGAACAAGGTCGAGGGCATCCGTGCCGCCCTGGTGTGGAACGAGTCGACGGCGCAGCTCGCCCGCGACCACAACGACGCGAACGTGATCTCGATCGGTGCCCGTCAGCACGAGGTCGCCGACGCGATCCGCTTCATCGACCTGTTCATCGACACCCCGTTCTCGGGCGACGAGCGTCATGTGCGCCGCGTCGGGCAGATCGGCGAGTACGAGCGCACCGGCGGCATCTCGGGCAAGCACGTCGATACCCCCTGACGCGGGTGTCGTGCAGAGAATCCTGAGCTGAGAGCGAGACGAACGTGCCCGAGGGCCACTCCGTACACCGCATCGCGCGGCAGTTCCACGCGAACTTCGTGGGCACCGCGCCCAGTGTGACGAGCCCGCAGGGCCGTTTCGCGCAGGGCGCCGCGATCCTCGACGGTCACGAGATGACCGACGCCCGCGCCGTCGGCAAGCAGATGTTCCTCGAGTTCGAGGGCGATCACTGGTTGCGCGTGCACCTCGGCATCTACGGGGCCTGGGACTTCGCGGGCGAGGTGCGGGTGGATCCCTCGATCCAGATCCACGGCCACACTCCCGGGCACTCCAAGCTCGGGCAGACGGGGGAGTACTCGAGGCCCGACCGTGCGAGGCCCGTCGACCGCGACGGCGAGGATTCGGTGACCTCGATCGGAGCTCCGCGGCGTGCTCGCGTGCGCATGGCCGAGCACGACCGCGAGACCGAGGAGGTCGGTTCGTTCCCGCCGGATCCGGTCGGACAGGTTCGGGTGCGCCTGCTGAACGAGACGGTCTGCGCGGATCTGCGCGGGCCGACGGCCTGCGAGGTGCTGACGCCGGCCGAGGTCGACGCGGTCGTGCAGCGCCTCGGCCCCGATCCGGCCAACGCGAACACGCCGGCGGAGCGGGAGCGGTTCGTCTCTCGTGCCCATAAGAAGAAGACCCCGATCGGGCTCGTGCTCATGGACCAGTCCGTGATCGCGGGGATCGGCAACGTCTACCGGGCGGAGATGCTGTTCCGGGCCGAACTCGACCCTCACACGCCCGCGAACACCCTCGACCGCACCGTGCTCGAGGCCCTCTGGGACGACTGGGCCCACCTGCTCGACATCGGCATCACCGTCGGCCAGATGATCACGATCGACGGGCTCGAGGGCGAGGCCTACGCGCGGGCGCTGTCGGAACGCGATGAACGGCACTGGGTGTACAAGATGGAGGGCACGCCCTGCAAGCGCTGCGGCACCAACATCCAGCTCGAGGAGTTCGGAGCGCGCAAGCTCTACTGGTGTCCCGGGTGCCAGCTCTGACGTAGCGCGCTGCACAACGCGCGCGTGGTGCCAGCTCTGAGCCGACGTGCTGCTGAACGAGCCGCGCGTCTCATCACCCGACGCTGGCCAGTGCGAAGGGGAGCACCGCGGGTGCGCCCGCGGCGAGCAGTGCCCTCGCTGCGACCGTGATCGTCCATCGGCTGTCCACGAGGTCGTCGACGAGCAGGATCGGGCCCGGGGCCTGAGAGACGGTCTCGGCGAGGACGGGGCTCACCCCGAATCGGCCCCATACCGACGCCAGCCGGAACGCGCTGTTGCCGCCGGGCCCCACCGCCGGTACCGAGGGGTCGACATCGAGTGACCCCAGGAACGGCAGGCGGCCGCGCTCCGCGATCGCGGCCGCCGTGCTTGCGACGAGTAGCGGGCGGCTGAGCGAGGGCATCGCCACGACCCCCACAGGGCGCTCCTGCCACGGCCAGTCGCGCAGCGTCGCGATGACCCCTTCGAGCAGCCTGTCGTCGATGGGTCGATCGGCAGTGCCCGCGTCGAAGATGTCGCGCAGCGGGCCGCCCCAACCCAGATCGGTGAGACGCGCGATCGCCCGCCCGGGCGCGGGGCGTTCGCCCTCGGGGATCCTGCCCTTCACCGGGAGGCCTCGGCGGTCCGCCCCGGTGGGCCACATGCCGCGCGGCTCGATCGGCACGCCGACGCGCTGCAGCTGGCCCGATGCGCGCTGCGCCGCCTCGCCCGGGATATCGGTGGGGTACCACGCGCCGGCGCAGACGTCGCAGCGTCCGCACGGCGCGGCGGTCGGATCGTCGAGATCGCGCTGCAGCGTCTCCATGCGGCAGCGCTCTCCGCGCTCATAGGCGAGCATCGATCGCTGCTCGGAGGCGCGGGCCGAAGCGATGCGCTCGTACCGCTCGGCGTCGTAGCGCCACGGGGCGCCGGTGGCGACCCAGCCGCCGGATACTCGCCGCACTGCACCGTCGACGTCGAGCACCTTGAGCAGCAGCTCCAGCGGGCTGCGGCGGATGTCGACGCGGGCCTCGAGGGCGGGCGTCGACAGCGGCGGGTCGTCGGGGCCGCCGAGGGCGGCGAGCACTGCGGCGGCACGCTCCGGATCCGGCATGGAGGCCGTGGCAAAGTAGCGCCAGATCGCCTCGTCCTCGGCCCCGGGCAGGAGCAGCACATCGGCGTCAGCGGCTCCGCGGCCCGCGCGGCCGACCTGCTGGTAGTACGCGACCGGTGAGGACGGGGCGCCCAGATGCACGACGAACCCGAGATCGGGCTTGTCGAACCCCATGCCGAGCGCGCTGGTGGCGACGAGCGCCTTCACCTCGTTCGACTTGAGCGCGGCCTCGAGGCGCTCGCGCTCATCGGGGTCCGTGCGACCGGTGTAGGCGGAGACCGCGTAGCCGGCCTCTCGGAGCAGCCGGGCGGTGTCTTCCGCCGCCGATACCGTGAGCGCGTACACGATGCCGCTGCCGTGCAGATCGCCGAGGTGGGCCACGAGCCAGGCCAGTCGTTCCCGAGACGTCGGCAGGGCGAGGGATCCCAGCCGAAGCGACTCGCGCGCGAGAGACCCGCGCAGCGTCAGCACGTCGCGGCCCAGCTGCTCCACGACGTCGTCGACGACCCGGGCGTTCGCCGTGGCGGTGGTGGCGAGCACCGGCACGTCGCGTTCGAGCCCCGCGAGAAGCGCCGCGATGCGTCGGTAGTCGGGTCGGAAGTCGTGCCCCCAGTCGGATATGCAGTGCGCTTCGTCGATGACCAGCAGGCCCATCCGTCCGAGCAGCCCGGGCAACTGCTGCTCGCGGAAGCGGGGATTGTTCAGCCGCTCCGGAGACACCAGCAGCACATCGATCTCGTCGGCCGCGAGCCTGCTCTCGATCTGCTCCCACTCGTCGGAGGTGGCCGAGTTGATCGCCGCGGCCCGCACCCCCGCGCGCTCGGCGGCCGCGACCTGATCGCGCATCAGGGCGAGCAGCGGGGAGACGAGCAGCGTGGGCCCCGCACCCCGTCGACGCAGCAGTGCGGTCGCCACGAAGTAGACGGCCGACTTGCCCCAGCCCGTGCGCTGCACCACGAGGGCGCGACGCCGCTCGGTGACGAGCGCGCTGATCGCCTCGAACTGCCCGTCGTGGAAGTCTGCGTCGGGCCGACCGGTGAGCCGGCGCAGAAGCTCGGACGCCTCGCCGTAGACGGCGCTGTCGCGGATGGTCTGCTGCTGGGGTTCCATGCCCCCGATGATGGCAGAGGGCACTGACATTCTCGTCGGCGGGACTGGGAGCCAGGGAATCAGCAAGAACGGTCATGCGCTGGGGTCCGGGCGCCGCCAGACTGGAGACATGACCACGAACGGAAGGGATCGACTCCGCGAGCTGCTCGACGCGGTGCTCGACGAGAGCCACCGGAGTCTCGACGACATGGCCGGGGGAGCGCACACCTCGCGCTTTCACTTCGCCCGCTCGATCTCCCGGGCAGCGGGCGAGGGGCCCGTCGCGATGCGGCGGCGCGTGATGCTCGAGCGGGCGGCCTGGCAACTGCGAGACGGAGCGAGTGTGGCCGAGGCAGCCTGGACCGCCGGGTACGACTCGGCCGAGGGCTTCAGCCGGGCCTTCGCCCGCGCCTTCGGGCACCCTCCGAGCGCCCCCGCCGCGAGCCACTGGCTTCCCAGCCCGAACGGGATCCACTTCCACCCGCCCACATCGCTGTGGGTGCACGCCGAGGAGGGTGTCATGAACCCGTTGACCGAGCAGCTGGTGCGCCACGATATCGACGACACCTCGTACCTCCTGGACGCGGCTGCACACCTCGATGACGGTGAGGTCTCCCGCCCGCTGCTCCCGGGCAACACGGTGCTCGAGTGGGACGGTGAGGAACCCTCGATCGCGTCGGTGCTCGAATCGCTGGTGCACTCGAAGGAGGTGTGGCTCGCGGCGCTCGAGGGGCTCGACCTTCCCGAGCGCGGCGACCCGCCGGCCCTCGGAGAGCTCCGAGCGCGGCACGAGCGGGCGGCCGCGCGGTGGCTCGCGGCGGTGCGCGACATCGACCGGCGAGGCGCCTGGGACGACCGGCTGGTGGATGCCCTCTGCGATCCGCCCGAGAGCTTCGTGATCAGCGCCGTGGTCGCGCACGTGCTCACCTTCTCCGCGCACCGCCGCCAGCTGGTGCGATTCATGCTGCGCAGCTGCGGAAGCCGGGTCGACGACGGCGATCCCATCATGTGGCTTCGGCGACTGCGCGGCGAGATCGATCCCGAACCCGAAGAACACGAAGGAGCAGCCTTATGACGCGCCTCATCTACTACACCGCCACCACACTCGACGGCTTCCTCGCCGACCCCCACGACTCGCTCGACTGGCTGCTGCGGCAGCCGCAGGAGGAGGACGGCCCGGGCGACTACGAGCGCTTCTTCGCCGGGATCGGGGCCCTCGTGATGGGGAGGACGACGTACGAGTGGGTCCTCGACCATGAGAAGGACTCCTGGCCCTACGAGATCCCCACGTGGGTGATGACGCATCGCGACCTGCCGCTGCCGGGGGCGGGTACCGGCTCAGAGCACGACATCCGCTTTTCGCAGCGCCCGGTCCGGGACGTGCATGCCGAGATGCTCGCCGCCGCCGACGGAAAGGATCTCTGGGTCGTGGGAGGGGGCGACCTCGCGGGTCAGTTCGCCGATGCGGGACTGCTCGACGAGATCCTCACCTCCATCGCGCCCGTCGTGCTCGGCGCCGGCCGTCCGCTGCTGCCGCGCCGCCTCGATCTCGAGCTGGTCGAGACGGGCCGCAACGGAGCGTTCGTCACCGCCCGTCATCGGGTGATCGGTCGGCTGCTCGAGGATCGCCCCTCCCCGTGATCAAGCAGCGCCTCAGTCGAGGAGGGTGCGTAGGCCCCACCTTCGACGGGCTCAGGGAGCGGGGTGCTCCCTTCGAGATACGAGTTTCGCATGCCGGATCGCGATCGCGGGTGCGAGATCCGTATCTCGACGGGGATCGGGATCGGGATCGGGGAGAGGGCCGGCGTGATCCACTGTCTTGGGTGTGGCATAATAGTTCCTTGTGCCACGGTGCGGCACTGCCGCGAGGGTCCGCACACACCGTGAGCCCAACACCTCAGTACTTTCCTTATCATTCCGCGTTCCGACTTGCGGCGGGCGCAGAGAGAGACAATCATGCAGAAGCTCGACCACGTCGATGCCGCGTCGCTCAAGAGCGACATCCCCGAGTTCCGCGCCGGCGACACCGTCAAGGTGCACGTGAACATCGTCGAGGGCAACCGCTCGCGTATCCAGGTGTTCCAGGGCATCGTCATCGCCCGTCACGGCGAGGGCGTCCGCGAGACGTTCACCGTCCGCAAGATCAGCTTCCAGGTGGGTGTGGAGCGCAAGTTCCCCGTGCACTCGCCCGCGATCGACAAGATCGAGGTCGTGACCCGCGGTGACGTGCGTCGCGCCAAGCTGTACTACCTGCGCGGTCTCACCGGCAAGAAGGCCAAGGTCAAGGAGAAGCGCGACTTCTGATCCGCGCTCTTCAGCAAGAAACCCCCGCTTCGGCGGGGGTTTCTTCTTTCCCAGGGTGCGAATGGCAGGATGGACTGGTGCGGCTCACGGCTCGGCTGCACCGGAGAGGGCAAGCGAGATGAACGAATCGGCGAGCGAACCTCGGCGGCGCGGCGGCGGGATACTCGGATTCCTCAGGGATCTGGTCGTGATCCTGGTCGTCGCATTCCTCGTCTCGTTCCTGCTCAAGACGTTCCTCGTGCGCAGCTTCTACATCCCGTCCGAGTCGATGGAGCAGACGCTGCAGGTCAACGACCGCATTCTGGTGAACCAGCTCGTACCCGATGTGATGTCGGTGCAGCGGGGGGACATCGTGGTGTTCAAGGACCCGGGCGGGTGGCTGCTGCCTCGGGGCACCGAGCCGCCGCAGGGCTTCGAGAAGGTGCTGCAGGCCGTCGGTCTCGCGGCCGACACGAGCAACGAGTACGTGGTGAAGCGCGTGATCGGGATCGGCGGTGATCGGGTGCAGTGCTGCGACGCCGAGGGCCGGGTCACTGTGAACGGTGTGCCGCTCGACGAGCCCTACATCGTGATCCCTCCGGGGGAGGGCGGTCGGGCCTCCAAGATCGACTTCGACGTCACGGTGCCCGAGGACTCGGTGTGGGTGATGGGCGACAACCGCTATCAGAGCAAGGACTCCCGCTACAACCAGGATCAGCCGGGGCGCGGATTCGTGCCCGAGAGCGAGATCGTGGGCCGCGCGTTCGTGCTCAACTGGCCCCTGAACCGTTTCACCTGGCTGGGCGCTCCCGAGGGCACGTTCACGGGCGTCGAGCAGGCGGGAGAACAGGCCCGCGAGAAGGCGGCGGCGCAGTGATGAGCCCGGCGATGCCGAAACGCGCGCTGAGGCCGGACCCCTCGAAGGACCCGACGCTCGAGGTGGAACAGGCGTGCTTCGCCGAGGGCTTCGAACTGGTGATCGGGATCGACGAGGTCGGCCGCGGCGCGGTCGCAGGCCCGGTCGCCGTCGGCGTGCACGCGGTGATGCGGGGAACGGTCGGATTCCCCGAGGGGCTCCGCGACTCGAAGCTGCTCAGCGAGAAGCGGCGCGAGGCGATGGCGCCGCTCGTGTGCGAGTGGGGGCCGGGATCGGTCGGATACGCGAGCGCCGAGGAGATCGACGAGCACGGGATCGGCGCCATGCTGGGGGAGGCGGCGCGACGCGCGCTGCTCGAGCTGCACGCCGCGGGCGTGCCCGTCGATCGCGCGCTGATCCTGCTCGACGGTTCGCATGACTGGCTCAGCCCGGTGCTCAGGTCGCCGTTGCGGGTGCGTACCAGGGTCGGGGCGGATCGCAGTTGCGCTTCGGTGGCGGCGGCGTCCGTGCGCGCGAAGGTGGAGCGCGACGCGCTCATGCGGGAGGCGCACGAGGCGCACCCCGAATACGGGTGGACGTCGAACAAGGGCTACGGATCCCGCGCCCACTACGAGGGCATCGCGGCCCTGGGGCTCACGGAACTGCATCGACGCACCTGGATCAAGCAGCCGGCGTAGGCCCGCTTCTGCTCCGTCACCGCCGGAGCGGTAGGCTGTTCGGGTGAGCAATCGCGATATTTCGCCCGACGCGCCCATCGGGGTGTTCGACTCGGGCGTCGGCGGCCTGACGGTGGCGAGGGCGATCCGGGATCAGCTGCCCCACGAGTCGATGATCTACGTGGGCGACACGCTGCGCACCCCCTACGGGCCGCGGCCGATCGCGGAGGTGCGCCGCTTCGCGCTCGAGATCCTCGACGGGCTCGTGGCGCAGGGCGTGAAGATGCTGGTGATCGCCTGCAACACCGCCTCGGCCGCCGTGCTGCGCGACGCCCGCGAGCGCTACGACGTTCCCGTCGTCGAGGTGATCGGCCCCACGGTGCGCAGCGCCGCTGCCATCACGCGTAGCGGCAGGGTGGGCCTCATCGGCACGCAGGGCACGATCCAGTCGCGCGTCTATGACGACCTCTTCGCGATGCGCCCCGAGATCTCGCTGACTGCAGCCGCCTGCCCCCGCTTCGTCGAGCTGGTGGAGGCCGGCCTCACGAGCGGCCCCGAGGTGCACGCCGTAGCCGAGGAGTACCTCGCGCCGCTGGTGGCCGAGCGGATCGACACGCTCGTGCTGGGCTGCACGCACTACCCCTTCCTGCGCGGCGCGCTCGCGCGGGTCGTCGGACCGGACGTGGCGCTCGTGTCGAGCGACATCGAGACGGCGAACGAGGTGTTCCGGGTGCTGACAGAAGAGGGCCTGCTGCGCTCGCCCGGTGCCGGCGAGCCGGTGCTGCGCTACGAGGCGACGGGCGATGATACGCGCGGTTTCGTCGATCTCGCGCGCAGAATGCTCGGGATCGGCATCGACGCGGTCGATCGTCTCGAGACGGGCTCGATCACGCTTCCCCGCTGACCGCCGCGGGCCCGCGCTCGAATGTCGGAGGCTCCCTGTAGCGTACGGGCAGACGGCATTGCGGCGATCCCTCGACCTGAACGACCGACCGAAGGAGAGAACATGAGTGACCAGACACGCGCCGACGGGCGCACTCCGCAGCAGATGCGCCCCGTGACCATCGAACGCGGGTGGAGCTCGCAGGCCGAGGGCAGCGCGCTGATCTCGTTCGGCGCCACGCGTGTGCTCTGCACCGCCTCGTTCACTCCCGGTGTGCCGCGGTGGCTGACGGGCAAGGGGACCGGCTGGGTCACGGCAGAGTACTCGATGCTGCCCCGCTCGACGAACGAGCGCATGCAGCGCGAGGCGGTGCGCGGCAAGATCGGCGGCCGCACCCACGAGATCTCGAGGCTCATCGGGCGCAGCCTGCGGGCGGTCATCGACACGAAGGCGCTGGGCGAGAACACGATCGTGATCGACTGCGACGTGCTGCAGGCCGACGGCGGCACCCGCACCGCGTCGATCACCGGTGCGTACGTCGCGCTGGCCGACGCGATCGAGTGGGCGCGTGCGGCCGGGCACATCGCTCGCAAGGCCCAGCCGCTGCGCGACAGCGTGGCAGCGGTCTCGGTCGGCATCGTGGGCGGCACGCCGATGTCAGACCTGGCCTACGTCGAGGACTCGCGCGCCGAGACCGACATGAACGTCGTGATGACCGGGTCGGGCGACTTCGTCGAGGTGCAGGGCACCGCCGAGGGAGCGCCGTTCGATCGCGCCGAGCTGAACAGCCTGCTCGATCTCGCGCTCGCGAGCGGCTCCGAGCTCTCCGAGATCCAGCGCGCGGTGCTGGCCGAGACCCTCGCGGCGAAGGAGGGATGATCATGACGCAGCTGGTGCTCGCCTCGCACAACGCCCACAAGCTCGAGGAGCTGCGGCGCATTCTCGGCCCGCTGATCCCCGGCATCGATCTGATCGGCTACGACGGCCCCGAGCCCGTCGAGAACGGGCTGACCTTCGAGCAGAACGCGCTCATCAAGGCGCGGGCCGCCGCGGCGCACACCGGCCTGCCGGCGATCGCAGACGACTCCGGTATCGCGGTCGATGTGCTCGGCGGGTGCCCGGGCATCTTCTCGGCGCGCTGGGGCGGCCCGGAGCGCAGCGACACCGGCAACGTCGACCTGCTGCTGTGGCAGCTCACCGATGTCGCCGACGAGCACCGCGCCGCGAGCTTCGTCTGCGCCGCCGCGCTGGTGGTGCCGCCCGGCGAGGGCACCGGGCTCACGGGTGGGCCTGGCGCGGGCGAGGTCTGCGAGCTCGGTGTCTGGCCCGGCCGTGTGCTGAGGCAGCCGGAGGGGGAGCACGGCTTCGGCTACGATCCGATCTTCCAGCCCGAGGGCGAGCAGCGCTCGGCTGCAGAGCTCACGGGCATCGAGAAGGACCGACTGTCCCATCGCACCAGGGCCTTCTCGGCTCTCGCCCCGGAGATCCTGGCGCGACTGGGCTGAGACCGACCTGAAGAGTGGAGACGGCAGCATGACTGATGCGTACGCATCCGAGGCGACCGGCGGGCTGGTGCGCCCCGCGGTGACAGAGGCCGATGCAGTGCTGATCGCGCGCGAGTGCTACGGCATCGAGGCGAGTGCACGGGAGCTCGGCAGCAATCAGGATCGCAACTTCGTGCTCAAAGAACCGGGTGGGGCCCGCAGCGTGCTGCGCGTCGACAACCCGGTGTTCGGGGATGAGGAACGCGACGCTCAGCACGCCGCTCTCGACGCGTACCGGGATGCGGGCGTGCCGGTCGCGTCTGTGCTCCCCGGGATCGACGGCTCGCTCACGCAGCGCTGGCGCGGCTTCGCAGTACGGCGCAGCGAGTTCGCGGAGGGCGAGCCGATGGTCGACGGCGGCTACTTCGCGCCGGTCGTGCTCGAGGAGTTCGGGCGTCTCGCCGCCGCCTCGGTGAATGCGCTCGCGCGGCTGCGGCATCCGGGCCTCGAGCGCGATCACATGTGGATCATGGCGGTTGCGCACGAGCAGACCGTGAGACTCGCTTCGTCGATCGCCGACGAGGATCTGCGCGAGCGGGTGCTGGGCGCATCCGAGGCCGCGCAGCGCGCACTCGACGCGGTAGCCGGTGACCTGCCCCTGCAGGCGATCCACGGCGACCTCACCGACGACAACGTGACCGGTGTGCGGGGCGACGACCGTCGTCTGCACCCGCACACCGTGCTCGACCTCGGAGACCTGGCCTACGGGTGGCGCGTGGCCGAGCTCGCCGTCACGGCGAGCTCGATGCTGCACCACGAGCCCGCGCGCCCGCTCCGCGTGCTCGATACGGTCGCGGCCTTCCACCGCGCCGCACCGCTCTCCGCGGCGGAGGCCCGGGCGGTGTGGCCGCTCATCGTGCTGCGCGCCGCCGTGCTCGTCGCGAGCGGCTGGCGCCAGCTCGAGATCGACGGCGCCAACGACTACGCCCGTGAGCGCATCGCGGGGGAGCAGGCGATCTTCGACGCCGCGACGCGATACCCGCTCGTCGAGATGACGGAGCACGTGCTGGCGAGGCTCGGCTTCAGCGGGCTGCCTCATGGGGCGGGACTCAGGCTGGCGGCCGATCCCTTCGCGCAGACGGAGTCTTCCCGTCATCCTGCGGGAGCGGAGGGAGTCGCAGGATCCCGCCCGCTCCGGTCCCTCCTCCCTGACCTGGAAGGCGAGGTGTCCGTGATCGACCCGGGCGTGGAGTCCGAGTCGCTCGACGGCGGGGCCTGGCTCGAACAGCATGCCGAACCGCGGTTGCTCGCGGAGTCCCTCGCGGAAGGTGTCGGGGCGGCCGTCTACCCCTACGGCGTGTACCGCCTCACGCAGACCCGCATCGATGCGGCGGAGGCCGCGGCCACCTGGCCCACGGCGACCGAGATATGGGTAGCCGCCGGGTCTCAGATGTCGGTCGCTGCTCCCGTCGGGGGAGTCGTCGTCGGCGCCTTCGGGGGCCTGATCTCGCTGCTCGTCTCCGAGGAATGGCTGCTGATCGTGTCGGGTGTGCAAGCGACGGTGGCGCGGGACGAGCTGGTCGAGGACGGGGCACAGATCGGCGTGCTCGAGGGCGGTACCGCGCCGCGGCCGGTGCACGTGCGGCTGGTGCGCGTCGACGCCATCGCGGCTGACACCCAGCTCGCGGTGGCGCAGTTGCAGAGGCTCGAGGCCGAGCGCGCGGCCGGCGACTTCCGCGGCTCCGCGGTGAACCGCGTCACCCCGGATCGTGTGTCGGCCTGGGCGCGGCTCACCCGCGATCCGGCCGCGATCCTCGGTCTGCCGCCGCGCGCGCAGCGCGACGAATCCGGCGACGAGCAGGCCCGGCGCGAGCAGATCTTCGCGAGCGCGCAGGAGCGCTACTACGAGCGGCCCATGCAGATCGAGCGGGGCTGGCGCCACCACCTCGTCGACACCACGGGTCGCGCGTACATCGACATGGTCAACAACGTGACGGGCCTGGGGCACGGGCACCCGGGGGTGGCCGACGCGGTGAATCGGCAGATCCGCATCCTCAACACCAACTCACGTTTCCTGTACCGCGAGCTCGCCGAGTACAGCGAGCGTCTGCTCGCGCTGCTCCCCGAGGCGGCGCGCACGCCCGCCGCCGATGGCAGCGGACGTGACGCGCTCGACACGGTGCTGCTCGTCAACTCGGGCTCCGAGGCCGTCGATCTCGCCCTGCGCCTCGCGCAGGCCGCAACGGGCCGCAAGACCGTCGTGGCGCTGCGCGAGGCCTACCACGGCTGGACCATGGCCTCCGACGCCGTGACCACGAGCGCCTACGACAACCCCTACGCGCTCGAGAACCGGCCCGACTGGGTGCACGTCGCCGACGTGCCCAACCGCTTCCGCGGCACCTACCGCGGCGACGCGGGCGATCGGAGCGTGGGCGCGCGCTATGCCGCCGACCTCGGGTCCGACCTGCTCGCTCTCGCCGGAGAGGGACGCGGGGTCGCCGCGTTCATCTGCGAGTCGGTGCTGGGCAACGCCGGCGGCGTGCTGCTGCCCGACGGCTACCTCGCCGACGCCTACGCGCGTGTTCGTTCGGCGGGCGGCCTGTGCATCGCGGACGAGGTGCAGGTGGGCTTCGGTCGCATGGGGTCGACCTTCTGGGGCTTCGAACAGTCGGGGGTCGTGCCCGACCTCATCACCATCGCGAAGCCGATGGGCAACGGATTTCCCATCGGCGGCGTCATCACCTCGAAGCGCATCGCCGACGCGCTCGCCACGCAGGGACAGTTCTTCTCGTCGGCGGGCGGCAATCCGCTCAGCTGCCGCGTTGGCCTCGCGGTGCTCGACGCGATGCGCGACGAGCGGCTGCAGCAGAACGCGCACGTGGTGGGCGAGCGGCTCGCCGAGGGTTTCCGGGCGCTCGCCGAGCGTCACCCGCTCATCGGCCCGGTGCACGGCGAGGGGCTCTATCTCGGTGTCGAGCTCGTGCGCGATCACGAGACGATGGAGCCCGCGAAGGAGGAGGCCGCGGCGATCTGCGAGCGCCTGCGAGAGCTCGGCGTGGTCGTGCTCACCACCTCGGAGCGCTCGAACGTGCTCAAGGTGAAACCGCCGCTCTGCCTCACCGCCGAGAGCGCCGACTTCGTGCTCGAGCAGCTCGACCGGGTGCTCAGCACCGGCTGGTGACGGCACCCGGTCGGTGCGGCGCATCGCGGCAACGGCGCGCCGCGGCAATGGCGCGCCGCGACCGCGATGCCCGCGGCGCCCGTTCTCACAGTTGCAGGATCGCGCGGGCGATCATGAAGTAGACGATCAGGCCAGTGGCGTCCACGAAGGTCGAGATGAACGGGTTCGAGAAGACCGCGGGGTCGACGCCGACCGCTCGCGCCAGCAGGGGCATGCCGCCGCCCACGGCGGCCGCCAGCGTGCAGACCGTGAGCAGAGTGAGTCCGATGACGAGCCCGATCGGCACGGAGTAGACGAGGCCCGCGATGGCGAAGCCGAGTCCGCCGAGCAGCAGGCCGAGCACGGCGCCCGTGCGGAGCTCGCGCGCGAGCACGCGCAGCAGGTCCCTGGGGCGCACGTCGCCGAGCGCGAGCGCCCGGGTCACCGTCGTGGCCGCCTGGTTGCCGGTGTTGCCGCCGGTGCCGATGAGCAGCGGCACGAAGAGCGCCAGCACCGTCACCTGCTCCAGCGTCGCCTCGAACACCGACAGCACCTGCACGGTGAGGGTGGCGCCGATCGCCAGCACGAGCAGCCATACCACCCGGGATCGCACGATCGAGAGCACGGGCGTCGAGAGGTACGGGCGCCGTAGCGGCTCGGAGCCGCCCTGTCTAGCCGCGTCCTCGTTCTCCTCGCGCTCGAGGATGCGTACGGCGTCGTCGATGGTGAACATGCCCACGAGACGGCGCTCGCTGTCGACGATGGGCATGGCGAGCAGAGCGAGGTCGGCGCAGCGGCGGGCGGCCGTCTCGTCCCGCTCCACGGCCTCCGCGGTGTGCGCCGGCTGCATGAGGTCGGCGACGACTCGCCCGGGCTCCGCCCGCATCAGCTCGCGCAGGCTGACGACCCCCACCACCCGCCTGCCGTTGTCGAGCACGGGCACGGTGTACACGGTCTCGGCGTCGTCGAGACGCGCCTGCACGCGGACGAGCGACTGCTCGACGGTCAGCTCGGCCCTCGTCCACACGTACTCGGGTGTCATGCGCCGGCCCACGCTGCCCTGCGGGTAGCCGAGTACGGCCGCGGTGAGCAGCCGATCGGTCTCGGGGAGTCCGCGCAGCAGGCGCGTGGCGAGCGACGCCGGCACCTCCTCCAGCAACCAGGCCCGGTCGTCGGGATCGAGCTCCGCGAACAGCCGCGCGACCTCCGCGTCGTGCAGTCCGTCGAGCAGGTCGCCCTGCAGTTCGGGGTCGAGCGATTCGAAGACCTCGAGGGCTCGCTGCTTGGCCAGCAGGCGGAAGACGATCGCTCGTCGGCGCAGACTCAACCGGTCGAACAGGGGTACCAGGTCGGCGGTCGTGAGCGGGGCCAGCGTCTCGGTGAGCGCGTGCAGGTCTCGGGCTGCGAGCTGCTGCTCGATCGTGTCGATGAGCCCGTCGACGACGGGGATCGGCTGGGTGGTCATGGCGGCTCCTTCCGGGTGCGCGCCGGGGCGCGCACGATCGTGAGCGCGCTCGGGCGGTGGCCCGAGGCGCGCTGATGGTGCGCCGGGCGACCGGCGGGCCGTCGACTAGCGGAAGCCGATCGAAGCGGTGAGCACGGTACCCGGCTGGTGACTGCAACTGTCACTGGGCATGCGACTCACCTCGCTTCGTGTCATGGAGATTCGGGATCGCGAAATGCTCCGATCCGCAGAGACCATAGCAGTATCGGCGCCGCCCGACAAGCCGCGGCACCTTCTTCAAGTAGGAGATCTGCTCCTAAACGGGAATATTCAGCTGGATCGCCCGCCTGGGAGTAGATCTCCTGTTTGGGCTGCGGGATCGGAGACGAGCCCGAGCAGCACCTCGACCAGGATCACGACCGCGATCAGCACGAACAGCGCGCCCGCGACGATATCGAACCAGGGCGCGGCCCGCCCCAACCAGCGGCGGAACGCCGGCGCCGATGAGGCGAGTGCGATCCCGACGAACCAGACCAGTCCACTCGTGAACATCACGGCGATGATCGCGAGACGCAGACCCCATCCCGCACCCGCCGGCAGGAACTGGGCCAGCAGTGCCGTGAAGAAGATGAGCGCCTTCGGGTTCGCGAGGTTGGTGGTGAGACCCAGCAGCCAGGGGCGGGCCACCGATCCGGCACCGCGATCCGCCCCCTCTTCGCGCAGCCCCGCGATCCCGCCCCGCATGCTCTGCACGCCGAGATAGCCGAGCACGACCGCGCCCACCGTCTGCATGACCGGCAGCAGCGCCGGCAGCGCCTCGAAGAGCGCCGCCAGCCCCAGTACGGACACCACGATCCAGAGCAGGTTGCCGCTCATGATGCCGAGCGCCGCGAGCACCGCCGCTCGGCGCTCCCGCACCGCGAGACGCAGCAGCAGGAACAGGTCCGGCCCGGGCAGCGCGAGGGCCGCGAACCACGCCACGAGCAGCCCGCCCCAGCCCGCCGCCGTCACCGGCGAGCCTCGATGAGATGGCGGGTCGAGTGCGCGACGAAGGGAGTGCCGCCGCGCATCTGCGCGTCGAGCTCGAGCAGCACATCGCGGTATCGCTCGACGGAGAAGTCGGGCACCCACCAGACGCACTTCCGCAGGATCCAGATCACCGCTCCGACGTCGAAGAACTCCATGCGGCACGTCGCGGTCCGCAATCGGAGGATCTCGAATCCCCGATCCCGCGCGGCGGCGGCCTCGTCTTCCGGATCCCGGAGGCGTCGCTCGGCGGGGAGAGGGCCGAGGAAGCGCTCGATGAGTTCGAACGCCGATGCCGGCCCCACGTGCTGCGCGAGGTAGACGCCTCCGGGGCGCAGCACCCGGTGGATCTCGTGCCAGTCGGGTGCGACCGGGTGCCGAGCCGTGACGAGTTCGAAGCTGCCGTCGGGGAAGGGCAGCGGCTCGCCGGGTTCCGTGCCCGCCACCTCAACGCCGCGGGGACCGAGCCGCTGCCTCGCGCGTGCGACGTTGGGCGGCCAGGACTCGGTGACCGCCATGCGCGGGGGCAGCGCGGGCGCCTCGTCCACGACTTCTCCGCCCCCGGTGTCGAGGTCGAGCGCCGATGAGACCGACCCCAGACGAGCCGCGAGCAATGAGGCGTACTTCCACGGCGGGCGCTGCTCGGTGGCGCGCCCCCGCAGAAACTCGAACCCCCACCCGGTGACATCGGCTCGGACGGCCTCCGCCGCCAGCTCGTCGAAGCTTCGCATCGCCCCATGCTAGCGTCCGCGGCCTCCGGAGCGGGTGCGCGGAGCGCGGTGCAGTGGAGCGCGGTGCAGTGGTGAGCGGTGCAGTGGTGCGCGGAGCGCGGTGCCCGGTCGCCTCAGTCGCTCTGCGAGCGCGCCTCGGCGAGCGAGCGCTCCAGGAGCTCGCGCAGCACGGCGCGATCGATCTTCGTGAGGCGGGTGAGATAGAGGCACGCCTTGCTCGCGCGGTGCGGGCCGAGCCGATCGAGGAGGTCCGGCCAGCGCTCCGCGAAGCCGGTCGTGAGATAGAGCGTGTGCTTCGCGGATCCGGTGGCGAAGGCGAGATCGGGCATGCGTCCGCCGTGCCCGCTGTCGTAGCGGTACTCGTGCTCGCCGAAGCCGATGATCCGCCCCGCCCAGACGACGGGCGCCGCGCCGCTCAGCTCGCGATGCAGCGCCAGCAGCTCGTCGGCCTCGGCTCGGCGGGGGCCGGTCACGCGGTCCAGCACCTCGGAGACGGGGAGATCCGACGGGGACATCGCGGGTTCGTTCGCTGCCATGGGTGCCTCCGGTTCGTCGCCCGGGCCGGAGATCGGCGGGGTGCCCCCATGGTACTGCGCATCCGGCGGAGAGGTGAGGGCTCACGAAGCTGCTCGCCTCGTAGACTGTGCCGGGGAACGGAGGCCCGCGATGTCGATGACCGATGACCTGCTCGGAGACGAGCGCGTCGGAGCGCTGCTGGAGGCGCTCGAGGCGGCGAGCGGCGGGCGTCGGTTCGAAGCCACACGTGAGACCGCGGCCGGCCTCGCGGAACTGACGCTGAGCGGGAGGGCGCGGGCGCTGGCGGGCGGGATCGCGCGCGACGTCTCGGGAGGCCACGCGCAACTGGCGGGCATCGTGCGGACGGCTCTCGAGAACCCGGAGTTCGAGGGTTTCGCCCTCTGGCCGGTCGGTCTCGCGTCGGCGAGGATGGCGCTGAGCGAGGGGACGGACGAGGGCTTCGACTCGTCGCTGGCTCTGCTGGGGGAGATGACGAAGCGCTTCACCTCGGAGTTCGCGGTCCGTCCGCTGCTGATCCACGACCTCGACCGTGCGCTCGACCGGATGGCCGCGTGGACGACGGACTCCGACTGGCGCGTGCGTCGACTCGCCAGCGAGGGGACCCGCCCCCTGCTGCCGTGGGCCGAGCGGATCCCGGCCCTCGTGGCGGATCCCGCGCCGACCAGGCCGATCCTCGACGCCCTGCACGACGACGCCGACGAGAACGTGCGTCGCTCCGTCGCCAATCACCTCAACGATCACAGCCGGGCGCATCCCGCGTTCGCGGTCGAGGTCGTGCGCGGATGGAGCGGCGGCGAGCATTTCGAGCGGGTCGCCCACCACGCGCTGCGCACGCTGGTGAAGCGCGGGGATGCCGCCGCCCTCGAACTGCTCGGCTTTCCCCCGGTGAGCCTGGCGGTCTCGCCTCTCGAGGTCTCGCCGTTGCGGGTCGCAACGGGCGGTGCGATCGCCTTCGGCGCGGCGGTGGAGAACGTCGGGGCGGATCCCGCGCCGCTCGTGATCGACTACGTGCTGAGCTTCCCGGGCGCTCGGGGAGACGAGCGCTCGAAGGTCTTCAAGATCATGCGCCGCACCCTCGGTCCCGGTGAACGGTTCGAGGTGCGGGCCTCGCACTCGTTCAGGCCGATCACCACTCGCCGGTACTACCCGGGGCGCTACGGCGTGTCGCTGCAGATCAACGGGGTGCCCCATCCGCGCACCGATTTCGAACTGAGGTAGCGGGCGGACTGCCGGAGGGACTCGACACCGAGGTCTCCGAGGCGGTGCTCTCCGGGGGCGAGCGCCAGCGCCTCGCCGTCGCGCGGGCGCTGGTGAGGCGTCCGGAGGTGCTGCTGCTGGACGAGGCGACCGCGCAGCTCGACGGCTCCACGGAGGCCGCGATCCAGCGGGTCATCGCCGACGCCGCCCGCAGCGGCGCCGTCGTCACCATCGCGCACCGGCTGTCGACCGTGCTCGACGCCGATCGCATCGTCGTGCTCGACCGGGGGCGCGTGCGCGACTCGGGATCCCACGGCGAACTGCTCGAGCGGGACGAGCTCTACCGGGAGTTCATCGCGGCGCTGCGGATCGGCGTCGGTGCCGCGTAAGTCGGTGCCGGTGCCGCGTGAGCATCGAGCCCCGCGTTCGGCGATATCCTGGCGGGTGGAGCCGCGCCGCGGCGGACGCAACTGACTCGTGGGAGGTGCCGATGCCGGGTGCATCGCGGGCGATTCCCGTCACCGGATTCCTGCTCGCGGTGGGGTCCGCCGCCTCGTTCGCGCTATCGGGCATCTTCGCGAGTGCTCTCCTCGATGCGGGGTGGTCGGCCGGGGCGGCGGCGACGACCAGGATCACCCTCGCCGCCCTCGTGCTCGCCGCCCCCACGGTGCTCGCGCTGCGCGGCCAGTGGAACCTGGTGCGGGCGGCGTGGCGGCCGATCCTGCTCTTCGGGTTGCTCGCGGTCGCGGGTTGCCAGCTCGCCTTCTTCCTCGCCGTGCAGTTCATCCCGCCGAGTCTCGCGCTGCTCATCGAATTCATGGGCCCCGTGGTGCTGATGCTCTGGCTCTGGTCGCGCACCCGCGTGGCGCCCGCGGGGCTGACGCTGGTCGGCGCGGCCGTGGCGGTGCTCGGGCTCGTCGCGATCTCCGGTTCGGGATCGGGCGGGGCGCTGCATCCGCTGGGCATCGCCTTCGCGCTCGTCGCCGCGATCGGCAACGCGGCCTACTACGCGGCGGGGGCGAACAGCGACCACGGCATCCCGCCGATCCCGTTCGTGGGGCTCGGCCTCGCGGTCGGCGCGGTGGTGCTGGGCCTGGCAAGCGCGACCGGGCTGCTCCCCTTCGCCGTGACGGGGAACCCCGCGGTGATCGCAGGTGCCGAACTGCCTCCCGCGGTCGCAGTCGCGGGCATGGTGCTCATCTCGACGGTGCTGTCGTACGTGCTCGGGGTCGCCGCGTCGCGCCGTCTCGGTGCCACGGTCGCGAGCTTCACCGGGTACTCGGAGGCGATGTTCGGCATCGTCTGGACCATCGTGCTCCTCGCGGTCGTTCCCACGCGCGTGCAGTGGTTGGGGGCGGCGCTGATCATCGCCGGGGTGGTTGCGGTGAAGGCGGGGGAGATCCTGCGCGCGCGTGGGTCGCAGCGACCGGGCTAGATTCCGAGCGCCAGCGGTGCGGAGCCGCGGGGCCGGAGTCGCGAGAGGTCGAAAACGGCTCGGGATCCCGGGAAATGGAGCAGATTTCGACCTCTCGGGGGAGTGGGAGCGTTGAGGGGCTGCGCATTCCCGGGGAGTGGGAGCGTTGAGAGGCTGCGCATTCCCCGGGGAGCGGGCGTCACAGCGCTCGGGCCCGCTACTCAGGCGAGGCCGAGTTCGTCCACGACCTGCGCCACTCGGGCGCGCTGCGGTCCGGTGAGGCCCTGTATCGGTAGCGGGAGGCAGCGGTCGGGGGCGAGGCCGAGGTGTTCAGCGATCGCGGCGGTCACCCGCAGGCTGCCTCCGGACTCCGAGAAGAGCGCCCACAGCGGAGCGAGGCGCTCGGATTCCGCGGCCGCCTCGGATGCACGGCCCTGCTGCGCGGCACGGGTGATGGCGAGTGCCGGATCGGGCAGAGTACCGCCGATCACCGAGTACCAGGCGTCGCAGCCCGCATTCAGGCCGGTCGCGGCGAAGGCGTCGCCCGAGACGCCGATCGTGACGTGTGCCGGCACGACCCGTCGGATCTCCGCGACGCGCGCCCGTGCCGCATCGGGGTCTGAGGGGACGCCGGGGATCTTGATCGAGGCGATGCCGGGCAGTTCGGCGATGCGTGCGTACAGCCCGGTGGTGAACGCGAAGTGCGTGGTGCCGGGGTTGTCGTAGACGATCACCGGTAGATCCGTGTGCTCGGTGACTGCGCGGAACAGCTCGAACACGTCGTCGGCTGTGAGCGGCTGATAGGTCATGGGCGCCAGCAGCAGGCCTGACGCGCCCGCTTGTTCCGCGTCGTCGACGTGGGTGAGCACGTGCGAGGTGCGCAGACCTCCGACGCCCACGAACACGGGGGTCCCGCCCGCATGCTGCACGGCGAGCCGGGCGACGCGGGCGCGTTCGGCGACGCTGAGGTATGCGTAGGACCCCGTCGACCCGAGTGCGGTGATCGAGTCCACTCCCGCCGTGGCGAGGCGCTCGATGAGCCCGGCGAACGCGCGCTCGTCGACCCGGTCGTCGTGGAGCGGGGTGAGCGGGTAGGCCGAGAGGCCGGTGAAGAGGGCGGTCATGCCTGCTCCTCCTGTTCTTGGTCCTGTCCTGGGCGATGCGCGAGACCGAGCAGCGGGTTGCCGTAGACCGACTGCACCTCGGAGATCACGACGCGATACTCGCCGATCCACTCCCCGTGACGAGCTTTAGCGAGCCGGTGCGTGTCCATGCCGATCAGCTCGCGTAGAGCCTCCATGTCGCTCCAGTAGTAGACCTCGGCGTGCAGACCCGCTTCCTCGTTGTGCCACGCCTCCTCGCCGAGGAAGCCGGGGATCCGGCGGGCGCGCTCGGCGATCTCGCCATCGATGCGATGGAACTCGTCGGTGAGCTCCCGGATTTCGAAGATGAACGTGGAGCTGTACTTCGGGGTGGCGGTCATGGAGTCTCCTTCGCGGCGGGGCGGGCTACTGCAGGCGGGGCCGGATCGGCGGTGCGTGCACCGCCCCGTTGGGCGGCTGCGCCGGCGACGACGACCAGGGCGATGCCCGCGAGCTGCATCGGCGTCGGGGACTGGGCGAGCACGAGCAGGCCGATGAGGATCCCGAACGCAGGCTCGATCGACAGCAGCGTGCCGAACGCGGTGTGCGTCATGCGGCGCAGTGCGAGCATCTCGAGCCCGAACGCGATCACCGGTGTGATCAGCGCGATCCCCGCAGCGGCGGGCAGTACCCACCAGGTGAAGTCGCCCGCGATCACCTGCGGCAGGCCCACCGGCATCGTGGCGATGGCGGCGACGGGGATCGTGAGCGAGAGTCCGCTGATACCCGAGAACCGGTCGCCGACGTGCTGAGTGAGCAGGTTGTAGAGGCCCCAGCAGGCGCCGGCGGCGGCCGCGAAGCCGACCCCGGCGAGGTCGATGGCGCCGTGCCAGGGCTCGGTGAGCAGCACCACGCCGACCAGCGCGAGCGCCGGCCACATCAGCGCCTTGCGCTGCCTGCTCATCACCCCGGCCACGGTGAGCGGGCCGAGGAACTCGATCGAAACCGCGGTGCCCAGCGGAATGCGATCCACCGCCGCGAGGAAGAAGGTCGTCATGAACCCCGTCACCACCCCGAGGGCGAGCAGCGCGGGCAGATCCTGGCGCCGTATCGACCGGATCGCGGGCCGGGCGATGAGCCAGAGGAGCGCCGCGCCGAAGCACATGCGCAACCAGGCGGTACCGGCGGGACCCACCTGATCGATGACCGGCACCGAGAGGGCGTTCGAGAGCTGCACGGAGAGCATCGCGATGACGGCCAACGACCACGCGGGAACTCTCATGGGCGCGCTCACAGCGCCCCGATCAGGCGACGGGAGGTCCTCATCCGGGGGCATACGGCCGACAGCGCCTCGATGAGGGCGTCGCCGGCTGCGGACAGTTCGTCGTCGGTCATCGGTGCGAGGGCGTCCATGATGAAGAACGCGGTCCGGGTGCTGTTCGTCAGCGCTGTGCGCTGTCCCTGCCGCCAGTTCCAGCGACGACAGGTCACTCCGGCATCGTCGCACCAGACGACCTCGCCGGCCTCGGGATGCTCGATCGCGGCCTCCCCGTTCGCGGTCGTGTCGAACGGCTCGGCCCCCGTGGCGCGGATCAGACGCGCCGGCCCGTCGTAGCGGTCGAAGTCCTCACCGCCGAGAGGGATCTGATGCAGCACCGAGATCGCGTTGTAGACATCGGTGAGCGCGTTGATGCGAGGCAACCCCTGCTCAGCCCGACGAGTCAACGCCTCGAGGCTGTTCCGAGTGCGTTGCGGCTTCGCCCCGAAGGCTCGGTACGCCTCCCTCCAGGCGGCGACATGCGGCAGCTCGGTCACCGGGGACGCGGCGAGGAGCTCCTCGGCATGCGATTCGGCTCGTTCGACCAGCGCGTCTGCCGCGGGGGAGGTCGCCTCCGCGTCCAGCCCCTCTGCGACGAGCAGCAGGGCGCGGTAATCCGGGCGAAGCTCGAACACCTCGGGTTCGACCGCGCTCGCGGTGAGGAACTCATCGGGACTGAGGATCTCAGGCATCCACGGCTCCGTTTCTGTACTGGCGGCCGACGCCCGGTTCGTAGACGCAGAGCGAGAAACGCGCGGGCGCATTATCGGGGTTGGTGTAGGAGTGGGGGACATCGCCGAAGAAGGACAGGGCGTCCCCGGCGGCCAGTTCGTGCGACTCGCCTCCGGCTTCGACGATCATCGCGCCCTCCAGCACCTGGAGCAGCTCACGGGTGCCGGTAGCGTGCTCCTCGCTCCGATGCTGTTCACCGGGCCCCAGCGTCCAGTCCCAGAGCTCGACCACGTCCGGGGGTTCCGTACCGGCGACGAGCACGCCGCGCCCGCCACGTTCCCCGGCCCACAGCACCGCGCCGCCGCCGGCCGGAGTGAGCTTCGCCGTCCGCGGTGCAGGAGCCTCGACGAGGGACGGGAGTCCCACCCCCAGAGCATCGGAGAGCCGCAGCAGCGTGCCCACGCTCGGGTTGACCCCGCCCTGCTCCACGTTCACGACCATCCGTCGGCTCACCCCGGCATGCTCCGACAGCTGATCCAGCGTCCATCCGCGAGCGTTCCGCTCCTGCTTCACCCGAGCGCCGATAGCGCGCGCGAGCGACTCTGCTCCCTGATCCATAAGTGCAGAATAATGCACCAATGGGGCATTGCCAAACATCGGAGCGGCCGGACTCGACCCGGGCCGCGGGCTCAGTCGAGTTCTGAGGTCAACCACTCGACGGCATCGGCGGCGGAACCGGTCGGGGCGCTGCGCCAGCCGGCGCCGGCCCAGAGATGCAACCGATCCGCGTCGCCGGCCCGGCCCGCTGCGGCGCGGAGCGAGCGAGTCAGGTGGTGCACGGCGGGGTAGCCGTCGATCGACGCCGCCTGATGCCGATCGATGAATCCGTTGCGCAGCGCGCGTGCGGGGCGACCCGTGAAGACTCGGGTGAGCACGGTCTGCGTGAACGAGGGGGAGCCCAGGGCGGCTCGGTGCGCCGGCGAGGTGCCGGCTTCGTCCGTGCGGAGCAGCAGCGTTCCGACCGCTACGGCCTGCGCGCCGGCCTCGAGCAGTTCGCGCACGGCCCCCGGCCCGTCGACCCCGCCCGCTGCGATCAGCGGCAGATCCACGGCCTGCAGCACGCGCCGCACGAGCGCGGCGGTCGTGATCGATTCGGGATCCCGGGTGCCGTCGAACACGGCGCTGTGACCACCCGCCTGCGACCCCTGGACGACGAGGCCGTCGACGCCGGCCTCCCGCGCGAGCCGGGCCTCCCCGGGCGAGGTCACCGTGGCTATGACGCGGGTGCCCGCCCGGCGGAGGGCGGCGATGTCGGCGCGGTCGGGGAGGCCGAAGGTCAAGGACACCACAGGCACGGGATCCTCGGTCAGCAGCGCGAGCTTCTCACCCCACCCGTCGTCGTCCTGCACGGGGGACGGGTCCAGTTCGAGCCCGTACGCGTCGGCCTCGGCTCGCAGTTCCTCCGCGTACGCGGCGAAGGCGGCCTCGTCCACCGATTCACCGGACGGCACGAAGAGGTTGACGCCGAAGGCGATGTCCGCCGCGCGCACGGCGGCGATCTCCTTCTCCAACGCTTCGCGGGGCTTGTATCCACCGGCCAGGAACGGGAAGCCCCCGGCCGAAGCGACGGCTCGCGCCAGCGCGACCGTCGAGGGGCCACCCGCCATGGGTGCCGCGACGATCGGGAGACGGCTGTCCAAGAGACGGGTCATAAACATCCCTCATTTCGTGCGCGAGGGGGGACTTGAACCCCCACGTCCGAAGACACTGGAACCTAAATCCAGCGCGTCTGCCAATTCCGCCACTCGCGCGAAGACCCGCTGCGAGGTCCGTCCTTAGTCTATCTGCTCCCCAGCGCGCGAAGTGCGCCCGGAGGAGGCAGTCCGATCCCGTGCTCGAGGTCAAATTTTCCGCCGTGCAGAAATACCGCGAATATTCACACCCGATTTGGCGCACGGGAGGTGTCCTGGCTGCCCCAAAGTAGAAGTAGTTCATATCGGAGCTAGCCGCCATCACACGAAGGAGTCAGCATGACTGCGTTCCAGAACGATATCGAGGCCGTCGAGGCGCTCAAGGAGCAGAACGGCTCAGGCTGGGATGCGATCAACCCCGAGCACGTCGCCCGGATGCGGGCCCAGAACCGGTTCCGCACGGGGCTCGAGATCGCGCAGTACACGGCCGACATCATGCGCCGCGACATGGCAGAGTACGACGCCGATGCATCGCTCTATACCCAGTCGCTCGGCGTCTGGCACGGGTTCATCGGGCAGCAGAAGATGATCTCGATCAAGAAGCACCTCGAGACCACGAAGAAGCGCTACCTCTACCTCTCCGGCTGGATGGTCGCCGCCCTGCGCTCCGAGTTCGGCCCGCTGCCCGACCAGTCGATGCACGAGAAGACCGCGGTGCCGGCCCTCATCGAGGAGCTCTACACGTTCCTGCGCCAGGCCGACGCCCGCGAGCTCGATCTACTGTTCACCCAGCTCGACGAAGCCCGCCGCGCGGGCGACGAGACCGCGGTCGAGTTCATCCAGTCGCAGATCGACAACTACGAGACCCACGTCGTGCCGATCATCGCCGACATCGACGCCGGCTTCGGCAACCCCGAGGCGACCTATCTGCTCGCGAAGAAGATGATCGAGGCGGGCGCCTGCGCGATCCAGATCGAGAACCAGGTCTCCGACGAGAAGCAGTGCGGGCACCAGGACGGCAAGGTCACCGTTCCGCACGAGGACTTCATCGCCAAGATCAACGCCGTGCGCTACGCGTTCCTCGAGCTCGGCATCGACAACGGCGTGATCGTCGCCCGCACCGACTCGCTCGGGGCCGGCCTCACCCAGAAGCTCGCCGTCACGAATACGCCCGGCGATCTGGGAGACCAGTACAACTCGTTCCTCGACGTCGAGGAGATCTCCGAGAGCGATCTCGGCAACGGCGATGTGGTCATCAAGTGCGACGGCAAGCTGCTGCGCCCGAAGCGCCTCCCCTCGAACCTCTACCAGTTCCGCAAGGGCACGGGCGAGGATCGCGTCGTGCTCGACTGCATCACCTCGCTGAAGAACGGCGCGGATCTGCTGTGGATCGAGACCGAGAAGCCGCACGTCGAGCAGATCGCCGGCATGGTCGACCGCATTCGCGAGGCGGTCCCGAACGCGAAGCTCGTGTACAACAACAGCCCGTCGTTCAACTGGACCCTCAACTTCCGCCAGCAGGCCTACGATCTGCTCGTCGAGCAGGGGGAGGACGTCTCGGCCTACGATCGCGACAACCTCATGAGCGTCGAGTACGACGGCACCGAGCTCGCCCGCCTCGCCGACGAGAAGATCCGCTCCTTCCAGCGCGACGGCTCCGCCAGGGCCGGCATCTTCCACCACCTCATCACCCTGCCGACCTACCACACGGCGGCGCTGTCGACCGACAACCTGGCCAAGGGATACTTCGGCGACGAGGGCATGCTGACCTACGTGCGCGACGTGCAGCGCCAGGAGATCCGTCAGGGGATCGCCACCGTCAAGCACCAGAACATGGCCGGCAGCGACATCGGCGACAACCACAAGGAGTACTTCGCCGGCGACGCCGCTCTCAAGGCCGGCGGCAAAGACAACACCATGAACCAGTTCAGCTGAGCCGCAGCTGACGCGAAAGGGGGCCCGGCCGAAGCCGGGCCCCCTTTCTGTCTTCCGGGGCGAGGTCGCGTCTACTCGACGACGCGGGCGCCCTCGGGCAACTGCGTCCCGGCCGGGACCCGCACGGTGACGTACTCCTCGGCGGCAGCCGGGGCAGCCTCCCGCAGTCCGGCCTCGATGCGGCCCGCGGTCACCTGATCCTGCTTCACCGCAGGGTGGTGGTGGCTCATCCGGTCGATCCACGCGAGTGCGAGCGCCGAGACGATGAAGGCGAGGTGGATCGCGACCTCCCACAGCACGCCGTCCCAGGAGTAGAGCACCGATCCGTCGGCGTTGCGCACGACGCCCTTATCCATACGGCCGACCTCGATGAAGGTCTTGAGCAGGTGGATCGAGGAGATCGAGATGATCGACACCGCGAGCTTCACCTTGAGCAGGTTCGTGTTGACGTGCGAGAGCCACTCGGGCTCGTCGTGATGCCCCTCGACGCGGATCTTCGAGACGAAGGTCTCGTAGCCGCCGATGATCACCATGATGAGCAGGTTCGCGATCATCACGATGTCGATGAGCGCGAGCACGCTCAGCATCACGTCGGTTTCCGTGACGTGCCCGGTGACGATCACGTTCTCGACGAGGTGCCACAGCTCGATGAAGAACAGCACCACGTAGATGGCCTGCGCGATGATGAGCCCGAGGTAGAGGGGAGCCTGCAGCCAGCGGCTCGCGAAGATGAAGGCCGCGAGCGTGCGGGAGGCGGGGCCGGGGCCGCGAGCGGTGCTGCGGTCGATCGGCGGGGTCGAACGGTCGATCACGGGCGTCCTTTCGTCTGCGATTGAGAATCACATCGTAGCGAGGGGAATCGCTCAGCCGCTGGGAGCAGACGCGGCGGCTCGCGAGCGCCTGATCCGCGGATCGCCGGGGTTCGGGTATGCTGGTGCCTTCGAAAGGGAGTATTCCGTTTCGCTCGCGTCGTCAGTACGCCGGGCTCCGTGGCCCGGCCGGTGCGAGCGCGGTGCCGTCTCGCCGGATCACCCGGGGGAGTCGCCGGGGAGAGACTTTCGGTTCATCCGCGCACCCGCGCCGCACCGAAAGAGATGTTCGTGGCACCTGTTCTTCCACCCTGGTTCGAGATCGGTTCGATGATTCTGCTCGTCGGAATCCTCGTCGTCGACCTGCTCCTCATCATCAAGCGCCCCCACGTGCCCAGCATGCGCGAGGCCAGCCTCTGGGTCGGCTTCTACGTGCTGCTCGCGCTGCTCTTCGCCGGGGCGATCTTCCTGCTGGGCGATGTGCAGCACGGAACCGAGTTCCTCGCCGGCTGGCTCACGGAGTACAGCCTCTCGATCGACAACCTTTTCGTGTTCGTGCTGATCCTCGCGAGCTTCAAGGTGCCGCACGCCTACCAGCAGCGCGCGCTCATGATCGGCATCATCCTGGCGCTGGTGTTCCGCGGCGTCTTCATCCTCGCCGGAGCCGCGCTCATCGAGCGGTTCATCTGGATCTTCTTCCTCTTCGGCGCGTGGCTCATCTGGACCGCTTGGCAGCAGGTCAAGCCGGGTGAGGAGGAGCACGGCGGCGACAGCTGGATCATCCGTCAGGTGAAGAAGGTCATGCCGATCTCCGACCACTACGACGGCGGCAAGCTGCGCACGACGGTCGACGGCAAACGGATGTGGACCCCGTTCCTGCTCGTGCTCGTCTCGCTCGGCACCACCGACCTGCTGTTCGCCCTCGACTCGATCCCCGCCATCTTCGGCATCACGCGCAGCCCGTTCATCGTCTTCACCGCCAACGTGTTCGCGCTCATGGGTCTGCGTCAGCTCTACTTCCTGCTCGGCGGCCTGCTCGACAAGCTCGAGTACCTCAAGTACGGCATCGCCGCGATCCTGGCGTTCATCGGCGTGAAGCTGGTCTTCCACGCCCTGCACGAGAACGAGCTGCCGTTCATCAACGGCGGGCACCACGTCGAATGGGTGCCCGACATCAGCATCTGGTTCTCGCTCGGGTTCATCGTCGCGGCGATGGCGGTGGCTACCATCGCGAGCGTCGTGAAGATGAATCGCGAGGCCAAGCGCAGCGGTCAGCGGCTGCACCTCGGAGCGGCCGATACTCCGGAGGACTGATCGCCCGGTGGTAGACTCTTCATCATGCGTCGTCGGCAGCTTCTTCTTCCTTGCCGCGACGGGGTGTAGCATTTCGGCCCTCCCGTCGCGGAGTCAGGCACGGCCGAAAGCGATCGCGCGTGTTCGCGCGTGCAAGTTACGGAATAGAGAAGCGCACGTATGACTGAAGCAACCAAGCCCCGAACTCTGGCCGAGAAGCTGTGGGACGACCACGTCGTCGTCAAGGGCGAGAACGGCGAACCCGATCTCATCTACATCGATCTCCACCTGATCCACGAGGTGACGAGCCCGCAGGCCTTCGACGGCCTCCGCATGGCCGATCGGCCCCTGCGCCGTGTGGATCTCATGATCGCGACCGAGGACCACAACACGCCGACGGTGAACATCACGCGGCAGATCGAGGATCCGACGAGCCGCCTGCAGATCGAGACCCTGCGTCGCAACGTCGAGGAGTTCGGCGTGCGGGCCCACCCGCTCGGCGACAAGGAGCAGGGCATCGTCCACGTGGTGGGCCCCCAGCTCGGCCTCACCATGCCCGGCATCACCGTGGTGTGCGGCGACAGCCACACCTCGACGCACGGCGCGTTCGGCGCGCTGGCGTTCGGTATCGGCACGAGCGAGGTCGAGCATGTGATGGCCACGCAGACGCTTCCGCTCAAGCCGTTCAAGACCATGGCGATCAACGTCGAGGGCGAACTGCGCCCGGGCGTCACCGCGAAGGACATCATCCTCGCGGTCATCGCGAAGATCGGCACCGGCGGCGGGCAGGGCTACGTGCTCGAGTACCGCGGTTCGGCGATCCGCGGCCTCTCGATGGACGGTCGCATGACGATCTGCAACATGTCGATCGAGGCCGGCGCGCGCGCGGGCATGGTCGCGCCCGACGAGACCACCTTCGAGTACGTGAAGGGCCGTCCCCATGCTCCGCAGGGCGAGGACTGGGATCGCGCGGTCGAGTACTGGAAGACGCTGCCGACCGACGAGGGCGCCGTCTTCGACCGCGAGGTGTTCATCGATGCGAGCGAGCTCGAGCCGTTCGTGACCTGGGGGACGAACCCCGGGCAGGGCGTGCTGCTGAGCGATCGTGTGCCGGATCCCGCGGAGATCGAGGATCCGAACGAGCGCGTCGCGGCCGAGCGGGCGCTGGAGTACATGGACCTCGAGGCCGGCACCCCCATGAAGGAGATCGCGGTCGACGCGGTGTTCATGGGATCCTGCACCAACAGCCGCCTCGACGACCTGCGCACCTTCGCGAGCATCATCAAGGGCAAGAAGAAGGCCGACGGCGTACGCCTCATGGTGGTGCCCGGGTCTGCGCGGGTGAGGCTCGAGGCCGAGGCCGAGGGCATCGACAAGATCGTCGAGGAGTTCGGCGGCGAGTGGCGCTTCGCCGGCTGCTCGATGTGCCTCGGCATGAACCCCGACCAGTTGGCGCCGGGGGAGCGCTGCGCCTCCACCTCGAACCGCAACTTCGAGGGGCGCCAGGGCAAGGGCGGGCGCACGCACCTCGTCTCGCCGCTCGTCGCGGCGGCGACGGCGATCCGCGGCACGCTCTCGAGCCCCTGGGATCTGAACGAGGATGCCGCGAAGGGCATCACCCACGATGCGGACGGCGCCGGGATCGCCGCCGAGAAGGCGGAGGCTGCGTAATCATGGACAAGTTCATCACGATGACGGGCGTGGCGGCACCGCTGAAGCGCTCGAACGTCGACACCGACCAGATCATCCCCGCGGTCTTCCTGAAGCGCGTCACGAAGACCGGCTTCGACGACGCCCTCTTCTACCACTGGCGTCAGAGCGACGACTTCGTGCTCAACCAGCCCGCGTTCGCGGGCGCCGAGATCCTCGTCGCCGGCCCCGATTTCGGTACCGGCTCCTCGCGCGAGCACGCCGTGTGGGCGCTGCGCGACTTCGGCTTCAAGGTCGTCATCTCGCCGCGCTTCGCGGACATCTTCCGGGGCAACTCCGGCAAGCAGGGGCTGCTCGCCGCACAGGTCGAGGAGGCCGACGTCGAGAAGCTCTGGGCCGCGATCGACGCGGAACCCGGCGTGCAGCTGACGGTGAGCCTCGAGGATCGCACGGTGTCGGTGGGCAACCTGAGTGTGCCGTTCCAGATCGACGACTACACTCGCTGGCGGCTCATGGAAGGGCTCGACGACATCTCGTTGACCCTCCGCAACGAGTCCGCAATCTCTGAATTCGAGGCTCGGCGCCCGTCGTGGATGCCGACCACAACCCCGCTGGAGGCCGCGTGAGCGAGCAGGACGCACCGAACGACGACGCGAACGTCGCCGTTATGAACGATGAGGCGACCGCCGCGGGCCTGAGACAGGACGCGAAGAAGGCCGGCGCTCGTGTCGGTCTGACCTCCGACGAGATCATCATCAACGGCGGCAGGCCCCTCAAGGGGCGCATCGAGGTGCGCGGCGCGAAGAACCTCGCGCCGAAGGCCATGGTGGCGGCGCTGCTGGGCAAGACCCCGAGCGTTCTGCGCAACGTGCCCAACGTGTCGGACATCCGCGTGGTGGCCGGTCTGCTCGCTCTGCACGGCGTGCTCATCACCAAGGGCGAGGATCCGGGCGAGTGGCGTCTCGACCCGTCGAACGTCGAGCAGGCGCACCACGCCGACATCGACGCTCACGCGGGGTCCTCGCGCATCCCGATCCTCTTCTGCGGCCCGCTGCTGCACCGGCTCGGAGAGGCGTTCATTCCTGATCTCGGCGGCTGCCGCATCGGCGACCGGCCGATCGACTTCCACCTCGACGCTCTGCGCAAGTTCGGCGCGGTGGTCGAGAAGCTGCCGAGCGGGATCAGCCTCACCGCACCCAACGGTCTCAAGGGCGCGAACATCGAGCTTCCCTACCCCTCGGTCGGCGCGACCGAGCAGGTGCTGCTCACGAGCGTGCTCGCCGAGGGGCAGACCGAACTGCGCAATGCGGCCATCGAGCCCGAGATCATCGACCTCATCTGCATCCTGCAGAAGATGGGTGCGATCATCACGGTCGAGCCGAACCGGGTCATCTTCATCGAGGGTGTGAAGGAGCTGCGCGGCTACGACCACGCGGCGATCTTCGACCGCAACGAGGCCGCCAGCTGGGCGGCCGCGGCGCTCGCGACCAGGGGAGACGTGTTCGTCGAGGGGGCGAAGCAGGAGGAGATGATGACCTTCCTCAACGTCTTCCGCAAGGTCGGCGGCGACTTCGACGTGCACTCCGACGGCATCCGCTTCTGGCACCCCGGTGGGGCGCTGAAGCCCGTGACCATCGAGACCGATGTGCACCCCGGCTTCATGACCGACTGGCAGCAGCCGCTCGTGGTCGCGCTCACGCAGGCGGAGGGCGTGTCGACCATCCACGAAACCGTCTACGAGAACCGCTTCGGGTTCACCGACGCGCTCAACAAGATGGGCGCCGACATCCGCGTCTACAAGGACGGCCTGCATGACGACACGCGCCGCGTGCTGCGCCGCGAGTTCGAGCAGGCCGCGGTGATCACCGGCCCGACCCCGCTCACCGGTGCCGAGATCGAGGTGCCCGACCTGCGGGGCGGCTTCAGCTACCTCATCGCCGGCCTGACCGCCGAGGGGCAGACGAAGGTCACGAACCTCGGCATCATCTCGCGCGGCTACGAGAACTTCATCGAGAAGCTGCGCAAGCTCGGCGCAGATTTCGTCTACGAGAGCTGATCCCTCGTTCCTCCCCGGCACGGCATTCCGCGCCGGGGAGGCCGTCGCGAGATAATGTGAGCATGACTGACACGGTAAAACTCCGCAGCCGCCCCTCCGCGGAGAAGCGTCGACCCTCCGTGTTCTGGGTGCTCGCCTGCGCGATCCTGCCGGCCTGGTCGCTCATGGTGCGGTACCGCTTCACCCCCCAGTCGAAGCTGCCGAAGACGGGTCCCTTCATCCTGGCGCCCAACCACTACAGCGAGATCGATCCGATCGCGATGGGCGCCGCCGTCTGGCATCTGGGCCGCCTGCCGAGGTTCATGGCGAAGGCGAGCCTCTTCCGCGTTCCCGTGCTCGGCTGGCTGCTGCGGGCATCCGGCCAGATCCCGGTGGAGCGGCAGGGATCGGCGCGCCCGGCGCGAGACGGCGCGAACCCCATGGGCGCGGCGGGTCAGCTCATCGAGCGCGAGTCGGGAGTGATCGTCTATCCGGAAGGATCGCTCACGCGCGATCCGGATCTCTGGCCCATGCGGGGCAAGTCGGGCGCGGTGCGGCTCGCTCTCGAATCTGGCATCCCGCTGATCCCGGTGGCGCACTGGGGTACGCAGGATCTCATGCCGCGCTACGCCAAGCGCATCCACCCGTTCCCGCGGAAGACCATCCGCGTCTCGGTGGGCGAGGCGCTCGACCTCAGCCGCTTCGAGGGACGCGCTGTCGATCAGCGGGTGGTGACCGAGGCCACCAACCTGCTCATGGACGCGATCACGGCGCTGCTCTCCGACCTCCGAGACGAACAGCCCCCGGCCGAGCGCTGGGATCCGAGCAAGCACCAGCAGAGTGAAACGGGGCGTTTTTGACCACTCGGCCGATCCCGATCGTCACCGGAATGAATCAGCGCAACCGCGGCCGCAAGGTCGCGGTGATCGGCGCGGGCAGCTGGGGGACGACCTTCGCGAAGGTGCTCTGCGACGCGGGGTGCGACGTGACCGTCTGGGCGCGTCGACGCGAGGTCGCGCACGAGATCCAGGTCGCGAAGCGCAACTCGCAGTACCTCTCGGGCATCAACCTGCCGAAGAGCCTGAAAGCGACCGATGACCTGAGCGTCGCGCTGCGCGGGGCTTCCCTCGTGTTCCTCGCGGTGCCGAGCCAGACCCTGCGGCAGAACCTCATCGACCTCGAGCCGTACCTCGACCGGCGCAGCGTGCTCGTGAGCCTGGTGAAGGGCGTCGAGAAGACCACCACCATGCGCATGTCGCAGGTGATCTACGACACCCTCGACCTCGACGAGGCCCGCATCGGCGTCATCTCGGGCCCGAACATCGCGCTCGAGATCGCCAAGGAGCAGCCGACGGGCGGCGTCGCGTCGTGCGTCGACCTCGCCGTGGCGCAGGAGATCGCCACCGCCGCATCGGCGCCCTACTTCCGCACCTACGTCAACACCGACGTCATCGGCACCGAGCTCGGCGGCGTGCTCAAGAACCTGATCGCCCTCGCGATCGGCATCGTCGATGGCGTCGGCTACGGCGAGAACACGAAGGCCGCGATCATCACGCGCGGCATCGCGGAGATGACGCAGTTCTCGGTCGCGCAGGGCGCTGATCCCGCCACGCTCTCCGGTCTCGCCGGGCTCGGCGACCTCATCGCCACCTGCCAGTCCCCGCTCTCCCGCAACAACACCGCGGGCCGGCTCATCGGCCAGGGGTACACGCAGGAGGAGACCAAGGAGCAGATGCAGCAGGTCGCCGAGGGGATCACCTCGGTGCCGCCGGTGCTCGAGCTGGCCCGCGAGCTCGGGATCGGCATGCCGATCGTGGAGCAGGTGCAGATGGTGCTGAGCGGTCGCATGGCTCCGAAGGATCTCGGCCCGCATCTCGCCACCGAAGACGACGTACCCCAGCCGGAGCAGACGCTCACCGGCACCCAGGAAGGCGCCTGGCGCCGATTGCTCAACCGTTTGAAGGGACCCTCGACGTGACCGCAGCCCCCACCGTATCGGCGAACGCCGAGAACTCGTCCGCCGGCAAGCGCACCGTCGTGCTGCTGTTCGGCGGCCGATCGAGCGAGCACGGCATCAGCTGCGTCACCGCGGCCGGCGTGCTCCGGTCGATCGATCGCGAGCGGTTCGACGTGATCCTCGTCGGCATCACCAAGCACGGCGCGAATGTGCTGCTGCAGGAGAGCGATCTCGAAGACTACCGACTCGAGGCGGGGGCGCTGCCCGAGGTGCGCGACAACGGCACGCGCGTGCTGTGGCCCGCGTCGACCGAGACCCGCTCGCTCACCGTGATCGATCAGAGCGGCGCGCTGCGCACGCTCGGTCACGCCGACGCGGTGCTGCCGATGCTGCACGGACCCTACGGCGAGGACGGCACGGTGCAGGGCATGCTCGACCTCGTCGACCTGCCCTACGTGGGCAGCGGCGTGCTGGGCTCCGCCCTGTGCATGGACAAGCACGCCGTGAAGACCGTGCTCGCCGACGCCGGAATCCCGGTCGCGCCCTGGCGCACCGTGACCCGTGAGCAGGTGGCGCGCGATCCGCACCTCGTCGAGGCGCTCGACGAGGGGCTTCACTACCCGCTCTTCGTCAAGCCCGCGCGAGCCGGCTCGTCGGTCGGCGTGAGCCGCGTGACCGAGCGGTCCGAGATTCCCGCCGCGCTCGACGTCGCGTTCGCCGAGGATCGCACCGTGCTCATCGAGTCGGGCGTGACCGGTCGCGAGGTCGAGATCGCCGTGCTCGAGGGGCGCGGCGACGACCAGCCCCGCACCAGCTCGGTGATCGGCGAGATCGTCTTCACCGGGCGTGAGTTCTACGACTTCGAGGCGAAGTACCTGGGGGCGGCGGGCGTCGAACTCGCACTGCCCGCGCAGGTGACCGATGCCGAGTTCGAGGCGATCCGCGATGCCGCCGTGCGGGCCTTCGAAGTGACGCAGTGCGCGGGGCTCGCGCGCATCGACTTCTTCCTCACCGATAACGGGCCCGTCATCAACGAGATCAATACGCTCCCGGGCTTCACGCCGATCTCGATGTACCCGCGCCTCTGGCAGGAGTCGGGGCTCGGCTACACCGACCTCATCACCGAGCTGGTGGAGCTCGCGATCGAGAAGAAGCCGGCGTACTGAGCGCCTGTGCCGGGTGCCCGGAGCCGAGTGCTCCGGGAGCCTAGGGTTCGAGCGTGTCGACGAGGCCCACGCACTCGCGGGTCTGCGGCAGCTGCTTGACGACGGTGCCGAGGTCGAGCACCGCGGCGGTGCCGCTGGCGTGCTCGGAGTTCACGAAGACGGCGAGGCCGGGCGAGCGGCCGTAGGCCTCGAAGCGGTAGATCGGGGCCTGCGAGTCGTCGATGATCCAGTCGACCCCATCGACGTTCACGCAGCTGTCGGTGGTCGGCCCGCTCGGCACGACGCCGCACTGCAGTTCGACGCCCGAGGGCGTGCCCCAGGCGCCGGTCGCCTGCGCATTGGTGGTGCGCCGTTCGAGGCCGGCGACGGTGTCGGGCAGCCGCACGATCACGTCGGCGCAGGCGGGGTCGTTCGCGTTCTCCGCCGCCTCCATCGGCACGTCTCCCGCGCAGCCCGTGAGGAGCGTCGCCGAGGCGAGTGCCGCCGTGGTCAGGGTGAGCGTGCGGATCCGGAGCGAAGTCACGCAGCCAGCCTACCGACATCCCCCTGTGCGCTAGTTTGAGAGTGTGAAGGCAACCGTGGGCGAGCTGGGGGAGCGCGAGGTGCTGGCGCGGGTGCTCGCCGGTCTCGGGAGTGCCGAGGCCGCGCGGCTCGGGCCGGGCGATGATTGCGCGGTACTCGGCTTCGCCGGTGACGCGGTCGTGACGACCGACACGATGATCGAGGGCCCCGACTTCCGCCTCGCGTGGCACGACGGTTTCGACCTGGGGTGGAAGCTCGCGGCGACCAACCTCTCCGATGTGGCCGCCATGGGGGCTCGGCCGACCGCGCTCACGGTCGCGCTCGCGGTGCCCCGCGAGACCCCGGTCGAACTGCTGGAGCGCATCGCCCGAGGGCTCGACGCGGCCTGCCGGGAACTCGCGCCGGGCTGCGGCGTGGTCGGGGGAGATCTCGGCCGGGCGCCCGTCGTGACAGCCTCGGTGACCGCGCTCGGCGACCTCGAGGGGCGGCAACCGGTCACCCGCTCGGGCGCGCGCCCCGGCGACGTGATCGCCTACGCCGGGCCGCTGGGCCTCGCCGGGCTCGGGCTCTCGCTGCTGTTCGCCGAAGCCGCCGATCCCGACGGCACCGCGCATGCCCGCTCCCTGCCGGGGCTGCGCCGGGCGCACCCCGTCGAGATCGCCGCGCAGCTCGCGCCGACCCCGCCGATCGGGCTCGGGGTGCGGGCCGCCGAGGCGGGAGCGACCGCCATGATGGACGTCTCGGACTCGCTCTCGATCGACGCCGACCGCATGGCGCGCGCGAGCGGCGCGGTGCTCGACCTCGACGCGGCGCTGCTGGAGGCTGGTTTCGGCGCCCAGCTGGGGGCCTCGGGGGCGCGGGTGCCGGTCGAAGCGATGCTCACGGGCGGAGAGGACCACGGTCTGCTCGCTACCTTCCCCGCTGCCGGGACGCTGCCCGACGGATTCGTGCGGATCGGCGAGGTGCGGGCGCTGGGAGCCGAGAGCCGGGGATCCCGCGCGGAGCTGCCTACCGTGACCCTCGACGGCGCTCCGCTCGAGCCGCGCGGCTGGGACCCGTACACGGTGCGGCTGCCGGGGGCCTGACGAGCGTTCCTGCGGGGAGACTACTCCCCGTGCGGTGTCCCAGCGGCGCCGGCCGTGAGCCGCAGCGCAGCCCACAGCTCGGCCCGGGTATCGGGGGAGTCGAGGTCGGCCTGCAGCAGTTGCCCGGCGGTCTGCACCCGTGCCTTGAGCGTGTGGCGGTGGATGCCGAGCTCGGTCGCGGCGGGGCTCGTCTGCCCGTGGTGCGCGAGCCAGGCGCGCAGGCTGAGTTCGATCGTGTCGTCGTGCTTGCGATCGTGCTTCCGCAGAGGCGCGAGCAGGCTGTCGGCGCGGCGCCGTGCATCGGGCACCGTGCTCAGGAGATGCAGCACGCCGTCGTGGAGGGCGGGGAGGTAGTCGACCGGCCCCTCCGCTCCGCTCGCGATCGCGTACTCGAGGGCACGATCCGCCTGGTCGATCAGCTCGCCCAGCTGAGTCGGTTCGCCGCGCTCGGATATGCCCGACGGGATGCGGCGGGGGAGCAGCAGGCGGCGGATCGCCGGGAGGTGCCGCGCCTCCGCGACCATCACGGGTGCGCCGTCGAGAGCGGCGCTGATGACCCCCTGGCTGCCGGCGTCGAACGACTGCAGGTCCTCGAGCGTCTCCGGGGCCAGCCCCTCGGAGCGGTAGCGCACCGCGACGACCGTGCCTCGGGGTACGCGGGCGAGGGCGCCCTCTGCCAGCTTCTCGGCGAGGGCGAAGTCCCCGGCGATCAGCAGCGTCACGATCGCGTCGCGCAGCGAGGCCTGGGCTGCGTCGATCCCGCTGCGGTGCTCGAGCTGCACCGTGGCCAGTGCTGCGACGAGCCCCACCAGCGTGCGCTCAGCGGTGTCCGGGGCGCCGTGATCCTCGACCGCCAGGACGCCCAGCACCCTGCCCTGCCTGCCGAGCGCCTGCATCCGCACCCCGCCGCCCGTGCCGCCGATGCGCCCGGCGCTCAGACCGCGCTCGACGAGACGCCGGGTCTCGCGCTGGATCCACTCGGTCTGCACCTCGCGTCGGGCGGAGCGGGGCGCGAACTCGATGATCCGGCCTGAGCGGTCGGCGATGCACACCCAGCGGTCGAGCCTGGACGCGGCCTCGCGCACGACCGATCCCAGTCCGTCGCGTTGCAGAGAGGCCGACGCGACCGCGCGCTGCGACTCGAGGGCCCAGATGTCGCGCTCGCGAGCGCCCGCTTCGAGCAGGCGCGCCGCCGTCTGCACGATCTCGATGAATGCCGTGTCGTATGGCACGCGGAAGAGCGGCAGCCCGAGCCTGTCGCAGGCCGAGACGATCCGCGCGGGCACCCGATCCCAGTGCAGGCCGACCGCGACGCCGAGGGCGGTCACCCCGGCCCCGATGAGCCGTTGCGCGTAGGCGTCGGCGTCGCGCTGATCGTGCACAGCCGTGAAGCGGGCGCCGGTGGTGAGGAGCACGGTGCGGGGCGTGAGGAAGGGGGCGGGATCCTCGAGCTCGCTCACGTGCACCCACTGCACGGGGCGCTCGGTCGCGTCCTCGGAAGCGCCGGCGATCAGCACGAGCCCGAGCTGATACTGGCGCAGCAGTTCGCCGAGCTCGATGCTGGGCGAGTGCGTGACGGGTGTCGCGGTACCCGACGAGCGTTCCGTCCGATCCTGATGCTCTGCCATGTCGCTCGCTTGAAGTCGTGTGCCGAAATGTCGAAAGTTCGACGTTGTTTCGTCCATCTTGGCACAATGGGCCCGATGAGTGCGGGTCTAGGCTGATCCCGAATCCATTCGAATCCGCGATGCGCCCCGCGCCGCGGATGAGCCTCAAGGAGAATCTCATGGCAGACGCCCTCATCGGCGGCCCCTCGCTTCCGCAGGAGCGCAAGCTCGTCACCAGCATTCCCGGCCCGAAGTCGCAGGAGATCATCGCGCGCAAGAGCGCCGCGGTCGCTGCGGGCGTCGGTGCTGCGCTGCCCGTCTCGATCGTCGCCGCAGGCGGCGGCGTTATGGTCGACGCCGACGGCAACTCGCTCATCGACCTCGGCTCGGGCATCGCCGTGACCGGCGTCGGCAACTCGGCCCCCCGCGTCGTCGAGGCCGTCACCGCTCAGGTGCAGCAGTTCACGCACACCTGCTTCACCGTCACCCCCTACGAGGGCTACATCCAGGTCGCCGAGAAGCTCAACGAGCTGACCCCCGGCGATCACGAGAAGCGCTCCGCCCTCTTCAACTCGGGTGCCGAAGCCGTCGAGAACGCCATCAAGATCGCGCGTCACTACACCAAGAAGAACGGCGTCGTCGTGTTCGACCACGCCTACCACGGCCGCACCAACCTCACCATGGGCATGACCGCCAAGAACATGCCTTACAAGGACGGCTTCGGCCCGTTCGCCCCCGAGGTCTACCGCGTGCCCACCTCGTACCCCTTCCGCGACGGCCTGACCGGCGCCGAGGCGGCCGAGGTCGCGCTCACCCAGATCGAGAAGCAGGTCGGCGCCGCCAACCTCGCCGCGATCATCATCGAGCCCATCCAGGGCGAGGGCGGCTTCATCGCTCCCGCCGAGGGCTTCCTCCCCGCACTGCAGGAGTGGGCGACCGCCAACGGCGTCGTCTTCATCCTCGACGAGGTGCAGACCGGCTTCGCCCGCACCGGCGACCTCTTCGCCGCGAACCACGAGGGTGTCGTCCCCGACCTCGTCACCACCGCCAAGGGCATCGCGGGCGGCCTGCCCCTCTCGGCCGTGACCGGCCGCGCCGAGATCATGGATTCGGCGCACGCCGGCGGCCTCGGCGGCACCTACACCGGCAGCCCGATCTCGTGCGCCGCGGCCCTCGCGACCATCGAGACCTACGAGCAGGAGAACCTCTCGGAGCGCGCCCGCGAGATCGGCGCGATCATCGAGGAGTTCTTCACCGAGCTGCAGAAGAACGACGACCGCATCGGCGACATCCGCGGCCGCGGCGCCATGCAGGCCATCGAGCTCGTGGAGTCGGGATCGAAGAAGCCCGCCGCCGCGCTGACCGGCGCGATCGCCAAGCAGGCCGGCGAGCAGGGCGTGATCCTGCTCACCTGCGGCACCTACGGCAACGTGATCCGCTTCCTCCCGCCGCTCGCCATCTCGGACGAGCTGCTGCGCGAGGGCCTGCAGATCGTCGCCGACGCGCTCGCCGCTAACTGACAACGGAAGGACACAGAACAATGGCTTTGAAGCCCAACGAGCAGGAGCTGCTCGACCGTGTTGAGAGCGGCCTCGGAATCGGCGGCAAGTGGGAGGCTTCGACCTCGGGTGCGACGTTCGACGTGCATGATCCCGCGACCGGCGAGGTCATCAAGACGATCGCGGACGCGACCGTCGAGGACGCGGTGCGCGCGCTCGACGCGGCCGTCGAGGCGCAGCAGGAGTGGGGCAACACCCCGACCCGTGTGCGCTCGAACATCCTGCGCCGCGCGTTCGATCTGCTGATGGAGCGCAAGGAGGAGTTCGCGCTGCTGATGGCCATGGAGATGGGCAAGCCCATCGCCGAGGCCCGCGGCGAGGTCGTGTACGGCGGCGAGTTCCTGCGCTGGTTCTCGGAGGAGGCCGTGCGCGTGCAGGGCGACTACCGTCAGAACCCCGAGGGCACCGGCAACATGGTGGTCTCGCACATCCCCGTCGGTCCGTGCTACTTCATCACGCCGTGGAACTTCCCGCTGGCGATGGCGACCCGCAAGATCGCTCCGGCGCTGGCCGCCGGCTGCACCTCGGTGATCAAGCCGGCCGCGCTGACCCCGCTGACCACGATCTACTTCGTGCAGCTGCTCGAGGAGGCGGGCCTGCCCGCCGGTGTCGTGAACGTGGTGCCGACCTCGAAGTCGAGCGCTCAGTCGTCGGCGCTGCTCAGCGATCCGCGCCTGCGCAAGCTGTCGTTCACCGGGTCGACCCCGGTGGGCGTGAAGCTGCTCGAGGCCGCGGCGCAGAACGTGCTGCGCACCTCGATGGAGCTCGGCGGCAACGCGCCGTTCATCGTGTTCGAGGACGCGGATCTCGATAAGGCCGTCGAGGGCGCGCTGCTGGCGAAGTTCCGCAACATCGGCCAGGCCTGCACCGCGGCGAACCGCATCATCGTCCACGAGTCGGTGGCCGACGAGTTCGCGCGTCGCGTGGGCGAGAAGGTCGCCGCGATGAAGATCGGGCGCGGCGCCGACGAGGGCAACGACATCGGCGCGCTGGTCGAGGAGAAGGCCGTGGCGAACACGGCGCGTCTCGTGGCCGACGCGGTCGAGACCGGCGGCACGATCGTGACCGGCGGCGAGACCATCGACGGCCCGGGCAACTTCTTCCAGCCGACCGTGATCGACAACCTCAGCTCGCAGGCCGCGATCATGCGCGAGGAGATCTTCGGGCCGGTGCTCGGGATCATCCGCTTCTCCACCGAGGAGGAGGCGGTCGAGATCGCCAACAACACCGAGTACGGCCTCGTGAGCTACGTGTTCACCGAGAACATCGCTCGCGGTCACCGCATGATCGAGCAGCTCGAGACCGGCATGATGGGCCTGAACACCGGCCTCGTGTCGAACGCGGCGGCTCCGTTCGGCGGCGTGAAGCAGTCGGGCATCGGCCGCGAGGGCGGCTTCGACGGCATCCACGAGTTCCTGTCGACGAAGTACACGCTGATCCCGCGCTCGTAGCCCGCGATCACTGAAACTCCGGCGATCCGCCCGGTACCGGCAGCTTCGAGCTGTTTCTCCCGGTATCCGGCGGATCGCCGGAGTTTTGTGTTGTGCCCGTGGCATCTCTCGGAGTGCTCCGGGCACTATGAGCTTGGGTTTCGCAACGCCGGCGCATAGGCTCGTCTCACACTGCTGAGGTTCGTGCTGCAGGTCGATGCTCCGGGAGGAACGATGAAGCTCCGAGTTCGAAGAGTCGCCCTCGCGGCTGGCCTCGCTGTCGGTCTCGCCCTTGCGGGGTGCACCGCTGATGCGGATCCGCAGCCGACTCCCGAAACCGATGCGGCGATGAACCAGGAGACGTTCGACGCACTCGAGCCGAGCATCACCGCCGATTTCCAATGCGGACAGCTCAGCCTGCTCGCGACCTACCAACTCCGACTCGACCAAGGACTTTCCGGCGCCGAGGGCGACGAAGCGGGCAGAGCGGCCCAGGAGCGGATGCTCGAGGATCTCTGGGCGAGCCTCCTTGAGGGCGATACCGCGATCACCCCTCACATCCGGGACATCAAAGAAGCCCTGGAGGAAGGCGACACGGTCAAATACAGCGAGGCTTCCGAGGCGGCTTCGAGCGCCTGCACCGAGAACGGCACCGGGATCCAGATGGGTTTCCTGCCCGGCGAGGGCGGCTGAGCCTCCTCCGGCTTACTCCGGGCCCTGCTGCTCCGAGTCCTGCTGCTCCGAGCCCTGCTCGTCGGCGACGACCTCCGCCCACCACAGCGCAGTCTCGCCGTAGCGCTTCTCGCGCACGGGGGCGAGGCCGGCCGGCCAGGTGGGTTCGGGGGAGCGGGTGCTGCGCTCGACGAGCACCGCCGCGTCGTCGGTGAGCAGGGGGACGAGCGCGGTGAGGTTCGCGGTGAGTTCGGCCTCGCCGAGGTCGTAGGGCGGATCGAGCAGCGCCACGTCCCAGCGCGGCGCCGGTCCGTGCGGGGCTGATGTACCCGACACGGCGCCCGACCCCGTCCCGGCGCCGTCGAGGAAGGTCTGGACCGACTGCCGCACCACGTCGACGGCCGGTGCCGATCCGGCATCCTTGAACGCGCCCAGCACGGTGCGCGTATTGCGGCTCGCGACCTGCGCCGCCTGCGGATGCTTCTCGACCAGCGTCACCGCTGCCGCCCCGCGGCTCGCTGCCTCGAGGCCGAGCGCACCCGATCCGGCGTAGAGGTCGAGCACACGGGCGCCGTCGACGAGTCCCCACGATTCGAGCGTCGAGAAGACGGCCTCGCGCACGCGGTCGCTCGTGGGGCGGGTGCCCGATTTCGGCACGTCGAGGCGAAGGGATCCCGCGGCTCCGGCGATGATTCTGGTCACCCCACGAGGGTACCGCCTCGCAGTGTCGGTGGCCGCCGATACGCTAGAGGCATGGTTCTCGCGACACTCGATACGCCGCTCGACGGGGTCGTCGGCGCGCGCACCGCGAAGCCGCTCGAGCGCGCCTTCGGGGTGCGCACCGTGGGGGAGCTGCTGCACCATATTCCGCGCCGGTACTCGCGACGCGGCGAGCTGACGCCGCTCATGGGGCTGCCGCTCGGCGAGCAGATCACGGTCGTGGCGCAGGTGCTCGACGTGCGCGAGCGTCAGATGCAGCGCCGCCGCGGCAAGATACTCGAGGCCCGCATCACCGACGGCACCGGCACGCTCACGCTCACGTTCTTCAACCAGCCCTACCGCATCCGCGATCTCGTGCCGGGGCGGCGGGGCATCTTCGCCGGCAAGGTCAGCGAGTACCGCGGGCAGTTGCAGTTGCAGCATCCCGAGTACGAGATGTTCGAGAACCGCGACGAGGCCCCGGGGGGCGCGCAGCTCGACGAGGCCGCGGCCCGCGCCTGGGCCGAGACACCGGTGCCGATCTATCCGGCCACCGCGCAGATGCCGAGCTGGACGGTGCAGCGCGCGGTCGAGCTCGCCCTCGACGCGCTCGGTCCGGTCGCCGATCCGCTGCCCGCCGAGATCCGCGAGGCCGAGGGCGTCATGGCGTACGGGCCGGCGCTCGAACTGATCCATCGCCCCCAGCACGACGCCGACTGGCGCGGCGCCCAGCAGAGTCTGCGGTTCCGCGAGGCCTTCGAGCTGCAGCTCGCGTTACTCGACCGCAGGCGCCGGGCGAGCCTCGAGGCGAGCACGCCGAGGCCGCTGTCGGGCGCGGAGGCCGGGGGATCGGGGCCGGGGGCTGGAACAGGAGCGGGGCCGGGATCAGGATCCGGATCAGGATCAAGTTCAGGATCCACACCGCTCGACCGCTTTGACGCCGCGCTGCCGTTCGACCTGACGGGTGACCAGCGCCGCGCCGGCGAGACCATCTCGCACGAGTTGGCCCAGCCCCACCCGATGCACCGGCTGCTGCAGGGCGAGGTCGGGTCGGGCAAGACGCTCGTCGCGCTGCGCGCCATGCTGCAGGTGGCCGGGAGCGGCGGCCAGAGCGCACTGCTCGCCCCCACCGAGGTGCTCGCGGCGCAGCACTTCCGCTCGATCGTCGACGCTCTCGGCCCCGACCTCGCGGCCGAGCTCAATCCCGTGCTGCTGACCGGGCGCATACAGGCGGCGGAGCGCAAGCGGGCGCTGCTCTCGCTCGCCTCCGGCACCTGTCGGATCGCGGTCGGCACGCACGCCCTCATCGGCGAGAACGTGACCTTCTACGACCTCGGCCTCATCGTGGTCGACGAGCAGCACCGCTTCGGTGTCGAGCAGCGCGAGGCCCTGCGCCGCAAGGGCACCTCGCCGCACGTGCTCGCCATGACGGCGACGCCGATCCCGCGCACGGTCGCGCTCACCGCGTTCGGCGACCTCGAGGTCACCACGATCCGCGAGCTGCCCCCGGGGCGACAGGGCATCGAGACCTTCACCGTGCCCGAGCTCGAGATGCCGAACCGCGCGGCCCGTGTGTGGGCGCGCACCGCAGAGGATCTCGCCGCCGGGCGTCAGGTCTACGTGGTCTGCCCAGCGATCTCTGCGGGCGAGGTCGATCCCGAACTCGAGAACGAGGTCGAGAACGAGGACGCCGAAGCCGCGCGGCCGAGACCGCTCGCGAACGTCGAGGACACGGTCGCCGAGCTGCGGCGGCGCCCCGAGTACGCGGGCGTGCAGATCGAGGGGCTCGACGGCGGGATGACCTCGGATGAGAAGGACCGCGTGATGCGCGGTTTCGCGGAGGGGCGGATCGGGATCCTCGTCGCCACCACCGTCATCGAGGTCGGCGTCAACGTTCCGAATGCCTCGATCATGATCGTGCGAGACGCCGACCGCTTCGGCATCTCGCAACTGCACCAGTTGCGAGGTCGGGTGGGCCGCGGCGAGCATCCGGGTCTGTGCCTGCTGATGACCACGGCCGCACAGGGGACGGTCGCGCGCGAGCGCATCGAGGCGGTCGCCGCGACCTCCGACGGCTTCGCCCTGGCCGAGATCGACCTCGAGCTGCGGCGCGAGGGCGATATCCTCGGCACCGCGCAGTCGGGCGGGCGCTCCACTCTGAAGCTGCTGCGCGTGGCCGAGCACGGCGAGCTGATCGCGCACGCCCGCGAGGTCGCGGCGGCGCTCCTCGAGCGCGATCCCGAACTCGAGACGGCCCCCGGCCTCGCCGAGCTCATCGCCCGCGAGCACGAGGCGGGCCTGCTCGACAACCTCGCGAAGTCCTAGAGACCGGTACCCAGGTACCACACGGAGGGCACTCGGGGTCGATCCGCGCCCTGCTCGGCGATCCTACGGTGGAAGCAACGATGCAGCACTCTGCAGCACCGCACGCACCACGCGAAGGAGACCATCATGATCGAGGCACGAGGCCTGAGCAAGCAGTACGGCAAGAAGACCGCCGTCGACGACATCAGCTTCTCGATCAAGTCGGGTCAGGTGACCGGCTTCCTGGGCCCGAACGGCGCCGGCAAATCGACGAGCATGCGGCTCATGGTGGGGCTGGATCGCCCCTCGGCTGGCACGGTCACCGTGAACGGCAAGCGCTACGCCGACTCGCACGCGCCGCTGGCCGAGGTCGGTGCCCTGCTCGACGCCAAGGGCGTGCACCCCGGGCGCACCGCCCGCGGGCACCTGCGCGCACTCGCGGCGACGCACGGCATCCCGGATCGCCGAGTGCACGAGGTGCTCGAGCAGACGGGCCTCTCCGCGGTCGCGAACAAGCGGGTCGGCGGCTTCTCGCTCGGCATGGGGCAGCGGCTCGGGATCGCGGCCGCGCTGCTCGGCGACCCGCAGACGCTGATTCTCGACGAGCCCGTGAACGGCCTCGATCCCGATGGCGTGCTCTGGGTGCGGCAGCTGCTGCGCCACCTCGCCGGTGAAGGGCGGACGGTGCTGCTCTCGAGCCACCTGATGAGCGAGATGGCGCAGACCGCCGACCACGTCATCGTGCTGGGGCGGGGGCGCGTCGTCGCCGACGCGCCGATCGCGGATTTCGTCGCGGGCGGCGGCGCGCAGCGCGAGCGGGTGCGGGTGCAGAGCCCCGAAGCCGCGAAGCTCGCGTCGCTGCTCATGGGAACTGAAGGCGTGCAGCTCGATCCCGAGGGCGACCAGGGCTTCACCGCCAGGGGGATCACGGCAGCCGAGATCGGACGCGCCGCCGCTGCCCACGGCATCGAGCTGCACGAGCTCAGCCCGGTCTCCTCGTCGCTCGAGGACGCCTACCTCGCTCTCACCCGCGGCGAGCTCGAGTACGAGACCGCTTAAATACGCCTGGGTTCTAAATAGGCCTGAGTTGAAGGAAGACATCATGACCTCCACCATCACCATCGACGCGAGCACGGTTCCCGGTGAGAACGCCGGCGGATCCTCCGCTCGCTCCGCCCGGCAGTCCGCCCGCCCGATCATGGGCGCGCCACGCCTCACCTTCGGCGGCGTGCTCCGCTCCGAACGCATCAAGCTGCTCTCGCTGCGCAGCATTCGTCTCACGCTGCTCATCACCGTGCTCGTCGGGCTCGGATTGAGCACGATGATCGCGCTGCTGTGGAGCAGCGAAGCGGGCAGCCCCGATTCCATGATGACCCTGGACGCCGCCGGGCTGCAGAGCTACCTGCTGATCGTCTCGACGTTCACCGCACCGTTCCTGGCACTCGTGTTCGGGGTGCTCGGGGTGTTCGCCGTGACGAGCGAGTACTCGAGCGGCATGATCCTCTCCACCCTCACCGCGGTTCCTCGCCGCACGCCGGTGATCGTGGCGAAGGCGATCGTCACCGCGGTCGTCGCAGCGATCACCGCCCTCGTGCTCGTGCTCGGCGGGTTGGCGCTCGCGATCGCGTTCCTGCCGCAGGCTGCCGAGCAGCTCGGTTCCGCGACGGTCATCTCGGGCGGCCTCGGCACCCTGGCCTATCTCGTGCTCATCACCCTGCTGGCATTCGGCATCGCCGCGATGCTGCGTTCGACCGCCGGCGGCATCGCCGTGATCGCTGGCATCACGTTCGTGCTGCCGATCGCGATGCAGATGCTCATGCTCACCGGGTGGGAGTGGCTGCCGACCGTCTCCGCGTACCTCCCGGGCGACCTCGGCGGTACCCTCTCGATGGGGCTCCCCGCTCCGGGCGCTCCCGGGGCCGGTGTTCCCGGCGCTCCCGGTGCGGTCGGTCCCGACTACTGGGGCGCGCTGATCGCGATGGCGATCTGGGCAGCGGCCGCGCTCGTGCCCGCGGCGCTCCTCTTCAAGCGCCGCGATGCGCGCTGAGCGACGGGAAGAATCACTAGGGTGAAGGGGTGAGCATCGAACAGTCGACCGCGGCCGAGGTGCGGCTGCCGCGCCCGCCGGGAGTGATCCGGCGGGCGCTGGCCGCGCACCCGCTCGCGGTCGACGTGTTCATCGTCGTCTGGTACTTCATCGGATGCGGGCTCGCGCTCGGCATCGACATGGTGGGCATGCTGAGCGCGAGCACCGCCTACGGGGCGCCCTATTACCTGCACGGTGCGTGGTGGCTGCTGGCGCTGGTCAAGGCTCTGATCATCGCGCTCGCGCTGCTGTACCGCCGCCGTTTCCCGCTGGCCGGGCTCATCGTGGTGACCCTGCTGCTGCTCTGGGAGTACAGCGCGCAGGCCCTGCCCAACAGCGTCGCGCTGCTCTTCATGATCTACGCGGTGCCGGTGTATCGCAGTGTGGCCGCCGGGTGGGTCGGCTACGGGGTGGCGGTTGCGGGATCGATCCTGAGCTATTTCCTCACGGGAGGGGCCGGGGAGGTCTCGGCGGAGACGGCGGTGCCGGGCGGGGTCTTCCTGGCCGACGGCAACGGCTTCAGAGCGACGGAGTTCATCGCGCTCACGGTGATGACCGCGATCTGGTATCTCGCGATACTGATGCTGGGCATCAACCTCGGCAACCGCCGCCGCTACGTCCAGGCGATCATCGATCGGGCCCACCAGCTCGCGAGAGAGCGCGACCAGCTGGCGCAGCTCGCCGTGGCGGAGGAGCGATCCCGCATCGCGCGGGAGATGCACGACATCGTGGCGCACTCGCTATCGGTGATGATCGCCCTCTCGGAGGGTGCGGTGCGCGCGGCGCAGGCCGCACCCGATGCCGCAGCCGATGCGATGTCGCGCAGTGCGGAGACCGGGCGCACGGCCCTCGCCGAGATGCGCCGCCTGCTGGGTGCGCTCACGGACCAGGGCGAGCAGGCGGAGCTCGTGCCGCAGCCGGGAGTGCAGGATCTGCCCGAGCTCGTGAGGGGCTTCCGGGATGCGGGCGTCGACGCGCGCCTTGAGATATCGGGTGAGGCCTCGGGGGATCGCGGACAGGATCTCGCGGTCTACCGCGTGGTGCAGGAGGGGCTCACGAACGTGCTGCGCTACGCGGGCACGGGCGCGCAGGCGGAGGTCCGCGTGGAGCGGCTGCCCGATCGCACCGTGGTCGAGGTGCGCGATTTCGGCGCGGTGCCCGGATCGTCGACTCCCGTATCGGGGGTCGGTTCGGGGCGCGGGATCGCCGGCCTGCGCGAGCGGGCGCGAGTATTCGGCGGAGAGATCTCCGCGGGCCCCACCCATATGGTGGGCGGGGGGTGGCTGCTGCGAGCGGTGCTGCCGGTCAGCGCGGCGGCTCGAGAACGGGTCGCTGGCACCTGGAACGAAGAGGAGAAGCGATGAGCGAGGCTCAGATCAGGGTGATGCTGGTCGATGACCAGGAACTGATCCGCACGGGGTTCAGGCTGGTGCTGCTGGCCGAGCCGGGCATCGACGTGGTCGCGGAGGCCGCAGACGGTGAAGCCGCGCTCGCCGAGCTGGCGAGGCTCGAGGCCGAGGGGCGGGGGTGCGATGTCGTGCTGATGGACGTGCGGATGCCGGGTATGAACGGCATCGAGGCGACCGGGCGCATCGTGGCCGAGCACCCGGACACGCGGGTGCTGGTGCTCACCACCTTCGACCTCGACGAGTACGCCACGGGGGCCATTCAGGCGGGCGCGAGCGGGTTCCTGCTCAAGGACGCACGCCCCGACGACCTCGTCGATGCGATCCAGCGCGTCGCTGCCGGCGACGCCGCCATGGCGCCGAGCGTCACGCGCCGGCTCATCGAGCAGATCCGCCAGACCGAGCCTGCGGGGCGACCGCGCGACGAACACACCGCGGTCGCCGCCGAGCCCGGCGAGGTCTTCGAGGTGCTCACCGAGCGCGAGCTCGACGTGCTGCGGCTCATCGCCGAGGGGCTCAACAACTCGGAGATCAGCGCCGAGCTGTTCCTCTCGGAGTCGACGGTCAAGACCCATGTCGGGCGCGTGCTCGCCAAGCTGCAGCTGCGCGACCGCGTGCACGCCGTGATCTTCGCGAAGCAGCACGGCCTCTGATTCTTCCAAGCTGCGACAGATAGGGTGGGAAGCATGACCAAGATCGCTGTCGTACCCGGATCTTTCGATCCGGTCACTCTCGGACACCTCGACGTGATTCGTCGCGCCGCCGACATCTTCGACGAGGTGCACGTGCTCGTCGTGCACAACCCGGGCAAGGACGCGATGCTGCCCATCTCGGAGCGTGTCGGGCTGATCCAGAAGGCGCTCGACGAGGACCCGCAGATGCCCCGCAACATCCTCGTCGCCTCCTGGTCGGTCGGCCTGCTGGTCGACTACTGCACGGAGGTGGGGGCGTCGGTGCTCGTGAAGGGCATTCGGTCGCAGATCGACGTCGCCTACGAGACGCCCATGGTGATCATGAATCGCAGCCTCGCCGGTGTCGAGACGGTGTTCCTGCTTCCCGACCCCGGGCACGCTCACGTGTCGAGCACGCTGGTGCGCCAGGTCTCGGCGTTGGGCGGCGATGTCTCCCCGTACGTGCCGCCCGCCGTCGCACGCTTCCTCGCCAAGACGAGGCCGGCCTGATGAGCGGCGCACGAGTGTTCCACGAGAACATCCGCGACATCTACAACCGTCCGGGGGAGATGCGCGAGCGATCCCGCACCGTGGCCGCTCCCGAAAAGCTCGGTGAGGGCCTCGCGTGGGTGGCCGAGGGGGAGGACATCAACCTCGACCTTCGTCTCGAATCCGTGCACGAGGGGATCCTCGTGTCGGCCGAGGTCGGCACGACGGTGCACGCGGAGTGCGGGCGGTGCCTGAAAGAGTTCGCCACGCCGTTTCAAGTCGAGTTTCAGGAGCTTTTCGCGTATACTCCTACGGAGGCCGACGAGTACGGGGTTCACGGTGATCACGTGGATCTTGAACCCCCGCTCCGAGACGCGGTAGTGCTTGCACTGCCGTTCCAGCCAGTGTGCCGCCCGGACTGCCCGGGGCTCGACCCCGAGTCCGGTGAGTTGCGCGAGGCCGAGGCTGCAGCCGAGTCCGTTGCGGTCGATCCGCGGTGGGCTGCGCTGGCCGGGTTTCTGGCCGAAGAAAAAGACGTGGATCGGTCTTCCGATCCTGAAGGCAACTAGGAAAGAGAGCATCATGGCTGTTCCCAAGCGCAAGATGTCGCGTTCGAACACCCGTCACCGCCGTTCGGCGTGGAAGGCCGAGGCCCCCAAGCTGGTGAAGACCGTCGAGAACGGCCGCACCGTCTACAGCCTCCCGCACCGCGCTCGCGTGGTCGAGGACTCGCAGGGCAACGCCCTCTTCCTCGAGTACAAGGGCCGCAAGGTCGCCGACGCGTAAGTTGGCTTCGAACCCTCGAGAGCCGTCGGGAACGCCGCAGGGCGACCCCGGCGGCTTTCTCGTGCCCTTCGGCGTGACCGTCGATCCCGAATTGCTCGACCTCGCGCTGACGCACCGCTCGTGGGCCTACGAGCAGGGTGGAGCGCCACACAACGAGCGACTCGAGTTCCTCGGCGACTCGATTCTCGGCCAGGCGGTCACGGTCAAGCTGTACCGCGATTACCCGGAGCTGAGCGAGGGCGAGCTCGCGAAGCGACGCTCGGCACTCGTGTCGACCGTGGCGCTCGCGGAGGTCGCCCGGGGCCTCGGGCTCGGAGCGTCGCTGCGGCTGGGGAAGGGCGAGAAGCAGACGGGCGGCAGGGACAAGGATTCGATCCTCGCCGATACCGTCGAGGCGATCATCGGCGCGGTCTTCCTCTCGACCGATGCTGAGACGGCCAACCGCTTCGTACTCGACCTCGTGGCTCCGCTGTTCGCGGATCCCGATCGCTTCACCGTGGCCGTCGATCCCAAGACGTCGCTGCAGAAGGAGGCCGCGCGACGCGGTCTGCCGCACCCGCCCTACGAGACCTCGGGCTCCGGCCCGGATCACGATCGGCGCTACACCTCCCGCGTCACCCTCGACGGCATCGTCGGTGTGGGCGAGGGCACGAGCAAGAAGACGGCCGAGCTCGCCGCGGCGCGCGACGCCGTCGAGCAGCTGCGCGTGCGTCGCAAGTCGCGCAAGAAGTAGCTCGCGTGCCCGAGCTTCCCGAAGTCGAGGTCGTGCGCGCCGGTCTCGCTCCCGCGGTGACCGGAGCGACGGTGATCGCCGCGGAGGTGCGCGACCCGCGCGCACTCAAGAGGCACCTGCCGCTCGGCGTCGACGGGTTGCCCGGCGATGACGGGCTGGGTGGGCACGGTGTCACGCTGACCCCGGAGGCCGGACTCGCGCGCTCCGCCGATTTCGAGCGTCGGGTGGCGGGCCTGCGGCTCGCCGCGCCGCAGCGCCGGGGCAAGTTCCTGTGGATTCCGATCGCTCTGAACGCGGGGGACGGCCTCCCTTCGCCTGTCGAGAACATGCCCAGCCAGGCGCTGCTCGCCCATCTCGGCATGAGCGGACAGCTGCTGCTGCGCTCGCTCGACGCCCCCGACGATCGGCACGTGCGGATCCGGCTGTGGATCCAGCATCCCGAGCACGGCGAGCTGAGGCTCGACTTCGCCGATCAGCGCCTGTTCGGCTCGCTCGCCCTCGACGGGCTCTCCGCGGCGGCGGGCGGCGGCGCGATCCCGAATCAGGCCCGCCATATCGCGCGCGACCCGCTCGATCCGGCCTTCGACGACGACGCGTTCGTCGCGGCGCTGCGGTCGCGCAGCGCCGGGGTGAAGAAGCTGCTGCTCGATCAGACCCTCGTGAGCGGCGTCGGCAACATCTACGCCGATGAGGCGCTGTGGCGGGCGCGACTGCATCCCGAGACCGCGGGCACGTCGATCGGGCCGCGCAAGGCGCGAGATCTGCTCACGGCGCTGCGCGACGTGTTCGCGAAGGCGCTGGCCGAGGGCGGCACGAGCTTCGACGCCCAGTACGTCAACGTGAACGGCCAGGCGGGGTACTTCGCCCACTCGCTGAACGCGTACGGGCGCACGGGGGAGCCGTGCCCCCGCTGCGGCGAGCCGATCAGGCGCGTGCCGTTCGGCGGGCGCTCGAGCCACTTCTGCCCGCGGTGTCAGCGGCGCCGGTGATCCGACTCGCGCTCGCTCTGAAGGCTGGATACAACCGCTCCTCCGTCTCTCCCGCTATCGTGTGAGGAACAGTGCTCATTGGAGGATCCATGCCCTACGTCGTCGACTTCGTGAACCCCTCGACTCAGGGTCTCGAGACCTCGCCCGTCGCCGAGGCTCTCGCCGGTCTCCGCGCGAACGAGGCGCGCTACTTCAAGAACAAGTACGACCACGAGTTCACGGTGAGTCCGGTCGAGGAGGATCCCCAGACGCTCGAGTGGGTGACCCGTGTGCTGAAGGAGGAGCGCGATATCGTCATCGCCAGCCGCCCTCTCGAGGTGAGCAGCTTCGAAGTCGACGGGATCCGCATGGCCTACGTGTTCTACGAGTCCGGGCTCTCGATCAACGTCATGTACACGCTCGCGGAGTCGGGCAAGCGCGCCGTCGGCTTCAAGCTCTCGCAGGGCATGGAGGTCCCCGAGGAGCTCGCTTCGAAGTTCAAGTTCGCCCGCCAGCGCTCGAAGCTCGCGGGCGAGATCCGGGGTTCCTACTTCGTCGTGAAGGGCGAGTACTAGGCTGCCCGATGACCGAGCTGCCGACTGAGATCGCGCTGTTCACGGCTTCGGCCGCGTGGGCGACGCAGGTCGTTCGCGCCGTGCCGCCGTTCGCCTGGGATGGACCGGGGCTCGGAGGCTGGAACCTGCGGGCGCTCGTCGGACACACGAGCCGAGCGATGCTGACCGTCGAGCAGTACCTTGCGAGCAGGGCGTCCGAAGAGGCCGTGGCGAGTGCCGGGGAGTACTACGAGCGGGTGGCCGAGTTGTCCGGCGCTGATGATGCTGCGGTGCTGCAGCGGGGCATCGCCGCTGGCGAGCTCCTCGGTGATACTCCCGCGGCCGAGTTCTCAGCGATCGCAGATCGAGTGACCGGTCTGCTCAAGGGAGTCGAAGCTGAGCAGGATCCGCTCATCAGCACGATCGCCGGAGGCATACGGCTGAGCAGGTATCTCCCGACCCGAACCTTCGAACTGATCGTGCACGGCCTCGACATCGCACGAGCCGTCGGATCGGACGCTGAACCCCCGACACCCTGCCTCGCCCGTGCTCTCGAACTGAGCATCGATCTCGCGCTGCGCACGGGAAGGGGATCAGACCTGCTGATGCTCCTCACCGGCCGCACCTCTTCAGGGTTCTCGGTATTGCCGTAGTGGTGCGCGGTCTCATCCTCAGCATCCTGATTCTCCTCGAGACGATCCGGGGCTTCTCCACTTAGACGCAGTTCCACCGCGCAGCTCGACCGGCCTCGGAGATCTGCCTCGCCGCGGAGATCCGCCTCGCCTCGGAATCAGGCGCGCGAGAACCTGGCATGCCAGAGCAGCCGGGATCAGAATCGCAGCTCCCGCGATGTAGTCGCGGTAGCCGAGCGGCGGGCCGGCGCGTTCGATGTCGCGACGCGCGAGGGCCGCTCCCGGCCACATGACCGGGAGCGCCGTCGCGACGCCTGCGGTGTACCTGCGCTGCACGAGCGACGCCAGGAGGTGCGTCGCGACGTGTGCCTCGAGTCCCGCTGACACCGCTCGATAGAGTCTCGAACGGCCCTTCGTTCGCGCGCCGCGGTGACACGCGAATAAGACGATCGTTCCCATGAGCCCGACGGCGAGCCATGATTGGCGTTGATCGAGGCGAAGCCGTTCGACGCTGGTCTCATCGGCGAGTGCATCGCAGGTCGCCGGGAACGCGAGCGCCTCCTCGACGTCGTGGATCGCCCAGGCCACGAACAAGGCTGTCGGTCCTTTGAAGCCCATGCCCTGAGTGTAGCCGTAGCTGTCATCCAGATACCCGCTCCTTGCGCATGTGACCGCGCTCGCGACATCATGAATGCGTGCCGATGCATCGCGAGGAAAGAGTCGGTGAGGTATTCCGCGCGTTCTTGAAGCTCGGGGTGACCTCGTTCGGCGGCCCGGTCGCTCATCTCGGATACTTCCGCGAGGAGCTCATCGCGCGCCGGAAATGGGCGAGCGAATCCCAGTACGCCGAACTCGTCGCACTCTGCCAGTTCTTGCCCGGGCCGGCCTCCAGTCAGGTGGGGTTCGCCCTGGGTCTCCTCCGGGCCGGGTGGCTCGGGGCACTCGCGGCGTGGACCGCGTTCACGCTGCCGTCGGCACTGCTGCTGGTGCTGTTCGCGATCGGCGCGGTCGGCCTCGACGGACCGCTAGGCCACGGCCTGCTCGTCGGGCTCAAGGCAGTCGCCGTCGCGGTCGTCGCGCACGCGGTGTGGGGCATGGCCCGCACACTCACACCGGATCTGCGTCGCCTGCTGATCGGTCTCTTCGCGGCTGCGCTCTGCCTGCTGCTGCCGGGGAACGTCGGGCAGATCGCGGCGATCGTCGCCGGTCTGATCGCGGGGGTGCTGTGGTGCGGAGGGGTCGCCGACGAGTCCTCCGAGCCGCTCGCGATACGCGTCTCCCGCAGGGTCGGGATCTCTGCGCTGCTGCTATGCGTGCTGATGCTCGCGGCACTGCCGATCCTCGTGCGCGTCACCCAGAACAGCTGGATCGGTATCGCCGACGCCTTCTCCCGCGCCGGCGCGCTCGTCTTCGGCGGCGGGCACGTCGTCCTCCCGCTGCTGCAGGCGGAGCCGGCGGTTTCGGGCGGGGTGACGCACGAGCAGTTCCTCGCGGGTTACGGCGCGGTCCAGGCGGTGCCGGGGCCCCTGTTCACCTTCGCGGCCTACCTGGGGTTCGAGATGGAATCCGGCCTCGCAGCGGGCATTCTGGGCGCGCTCCTGGCGCTGGTCTCGGTGTTCCTCCCCGGCATGCTGCTGCTGGTCGCCGCCCTCCCGTTCTGGAGTCGGCTGCGCGCGAGCGCCGGAGCGCGCTCCGCCCTGGCGGGAGCCGGCGCGGCCGTGGTCGGGATCCTCGCCGCCGCGCTCTGCACGCCGGTCATCACCTCGGGCATCACCGGGATCGTGCCGCTCCTCATCGCGCTGGCATGTCTCGCGATGCTGCTCGTGTGGAAGCTCCCGGCGTGGCTCGTCGTCATCGGTGGAGCGTGCGCGGGGCTCGTCGCCGGGCTTCTGGGAATCCCGGTCGGCTGGGTCTAGCCGGGTCGCGGGCCGGGTCGCGGACTGGGTCCCCGACTGCGGGGGATCGGAACTCTCAGGCTCGCTTGGACCGCATGGCCCGCGTCTGTTTCAGAGCGGGGTCGTTTGCGAGCGCCCGATAGCGATCGGACTCGAGCGGTACGAGGGCGACCCGGCCCTGCGAATCGTGGTGGATGCCCCAGCCGTACCGCTTCCCCAGCGGAGACGACCGCAGACAGGCCTGGCTCTTCGCGAAGAACGCCTCGCGGGCTTCGGAAAGCTCTTCGTCGGGGATCTCCTGGCGGATGCGGTGCACCTCGAACAGCACGTCGTCGCTCGTGAGCTCGTACGGGCGTTCGGAGATGAGCCGGTATTGGAGGGATGCGACGGTGGGGCCTTTCGCGCCGTCGGAGGGTGCTTCGGCTTGCGTGACGGGGCAGTCATCTGCGACCCGGATGAACGTGTCGATGTAATTGGTGGATCCCATGCTCTCAATCTAGCCACTGCTCGCGGGAGTAGCACGGTGTTCGAGCCGCCCAGGAACGATGGGAAATATACTGCGCACATGAGTGTGAGTGCCTCCGCCCGCGTGCGCCTGCGAGTGCGATCCGCCGTCTCTATCGTGCTCGGGATCGCGGCCGGTGCCGCAGTGGCGCCATCGCTCGGGATCGCGGCCGGGTTGCTCGCCGGTTGGGGCGTCGTCGCGCTCGTGAACGTGGTCTGGGTATTGCTGACCGTCTGGTCGATGGGACCCGCCGAGACGAGGGCGCACGCGACCGCCGAGGATCCGGGGCGCAGTGCTGCGCGCGTCATCGCGGTGGTGAGCAGCGTTGCGAGCCTGATCGCGGTAGCGGTGGTGGCGGCCCAGGCGCAGCGGGCGGACGGGATCACCGCCTACCTGCTGGCGGGGATCGCGCTGCTCAGTGTGGCGAGTTCGTGGGCGCTGATCCACACGAACTACATGCTGCGCTACGCCGACCTCTACTACCGCAGCGGGGAGGACGGCGAGGCGCTCGGCGGCATCGACTTCAACCAGGCCGAACCGCCGCAGTACACCGACTTCGCCTACTTCTCGGTCGGCCTCGGAATGACGTACCAGGTGGCCGACACCGATGTGAGCCGTTCCGACGTGCGCCGCGTGGTGATCGCGCAGACCCTGCTCGGCTACCTGTTCGGCGTGGGGATCATCGCGAACGTCGTCAACCTCATCTCCGGGTTGGGGTGAGCGCCGTGGTCGATCTGCATCAGACCGAGCCGGGCTTGCCTGTCGAGCACCCCTGGCTCGCGCTCTCGCGGTGGGGGATGGCCTGGCGCGCGGCCCTGGGGCTGATAGCGGTCGGATTGTGCATCGTGATGGTGATGGCGGTCTTCGATCTCGGCACTGCCGACCCGAAGCCCGGCATGGTGCTGAGCCTGGCCGGGTTCGGCGCACCCCAGCTGGTCGTCTTCGTGCTGGTGGCCGCGCTGCTCGGGCCTTGGCTGCGACGCTACTATCCCTTCAGTCAGGCGTTGCTGTTCGGAGGCATCGGGGTCGGCGCGGCGTTCGTGCTGGCGGTTCCCTTCGAGATCGTGGCTCAGGTCGCGAATCCGAGCCCCTGGGGCGGGGGTCTGCTGCTCGTGCTCATGATCGCGGGTCTGCCCTTCTTCTTGACCGGCGCGATCGGGTACGGCCTCGCGATCTGGTCGGTGACGCGAAAAGGCGCACGGGTGTTCTGGCCGTTGCTCGCCGCGGTGCTCGCCCTCTACGTCACCCTCTGGACGCTGCACGCTATCGGGGCGTCGACGTAGCGGCGTCCGGTGGGACTTCGCCACTCCAAGACCCCGCCCGGGCGTTGTCTCGGTTTCCAGCCTCGACCTCCGAGCATCTCGAAGTGCTTGAGGGTGTGATGCTTGCGGCAGAGGTGCGCCAGATTGCCGAGCTCGGTGGGCCCGCCCTGTGCGGCAGCCACCGTGTGGTCGATGTCGCAGTGGTCGAGTCGGCGCGTGCACCCGGGGAACCTGCAGCGCTGATCACGTGCCCCCAGCAGACGCCTGAGATCTTCGGATGGGCGGTAGCGGTCCACGGTGAGCACCAGGCCGCTGACGGGGTGGGTGAGCACCCGCTCCCATGCGAGGGTGCCGCCGGCGAGCCTGCGGGCGGTCTCGCTGTCGATGGGACCGTAGCCGGCGAGCTCTGCGGGATCGCTGAACGCTGCATTGTCGCAGGAGTCGTCTCCGATGAGGGTGAGCACCGGCACCGAGACCTGAACTCGACCCGAGATCGCGCCCAGAGGGTCGCCGATGCCCGACGCCGGCTCGCCCGCGCCGTCGGCGCTGCCTGCCAGTAGCAGTTCGGTGAGCACGTCGGCCTGCGCCTGTTGCAGGGTGGGAGCCGCCGGCCCGGCCGTGTGCTCCGGGGTTGCCGCATGTCCGGCGCCGATGCCGACACCGGCGCCAGTGCCGACACTGACACCGGCGCCAGTGCCGGCGCCAGTGCCAGTGCCAGTGGCAGTGGCAGTGGCAGCGCCATGATCGGCGCTGAGGGTCCGTCTGGCGATACGCGCCAGGCGGTCCTTGATGGCGTAGGCCTCGACCGCTCCGATCGTGGCGCACAGCTCGGCCATGCCGTCTTCGAGGGGCACGATGCGCACCCCGCGTCGCTGCCTAGCGTCGCGGTGCCGCTGGTCGATGTCGCGTTCAGCGAAGCGCTCCGCGAGGCGCAGCGCGTGCGCCCGTAGCTGCCGCGCGGTGAGTTCGAGGGCGAGCGGCAGCACCTCTCGCTCGTATGCGGCGCAGGCCTGCACGTCGGCGATGATCCGCCCCGCCTCCTCGATGACCTGGGTGTGGCGCAGCGAGAGACGGCCCTCGGAGAACGCGGCGGCGGTCTGGGCGTAGCGGTCGAACAGCCGGTCGGCGTGGCTCATGCGGTGCGCGGCCGCGGTCTGACCGGTGCGGGTCGCGGCAGCGACCTCGGCCTCGACGGCACGGTGGACGAGCTCGCCGTGATCCGCGTGCCCCTCGTCTCGCGCGATCTGCGAGGCGAGTCGGGCCAGACTCGCCAGGTGCATCGCCTTGAGGTACTCGAGCTGCTGCAGCGCGACCTCGATCTGCTCGACCGCACCGATGCCCGCGTTCAGCGCGTCGCGCTGAGCGTCGGTCATGAGATGGGGGAGAGCTTGCATAGGGCCATTCCATCAGGGACCACTGACACTCATGGGGGCTCGGGCGGAGGGGATATTCCAAAGTTTCGGGAGGATTGTTATTGAGCTGCCTACAAGTGGAAGAAGCGCATGGGTGTCGAGGCGGGCGTGCGCCGCCTATGTGCGCTGCGGGTGTGCGCCGCTCGCAGGCGTTGCCGGCGCGCGCTACCCGCGCACGCGTGCGCTGCCCGCAGGCGCTGCCGGCGTGATCGGCCATGACCGCCGCAGCCTCAGCCCGATCCCGTCCCGCGCCCGCTGAGTTTGCGATGCATCCCAACGGCTAATAGCATTAGCCAAATGAACATGATGCGGGTGACCTGGGGCATGAGCGCCCTCGTCTGGTTCGGTTTCGTGGTGCTCTGGTGCGTCGCGCTCGGCTGGCCGGCCGTGGGAATCGCGGTGCTCTTCGCGATCCTGCCCGACGTCCCCCTCGTCGGCGGTTTCGCCGAGCGGGGCCGCCTCAAGGCCGAGCGGGTGCGCCTCTACAACACGCTGCACTCCATGCCCGTGCCGCTGGCCATGCTGGCGATCGGCGCCGTCGCGTTCTTCATCACCGGTGGCCTCGACGACGGCTTCTGGCCGCTCGCGCTCGTGGGCGCCGTCTGGTTCGTGCACATCGCGGCGGATCGTGCGTTCGGCTACGGGTTCCGCGACGCCGACGGCAGCATCATCCCGGTCGGCGGCGCGTTCGGGTGAGCGAGCGCCGCGCGCAGCTGCTGGATCTCGCAGAGCGTGTGCTGGAGCGCGACGGAATCGAGCGCTTCGGCATGAACGCGGTTGCCCGCGAGGCGGGGATCAGACCGCCGAGCCTCTACAAGCACTTCTCCGGGGCCGAAGACCTCGAGCACGCGCTGATCTCGCGGTGGTTCCGACGGCTCGCGCTCGCGTTCGAGGAGGGGGCTGAGAGTGACGCGGATCCAGAGCCCGCCCTCGATCCCGAGCCCGCCCTCGATCCCGAGCCCGCTGCCGCCGCCACCCTCATCGCGCGCTTCGCCGAGGTGTACCGCGAGAACGCCCTCGCCGCGCCCCAGCTCTACCGCCTGGCGACGGAACGCCCCCTCGACCGCTCGCTGCTCGAAGAGGGGGTCGAGGCGGCAGCGATGACTGCGGTGCTCGAGGCGCTCGGCGAGACCGCTGAGGATCACGATCGGGCGCGCTTCATATGGGCCGCGGCGCACGGTCTCGTCTCCCTGGAGCTGGCCGGTCGCTTCCCGCCGGAAGCCGACCTCGAAGGGCCGTGGCGGATACTCGTCGAGACCGCCGAGGCCTGAGGCCCCGCCCGCCAGCTCTTCAGCCCGCCAGCTCTCCCGCCCGTCGAGATACGGATCTCGCATACCCGGTCGCGATCCCGGGTGCGAAATTCGTATCTCGGCTCCTGATCACGCGCCCCCGCAATGGCGGGGAAGCGGCCGAACGGCGGGTACTCTCGTAGAGATCGGCGGATCACCGCCGATCGTGTGCGCCCGACCCCGGAGCGCAGAGGAACACGAGTGCCGGCGCAGGCCGGACGCGGAAAGGAAGGGCGGCGTGCACCTCAAGAGCCTCACGCTCAAGGGCTTCAAGTCCTTCGCACAGCCGACGACCTTCCAGTTCGAGCCGGGCGTCACCGCGATCGTGGGCCCGAACGGCTCGGGCAAGTCGAACGTCGTCGACGCGCTCGCCTGGGTGATGGGCGAGCAGGGTGCGAAGACGCTGCGCGGCGGCAAGATGGAGGACGTGATCTTCGCGGGCACCTCCACCCGCGGGCCGCTCGGCCGGGCCGAGGTGCGCCTGACCATCGACAACTCCGACGGCGCGCTGCCGATCGAGTACTCGGAGGTGACGATCAGCCGCACGCTGTTCCGCAACGGGTCGAGCGAGTACGCGATCAACGGCGAGAGCTGCCGGCTGCTCGATGTGCAGGAGCTGCTGAGCGACTCGGGGCTCGGGCGCGAGATGCACGTGATCGTCGGGCAGGGGCAGCTCGACGCGGTGCTGCGGGCGACCCCCGAGGATCGGCGCGGCTTCATCGAGGAGGCGGCGGGGATCCTCAAGCATCGCCGCCGCAAGGAGCGCACCCTGCGCAAGCTCGACGCGATGGAGACGAACCTCACGCGTCTGAACGACCTGGCGGGGGAGATCCGGCGACAGCTCAAACCCCTGGGGCGGCAGGCCGAGGTGGCGAAGCAGGCGCAGTCGATCGCCGCTGAGGTGCGCGACGCGAAGGCGCGCCTGCTCGCCGACGACGTGGCGCGCCTGCGTGCCGAGCTCGACGAACTCGCGAAGGACGAGGCCGAGCGGCACTCGGAGCGCATCGTGCTGCAGGAGCAGGTGGAGCAGAAGCAGCTGCGCATCCAGCGCCTCGAGCAGGATCAGCAGAGCGACGAGCTCGATGCTGCGCGGCGGGTGACCATCGGCCTCGAGTCGGTGCAGTCGAAGCTGCGCGGGCTCTATTCGCAGACCCAGCAGCGGCTCACCTTCCTGGCCACGCAGGCGGAGGCGCCCGAGCAGGTGAACCGGCTGACGCGGGCGGCCGTCGACGAGGCCGCGGAGGAGGTGCGTCGGCTCGAGGCGCTGATCCCCGAGGCCGAGACCGCCTGGGAGCGGGGAGGATCGGCGACGCGCCGTGCGCAGCAGGCGCTCGATGCGATCGACGAGCACATCGCTGCGCAGAGCGCCCTCGTCTCGAAACACGACCTGCAGCTGTCGCAGTTGCGGGGCCGGGCCGAGGCGGCCGAGCAGAAGCGGGCGGCGGTCGCGCAGGAACTGGCGAGACGCGAGCAGGCGGTCGCGCAGGCCGAGGAGCGGGCCGAGACCGCGCGACGGGAGCTCGCGGACTTCGAGGAGCGGGCGGAGGCCGAGGATCCGGGCGCGAAGGACGCCGACGCGGGGGAGCGGATCGCCGACTGGGACGCGGCGTATCGGGAGGCGCAGGATCGGCAGGGCGACGCCGAGCAGCGGCGCGACGAGGCGCGGGATCGGCTGCACGCCCTCGAGCAGGAGCGCGCCGGGCTCGAAGCGCGGGTGAGCGCGCTGACGCGATCCCTCGACCAGCGCGACGCCTCGGGCGCGCTGCTCGCCGATGCCCCCGACGGCATCGCGGGCCGCGTCTCCGACCACGTGCGGGTGCGCGAGGGAGCCGAGGCCGCCATCGGCGCGGCGCTCGGCGTCTTCGCGGACGCGCTGCTGGCCGAGTCGGAGGCCGCGGCCGGGCTCGCGATTTCGGCAGCGCACGACCGGGACCTCGGGCGGCTGCGGGCCGTGCTGGCGAGTGCCGGGAGCGGTGCAGGAGGCGGAGCGGATCCCGGCGCGAATGCCGCCCCCGAGATCGAGGGGGCGATCCGCGCCGTCGACGTGATCCTCGAGGCGCCGGCCGGGGTGCGGGGGCTTCTCGCGCGCAGCTACATCGCGGACGATCTGGAGGCCGCGATCAGCGCCTCGGCCGTGTTGCGCGAGCGGTGGCCGGGGGGCTCGTACACGGTCGTCACCGGCGGGGGAGACGTGCTCACCGAGCACACCCTGAGCGGGGGATCGGCCCTCGCTCCCTCGCGCATCGAGCTCACCGCGGAGCTGGAGCAGGCCGAGCAGGCGCGCGCCGAGGTGGCCGAGCGGATCGCGGAGACCGAGATCGAGCTGGCCGAGCTGCGCGAGGCCGCCTCCCGGGCGAAGACCGACGCCCAGAGGGCCTTCGCCGAGCTGCGGGCCGCGGACGCCCGCCTCGCGGAGGCCGCGAAGGAGCGCAACCGGCTGTCGACCCGGGCCGAGGCGGCTCAGGCCGAGGCGGAGCGCGCGCGGCAGTCGCTCGTCGCCGTCGAGCAATCGATCGAGGCCGCCGCGCAGGAGGCGGAGCGCGCGGCGCAGGCGTTCTCAGAGGCCGAGGCCGAACCGCGGCCGATCCTTGACGCGAGCCAGCGCGACGAACTGCTCGCCGAGGTCGAGCGCGCCCGCGTGGCGGAGGTCGAGCTGCGGCTCGCACTCGAGACCGCCCGCGAGCGCGCCCGCGCCGCGGAGGCCCGCCGCCGCAGCCTCGAAGAGCAGTTCGAGGCCGAGCGTCACGCCGCCGAGGAAGCGGCCCGCCGCGCCGTGCTGCGGTCGCGGCAGGCGGCGCAGGCCGAGCGCGTGGCCGATATGCTGCCGGCGATCCTCGACGCCTGCGATCGATCCCTCACCGAGGCTCGCCTCGCCCAGCAGGCCGCCGAGCAGCAGCGGGCGAAGCACAGCCAGGAGCTCACGCTGCTGCGGTCGGAGGAGTCGGAGCTGCGGCGGAAGCTGCAGAGCCTCACCGAGCGGGTGCACGGCGTCGAGCTGAAGAGCTACGAGAGAAAGCTGCAGCTCTCGGCGCTGCTCGAGCGCTCGGGCAACGAGCTCGGGCTCGTGGAGGACGTGCTGATCGCGGAGTACGGACCCGACGTGCCCGTGCCGGTGCACGCCGACGGTGTTGAGGCCGACACCCGATCTGCTGATCCCTCGGGCGAACCGGATCCCGAACCCGAGTACGCGAACGCGCTGGAGGCCGAACTGGCCGCGGAGCTGGGACTGAAGCAGGAGCGGAAAGCGCCCGAGCAGTCATCCCGTGAGCCTGCCGAATCCACTATTCCCTACGTGCGCGAGGAGCAGGAGCGGCGGCTCGCGAAGGCCGAGAAGCGCCTCTCGCAGCTCGGCCGCATCAACCCGCTCGCGCTCGAGGAGTTCGCCGCGCTCGAGCAGCGCCACCGCTTCCTCGCCGACCAGCTCAAGGATCTCGCCAAGACCCGATCCGATCTGCTGGCGATCATCGAGGAGCTCGACAGCAAGATGCAGGGCATCTTCGCCGCGGCGTTCGAGGACACCAAGGCCGCGTTCGCGGAGGTCTTCCCGATCCTCTTCCCCGGCGGCTCGGGAGAGATCTCGCTGAGCGACCCCGACGACCTGCTCGGCACGGGCATCGACATGGCGGTGAAGCCGGCGGGCAAGAAGGTGGAGCGCCTCTCGCTGCTCTCGGGAGGGGAGCGCTCCCTCGCCGCCGTCGCGTGGCTCATGGCGATCTTCCAGGCGCGGCCCAGTCCGTTCTACATCGTCGACGAGGTCGAGGCTGCCCTCGACGACGCGAATCTCGGGCGACTGCTGCAGGTGTTCGAGCGGCTGCGCGAGAACTCGCAGCTGATCGTGATCACCCACCAGAAGCGCACGATGGAGATCGCCGACGCGCTCTACGGCGTATCGATGCGGCAGGACGGCATCAGTGCGGTCGTGGGGCAGCGGATCGGCCGCGACGAGCAGTAGCGCGGGCAGCGCAGGGCAATGGCGCAGGCCCGATAGGATCATGGCATGGCTGAGCGATCCTGGTCCTTCTCGAAAGCGTTCCGCAACCTCTTCACCGGCCCCGAGCTCATCACGGAGGAGACGTGGGACGAGCTCGAGAGCGCGCTGATCACCGCCGACTTCGGCCCGGACGTGACCGACTCCATCCTCGATCAGCTGCGCGCCGACGTCGAGCGGCACCGCGTCACCGAGGTGAAGCATATGCGCAGCATGCTGCGCGACGCGATCGAGGAGCGCCTCGCGGCCTACGATCCCACGCTGCGTCTCTCCGAGCGCCCCGCGGTCATCCTGGTGGTGGGCGTCAACGGCGTCGGCAAGACCACCACCATCGGCAAGTTCGCGAAGTACCTCACCGCCTTCGACAAGCGGATCATCGTGGGAGCGGCCGACACGTTCCGCGCTGCCGCGGTCGAGCAGCTGGGAACGTGGGCCGATCGCGCCGGCGTCGACATCGTGAAGCCGCAGCAGCAGGGGCAGGATCCGGCGTCCGTCGCGTTCCAGACCGTCGAGCGGGCGAAGAACGAGGGCTACGACATCGCCATCATCGATACGGCGGGTCGGCTGCAGACCAAGGGCGGTCTCATGGACGAGCTCGGCAAGGTGAAGCGCGTCATCGAGAAGCAGGTGCCGGTCGCCGAGGTGCTGCTGGTGCTCGACGCGACCACCGGGCAGAACGGCCTCGCGCAGGCCGAGGCATTCATCGAGCACGCCGGCGTGACCGGGCTGGTGCTCACCAAGCTCGACGGCTCGGCCAAGGGCGGCTTCGTGCTGTCGGTGCAGCAGAAGACCGGGTTGCCCATCAAGCTCGTCGGCCAGGGCGAGGGCATCGGCGACCTCACCGGTTTCACCCCGCACGTCTTCGCCCAGCAGCTCGTCGGGTGATCCTGACCCGCCTTTCGACTACCGCCCCGAGCCAGAGGCCCGGCATTCTCGCTGTCAGCGAAATCCCGCCCGCGGGGTGCGCAGGGGGAGTAGACCGGTAGGTGAGGCCTGACGGCCGAGCCGAACGCTGCGACCGCCGGACCGGATCAGCCCCCAGAAGGGGTCACCATTCGAGAAAGGCAACACCCTTGCAGAACCTCACCGTGCTCGGAACCGGAGTGCTCGGATCCCAGATCATCTTCCAGTCCGCCTACTCCGGCAAGAACGTCGTCGCCTACGATCTGAACGACGAGATCCTCGCGAAGCTCGCGGATCGCTGGGAGTACCTGAAGCCGCTCTACCTGCGGGACCTGCCCGATGCGACGCCGGAGAAGCTGGAGGCGGCGGTGGGTCGCATCCGCACCAGCTCGGACCTCGCCGACGCGGTGAAGGACGCCGACATCATCATCGAGGCCGTGCCCGAGCGCCTCGACATCAAGCAGCAGACCTGGGAGAAGGTCGCCGCGGTCGCCCCCGAGAAGACGATCTTCTGCACGAACTCCTCGACCCTGCTGCCGAGCGATATCGCCCCGTTCACCGGTCGCCCCGAGAAGTTCCTCGCACTGCACTTCGCCAACGAGGTGTGGGCGAAGAACACCGGCGAGGTGATGGGCCACCCCGGCACCGACCCCGAGGTGTTCGAGCAGGTCGCCCACTTCGCTGAGGAGATCGGCATGGTGCCGATCCGCATCCACAAGGAGCAGCCGGGCTACGTGCTCAACTCGCTGCTCGTGCCGTTCCTCAACGCGGCCGCGGCTCTCCTCGTGAAGGGCATCGCCAGCCCTGAGGACATCGACCGCACCTGGAAGATCGCCACCGGCGCGCCCACGGGCCCGTTCGAGATCTACGACGTCGTCGGGATGACCACCCCCTACAACCTCGGCAAGGACAGCCCCGACCCCGTGCAGCGCGAGTTCGCCGAGTACATCAAGCGCGAGTACATCGACAAGGGATACCTGGGCAAGGGATCGGGCCGCGGGTTCTACGAGTACGAGTAGGTCGGGGAACCGCGGTGAGCCGGGTAGAATGAACGCGCTATGGCTACTTTCGGAAACCTGTCTGCTCGGCTCACCGAGACCTTCAAGAACCTCCGCGCGAAGGGCAAGCTGTCGGCCTCGGACGTCGACAGCACGGTGCGCGAGATCCGCCGCGCGCTGCTCGAGGCCGACGTCGCGCTCGACGTGGTCAAGGAGTTCACGGCGAAGGTGCGCGAGCGCGCCCTCGGCGACGAGGTCAACCAGGCGCTGAACCCCGCGCAGCAGGTCGTGCAGATCGTCAACGAGGAGCTCGTCGGCATCCTCGGCGGCGAGCAGCGCCGGCTGCAGTTCGCGAAGAACCCGCCCACGGTGATCATGCTCGCCGGCCTGCAGGGCGCCGGTAAGACCACCCTCGCGGGCAAGCTCGCGAAGTGGCTGCGCGATCAGGGCCACACCCCGATGCTGGTTGCCTGCGACCTGCAGCGCCCCAACGCCGTCACCCAGCTGGGGGTCGTCGCCGAGCAGGCCGGAGTCGACATCTACGCGCCCGAGCCGGGCAACGGCGTCGGCGACCCGGTGAAGGTCGCGAAGAACGGTGTCGCCGAGGCCAGGCGCACGCAGCACGACTTCGTGATCATCGACACCGCGGGCCGCCTCGGCGTCGACGCCGAGCTCATGCAGCAGGCCGCCGATATCCGCAAGGCGACCGATCCCGACGAGGTGCTGTTCGTCATCGATGCGATGATCGGTCAGGATGCGGTCGCGACGGCCCGCGCCTTCCAGGAGGGCGTCGACTTCACGGGCGTCGTGCTCACCAAGCTCGACGGCGATCAGCGCGGCGGTGCCGCTCTCTCGATCCGCGGCACCACGGGCAAGCCGATCCTCTTCGCCTCGACCGGCGAGGGCCTGGGCGACTTCGAGCCGTTCCACCCCGATCGCATGGCGAGCCGCATCCTCGACCTCGGCGACGTACTCACCCTCATCGAGCAGGCCCAGCAGGCCTTCGATGAGGAGGAGGCGCGCAAGGTCGCCGAGAAGATCGCGAGCGACTCCTTCACTCTCGACGACTTCCTGGCCCAGATGCAGCAGCTGCGCAAGGCCGGCTCCCTGAAGAAGATGATGGGGATGCTGCCCGGCATGGGCAAGATGAAGGATCAGCTCGACAACTTCGACGAGCGCGAGATCGTGCGCACCGAGGCCATCATCCAGTCGATGACGCGCGCCGAGCGCCAGAATCCCAAGATCCTCAACGGATCCCGTCGCCTGCGCATCGCCAAGGGCTCGGGTGTGACGGTCACCGAGGTGAACCAGCTCGTGCAGCGCTTCGAGCAGGCCGCCAAGATGATGAAGACGGTGGCCCGCGGCGGAGTGCCGCAGATCCCCGGCATGGGGCCGATGCCGGGCATGAGCCACGGCGGCAAGAAGAAGCAGCAGGCGAAGGGCAAGGGCAAGAAGCAGTCGGGCAATCCCGCCAAGCGCGCCCAGCAGGCCGCCGGCGTCGCCGCGAAGCAGGCGAGCAGGTCCGCGACCGGCTCCGGCTTCGGTCTGGGCGGCGGAAAAGCGCAGCCGAGCGAGGAGGAGCTCGCGAAGCTGCAGCAGATGCTCGGCAAGGGGCTGCGCTGACGCTTCGCGGCTCCGATCCCGCCGGCCGGCTCGCGCTGTTCCGGTCGGAGTGGCCGCGCCGGGTGAGCTGGGGCGAGGTGCGCGACGAGGATCCGTCGGCGTTCCGCTCCGCCGCCAGGGGTGCTTTCCTGGTGGTTGCGGCCGTGCCCGTCGCCCTGCTCTGCTCCAGCCTCACGACGGAGATGCCGGTGGCGATCCCGCTGCCCGACTGGCTCGACTGGGGGCGCGGGCTGTTCATGATGGTGCTGCTCTGGTTCGTGATCGGGCTCTGGATCTGGGGCGCCGTGCTGCTCTCCATGCCGGCCGACACGCGGCGCGGGATCGCGTTTCAGCGGTTCGCACGGCAGCGCGGGCTGCAGTACCGGCGCTACGGCATCCTGCCGCGCCGCTGGGGCATCTTCTTCGGCGAGGGGCGGGCGGGAGCGCCGCCCCGCAAGCTCGCGCGGCTGGCCCACCGCGAGGATCCGGCCCGCGCGCCGCTCTACCAGTCCCAGTTCGCGCTCGCCGAGGAGGGGGTCGACCGCGGCGAGCTGATGGATCCGCCGCTGCAGATCGCCCTCGCCACCTACACCGGCGGGAAGAGCGACCCCAAGGGGCCGTTCCCGGCGTTCCGCTACCTGTCGATGAAGCTGCCGCGCGCGCTGCCGCACCTCATGATCGACGCGCGCCGCAACGGCAGCCTGCGCGCCGTGCTGCCCGGCTCGCAGCGGCTCTCGCTGGAGGGCGACTTCGACCGCCATTTCACGGTGTACGCGCCGGCCGGGTACCAGCGCGACGCGCTCGAACTGCTCACCCCGGATGTTATGGTCTGCCTCATCGACCACGGCCGGCGCTGGGACATCGAGGTGATCGAGGATCGGCTCGTCGTGGCCTCGCGCCGTTTCCGCGCGGGTTCGGATCGCTCGGAGGTCACCGCGATGCTGCTCTTCTCCGAGCTCGTCGCGCGGGAGCTCGGGCACCAGGCCCGTCACTACACCGATCCGAGGGCCGCGAGGCCGCGCTCGCAGGTGGCCGACGCGGGGCGACGGCTCCGCCTGCGTTCGGCCGCCTGGACGACGGCCGCTTTCGTGCTCGCCGTCGCAGGGATGTTTGCGTTCCCCCATCTGCTCGGCTGGTGGCTCGACCGGAACTGATCCGGGAATGAACCGGCCCCGTGCTGCCCACCCGCGTAGACTCGGGGGAGATGCCGAGGGGAGGGGCGGATGACGAGCGATAGGTCCTGGGCCACGCTGCCCAACGCGATCACGCTGCTGCGCCTGCTGCTCGTCGTTCCCATCGCGCTGCTGCTGATCGAGGGCGCACGGCCGGTGCTCACCGTGGTGCTGCTCGTGATCTTCGGCGCGAGCGACTGGGTCGACGGCACGCTCGCGCGGCTGCTGAACCAGGTCTCCCGGTTCGGCAAACTGTTCGACCCCCTCGCGGATCGCATCGGCGTCGTCGCGATCGTGCTCGCGATGATCGCCGCGGGGCTGCTCCCGGCGTGGACGGCGATCGCGATACCCGGCGTCGACCTGGTGCTGCTCGTGGTCTATGTCTTGAAGCGTCCCGAGCGCATTCCCGATGCGAGCCTGCTGGGCAAGGCCCGCACGGCCGTGATGATGGCGGGCCTCGCCGCGGTGGGATTCGGGATCCTGCCCGGCCTCGAGTGGCTCGGCGAGGTCGGGCGGTGGATCACCGCGGTCGGCGTGGTGATGCACGTCGTGGTGGGCGCCGACTACTTCCGTCAGATGCTCGCGGATCGCCGCCGGGGATGAGGGGGCTCTAGGCTGGAGCGTATGAGCAGCAGCCCCGAGTACTGGATCGGCAAGGACATCGTCGCCCGCGACGTGTGGACGACGGTGCCGCTCGACTGGGCCGATCCCGCCGGCGAGCGGATCCGGGTCTACGCCCGCGAGCTCGTCGCCGCGGAGAAGCGCGGCGAGGACCTGCCGTTGCTGGTGCATCTGCAGGGCGGGCCGGGCGGTAAGGGTACGCGCCCGCTGGGTCGCTCGGGCTGGGTGGGAGCGGCGCTGCGCCGCTTCAGGCTGGTGATCCCGGATCAGCGGGGCACCGGTCGCTCGACCCCCGTGAGCGGCGACGACTTCGAGAGGCTGCCCGCGGAGGAGTCGGCCCGGCGTCTCTCCCTGCACCGTGCCGACTCGATCGTGCGGGATCTCGAAGCGATTCGCGCCGCGCACTACGAGGGGCGCCAGTGGTGGACCATCGGCCAGAGCTACGGCGGGTTCCTCACGCTGCACTACCTGTCGACCGCGCCCGAGGCGATCGTCGGGTCCGTGGTGACGGGAGGGCTCGCGGGTCTCGACGCCGGCCCCGCCGAGGTGTATCGCCGCACATTCCCGCGCACGCGGGAGAAGAACCGGCTCTTCCGCGAACGACTGCCGCACCTCGAGGAGCGCGTCGCGCGCATCGCCGACCTGCTCGGATCGCAGGACGTGCGGCTGCCGGACGGCGACCGCCTCACGGTGCGCCGCCTGCAGACGCTCGGCTTCGACTTCGGCATGGCCCCCGGTTTCGACCGCGTGCACTGGCTGCTCGACGAGGCCTTCGCCGACGCCGCCGAGACGAGGCTGAGCGAGGCGTTCATCGACGCCGTGGGGGCCGACACGGGGTTCGCCGGCAGGCCGCTCTACGCGGCGCTGCAGGAGGCGATCTACGGCCCGGGCCCCTCTGCCTGGGCGGCGCAGCGCGAGCGGGAGCGCCATCCGGACTTCGCCGAGTCGTCGCGGCCGCTGCAGTTCACGGGGGAGATGGTGTTCCCGTGGATGTTCGAGGAGATCCGGGCGCTGCGCGGGTTCCGGGCCGGGGTCGAGCTGCTGGCCGAGCGGGCCTGGCCGATCGCGCTGTACGACGGGGATCGGCTGGCGTCGAACGAGGTGCCGGTCGAGGCGGCGGTGTACTTCGACGACATGTACGTCGATGCGGATCTCTCGCTCGACACGGCCAAGCGGGTCGCGGGTCTGAATGCCTGGGTCACGAACGAGTACGAGCATGACGGCGTGCACCACGACGGGGTGGCCGAGCGCCTGTTCTCGGCTCTCGAGCACCGCCTCGGAGGGACGCCGAAGGCAAGAAATGCCTGATCGCAACAAAAATTGCGTTTCTGGTGCTTTTGTGTGAGGATTGTTGAGTTCGCGCAAACCTGCGCGCCCAGGCTTCCGCTCCCGCTCGAATAAGCGATGCGCGGCGTCACACTACTCGATTCAAGGAGTCATCATGGCTGTCAAGATCCGTCTCAAGCGCCTCGGCAAGATCCGTGCGCCCTACTACCGCATCGTCGTCGCCGACTCGCGCACCAAGCGCGACGGCCGCGTGATCGAGGAGATCGGCAAGTACCACCCCACCGAGCAGCCCTCGTTCATCGAGGTCGACTCCGACCGCGCGCAGTACTGGCTCAGCGTGGGCGCTCAGCCCACCGAGCAGGTGGCCGCGATCCTCAAGCTCACCGGCGACTGGGGCAAGTTCACCGGCGAGGGCAACACCGAGTCGGTCGTCAAGCCGGTCGAGCCCAAGCCTGTCTTCGAGGCTGACGCGGCCAAGAAGCCCGTGCTGCGCCCCAAGGCCGAGAAGCCCGCTGCCCCCGCTGAGGCTCCGGCCGAGGAGGCCGCGGCCGAGAACGCCGAGGGCTAATCCTCTTGGCTGAGCAGGCGCTGGCCGAAGCGCTCGACCACCTGGTGCGCGGCATCGTCGATCACCCCGAGCGGGTGCGCGTCGATGCGCGCGAGACCCCTCGGGGCGATGTGCTCGAGGTGCGTGTGCACCCGAGCGACCTCGGGCGGGTGATCGGACGCAGCGGTCGCACCGCGTCCTCGCTGCGCACCGTCGTCTCGGCGCTCGCCGAGGGCGGCCGCGTGCGCGTCGACGTGATCGATACCGACCAGGACGACCGCGACGATGACGCGGTCGAGTCGGAGGGTGCCGCCTGATGGCTGACGCTCACGGGCGTGTGCGAGCTCCCCGTCCCGCAAGCGGGGCGGGGAGTTTGCGTGTCGGACGCCTCACCAAACCTCACGGCCTCAAGGGCGGCATCAAGCTCGAGCTGTTCACCGACAATCCCGAACTGCGCTTCGTTCCCGGCGCGGTGTTCCACCTGCAGGTCCCCGAGGATTCGCCCTGGTTCGGCCGCACCATCACCATGCGCGAGCTGCGCTGGTTCAACGACTCCCCGGTCGGCTTCTTCCAAGAGGTGCCCGACCGAACCGCTGCCGAGAGCATCGTGCGCGCGATCCTCTGGATCGACGAGCAGGCCGTCGCGGCGGGTGAAGAGGAGAACGCCTGGTACGACCACCAGCTGGTCGGTCTCGACGTCGTGCGCGACGACGATGGCGGGCCGGTCAAGCTCGGCACGGTCGCGGAGGTGCAGCACTTCCCCGCTCAGGATCTGCTCGTCGTCAACACCGAGAACGGCCCGGTGCTCGTGCCGTTCGTCGAAGCGATCGTGCCGCTCGTCGATGTCGAGGCCGGGGTGGTGCGCGTGACGCCGCCCGCCGGCCTCTTCGAAGAGCTCGCTGCGACGCCCGAGGCGGAGACCGGCGACGCGGACGGCGCGACGGCATGAGGATCGACGTCGTATCCATCTTCCCCGGCTACTTCGACGCGCTCGAGCTGTCGCTGCTCGGCAAGGCGAAGCAGAAGGGGCTCATCGATGTGCGGGTGCACGACCTGCGGGATGCGGCGCACGACAGGCACCGCACGGTCGACGACACGCCCACGGGCGGCGGCGCCGGCATGGTGATGAAGCCCGAGCCCTGGGGCGAGATGCTCGACGGCATCCTCGCCGAGTCTCCGGATGAGCCCGCCGAGACCCCGCGATCCGAGGCGCACGGCCCGCTCATCATCTTCCCGTCGCCGGCCGGCGAGGTGTTCACGCAGCGCATGGCGCGCGAACTCGCGCAGGAGCAGCACCTCGTGTTCGGCTGCGGTCGCTACGAGGGTATCGACCAGCGCGTCTTCGACGAGTACGCCGAGCGCGGGCGCGTGCGCCTGGTCAGCATCGGCGATTACGTGCTCAACGGGGGAGAGGTCGCGGCGATCGCGATGATCGAGGCGATCGCGCGACTGCTGCCCGGGGTCGTGGGCAACCCCGAGAGCCTCGTCGAGGAGTCGCACGAGGAGGACGGGCTGCTCGAGTATCCGAGCTACACCAAGCCCGCCGAGTGGCGCGGCCGCGAGGTTCCCTCCGTGCTGCTGAGTGGCAACCACGCAGCGATCGACGCCTGGCGGCGGGAGCAGCGCATCGAGCGCACCCGACGCGTGCGACCCGAGCTGCTGCCCCGCGAGTTGCGGGGCGAGTCCCGCGGTCGTCACGCGGCCGAGTGACGGGCGAGCACCGCTAGGCTTGAGCCATGCGTGATGTTCTCTCCGCCGTCGTCGGCAAGACGGTGCGGCAGGTGGCCAAGCTTCGCGGCGGCGGCGGTTCCGCGCTGCCCGGCCTGGTCGTCGAAAAGCTCGATCCCGGGTTCATGGGCCGGGTGCTCGGCCGCCTGCCCTACGGGGTGATCGCCGTGAGCGGTACCAACGGCAAGACCACCACCACGAAGATGATCGTGGAGATGTTGCAGGCCAGGGGCCTGCGCGTGTTCACGAACAAGACGGGTTCGAACTTCTCGCGGGGCGTGGTCGCCGCGGCGATCCAGGAGTGCTCGCTCGGCGGCCGCCTCGACGCCGACATCGCGGTGCTCGAGCTCGACGAGGCTCACGCCATGTACTTCATCGACCGGGTGAAGCCGCGATTCACGCTGCTCCTCAACGTGCTGCGGGATCAGCTCGACCGCTTCGGCGAGATCGACACCACCGCGAAGCTGCTGCAGCGCATCGCGGACGCGACGACCGAGGGCCTCGTCGTCAATCGCGAGGATCGCCTGGTCGCCGCGATCGGCGAGCGCACGCGGGAGCGGGCGGGATCGGGCGGCGGATCCGGATCCTCGTCCCCGCAGCCGGCCCTCCGCCCCGAGGTGCGCGAGTTCGGCCTCTCCACCGCGCTGCTCAGCACCTTCCCGAGCGACGACGACTTCCACGCGACTCCGCTCGAGGGAGCCGCCGAGGCGGCTCCCGAGCGGCCCGATGCCGACGTGACGCTCGTCGAACTCGGCGACCACGAGGCCGTGTTCAGGATCGAGGGAGAGGACCATCGCACCTCTCTGAAGCTCGAGGGCCTCTACAACACCTTCAACGCGGCGGCCGCGCTCGCGACGGTGCGCCTGGCGCTCGACGCCGGCCCGCTGCCCGGACACGCCGCGCGTCACCGCGACGCCGACACCGATGGAGCGCTCATCGCCGCGCTCGCGGAGGTGCGCCCGGCCTTCGGGCGCGGTGAGCAGTTGCAGCTCGACGGGCAGCCGCTCGAACTCGTACTCGTGAAGAACCCCGCTGGCTTCAGGCTGGGGCTCGCCTCGTTCGACGCGGCGGGCGTCGACGTGATGATCGCGATCAACGATCAGTACGCCGACGGCCGCGACATGTCGTGGCTGTGGGACGTCGATTTCACGTCGCTCGCTGAGGGCGGGGTCGATACGGTGAGCGGCACGCGCGCCTGGGACATGGCGCTGCGCCTGGAGCATGACGACGTGCCGGTGGGGACCGTGGAGGAAGATCTGGGCCGAGCGCTGGTCTCCTTCCGCGAGCGCACGCTGGTCGAGGGTGCCGCCTCGCGCCCGCGGCGCATCTACTGCACCTATACCGCCATGCTCGAGCTGCGCCGCGCGCTGGCCGAGCTGACCGATGTGGAGGACATCTGGTGAGCGCGAACGAGAACCGGCTCGAGCGCGAGCTCGTCATCGTGTCGCTGTACCCGCGCGACATGAACATCTACGGCGACCGCGGCAACGTGCTGTCGCTCGCCAGGCGGGCGCGCGCTCAGGGCTTCGAGCCCCGGGTCGTCGAGGTGAACCCCGGGGACCCGCTGCCCGAGCGCGTCGATATCGTCGTGGGCGGCGGCGGTCAGGATTCGGGGCAGGGCCGCGTCGCGAGGGATCTCGCGCTGCGCGCCGACGAGATCCGGGCTCTCGCCGACGCCGGTACCCCGATGCTCATGGTGTGCGGCCTGTACCAGCTCTTCGGTCACCGCTTCGTGACCTACACGGGCGAGGAGCTCGTGGGGATCGGCGTGCTCGACGTCGAGACGCGCGGCGGCGACGTGCGGATGATCGGCAATATCGTGCTCGAGTCCGACGAGTTCGGCGAGATCATCGGATACGAGAACCACAGCGGCAACACGAGACTGGGGCCGGGTTCGCAGCCGCTCGGCCGGGTGACCCAGGGAGCGGGCAACAATCCCGACGACGGAGTCGAGGGAGCGCGCACCGGCAACGTGATCGGCACCTATCTGCACGGCTCCCTGCTGCCCAAGAATCCTGCGCTCAGCGACTTCCTCATCGGCGAGGCGGCGCGCCGCCGCTACGGCTCCTTCGAGCCGATCGCCGGGGTGGACGAGACGGTCGAGCGAGCCCGGGCGAGCGCGAAGCGACGCCCGCGCTGAAAAAAATTTATATGCACGGGAATATAGTTCTGGATCGGCCGGTTGTCGTTCTGTGAGGCCGTCGAGCGGCGGCGCCAACAGCAGAAAGGCAACAACATGAGCATCACCGCAGATCAGATCCCCGGTTACCGCGTCGGCACCTGGAAGGTCGACCCCACGCACTCCGAGGTCGGCTTCTCGATCCGTCACCTCGCGATCAGCAAGGTGAAGGGCAAGTTCGAGCAGTTCGACGCGACCTTCGTGACGGCGGAGAACCCGCTCGACTCCTCCGTCGAGGCCACAGCCGAGGTCGCCTCGATCAACACCAACGAGAAGAACCGCGACGGGCACCTGCGCACGGGCGACTTCTTCGCGGCCGAGGAGTACCCGCAGCTCACCTTCGTGTCCACCGGTGTGCGCGAGGAGAACGGCGAGTTCAAGGTCGACGGCGATCTCACCATGCGCGGCGTCACGAAGCCCGTCACCTTCGACTTCGAGTTCGGCGGCTTCGGTGAGGACGCCTACGGCAACTACAAGGCCGGCTTCACCGCGACCACCGTCGTGAAGCGCGAGGACTTCGGCCTCACCTGGAACGCGCCGCTCGAGAAGGGCGGCCTGCTGCTCGGCTCCGACGTGACCGTCACCCTCGACATCCAGGCCTCGCTCGAGAAGTAGGTCTCGCACGCGAAGCGCGGACCCGCCCCTCGAATCGTGGAGGGGCGGGTCCGCTGCGTGCTACTCGAGCTCGCCGACGATCCTGCCCCGCACCCGGCGCAGATCCTCCATCAGCGAGCCGATGAGCACCCAGTGGTCCGGGTGCGGCTGCGGGATCGTGTAGGGCTTCGTGAGCGCCGGCGGTTCGACCGCCTCTGAATCGTCTCCGGTGAGCGAGACGAGGCGTTCGAGGTCGTGCGCGGCGCGACGCATCTCCTCGACCATGCCCACGACCGAGGGATCGGTCACGAGATCGGGTTCGTACAGGTCGTAGACGGCGCGCGACATGCCCCCGATCTGCGTGACGATCGGCTGCAGGCGCTGGAAGAGCGCGTCATCCTCCGCGAGGCCGCGGCGGTAGCGGCGGCTGCGAGGGTTGAGGCGCAGGCTCTCGCGGGCCTGGCGCAGCAGGCCGTGCACCCGGGTGCGCTCGCTCTGCAGCGATCTGGCGTCGTCGTGCATCTGCTCGAGCCAGTCGTCGTCGCGCGGCTCGTCGAGGGCGTCGGCGATGCGCCGCAGCGACGCGGCGGCGTCGGCGGTGAGCGCGACGATGGCCTCGTGCACGGGCAGCGTGCGCACGGGGGCCGCGACGAGCGCGTTGATCGCGACGCCGATCAGGGCGCCGATGAGGGTCTCGACGAGGCGCTCCACGCCGTAGAGCAGATCGAGGCCGCCGAGCGCGATCATCAGCAGCGCGCTCACGACGATCTGGTTGGCGGCGCTCGGGGTCATGCGCAGCACCCACCCGAGCGCCAGGCCTGCGACGAGGGCCGCGATGAACAACCAGGAGTGCTGGCCCAGCAGCTCGCCCGTGATGAGCGCGACGGTCACGCCGAGCAGCACGCCGACCACTCGCTCGATGCCCTTGCTCAGCGACTGATCGACGTTGTCCTGCACCACGAGCAGCGCCGCGATCGCCCCGAAGATGGGCAGCTGCTCGGGGAAGACGAGCAGGCAGGTGAACCAGGCGAGCACCATCGCGGCGAGCGTCTTGACGACCTGCACCAGCGGGGTGCGCCGCTCGGCGATGAAGCGGCCGGTCAGCTGCCGGGGCGCTCGGCGCCAGCGCGCGGCGGAGTGCTCGGTCACAGGAGGTCCAGTTTGTGGAGCTCTTCGCGCAGCGTCGCCCCGTCCGGGCCGTAGACCCACGGGACGCCGCTCGTGCTGCGGTGCAGGCGGGCCTTCGAACGGCCGCCCGCGAGCACGGCCTCGCCCACCGAGAGCTGCCGGATCGCAACCGCTGCGACGCTGCTCGGGTGCTCGGTGGCGAATTCGTGGTACAGCGCCTCATCGTGCTGGCCGTCATCGCCGAAGAGCACCCAGCGGGTGTCCGGGAACTCCCGCACGAGGCGCTGCAGCTCGCGGCGCTTGTGCTCCTTGCCGCTGCGGAACCAGCGGTCGTGCGTCGGCCCCCAGTCGGTGAGCAGCAGCGGGCCCATGGGGTAGAGGTTGCGAGCGAGGAAGCGGCTGAGCGCGGGGGCCGCGTTCCAGGCGCCCGTCGACAGGTAGAGCACGGGTGCGCCGGGGTTCGCGGCGACGAGATGGTCGAGCATGACGTTCATGCCGGGAGTGGCGGATCGCGCGTGCTCGTCGAGCACGAAGCTGTTCCAGGCGGCGACGAACGGGCGCGGCAGGGCGGTGATGAGGATCGTGTCGTCGACGTCGGAGATGACGCCCAGCTTCGCCGCGGGGTCGACCACCGCGACCGGCGCGTCCGCCGGTTCGCTGTCGCCGGCCTGCAGGGTGATCGTGTGCCAGCCGGGGGTGAGGGAGACCGGCACGATGGCGTCGATCACGCCGCCGCGGTCGGCGGTGATCTCAGTGACGAAGTCGCCGTCGATCGAGACCCGCACCTGCTGATAGGGCACGTTGAGGCTCGTGAAGGTGCGCCAGCCGCGCACCCGCGACACCGCCGCGACATCCGGGCGCAACCGAGTGTGCTCGCGGCTCTCGGGTTTCAGATAGAGCACCCGCCCGAGCACGCGCACCCAGCCGTCGCCGCCGTAGCCGATGTACGGGATCACGGACGGCACCTTGCCTCGGGCGACCGCTCGACGCGAGCGGCGGCTGTGCACCCAGTCCTCGAGGCGCGCCGCGAGGCGAGGACGATTGTCGGGCTGGGCGTTCGGGGTCACGGATCCAGTCTAGGGGTCGGCGCCTCCGCGTCGGCGTGACGTTCGGGCTGTCTCGACGCCGAGAGAAAACTCACTCGGCATCGAACAAAAACTCTTTCGGTGTCGAGTTAAAACTCTTTCGACGTCAAGCCAAACTCGCAGCAAACTCACAGAAAGAGTAGAATTCGAGGTGGCCGGTCGCCGACCGGCAGCTCCGGCGAGAATGACATCTCGTGGCGGAACTCACTAAGGGAGTGCGTGCCTTGGTGAGGCCGCCCTCTTCGTTCAGGAGCGATACATGAACGAATTCTTCGATGCGCTGACGCTCGCGCGCTGGCAGTTCGGGCTCACGACGCTGTACCACTTCATCTTCGTGCCGCTCACGATCGGCCTGAGCCTGCTGGTCGCGATCCTGCAGACCGTCTGGGTGCGCACCGGCAAGGTGAAGTACCTCCGGCTGACCCGCCTGTTCGGCAAGATCTTCCTCATCAACTTCGCGATGGGGGTGGTCACCGGCATCGTGCAGGAGTTCCAGTTCGGCATGAACTGGTCGAACTACTCGCGGTTCGTGGGCGATATCTTCGGAGCGCCGCTCGCGATGGAGGGCCTCATCGCCTTCTTCTTCGAGGCGACCTTCATCGGCCTCTGGATCTTCGGCTGGGACAAGCTGCCGAAGAAGATCCACGTGCTGACCATCTGGTTCGTCTGGATCGGCACGGTGCTCTCGGCCTACTTCATCCTCGCGGCCAACGCCTTCATGCAGAACCCCGTGGGCTTCGAGATCAACGAGGAGCGCGGTCGCGCCGAGCTCGACAGCATCGGCTCCGTGCTGCTGAACCCCGTCGCGCTCACCCAGTTCCCGCACACGCTGTTCGCGTCGATCATGTTCGCGGGCGTGGTGATGGTCGCGGTCGCGGCCTGGCACCTGCAGCGAGGCCAGTTCGTCGACGAGATGCGCACGACGCTGCGCTTCGGCGCCTGGACCAATATCCTGGCCTTCCTCGGCGTCGGTCTCACCGGCCACGAACTCGGCATGGTGATGACGCAGACGCAGCCGATGAAGATGGCGGCGGCCGAGGCCCTGTACAACAACGCGAGCGGCGCCGACGCCTCGTTCTCCATCTTCAGCTGGGGCACCCCGGACGGCGCGCACGAGATCTTCTCGATCCGCATCCCCTATCTGCTGTCCTTCCTCTCGAACGGCACGTTCGACGGCACCGTCGAGGGGATCCGGGATCTGCAGGCCGAGTACGAGACGGCCTTCTGCGGTGCGGATTCGGCGCTCACCTGCCCGAGCGACGGCAGCTTCGTGCCGATCGTGTGGGTCACCTACTGGGCCTTCCGCTGGATGATCGGCCTCGGCGCCTTCGCCGCGCTGGTCTCGGCCGTGGGCCTCTGGATCACCCGCAAGAACGCTGAACTGCCGACCTGGGTCTGGAAGGTCGCGATCTGGACCGCGCCGATCCCGATGCTCGCCTCGCTCGTCGGCTGGATCTTCACCGAGATGGGCCGTCAGCCCTGGATCGTGTTCGGGGTGATGACCACGGAGCAGGCCGTCTCGCCCGGTGTGCCGGGATGGGCCGTGCTCGTATCGCTCATCGTCTTCACGCTCGTGTACGGCGGGCTCGCGGTGCTCGAGTTCAAGCTGATCACCCGAGCGGCGAAGGAGGGGCCGCCCGAGATCGAGATGAGCGGCGGCGCCGGCGACGACGAGGGCGAGCCCGACCAGCAGAAGCTGGCCACGGTCTACTGAGAGAAGGAACGGAAACATGGAACTCACCACACTCTGGTTCCTCATCGTCGGGGTGCTGCTCATCGGCTACTTCGTGCTCGACGGCTTCGACTACGGCGTCGGCATGTCCCTGCCCTTCCTCGGACGAGACGACACCGACCGCCGGCTCATCATCAACACGATCGGCCCGGTCTGGGACCTCAACGAGACCTGGCTCATCGTGGCGGGCGCTGCGCTCTTCGCCGCGTTCCCCGAGTGGTACGCCACGATGTTCTCGGGCTTCTACCTCGCCCTGCTGCTGATCCTCGTCGCGCTGATCCTGCGCGGCGTCTCGTTCGAGTACCGGAACCAGGGCAAGGGGCGGCAGTGGACGCGCTGGTTCGACCAGTTCATCTTCTGGGGCTCGGTGCTGCCCCCGCTGCTGTGGGGCGTCGCGTTCGCGAACCTCGTGCAGGGGCTGCCGATCTCGCTGCTGCCGCAGGGAGGCTGGATCTACGAGGGCACGCTGCTCACGCTGCTCAACCCGTACGGTCTGCTGGGCGGCATCGTGATGCTGCTGATCTGCTTCACGCACGGTCTCGTCTTCATCTCGCTGAAGACGCTGGGGGACATGCGCGAGCGGGCCCGGAAGCTCGCGACGAAGGTCGGGATCGCGGCGATCGTCGCCGGCGCAGCATTCCTGCTCTGGACGATCCTCATGCATCTCGATCACGAGATGCTGTGGCTGATCGTGGTCTGCGCGGCGGTCGCCGCGGTCGGCCTGATCGGCGGGTTCGTCGCGAACCTCGTCGGCCGCGAGGGCTGGGCCTTCACGGGTAACGCCGTCGCGATCACCTTCGCGCTGCTCACCATCTTCATGGCGCTCTTCCCGTACCTCATGTACTCGACGATCGACCCGGCGTTCTCGATGTCGATCGAGGGAGCCGCGAGCTCGCAGAAGACGCTCGAGCTCATGACCTGGGTGGCCGGCTTCACACTGCCGCTCGTGCTCGCGTACCAGGCGTGGACCTACTGGATCTTCCGCAAGCGCCTCACCCGCGAGGCGATCCCCGCCGGCGCGCACTGAGCGGCGGACCCGTGCCCGGTGACCATGCGGTCCGCCGCACCGGGCGCGGATCCGCCCACCCTCTAGGATTGACCCGATGAAACCACTCGACCCGAGGCTGCTCCGTCACGCGCGTGCCGCCCGCGGCGTACTCCTGGTCGGAGCGGTGCTGGGGATCGTGCGCACGATCGCGATCCTGGCCTGGAGCTGGCTGCTCGCGCAGGCGCTCGCGATCGTGGTGCTGCCGGCTCTCGGAGGCCTCGGCGGCGGGGCCGGTCGGGTCGCGGAGGGGGTGCTGCCCGCGGAGCATCTGCCGTCGCTGCTGCTCGGCGCGCTCCTCTCGCTGTGCGTGCGCTCCGCGGCATCGTGGGGGATGGACGCGGTCGCCGCGCGCGGTGCGGTGCAGGTGAAGGCGCAGTTGCGGGGCGCGGCCCTCGACGCCCTCGATGCCGGGTCGCCGACCCGGGAGGGCGGCGCGTCCGACGCCGAGCAGGCCACCGTGCTGGGGCGAGGCCTCGATGCCCTCGACGGCTACTTCTCGGGCTATCTGCCCCAGCTGATCCTCACCGCCGTCGCCACGCCGCTGCTCGTGCTCGCGGTGCTGCTCGCCGACCCCGTCAGCGGGATCACGGTGCTGATCGTGTTCCCGGTGATCCCGGTCTTCATGATCCTCATCGGGCTCGCGACGCAGGCTGTGCAGGATCGCCAGTGGGCTCAGCTGCAGCGGCTGTCCAGCTCCTTCCTCGACGCCGTCTCGGGCCTCGCGACACTCAAGATCTTCGGCCGCGAGCGCCGCCAGTCCGCCCGCATCGCGCGCGAGACCGAGGAGTACCGATCGCGCACTATGAAGGTGCTGCGGGTCACGTTCCTCTCGGGGTTCGTGCTCGACCTCGCGGGCACGTTCTCGATCGCGCTGGTCGCGGTGACCGTCGGCACACGGCTCGTCGACGGCGCCTTCCCGCTCGCTCTCGGCCTGTTCGTGCTGCTCCTGCTGCCCGAGGTGTTCATCCCGATCCGACAGGTCGGCGCCGCGTTCCATGCCTCGACCGAGGGGCTCGCGGCATCCGCGCAGGTGTTCGAGCTGATCGAGCGCGAGCGCGAGTCGCCCGGCGCGCCCGCTCGGGTGGAGCGCGCGGATCGCGTCGTGCTCGACGGGGCGGTGCTCGTTCGCGGCGGCCGGGCCGTCGTCGGGCCGGTCTCGCTGACCGTGGAGCCGGGGGAGATGGTCGGGATCGCCGGCCCGTCGGGCGCGGGCAAGTCATCGCTGCTCGCCGCGCTGCTCGGCTTCATCGCGCCTTCGGAGGGTCGGATCGCGCGCCCCGCCGAGGTCGCCTGGAGCGGCCAGCGACCCGGCCTGCTGCAGGGCTCCGTCGCTCAGAACATCGCGCTCGGCGAGGCCGTCGCCGATCCTCGGCTCGTGCGCCGGGCTCTCGCCGCGGTGGGCCTCCCCGAGATCGACCCCGAGACGATGCTCGGCGCAGGAGGAGCCGGTCTCTCAGGTGGTCAGGCCCAGCGCGTCGGGATCGCCCGCTGCCTCTACCGGGCGTGGCGACACGGCGCCGCCGCTCTGCTGCTCGACGAGCCGACCTCCGCGCTCGACGCCGAGAGCGAGGCGCTCGTGTGCCGGGCCCTGCGCCTCGAGGCGGAGGCGGGTCGCGCCGTGCTCGTGGTCAGCCACCGACCGGCCGTGCTCGGCGCCGTGGACCGGGTCGTGCGCGTCGAGGCCGGGGTGCTGTCATGAGCCGTGGATCCGTGCTCGCCCGGGCGATGCCCTCCGCGCGGCGGCGCGCCCCAGGAACGCTGCTGGGTGTGCTCGCCGACGCGTGCGTGGTCGGCCTGCTGGGGCTCAGCATGTGGCTGATCGTGCGCTCGGGGGAGCAGCCTCCGATCCTGCACCTCACCTTCGCCGTGGTCGGCGTGCGCGCCCTCGCGATCGGCCGCGCGGCGTTCCGGTACACGGAGCGGCTCTTCAGCCACGATGCCGCCCTCGCCCAGCTCGCGACGCTGCGCGCGCAGACGTTCGAGGCGCTCGTGCCGCGAGTCCCGGGGGCGATCGAGTCCCACCGCCGCGGCGAGGTGCTCGCGGCGTTCGTCGACGACGTCGACCAGCTGCAGGACGAGCCGCTGCGCGTGCGCCAGCCGCTCATCGTGAGCGGTGTCGTCGTGCTGCTGAGCCTGCTCGTCATCGCGCTCGTCTCGCCCCTCGCCGCTCTGATCCTCGCGAGCGCGCTGCTCGTCTCGGGAGCACTCGCCGCCTTCCTCGCCGAGCGCTTCGCCGGCGCCGAGGATCGCGAGCTCAGCGCCGCGCGGGCCGGGCTGACAGACGCGCTGCTCGAGCGCTTCGCCTCGGCCGAGGTGCTCGCGGCCTTCGGCGCCACCGGCATGCAGCGGCAGCGGATCGCGGACGCCGAAGCCAGGCTGTCGCGGGTGCAGCTGCGCCGAGCGCGCGCCGCGGGACTGACCGGGGGATTGCTCTCACTCGGCGCGGGCCTCGCCTCACTGCTGACGCTCCTCGCGCTGATGCCCGGGCTCGGGGACGGCGTCGGGGCCGGTGGAGGCGCGGGCGGCGGGGTGCTCAGCGCGCCCCTCCTCGCGGCGGTCGTCGTGGTGCCCGCCGCGGTCTTCGAGGTGTTCGCGCAGGTGCCGGCGGCTCTCGCGGCGCGGCGGGCCGTGCGGGCGAGCGCGGATCGCGTGGCGCTGCTCACCGAGGCCGCCCTGCCGCCCGAGATCCCGATCGACGCCGTGCCGACTCCCGATTCTGTCGATGAGCATCCGCGTCGCCCCGGCCCGCTCATCTCAGTGCGCGACCTCGCAGTGCGCCACCCGGGTGCCGGGAGCGACGCAGTCGCGGGTGTCGACTTCGACCTGAACGCCGGGCAGACCCTCGTGGTGACCGGTGAGAGCGGGGCCGGCAAGAGCACGCTCGCGCTGGCGCTCGTGCGCTTCCTCGAGTATCGGGGCTCGTACCGGCTGCGCGGGATCGAAGCCCGCGAACTGCCGATCGCGCAGGTGCGGCGCGTCGTCGGCCTCTGCGAGCAGACGCCGCACCTCTTCGATGCCGACCTGCGTCAGAACCTCAAGTTCGCGCGCGACACGGCGAGCGACGACGACCTGATGGCGGTGCTCGACCAGGTCGGGCTCGGCCCGTGGGCACGGGCTCGCGGCGGGCTCGACGCGCCCGTGGGGGAGCACGGCGCGCTCGTCTCTGGCGGTCAGGCCCAGCGGATCGCGCTCGCGCGGGCCATCCTCGCCGACTTCCCGATCGTCGTGCTCGACGAACCCACCGCCGGGGTCGACCGCGAACTCGCCGATCGGCTGCTCACCGACCTCGTGGGAGCGGTCCCCTCGGACCGAGCGGTGATCCTCATCACCCACACCGAACTGCCGGCCGGGATCGACGCCCGCCGGCTCGCGCTGCCGCGGAGGTGAGCTCGCGCGGGGGAGCGGTCACTCAGGAGGCGGCGTCTTCCTCGGCCGACCCCGGCGCGGCATCGGCTTCGCCCCCGGGTCTCGGCCGGCCTCCGCGAGCGCGCGCCTCAGCAGCACCTCGATCTGGGCGTTCACCGAGCGCAGATCGTCGGCGGCCCACTTCGCGATGGCCGCGTGCACCGCGGGATCGAGCCGCAGCAGCAGTTGCTTCCTGCTGCGGCCCGATCCCGTCTCGTCCTCGTGCGGCATCTCAGCTGTAGAGCGATCCCGCGTTGATCACCGGCGTGGCCCGCTGGTCGCTCGTCAGCACGAGCAGCAGGTTCGAGACCATCTGCGCGCGCCGCTCGTCGTCGAGGGAGACGATGTCCTCGTGCTCGAGACGGGTGAGCGCCTGATCGACCATGGTCACCGCGCCCTCGACGATCTTCTCGCGCGCCGCGATGATCGCGCTCGCCTGCTGGCGCTGCAGCATGGCCTGGGCGATCTCGGGGGCGTAGGCCAGCGACGAGATGCGCACCTCGAGCACCTCGAGACCCGCGATCGCCACGCGCGCCGCGACCTCCTCGGCGAGCTCGGCCGAGACGAGATCGGTGCTGCCGCGCAGGGACTGCTCGCCCGGGCCGGGCTCGTCGTAGGGGTGCGTGGTGGCGACGTGACGCAACGCCGCTTCGGCCTGCGTCTCGATGAACTCGTCGTAGGCCTCGACCGCGAAGACCGCCTTGGCGGTGTCGGCGACCTGCCACACGACGATGGCTGCGATGTGGATCGGGTTGCCGTCGGAGTCGTTGACCTTCAGCTCGTTGGTCTCGAAGTTGTGCACGCGCACCGACACCTTGCGCCCCGTGGTGAAGGGGGCGACGAAGCTGATGCCGTTGTTCCGCACCGTGCCGACGTAGCGGCCGAAGAACTGCCGCACCGAGGTCTGGCCGGGCGCGACGATCGTGAACATGGTGAAGACCAGCACGGCCGCGATGACGACCACGATGCCGAGGGCCAGCATCACCCCGCCGGACGCTTCGCCCTCGTCGAGCAAGAGGCCGCCTCTGATGACGAGCGCCCCGCCGCCCGGGATCGCGAGTATGCCGAGCAGGAACGCGGCGATGCCCGCGGCGCTGCCCCGATGCCAGGCGGGGCGCTCGGAGATGTCGACGCGGATGCCGTCGTGGCCGACGGGTTCGGTGGCGACGGGTTCGGGGCTTGCGGTCATGACGGCGCTCCTCTGCTTCCGATCGATAAGTGCTATAAAAACGATATCACTTTTTGGGGACGCGGCCGGCGGCGCTCGCTGCGAAAGAGACGCTTTCAGCGAGACTGACTGTTTCGGGGCCTCTGAAACAGTCAGTCTCGGCGAAACAGTCGGTCTCGGTGCGGCGCCGGTGCGACGAAGCGGCGAATCAGGGTGCGACGGGCTGCCAGGTCCGGTCGAGCGCCTCGCGGAACCACCGGAGGCGGTGCTTGACCGGCGCGGGCGCGGGCGCGCCGTCGACGCTCGCGACGACGCGGATCCCGTGCAGCGCGTTCACCGCCCAGATCTCGGCGCGCGCGAGCTCCGCGGGCTTCGGCCGTGCCGGGGTGAGCGCGCTCGTGCGGCCCTGCTCGGGCTTGCGCCCTACGAGTCGCTGCTGCGCGGCCTGTCGCAGCAGCCCCTCGGTCACGGACTCGACCCGGTTCCCGCGATCCCTCGCCCGCTCCTCGGCGATGTAATGACCGGACTGATCCGTGTCGTCCGTCCACCAGATCAGGCTCGTGGTCGCGCCCTCGACCGCGCAACCAATCGCGTCGAGCAGCAGCGCCTCGGCGCCGAGTTCGCGGTTCAGCTCGGCGAGGCGCGGGATGTTCGGGCCCTTGAGATACGGGCGTTCGAGGAGCACCCCGGGGGCAGAGCGCAGCTCGATCGTGTCGCCCAGCGCGGGCAGTGGCCGCAGCGAAAGGGCGAATTCGGAATCGCCCCCGGTGCGCTCGGAGCCCCAGAGCTCGAGGCGGGGAAACCCCTCGCCGTACTCGGCGATGCGGTGCAGGGCCTCGTCGAGGAACAGGTCGATGCGTTCGAGAGTCTCGGCTTCGGCGTCGCTCTTCTCGGCGGACGGCATCTGCGCGAGCACCGAGCGGCGAAAACGATCGAGATGCTCGTCGAGTCCGCGCACCTCGGCGGCGCCCGTGCGAGGGTTCACCCGCACCCGGAACGAGTCGGCGACGAGCAGTGCGCCCGGCTCGGCACCGGGCCGTGCGGCTGTCTTGGCGCCGTCCGATGCAGCAGTCACGCGTCCCAGACTACTCGCGCGGTGCGGGCATATGGGCTCGGACCGGCTGTGTGCGTGCGCTCGGTAGGGTTATCGGGTGACAGGGAGACTGGTCGGGTCGGGCGACGCCGTGGCCGCGGCGCGCCTGCTGGCCGCGAGCGGCAGACCGTGGTGCTGGTTGGACGGCGAGGCCGCGGCGCCCGGAGAGCCGCGGGTGAGCTACTTCGGTGTGGCGAGCGAGGTCAGGATCGCCGAGCCCGGTGCCGAGCGCGAGTTCCTGGCCGGTCTGCGAGCCGCTCCCGAGCGGCCCGACGCGCCGGCGATGCCGGGCTTCCACGGCGGGTGGGCCGTTGCTCTGAGCTACGAGTTCGGCGTCGCGCTGCTGGGGCTGGAGCCGGCGCGGGACGCCGGAACCGGGCTCCCCGCGCCGGCGTTCGCGCTGCGGCTCGACGGGGTGCTGGCGATCGATCACGAGCGCGGTGCGTCCGAGCTGCGCGGCGATACGAGCGAGCTGGAGGCGCTGCTCGACACGCGCCTCCCCGGCGACCTCCCATCCTTCGGACCTCACCGTTATTTCGGATCGGAGCCGGTGAATCGGTCCGAAACAACGGCGACATCCGAAGAAAGGGACGAGCGGCGCCTCTGGCGACGCACGGACGCGGACTATGCGCGCGAGGTCGAGGCGTGCCGATCCGCGATCCGCGACGGCGAGGCCTACGTGCTGTGCCTCACGGACACGGCCGAGGTGCGGGGGCGCTTCGATCCGCTCGAGCTGTTCCTGCGGCTCCGTGCCCGGGGCGGGGCCGTGCGCGGGGGTGTGATCGCGGCGGGGGATCGCGCACTGGTGAGCGCGAGCCCGGAGCGCTTCCTGAGTGTGCGGGGTCGCCGGATCCTCACCCACCCGATCAAGGGCACCAGGCCGCGGGGAGCGGACCCCGAAGCCGATCGCGCCCTCGCCGAGCAGCTCGCGGCCGACCCCAAGGAGCGCGCCGAGAACCTCATGATCGTCGACCTCATGCGCAACGATCTCGGCCGGGTGTGCGAGGCGGGATCGGTGGGCGTCGAGGGGTTTCTGCGCGTCGAGAGCCACCCGCACGTGCACCAGCTGGTCAGCACCGTCGCGGGAACGCTGCGTGCGGGGGCCGACGTCTTCGACGCGATCGAGGTCTGCTTCCCCGGCGGGTCGATGACGGGGGCGCCGAAGCGGCGCGCGGTCGAGATCCTCCGCGAGCTGGAGGGCGCGCCGCGGGGGCTCTACTCCGGATGCTTCGGCTGGGTCGGTGACGGGGGCGACGCCGAGCTCGCGATGACGATCCGCAGCGTCGAACTGCGAGCGGTCGACGGGGCGCCGGGTCTCGCGCTGATCGGGGCCGGGGGCGGGATCACGGCCGACTCCGATCCCGAACGCGAGACGGCCGAGAAGCACCTCAAGGCCGCCCCGCTGCTCACCGCGGTCGGCGCGCTCAGCTCGTCCCCGCATCCGCGGTATTCTTGAGGAATGTGTGCGCCCGCGACAGCGGGCGATCCCGAACTCCCCAACGATATCGAGGTGTGTGTGAGCGAGCGGCAAGCCGGCGGCGAGAAGAACGAGGCCGCGCAGCGGGCGCGTGAGGCCGAGGGCTACGACTTCCAGGCGATCCAGGATCGGTGGCTTCCGGTCTGGGACGAGCTGAAGCCATTCGAGGTGAGCGGCGACAGCGGCCGCCCGGCGAAGTACGTGCTCGACATGTTCCCCTACCCCTCGGGCGACCTGCACATGGGCCACGCCGAGGCGTTCTGCTTCGGCGACGTGCTCGCGCGCTACTGGCGCGGCCGCGGCTACGACGTGCTGCACCCGATCGGCTGGGACTCCTTCGGGCTCCCGGCCGAGAACGCCGCCATCAAGCGCGGCGTCGACCCCCGCGAGTGGACCTACGCGAACATCGACCAGCAGAAGGCGTCGTTCCGCACCTACGCGCCCTCGTTCGACTGGAGCCGCGTGCTGCACACGAGCGACCCCGAATACTACAGGTGGAACCAGTGGCTGTTCCTCAAGATGTACGAGAAGGGCCTCGCGTACCGCAAGGCCAGCTGGGTCAACTGGGATCCGGTGGATCAGACCGTGCTCGCCAACGAGCAGGTGCTGGCCGACGGCACCTCCGAGCGCTCCGGCGCCGTCGTGGTGAAGAAGAAGCTGACGCAGTGGTACTTCCGCATCACCGACTACGCGGATCGCCTGCTCGACGACCTCGACCAGCTCGAGGGCAAGTGGCCCACCAAGGTGCTGAACATGCAGCGCAACTGGATCGGCCGCTCGCGCGGCGCGGAGGTCGAGTTCGAGATCGAGGGCCGCGCTGAGAAGGTGCCGGTGTTCACCACCCGGCCCGACACGCTGCACGGCGCGACGTTCATGGTGGTGGCGCCCGATTCCGACCTCGCCGCCGAACTCGCAGCCGGGGCCTCTCCGGAGGTTCGCATGCAGTTCCAGGCCTACCTCGAGCAGACCCAGAAGCAGACCGAGATCGAGCGCCAGAGCGCCGATCGCGAGAAGACGGGCGTCTTCCTCGACCACTTCGCGGTGAACCCGGTGAACGGCGAGCGCATCCCCGTCTGGGCCTCCGACTACGTGCTCGCGGACTACGGTCACGGCGCGATCATGGCCGTGCCTGCGCACGACCAGCGCGACCTCGACTTCGCGCTCAAGTTCGAGCTGCCCGTGCGCGTCGTGCTCGACGTGCGCGACGAGGACGGCGCGCAGCTGCCTGATCCCGCCGAGGGCGGGGTCGCGCTCGCGGGTGACGGCACGCTGATCAACTCGGGGGACCTCGACGGTCTCGCGAAGACCGAGGCGATCGCGAAGGCGATCGAGATCCTCGAGCAGCGCGGCACCGGGCGCGCCGCCACCACGTACCGCCTGCGCGACTGGCTGATCTCGCGCCAGCGCTACTGGGGCACGCCGATCCCGATCCTGCACGGCACCGGCGAGCACGACGGCGAGATGAAGCCCGTGCCGCTGGATTCGCTTCCCGTCGAGCTGCCCTCCTCGGAGGGGCTCGATCTCAAGCCGAAGGGCTCGTCGCCGCTCGGCGCCGCGACGGAGTGGGCCTCAGTCGTCGATCCCGACACCGGTGAGAGCTGGACGAGGGATCCCGACACCATGGACACCTTCGTCGACAGCTCCTGGTACTACCTGCGGTTCCTCTCGGCGAACGACGACACGCAGCCCTTCGACCCGGCCGAGGCGAAGCGCTGGGGGCCGATCGACCAGTACGCCGGCGGCGTGGAGCACGCGATCCTGCACCTGCTCTACTCGCGCTTCATCACCAAGGTGCTGCACGATCTCGGCTATCTCGACTTCGAGGAGCCCTTCACGGCGCTGCTGAACCAGGGCATGGTGCTGCTCGACGGCGCGAAGATGTCGAAGTCGAAGGGCAATCTCGTCGAGTTCGCGAGCGAGCTGCGCGAGCACGGCGCCGATGCGCTGCGCGTGACCCTCGCCTTCGCGGGGCCGCCCGAGGACGACATCGACTGGGCCGACGTGTCGGTGCAGGGCTCGGCGAAGTTCCTGGCGCGCGCCTGGCGCATCGCTCAGGACGTGCAGGACGGCGGGGCACCGGTCGGCGCCTCGTTCGACGGCGGCGACCCCGCGCTGCGCAAGCACACGCATCACCTGCTCGCAGACGCTCCCGGGCTGGTCGAGGCCTACAAGTTCAACGTCGTCGTCGCCCGGCTCATGGACCAGGTCAACGTCACGCGCAAGGCCATCGACTCCGGCTGCGGCGTCGCCGACCCCGCTGTGCGCGAGTCGGCCGAGGCTATCGCAGTGATCCTCTCGCTGTTCGCGCCGTACACCGCCGAGGACATGTGGGCGAAGCTCGGGCACGAGCCCACGGTCGCCCTCGCAGAGTGGCCCGCGGCCGATCCGTCGCTGCTCGTCGAGGCCGAGGTGACCATGGTGGTGCAGGTCGACGGCAAGGTTCGGGATCGACTGACGCTGCCGGCATCGGTCACCGAGGCCGAGGCCGAGGCCGCCGCGCGGGCGTCGGCGGGCGTGCAGCGCGCGATCGGCGACCGCGAGATCGTGAACGTGGTCGTGCGCGTGCCGAAGATCGTGAGCATCGCCACGAAGTAGCCTTCCGGCTCAACCGGGCGTCTCGAACTTCGCTCACATCACGGGGTTTCCGCGCTAGCGGTCGACTTCTCCACAGATGCCGATATCCGGGCTTCGGGGGTGCCCCGCGCGGCTTAGCGTTGCTCCATGAGCCACGTAGAGCAGAGCGAGACCGGGCGCCCGGCGCGAGGCGCCGGGGTGTGGAGCCCGGAGGCCGTGCTGGAACGGGGGCGGTGGCGAGAGCAACCGCCCCCGGGCAAAGTGCCGGCGTCTCCTCCGGCGCTCGAGCAGGAGGAACGCGCCGGCGTTCGGCAGCGGCTGAGTCGCGCGGTCGCGGTACCGCTGCTCGCGGGCACCGCGGTGTTCGTCCTCGCTGTGCTGATCGCGATCGTCGCGGTCGTGCTGCGACCTGACGCGGGAGGCGCGGAACTGCTCGCGGCGGAGGGCACCCGAGAGCCGGTCGTCGAGGAGCCGGGCGGATCCACGGCCGCGTCATCGGCGCCCGCATCATCGCCAACGGCGTCATCGCCGGCGGTCGATGCGAGTGATTCGCCTGTATACGTGCACGTGGTGGGCGAGGTCGTGCGCCCCGGAGTGGTCGAGGTGGACGGCGGGACCCGCGTTGCCGAGGCCATCGAGGCGGCCGGGGGCGCCACCGATGCCGCGATGCTCTCCGCGGTCAATCTCGCGCGGGAGGTCGTCGACGGCGAGCAGATCCTCGTGCCCGACGCCGAGCAGGCGCGTGCAGGCGGGCCTGCCGGCGGAGGTGCGGGAGCGGGTGCCGGATCTGGTGCCGCCGCGGGCGCGGGTGCAGGTGCGGGTACGGCCGCAGGCGCGGGGGCAGGTGCGGGTACGGCCGCAGGCGCGGGGGCAGGTGCGGGTACGGCGGCGACTGGCCCACTGGATCTCAACACGGCCGACTCTGCGGCGCTCGAGACGCTGCCGCGGGTCGGGCCGGCGCTCGCGCAGCGCATCATCGAGTGGCGCGCCGCCAACGGCCGATTCGAGTCGGTGGAGCAGCTGCTCGAGGTGCCTGGGATCGGTTCGAAGACCCTCGAGGGCTTCCGCGAACTGGTGCGCGTATGAGCGGTCGCGAGCGGGAGCAGGCGGTGCGCGCGGCCGGGGCCGGTGCAGCCTGGCGCGCGCGTTCGCCGCCCGGCACCTGGCGCCTGTTCGGACCCGCCCTTGCGGTGTGGGCCTGCGCCGCCTTCGGGGTGTCGCATCCGGGCAGCGGTCGGATCTTCGCGTTGGCCGCTGGCGGCGCGGGAGTGTGCGCGATCGCGATCGCGATCGTGGCGGCCCGCAGGAGGGACGGCAGGTCGGCCGGCGCGGTAGCCGTGGGAACCGCGGCTCGCTCGGTCCTTCGGCACGGTGCGGTGGCTCTCGCGGCGCTCCTGCTGCTCGGCTCCGTCATCGACTCGGGGGAGCGGGTGCGCGCCGACCCGGTGCTCGCGCAGGCGGCCGACGAGCGTCGGGAGCTGGACCTGGAGGTGGTGCTGCGCGGGTTTCCGAAGGCTCAGGCGTCGGCCTTCGGTGGGGCGCGCAGCTGGGTGCCGGCCGAGGCGCGGGGTGCGACTGGTGCGGTGCCCGTGGTGCTCTGGCTCGACGAGCAACCGCGCGCCGCGGACTGGGCGCCCGGTGCACGGCTGACGGTGCGCGGTGCGCCGGTGGCGCTTGAGCCCGGGTCCGCGGCCGCGTACGGAGTCGGGGTGACGCGGGTGGGACACGAGGCGCCCGAGAGCTTGCTCGAGCGGCTCGTCGACGGCACCGGCGGTATCGCCGCCCGCCTGCGCGCGCACCTGCGCGATGCAGCAGCGAAGACGCCGCGCGCCGAGCTCGTGCCCGGCCTCGCGGTCGGGGACACCTCGCTCGTCGGCGAACAGCTGCAGCTGCGCATGCAGCAGAGCTCGCTCACGCACCTCGTGGCGGTCTCCGGTGATCTAGTTGATACGACAGATGCGTGGATATTCCCCGCTCCGGCAGTGATGGGCTAGTTTGCTCCCTCTGGGATAATGCTCGTATATGAGCAAGAACGAGCACCAGCCCGCCGCATGGCAGCGATTCCGCGAGCACGTCGATGCCCACCGGATCAGTAGGGGATACCAGACCGCGTACGACTTCCAGGCGCGCTGGCGCTTCGCGAGCTCGTTCAGCGCGGTGGAGGCGACCGGCTACTCGCCGACCGGCGATACCGTCGAGGGATACTTCGCGCTGCTGAAGATCCTGCTCGCCTGTACGGCGCGCGAGCAGCTCGCGTCGCTGCTCGGCACCGACTACAAGAAGCTGAGCATCGTCGATCCCGGCCTCGCCGCGCGCACCAGGAAGCACCTGTACGGCGACGGCTCGACGAAGTTCGCCGAGGCGCTGAGGAAGCCCGAGATGAGCGGCGCATACAGGCACCTCGTCCCCTACTGGAAGGGCGAGGAAGACGACGTGCAGAAGCTCGTCTTCACGATCAGGCACGGGGTCGCGCACGGTGCGCTCACGCCGTCCGGGCTCGCGCTGAAGGGCAGCGAGACGAACAAGCGGCTGCTGCTCGACCTCGCCGACGCTGTGCTGGCCGACTCCGACGAGCTCTTCACTGCGTGGGTGGACGAGGAGACGGACCGCAGGACCGGCACGCCCACTCCGTAGGCGCAGCAGCGGTGGGAGAGGGCAGCTGCCGAGCCGCTGCCGGGTGAGGGTGTGAAGACCCAGTAGGCGATGCGCCTCTGGGACCGCGACGGGAGTCGTCGCGGGAAGAGCGCACCACGAAGGAGCCCGCCATGCCCGAGAGTCCGCTGCCGCAGACCGTCACGACCCACGACATCACGGAGTTCCCCGTCAAGATCAGGGCTCCATTTGGCGTGGTGACGCTCGTGAGCCCCGTCGCGTTCCTCCACGACGTGCACTTCGCCTCGGGCTTCTACGTCGAGGGCGACACCATGGGCGACCGCGCCATACTGTTCCTCGTGGACGACGAGGAGTTCGAGGTCGTCTGAGACCATCGCATCAGCGGCTGTGCCACGCGCACAGACCGCAGCAGGAGCCGTCACGGGCAACCGTGACGGCTCCTGCTTCTATCGTGCCCACCCTGAAAGCACCAGCCGGCGAGCGGGGACTACGAACGTCCGAGGTCCCCGATAGCCTTTACGTAGACGGACTCTTCGACGACGATACGAGGTTGGAATGCTTGGTTACCGCACTGTGCTCAACGCGGACTACACAGACGCCAATCGGGAGAAGATACTGCGTGTTCTGAAACAGTGGACCACGAAGCGCAAGCGCTTCCCTTCTCTTCCTGTCGAGGGCACCGTCACTAACAAGAACGGCGCCAGGCTCAGCGCGACCTCCTTCTCGGTCGAGGGTTCCAGCGGCATGCGGTGGGAGCTGGTGGAGGAATGGGAAGATCCGGGCTGGCAGAGCATCGTCTCAACCACCGGGATCGCCGTCACGCACATCACCATAATCATGTCGAATGGCCGGCTGTGGCTATGGGTGGACATCGAGCCCCCTACTTTGACGCTCGTCGACCGGGAGGGCAAGCAGCGCGAAGAGGTCCAGTACACCGGTACGCCCGGCTTCGTGTCTGAGCTTCTCGCTGCCGTGGAGATGAGAGACGGGCGCGCTGAGCCCATGTCCGGGTTTCAGATCATCCCATCCGCTTCCTACGTCGACGAGCTGGTGTCGGTGCTTGAGGACGAGACCCGGTTGGGGGCAGTCTTCGTCACGGCCCCTCCCCAGCACGTGTCCGTCGACAGCTGGAAGCAGCAATCCGACGATCGCTCCTACGCGATGCAGGGTCTCGGGTTCGGCTACGTCCTTTCCGCTGAGGCTCTCCGCGAGTTCAACAGTCGGGCAACCCTCGGCCATTCTGTCCCCTCGGGCGGGATGCGAACTTTCGTCCCAGGCGCTGACCTGTCCAGCGCGGAGGACTCCTTCAACCACAGGCTGATGCACCCCTCGACGCTGCGTGACACCGACGACAGGAGGATCCGCAGAATACTGCGGAATGCGCAGATCGAGCGACTCCGTACGATCCGGCTCCCAGCGGAGCTCCGAGAGGCTGACTACGAGTTCCTACGTAAACGACGGATGCAGCCCTTCGATGTGCTCCATGAAGGCACGACAACAGAAACTGCGCATGCCGGGGATCGGCCAGACGCCGGAGCGCTTGCCGCTGAGATCGAGGATCTTCGTCGGCGCCTCTCCGAAGCAGAGGAACTGGCTCTGGAAGCGATGGACGACATCACCAGGCTCAAGTCCGAGCGTGACGAAGCGATCGAAGAGGCCGAGTTGAACCGCATGGAAGCGGAGGACTCCTACCTCAGATACTCGGAGCAGGCCCGTCAAGTGGACAAGCTGAATGCCCGCAATGAGCACCTGCAGCGCGAGCTCGCCAGCGTCGGCGCGGCCGCCGCAGCTTGGTCCCATGGAGAGGAGCATGAGGAGAGCCGCCCAGCGACGTTTGCGGAGCTGTTGCAGCGCCTGGGCGATCTGCACTCCGACGGAACCCTGCCGGGGGTTCGCTTCTCAGGCATCCGAGACGACACCATTGAGCTTGACGAGCATTCCGGTCTGGGCCAAGCAGCTGTCGAAAAGGTCTGGGATGCTCTGCTGACTTTCTCTGCCTATTCGACTATGAGAGCCGAGAGCAAGTTCGATCAATCGCTGAGCCACTATGTCAAAGACGGATCGCATGGCGGTTACCTCAGCATCGGCCGTATTGTCTGGAGCGAAGGAGAACAGGTAAGCAATCCCGGGGCCTTCCGAAGGCAACGGATCTTCCCTGTCGACAAGAAGGTCGATCCTTCGGGCACCCTCTTCATGCCAGCGCATCTCAGGATCTCGAACCTTAAGGGTGTCGCGCCTCGTCTCTATTTCGAGGACACGTACTCGGCGGTCGGGTATGTGACCGTTGGATACATCGGGTCTCATCTGGACAACACCTTGACGTCCTAAGCCTGCTTTGCCGTGGCGGGTCGCATAGAGCAACGATCGGCTGTCGTGACTTCCAGGGATTAGCGATCCTCCTCCGACTCTTCATCGGGCAGCCGCAGCGCTTCCCTGAGTCGATCGGATTCGATCAACGACCTCGTGCCTCCTGCACTCCTGCCCCCGCCGAACACCGCCACAAAGGCCGCCTCGTCTTCCTCGTCCAGAAGCGTGTCCGCCTCGACGAGCATCTGGTTCGCCAGGTCCGCGACTTCCTGGGTGGTGAGCTCGCCCATGGCTCGCTGGAGTTCGCGGAGATCCTCGTCGTCTCTGATCTTGACGCCATCCAAGGCACGTAGCTCCTCGGCGATGACAGCCGCGGTGAGCATGATCCGGAGCAGCCGACGCTTCACCTCAGCACTGCTTATGGGCCGGCGCGCGCCTTCGAGCACGGTCTCGATCTCCTGCGAGAAGCCTACTGAATCCAGCTGGATCGGTTCGACCGCTTCTACGGCGTCGACCCTGGCGGTGGCCTCCTCCTTCGCACGGGTGAGCCTCCTGAGCGCCGCCTTCGCGGAGGGCAGGGTGGTGCTCTGGAACCAGTCCTTGACCGCTGGGGCGGACTTCTGGACGACGATGGTGGTGACGACCGTCGCGCCGGCAACGAGCGCGTAGCCGATGATGTCCGCCAGCGGGTTCTGCTTCACCTCGATCCAGTCGGCCTGACCAGCAACCTGATTGGTGTTGTCGTCCAACGCCGCGCCGAGCTTCGCGCCCGGGGTCTTGCCGGAGTCGGCCAGGTGCATGCCGTCGGGGACGATAGGTCGGTAGACGGGCTCTTTCATGGCTCTCCTTCGCGCGCGTGCTTGAGCAAGAGCCTACCGAGAGCCGCGACCGCAATGGCACGAGTGCACAGCGGCAGAGCTACCGCAGGTGCTCGAACGGATCGACCACCGAGTGCACGCCGTGCTCCGGGCAGACGAACGCGATCCTCGCGCCGAGGCCGTCGGCACCGGTCGGCTCCGGCCTGCAGTCGGCGCCGCATTCGCCGCAGGTACGGTAGAGCTCGTCGCCTGAGCCGTCGCCGAAGCGTACCCACACGTCGTCTGGGATCTCGACGTCGTTCCAGTCGAACTCCGGCACTCCTTCGTCGCTCATGCGCTCGACCCTACGGGCACCGCGTTCTGGGCTGTCAAGCCCTCACGGCAGGTATCTCTTCGGCCCGAGCATCGGCAGCGGGCGCCCCGGCGGATGAGGATGGCGCGGCTTGCCCTGCCCGGTCAAGGAGTCGAGCGTGTAGATCTTCACGCCCATGCCCGACAGCAGCGCTCGGACGTCGGGCAACGCTCGCCTCAGCGTCGCCGAGCCGCCCATGTTCCCCCAGGCGCCGAGCACCTCGGACGCTTCCACCAACCCGAGCACGTGCTCGATCGCCTCGCAGTTCGCAGCGGACAGTCCAGCATCGTAGGGCCTGAGCGCCTTCGGCTTGGGCGAGCGCTCCGGGTACAGGTTCAGCATGAGCCAGCCCGAGTGCTCTCGTCTGGACACTTCGATGACGTGGTTCACCGTGCGGTCGGACTCGGTCTCGCGGGCGTGCGACGGGTTCATGCCGATCACGACGAGAGGCGGCGACCCGGCGGAGCGCACTCCGATCCGACCCAGCGCGAACCGGTGCCCGGCATCGGCCGGGTCCGGATCCCAGAAGTCCGGCTCCTGGCCGACGGGGTACTCGATCATGCGTCCGCACCGGCCTTCGCGCTCTCCTCGGCGAGCACCGCGTGCACGCTCCCGACCGACACGTCGAGCACACGGGCGATCACCCGGATCGACTCGCCCTTCTCGCGGCGCGCGAGGATCACGGCGCGCTTGTCGTCGTCGATGACGCGCGGGCGCCCGCCGACGCGGCCGCGCTTGCGGGCGGCGTCGAGGCCGTTCTTCGTCTTGCGGCTGATGTCGCGCCTGCGGTCCTCGGCCAGGGCGAGCGCCAGGTCGAGGATGAGCGACCGCTCGGTGTGCTCGCCAGCGGCGATGCCCTCCAGCACCTTCACCGCGATGCCGCGCTCGAACAGCTCGGTGAGCACGATCAGGCCTTCGAGCAGGTTCCTGCCGAGCCGGTCCACCTCCTGCACCGTGAGCATGTCGCCGTCACGCAGGTAGTCGAGGGCCGCCCTCAGCCCGGGGCGCTCGTCGACCGAGAGCCTGCCGCTGACCTTCTCCTCGAACACCTTCACGCAGATCGGGTCGAGCGCGTCGTGCTGCCGAGCGGTATCCTGCCCCTTCGTGCTCACCCGCACGAGTCCCACGAGTGCCATCAGTGCCGCCTCCGTTCAGAAAACCTGTTCAGTATCCATGCTCAGCACTACAGGTATTTGAACGGGTTTCTGAACACTTTTCGCGCCTGCGTGGCGGACTCCCAGCCCCCGTGTTCAGATTCAATTAATGGCCGTTTGTTGAACGACGAGTCGCTCCGTCGCGAGGGCACGGTCGTCGGTGACCTGGCTAGCCCATCCCGAGCTCTTCGGCGATCTCTTCCAGGGTCATCCCTGCACCGCTGTCGAACGCCACTGCTGCTGCCTTCTCCCCGCGCGGATCGCTTCCGCGTCCCTGGAAATCGGGGACGACCAGCGCGTAGAGGCCGTAGTCAGCGGCCTCAGGGTCGCGCTGGGGGGACTTTACGATGAGCTGCTTCCTTTCGTTGGCGCGACGACGGAGCAGCATGAGGTTCGGTGAGGATTCCATGCCATTCAGGCTAAATGGCACCCTCTCTCGCCAGAGAATATGTGCGTCTGATGTTCCCGAGCTGACGCAGCGGAGCAGACATAACCCCGGGGCATTACCGCCTCCGGATCTCTCGCTTACGGGGATTCGGGCGGACCAATAATAGGATTAGTCCATGGCGGATGAGCACGACGAAGCAGTCGACACACTAACCCTTCGGTTCACTGGTGAAGACGAGAACGGTGTGGCGATTCACGAACTCCGCGCCGCTCACGTGGCTGAAGTGCTCCAGGGCGTCGTCGGATTGGCCAGCGACTTCGACAAAGCGGGGGCGTTCAGCACCGAAGGACCGAGCGGCGCTGAAGTTCTGGTTCGTCCAGCGAAAGAGGGGTCTTTCCTTATCGAGGTCGTGCGTGTCCTTAGCGAGAACTGGGAGACTGCCGTCACCGCCGGGGCCGCAGCTGGAGTCCCATCGCTCAGCAGCGTCATCTGGTGGGCGACCCGATCGGCACGAGCCGACGTAAAGGACTTCGACTATCTCGAAAACGGAAACGTCAAAGTCACATGGCAGGACGACACCTCGCAGGAAGTCCCATCGGCCGCATGGGATGAGCTCCAAAAGCGAACTCGCAGGCGGAAGAAGCAGCTCCGGCAGATCATGGCGCCGCTCAGCGACCCCAAGGTGACATCTTTGGAAGTCGCGACCCCAACGTCCTCGGATGACGATGACATCGCGCAAGATGATGCGCCGGAAGTCTTCGTGCTGACGAGGCCCGACTACAACGCAGTCAAACCCGAGGATGACATCGAAGAATCGCAGGAGATTTTCGAGGTAGAAGCGAAGATGTCCGCGATAGACTTCGACGACCCAACAAAATGGAGGGTGAAGACGAAGGATCGGTCGAGGTCAGCCAGCGTCGAGGATCAGGACTTCCTAGGCAAAGTAGCCAAAGGCCTGGCAATCAGGAAGAACGACATCTTCCGCCTGCGGATAAGAGAAGACGTGACCAAGAAGAACGGTCGGACACGAACCGTCTGGACGGTGCTCAAAGTCGAGAGCTACAGGAGAGCGGCAGGTGACGACGAATCGTAAGAGTGCACCGCGGCGCCGTCTGGACATCGCCAGTCTCACCTTGGCCACCATTGGTCTCGTGTTCGGCCTCCTGGCGTATTGGCTCGTCATTCACAACGGACTCACACCGCTTCTGCTTGTTCCTTCAATCATCGCGTTGACGATTGGGCTCACCCACTTGGTCAAGCAAGAAGCACCGCGGTAGTAGACAAGCCGGAGCAGCCAAGGATCCCCGGTATCTCCTTCCTCCTGACGTCAGTACCCCACAGCAGCTTCGTCGTACGCGAACCGTGCATCGGAGTGGTCCAGTACCTTCGCGCGCACCTCGGTGAGCTTGAAATCGAGCACACGCAGCTTCCCGTCGATCCGGCTGATCGCCTCGATCCTGTGGAACCGGTCGCCGTAGACCTCGGCGAATCTCGCCATGCCGTGCAGCTTCCATGCGGCGTCCGGCAGCCAGTGCCCGTGCGGGTCGACGATGCTCGCGCGCACACCGTCCTCCGTGTCGACGAAGAACAGGAAGTCCGGCCGCAGCGTGCGCCACTCGCCGTGCGAGTCGCGGTAAGCGATGCTCATGGAGTCGCGGCCGCCGGTCGGGTTTCGGTACCAGGCGAGGGCACCGGGACGCGCCATCTCCGTGTCGAGCACCTCGACCTCGTCGGGGTTCAGCTTGCCCACCGGGAACATGCCCTCCTTGTCCGAGAGGAGGTGCAGCGCCCGCCGTTCGAGGAGCTGCTCGCCATCGCCGACGGTGCGCTTGGTCTCCTCCTGGCGGTTCTTCGGCAGCGCCATCGAGATCAGCTGCGGATCGGTGCTCATCGCGGTGATCTCCGCGTAGAGGCTCTGCCGCGACTCGGGCAGGCCCTTGATCGCGACGCGGTGCTCGTCGAGCCACTCCTTCGAGATGGAGTCGGCCTCCTCGTCGAGCTTCGCGCGCGTCTGCGTCAGCATCGCGAGGGCGGCGACCCGGACATAGGCGTCGCGGTAGTCGTCCTCGTCGTCGGCGTCAGCCGTGAGGTGCTCGATGTAGCTGCGCGCCACGTCGGGCGTGATCGTGCGCGCGCCGCTGCGATATGAGTCCTGGATCGCGCGATCGTCCGATTTCTCACGAAAAGATCCGTCAGCACGAGTTCCGCGTCGCTGATTCCCATGAAGGGTTGAGCCTGCGACCGTGAGCACGTCCTCGCGAGCCTTGGCGAGGTCCTTGGCGTACTGGGCCGCTAGTCCGTTCAGCACGCCGTGGAGACGTTCGTGGGCAATCTTGCCCGCATCCGCCACGAGCCCGTCTGCTGCGAGGGCGTGCGCCAGCGATGTGACCCGCTTGATCGGGTTCGCGTGCTTGCGGGGCAGCGTCTCGGCGGGAAGGGACTGGAACAGCTCCCAGACCTCGTCGGGCACTGCGTCGTTCGGCGTCATGAGCTGCGGGTCGACGAGCACGCGCTGGCCCGTGTCGCCGCCTCCCGTGAGGTCGTTGCCCATGATCTTCTCCAGCACGAGGCTGGCCGTCGCCTTGCTGAACTTCGGCAGGATGCACTCGACGCTGTTGAGCAGGTCGTCGCCCTCGACGCGTCGTGCCAGGGGCGTGCGGATCATGCGCCCGAGCAGCTGCGTGATGTGTGTCTCGTCCTTCGCGGGACGGAACGACACCATCACCTCCGCTCGCGGGCAGTCCCAGCCAGTGCTGATCGCGTCCTTGGCGAGCAGCACACGGATGTACGAGGCATCCTGCACGCGCTCCGGCGAGATGTAGGGCACGCTGTGCATGCCGAACGTCTGGGCGGTGTGGTCGCCGAACACGTGGGCGATCGCGTCGGACTCCAGCTCCGGCCACTCGTCGCGGATCACGTCGATCGCAGAGGCCACCTCGTCGGCAGCGGGCTTGTTCGGTACCTGGAGCACCATCAGCGGCTTGATCGGCTCGGTGCCCTGCTCGGCCGCGTACGTCGCCCACGCGTCCGAGAGCGCCTTCACCTTGCGCACGCCGCGGCGCAGCAGCACCGTGTTGAAGTCGCCGGTCTCCGCCGGGAAGTCGAGCACGATGTCGTCCTTCAGGAGACCCGACTCCTGGATGCGCACGGGGTCGACCTGCACTGTGCCGAGGTGCACGCGGTTCGACTGGACCTCGGCCTCCGTCATCGCGGCCTCGAAGCGCTGCACGGTCGCCGAGATGCCCCACACGATCGGCACCGGCGGCACGCCGCTGTGGCCGTTGATGAGGCGCTTTACGATCGTCGGGGTGTCTGACGGGCGCTTGCCCATGCCGCGGTGCGCCTCGTCGAGGACCATGTAGAGCGTGAGGTCGTCGTCCTCGATCGTGCTCCGCAGCGTGTCCCAGAACGTGAACGGCACGGTGTCCGGGTGCGACTGGATGCCGTCGAGGGTGTTCGAGTCGTCGTGGCCGCGCACGAGCAGGCTGTTTCGCGAGAGCTTCGACGTGTTCAGGAAGTACACGTGGCCCGGGAGCAGCTTCGGGTAGCGGAACGGATGCTCTACGGTCACGAGCCTGTTGCGCAGGCGGTCCGAGGCCTGCTCAAGCCGGTGCCGGGTCTGCTGGTTCAGAGCGGGATCGTCACTGAACCACAGCACGACGGCGCCCTCGTCGGGCACGACGTCGAAGTCGTCGCTGCCCCAGAACATCGCCTCGATCACGGCGGCGGCCATGACGGTCTTGCCCGCACCCGTCGTCGCGGTCAGCGCCACGGACGAGACCCGCTTGCTCGCGCTCCGGTAGAAGTCCCGCGCGGAGGCGAGCTCGCGCAGGGTGTCGCCGACGGCGTCGGCCTGGTAGTCCTTCAGTGTGAACCGCATCAGATGTCACCTGTGCTCTCGCAGTTGCGCAGGTAGTCCTCGTAGAGGCGCACGGTCTCGATGCCCGGGATCTCGCTCGCGACCTGCTGATAGCGGCCGTCGTCGTCGGTGACGACGTAGGCGATGCGGATGCCCTCACGGCGCTGGAGCTCGGCGATGAAGTCGCTGGCGAGGTCCAGGTCCTTGAGTATGCCGTAGCTGTCGGCGACGGCCCAGCCGCCCTCTATCGAGTCGATCCGCTCACCGGTGGCCCCGGCGCGCAGCCAGAGCATCGGCGCGATGGCGGCGAACGCTTTGTCGGCCTCGACCATCCACGGTGACTCGTAGCTCAGGGTGAAGAACGCTGCGTTCTCCTCGAAGCCGTCGGCCATCGGGAACTCGTCGACGAACTTGTAGTCGCCCTTGATCGGCTCGCCGTCCGGCGTCTCGCCGGTGATCGCGGCGCGGATGCGGGGCTTGGTGATGTAGTCGCAGATGCCCCACTGTTCCCACTCGGCATCGCCGGGGCGGAGCCCCTGTTTGCGGAGCTTCGTCTGCTCATCGGCCGACACCTCGTTGTTCGTTACCGAGATGCACTGTCGTCGCCCGTCGTCCTGTTTGTTTAGGCGCATCACCGCATGAGCAGTCGTGCCTGAACCTGAGAAAAAGTCGAGAACGACAGCGCCGGGCTTTCGTTTCACAAAGAACCGGAGGATATCTTCCACCGCGTATAGCGACTTCGGGAAGGGGAACTTACGGTCTTGCAGCATTCCGTTGAGAAGTTGAGACCCATGGCGCGTGGCGTCATGGCTTTGCATGGTCCACTGATCCGTCGGAACAAAATCACGAGCCCCTTGAAGCGAACCGATCACAGACCCGTCTTTACGGCGACCGATGATCGTGATCACGCCGTCGACAATCCGGCGCTGCTCACCCCTGGCGAGATAGTAGAGACGAGTCTTCTCGCCGTTTAGCTTTCCAACCTTCACGTATCCCTCCGACGCAGCTTTGCGCGCAGCAGGAGCGCCAAGCTGCCATCGTCCCTCGGAGCCGTCGTTCCTGATCGGCCAAACCACAACTGTCCCTGGATCGGCTGGCGTGTCTTTCCGATCAGCGGTCTCTCCGATCGGGTCACCTATTCGTTCAATTCGCCCCGATTCGATGCCGATAAAAATCGGATAGAAGGTGTCCGCGTGGCCCTGGCGCTGTGGACTGGACCCGCTGCGCCAAAGCGTATTCCAGTACAAAGAGTCGCTTGTTGACACCTTCTTGGCCCCCCAGTCGCCAGCCAAAGGGAGTGGAACCGGCGCTGCATCACCCAGCATCACAACGAACAGGTATTCAGTTGAACGCGCGAAATAGCCGTCACGAGCCACACCGCCCGGTTTGATGACACTTGACACCATCTGGATACGTGCCTCGGGGAAGGTCTGCTCCAACAACAGCCCGAGCCGTAGGTACTCCTTCTCGTCGATCGTGACGATCAGGACCGAGTCCTCCGGCTTCAGCAGTCGCTTCGCGAGCTTCAGACGGCGCTCCATGAACGCCAGCCACTTCGAGTGGCGGTAGAGGTCGTCGCCCTCGACGTAGTCGTTGTTGTATTTCCAGTCGCGGGAGCCCGTGTTGTACGGCGGGTCGATGTAGATCGCGTCCACGGAGTGCTCGTGCGTGAACGTGAGCAGCTCAAGCACATGGAAGTTCTCGCCGTTGATCACCGTGTGGAACGGCTTGTCGCCACCCCGCTCGACAGTGCCGTCTGGTCGGAGGCCCGGATAGATGCGGTCGCGGAACTCGGCTACGAGGACCAGGTCCTCGACCGGCACAGACTGCGCCTCTCGCTCCTCGCCGTTCGGCGTCGACACCTCGGCGATGCCGCCGCTGATCGAGTCGACATGCCAGAGGCGCTGATCGCCCCGCTCGGTCGAACCCCTGGGAGGGAGCACGCGGACCTTGTTGCCCTTCCGGATGCGGTGCCCCGCCAGTTCGACGGCCTCGGGCGCATGGCGCTCGAAGTTCAGGCCGAACGGCAGGCGCTTCTGGAGCGGACGGATCTCGTCGTCGAGATCCTTCGCCAGCTTGGGATCGAGCTGTTCCAGCGTGCGCAGCAGGTCCGACAAGCGCGACATCGGCACCCCTTTCTGGCAAGACGAAAGAGCCCGCTATTGCGCGTGCGCAACGCGGACTCTCTCTGATCCTACTGATTGACGAGCAGGAGCGCGAAGGGCGTTCCGCTCCGGGCATGTTCGTCTCGCCCGGCTCCCGCCGGGCCGGGATCTCTTCCGGGAGCAGCACCAGGCGGCGTAACCGCGTCGATTCACAGAGCACGACTGCCTGCCGCCGGTGCTGCCTCCCGATCCGAGCATCCTGACGAGGAGGACACCATGACCACTGCCACCGAGACGATCACACCCCGCGTCTGGATCGGCTGCCTGGCCTGCTACAACGCTGGCAGGCTCGTCGGCGACTGGCACGACGCCACCGACGCAGCTGAGGTGAGCACAGCCGACGTGCACGGCCGCCAGAGTTCCCATGAGGAGCTCTGGTGCTTCGACATCGAGAACATCCCCGTGCGCCGCGAGATGAGCCCCCACGAGGCCGCCGAGTGGGGCAGGGTCTTCGACGAGGTCGACGATCACCAGCGAGATGCCCTCTACGCGTGGGTCGCCTCAGGCGACTACGTCGCAGAGGGCACAGGCGAGCTGCCGTGCACCTCAGATTTCGAGGAACGCTACTGCGGTCGCTGGGACTCGTTCGACGACTACGCGCGCCAGCTCGCCGACGACGTCGGACTGCTGCGCGACGTGCCCGAGGAGATCGCGACCTACTTCGACTGGGACAGCTGGACCCGAGACCAGCGGTTCGACTACAGCGTCGTCGATGCCGACACCGGCGTCCACGTCTTCAGGAGCTGCTGATGAGCGCGCGTGAGATCAGCGACGAGAAGTGGATGCGCTTCTGCCTCGACTGCGACCCGCCACGCCTGTGCCACCGGGAGCTGCTGTTCTTCCCGGACCTCGGCGTGCACCGGATCAGGATCTGCCCCGAGCACGGCGCCTGCGCGATGGAGACTGTGCTGTCCACTACGGGTTCTCCCTCTGACAGAGGAGATGTCCGATGAGCGTCCTGCTCGACCGTGGCACACGGTCTCAAGAGCTCTCCATGAGGCGCAAGCAGGCCGAGCTCCAGGAGCTCGTCTCCGCCTCGGAGAGGGCGTCGCTGCTGTCTGTGTCCGTCGAGGACCTGCTGCGCCTCCTGGGGGCCGTCCAGGCCCAGGTGCACGCGTGCAGGAAGGCGGTGGTCGCCGAGGCCCGCGCGACGGGGCACGGCGACAGCGAGATAGCGGCGATGCTGAGGCTGCATGTCAGCGACTTCGCGTCACGGTTCCCGGCCGCGTGAGCGCAGCGCGAAGTACCAGAGAGAGAACAGAGAGATCCCCGCAGCATCGTGCTGCGGGGATCTCTCTGTCCTGTTGACGCTGGCTCGACTAGCCGATCTGCTGCATGCTGTTCCAGCCCGTGCCGATCTGGACACGGGAGCCGAGCGAGCCGCCGTCCTTTCCTGGGTACAGCCAGAGCCTCCCGGCCTTGTCCCGGGCGATGACGTCGGCCCGGCCGTCCCCGGAGAAGTCGCCTACGCTGTTCACCAGGTACGGCGACCAGCCGCCGGTGCCGATCAGCGTGCGCGACTCGGAGGGGAAGCCCACGTTCCGGTGGTTGCTCGGGTACGCGTACAGAGCGCCCCCGGGACTCCTCACGATGAGGTCGGCCATGCCGTTGCCGATGATGTCGCTGCCTCCGACCGGGCTCCAGCCCTTCCAGCCGGAGTAGTGCTTCTTCTTGCTCGTGATCTTGCCGCTCTTGCTCAGGGTCCACGAGTAGAGGGCATGGTCTCCCTTGCCGACTCCGACCAGGTCGGCGATGCCGTCGCCGCTGATGTCGCCGGGCGACACCAGATCGCGGATGGACTTGAAGCCGGTGCCGATCAGCGTGCGCGAGCCGAACAGACCATTGCTCCTGCCTGGGTAGAAGTACAGCTTCCCGTCGCGCTTGTCCATCGCGACGAGGTCCATGTACTCGTCGCCGCCCACGTCGCCGACGGTCACGATGCGCATGTTCTGCCAGCCACCGTTGCCGATGACCTTGCGCGCCGCGAACCCGCCCTTGCCGTTGCTCGGGTAGACGTAGAGCAGGCCGCTGCTGTGCGCTGAGACGATGTCTGCCCTTCCGTCGCGGTTCCAGTCGATGGTGCCTGCGACGGCGGTCTTCGCCGTCGGCTCCGGCTTGCCGACGAAGCGCCAGACGTCGTAGCTGCGTCCGGTGCGGTCCTTCTCGGTCTTCAGGGCGTTCACGTGAAGCGCGGGCATCCTCGCGGTCTTCGACCCCTCGCCGCCGTAGGACGCCTCGGCGACGACCTCCTTCAGGCCGCCGTGGTCGCCGACCCACATGAACGTGTGGCCCGAGGCCTTGCCGTTCGCGAGCTTGAACGGACGGGTGAGGAAGATGTCGCCCGCCTTGTAGTCCTGCGGACGGTAGTCAGCGGTCGTGCCGATCTTCTTCCACCCGTTCTGCGGCTTGGTGACGTAGTGCCACTGGTTGAGGGTGAGGTTCGACGGGAACGACGGGTCCAGCGTGTTGTTGACGACCGTCGCCGTGAACGAGCTGCAGTTCGCCCAATAGCGGTCGTCCCGGGGCATCGAGATGTTGCCGGTGCCCTTCGTGAGGCCCACCGCGCGGGTGCGTGCCTGCTGGTACGACTTGTGCACGCGGGGGCGGTCGAGCGAGCCTCCGCCGGTGAACGAGTCCGGGTGGCTCTTCTTCCCGTACGCGGTGCCGGTGCCGTAGAGCGGGAAGCTCAGCGAGACCGCGAGCCTGCCGGCAGAGGCGTAGTCGGGCTTCGACGGCGGCGCGGTCGCCTTGGCGGCGAGCGCCTGGGGGCCCGCCGCGAGGAGTGCGCCCAGCTGCCGCGGCGTGATTGCGTCGCTCGCGTCGGAGGGCTGGTCCTCCAGGGCGATGCCCTGGTCGAGCGCCTCGTCGGGGCCTTCCGCGGGCGTGGTGAAGACGACCCCTGCCTGAGGCGCGGGCGGGGAGGCGTGCGCCGCCTGCGGGATCGCGGTCGCGGCGAGGAGCACTGCGAGGCAGGTCGCCGTGCACGCCTTGAGGACCCGTGCGGGTCCGGTGTTGATGCTCATTGGTCACTCCTTGGTGATGCGCGCTGCGCGCGCCCGGTGTCTGGGACGAGCGCTGACCGCCCGTCGGCATGTCTCCCGGGGCCGCCTGCGGCGGCCCGTGGCTTTGCGCGCTGCGCTCGGCGGATATGCTGGAAGGGGCGGCCCTAGAGGCCGCCCCTTCCAGTGCGCGAACTAGGCGACGGTGCTGTCGCCCGAGGTGTCGGCCGCCGTCATCCTGCGGCGCAGCACGGCGGTCCCGAAGCCGAGCGCGGTGAGCAGCGCGGCGATGCCGCCGAGCAGCCCGGCCTTGGCCCCGGTCGATGCGAGCGGATCTCCGGTGACGGCGCCCTTCGGGTCGCCGTTGTCCGGCTTCTTCGGGGACGGCAGGACGTCGGTCTCAGTCGAGTCCTCCTGCTCGTCCGCGCCGGGGCTCGTGGCGGTCGCGACGTTCACGACCTTGCCTGCCTCGACGTCGGCTGCGGTGATCACGTGCGTGAACTCGCCCTCGCAGCTCGCGGTCGACTTCTCGTCGGCCGGAACGCCGTCGCCGGCGTGGGGAGCGAGCACGGTGCCCTCCGCGAGGCACTCCTGGCCCTCGATGCCGAGCATCTCGTCGGTGAGCTTCACGCTCTCGATCGGAGAATTGCCGGTGTTGGTGACCTCGAAGCCCCACGAGATCGTGTCGCCGGCGTCGCCGTCGATGCCGTTCTCGTTGGTGTCCTCGACGCCCGTCACGGACTTCTCGAACTCGAACGACGGGGCGAAGGCGTCCTCGTCGACCTCATCGGTGGTCGGCGGCGCGTCCTCGGGGGTGAGCGTGGCGACGTTCTTCACGCTGCCCGCGAGGCCGTCCTCCTCGGTGATGACGTAGGAGAAGTCGCCCTCCTGCTGCTCGACGGCGAGACGGGTCTCGCCCTTCGGCAGCGAGTCGGCGAGCACCTCGTAGTCGGCGAGCCCGAGGAGCTCGTCCTCCAGCTTCGCGGAGTCGAGGGGGCCGTTGCCGGTGTTCTTCACCTCGAACTCGTAGCGGATCGTGTCCCCGGCGTCCCCGACGAAGCCGTTCGCGTTGGTGTCCTCCACATCGGCGACGCGCTTGTCGAGGTCGGCTCCGGGCTTGAGGATGTTGACGAGCTCGTCGTCATCGCACTTCGAGAGCGCATCGCCGGTCTCGCAGATGTTCTCGCCCGTGACCGCAGCGACGTTCTTCGAGCTGTCGCCGACGGTGTCGAGCACCTTCGCCTTGACGGTCACGACGCGGCTCTCTCCCGGGGCGATGTCCTGGGCGGGCCAGGTCACCTTGCCGTTCGCGAGCTTCCCGCCGTCGGAGGCCGAGACGAACCCGAGGCCGGTCGGCAGCGCGTCGGTCACGACGACGCCGTAGGCGGTGCGGTACTCCTCGGTGTTCTTCACCGCGATCCGGTACTCGACGGTGTCGCCGACGAGCACCTTCCCCGTGCCGACGCGGGTCTTCTCGGTCGTCACCGCTGCAGAGCGGATCTCGCCGTCGCCGGTCCCGCCGATGGCGGCGGAGCGCACGACTCGGTTGAAGATGCCGGACTTGTCGCCCGTCTGCGTCCCGTCCTGCACCGGCGAGCCGACAGTGGTGCCGTGGATCTCGGAGTCCGCCTCGTAGTCGAAGCTCGGGCGGTCGACCACGTAGTTCACGCGGATGGAGACGCCCTGGATGAGCTCGCCGTCGGTCGGCACCACGGTGCCGGCGGGGAGAGTCGCGATGACCGACCCGTCGGGCTGGCACTCGCTGTCCGCGCGGACCTCGGTCGTCGGGACAGCGAGGCCGTTCTCGTCGAGCCAGCGGATCGAGAACGCGCCGGGCCCGCAGATCTGGGTCATGCCCGGGGTCTTCGGGTGGACGACGACCTTGACGCTCGCGGGGTCGAGGGGCTTGCCCTCGCTGCCGGCACGGACGTCGCGGTACTGGGCAATGTACTGCACGTACAGCTCGTTGTCGGGGGAGAGGATGCCCGCGCCGCCGAGCACGCCGGTCATGTTCGGAGCGTTGCGGAGGACGTTGTACGCGTCGCCCGTGCTGAGCTCGGCGCCGCTCGGGGTCGCGAAGTCGACCGGCAGGCCGTAGCGGTTCTCGGCCGTCGCCTGCGGCGTCAGGGAGAACTCGAACGACGCGGTCACGTTCTGCAGGGTCCGCACGCTGTCGGCGAGCACGAAGGTGACGGTGCCGTTGCTGCTGCTTCCCTTGGCGGTGGCGACCAGCGTGCCGTCCGCCGTCTTGATCTCCAGGCCGCTGAACGCCTTCACCCGGTAGTCCGCGGTGTCGGCCTTCAGGACGATCTCGTCGCCGGGCTCGGCCCCGTCGGGGATCTTCAGGTCGCCGCTGACGACGACGGTGCCGCTCGTGTTCGAGAGGAGCTTTCCTCCGTCGGGCGCGTTCGCGGGGGCGTCAGGTCCGACAGCTCCGTTGCTCCAGTAGTTCTGGCCGACCGTGTCCCAGCCGGAGAAGATGCCCGGGTAGTTGGTGTCGGGGATCGCGGCGTTCGCCGCGGCGGGGAGGCCTGCGCCGCCCAGGCCGAGGACCATCACGCCGGTGAGGATCCTGCGGAGCGCCCTGCGCCCCGGCTTCTGCTTTGCGGCCGAATGGCCGCGGGTGGTCAAAGTACTCATAGAGCAACCGCCTATTCGCTTCTTGCTGCGGGCCGCGTATCAGATACGGCACGCGCAGCGGACATCTACATGGGATGAGGTCGCGTCAGGAGTTGTGTCGTGGAGGTCGTCCCTGATCCGAGCTCCTAAAGCCCGGGGGTGCCTCCTCCAAGCCTATCAGAGATTCACTCGTATATCACGCAATAACTAGCCTCTGAACTGGAGTTTTGCCGCGTCCGGCATAGTGTGGAAAGGCGCATTTTCTGCTCGTATTCGAGCAGAAACGTAGCTCTGTGCGCGGTTCTGCGGGGGCAGGGGAAACAGAACGGAGGGGAGTGGCATGAGCGCCGAAGAGGTGCTCGCGCAGTGCTCCGCGCCCTCGCTGGACGGCCGCCGCATCTGAATGAGGTCTCTCAACGTCGAGGTAGGCCGCAGGTGCGCCACGGCGGCACCGTCCGCGGCGCTCACAACCACTGCCGGCGCGACCCTGTGCGAGCACCCGTTGGGACCGGAACGTACCAGGAACGTACCACGAAGCGGTGCTCGTTCGAGGTGCGTTTCGCGTTCGCGGAACAAGCGGCAAAACTCCTGGTCACAGCACGTTTCTGGCACGCAAGGAGGGGTGCCGCGAGCAAAACGTACCACTTAGCGTTCCACGAAAAAACGACGTTCTCGGCCCCTAAACTGCACGCTGACCAGGGGTTTCATCCAAAACGTACCAGGAGTACCAACATTTCTGAAGTCTTTACATGTGCGTGTGTGCGTGCGCGTATGCGTGTATATGGTTCACCATTTTGTGGTACTCCTGGTACGTTTCTCTCTATATTTATTGATAAATCAGTAAAAAAGAGTGGAAAAACGTACCACGAAGGCCTCCAGAACGTACCACGAAGCCGAAAAAACGTACCACGAAGCATTTCTAAGTGGTACGTTTTGCCCTCGTAGGCTCCCGAAGCGCCTGTCACAGCCCCTGTCCGAGCTCCTCCTGGGCGGGGATCCCTCCTCCCAGAGCGGGCTCGCACGAGGGCTGAGGGGGTCTTCGCGGTGCGCTGCGGCTGGGCTGCAGCCGCGCCATGCGCCGCCGCTCCCGCGGCCCGAGCAGCCTCCCGTGGTGGGGATCGCCTGCCTCCCGAGGGCCGCGCCGCAGGCGCGATCGACGCACTGCGGCCGCCGCCGCGCGAGCTCTCGCTGCACGCGAACAATCCGCGCTCCGGCAGTGCTGCGACTACTTGGGCTTCCGCCGACCCTTCGGGTTCGCGTCGGCAGGCCGCTGCCTCGCCGCAGGGAGCTCCTCCCTGACCTCTCCCGCGAGCAGGCCCGCTGCGTCTACGCCCAGGTGGCCCGCGTAGTCGTCGAAGGTGTCGAGCGTCACGTTCCGCTCGCCGCGCTCCAGCGCCGCCAGGTAGCGAGGTGTGACCCCGATCCTCTCGGCGAGCTGCTCCTGCGTGAGGCCCCAGTGCCTTCGCTGCGCAAGCAGTCCCGCGCCGAGCCGGCGTCTCAGAGATTCCCCCATAGCTATCAAGCGTTTCGACCGGAACGCGTGCGTACCAGGTACAGAAGCGTTCCTATTGCGCTAGGGTCTGTTCATAGACGAGCAGAAATGATGCCCGTTGAGCAGAGACGGGAGCCACCGCCCGGTCGCTTCGCCAGCACCGGAAGACTCCAGCCCCCAACGGCCCGACCTGCAGGCGATACGCACGAGCAGGAAACGAGGCAACGCCATGCGCGCCATCATCAAGAAGAAGTCCATCGCGATCGCAGCTGCGGGGGCGGCCGTACTGCTCGCCCTGACGGGCTGCTCGGGCGCGCAGCCAGGCGACGGCAGCCGGGCTGCACCAGACAACGGCGCACCGAGCGACGCGCAGACCGGCGGTGCGGGAACCTGGGACTTCACGAGCGTCGAGGCGATGTCGCAGAAGCAGTCGATCACGTTCACCATCCCGGACGACCTCGCGAGCACGGTGCCCGGCTACGAGGAGGAACGGCTGTTCAGCTCGGTCACGATCACGGGCCTCGTGGTCGAGGACGACCCCTCCCGTTGCGCCGCGCGGCTCGACTTCGAGCCCGCGCCGGGCGTGGACCTCGTCGGCATGATGAACGAACGTGCTGCGAAGCTGAACGCCGAGCCCAACCGCTCCTCGGGGCCTGCGACCACGGCGGAGCCCGCTGGGCTGCTCTACGGGGCCGTAGGCGGAGACTCCAGGTTCGTGCCCCAGATCGGAGAGCCGGACTTCGAGAACCCTTCGGAGACGGGCCTGTGGCTGTCGGAGGACTTCACCCGGCTCACGCAGTTCACCAGGTGCGCCGCGCAGCCGTTCGACCCCGACGTGGAGGGCGTCGAGGTCGTGCTGCCGTATCTCAAGACCGAGAAGCACATCTACCCGCTCAGCGTCGCGAACGTCTCCGTGATGAAGAACGGCGATCTCGCGGTGCTGTCCGCCGAGGTGCGCGACTTCAGGCTCGACAGCACCGGCACCTGGATCGCCGACTGAGACGGAACCGCGCAGCAGCCATGCCGAAGAACGAGACGGAGTACCTGCAGGAGCGCTACCGGCCCAAGACCTGGCGCATCGAGAGCCTGCTCAACGAGCGCGCCGCCGAGGGCTGGAAGGTCGAGCTCATCGAGCCCAGGGACGACCTCTACATCGTCACCTACTCGCGCGAGATCCCGGCCCACGTGCCCGCGCCGCGCACGGAGACCCGAGTCCGGTCGACCAAGACCACAGTCACCCAGTCGGTGAACCTCCAGCAATTTAATGAGGATCTGAACGAGCAGCTCCGCGCGGGATGGACGCTCCAGCACCTCGCGACGTCGGTGATCCCGATGCAGCCGCTGCACACGGTGTACTACACCTGCGTGTGGCAGAAGGTCGAGGAGCGCACCGAGTGACCCTGGCGTCGCAGGCGCGACGCACGACCAGCAGAGCACTGGCCCCGCAGCATCGCGCTGCGGGGTCTTCGCTTTCACCGTGAGCATCGACCTGCTCGGAGGACCACTCTCCCCGAGGGGCTCGCAGACAGGAGGACCAGATCGCTCTCGACACCCCAGAACAGCACCTCGCCGAGACCAGACGAGGACCACGCTTATGACACTCCGGAGGACCACGCCGAGGACCACCGAAACCGAGGAGTGACCGAGCTTCGCACGAGCTTTGACCGAGGTTCGACGCCGGATCGACAGAGAAAGCACCGAGTCTCGACGGAGCTTCGACGCACACCTGACGGGGCTTCGACCGGCTTCTGACCGAGGTTTGACGTGTCCGAGGAATGACCGAGATTCGACCGACCTTTCACCGATTTTCGACGGACTTTTGACCGAGAAATGACCGAGCTTCGACCGAGGCAAAAAACACCGAGCTTCGACCGATTTTTGACGGAGCTTCGACGCACATTTGACCGAGGTTTGACCGGCAGTCGACCGACTCCTGACCGACGAATCACCGAGCTATGACCGAGGCAGAAATAACCGAGTAATCACCGAGCTTCGACCGAGTTTCGACCGACCTTCGCCCGAGTTTTTACCGACAGATCACCGAGCTTGACACGAGACGTTTTCACCTCGTGCCAACCTCGGTCAAAACCACAGCAATCAACCGACGCTCGACCGAGCCGCTACTCGTACTGCTCCTCGTCCTCGTCGGGGCCCTCCAGGAAGGCAGGGCCCTCGTCCTCGACCGGCTCATAGATGCCGAGGGCCAGCTGGCCGCGCAGCTCGTCGCGCTCGTCGTAGCGGCCCAGGTCGTGCATCCACGCGGCCACGCGCTTCTTCTCCTCGCGGAGCACCATCTGCTCGTAGACGAGCGGATCAAGCCGGTCGCCGTGCTCGCGCAGGAACTTGTCGCCGATGCCCTTCGGCACGGTGCGGTCGTCAATGCGGTGACCGTTGGCGAGGGCGAGCAGCGCCGCGCGCTCGAACTCCGGCAGCGCGTCCAGCACCGCCTGCACGCGGGGCGTGACGGGGCGCGCAGGCTGCTCTTTCCTTGAGATACCAGGCGAAGCAGGCACGGCGACGGGCACAGCAACAGGCCCCGGAGCGGGAGCGGAGGGGCTCGCAGTGCGCTCTGCAGCGCCCTCGGCAGGAGCGGCAGGACCGTAGTAGCCCAGCATCTCCTCGATCTCCTCGACCGAGTAGTCCAGCAGGCCGCGGCCGTCGACGAGGCCGTCCTCGTCTGTGCTTTCCGGCCCTTCCGTGGACGGAGCGGGAGCGGAGTCCACGGGCTGAGCAGTGCCCGTTTCCTCCTCGTCTACGAGAGGAATCTCGTGCGCAGCAGCCTCGGCGAGACGCGCTTCGCGCTCCGCCAGCGCCGCCGCGACGCGGGTCTTCTCCGCCTCGCTGCGCGCGGCCTGCTCGGCTCCGAGCTGCGCGAGCCTCTCGCGACGGGCCGCCGCAAGGGCATCGGCCTCGGCATCAGCAGCAGCCTGCGCGGCCTCGTCCTCTGCTGCCCGGCGAGCAGCGCGCTCCGCGATGCGGGCATCAGCGGCAGCATCGAGCGCAGCCTGCCGCGCATCAGCCCTTTTCTCCTGGTCTTCGAGGCGATCCTTCCACCCGGCGGGGTCGCTGCGCAGCTCTGCGGCGAGCCTCAGCACCGTCTCGTGGTCGCCGGAATCATAAGCCTCGCCAGCGAGGTCGTAGTCCACGGCCAGCGCAGCAGAGAACTCCTCCTCCATGCGGTCGAGCTGCTCGTCGCGGGCGTACGCCAGCACGTCCCTGCGGATCGCTGCGAGCTCGGCAGGGGTCGGCGCCTCCACGGGCCGCGGAGGGCCCGCCACGACGCGCTCAGGCCGCCTCTCGCGCGGGATCCCCGCAGCATTGGCGGCCAGCTGCCTCACGGCGCTCTCGTGAGCGTAGTGGTCGCCCAGCGTGGTGCCGCGGACGTTCTGCTTCATGTCGGGCAGCCGGTAGCTCAGCGCGCGGCGCTCCCGGGGCGTGCCAGCGCGCGTTATCCGCTCGTTTACGAGCACATCCTGCTCGGCCATCACTTCAATAAACGCAGCCAGCGACACCGCGCGGGGGTCGTCCATCGCAGACTCGAACGCGTCGCGGATGATGTCGTGATTAGATTTACCGCCCTGCTTCGCCATGCGGCGGTCGCGGCTGCTGCGCTTCTCCTTGCGGCGCTCGGCAGAAGAGGGGAGCCGCTGCGGCCCCAGGCCGTACTGCGCGCCGTGCTCGGCCAGGAACTTGTCAGCCCGGTCGCGCATCTTCTCGACGTCGGTGAGGTCGCCAGCGAGCTTCGTGCCCGCCTTGTAGAGCTTGCCGTCGACCACCTGGTCGGCGTACAAAGTAGCGTTCCGCACCACGTGCACGTGGAACGCCCTGCCCTTGCCGTCGGCCTGCCCGGTCGCCATGAACTGCTCGCCCGGGTAGTCGGTGCGCATCATGTCGTTGACGAAGGCGAAGGCGTACGCCACCTGCTCGGGATCGTCGGGGTTCACCTCGTCAGGTCCGAACGACACGATCATGTGCCGCGCCTCGGCCTGGCGCACGGTCCCGCCCGGATGGCGGACGTGAGTAGCAGCCTCGCCGTCGCGCGCCTCGCGCCAGATGCGGCGGCCGTTCGGCCTGGTGACGCGCACGTGCGTCGCGATCTCGCCCGGCTCGGGCAGCGCGTAGCGCGCGGGCGAGGTGCGCGTCGCGCCCTGCGTGCCGAAGCGCCTGCGCGTCACCGCGAAGTCGACCGCCACCGTCTCCGGGCGGCAGTGGTTCCCTGCGACGTGCAGCACGCGCTCGGCAGGGTCCTGCCCGGGCTTGGGCTTGACCGTGTAGCGCGCCAGGCGCGCTGCCACCTCGGTCGACGACACCACGATGACGGGCATGTCAGCGCACCCCTTGCAGCGCGCGGTGCTGCAGCGCGGCGTCGCGCTGCGCATCGCGCTTCATCGTCCGCAGGAGCTCCTCCAGCACGCGCCCGACGCGGTGCACGGCGTCGGCGGGCACCGCCTCGCCGCTGTTCGCGAGCTTGACGATCTGGTTCCAGTTGTTGCCGATGCGCTGCAGCTGGAACGCCTGCTCGGCGTAGCGCTTCGACACGTCCTGCAGGGCGTCGCGGAGCACCACGAGCGCCTCGGGGTCCTCGTGCAGGGCAGCGCGCCTGCGCTGCGCGAGCCGCTTCTCCAGCACGGCGTCCACCTTGTCCACCGAGCCCGAGGCGAGCGCCTCGTGCACCGCTCCCACGGCTGCGCGGAGCGCATCCGAACGGCTCCCGCCGAGCTGCTCGCGCAGCACGTCGAGGGCCGCGAGCTCCTCGGCCGACAGCCTGACGGCGACGACCTCGCGAGCCCCAGAGGTCGCCGCGCTGCGCGCGTCGGCTGGCGTGCCAGTCGCTCCGCTCGGGCCCGCCTGGGCGGGGTCGGACGCCTTCGCTGCCGCTGCGACATCCTCGCCAGACGTCGGGCGCTCTCTGTTCTTCGCTCTGCTCATCACCTGCGCCCTCCGAGTCCTCAGTCACCTGCACTGTCGCCACGGGCCCTTGCCGCTACGCACGCAGGCGCCTCCGGGCTCCATTTTAGGTGACTGAGTACTGGCAAGCAACCTGACCGTTTACGTTCTTCGCTTCGCTCGAACTCAACAGTCAGGCCGGTCGTGTCTGTCTCGCTCCGCTCGACATCCACTTCCTTTGCTTGCGGGAGGGCTGCCGCCCTCCTCGACCACCCGCACACGATGCGCTCTCCGAACCTGTTCGGTTCCTCCATCGCAACGTGGTCATGCCGACCCTCGCGGCTCGTCATGACACGCTCGCCGCACCGTGCGTTGCACGCCGCCGCTCGCTCTGCAGCGCACGTCTGCAGCACCCTGACACGGGTGCTGCAGAACGTACGCTGGCTCGCGTCACACGCGACGCTCGCGCGGTGCTCTGCTGTCGCTCGGCAGTGCCTGCCGAACGGCGCAGACCACCGCTCCGCACGAGGGAGGGGACCTCCCGTCGTGCGGGGGCATAGCCCCCGCCGGGTGGGGGTGTGAGAAGAGTGCGAAGACGCACGCGCACCCACGCAACGCACGCCAGCAGCACCACCCGCGCAGGAGGTGCGACCCCACGAGGAGACACCCCCTCCCAAGAGCGCCAGCACGAACAGCGCCGACACCAGCGAAGCGGCGATGCGCAGGCGCCCCAGCTACCGGGCAAACCAGCCCGAAGAACCCGAGCAGGGAGAGCACGACGACAAGGGCGCGAGGCACGCAGCGCGGGCCCGGAGCGGCAGCGGGGAGGGGCGGGCCCAAGAGCGATCGGAACAGCCGCAACCGCGCGTCAAGAGAACCACACCGAGGACCACCGCAGAACAAGGCCCGAGGACCACGTCCTGACCCCTCGGCTGCGGAGCGGGAGCGGAGCCGCCGTGTGGTCCTCCTGGCACGTCACGAGATAACCAATGTGGTCCTCATCGCTTCTTCCGGCCCTGCAGCGGGAGCGGAGGGGGCGGTGACGGGCGCATCGCGCGCACCCAGAAGAACAGCAACGACAAACACAGAGAGAGAAAGAGCACCATGACCGAAAGCAGCAAGATCGGCGAGACCGGCGACGGTAAAGCAGCCGCCGCCCCCGACTGGACCGTCGTCTCCTCGGCGACGGTCTACGACCTCAGCTACATGGACGACCGGGGCTCCAAGCAGCTCCTGCTGATCGGCTACGACAAGTCGCACGCCATCCATGCGGCGCTGGCGCACCTGCGGGCGGTCTCCGGCCCGCAGGGCTACGCGAAGCGCACCCGCAGCGGCTGGATCGCCCGCAATGATCCGCACAGGCCCGAGGGACGCAGCAAGCGCACCGTCAACGCGCTGATGCTCGTGCACGGCTCGGAGGGCGACCCCTCGGGGGTGCGTCCAGGAGTCAACACCGAAAGGCACGCAGTGCTGCGCGAACGCCGGGCCGACGGCATCACGACGGGGCGCAGGTTCGAGGCCCGCTTCGCCACCGTCCCGGACGAGAACATCTTCTTCCCGGAGGAGACCGATGGAAACCCTTCGGGTATCGTGCGCGTCTCGTTCGATGAGCAGCACGAGAGGAAGGCGCGCCACCTGGCACCGCAGCCGACGATCCATGTGCTGAATGCCCCCGGAGCATGAGGCGTGTGCTGCGCTTGCTGGTACGGGCAAGCGCAGCACGGCGTCGCAGTGCAGGCACTGGTGCATCGCACAGAACGACAAGAGAGGAGACCGCGCCATGGCCGAGGACGACGAGCGCAGCAGCGCTCCCGCGACCCCGATGACAGAGGCAGAAGTCGAGGCCCGCCTCGCCGCAGCAGACGGCGTCCTCGGCGCTGCTGGACACGCCGTCACCGATCCCGTCACACGCGAGATCGTCCGCCGCAAGATCCGCGGTGAGATCACCGGCGAGGAAGCAGACCGGCTCATCCTCGCGCATTGCGGAGTCACGCCTCGGGAGTAGCGCCCACGAGGCCCACCCTTTTCGAATCGCGGCCGAAGCCTCCGCGTGCCATCCAGCACGAGCACGGCTGCCACCACTCGGACGCGCCGCACTCCTGCGACTGGGTCGACCACGGCGACGAGTGCCCATGGAGGCCAGCAGGCCCCACGCGATAGAATAGAAGCAGAGGAAGGCAGGCCTGAGATGCTCACCAAGGAACAGCGGCGCGAGCTCGCGATCGACACGATGGCGAGCTGGGCCCTCGAAGGCATGGAACCCTCGCCAGAGGCAGTCGGGAGGATCAGCGCCTTCGTGGAGGGAGACCTCTCGCTCGACGAGTTCATCGCCGAGGCGAAGGCGGCCGCCGCTTGAGCGAGGAATTTGTCGACCCGTACCCGTACCCCGGATCGCACGTCCTCCGCAACCTCCTCGACCAGCGCACCGCCCAGGGGCTCGCAGCAGCGGAGTACGAGCTGACGCTCGGCGCTACGAGCTCGGTGCCGCGCGCAAGCAGGAGGAGTTCTACCGCCGATTCCCGGAACTGCGGCCCGGGCAGGACGACGAACGCGGCCCTGAAGCACTCGGGCCCGAGCTCGGCTGACGCATGACGAGCGCGCTCGGGCAGAAGAGCCATCCTCCGGCAAGCGGCGGCCCCGCAGCAGACACGGGCACGCAGCCGCTCTTCGCCGACTCCGTGCTGCAGGTGATCTACGACGCGGCCGAGCCCGAGCCGGGCGGCGGCTGAGCGCATCGACGGTCGGCACGACAAGCAGAGACCCCCGAGGCACGGCGCCTCGGGGGTCTCTGCTTTCGCTCGTGCCGCACAGCAAGCACAGACTCACAGCCCGAGCGCCCGCCGGAGCTCGGTGCTGCGCTTCGCCTCGCCGAGGTCTCCCGGGCTCTCCACGATGTTGTGGAGGCGGTACAGGTCCTCGACGAGCCGAGAGCGACGCTCCTCGCGCTTCGCGGTCACCCTGGCCTGCAGAGTCTCGACCTGAGCGAGGGCGCGCTCCAGACGCTCCTCCTCGGTGAGGGGTCGCTTGCTCGTGCGCTTCCGGGGCGCAGCAGTCTCCTGAAGCACAGGGCCGACCTCCTGCTCGTCGTCGTGCTCGTAGGGGGTCGCCTCGTTGTCCTCGGCGTCCAGCGCCGCGTAGTCGATGTTGCTCATGATGATGCCTCTCTTCCGTGTGCGTGCCTGTCCTGCGTCCTGCTCAGAGCTCCATCCCGACCCCCTTGCTGGAGCCCCCAGCAGGCTCAGAGGACTCGTAGAGCTCGGGGTGCCGGTGCTGGAGCTCTGCGAGGCGCTCCTGCGTCGACGGGCCGGCAGCGGCCGGCTGATCCCGCTCCTCGCCGAGGACGACGACGAGGCGACCCGAGGGGTCCGTCTCATGCGCCAGCACCTCGCGGAAATGCGCCTCGAACACCACTTCGCGCTCGTTGCGGCTGCCGACGTCCAGGCCGCCTCCGCTGCGCATGCGCAGCAGGAGGCCCTCCTCGGCCGAGCGGCCGACCGTGCCGGCGCTGAACCGGCCCGCCTCCTCGGCCGAGGTCGTGAACGACGCGAACGGGCGGTCCTCCGAGGCCACGGGGACGAAGCCCCCGACGGGGAACGCGCTCTCCGCCCAGTCCCGGGCGCTTACGCCGTCCGGGGCCCGCAGGCCCCGGTGCACCTCGCGCTCCTGCACCGCTGGAGCGCGGCGGATCAGCCCCTTGATCGCGTCCTCCATGTACGGCGTGACGCGCATGTTGCCCCGCCACTCGTCGACCGAGGCCTCCTCGGCGAGGGACCACCCCTGTGCGGCGGCGTGCTCCGACAGGACGGCCTCCGGCACGGATGCCGCGTTGCCGTCCCAGCCCAGCCCGCGGGCGGAGCGCACTGCCTCCTCGTCGGAGATGTCGCAGTAGGCGCCACCGGGCAGGAAGTACCTCGCCATCCCCGGCCGCGCGGCGAGGAAGCGGTGCGCGTCGCCCAGGCCCTCGAACCCTGTCGTCAAGTCAGGCGCCGGTCGTGCCGCGTCGGGCGCCCGATCTCCTGGTGCGTATCGGGGGAGCGGGAGACTCTTGCGGGGCCGATCCGACCTCTGCTCGTCGATGCTCATGGTGCTTCTCTCTTTCTCTTCTTCTCGGTTCGTGCCTCTGGACTCAGCGAGGGCGCTTCCGATCCATGCGCGCAGCGAGCCTCTGGTGGCCTCCCTGCGCGGCCCAGAAGTGCAGCGCCGCGGCGAAGCAGCCCAGCGCCCCGAGTGCCAGCACGGTGATCGCCAGCATGAAGAAAGTGCGCTCGTCCATCAGGAGCTCCTCTCGTAGGTGTTCTCAAGGCCCGCAGCGGCAGCGGAGGGCTCGGGGGCGTCGAGCGGCAGCAGCGCGGGCGCGTCGACGCGGCGCAGGCACCAGCGGAAGTTCGCCGGGAGGTTGTTCGGCACTCCCAGCCGGGCCGGATCCTTCCCCCTGTAGCTGGAGTTGTACCAGTCCTCAAGCGCGTACGTGGCGACGAGCGGCTCCGGCGAGGCCATGCGCTTGGCAGTCGCGGTCTTCGCTTCCTCGGGCTTGTACCAGGACTCGGAGCCCTCGATGATCCGTTCCAGGTCGTCGAGGAACGTGCGACGGCCCATCGGCTTCCCCGAGGGGTTCGCCTTTGCGACCCAGGCCTTGAAGAGGTCGTACAGGAAGTTCGCGGGCAGCAGGTCCCAGACGAACTCGTCCTGGAACTCGTCCCAGAACTCCCGCACAGGGTCGTTGCGCAGCTTCGACTGCTCCAGCAGGTCCAGCGACGCCTGGGGCGCGACGAGCTCGTAGTAGGGCTGGAGGTCCACGAGGACCTTCTTCAGCACGTAGCGCAGCACCTCGGGGCGCTGAACAAAATCAGCCTTGATGCTCTTGTCCTCGCCTACTTCGAAGTGCTTCGTGAACGGCACGAACAGCTGCCGGCGGTAGAGAGAATCAGACTTGTCCTTGAACCTCGGGAACTCGTTCAGGCACTGCACCATGAAGCCGCGGAACTGGAACGTGATCGCCCGCAGTCCCTTGCGGTTGACGTGCAGCACGTCGTTCGTGATGACCGCCTTGAGGTTCGCGACCTTGTCCAGGAAGACGCCGACGTCGTTCTCGTCGACGATGATCGCCGTTGCGGACAGCAGCGACTCCAGCATGAAGTCCTTGCCCAGCTCGTCGAGCGGCACGCTCGCGAAGCGGCCCTCGCCGACGAGCGCGCGCTCCAGCTCGCACTCGGTGCCCTTGCCGTTGTTGCCCTTCGTGCTGAAGAACCACGCAGACTTGTTCCAGCGCACGTTCGGGCGCACCAGGGCGCCGCGGACCTGCCAGATGAGGCTCACCAGCGCGGGGTCGTCGAAGAGGCCCTCGGTCCAGCTCTCGACGTCCCACGTCGTGCCGTCGGCACGAGTGATCACGGGGTTCGTCGCCGAGAGGTCGAGCGGCGTGCCGGCCTTCTGCGTGAAGACCATGCCCGGCGAGAACGGCAGCAGCTCGCGGCGAGTATAGTGCCAGACGCCGTTGGCTACGGGCACGAGATCACGATCCGTGCTCTGCTTCACCCGTGGCGCCTGCTCGTGCAGGAACTGCCTGACCTCGGCCAGCTCGCGCGTGCTGATGCTGCTGTCGTAGAGGCGGGCGGCGCGGCTCAGCGCGGAGGCGGAGCCCGAGTACAGGCCGGCGTCGTCGCCCTCGGCCACGTAGATCGCCAACAGGTCAGCGTCCTCCTCGCCGCCCGTGGACGGCTTGATCTTAACGACGTGGTGCAGCGCGAGCAGCACCAGGCCTATGACGTGGGGCGGCAGCCTCTTCAGCAGGGGGAGCTGGTTCTTCTCGTTCGCGTCGGCCCTCGGGCTCACGGCGACCTTGTTCATCGCGTTCTGCAGCTTCAGAGCCTTGTTGATGCGGGAGAGGAGCTCGTCTTCGATGAGAGCAGGGCTGGGCACGGTGCCGCCGCCCTGGACGCGCTCGCGGGCCTCCAAGAGGTACGCGACAGCCCCGCCCTGGACGATCGTGTTGAGCGTGTTGCCGCCCTTGCTCGGGGACGAGGAGAACACAGCAGCGAGAGGTGGCAGGAACGCCTCGGTTCCTGTATCGTTGATCTCAGCGCCGCCAAACGCTTTGTTGGAGCCCTCGACCACGTCGGGGGCTTCTTCTTTTGGCGGCGACGCTCCGGGGCGAGGAGCGGCAGTGGCGGTCTCGGTCATCTCACTCGCCCCCGGTCACGACGAGGGCGTCCGCGAGCGCCGAGAGCACGACGTCGCGCTGCTCGGGCCGCAGCGGGGGAGCCGCCTCCGCCACGCGCTTCGCCCAGAGGCGGAGCGTGGCGTCGTCGGCCGTGCGCGCGCCGGCGAGCACGGGTGCCGGGCCGAAGAGCGCGTCGAGGTCTCCCGTGGAGACGCGGTGCTTGCCGTTGACGATCTGCGACGGCAGCTTGCCGTCCGCGATCCGGCGCATCAGAGTGACGCGGGACACGCCCGTGTAGATGACCGCCTGGGTCAGGTCGAGATGGTCGCCGCCCTCGCGTCCGACGAGGATGGTCCTGTTGCGCTCCGCCATGATGGCGGCCTCTCCGCAGAAGGGCGCGACGAGCGCTCACCGAACGGTGAGAGCTTCAGTCGCCTGCCGGCTTCTGGGACCTGCCCTTGCGCCCTCCCGCTTGAGAGGATGTTCAGGGGTGTGCGAAAAGTGTGGGACTCGTGTTACGTCGGTGGGCAGTCACTTCCATTCCTCCGACGCCGCCGAAGCGGGGGCATTGTTCTTCAGGTCTCTGTTGCTCCAAGCATATCTTGTGCCTGCCTGAGGTGGCAAGCACAACATGTAGTGTGTCGCGAAGTCTCCTGGGGCGACCGGGGCAGCGCTCCCGCTCGTCGTCGAGGATGAGGGATCCCTTCCCTGCGCAGGGTGCTCGGCGTGGGCGAAGAGGATCAGGAGCCCGTCGTCGCGCGAGGCGACGACGGGCGGTGATAGACGCTGGCTTCTGAACGTCTATCGAGCGTCTATCACCTATTCGTTGGTAATCCAGGCGAAACGAGGGGTCGATAGACGTTATAGACGAATAGACGGTGGCGAGGCCCGCGTGTGCGTATGCGCGCGTGTGCGCATACGTGTGAGAACTACCTAGTGTCTATAGCGTCTATAACGTCTATAAATCTGAAGTATCTGCTGATAAACCAGCAAACATGACATCCAAAACGATAGACGTTGCGATAGACGTTGGCTCGAAAATATAGACGTTAGAGGCTCCGAGACGGTCTGTGACACCTTCTGAACGTGCTCAGCTGCATCAAGCGACCTCACGCAGCCCACCGCCATGCGCCCGTCCGCCCGAGCGGCCTCATGCCCGACGAGCTCTCCCTCCCCATCGACCGTCCGAGGCGCAGCGGGAGCGCAGCCGCGGACCCCGAGAGGTCGCCAGACGCCACGAGGCTCTGCAGGCGCCCGTCTCGTCGCCCTCTCCGTGGCGCAGCGGGAGCGGAGGCGCGGGGCGAGCAGGCACCGTCGTGCTACTTCCAGCCCGGCACCACACGCTCCGGGTGGATGCCCTTCTGGCCTCGGACGCCGCGCTTCACGCGAGGTGCGAGCACTGCAGCGATCAGCCGCCTCTTCGAGAGCAGCTCCATCTCCGCCCAGGCCTCGCGGATGCTGCCCTCGCGCACGAGGCCCAGCACCCAGGGGTCCACCTCGGCGAGCTGCTCCAGCCTCCGCTGCGCCTCGGCGATCTTCGGCTCCACGCGGGCCTGCTGGTCGAACAGCAGGTCCAGGTTCCGCTCCTGTTCTGCGCGCTCCCTGACCTGCTCCAGCCACTCGCGGTGGCTGTCAATTTCTGCGAGCAGGTCCCGGCGCTCCTGCTCCGTGCTGTCGCCGCGATCACCGATACTCGCGAGAAAATCTGGACGCTCCAGCCTCGCGAGCAGCAGCTCCTCGACGATCAGGTCCAGAGACTCCTGCTTGATGGCGACGTGGAACCCCGCCTTCTCGCCGGGCACCTGCCTGCCGGAGTTCCCTGCGCACAGGTACGTCGGGTAGTGCGGCCGGTCGACGACCATCACAGGCTCGCCGTTCTCGTCGAACATCGGCCGCAGGTCGCGGGTCAGCCGCTGCTTCATCGCGACCTGCATCTCGGGCTTCCCGTCGCTGCCCATGACGGCGTTGCCGTCCTCGTCGAGCACCGGCACCATCTTCCTGCCGCCGGCGTTCTGCTTGCCGACCTTGAGCGGAGCCCCGCACACGTCGCAGAACGCCAGCCCGCTCAGCAGGTGCTTGAACTCGCGGTATGCCTCGGGGCGCTTCCGCTCGGGCGGCGACATCACCGCCTGCAGCTTCAGCCACTGCTCGTGCTCGATGAGCGCCGGCCACACGGCGTCGCTCACCACCTCGCCGCGGTGCTGGCGCTTGCCCGCATACGCGGGCATGGAGAGCATCTGCTTCACCGCGCTCCCGTCCCACCCGCTGTGTTCGCGGTGCTCTTTGCGTTTTGGCCGCCGCGGGGCGATGCCGCGCGCGTTGAAGTCCTTGGCGATCCCGTGGAACGACTCGCCGGCCATGACCCTGCGCGCCGCCTCCTTCACGACGGGCGCCTGGTCGGGGTGCTCCTCGACCCGCACGAGCTCCCTCGTCTGGGGGTCGTAGACCCGTCGGTAGCCGTAAAGGTTCTTTCCGTGGGGCTTGCCCTCCTTCGCCGCGTCTCGGACGTTGCGACGGATGCGCTCGCTCGTCTTGTCGCTCTCGTACTCTGCGTCGACGGCGTCCTCGTGCAGCGAGCGCCTGTCGCGGGCATTGGCAGGGTCGTACAACCTGCCGTGCGTCGTGACCCAGATCTTGACGCCAGTCTCCTCGCAGAGCTCGATGAGCCGTGACCACTCGCTCACCCGGCGCGAGCCACGCGACGACTCCCAGATCGCGAGCACGTCAGCGCCGAAGCGTCCGGTCTCAAGGTCCGAGACGAGCCGCTCGAAGTCTTCTCGCTCGCCCCGGGCGTAGCGGGACGCAGACCTGTCCACGTCGCGGTACGGCTCCGACGGGTGCAGTTCGAAGCCCTCCCTGGCGAACGCGGCGACGTTCTCGTGGTGCTGCTGGTCGGGCGACTTGCCCGTCTTCTTGTCGTCGCGGGACACCCGCAGGTATTCGCGGACTATTAGCTGCTTCATATCACTCACCTCTGGTAGCAACTATATCTGGCAAATTTGATGCTTCGTTCTTAGACGACGGTGAGCAATTTGTGAACTACTTTTCCCCGGTCAAACGCTATTTGTAACCCACCTTGAAATACTTGGAACAGGTGACTTTTTGGGCGCTTCTGAATGATCCGTGAGTCACCGGCCGGGGAGTGCGGGGCGGTGGCCGTCGAGGCTGAGCCTGGTGAGGGCGATGAGGGAATCGGTTGAACGGAATCCGAGGGTGGTGCGGGTGATGAGGGGGATCTTGGTGTTGACCGACACGATGCGCCCGGTGGGCAGGCCATGCGCGACGGCGGCGAGGATCCGGTTTTGGTCTTTCACGAACGAGCGTGGCACTTTCACGAACACGGGGCCCTGGCATATGGATGATCAGACCGAGGCCTTCTTTGCGCAGGTAGACGGCGTAATGTAGCTTCGAGTCGGTATTCGCGATCCACGCGAGTTTCTCGGTCTAGGACCGATAGATAGGTAGTCGGCTCTCCGCGCTTGAAAGGGATCCAGTGCCCTCCCTCCCACGCCATTCATGCGCGGTGTGAGCCAGCGTCTGCAGCTTTCTCTCGAACGAATGACAGATTCTCTGCCTTGTCTCGTTGTTTCTTGTAGAGGGGTCGAGCTAATTCGGCGTTGATCTTCTCTAAGTGGGCTGTGCAAGATTGGTCTTCCCCCCCCCAACATGGTCAACCTTGCACAGTAGGTTCAGGTTGGAGTTCAACTCATCTGAATCTAATCGGCCGTCGCTTCCCCAATTTCCCCAATAGCGGCGGCCGATTCTCGTTTGTGCCGGCAATGCGGAGAGAGGCGTAGATGGACGAGGACGAGCTGGATAGGCTTGCGCAGCTCGCTCGGGAGGGCGATCGCATGGCCGCTTCGCAGTTGTTGGTCGAGGTGATGCCTCGACTTGCGGTGATCTCCCGTCGGGAGGCGAAGGGGCTGTTGGAGCCTGAGGACCTGCAGGCGCATGCGGTTGAGAAGTTGCTCGGACTCTGGGCGGAAGGTGAGGGGCCGGCAAATGGTGTTGTCGGTTACCTGGTTCGCACGATGCACAACCGCGTCATTGACGAGGCCCGTTCACCTCGATCGCAGACCAGGAACCTGCATGAGACTGAAGACTTCGCCTCCGATGAGGATCCTTCCAAGCTCGTCGAGTTCGACCGGGAAAAGCGCTGGGTGCAAGGCGCGTTGAAGCGGTTGGTGCCGGACCAGCGCCGCGTGATGATCGGAATCTACGCAGAGGATCTGAAGCCTGCGGACTTGGCCGAGGAACTCGGCAAATCTCCGAATGCCGTGTATTCACTACATCGCCGTTCGAAGATCGCATTGCGTCGGGCGACGTTGCAGGAAGCTCTGGTCGAGGGAGCTCCGCCAGTATGTCGTGATGCCGCTGAGCAACTGCCGGATGTTATCGAGGAGGACATCGAAGAGACGCGAAACGGCGGCGCTGCAGGGATGGCACACATCACCGGATGTGACCGCTGCCGCGCAGCGTGGAGTCGATTCGGATCGATTACCTCGGCACTCGGCATCGGTGGTCTCCTCGCCCTCACTGTCAACAGCTCGACACCTGCAGTCGCACTGACCAGCGACTCGACCGCACTGTCGTACGGGGCAAAGGATTCCGCGGGCAAGCCCGGGCCTATCGAAAAGTCAAGTGGGGATGCTTCCGGCGAGCCGAGGCCTCGATGGCGGTGGGCGGCGACGGGAGCTTCCTTGGGCCTGTTGGCTGGTGCAATCGGCGGACTTGCGATCTGCAGGTACGCGGACCCCGTAACTCCGCCCGTACCATCCGGCGCCCTGACCATGTCGGTTGAGAACCGCGGTGATGTGCGGGTCACGGTCGGATTTTCCATCGACAGTGATAGCTGGGAGCAGGAGCAGTTCGAGCTCGCCTTCCCAGAATCGTTGTCACTCAAATACACTCCCGACGGTTGGGACTGCGATGAGTCCACAAGCAGCGTCCGGTGCGAAGACACCGGTGATCGGCCATTGCACGGCACGTTCGTCTTCGACGGTGATGGATCGCTGGGTGATGAGCTTCGAGTGAGTCTGCGAGCGACCTCTGAAAGCAATGAATTTCGAGGATACGCGTCATCCGAAGTTCCTCGGCCCGGTGACGCCATCACCACGCGAGCTGACGTGTTGGCAGGCGACAAATGAGCCGAAGTTGCTCGCCTCTGAATGACGTCTTCTCGGACCGACACGCCGGGTCTCGGGGGCTTGAGACAGATTTTCAGATCGAGCTCGTGGTTCTAACTGAGAGGGGTATCTCTGCCTGCGAGCAAGGCACCTGATCTCATCTCAGGAACGCGTTCGACATGACTGTCTGGACATCAAAGAGGGGAAGTGTGATGCGGCGTACGCATAACGGGAATCGTTTGGGCGTGAACCAGAGTTCAAGATCTCGCTTGAAAGCGTGCGGACGTGTTCTGTCGACGCTGCTTCTCTGCGGTGTGCTTGCCTCCTCCGCAGTTCTCCCCGCGCAGGCGCTGGACTCGGGAGACGATGTCTCTGAGACGCAAGAGTCTCAAGAAACCACACAAACAGCCGATGAGCAGAGCGGTTCCGACGCTTCCGCGGATGTGGCCGAAAGTGAAGAGTCGACGGAAGTAACCGATGACTCGACGACTGACGAGAAATCGGAAGAATCAGGCGAGACGGAAGACGAGGCTGTCGAGCCGTCCGACGAAAATAGCGACAAAGGTGATACCGATTCTTCGGCCCAGCAGAAGCCGGTGAGCTCGCGTGCGACCTCATTCGACTTTTGCAGTCCCCAGGACGTGTACGCGCTATCCGGGTATCAAACGCCGGGTTCGGATGCCAGTATTTTGCAGGTCAATCTCACCACACGCGCGACGACGAAAGTCGGAAGTTTCGGAACAATTCCGACGACTGCCGGTCAGGCCAACGCGATGGGCATTACGTCTGATGGTGGAACTGCGTACGCGCTTTTCAGTGACAGTGGATCTCCCGCGACGCTTACGGTGAGAGAGTTCTCTGCTGCCACTGGCGACGCCTCAACCGTTGCGACTCGCACCACAAATCTCGGGCATTCGATCATTGCTGGCGCTGTGAATCCCGTCGACGACGTCTACTGGGTCGGGGGCCGTGAAAGTGCCGGAAGCAACTATTGGCGCTTCTCTGCGTACGAGCCCGGATCGAATCAGCTGGTGAATCAGTTCCGGATGAACCTCGGCCACGACGCAGGCCAGGGTGACCTGTTGTTCGATCCGCAGGGGAATATGTACATCCTTGCGACCAATGGTTCAGGGTCGGCGACCGCCGCGAATCAGAACCTGTGGGTGATCCCGGCGGCGAGCATTGCTACGGCGGTCGAGAACTCCTCCCCGACCGTACTCGTGCAGGGTGCGAAGAAGGTGGTGCGGCTCAGCGAAGCCACTCGCACCTACCACAGCGTCGCGTGGGGAGCGGATGGCTACATCTACGCGGCGTCGTCGGCTAACGGCAATGGTGGGGTGCAGCGGACGCTGCATCGGATCAACCCCGTGACCGGCACGGATACGCCCTTGGGCAATATGTCTGGGACCTACCAGTCGTACATCACCGACTTCGCCTCGTGCGCCAACCCCAACACGCTGACGCTGCAGAAGGAGATCGTCGACCGGGCGGATTCGGCCGATCAGTTCGCTCTGCGCATCACCGGTTCCGGAATCCCGTCGGACTCCGAGGCGGCGTACGGCGAGACTTCGGGCGACGCCAAGGGCGTCCAGGATGACGCAGCGGCGATCGCGGGCCCGATTCCTGCGCTCCCCGGGGGCACCTACTCCTTCACCGAGACGGGTATCGGTGGGACGAGTCTTGCGCACTACGACTCGACGTACGTCTGCGTGAACGAATCGGATACCGAGGTCGCATCCGGCACGGGAACGACGTTCGATTACACGGTCCCGGCCTCTGCCAACGGCACTGCGGTCACCTGCACGTTCACGAACAAGCCGAAGCCGGCGGAGCCGATCGGAACCTGTGAACCCTCCCAATTGCTCGGGGTGACGCAAAACGGTCGAGTCTGGTCTGTAGAGGAATCTGATGGCGCCACTGCCGCAGTCGGCAGCTGGGCGTCTGTCTACAACAGTTGGACACCCTCGTATGCATCACCTGAGTCACCGGTGAAGATCGGTGTGAACGGGCTTGCGCGCGCCAGCGATGGCACCATGTACGCCTATGCGCGCGGTTATGTGGCGCGCTCCGACCTGGGACAGAACTACAACCTGCGAATCCGGTTGATGGTGAAGGAGCCGGGCGGCACCTGGAAGTTGTGGAGCGGAGGCAGTAGCAACGGTACGTTCCCCTACTCGTACGAAGTCACCAATGCGCCCGTTGCCGGCGCGATCGATCCCAAGACCGGTCACTACGTGTGGGGCGGTTTCCAAAGCGGCTACTTCGTAATCCGCGAGATCGATCTCACCACGGGTAAGAGCTACGTGACCGGTCGTGTGTCTGTCGGCGCCTCTGCGGTCAACGGCGACATCGCCTTTGACGAGGCGGGCAACCTTTATATCGTCGGACAGGGCGGCGGAAAGCTCTACGTGACGACGGTGACTGCCGCGGACCTCGCAGCGAACCGCACGGAAGGGGGCGGGTACAACTCGTGGCCGTCGAAGATTACTCCGGGGAAGACCGTGAGCAGCAACTACAGCTCAGAGGTGAACGGTATCGCCGTCGGTGAGCATGGAGACCTGTACGTTAGCACGACCCGCTACATCTATCAGGTCAATCCCCTGTCGGGAGCGCTGGTGCTGCAAGGACCGGCGGCGGAGAACCCCCATTACACCGGGTCGGGCGCATCACAACAGTCCGGATTCAATACCGACATGGCCTCATGCGCGTCGAACAGTCCGACCACGCTTACAGTGCAGAAGGACCTGCGTGACGGTGGCGAGTCGAATGACCAATTCACGCTGAGCGTCGCGCACGAGGGCAACGAGGTCGCTTCGGCGACGGCGCAGACGCGCGTCAGCGGCAGCACCATCCTGGCGGAGAAGACCGGCCCTACCTGGGTGCAGACCGGTTCCGAACTGGAGCTCACCGAGACGGGCGCGAATCTTGCAGCCTACGATTCATCCCTGAACTGCGTTATCGACGGCACCGGCGCGCCGGTCAACGTAACGGGTGCGGGGACGACAACCGGCTCGATCACGGTCCCTGAGGCGGCCGGTGGCAAGAACATCACGTGCACGTTCACCAATACGCCGGTCGTCGAAGGTGAAGTCGACTGGAGCAAGACCGACAGCGACGGCAACCGGCTGCAGGGCTCCGTCTGGACCCTCACCGGCCCGTCAGGGAGCGACTCCACTACGGTGACCGTCAAGGACTGCGTCGCAAGTACGGCGGCGGGCTGCGCCGACCAGATCGACAAGGACCATCGGGCCGGCTACTTCACGGTGACCGCATTGCCCGCCGGAGCATACACCCTCACCGAGAAGCAGGCACCCGCAGGGTACCTGCTGAGCGATGAGGTGCACCACTTCGACATCGGTACTGACTCCGGACAGACTCTCGAAGCGGATCTCGGTCCGATCGTCAACTACCTCAGGCCAGCGCTCGTGATCCCGCTGACCGGTGGGCTGGGTACGGATCTGTTCTTGATCCTCGGCGGCATTCTCGTCGCGTTGCTCATCGCTGGCGCGCTCTACCGGCGGTACTCGATGAGACGAGCTTCGCCCGGATCAGACGCCATTGCGGCCTGATCTGTCGCTGAAAAGACCCATCACAAAGACTTCTGCGGACTCCCGCAGATGAAGAAAGGAAACCCAATGACTGTACAGACCACCTCCCGGCGCCGCCGGGTGGTCGCTGCGGCGGGAGTCGCGGCGCTGAGTATCGCAGGACTTCTGGGCGTCACAGCTGCCCAGGCTGCGCCTGCGTTCGGTGATATCGATGCCAATGCAACCGGTTCGATTACCGTTCACAAGCACGAGAACCAGGGTGGCACTGCGGTAATCGGCGATCCCGCTGGCGGCTCGACGCTACCGAACCCGATCGAGGGTGCCGGTTTCACGGCTTACTCGCTGACCGGAATCGACCTGACCACGAACCAGGGCTGGGATGATGTCAATGCCGCAGTTGTGTCCGACTGCGATGCGACGCTCAATGGCACCTCGATCAAGGGTGCGTCCGCTGGCACTGGAACCACTGACGCCGACGGCGAGCTGACTTTCGGCGGCCTGGATGTCGGTGCGTACCTCGTATGTGAGACGAGTGTTCCTGCCAATGTGGATACGCCCGCTCAGCCGTTCATCGTGACGATTCCGTTCCCGGACAATCAGGCTGGCGCTCCGTCGAACAGCAATGGCTGGCTCTATGACGTGCACGTCTACCCGAAGAACACGCTGAAGTCCGAGCTCACGAAGACCGTGGACGAGCAGACCAAGGTCGGCCTCGGCGAGACCGTCAGCTTCCCGATCTCGGCGAGCGTGCCGCGCATCCCGGCCGAGAACTACTTCACCGAGTTCGGCATCGTCGATGACATGAGCGACGCGTTCACTGACGTGAAGGTCGTCAGCGTGAAGGTCGACGGCACCGACGTGGACAGCTCCTACTACTCGCAGACCGCCGACGGCGACAACCCCGTGAAGGTCTGGTTCAACGCCGACGGCCTGGAGTGGCTCAAGACGCAGGGCGGCAAGAAGGTCATCGTCACGGTCTCCGGCACCGTCACCAAGGTCGGCGCCATCGAGAACGTCGCGAACGCACGGATCTCGCACGAGCCGGGCGAGCCGACGGATCCGCCGACCGAGCCCGAGCCCTGCAACCCGGACGATCCCGAGGACCCCTGCATCACCACCCCGCCCGTGTACACCAACTGGGGCGACGCGAAGCTGCTGAAGGTCGACAAGGCCGATGGCGAGTCCACGCTCAAGGGCGCCAAGTTCGAGGTGTACGCCGCCGACAACCCCTACGCCGCCGACTGCACCACCACCTCGCCGACCGGTTCGGCCATCTCGGTGAACGGCTCGACCGAGTTCACCTCGGACGCGAACGGTGTGGTGAACATCGCCGGCCTCTTCGTCTCCGATAGCGTGAATGCCCCGCAGAACGCGCCTCAGCGCTGCTACTGGGTGAAGGAGACCGTCGCCCCGGCCGGCTACGTGCTGCCGAGCGACCCCAACTTCTCGATCACCGTGAAGACCGGGACGACCACCGGCGTCGACCTCACGGTCGAGAACGAGAAGACCACCGTGCCCGGCCTGCCCCTCACCGGCGCGCAGGGTCAGATCATGTTGGTTGCTGGTGGCATTGTGCTCATCGCGCTCGGCGTGACGCTGTACAGCATCCGCCGTCGTCAGCAGCATGCAAACCGCTGATCGATAACCGGGATTGAATCCCAGGGCGGTGGGGCGCAGTGCGCGTCCCACCGCCCATCGCGTATGACGAAACTCCAAGGAACCATGGTCACCGAAACCCTCATGTCACAAGACGAACCCAGGCACGGGGAACGAGCGACGCCTGCGAAGCGACAAAAGCGGCGATGGCGCCCAAGCTGGCTCACCTGGACGATCGTCACCTGCGGAGTCCTTGGCCTTGCGGTTCTCTTGTACCCCACGGCCTCAGCATGGGTTACTCAATACAACCAGTCGCAGATCACCGGCGACTACGCGGCGAAGGCCGAGAACACCGATCCCGATGCGGCGCAGCAGCTGAAGCTCGCGAAAGAGTACAACGACGCGCTGACCTCCGGTGTCGAGCTCAAGGCGAACGCCCACGTACCTTCCGGCACCGGTACGAGCACCGACCCGTCGCTCGACTACAACAAACTGCTTGCCGTGGATAAGACCGGGCTGATGGCGCGCCTCATGATTCCGGGAATCGACGTTGACCTTCCCATCTACCACGGAACCTCGGACGAAACACTGCTCCGTGGTGCTGGGCATCTGGAAGGGTCACACCTGCCCATTGGCGGCGACGGTACTCATTCTGTGATCACCGCGCACCGTGGGCTCGCATCAGCGCGAATGTTCACGGACCTGGACAAGGTCAAGAAAGGCGACACCTTCACGATCCAGGTGCTCGGAGAAGTCCTGACGTATCAGGTCATTGATACCAAGGTCGTGGACCCCGAGGACACTGATTCGTTGCGAGCTGTCGAAGGCGAAGACCTCGTGACCTTGGTCACCTGTACGCCTCTGGGTATCAACACACACCGCATTCTCGTCACCGGCGAACGAGTTACCCCCACGCCAAAGGCGGATCTGGAACGTGCTCATAAGCAACCGGACGTGCCCCGTTTCCCCTGGTGGCTACTTATCCTGGGTGTGAGTACCATCGGGCTAGGGATATATGCGTGGCGAGCCGGATACGCCGATGCGCAATTGGCCGAATCTCGCCGGCAAAAGCGTTCATCTTCGGACAATACTGAACCAGCATCTCTTGAAGCGGACGCGAATGAGTAGTTAGCTGTGGGCGCCAGCACCGCGCGTATGGTCTGGCGAGGGAGTAGACATGAAATGGTGGAATGAGGCAGAGCGACTCGTATATCGATCTAGGTTTGAATCGGTGTGGTCGGCTCTGCCCAGACTTCTTGTGCTCGCAACCTTGCCCGGGTGGGGCAAACGAACGTTCATGCTGCAAGGCGCTGAATACTTTCAGCGACAAGATCCGACAACACAGGTCATGTGGGCGGAAGCCGGCGCCGACATCGGCGCGCAGCTCGATGCCGCGTCCACTGAGCCCGAGTCTTCGGTACTCGTCTGCATCGACGCCAGAGACGTCCAAGACGGCTTCTGGGAGGGTCTTTCCGAGGCATTGAACGCTCGCCCTTGGGCAACTGCGGTGGTCGCATCGTATGACGCGCCACCGGAGACAGTATTCGACCAGAACACTTCGCTGACCCATGTCATCATGCATGAGCAGGATCTCGCGTTCGACGCGATCGAGCTTCAGGAATTGAGTGCGTTGCTCGCGACTTCGGGGGCGGTATTCGACACCCTTGTTGGCGGCCAGGAACGAGGATGCGCCGCGCTCATCGGGAAACGGATCACCAGGATGCTCTCTCGTGGAGGACAGGGGGCTTGGACGCACACCAGTCCCACTGTTGAAGCTGGGCTCCTCAACATGATTCGAGCGGAGAGCGCGACAGGTAGTACCTTCAGGCGCTCTCATATCGGGGCCGTCTTGAGCAGCGCGTTCGAGCTTCCCAGCTTCACTGCGGACCTTATCGATTGTGCGGCTGGTGGGCGACGACAAGCTGATGCAATGATCTCCAGGCTCGTCGCGCTGCCGCTTTTCGATGCCGATGAAGATGGCGAAACGGGAGACGAGCAGTGCGTGTGGACCCCTGCGTCCTGGGAGTCGTTGAAAGCAAATGAGAGCCGCGAGGAAACTCAAGGACGACTGAATCGAGGGCTGATAAGAGTTCAGAAGGCCGGTCGCCTTGTGCTCGAGCTACGTATCCTTCTGGAACTCGGTTGGGTCGACAAGGCTGAAGAACTTGCGAAGCAGGCCTATCGCCGACTACTGCTCCTGTCCGACACGCGAACCGCGCAAATGGTGCAGCAGGATCCCTCGATCACTGCGCAACGCCATCCGATGCTCATGATGATGCGCAACCAGTTCGTTCTGCGGACGGAAGGGTTCTCACCTCGTTTGCGTGTCCAAGACCAAGAGGTACTTGTCGAACTTCGCCGCGAAACCGCAACAGGCTGGTTCAATGAGGTGTCAAGAGTCGGTTGCATCGGATACGCAGCCTCCGCGGCAGGGAACCGGAAGACCGCCGAGAGGTACCTTCACAGCCTCGTTGAGTTGATCACCGAGGCCGAGCTTGCGGTGCACGCGAACGCGAACGAAACAGACCGACTCAAGATTGTTGACGCATGTTTCCTCGGCTATTGGTCGGCGCTGCAACTCGATCGGCCCGAGGAAGCGCTGGTCCTGGCGGAGACCATGAGCGCTTGGGGTAAGGCGACCGACCGGTTGCACCAATTCGACTCCGTTTGCCTCGAAGCGGTTATGGACAACGCTGGGCTGAGGTCACTTGAGTCTGACGGCGTCGCACCAATCTGCGATCCGTTCAATCAGGCACATTCGTTCATCGCTCTTGAAGACGGCAACGATGGAGCAGCGCTGCAAGCGGTGCAGAGGTTCATCGCGGAACTTGGAACCCACAACACCCGCTCATCGCCAGATGGCTTCGGCCTCATGCTCCTCGCCATCACGTCGCGAGACGCGGCGACGGTCGACAGAATCGAATCCGCGCTGATAGACAGCGCAGACTTCTGGGACGATCATCGACCAAGCACGTTCGTCACTTGGGCCGGTACCTTGGCGCTTTCCGCTATCGGAGCGAAAGTCGAAGCGCTGAAATGGGTCAACCGTATCTCCGATAGCAATGATGTGTATGCGCATCTCACGCGTGCCTCGTACGCCCTGTGGGACAGCCGACCAGATGAAGCTCTCAACGAGATTTCAGCTGCGCTGAAACTCACCAACCAACCTCGGACCGCGATCTGCGCGCAACTACTGGGGATCGCGGCACACGTTCAACTCGGGAACCATGACCAGGCACAACTACGTCTAGAGGAAGCCTGGCGAAGCCGACCCGCGCCGCGCCTCTTCCGATTCGCGTTGCGTCTCCTCCCGCAAACAGCATTCGGCAAACTTCATGCGCACGTTCCCGAGTCGCATCCAGCGCTCCGAACAGTATTCTCGGCAGCCGCAACAGATCACCGAACGTTGACCTGGGCTGAGAGGCCAAACTTGACTCCGACGGAGCGCGAGATCTTGAAGATGCTCAGCCAAGGGGCTTCCAACACTGCAATCGCCAACGCACGGTACATCACAGTCGGAACCCTTCGCACACACTTGAAGTCCCTCTACAAGAAACTTGGTGCTACGAACCGCGCGGAAGCGCTCACTCTCGCTTCCAGGTTCGAACTCATCGAATTTTGGGAAGGGGATACTCACAGGGGTGAGATTCCTCGATAACACCCAGCAGGATCTTAACCGTTACCTAGCCTCAGAAATAGAGGACGGGCAGCTACATGTGGTTGCCCTTTCAAACAGGGGGTAACGGGTGGAATCTGTACTGGCGCTGAAAGCAGAAGCGTGTCATAAGTCGGCTGAACCAAGCAACGATCATGCTGTTCCATGGTCTGGTTTGTCCGCTGACCGCTCAAACTGGCAAGAGATAACAGCGAAAAATGCTGCCGGCTGCATCACTGATCTGAGCGCGATGGCCGCTCACATCGGTAAGCAGTACCTCGACGGCGAAGACCTCCTGGCCGAGGTACTTGAACGGACGATGCAGCTCTGGGCAAAAGGCCGCGGCCCGACGCACAACGTCAACGGATACCTCGTGAACTCCATGCGAAACCGCGTGATCGACGAACACCGTTCTCCCCGCTCGCAAGTGGTCGGAATACCTGACAGGTACGAGGAACACGCTGTCCATGGTAATCCCGAAGCCGAATTCGAGCTCCGAGAACTCCGAGATGCCATTGACAACGCCCTCATGCAATTGCCTTACGCCAGCCGAGCGCTTGTGATCCGAGTGTTTGTCCTGAACCAGAAAGTCGGGGAGTGCGCTGCAATCACGGGGATGTCCGCAAACGCGGTATCGCTGCGGCTGTCCCGCGCCAAACGCACGATGCGCCTGCTGCTGGAATCAGATCCGAGAGTCAATGAACGATATGCCGCGTAAATCATGCGGGATCAAACGGTATGAGGAGCATGTAGGGTCTGATGCACGTTTAGGTGACATTCAACATGGCTAGTTTCGGCTGGCCTGGAAGGATGAACCTATGCCTCCTCGTTACCCGAAAGAGTTCCGTGATGACGTCATCCGGATCGCGGTAAATCGCGGCCCGGAAGTGACACTCGTGCAGATCGCGAAGGACTTCGGCATCCACGTCGGAACCCTCGATAAATGGCTTCGAGAGGAACGCGTTGAACAGGGCCAGAAACCCGGCGTGACCCGGTCTGAGAATGCTGAGCTGCGTGAGCTTCGTAAACGGAACAAGCTCCTTGAGCAAGAAGTGGAAGTGCTTCGTCGTGCGGCCGCGTATCTCTCGCAGGCGCATCTGCCGGGAAAAGGCTCTACCCGCTCGTGAAAGAGCTCGCCAATGACGGGGTCCCTGTCGTGGTGTCGTGCCGGGTATTGAAGCTTTCCCGCCAGCCTTACTACCGCTGGCTCCGCAACCCAGTGACTGAGCGTGACCTTACGCAGGCGTATCGCGCGAACGCGCTCCACGACGCCCACCTTGAAGACCCCGAGTTCGGGTACCGGTTCCTCGCAGACGAAGCGAAGAGCCTCGGCGAGCAGATGGCTGACAGAACTGCGTGGCGGCTTTGTCGTGATCAGCAGTGGTGGTCAGCGTTTGGGAAGAAGAAAGCCCGCGGGAAAGGCAGAAAGCCTGGCCCGCCCGTTCATGACGACCTGGTGCAGCGCGAGTTCGTGGCCGCTGCCCCGAACGAGTTATGGCTTTCGGACATCACCGAGCATTGGACTGGTGAAGGCAAGCTCTATCTCTGCGCGGTGAAAGACGTCTTCTCCAACCGGATTGTCGGCTACTCCATCGACGCGCAAATGACCTCCTCGCTTGCGGTGACCGCGTTGAACAACGCTGTGCTTCGCCGCGGTGATGTCGCAGGGTGTGTGCTGCACACGGATCGTGGATCTCAGTTTCGAAGCCGGAAACTACAGCGCGCGCTCACCGGTCATAGGATGGCCGGCTCGATGGGGCGTGTGGGTGCTGCGGGCGACAACGCGGCTATGGAATCGTTCTTTAGCCTGCTCCAGAAGAACGTCCTGAATCGCAAGACCTGGGCCACCCGAGACGAACTCCGGTCAGCAATCGTGGCATGGATCGAGCGCACCTATCATCGACGCCGCAGACAGGCCCGGTTGGGACGTTTGACGCCGGTCGAGTACGAGACCATCATGAACAAACAGGTCGCACTCGCTGCCTAACCAAACTGTCACCTCAACGAGCATCAGACCCCTGCGCTTATACGAACGCCTGCGTTGCAGACTCGCGGTGGTTCTCATCGTGGACGTCTTCGAATGCGCTGCTCGCTGCCGCGCATCCTTGCCGGCGATCACTGCTGCGCTCTTACTGCGCAACTTGCGTGATGGCAGAGACTCTTGTGCGTCGCGTTTGTTGCCTGGCATCTCCTGATTTACTGCAAAGGCGGTACCACCTCTGGGAACAACTATATCTGGGGCGAACTGCGCGCTGGTGACCGGCGCTGCGATCTGGTGCGCGGGCCGTCTCGGGGCCGGGCGGCGAACGAGGATCCTCCTCGCCGCGGCCATGCTGGCCGGGTTCGTGCTGGTGGTCGGTCCCGATGCCAGCGTGCAGCGAGCCGCCCTGATGGCCGTCGTCGTACTGGCCTCCGGGTTCGGCGGCAAACGGGCCGTCTCGCTTCCGGGCCTCGGCGCGGCGATGCTCGTGATGCTGCTCGCGAACCCCTGGCAGGCCCTGCAGCCCGGCTTCGCGCTCTCGGTGGCGGCGACCGCGGGGATCCTGCTGCTCGTGCCCGAGATCGAACGGCTGTTCCGCCGTGTGCTCCCGGTGCCGCGCTGGGCCGTGCTGCCGGTCGCCGTCGCGCTGTCGGCGCAGCTCGCCTGCGGCCCGCTGCTGCTCTTCCTGCAGCCGGGAATTCCGGCGGTCGGCATACTCGCCAACGTGGTCGCCGATCCGGCCGCACCGCTCGGCACGGGCCTCGGTCTGCTCGCGCTGGTGATCCTGCCGTTCTCGGCCGCCGCGGGGGAGTGCGCGGTGATGCTCGCCGGCCTCCCGGCGCGCTGGATCTCGGCCACCGCCGAGGTCGCGGCGCGACTCCCGTTATCGACCTGGCCCTGGCCCGACGGGTGGCCGGGCGCGCTGCTGCTCGCGGCAGTCGAGTCGGCCGTGCTCCTCGCCTGGGCGCTCGCGAGCCGCAGGGTCCGCCTGCCCGAGGACCGCGAGGCCGGCCGAGTGCCCTGGGTGGGGACACGCGGGCTCTCGGTGAGGGGCCGCGCCCTCGTCGCCGGGCTGCTCTGCGCGTCGGCCGGCGCCTTCACCGGGCCGGTGCTCATCGCGCCCGCGGTCGACAGGATCGGAACGCCGAACGATTGGAGCATCGTCGCCTGCGATGTCGGTCAGGGCGATGCCCTGCTTCTGCGAGATCCCTCCAGCCCGGCGCGGGTCATGCTGGTCGACACCGGCGACGACCCGGAGGCACTGCGCACCTGCCTCGATCGCTTCGGCGTGCGACGACTCGCCCTGCTCGTGCTCACGCACGACGACCGCGATCACGTGGACGCGCTGGGCGAGGTGCTCGATCTCGCCGACGCCGCGCTCGTGGCCCCCGAGAACCGCGCGGACGGTTCCGGCAGACCCGTGCTCGCACAGCTTCGCGATGCCGGCGTTCCGTATCGGGTCGGGGCTGCGGGGCAGCGCGGCGGGAACGACGGACTCGCGTACGAGGTGCTCGCTCCCCGGGCCGGCAGCGTGCCCGCCGACACGAACGCCGCCAGCGTCGTGCTCCGGGTGCGGGCCGGGGGCGTCACGGCGCTGCTGCTGGCCGACACCGGAGAGGACGAGCAGCGAGTGCTCCGGGCGGGCGGCGCCGACCTCTCGGCGGAGGTGGTGAAGGTGGCGCATCACGGCAGCCGCGACCAGGATCACGCCCTCGCGGGCGCCGCCGGGGCGGAACTCGCACTCATCTCGGTCGGCGCAGACAACGGCTACGGTCACCCGGCGACGGACACGGTGGCGGCGTTCGAAGGAGCGGGGTCCCGCACCCTGCGCACCGATCGCCACGGCTCGCTCGCCGTCAGCGGCCCGCCGGGTGCGCTGCGGGTCTGGGCCGAGCGCGCCGTCCCCGTCAGCGGTGACGACTAGGGTTGAAGGGTGGCAGCAGCAAGAGGCTCGAAGAGCAAGATCCCGCAGGTCGACTGGACCGACGCTCGGCCCGAGCCGGTCGTGCTGATCAGCGGACCCGAGACCTTTCTCGCCGACCGCGCGGGTCAGGCGATCCGCGCCGCGCTGCTCGAAGCGCACAGCGATCTCGAGGTGCACGACGTCGACGCCGCCTCGTACACCGCGGGCGAGCTCTTCACCATCGCGAGCCCCTCGCTGTTCGCCGAGCCGAGGCTCATCCGGGTCGAGGGCGTCGAGAAGTGCTCGGACGCCTTTCTCGAGGACGCGAAGCGCTACGTCGCCGAACCCGCCGACGACACCACGCTCGTGCTGCGGCACGCGGGCGGGCAGCGGGGGAAGGCGCTGCTCGACCTGGTGCGCGGTGGCGCGGGCGGCGTCGAGGTCGTCTGCGCCGAGGTGAAGAAGGATCAGGATCGCCTGGCCTTCGCCCAGGCCGAGTTCCGTCGGCTGGGCGCGCAGATCACCCCCGGAGCGCTGCGCATGATGGTCGCGGCCTATTCCGGGGGCATCGGCGAGCTCGCGGGCGCCTGCGCGCAGCTCGTATCCGATGCGGGTGTGCGCCTCACCGAAGAGGAGGTGACCCGCGCCACCGAGGGGCGGGTCGAGACCAACGCGTTCAAAGTCGCGGATGCGGCGACCGCCGGGCGGGGCGCCGAGGCGCTCGTGCTGCTGCGCCAGGCGCTCTCGACCGGTACTGATCCGATCCCCATGCTCGCCGCGCTCAATATGAAGGTGCGCGCGATGGCCCGCGTCTACGGCGCGGCCGGTTCGAGCGGGCAGCTCGCGAAGGAGCTCGGCATGGCGCCCTGGCAGGTGGATCGCGCGCTGCGCGAGGTGCGCGGCTGGCGCGAGGAGGATCTCGCGAGGTGCATCGATCTCGCCGCTGAGACGGAGTGGATGCTGAAGGGCGGCAGCCGCGATCCCGAGTACGCGCTCGAGAAGTTCCTGCTGTTCGTGGCGAAGCGCGGGCGGTGATCCGGCCCGTCAGAACTCCGGTGATTTGCGGAAGGCCGGTAGAGATCGGCCCTCGGGGACCGGTCTGGCGCGAATCACCGGTCTCGTGCGAATCACCGGTCTCGCGGGTATGCATCCATCGGGTGCCGACCGCGACGAGCCTGAGAAAGCGAAAGGCCCCGCCGGAGCGGGGCCTTTCGTGAGACTGCGGAGTGCGAGTCGCTTAGAGCGCGGCGACCTTCGTCGCGAGCTTCGACTTGCGGTTCGCGGCCTGGTTCTTGTGGATGACACCCTTCGAGACGGCCTTGTCGAGCTTCTTGCTGGCGACGGCGAGCTTCTGCTCGGCCGCGGCCTTGTCGCCCGCGGCGATGGCCTCGCGAGTGGCGCGCACGAGGGTGCGGAGCTCGCTCTTGTAGGCCTTGTTGCGCTCGGTCGCCTTGCGGTTGGTCTTGATGCGCTTGATCTGCGACTTGATGTTTGCCACTGTGAGTGGTCTCCTTCTACATAAGAATTGACGGGTTGTTCCGCTCGGTGAGAGAGGGCACCTCGCGGACTGTGTGGATTTGACCACACGCAAGCCAAGAGTCGAGTTTAGCAGAGTCGGGCTGGAACGGGCGAGACCGACACGGTCGACTCCGGGAGGACCTCGTCGCCTACGCGGACGGTGCCGGGAAGCCCCTCGTGCGAGGCCGGGAGGAGCAGCCTGCCGAGCGTCGGCTCGCTCTGCCCGAGGCGCTGCGTCAGCGTCGTGAGGATCCGCGCATCGCGCACGCCGCTATCGGGGTTCGCGTGGGTCGCGAGGCACCGCACGATGGGCCCCTCGGTGCGGAACACGATGCCGCCGATGCGCACCGCCCCGCTCCAGGTGAGCTCCTCCCACGCCCCGACGCCGTCGATGACGATGTTGGATCGGAACCTACGGTCGTCGACGGGCGCTCCGGGCGCTTCGAGCGCCGCGCTCAGGTCGGCTACGCTCGCGCGGCTGTGGAGCGAGACGTAGCCGCGCGGGCGATCCTGGAAGCGGGATCGAACGCCGTCCCCGACCAGTTCCAGGGGGAGTCTGCCGGGCCGGCGCAGTCGCGCGCCCTCCGCGGAATCGAGCACGAAGGCGGTGACCGCCTCGACGAGCGCCCGGCGGCCCTCCGGATCGAGCCCCTCGTCGGCCAGCACCTCCGCGCCGTGCAGGATGCGCACGCGCAGGGCGTGCTCGTCGTATCTCAGGCGCAGGGCGGCGAGCGAGGGAAAGTCCTGCAGCGCCAGCCCCTTCGCCTTGGGCCAGTAGTCGAGGCCGTCGCGCTGCTCGGGGGAGACGGCGTCGGCGAAGCGGAAGGCCAGCACGCGGTCTCCGGCGACGCGACCGTCGGGCTGCACGGTGAGGGCATCCACGGCTTCCGGGGTGAACCCCTTCACGGGGTAGCGGTAGAGGGCGACGACGCGGGGCATGGATCCGATTCTCCCAGGAGGCCGCGCGATCCGCGCAACCGAGTGCTTCCGCTACCGCGAGTCGTCGAGCTGCAGCCGATAGCCCATGCCCGGCTCGGTCAGCAGGTACCGGGGATGCGAGGGATCGGGCTCCAGCTTCTTCCGCAGCTGCGCGAGGTACAGACGCAGGTATCCCGTGTCCCTGGCGGGTTCGGCGCCCCAGATGCGGGTGAGCAGCATCTGCCGCGTCACGAGCCTGCCGGCATTGCGGATCAGCAGCTCCATGATCAGCCACTCCGTCGGTGTGAGTCGGATCCGGCGCTCCTCGCCACCCCCGGTGTCGACGACCGTGTGGGCCGCGATATCGACGGTGACGGTGCCCAGTCGCGCCGCGGGGGCCTCCTGCACCGCTTCGTGCCCGGGCTGACGGCGTGTGAGGGCCCGGATCCTGGCGAGCAGCTCCTCGATCGAGAAGGGTTTGACGACGTAGTCGTCGGCGCCCGCATCGAGCGCCTCGACCTTGTCCGAGGATCCGGCGCGCCCCGACACGACCAGCACGGGCATCTCCGACCACCCGCGGATCGCGCGGATCACGTCGACCCCGTCGAGCCGGGGCATGCCGAGATCGAGCAGCAGGAGGTCGGGCCGCCGATCCGCGACCGTCGACACGGTCTCCGCGCCGTCGGCGGCGGTGATGACCTCGTACCCCTTCGCGGTGAGGGTGATGCGCAGCGCGCGGAGCAGCTGCGGGTCGTCGTCGGCGATGAGGATCTTCACGGTGTCGCCCCCTCACGAGGCGGCGGGGTCGAGGACGGCAGCGACACCACCATCGTGAGTCCGGTGCCGGGCGTCTGCTCGGGGCGGAGCTCGCCGCGCATCGCCTCGACGAAACCGCGGGCGAGCGCGAGGCCGAGCCCCAGGCCCGTGGTGTTGTCGGTGTCGCCGAGGCGCTGGAACGGCATGAACACCTCGTCGCGGCGGTGCTCGGGGATGCCGGGGCCGTGATCCACGACGCGGATCTCGAGCCGGTCGCCCGCGACCGCGGTCTCGACGCGCACCGCCGCCCCGGCCGGCGAGTGGCGCACCGCGTTGGCGAGCAGGTTCACGAGCGTGCGCTGCAGCAGCACCGGGTCGCAGATCACCTCGGCATCGCCGTGATCGAGCGTCAGCTCGACATTGCCCGTGCCGAGCTGCAGCTCGTCGAGCGCGGGCAGGATCGCCTCCGCGGGGTCCGTGGCGATCTCGGCGACGGAGATCACTCCCGCCTGGAGCCGACTCGCGTCGAGCAGATCGGTGACGAGGGCGCTGAGCGCGGCGAGGCTCTCATCGGCCGTCTCGAGCAGCGCCCGCCGATCCTCTTCCGAGAGCTCCGAGCCCGCGGCGCGCAGCCCGCCCACCGAGGCGGCTGCGGCGGCGAGCGGTCGGCGCAGGTCATGGCTCAGCGCCGACAGCAGCGCGCCGCGCAGGCGATCCGAGTCGGTGACCGTCTCGAACTCGTCGACGGTCACCGCGAGGCGACGGCGTGTGCGCGCGTTGCGACCGACCACGATACTGACGAGCACCGCGATCGCGATGTGCAGCAGCAGCACGAGCACGTGGATCGGGTCGGCGATCGTGATCTCGCGGTAGGGCACGATGAACGTGAGATCGATGACGACACCGGAGAAGAGGGCCGCGAAGAGCGCCGGCCAAATTCCCCCGAGCAGGGCGACGGCGACGACGAGCAGCTGGTAGCTGAGCACCTCGAGCGCCGTGGTCTCCGCACCGTGCAGGAAGCGGAGGGGGACGAGCAGCAGCAGCCCGCCCGCGAGCGCGAGGGCGAACCCCGAGAGCTGGCGGGCCAGACTCAGACCGCGCTGCTCGCTCATCTCGTCCTCGCTCTCGTCGGTCGCAACAAGCGTATGCCGTCGCGGCGCGGCGCGCAGGATCAGGCGGCGTGCACCCATGGCCTTCGCCTCTGATCCGGCTCGGCCTCCCTGATCACCTCGCGCGTCATCGGGGCGATCTCGCCGTCGCCGAGGAACAGGAATCTGATGAGGTGGTGCAGCGGGTGGCCCTCGGTCCACCGGAAGTAGACGTGAGGGGTGCAGTCGACCTCGCGGCGCAGGTGCAGCGCGATGGCGGCGATGCCGTTCGCCACGGTGCTGCCCCGCGCGGTGAGGATGCGGAACCCGTGCCGCTCGACCCCGTGCACGACCAGCTCGTCTTCGAAGTCCGAGCTGTCGTACACCTCGATCTCGATGAACAGCACGTCGTCGTCGGGCAGATCGTGCGCGACTCGTGCGTGCTTCAGCTTGGCGCGGTAGCGCTCAGCGCTCACGTCGTTCGGCGTGTGCGCAATGAGTCGGAGCACACGATCCGATCGTGCTTCGACCATGGCGGCCGCGGCCGCGTCGAGTCGCACCGAAGTCGCGCGCAGCTCGGTGGAGCGGGCCACGCGGGATACGAAGCTCACGACGACGATGCCGACGATGAAGCAGGCCGCGATCTTGATGCCGTCGGGTCGCTCGATGATGTTCGCGATCGTCGTGTACAGGAAGACCGCGGTCGCGATCCCGAACCCGATCGCAGCCCGGTGCTGGCGTCGGCGTCGCGCGACGAGGGTGACCGCGATCGCAGCGGAGGTGATGAGCACCAGCACGCCCGTCGCGTAGGCGCCGCCCTGCGCGTTCACGTCCGCCTGGAACAGGACGGTGATCAGGAAGGCGATGCCGGTGAAGACCAGCACGAGGGGGCGGGTCGCCCTCGTCCACGCCGGCGCCATCCCGTAGTGGGGCAGGTAGCGCGGCACGAGGTTCAGCAGACCCGCCATGGCCGAGGCGCCGGCGAACCAGAGGATGGCGATGGTGATCAGATCGTAGGCGGTGCCGAAACCCTCTCCGAGGTAGGCGTGCGCGAGATAGGCGAGGGCGCGGCCGTTCGCGGATCCGCCCGCCTCGAACTCCTCGGCAGGGATGAGCGCGACGGTGGCGATCGACGAGGTGATCAGGAAGCCGCTCATGATGAGGGCCGAGGTGGTGAGGAGCCTGCGTGCGCCCCTGATGCGGCCCGCGGGCCGCTCCTCCGTGTCGCCGTCATCGCCCCGGATCTGCGGCATGACCGCGACGCCGGTCTCGAAGCCGGACAGGCCGAGCGCGAGCTTCGGGAACACGATGAGCGCGACCGCGACGACGAGCAGGGGGTCTCCGTGCTGCGTGGTGAGCGCGCCCCACCAGTCGCCGAGCGCGACGGGGCTCGCCACGAGGTGCGCGACGGCGACCGCGAGCACTACGAGGTTGAGGGTCAGGAACGCGGCGACGAGCACGGTGGCGAGCCGGATCGCCTCGCGGAACCCGCGCAGGAAGACGCCGCCGAGCGCCGCGAGCAGCACGAGCGTGACGATCACGTTCTGCCCGTGCAGCGGCTCGGGCGCGAAGGGGTTCTCGATGAGGTGCGCGGTCGCGTCGGCGGTCGAGAGCGTGATCGTGATGATGAAGTCGGTGGCCGCGAAGCCGAGCAGCACGAGCACGGCGAGCTTGCCGCGCCAGCGGGGGAGCAGCTTCGCGAGGATCGAGATGGAGCCGGTGCCGTGCGGGCTCTCCTGCGCCACCCGGCGGTAGATGGGCAGGGCGCAGAGCAGGGTGACCGCGACCAGCACGATGGTCGCGATGGGTGCCACCGCCCCCGCCGCGAGCGCCGCGATCGCCGGCTGGTAGCCGAGCGTGGAGAAGTAGTCGACGCCGGTGAGGCACATCACGCGCAGCCAATGCGCCCGGCGCCGGCCCTCCGGGCGTCCGTGCGGCCCGGTCTGGCGCCCCGGCGACTCCGCGGTGTCGGCGAGCAGCCAGCGACCCAGGGCCCGACCGCGCCGTGGCTCCGGCGCCGGTTCGGAGGCCCGGTCGGTGCTCGGAGTTCTCTCGAGTGACGAGACCGTCGATGTGTGCTTCACCCCTCCATACAAGCGCTGCGCACCGGCTCGCGGGGCGATCCTCACGATTTCCATACGGCCCGGGTACATCGGAAGCGGCGCTCGCAGGGGAGGGCGCCGCCGCTGTGGGATAATGGCGGGCAATGTCTCCTCGCAGCGTGAACCCCCCAGTGCCGGCATCGACCGACCCCGCGAAGATCCGCAATTTCTGCATCATCGCGCACATCGACCACGGCAAGTCGACCCTTGCCGACCGCATGCTGGGCATCACCGGCACCGTCTCCGACCGAGACATGCGCGCGCAGTACCTCGACAACATGGACATCGAGCGCGAGCGCGGCATCACGATCAAGTCGCAGGCCGTGCGCATGCACTGGGCGCAGGGCGGCGTCGACTACGCCCTCAACATGATCGACACGCCGGGCCACGTCGACTTCAGCTACGAGGTCTCGCGCTCGCTCGCCGCCTGCGAGGGCGCGATCCTGCTGGTCGACGCGGCGCAGGGGATCGAGGCGCAGACCCTCGCCAACCTGTACCTGGCGATGGAGAACGACCTCGAGATCATCCCGGTGCTCAACAAGATCGACCTGCCGGCGGCGGACCCCGAGCGGGTGGCCGGCGAGATCGCCGATCTCATCGGCGGGGATCCCGACGACATCCTGAAGGTGTCGGGCAAGACGGGCGCGGGTGTCGAGGAGCTGCTGGATCGCGTGGTCGAGCGGATCCCCGCACCCGTGGGCGAGATCGACGCTCCCGCGCGCGCCATGATCTTCGACTCCGTCTACGACCCGTACCGCGGCGTCGTCACCTACGTGCGCATGGTCGACGGCCGACTGACCCCGCGCGAGAAGATCCTCATGATGTCCACGAAGGCCGAGCACGAGGCGCTCGAGATCGGCGTCTCGTCACCCGGTCCGATGCCGACGAAGGGGCTCGCCGTCGGCGAGGTGGGGTACCTCATCACCGGTGTGAAGGACGTGCGCCAGTCGAAGGTCGGCGACACCGTCACCACCAAGCTGAAGCCCGCGCAGGATCCGCTGCCCGGTTACACCGACCCGAAGCCCATGGTGTTCTCGGGGCTGTACCCGCTCGACGGCAGCGACTACCCGATCCTGCGCGACGCACTCGACAAGCTCAAGCTCTCCGACGCGGCGCTCCAGTACGAACCCGAGACCTCGGTGGCGCTCGGCTTCGGCTTCCGCTGCGGCTTCCTCGGCCTGCTGCATCTCGAGATCATCTCCGAGCGCCTGCGCCGCGAGTTCGACCTCGACCTCATCGCGACCGCGCCCAGCGTGATCTACGAGGTCACGACCGACGACGGCAAGACGGTCACCGTCACCAACCCGTCGGAGTACCCGGACGGCAAGATCTCGAGCGTGCGCGAGCCGGTCGTGAAGACGGCGATCCTCGCCCCCAAGGACTACGTCGGCGCCATCATGGAGCTCTGTCAGAGCCGTCGCGGCAGCCTGCTCGGCATGGAGTACCTCGGCGAGCGGGTGGAGCTGCGCTACAGCATGCCGCTCGGCGAGATCGTGTTCGACTTCTTCGACCACCTGAAGAGCCGGACCCAGGGCTACGCCAGCCTCGACTACGAGCCGATGGGGGATCAGGAGGCCGATCTCGTGAAGGTCGACATCCTGCTGCAGGGCGACAAGGTCGACGCGTTCAGCGCGATCGTGCATCGCGACAACGCCTACCACTACGGCACGATGATGACCGAGCGGCTGCGCAAGCTGATCCCGCGCCAGCAGTTCGAGGTGCCGATCCAGGCCGCAATCGGCGCGCGCGTCATCGCTCGCGAGAACATCCGCGCGATCCGCAAGGACGTGCTCGCCAAGTGCTACGGCGGCGACATCAGCCGCAAGCGCAAGCTGCTCGAGAAGCAGAAGGAGGGCAAGAAGCGCATGAAGATGGTCGGCCGCGTCGAGGTGCCCCAGGAGGCCTTCATCGCCGCGCTCTCGGGCGATGTGGAGGGCAAGGAAGCCGCGAAGAGGTGAGCGCGATGAGCAAGGACAAGAACCAGCCCACCAGGCGCAGCAGCCACGTCGAGATGCCCGTCGCCTACGCCGCGGTCGGCGCGTCGAAGTCGCCCGACCTGCTGCGATTCCCGCCCGAGGGCAGCACCCCGTACGAGGAGGAGCTGCGGCTCGGCAGCGGCCAGGATCGCTTCCTGCTGGCGTCGAGCCTGCTGATGACCTGGGGGGCGCAGCGCGGCAGCGGCGTGCGCGTCGAGGACGTGGTGCGGGGCTCGGGCGAGCACTACTCGGGCGTGAGCTTCGACGAGGACGGGCAGCCGCAGGCCGCCGGCGAGGTCGAGGAGCACTTCGGCCCCGAGGGCGAGCCCTACCTCGTGGCCGGCACCACTGCGACGCTGCACGCGGAGGGGCAGGATCCCCGCAGCGTGCTCATCATCTACACGGTCGACGAGGAGCGCCGAGCGGGCTTCGCGTGGGGCACGCGCGACGAGGCCGGGGCCGTGGGCGAGCAGCTCTTCGTCATCGAGCACCGCGAGGACGACACGGTCTGGGCCGTCGCCCGGGGCTTCCTCTCGGCGCCCAAGGGAGGCCTGCTCGGGCTGAAGGCCCGCTCCGATCTGCGCACCGCTCTCGACGCGGTGAAGACGCAGCTCGCGGCGCTCGCGCCCGGCGCGGTCGCGGGCACCGTCCCGCCCGGGGCCGCGGATGCCGACGGCCCTGGTGCCGACTCCGGAACCACCGATACCGGAACCGACACCGGCGAAGATGCCGAGCATTCTGCCTGAGGGCGATCCGGCTCCCGCTGACGGATCCCTGCCCCCGAGCGTCGCCGACGGCGCCTCCGAGCGCCGCTTCGGGGTATACGTGCACGTGCCGTACTGCCGCGTGCGCTGCGGCTACTGCGACTTCAACACCTACACGGCCAGCGAGCTCGGCGGCACCCGGCGCGACGACTACGCGGGGCAGGTGCAGCACGAGCTGGGCTTCGGCGCCGAGGTGTTGCGGCGCGCCGGAGTGCCGGATCGCCGGGTGTCGACGGTCTTCTTCGGGGGCGGCACGCCCACGCTGCTCCCGGCCGCCGATCTGACGGCCATGTTGGGGCGGATCCGCGACGAGTGGGGGCTCGCCCCCGGAGCGGAGGTGACGACGGAGGCGAACCCCGACTCGGTCGACGAGGCGTACCTCGCCGAGCTCGCGGCGGCCGGGTTCACCCGGGTGAGCTTCGGCATGCAGTCGGCGGTGCCCCACGTGCTCGCGACGCTCGATCGCACGCACACGCCCGAGCGCGTTCCGCTCGTCACCCGCTGGGCGCGGGAGGCCGGGCTGCAGGTGAGCGTCGACCTCATCTACGGCACGCCGGGGGAGTCGCTCGCCGACTGGGAGCGCTCGATCGATGCCGCGCTCGCCACGGATCCGGACCATATCTCGGCATACGCGCTGATCGTCGAGCAGGGAACGAAGCTCGCCGCGCAGATCCGCCGCGGCGAGGTGCCCGAGCCCGACGAGGACCTGCACGCCGATATGTACGAGCTCGCCGACGCGCGCTTCTCAGCCGCGGGGTTCTCGTGGTACGAGATCAGCAACTGGTCGCGCACCCCCGAGACCCGCTCCAAGCACAACCTCTCGTACTGGACAGGCGAGGACTGGTGGGCCGCCGGTCCCGGTGCGCACAGCCACGTCGGCGGAGTGCGGTGGTGGAACGTGAAGCACCCCGGCGCCTACGCACAGCGCATCGCGGCGGGGATCTCGCCGGCGCACGCGAGGGAGGCGCTGAGCGAGGAGGCGAGGCACGAGGAGCGCGTGCTGCTCGAGACGCGGATCGCCGATGGCCTGTCCGCGGAGGTGCTCTCGGCCGATGAGCGCCGCGCGATCCCGCAGCTCATCGCCGACGGGCTCATCGACGGGCGGGCCGCGATCGCCGCTCCCGGACGGCCCGCGCGCGTGATCCCGACCCTGCGCGGGCGCCTGCTCGCCGACACGGTCGTGCATCGCCTGCTCGGCGGGTGAGCCGCGTCCCCGGGGTTATCAGGACCGTCTCGGGGTTCGCTGTCGGCGTGCGTCGCTGCGGGCGCTTACGAGGGTGCTGCGGTAGACTTGGCACTCTGAAGAGACGAGTGCCAGGAAGGATGGTCGGTCGCATGGTGTCGGAGCGCAGCCTCGCGGTGCTGCACGCAATCGTGAGCGACTACGTCTCATCGAACGAACCCGTGGGGTCCAAGGCCATCGTCGATCGGCACAGCTTCGGGGTCTCCGCGGCCACGATCCGCAACGACATGGCGCTGCTCGAGGAGGACGAGCTGATCGCTCAGACGCACACCTCCTCGGGCCGGGTTCCCACCGACAAGGGCTACCGCCTGTACGTCGACACGCTCGCCAGGATCCGCCCGTTGAGCGCCGCCCAGCGGTCCGCCATCGAGCGCTTCCTCGGCGAGTCGAGCGACCTCGACGACGTCATGGCGCGCACGGTCCGACTGCTCGCGCAGCTCACCAATCAGGTGGCGGTCGCGCAGTACCCGTCGCTGCGCCGCACGGTCGTGCGCCACATCGACCTGGTCGCGATCGGGGAGGACCGGGTGCTCTGCGTGCTCATCCTCGGCAGCGGCGTGGTCGAGCAGCAGGTGGCGTGGCTGCCGGCCTCCCGGGTCACCGAGGCGTGGGTGCACGGCCTGAAGCAGCGGATCTCGGAGACCGCGGTCGGCGCGGACGTCGAGACAGCGGTCGCCGCGGTGACGGACCTGGTCGAGCGCGTCTCCGAGTGGGCGCAGCCCGACGAGACGGAGCTGGTGCGGCGGGTGCTCTCGGTCGTATCGAGCCAGCTGCAGGCCAACCGCAGCGAGCGCATCGCCGTGTCGGGCGCCGCCAACCTCTCCCGCCCCGGCGAGTTCGCGGGGTCGCTGCCCGCGGTGCTCGAGGCGATCGAGGAGCAGGTCACCCTGCTGCGCCTGTTCGGCGAGCTCGCGCAGGACGGGCGCGACGTGTCGGCCTCGATCGGGCGGGAGAACGCGCGCTACGGCCTCGCGGCCACCTCCGTGATCGCCTCCAGCTACGAGCGCGAGGCCGACTCGGTGTCGAAGCTGGGCGTGCTGGGGCCCATGCGCATGGACTACGCGGGTAACATCGCTGCGGTGCGCGCGGTGGCGCGCTATCTCAATCACTTCCTGGGCGAGGAGCAGTAGCTCCCGCGGGCGCGTGTCGTGCGCGCCGCCGCGTCCAGTCATCGAACTCACCGAACAACACCCCTGAGGAGCACAACGTGGCCGATCACTACGAGACTCTCGGCGTGTCGCGAGAGGCGACGCCCGAAGAGATCAAGAAGGCCTATCGCCGGCTCGCGCGCGAGCTGCACCCCGACGTGAATCCGAGCGAGGATGCGGCGGAGCGCTTCAAGAACGTCACGCACGCCTACGACGTGCTGAGCGACCCCGAGCAGCGGCAGCGCTACGACATGGGCGGCGGCCAGGGCGGTGCCGCCGGCTTCGGCGACATCTTCGAGACGTTCTTCGGGGGCGGCTTCGGCGGCGCGCAGCGCGGCCCGCGCTCCCGCTCCGAGCGCGGCGACGACGCCATGATCCGCGTCGATGTCTCACTCGAAGAGGTGATCTTCGGGGCGCAGCGCGACATCACGGTCAACACCGCGGTGCTGTGCGAGGTCTGCCAGGGCAGCTGCTGCCAGCCGGGCACCCACCCGGTCACGTGCGACGTCTGCGGCGGTCAGGGTCAGGTGCAGCGCCAGGTGCGCTCGCTGTTCGGCAACGTCGTCACGATGCACCCCTGCGGCAGCTGTCAGGGCTACGGCACCGTGATCGAGCACCCGTGCGTCGAGTGCGGCGGCAAGGGTCGGGTGCGCGAGCGCCGCACGATCCCGATCGACATCCCCTCGGGCATCGACACCGGCACCCGCCTGCAGATGCGCGGCGGCGGCGAGGTCGGCCCGGGCGGCGGCCCCAACGGCGACCTGTTCGTCGAGTTCCGCGTGATGCACCACGACGTGTTCAGCCGGGACGGCAACGACCTGCTGTGCACCATGCAGGTCTCGATGACCGACGCGGTGCTCGGCACCACGGCGAAGCTGAAGGCCCTCGACGGGGAGGTCGAGGTCGACGTCGTGGCCGGCACGCAGTCGGGCGACGTCATCACGGTGCGTGGGCGCGGTATCCAGGGGCTGCGCAGCACGACCCGGGGCGACCTCAAGATCGCGGTGCAGGTGAACACGCCGATCAAGCTGTCGAAGCGCGAGCAGGATCTGGTGCGCCAGCTCGCATCGCTGCGCAGCGACGATCCGCCGCACCTGGGCGAGTTCCAGCAGGGCTTCTTCGGCAAGCTGCGCGACCGCTTCTTCCGGCAGGGCTGACCGGGCGCGGCGCCGATGGCCAATCTCTACTACCGCGAGGAGCTCGCCGACGGTGAGTTGCGCCCCGGTGCCCTCGTCGAGGTGACGGGCGACGAGGCGCGCCACGCGGTGCGCGTGAGCCGCCTGCGCCAGGGGGAGCGGATCCTGGTCGGCGACGGCGCCGGGACTCTCGGGGAGGGGATCGCCGAGCACGTGGCGAAGGATCGCTTCGCGGTGCGCATCGATCGCGTGGAGAGCGTTCCCGCGCCCTCGCAGCGGCTCGTGCTGGTGCAGGCGCTCGCGAAGGGCGATCGCGACGAGCGCGCGGTCGAGCAGGCCACCGAGTTCGGCGTCGACGACATCGTGCCGTGGCAGGCCGCGCGCTCGGTGTCGCGCTGGGACGGCGCCGGCGGTGCCGAGAAGGCGGCGAAGGGCGTCGCGAAGTGGACGCGGATCGCGCGAGAGGCCTCGAAGCAGTCGCTCCGGGCGCGCGTGCCGGGTGTGACCGACCCCGCGACCCTCTCCGATCTGTGCGAGCTCGCCTCGCGCCCCGACGCCGAGGTCGTCGCTCTGCACCCGCGGGGCGGGCGCCGGCTCGTGGAGTGGGCCGCGGGCGATTCGGCGCGGCTGGCCGAGCGGATCGTGCTCGTCGTCGGCCCCGAGGGCGGCTTCGCCGATGAGGAGCTCGACGCCCTCGAGGCTGCGGGGGCCGTCGTGCGGGTGCTCGGGGAGACCGTGCTGCGCACGTCGAGCGCCGGCCCCGCGGCGATCGCCGTGCTGAACGCCGCGCTCGGCCGCTGGTAGCCGCGGCCTCTGCGGCGGTAGACTGACCCTTATGGCACAGGACACGATTTTCGGCAAGATCGCCTCGGGCGAGATCCCCGTCGAGATTCTCGCGGAGACGGATCGCGTCATCGCGTTCCCCGATATCGCCCCTCAGGCGGCGATGCACATCCTCGTGATCCCGAAGACCGCGGAGTACGAGAACGTCGCCGAACTCGCGGCGGGCGATCCCGAGCTGCTCGCCGAGATGATCACGGTCGCGAAGCGCCTCGCCGACGAGCGCTCGAACGGCGAGTTCCGCATCATCTTCAACAACGGTGCGAGCGCGGGTCAGACCGTGTTCCACGTGCACGCGCACGTGCTCGCGGGCGATCTCGGGGAGGGTTCGCTCGTTGGAGCCTAGAGAGGGAGCCCGTGAACTCGACTGACGCTCAGGCGGCCGGGGAACCGGAACTGCAGCGCACCGTGCTCCTGGCCGGTGTCGACCTCGCCTCGTTCCTCGGCCACCGGGACCAGCTCATCGCGGATCTCGAGGCGCAGCACCCGCGGGTCGCGTTCCACGCCCGCGACCAGGTGCTCACGCTGCGCGGGCCGGCCGCCGAGGTGCTCGCCGCCGAACAGGTGGTGCACGAGATACTACAGATCGCGAAGCTCAGCGGAGCCGTCTCGCGACACGATGTGAAAGAGGTCACCCGAATGGTGCACGAGGGCAACGGGCCCATGGCTGCGCAGGTGCTCAGCGAACCCATCCTGACGGTGCGCGGCCACGCCGTTCGCCCCCAGACCCGCGGGCAGCGGGCCTACGTCGATGCGATCGACGAGCACACGATCGTGTTCGGGATCGGCCCGGCGGGCACCGGCAAGACCTATCTGGCGATGGCGAAGGCCGTGCAGGCGCTGCAGCGACGCGAGGTCGCGAAGATCATCCTCACCCGCCCCGCGGTCGAGGCCGGAGAGCGGCTGGGCTATCTGCCCGGCACGCTCGAGGACAAGATCGACCCCTACCTGCGGCCCCTGTTCGACGCCGTGGGCTCGATGATGGATCCCGACGTCGTGCCCAAGCTGCTCGCGAGCGGCACCATCGAGGTCGCGCCGCTCGCCTACATGCGGGGGCGCACCCTCAACGAGTCGTTCGTGATCCTCGACGAGGCCCAGAATACGACCCCCGAGCAGATGAAGATGTTCCTCACCCGTCTCGGCTACGGCTCGAAGATGGTGGTGACCGGCGACATCACGCAGATCGACCTGCCGATCGCCGCGAGCGGGCTGCGCGTGGTGAACCGCATCCTGCGCGGCGTCGAAGACATCCACTTCGCCGAGCTCGGCTCCGACGACATCGTGCGGCACAACCTGGTCAGCCGCATCGTCGACGCCTATTCGGCCTACGATCAGACCAGGCAGAAGGGAGACGCCGAGTGAGCGTCGAGATCAACAACGAGTCGGGCATCGAAGTCGACGAGGCCCGGCTGCAGCGGCTCTCGGCGTTCGTGCTCGAGTCCCTGCACGTGCATCCCGACACGGAACTCGGAGTGGTGATGGTCGACGAGGCGGCGATCGAGCAGCTGCACGTGCAGTGGATGGACGAACCCGGCCCCACCGACGTGCTCAGCTTCCCCATGGACGAGCTGCGCCCGGGCCGGGTCGATGCGCAGACCCCCGCGGGGCTGCTGGGCGACGTCGTCATCTGCCCGCAGGTCGCCGAGGTGCAGGCCGACGCGGCGGGGCACGACCTCGAGCAGGAGATGTCGGTGCTGCTCACGCACGGCATGCTCCACCTGCTCGGCTTCGACCACGCCACCCCCGACGAGGAGGCCGAGATGTTCGGTCTGCAGCGCGATCTGCTGCTCTCCTTCGCCATGCGCGAGCGGGGCCGCAGGTGAGCGCCGATCCTCCCAGCGGCCCGGTTCGACTGCCGCATCGGCTCTCCGCGACGGCGAAGCGCATCGGGGCGCTCGTCGCGCTCGGCCGCGGCCGCGTGCGCGACGAGGAGCAGCTGCTCTCGATCGTGGACCAGGCCGCTGAGCAGGATCTGCTCGAGGACGACGACCGCGACATCATCCACTCGATCGTCGAGTTCGGCGACACCGTCGTGCGCGAACTCATGGTTCCCCGCACCGACATGATCACCGTCGACGCGAGCCAGTCGGTGCGCGAGGCGCTCGAGGCGCTGCTCGCCTCGCGCCACTCGCGCATGCCGGTCGTCACGGGCGGACCCGATGACGTGGCGGGGATCGCCTACCTGCGCGATGCGAGCGGGTTCGTGCTGCGCCGCCCGGAGGAGGCCGAGGTCGAGCGCGTCACCCGCATCATGAAGCCCGCGATGTTCGTGCCCGAGCTGCAGCCGGCCGACAAGCTGCTGCGGCAGATGCAGCGCGAATCGAACCACCTCGCGCTGGTGGTCGACGAGTACGGCGGCATCTCGGGGCTCGTGACGCTCGAGGACCTCATCGAGGAGCTGCTCGGCGACATCGCCGACGAGCACGACCGCGAGGTGCCCGACGTGGCGCAGCGCGAGGACGGGTCGTTCCTGGTGAACGCCCGGTTGTCCGTCGAAGACCTGGGTGAGCTGTTCGGCATCGATCTCGAAGACGACGAGGTCGACACGGTGGGCGGGCTGGTGTCGAAGCACTTCGGCCGTCTCCCGGAGACCGGGGACACCGTGACCGTCGAGGGCATCGAGCTGACGGCGGCGGACACCGAGCGCAGACGGCAGCGACTGCTGACCGTCGAGGCCCGCTGGGTGGGCCCCGAAGAGGAAGAGGAAGACGAATGAGCGAGCAGCGAGCCGAGGGGGCGGATCCCGGGTCCGTGCGGTCCGAGAGCGGCGAGACGGCGCAGCCCGAGTTCCGCGCAGGCTTCGTCTCGTTCGTGGGACGGCCCAACGTCGGCAAGTCGACGCTCACCAACGCACTCGTCGGCGAGAAGATCGCCATCACGAGCCCCAAGCCGCAGACGACCCGCCGGGCGATCCGCGGCATCGCGCACCGCCCGGACGGTCAGCTCATCATCGTCGACACCCCGGGTATCCACCGCCCCCGCACGCTGCTCGGCGAGCGTCTCAACGCGCTCGTCGAGACCACCCTCGGCGACGTCGACGTGATCGGCTTCTGCGTGCCGGCGAACGAGAAGCTGGGGCCGGGCGACCGCTTCATCAACGAGCGGCTCGACGACTTCCCGCGCGCCAGGAAGGTCGCCGTCCTCACCAAGGTCGACGAGGCCTCGCAGGGGGAGATCATCGACCAGCTGACCCGTCTCGGCGCGCTCCGCGAGTGGGACGCCGTCGTGCCGATCTCGTCGATCACGCGGGAGCAGCTCGACGTGCTGAGCGACGTGCTGCTCGGCCTCATGCCCGTCTCGCCGCCCCTCTACGAGCACGAGACCACCACCGACGAGGGCGAGGACGACCGGATCGCCGAGCTGATCCGGGAAGCCGCGCTCGAGGGCGCTCGCGAGGAGCTGCCGCACTCGCTGGCCGCGACCGTCGACGACCGCGAGGAGCGCGAGCCCGACCGCGAGGGCGAGCTCGGCCTGCTCGAGATCTACGCCTCGATCTACGTCGAGCGCGACAGTCAGAAGGGCATCGTGATCGGCAAGGGCGGAGCGCGCCTGCGCGAGGTGGGGGAGCGCGCCCGGCGGGAGATCGAGTCCCTGCTGGGGCGCCGGGTGTACCTCTCCCTGCGGGTGAAGGTGCTCAAGGAGTGGCAGCGGGATCCGAAGGCGCTCGGCAGGCTCGGGTTCTGAGTCGGCGTGCGCGGGCCGGGTGCGATCCGCACCCGGTGAAGCAGTGCTATAGTGTCCTCATGCTGTTCGGCTCGCTTCTCCTTAGCTGCCGCGACGAGTCCTAATCTTCAGGCCTCCCTCGTCGCGGAGTTTCGTGTTGGCTGAACCCAGGACCCAGACGAGAAAGTTTTCGAGCCCATGAAGAACACGCAGCAGCCCTCCGGTATGCCGGTCCACCGCTACCGCCCGTACCACGAGATCATCAAGGTCGACCTGCCCGACCGCACCTGGCCCACCAAGCGCATTACCGAGGCTCCGCGCTGGTGCGCGGTCGACCTGCGCGACGGCAACCAGGCGCTCATCGACCCGATGAGCCCCGAGCGCAAGCGGATCATGTTCGACCTGCTCGTGAAGATGGGCTACAAGGAGATCGAGGTCGGCTTCCCCTCGGCGAGCCAGACCGACTTCGACTTCGTGCGTCAGCTCATCGAGGACGACGCGATCCCCGAGGACGTGACCATCCAGGTGCTCACCCAGGCCCGCGATCACCTGATCAAGCGCACCTACGAGTCGCTCATCGGCGCCAAGCAGGCGATCGTGCACCTCTACAACTCGACGAGCATCCTGCAGCGCGATGTCGTCTTCCGCTCGGATCGGGCCGGCATCAAGCAGATCGCCCTCGACGGCGCCAAGCTCTGCCGCGAGAGCGAGTCGATCTGCGAGGGCACTCGGATCTACTACGAGTACTCGCCCGAGTCGTACACCGGCACGGAGCTGGAGTACGCGGTGGAGGTCTGCAACGACGTGCTCGAGATCTTCGAGCCCACGCCGGAGCGCAAGGTCATCATCAACCTGCCCGCGACGGTTGAGATGGCGACGCCGAACGTCTACGCCGACTCGATCGAGTGGATGAGCCGGCACCTGAACCACCGCGAGAACGTGATCCTCTCGCTGCACCCCCACAACGACCGCGGCACCGCCGTCGCGGCGGCCGAGCTCGGCTACATGGCCGGGGCCGACAGGATCGAGGGCTGCCTCTTCGGCAACGGCGAGCGCACCGGCAACGTCGACCTGGTCGCGCTGGGCATCAACCTGTTCACCCAGGGGATCGACCCGCAGATCGACTTCTCGCGTCTCGACGAGGTGCGCCGCACGGCCGAGTACTGCAACCAGCTGCGGGTGCCGGAGCGCAGCCCGTGGGCCGGCGACCTGGTCTACACCGCGTTCTCGGGTTCGCACCAGGACGCGATCAAGAAGGGCTTCGAGCGCATGGCCGAGGACGCCGAGGCCGCGGGCAAGTCCGTCGACGACATCGAGTGGGCCGTGCCCTACCTGCCCGTCGACCCGAAGGATCTGGGGCGGTCGTACGAGGCCGTGATCCGCGTGAACTCGCAGTCGGGGAAGGGCGGCGTCGCCTACCTGCTCAAGACCGATCACAACCTGGATCTGCCGCGGCGCCTGCAGATCGAGTTCAGCGCCGTGGTGCAGGGGCTCACGGACACCGAGGGCGGCGAGGTCTCGAGCGACGAGATCTGGCGCATCTTCCAGGACGAGTACCTGCCGACCACCGACTCCTCGTTCGAGCGCTGGGGCCGCTACGAGCTGTTCCGCACCTCGTCGACGAGCGCGGGCGACGGTGTGACCGAGCTCACCGCCGACTACCGCGACGGCGAGGGGGAGCACCGGCTGACCGCGCGCGGCAACGGCCCGATCGACGCGTTCATCAACGGTATCAACGACAACGGCCACTCCGTCACGCTGTTCGACTACGTCGAGCACGCCATGAGCTCGGGGGGCGACGCGGTCGCCGCGGCGTACGTCGATCTCGAGGTCGACGGGCAGCGGCTGTGGGGTGTCGGCATCGATCCCGACACGACCCGCGCGACCCTCAAGGCCATCGTGTCGGCGGTGAACCGGGCGGCGCGCGCGGTTGCGGCGGCTCAGCCGGAGGCTGCGACGGTCGGCGCCTGACCCGATTCCCCCGGTTGTTCGTAGATATCTTCGAATGATCGGTGTGGCGCGGGCCCGTATCTCGGAGGTGCACCCTAGGCTGGGTGCGTGATTGCTTCGATAGGCGGGCCCGTGCTCGCATCCGGTGCCGGTTGGGTCGTCGTGGGTGTCGGCGGGATCGGCATGCGGGTGGAGGTGCCGAGCGGGCGTGTATCCCAGGCCTCGGTGGGAGAAGAGGTGTCGCTGCAGACGTCGCTCGTGGTGCGCGAGGACTCGCTCACGCTGTTCGGCTTCGCCACGCAGAGCGAGCTGGAGGTGTTCGGCCACCTCATCGCGGTCTCCGGGGTGGGGCCCCGCAGCGCGCTCGGCGTGCTTTCGGCGCTGAGCCCCGCGGAGATCGCCCGCGCCGTCGCCGCGGAGGACGAGAAGCCGTTCCGCAAGGTGTCGGGCATCGGCCCGAAGACCGCGAAGCTGATCGTGGTCTCACTGGCGGGCAAGCTGCCCGAGCTCGCCCTCGACGACGACTCCTCGGCCACCGCGGCGGCGGACCCCGCGCAGCTCGCGGCCGACGCGGTGAGCGAGGGCCTCGTGGGTCTCGGCTGGTCCGATGCGGATGCACGTCAGGCGGTGCAGGACGCGCGGGAGGCCGGAGCGCCCGATGATCACGCCGGTCTGCTGCGCGCGGCGCTCGCGCTGCTGCAGGCGGCTCGCGGCGGCACGGGGGCCCGCCGATGACGGGGGAGCTGTCGCCCCAGGCTTCGCCGTCGGAACGGGGGTACGAGGGAGCGCTGCGTCCGTCGACCCTGTCGGAGTTCGTCGGCCAGTCCAAGGTGCGACGCCAGCTGGGCCTGCTGCTCGAGGCGGCGACCATGCGGCAGCACACCCCCGACCACATTCTGCTCGCGGGCCCGCCAGGTCTCGGCAAGACCACGCTCTCCATGATCGTGGCGGCCGAGCTCGACACGCCGCTGCATCAGACCTCCGGCCCCGCGATTCAGCACGCCGGCGACCTCGCCGCGGTGCTCTCGGCGCTCACCCCCGGCGAGGTGCTCTTCGTGGACGAGATCCACCGCATGGCGCGCAGCGCCGAGGAGATGCTCTATCTCGCCATGGAGGACTTCAAGGTCGACATCATGGTCGGCAAGGGCGCCGGCGCCACCTCTGTGCCGCTCGAACTGGCCCCGTTCACGCTCGTCGGCGCCACGACCCGGGCGGGTCTGCTGCCCAATCCGTTGCGCGACCGCTTCGGCTTCACCGCGCACCTGGAGTTCTACTCCGACGACGAGCTGGCGAGCGTGGTCAGGCGCGCGGCGCGCCTGCTCGACTTCGCGCTCTCGGATCAGGGCGTCGAGGAGATCGCTCGGCGATCCAGGGGCACGCCCCGCATCGCCAACCGTCTGCTGCGGCGCGTGCGCGACTACAGCCTCGTGCACGAGACGCCCGGCGACACCCCCAGCGTGCAGGCGGCGCTCGCCCTCTACGACGTGGATCAGCACGGCCTGGACCGGCTGGACCGCGAGGTGCTGCGCGCCGTCGTCGAGCGCTTCGGAGGGGGGCCGGTCGGCCTCTCGACGCTCGCCGTCTCGGTCGGCGAGGAGTCCGAGACCATCGAGGCGGTCGTTGAACCGTTCCTCGTGCGGGCGGGCCTGCTCACGCGCACGCCCCGGGGGCGCGTCGCGACCCGCCTGGGGTGGGAGCACGTCGGCATGGAGCCGCCCGCGGCTCCGGCAGGCGCTCCGACGCTGCTCTGATCGATTCGTCATTCTGCTCGCGAACGAATGACCGGTCCGAATGATCCTGTGTCATGGGTTCTCAGCCTCGGCACGGTAGGCTAATACAATCTGTGCCTCGCGGCTCCGCTCGGGAACCGCTCCAGCGAAAGGACTCTCGTGGCTCTCGACCCGATCAGCATTCTCATGTTCGGACTCATCGCAGTTCTGATCTTCTTCATGTTCCGCAACGGCAAGAAGCGCCAGCGCGCGATGCAGGAACTCCAGAACGGTCTGCGTCCCGGCGCCGAGGTGATGCTGCAGTCGGGCATCTACGGCACCATCGAGTCGATCGACGAAGAGGACAACCGCGCGACCCTGCGCAGCGGCACCACGACCATCGTCGTGCACCGCAACGCGATCTCGCAGATCGTGACCCCGGTCGAGGGCGCCGACGAGGCCGAGCCGACCAGCCCCGCCTTCGCCCCCGACGATGATCCCGAGTTCGGCGAGCGACTCGCGAAGGGCGCCCCCGACAGCACTACCGACGAGTCCCGCCCCGCCGCCGACGCCGGCGACGAGTCCGATCGCCCCGAGGGCGACGACCGGACCGACGGGCAGACCCCCCGGGCCTGATCCGTCACTGCCGCGGAAGAGGACCGCGGCATCTCCCACTCCACTCATAGAGAAAGCAGTCAGTCTTGGCGTCCACACCCGCGGTGCGGAGGGCTCGTCGCTCCCTCGTATTCCTCCTGGTTCTGATCGTCGGCCTTGCGGGGCTCATCACCTACGGCGTGTTCCGCAGTGACGCGACGTGGACGCCCAAACTGGCGCTGGACCTGCAGGGGGGCACGCAGATCCTGCTCGCCGCCGAGCAGACCGACGGTCAGGCGGTGAGCGGAGACCAGCTGCAGCAGGCGGTGTCGATCATCCGCCAGCGCGTCGACGCGGCCGGCGTCTCCGAGGCGGAGATCACGACGCAGGGCGGCCAGCACATCTCCGTGGCGATCCCCGGAAAGGCCGATGAGGCCACTCTGAAGCGCATCGAGGCGTCTGCGAAGCTCGACTTCCGCCCCGTGCTCGCGGCCGGGATGGGCGTCGACCTCACGCAGCAGGGCGGCGAGGGCCAGGAAGCCGAGGCGGAGCCCGAGCAGGAAGCTCCTCCGACGGACGTCGATCCCGATCCGCTGCCCACCGAGGCCGGCGATACCGCATGGATCACCCCCGGCCTGCAGCAGCAGTTCGACGCGTTCACCTGCGGCTCCGAAGAAGCCCTCGACACGCGCGACGCCCCCGCGGACCGCCCGCTGATCACCTGCGACGACACCGGCGTCGAGAAGTACATCCTGGGGCCGGTCGAGCTGAGCGGCGACGTCATCACCGATGCGGTCGCCCAGATCGGCACGACGAACACCGGCGCGAGCACGGGCGAGTGGGAAGTCCGCGTCACCATGAACAGCAAGGGCGCCGACGCGTTCGGCAAGATCAGCACCCGCCTGTACGGGGCTGCCGAGCCTCAGAACCGCTTCGCCTTCGTGCTCGACGGCAGTGTGCTCTCGGCTCCCACCATGAACGGGCAGATCCTCGACGGTCGCCCCGCCATCAGCGGCAACTTCACCCAGGAATCCGCGCAGGCCCTCGCCGACCAGCTCAAGTTCGGCGCCCTGCCCATGGACTTCACGGTGCAGAGCCAGGAGGACATCTCGGCGACGCTGGGCTCGAACCAGCTGCAGGCGGGCCTGCTCGCGGGCCTCATCGGCCTGCTGCTCGTGGTGGTCTACTCGATCTTCCAGTACCGGGCGCTCGGATCCCTCACGATCGCATCCCTCGCGATCGCGGCGGTGCTCACCTACCTGCTGCTCACATTCTTCTCGTGGCGTCAGGGTTACCGCCTCTCTCTCGCGGGCGTCGCCGGCATCATCGTCGCGGTCGGCTTCACCGCCGACTCGTTCATCGTCTACTTCGAGCGCATCCGAGACGCGCTGCGAGACGGATTCAGCATCGAGAGCGCGGTGGAGCACGGGTGGAAGCGCGCGTTCCGCACCGTGCTGGCATCCGACGGCGTGAACTTCCTCGCGGCCGTGATCCTCTTCATCCTCGCGGTCGGCAACGTCAAGGGCTTCGCGTTCACCCTCGGTCTCACGACCCTGGTCGACGTGCTCGTCGTCGCCCTGTTCACCCACCCGATGATGGCACTGCTCGCCCGCACCCGCTTCTACCGCTCCGGCCACCCGGCCTCGGGGCTCGATCCGAAGCGCCTCGGCGCGGTGTACCGCGGGCGGGCGCAGTTCCGCGAGCCCGTCGTCTCGGGCAAGGGCGCCGGTAAGAGGAACGCGCGCAGCCAGAAGGAGGCTGAACGCCGCCAGACCATCGCGGAGCGCAAGGCCGCGGAGCAGGGCGCCTCCCTCGAATCCGCATCCACCGGAAAGGAGAGCTAAGCATGGCTCGCTCATTCGCCGAATTCGGCAACGCTCTCTACACCGGCGAGAAGTCGATCGACTTCGTCGGCAAGCGCAAGACCTGGTACACGATCTCGATCGTCCTCATCGTGCTCTGCGTGCTCGGCCCGCTCCTGCGCGGCGGTTTCACCTTCGGCATCGAGTTCACGGGCGGCAGCCAGTTCCAGGTGCACATCGCGGGGGACGGGGATCGCGATCCCGCGACCGCCGAGGCCGCCGTCGCGGAGGTGCTGCCCTCGGCCGCGCCCCGCGTGGCGCAGGTCGGCCCCACTGACATCCGCGTGCAGACCGAGGCCCTCGACGACGCCGAGAACCGCGAGGTGACCGCGGCCCTCGCCAAGGCCTACGGCATCGCCGAAGACGAGGTCACCTACTCCTACATCGGCCCCGCCTGGGGCCAGGACATCACCAAGCAGGCGGTCATCGCGCTCGTGGTGTTCCTGCTGTTCGCCGCGCTGGTGATGGCCATCTACTTCCGCACCTGGAAGATGTCGCTCGCGGCCATCATCGCGCTGCTGCACGACCTCGTGATCACCGCGGGCGTCTACGGCATCTCCGGGTTCGAGATCACGCCCGCTGCGATGATCGGCTTCCTCACCATCCTGGGCTACTCGCTCTACGACACGGTGGTGGTCTTCGACAAGATCCGCGAGAACACCTCGCCGGGCGAGCTGAACGACCGGCGCACCTTCGCGGAGTCGGTCAACCTCGGCATCAACCAGACGCTCGTGCGCTCGATCAACACCTCGATCGTCGCTCTGCTGCCCGTCGCCTCGATCCTCTTCATCGGCGCGTTCGTGCTCGGCGCGGGGACGCTGCGCGATATCTCGCTGGCACTGTTCATCGGCATCCTGGTGGGCGCCTACTCGACCATCTTCATCGCTGCGCCCTCGTACGCGCACCTGCGCGAGGGCGAGCCCGGCATCAAGCGGCACGACGAGAAGGTGCTCCGCGCGCGCGGTACGAAGCCGAGCTCGGAGGAGCAGCGGGACGGGGCAGCGGTCGACGCCTGACTCGGTTCGTGGGAATGACCTCTCGTGGTGTAACGTTCAAACATTCGAGGAGGTCTGAGTTTGGTCGCGAATGACGTCACGCAACAGAGCGGTGCGACAGCGCTGCGCAGACTGGTGCCGAGGATCTTCTCCCGAGGCAGCTCTCCCGGTGCCGTCGACCAGCTCATACGCACGGTGCGCGCCAACTACCCGCGCTCCGATCTCTCGGTCATCGAGCGCGCCTACACGGTCGCCGAGCGCGCGCACCGCGGGCAGAAGCGCCGCAGCGGCGAGCCCTACATCACCCATCCGATCGCGGTCGCGCAGATCCTCGCGGAGCTGGGTGTCGCCCCGGTGGCCATCGCCGCGGCGCTGCTGCACGACACCGTCGAGGACACGGAGTACACCCTCGAGCAACTGACCGAGGAGTTCGGCGAGGAGATCGCCATGCTCGTCGACGGGGTGACCAAGCTCGACAAGGTCAAGTACGGAGACTCCGCGCAGGCCGAGACCGTGCGCAAGATGGTGGTCGCGATGTCGAAGGACATCCGCGTGCTGGTGATCAAGCTCGCGGATCGCCTGCACAACGCGCGCACCTGGGGCTTCGTGCCGAGCGACTCCGCCAAGCGCAAGGCGCAGGAGACCATCGAGATCTACGCCCCGCTCGCGCACCGGCTCGGGATCCAGTCGCTGAAGGCCGAGCTCGAGGATCTCTCGTTCGCGGTGCTCAAGCCCAAGCTGTACGCCGAGATCGAGAATCTGGTGACGCAGCGCAACCCGCAGCGCGACGAGCTCGTCGGCAACGTGATCAGCTCGATCGAGAGCGACCTCCGCGAGGCGAAGATCCGCGGCGAGGTGACGGGCAGGCCGAAGGAGCTCTACTCGATCTACCAGAAGATGGTGGTGCGCGGCCGCGATTTCGACGACATCTACGATCTGGTCGGCATCAGGGTGCTCGTGAACTCGATCCGCGACTGCTACGCCGTTCTCGGTGCCGTGCACGCGCGATGGACCCCGATCCCCGGCCGCTTCAAGGACTACATCGCGACCCCCAAGTTCAATCTGTACCAGTCGCTGCACACGACGGTGATCGGCCCCGACGGCCGAGCGGTGGAGATCCAGATCCGCACCGTCGAGATGCACCAGCGCGCCGAGTACGGCGTGGCCGCGCACTGGAAGTACAAGCAGCGGCAGCAGGGACAGCAGGCCCCGGGTTCGAGCGACATGGCCTGGCTCGCGCACATCTCGGACTGGCAGGCCGAGACTGAGGATCCCAGCGAGTTCCTCGACGCGCTGCGCTTCGAGATCGGTGCGAAGGAGGTGTACGTCTTCACTCCGAAGGGCCGCGTGATCGGCCTCCCGGCGGGCGGCACCCCGGTGGACTTCGCCTACGCCGTGCACACCGAGGTCGGGCACCGCACGATGGGCGCCCGCGTGAACGGACGCCTGGTGTCCCTGGAGACTGTGCTCCAGAACGGCGACGTGGTCGAGGTCTTCACCTCGAAGGACCCGAACGCGGGTCCGAACAAGTCGTGGCTCGAGTTCGTCAAGAGCAAGCGGGCGCAGAACAAGATCCGCCAGTGGTTCACCAAGGAGCGCCGCGAGGAGGACGCGGAGAACGGCAAGGTCGAGATCACCAAGGCGTTGCGCAAGCAGGCGCTCCCGCTGCATCAGGTGATGAACTCCGACGCGCTGCAGCAGGTCGCGCTGCAGCTGCGGTACGCCGATGTGACCGCGCTCTACGCTGCAGTCGGGGCCGGGCACGTGTCGGCGCAGTCGGTGGTCGAGAAGGTCACCGCGCTCGTGTTCGACGAGCAGACCTCCACCGAGCCGGCACTCGCGACGCTGCCCATCCTTGAGGCGCCGCGCGCGAGCAAGGTCTCCGATTCGAGCGGGGTCGTCGTGAAGGGCGCGTCCGGGGTGCTCGCGAAGCTCGCGAAGTGCTGCACCCCGGTTCCGGGCGATGAGATCAAGGGGTTCGTCACCAAGTCCGAGGGCGTCTCGGTGCACCGCGTCGACTGCCACAACTTCCTGAACCTGCGCGAGCAGCAGGACCGCGTGGTCGACGTCGAGTGGGCGCCGACCTCGAAGAGCCTGTTCCTCGTGCAGATCCAGGTCGAGGCCCTCGACCGCTCGGGCCTGCTCTCCGATATCACCCGGGTGCTCTCCGAGCACCACGTCAACATCCTCTCGGCCTCGGTCAACACCTCCACCTCGCGTCTCGCGATCAGCAAGTTCGTCTTCGAGATGGCGAACGCCACTCATCTCGATCACGTGCTGGGCGCTGTTCGGCGCATCGACGGCGTCTACGACGTCTATCGCATCACCAACTGACGGCTGAGCCGGCGCTGCTGGGGCGCCGCGCTCCCGCAGCCTCGTCGAGACGGGCGAGGGCCGTGGCCCGGTACTGCGGTCTGCCGCGGGCGATCCGCGAGCAGATCGCCTCGATGCCGCCCTCGCTCATGCAGCCGAGGAGCCGCACGGCAACGCGGTGCGACAGCGGGAACGGGCCGGGGGCTCTGAGCAGATCGCATGCGGTCTGCTCAGGGGTCGTGACGACCAGGCCCTCGTCCAGGCGCCGCAGCTCGTGCTCCGCATAGGCGAACTGATGCAGGGCGATGTCCGGAGCCGTGCCGTGCCGCGCCGGGCGGCGTCGCCCGACGGTCGAGAACTCCAGCGGGCGTCCGGGCTCGCGGCAGGCTCCCCAGACCCATGCGGCGGTCATCCGCACGGCGATCCGGTCGGGCGTCAGCCAGGCCCCGAGCGCGGCGGCGCGCACCCTCGGCGTATCGGGCCAGCCCGCGCCGCGGAAGCCCGGCCCGCAGCGCACCAGCGTGCCCCGGAGATGCTCGGCGAACCGCACGGCCTCCGGCCAGCGGTCGAATCGGGGGAGTGCGGGTCGGAGCGGTGCGTCCATGCCTCAATGCTCGACCCCGAGCACCGCAAAAACCAGTCCCCGGGGTCGAATGTGGATAACTCGCCGCATCACAGGCTGATCGGCCACCTGTGAGCGAATGGCGCTCAGTCGCCGATCGCCGCGAGCCACGACTGCTGCGTGGCCAGCTTCTCCTCGACCTCGGCCTGCGCCTTCGCGTCCCCGGCCGCCCGAGCCGCCTCGAGCTGCTCGGTGAGCTCGGCGATGGAGGCTTCGAGCTGACCGCGCAGACCCTCGCTGCGGGCCTTCGTCTCCGGATCGGTCTTGCGCCAGTGCTCTTCCTCGAGCCCCTTCACGTGATCCTCGATCTTGCGCAGACGCGACTCGATGTCGCGCAGAGCCTCGCGCGGCACTCGGCCGATCTCGTCCCAGCGCAGCTGCACCTCCGTGAGCGCCTTGCGCGCTGCGGCGTGGTCGCGCTGCTCGAGGATCGGAGCGGCCTCATCGAGCAGCGCCTGCTTGGCGACGAGGTTGGCGGTGTACTCCTCGTTGGTCTGGGCGGCCTCGGCGGCCTTGGCCTCGTAGAGCACGTCGCCGGCGGCCTTGAAGCGCGCCCACAGCTGATCGTCGAGCTTGCGGCTCGCGCGACCGGCGGCCTTCCACTCGTCGAGCAGCGCACGATATGCGGGGATGCCCTCGACGCCCTTCGGCGCGAGTGCCTCGGCAGCAGCGATGATCCGCTCCTTGCGCTGCTTCACGTCCTTGTTGTTGGCGTCCATCTGCGCGAAGTGCGCGCGGCGGGCCGAGTCGAACGACTGGCGCGCGGTGCGGAAGCGCTTCCACAGCGCGTCGGCCTGAGACTTCGGGATCTGTGGCCCGCTGCGCTGCGACGACTGCCAGTCGGAGAAGAGCTGCTCGAAGGCCTGGCTCGTGTCCTTCCACCGGATCGAGTTCTCGGGTTGAGCCGCGAGCCGCTCCGCCTCGGCGACGATGGCCTCGCGCTTCGCGAGCGCCTCCTGGCGCGCAGCCTCGCGCTCGGCCTGCTGCTTCTCGCCGAGCTCCGCGGTCTTCTCGCCGAGCTTCTCGACGCGAGCGCGCAGCGCGGCGATATCGCCGACGGCCGCGGGCTCGACGAGCTGCTCGCGCAGCTTCGCGACCGTGTCGGCGGCGGACGCATCGGCGGTGCCGCGGGCGACGCGGGCCTCGAGCAGCACGATCTGACCCTCGAGATCGGCGTACTTGCGAGTGAAGTAGGCGAGAGCCTCCTCCGGCGTGCCGTCGGGGAACGAACCGACCACGCGTTCGCCGTCGCCCTCGCGCACGTAGACGGTGCGGTCGTCGTCGACTCGGCCCCAGGGCGTTTCGTTGATCGCTTCGCTCAAGGTTCTGCTCACCTGTCGTGTGGGGCCGGCTTGCCGACCAGTAACGGATAGACCCCTCCACTATGCCACAGCCGGGTTTGTCAGGGGTGCTCGGTAGCATTGGGAACGTGGAAACCTACGCTGCTCCCGCTCATACGGCACCCCTCGCGGTCCGCATGAGACCGCGCTCGCTCGACGAGGTCGTGGGGCAGCAGCATCTGCTGCGCCCGGGGTCGCCGCTGCGCACGCTCGCTTCGGAATCGGGAGGCGGCGGGGGCGCGGTCTCCGTCATCCTCTGGGGGCCTCCGGGCACGGGCAAGACCACGCTGGCGCAGGCGATCGCGCACTCGAGCGGTCGGCGCTTCGTGGAGCTCTCCGCGGTGACCGCCGGCATCAAGGACGTGCGCACCGTGATGGAGCGGGCGCTGAACGACCGGGATCTCTACGACATCGCGACCGTGCTGTTCCTCGACGAGATCCACCGGTTCACCAAGGCACAGCAGGACGCGCTGCTGCCGGGCGTCGAGAACGGGTGGGTCACCCTCGTCGCGGCCACGACCGAGAACCCGTCGTTCTCGGTGATCAGCCCACTGCTCTCGCGCTCGCTGCTCCTCACGCTCGAGCCTCTGGACGACGCTGATCTGCGCAGGCTTCTCGAGCGCGCCATCGCCGATCCACGCGGGCTCGGCGGCGAGGTGGCGGCCGATGAGGAGGCGCTCGACGCCCTCGTGCAACTCGCCTCGGGTGACGCGCGCCGCGCCCTCACGGCGCTCGAGGCTTCGGCCGCCTCGGCGCTCGCCGCGCGATCCGCGGGCGACGAGGGCGACGGGAACGAAGGCGATGAAGACGACGAAGGCGACGAAGGCGACGGCGCGGGGGCTCCGGTCGCGCTGACCTCCGATATCGTCTCCACCGCGGTCGACCGCGCGCTGCTGCGATACGACCGCAACGGCGACCAGCACTACGACGTGATCAGCGCGTTCATCAAATCCCTGCGGGGATCCGATCCCGACGCGGCGATCCACTATCTCGCGCGCATGATCGAAGCGGGGGAGGATCCGCGCTTCATCGCGCGGCGGTTGATGGTGCACGCGGCGGAGGACGTGGGGCTGGCGGATCCGCAGGCGCTGCCGATCGCGGTCGCGGCCGCCGAGGCCACGCAGCTCATCGGGCTGCCCGAGGCGCGGATCCCGCTGGCGGAGGCGACCATCTACATCGCCACGGCGCCCAAGTCGAACGCGGTCATCACGGCGATCGACACCGCGATCGCGGACGTGAAGGCGGGGCGGTTCGGCCTGGTGCCGAAGCACCTGCGCGACGCCCACTATCCGGGAGCGAAGCGGCTCGGGCACGGCAAGGGCTACGTCTATCCGCACAGCGACCCGCGCGGGGTCTCGCGCCAGCAGTATCTGCCGGAGGAACTGGTGGACCGCGTCTACTACTCGCCCACTCAGCACGGCAACGAGCGCGAGGTGTCCGATCGTCTCGAGAAGATCCGACGGATCACGCGGGGGTAGGGCCGACAGAGGTAGAACTCCGACGCATCGGCTGCGGCGGGGCTGCGCCGATATCTGCTAAGCTAGACGCTGGCCAACACCGCTACCGCGCTCGGCTGCGCGCGGAGAGTCAGGTGGCAGGCGCCCTGTAGCCGGGTTTCTGCACTGGTCGTTCCCTCACCGAAGACGGTTTGCTGCGTCGCGTGCATTGCGAGCGAGAGTTCGTGAATGCGGGCGCAGCGTGGCCGAGAGAACACGCGGCTCGATCCCGAGCCGCACAGCACAGAAACCCGAAAGGATCCACGTGTCGACTACGTCGCGTACCCGTTCACAGACCCGCCGCTCGCGCGCGCTGGGCATCGCCCTCACCCCGAAGGCGGCCCGCTACCTCGAGAAGCGCCCCTACGGCCCCGGCCAGCACGGCCGCACCAAGCGCAAGAGCGACAGCGACTACGCCGTCCGTCTGCGTGAGAAGCAGCGTCTCCGCGCCCAGTACGGCATCCGCGAGAAGCAGCTGACCATCGCCTTCAAGGAGGCTCGTCGTCAGGACGGCCTGACCGGTGAGAACCTGGTCGAGCTGCTCGAGATGCGTCTCGACGCGCTCGTGCTGCGCGCCGGCTTCGCCCGTACCACCGCGCAGGCTCGCCAGCTCGTCGTGCACCGCCACATCCTCGTCGACGGCAAGATCGTCGACCGCCCCTCCTTCCGCGTGAAGCCGGGCCAGCTCATCCACGTCAAGGAGCGCTCGGAGGGCCTCGAGCCCTTCCAGGTCGCCGCTGCCGGTGGCCACGCTGAGGTTCTGCCCGCCGTCCCGGGTTACCTCGAGGTCGAGCTCGACAAGCTCCAGGCCCGCCTGGTCCGTCGCCCGAAGCGCGCCGAGGTCCCCGTGACCTGCGAGGTGCAGCTCGTGGTCGAGTACTACTCGGGTCGCTGAGCCCCGAGCACCGTACGCCGAGGGGGCGTCGGGATCCGAGAGATCGGGATCCGGCGCCCCTTCGGCGTTTCGTCTGACGCGCGGAACGCTGTCGGCGGCTACCGCTAAGCTTGGGAGATGCTTCTCGCGCGCGGTCGCCAGGCCGCGCGGAACGCCGCTAGGAGGAATGGGAACATGCGCAAACTGCTGTGGCTGATGACCGGAGTGGTGCTGGGATTCATCGGCGCCCACTTCGTCAACCAGACGCCCGAGGGCCGGCGATTCTTCGCTCGCGTCAATCGCGGCCTCGATGAGCTGGGGAGCGCCTTCGTCGCCGGGTACCGCAAGGCCGAGGCCGAGGCCGACGAGGCGCTCGACGACGTCGAAGACGCACTGCGCAAGCTGCGCGAGCAGCGCTGATCCCGCACACCATCACCGCCCCACCCCAGAAGGACCCCGACCGGATGCAGACCGCCGAAATCCACCGCCGCTGGCTCGACTTCTTCGAGAAGAGGGGGCACACGGTCGTGCCCTCGGCCTCGCTCGTGAGCGACGATCCCAGCCTGATGTTCACGGTCGCCGGCATGGTGCCGTTCGTGCCCTATCTCTCCGGCCTCGTCCCCGCGCCGTACCCGCGCGCGACGAGCGTGCAGAAGTGCATTCGCACGAACGATATCGAGGAGGTCGGCAAGACCCCCCGCCACGGCACGTTCTTCCAGATGTGCGGCAACTTCTCCTTCGGCGACTACTTCAAGGAGGGCGCGATCCGCTTCGCGTGGGAGCTGCTCACCACGAGCGAGGAGGAGGGCGGTCTCGGCTTCGATCCGAAGGACCTGTGGGTCACCGTCTACGAGGAGGACGACGAGGCGATCGCGCTGTGGAAGCAGCACTCCACGCTGCCCGACGAGCGCATCCAGCGACTCGGCAAGGACACGAACTACTGGTCGACCGGGCAGCCGGGTCCGGCGGGCCCGTGCTCCGAGATCTTCTACGACCTGGGACCCGATCATGGCGTTGACGGCGGCCCCGCGACGGACGACGACCGCTACGTCGAGATCTGGAATCTGGTGTTCATGCAGTATCAGATCGCCGACGTGAAGTCGAAGACCGACTTCACCATCGTCGGCGACCTGCCGAAGCAGAACATCGACACGGGCATGGGGCTCGAGCGCGTCGCCTTCATCAAGCAGGGCGTGCAGAACATGTACGAGATCGACCAGGTGCGTCCGGTGCTCGACCGCGCTGCCGAGCTGGCGGGCAAGACCTACGGCGCGAATCACGACGACGACGTACGCCTGCGCGTCATCGCGGATCACGTGCGGAGCGGGCTGATGCTCATCGCCGACGGCGTCACGCCGTCCAACGAGGGCCGCGGCTACATCCTGCGACGCCTGCTCCGCCGGGTCATCCTGTCGATGCGCCTGCTCGGCTTCGACGGGCCGAGCTTCGCGGAGCTGTTCCCGGTGTCGCGCGACGCCATGAAGGCCGCCTATCCCGCGGTCGAGCGCGACTTCGACTTCATCTCCCGTGCGGCCTACGCGGAGGAGAAGACGTTCCTGCGCACGCTCGCGTCGGGGATCCAGATCCTCGACACCGCCGTCGCCGACGCGAAGAGCGCCGGCGCCGAGGTGCCGGGCGACACCGCCTTCCTGCTGCACGATACGCACGGCTTCCCCATCGAGCTCACCCTGGAGATCGCGGAGGAAGCGGGCGTCGCCGTGAACCGCGAGGTCTTCGCCTCGCTCATGGCGGAGCAGCGCGAGCGCGCGAAGGCGGATGCCAAGGCGAAGAAGGGCCAGCGCGCCGACCTCTCGGTCTACAAGGAACTGCGCGGGCTGGGCGAGACCGCCTTCGTCGGCTACGACGAGCTGAACCACGAGAGCCGGGTGCTCGGCATCGTGGTCGACGGCGCCCCGGTGCCCGAGGCCCGAGAGGGGCAGATCGCCGAGATCGTGCTCGCGGAGACCTCGCTGTGGGCTGAGTCGGGCGGGCAGGACTCGGATCAGGGCGTCATCGTCGGCGACGGCTTCGAGGCCGAGGTGCTCGACGTGCAGAAGCCCGTGCCGGGCCTCATCGTGCACACGGTGAAGGTGACGATCGGCGTCGTCGGCCTCGATGCGCGCGCCGAGACCCGCGTCGACGCCGACTACCGGCGCGGGGCGACGCAGGCGCACTCGGGCACGCACATCGTCCACGCCGCACTGCGCGAGGTGCTCGGCTCGAACGCGCACCAGGCCGGCTCCTACAACAAGGCCGGGTACCTGCGCCTCGACTTCACGCACAGCGAGGCGCTCTCCGCCGAGACGAAGAGCGAGATCGAGGAGATCTCGAACCTCGCGATCCGCAGCGACTACGACGTGGTCACGCGCGAGATGCCGCTCGACGAGGCGAAGGCCATCGGCGCCATGGCGCTCTTCGGCGAGAAGTACGGCGACCGTGTGCGCGTCGTCGACATCGGAGGCCCCTGGTCGCGGGAGCTGTGCGCGGGCACCCATGTCTCCAGCTCCTCCGAGGTCGGCATGATCAGCCTGGTGTCCGAGAGCTCGGTCGGTTCCACCAACCGGCGTGTCGAGTCGCTCGTCGGCATCGAGGCGTTCCGCAACTTCGCCGCCGAGCGCGCGATCGTGCAGCAGCTCACGAGCGGCCTGAAGGTGCCGCGCGCCGAGCTGGTGACCAAGGTGCAGGATCTCGGCGCTCAGCTGCGCGCGGCCGAGAAGAAGGTCGCGGCCCTCGAGGCAGAGAAGCTCGGCCAGCGCGTTCCCGAACTGCTCGCGGGCGCCGTGGAGGTCGGCGGCGTGCGGGCCGTGCTCGGCTCGCTCGGCTCGGTCGGTTCGGCCGACGACGTGCGGTCGCTCGCGCTGCAGCTGCGCGATCGTCTCGGGTCCGACGCCGGCGTCGTGGCGCTGGCCGGCGAGGCCGGTGGCAAGCCCGTCGTCATCGCCGCCACGACCGCGGCGGCGAGGGATCGGGGTGTGCGCGCGGGGGATCTCGCCAAGCTCGGCGCGAAGGTGCTCGGCGGCGGCGGCGGCGGTAAGCCGGATCTCGCCCAGGGCGGCGGCACCGATCCGGCGAAGATCGATGACGCGCTCGCCGAGATCCGGCGACACCTGGCAGGCTGATGCGCAGCGGCGTACGTCTCGGCATCGATGTGGGCAAGGCCCGTATCGGCGTCTCGCGCAGCGACCCCCACGGCATGCTGGCGACCCCCGTCGAAACGGTGCCGCGCGACCTCCGCGGTGACGCCGACCTGGCGCGCATCGTCGAGATCGCGGCCGAGTTCGACGCGCTCGAAGCGATCGTCGGGCTGCCGCTCAACATGCGGGGGGAGCGCACCCTCTCCACCGACGACGCGGCGGGCTTCGCCGAGCGCCTGGCCGCGCGCCTCGTGCCGACCGGTGTGCCCGTGCGCCTGGTCGACGAGCGCCTCTCGACGGTGTCGGCGCAGGGCCATCTGCGTCAGGCCGGTAAGAAGACGAAGCAGAGCCGATCGATCATCGACCAGGCCGCCGCCGTGGTCATTCTGCAGCACGCGCTCGACATCGAACGCGCGCGCGGCGAAGCACCGGGTCAGCCGGTCACGACCCCAGAGCCCCCCGAGGAGGAGACTCGAACATGAACGCTCGCACCCGCGACGACTCCCGACGCACCGGCCGGCGGGTCCTGATCTCGCTGCTGGTCGCCCTGGTGCTGCTCGGCGGCCTCGCCGCGGCGGGCGGCTACCTGTGGACGCAGTACGGCGAGCAGATCTCGCTGGCCATGGGGTGGTCCACGAACGACTACGACGACAGCGACCAGGGCGAGGAGACCACGGTCACCATTCGGGAGGGCGAGATCGGCGAGGACATCGCGGCCTCGCTCGAGAAGGCCGGTGTGGTGAAGACCTCCGACGCGTTCTACGAACTGCTGCTCGCGCAGGAGCCGCAGGTCGAGTTCTTGCCGGGCATCTACACGGTGCGCGAGCGCATGAGCTCCCAGGCCGCGCTCGAGGCCCTGCAGGATCCTGAGAACCGACAGCAGCTGAGCGCCACGCTCCCGGAGGGGCTCACGATCGAGGGCACCCTCGAGCTGCTGTCGGAGGGCTCGGGCATCCCCTATGAGGAGTTCGTCGCGGCTGCCGAGAATCCAGCCGCATACGGGCTCCCCGAGGGTGTGCCCTCGCTCGAGGGCTGGCTGTTCCCGGCGACCTACGAGTTCTCGCCCGAGATGACCGCCGAGGACATCATCGGGCTGCTGGTCAGTCATCAGGTGCAGGTGCTCGACGAGTTCGGGGTGGCCGAGGCGGATCGCGAGCGCGTGCTGACCATCGCCTCCATCGTGCAGCGGGAGGGCCGGAACGAGGACTTCTCGAAGATCTCCCAGGTCATCCACAAGCGCCTCGAAGTCGACATGGCGCTCGGCATGGACTCGACCGCCCAGTACGGTTCGGGTGAGCACGGCAGCTTCTGGTCGAGCGACGAGGCGCTCAGCGACGACAACCCCTGGAACACCTACGTGCACAAGGGCCTGCCGATCGGGCCGATCTCGAACCCGGGGCGCGCGGCGATCGACGCCGCGCTGCACCCGGCCGACACGGACTGGCTGTACTTCGTGAACGCGCCCGGCGGCGACGGCGCGCTGACCTTCACGACCAACGAGGCCGAGCACGAGGCCGCGATCCAGGAGTACCGGGACTGGTGCGCCGCGACGCCGGACAGCGGGTGCTGAGGTGACGGGCCCCGACGCGCGCGGCGGCGAGAGCGAGCGCGCCCCGATCACCGCGCTGCCAGCAGCGGCGCTGGCGGTGCTCGGCTCTCCGATCGCCCACTCGAAGTCGCCGGCGATCCACGCCGCGGCCTACGCGGAGCTCGGGGTCGACTGGAGCTACGGACGCGAGGAGCTGCAAGCCGACGACCTGGCGGCCTACCTCGCAGGGCTCGGACCCGAGTGGCGGGGGCTGTCGCTCACCATGCCGCTCAAGGAGGAGGCGCACCGGCTCGCACTCGTGCGCGATCCCGTTGCGGAGGAGAGCGGCGTGGTCAACACCCTGCTGCGCCTCGGTGCGCCCGCGCCCGGCGGGGGCACCGCGTGGGCCGGGTTCAACACCGACGTCGGGGGGCTGGCCGCCGCGATCCGCCGCGCCGGACTCGACGCCGCGCACACGGTCGTGATCGGCTCGGGCGCCACGGCCGTGTCGGCGGTGCTCGCGGCCCGTCGCCTCGGGGCGCTGCACGTCGAGGTGGTCGCCCGCAACGTCGAGAGGATCGCCGATCTGGTGGCGCGCTTCGGCGACTCCCGGGAACCGGGGGCTGACACCGCCCTGCACATGTCGGGCACCCCGCTGAGCCAGGCGGTGCATCTGGCCGCCCACTGGAGCGTACCGAACCCGTTCAACCCCGCCGAGGGCGCGCCCACACTGGTGATCTCGACCCTCCCGGGGGGTGCGATCAGCGACGTCGAACTGCCGGAGGCGCTGCTGCAGACGCCGCTCTTCGACGTCGCCTACGATCCCTGGCCCTCACCGCTGGCCGAGCGCTGGCTCGCCGCCGGGGGAGTCGCGCACTCCGGCGAGGGGATGCTCGTGGAGCAGGCCCTGCTGCAGATCAGGATCTTCGTTGCCGGCGATCCCGCTGTGCCCCTGCCGGACGAGGCGCGCCTGCTCGAGGTCATGCGAGACGCGGCCGACTCCTCGGGTGTGGGAAGATAGCAGGTATGCTGCGTTGGCTTACTGCCGGAGAATCTCACGGCCCTGAACTCATCGCCGTCCTCGAGGGGCTGCCCGCCGGCGTGCCCGTCTCGCTCGACGGGATCCGCGAAGACCTCGCTCGTCGCAAGCTCGGTTACGGCCGCGGCTCGCGCATGAAGTTCGAGCAGGACGAGCTGCACCTGTCGGGCGGCGTCGTGCACGGCGTCTCGATCGGCGGGCCGGTCGCGATCCGCATCGGCAACACCGAGTGGCCGAAGTGGACGGAGGTCATGAGCGCCGAAGCCGTCGAGCTCACCGAGAAGTCGCGCGGCCGCGGCGCCCCGCTGACGCGGCCCAGGCCGGGTCACGCCGACCTCGCGGGCATGCAGAAGTACGGCTTCGACGAGGCGAGGCCCGTGCTCGAACGGGCGAGCGCCCGTGAGACCGCGGCGCGCGTCGCGCTCGGGGCGGTCGCGCGTTCGTTCCTCGCGGAGCTCGGGATCCGGCTCGTGAGCCACACGATCTCGATGGGCGAGGTCGAGGTGCCCGAGGGGGCGCCGCTGCCGCGCCCCGACGACGTGACGACGCTCGACGCGGATCCGCTGCGCTGCTTCGATGCGGCCACGAGCGCCCGCATGGTCGAGGAGGTCGACGACACCAAGAAGACCGGCGACACCCTCGGCGGCATCGTCGAGGTCCTCGCCTACGGCCTGCCGCCCGGGCTCGGATCGTACGTGCACTGGGACCGCCGCCTCGATTCCCGCATCGCCGGGGCGCTCATGGGCATCCAGGCGATCAAGGCGGTCGAGGTCGGCGACGGCTTCGAGACCACGCGTCGCAGAGGATCGGCCGCGCACGACGAACTGCACCTCGCCGACGGAACCATCGCCCGCGAGACGGATCGAGCCGGCGGCATCGAGGGCGGCATGACGACGGGCCAGGTGCTGCGCGTGCGCGCCGGCATGAAACCGATCGCCACCGTACCCCGCGCGCTGCCCACCGTCGACATCGCGACCGGCGAGGAGGCGAAGGCGCACCACCAGCGCAGCGACGTCACCGCGGTTCCGGCCGCGGGCGTCGTGGCCGAGGCCATGGTCGCGCTCGTGCTCGCCGATGCGGTGACCGAGAAGTTCGGCGGCGACAGCCTGCCCGAGACGCGGCGCAATCTCGAGGCGTATCTCGCGGCGATCCCCGAGCGGCTGGCGACCGTCATCGAGTCGTGAACAGGAAGCGGCGAGCGGGTCGCGAGGCCGGACCGCCCGCGGCGAAGCCCAAGCCCGCGCCTCCGGCGAAGCCGGCGCCCCCGAAGGACACCACCGGGGTCGGAGCGGGTGCCGGGGCAGCGGCGGGCTCAGCGGGGCGCACCGACGCGGGGTCATCCGCGGGAGGCCCCGCGGGTGCATCCGCGGGCGCGGGTTCTCGCGGCCGGTCGCGTCGACGGCGGCGCCGGCGGTCCGGCGCCAGGCTGCCGGACCGGGCGGTCGTGTTCGTCGGCCCGATGGCCGCCGGGAAGACGAGTCTCGGCAAGCGGGTGGCGCGCGAGCTCGGGGTGCCGTTCATCGATACCGATGCGGTGTTCGTGCGGCAGCACGGGCCGATCGCGGAGTTCTTCGAGCGGCACGGCGAGCCGGAGTTCAGGCGCCTCGAGGCCGAGGTGATCGCCGCCGAGCTCGCGGTCGAGGGCGGCCGCATCGTCGCGCTCGGCGGGGGAGCCGTGCTCTCCGACAGCACCCGGCGGCTGCTCGCGAAGCATCCCGTGGTGCTGCTCATGACCACCCAGGAGGCCGTGCTGCGCACGGCGAACCTGGCGCGCAGGCCCCTGCTGCGCGACGACCCCGAGGCGTGGGGGCGGATTCTCGAGGAGCGCCGGCCCCTCTACGAGGAGGTCGCCGACGTGACCTACCGCACCGATCGGGCCACCAAGGAGCAGCTCGCGCGCCGCGTGGCGCAGTGGGCTCGCAGTTTCAGGAAGAGGAGCGACAACGCATGAGCGACACCCCGACCCTCATCGAGGTCAGCGGAGAGAACGCGTACACCGTCACCGTCGGTCGAGGCGTGCTCGACCGGGTGCCCGACGCGCTCGGCGACCGCGTGGCGAAGGTGCTCATCGTGCACACGGCCACCGTCGGCAGGCTCGCCGACGAGCTGCGCACTGCACTGCAGCAGCGCTACGGGCAGGTGCTGCTCGCCGAGGTGCCCGACGCCGAGGCCGCGAAGCGGGTCGAGGTGGCGGCCTTCTGCTGGCAGATCATGGGCCAGGCCGACTTCACGCGCACCGACGCGGTGATCGGGCTGGGCGGCGGTGCCGTCACCGACCTCGCCGGCTTCGTCGCCGCGACCTGGCTGCGCGGTGTGCGGCTCGTGCAGATCCCGACCACGGTGCTCGGCATGGTCGACGCCTCGGTCGGCGGCAAGACCGGCATCAACACCGCCGAGGGCAAGAACCTGGTCGGATGCTTCTACGCGCCCGCCGCGGTCGTCTGCGATCTCGATCTGCTCGCGACTCTGCCGAAGAACGAGATCCTCGCCGGTTTCGCCGAGGTCGCCAAGTGCGGTTTCATCGCCGAGCCCGAGATCCTCGACATCCTCGAGCGCGACGTGGAGCGGGCGACGGATCCCTCGACCCCCGAGTTCCAGCGCGCGGTCGAGCTCGCGATCGGGGTGAAGGCACGCGTCGTCTCCGAGGATTTCCGCGAGGGGGGTCTGCGCGAGATCCTCAACTACGGACACACGCTCGGGCACGCGATCGAGCACGCAGAGCGCTACCAGTGGCGGCACGGCGTCGCGATCTCGATCGGCATGATGTACGCCGCCGAGCTGGGGCGGATGGCCGGCGGGCTCTCCGACGCCGTGGTCGAACGGCATCGCAAGATCCTGAGCTCCCTGTCGCTGCCGCTCTCGTACCCCGCCGGCCGCTGGCCCGGTCTGCTCGCCGCGATGCAGCGCGACAAGAAGGCACGGGCCGGGATGCTGCGCTTCATCGTGCTCGACGACATCGCGAAGCCGCGCGTGCTCGCCGGGGTCGACGAATCGATGCTGCAGTTCGCCTACCAGGAGATCGCCTCCTGACAGTCGCCGGCGATGGCCGCGGATCCGCCCCGCCATCGCTCTTACCTCTTCCGCAGCGAACCCGCTGCAGTGTTTCCGAATATGACGCGCCTCGGGCGAGACACGCTCACGACCGATAGATTTGACGGGCCACGCGGAACGACCGTTCTGCGACACCCACCTGACACAGGAGTTTCCCATGAGCCTTCGACGCCGACTCTCGGGAGGCATCGCCCTCCTCGCCGCCGCAACCCTGCTCGCGGGATGCGCATCGGGCGGAGGCTCCGAGGAGGCCGGCACCGGCGATCCGGCCGACGCGCCGAAGATCACCTTCCTCTACTCGCCCTACGCCGACTACGCACCCTTCTTCATCGCTGAGGAGAAGGGCTACTTCGAGGACGCGGGGCTCGACGTCGAGCTGATCTCGAAGAGCGGCAGCTCCGGCGAGACCTACCAGCAGGTGAGCACCGGCAGCATCACCGCGGGCGGCGCGACCTGGGGCGCGGGCCTGTTCAACGCGACCAAGGCAGGGGCCTCGCTCTCGGTCATCGCCAGCGTGTCGAAGGTGCCCGACGAGGGCAAGAACCCGGCGCCGCTCATGGCCTCGGAGGAGTCGGGCGTCACCGACGCGAAGCAGCTCAAGGGCAAGAAGATCGGCATTCCGGGCGACGGCGGATTCGGCATCTACTCGGTGCACCTCGCGCTCGAATCGGTCGGCCTCAGCCTCGACGACGTCGAACTCGTGAACCTGAGCCCGGGCGACATCCCGCCCGCCATGGCGAACGGCTCCGTCGACGCGAGCTGGACCATCGAACCGATCTCGTCGGCCATCACCGCCGAGAACCTCGGGCACGAGCTGCTGAGCGTGGACTACCAGGCCGGCGTCGAGCTGGGCGCCCTGGTGTTCAACAGCGAGTACGTCGAGAAGTACCCCGAGGCCGTGACGGCGTTCACCGCGGCGTACCTCCGCGCGGTGCAGGAGCTGGAGGCCGGCGGCTGGCAGGATCCGGGCGACCAGGAGATCATCGCCGAGTACACCGAGCTGCCCGTCGAGACGCTCACCTCCATCGGTCTGACGCTGCAGGATCCCGACGGCGCCATCGACTGGGAGGACGTCGCCCGCCAGGAGCAGTTCTTCCGCGAGCGCGGCACCCTCGAGTTCGACGGCCCCTCGGGCATCGAGGAGGTCTTCCGCGAAGACATCCTGCAGGATGCGGTCGCGCAGGCGTCGGAGCAGGCAGATACCCAGTGACGGCGCCCGGCATCTCCATCCGCAACCTCTGGAAGGCGTTCCCGGACGCCGAGTCGAAGGGGGACGTGCTCGTCGCGGTCGAGGACGTCTCGCTCGAGATCGGCCAGAAGGAGTTCGTCTGCGTACTCGGCCCGTCGGGCTGCGGCAAGAGCACGCTGCTGCGGGTCGCCGCGGGGCTCGAGAAGCCGAGCCTCGGCGAGATCGAGACGCAGAGCCGGCCCTCCGTCGTGTTCCAGGAGCACGGGATCTTCCCCTGGCTCACGGTCGCCGAGAACGTCGGATACCCGCTGAAGCTGCGGGGCGTCCCTCGCGCCCAGCGGCGCGAGCGCGTGCGCGAGCTGCTCGATCTGGTGGGGCTCTCGGACTTCGGCAGCTACTATCCCGCGCAGATCTCGGGCGGTATGCGTCAGCGCACCTCGGTGGCGCGCGCCCTCGCCGATGACGGCGACGCCCTGCTCATGGACGAGCCGTTCGGCGCGCTCGACGAGCAGACCCGCGTCGCTCTGCAGCAGGAGCTGCTGCGCATTTGGGAGCAGACGTCGAAGTCGGTCATGTTCATCACGCACAGCGTCGACGAGGCGCTCACGCTCGCGGATCGCGTCGTGGTCATGTCGCACCGGCCCGGTCGGATCGTCGCCGAGATCGAGATCCCGTTCGAGCGGCCGCGCGACATCATCGAGCTGCGGCGCGATCCGCGCTATGGCGAGATCACCTATCAGCTCTGGAACCTGCTCGAGCAGGACTCGGCGGGGGAGGAGGCGGCGTGACCGCGCAGACGGAGAACGCGCAGTCGGGCGGCGTATCGCGCGCGGAGGTCGAGCAGCGGCTCGCGGTCGCGGTGCAGGCGGAGAAGGGCTCGCCGTGGGTGCGGCGCATCGGCCCCTACACGCCGCTGCTGCTCATCCTCGTGTGGGAGGTGCTGAGTCGGGCGGGAGTGCTCGACGCTCGCTTCTTCCCGCCCCCGAGCTCGATCGTCGAGACGTTCGTGAAGATGCTCATGGACGGCGTGCTCCTCGAGCACACCGCGATGACGCTCTCGCGCATCCTCATCGGCTTCCTCATGGGGGCGATTCCCGGCGTGCTGCTCGGCGTGCTGCTCGGTACGATCAGACCCCTGCGACAGCTGCTCGAGCCGATCTTCGCGAGCCTGCTGCCGATCCCGAAGGTCGCGATCTTCCCGCTGCTGCTGCTCATCTTCGGTCTCGGCGAGACCAGCAAGTACGTGATCGTCGCCATCGGCGTGTTCTTCTACCTGTTCTTCAACACGATGAGCGGTGTGATGCAGACACCGGCGCTGTTCGAGGACGTCGCGCGGGCCAACGGCGCCACGCGACTGCAGCGCTGGTTCACCGTGTCGTTCCCGTACGCTCTGCCCTCGATCTTCACGGGTATGAAGCTCGCCACGGGCGGTGCGTTCGTGATCATCGCGGCATCGGAGTTCGTCGGTTCTCAGAGCGGTCTCGGCTATCTCATCTGGAGTTCGTGGTCGACGTTCGCCGTCTCGAAGATGTACGTGGGGATCGTGACGATCTCGGTGCTCGGCTACGGCGCGACGGCGCTCGAGGGCTTCATCGAGCGCCGCGTGGTGCCGTGGGTGAAGTATTGAGCGAGCGCCGATGAACGCGATGGTCGAGGTGCCCGCCGATCGTCTGCGGCAGCAGATCGCGGCGGTGCTCGCCCCCTACGCGGAGGCGGGTGCGGCGCGCGGGATCGCGGCGGAGGACGCGGATCGTGCGGCGCTGTGGCTCGTGCAGGCCGAGCAGCTGGGGCTCGGCGGATTCGGCCTGGACATGCTGCTTCGAGACCTGACGAGGCTCGATTCCGGCGGCGGGCTCGAACCGGGCCTGGAGGAACCCGCGGAGCGAAGCGCGGCCGGCGTGGAGCCCGGCGCAGCGGTGACCTCCTTCGACGCGGCGGGTGTCCCGGGGCCGCTCGCTCTCGCCGCGGCGGCGAGGATCTCAGCCGGCGGCGCATCTACGCACGGCATCGGCCTCGTCGGCATCAGCGGCGTCGGGGCGCTCGGCGTGCTGGGTCTCGCGGCGCGTGCGCTCGCTGAGGAGGGCAATTTCGCGCTCGTCTCGGCCCAGGCGCCCGCGATGGTCGCACCCTGGGGAGGCCGGGAACCGGCGATCGGCACGAATCCGCTCGCATTCGGGGCGCCGCGAGACGCCGCACCGCCGCTCGTGGCCGACTTCGCGACCTCGCAGCTCACCCTCGCCGAGCTACGGCTCAGGCGCGAGACCGGGGAGGCGCTGCCCGCGGGCACCGCTCTCGACGCGGCGGGCGCGCCCACGACCGACCCCGCGGCGGCGGCTGCGCTGCTGCCGGAGGGCAGGCTCGGATCGCTGGCCGGGCTGCTGGTCGAGGTGCTCGCCGGGGCCGCGGTGGGCGGGCGGACACCGAGAGGCGATGCCGCGGCGGGCCGCGGGGCCGTGGTGCTCGCGCTGGATCCGATGCGAGCGGGCGGCGGGCGGATCGCCGAGACCGTCGCCGAGATCGCCTCGGACTGGCGCGCGGCCGGCGGCCACGTGCCCGGCCGCTTCGACGCGCTCTCCACGCCGGAGGCGCCGCCCGCGATCTCGGTGGAGCGGGGTCGCTACAGCGCTCTGGTGAATCTGGGCGCGGCATCGGCCGCGTCGTCTCCGACGCAGCACGAGGAGGAAGCATGAACGACGGGCTGCCGAGCACGGGGCTGCGGATCGAGGCGACGCCGCGATCGGGGCTGCTCTCCGAGCGCCGCCGCATCGTGATCGAATCCGCCGTGCCCGGTTCGCTCGTGACGGTGCGGGCCGAGACGCAGCGCGGAGCGGAGCTCTGGGCGTCGCAGGCGACCTTCCTCGTCGACCGGGAGGGGCGCGTCGATCTCGACCGCTCGGCGCCCGTCTCGGGCGACTACCGCGTGGCCGACGCGATGGGACTGTTCTGGGCGCAGCGACGGGAGACCGCGAACGGGGGTGCGATCGAGCCGGCGGATGTCGGCGAGCCGATCCTGACCCGCGTCGTCGCGCGCGCAGAGCCCGGCACCGGTCTGCTCGATGTGCCCGCCGAGGGCGTGTTCTCGCGAGGCGCCGCGCCGGCGTCGGCGGAGACGACGATCGAGCAGCGGCTGCTCGCCGAGGGCGTGGAGCGCAGCGAGGTGCGGACGAACGGACTCGTGGGCACCCTGTTCCGGCCGGCCGGACCCGGGCCGTTCCCGACCATCATCGTCATGAACGGCTCGGGCGGTGGCATCAACGAGTCTCGGGCAGCGCTCTACGCCGCGCACGGCATCCAGGCCTTCGCGCTCGGCTACTTCAAGGCGCCGGGCCTGCCCCGCTACATCTCGCGGACGCCGCTCGAGTACTTCGAGCGCGCGCTCGACTACGCGCGCGCCGAACTCGATCCGCTCGGCGGCGCGCCGCTCGTGAGCGGGCAGTCCCGCGGCGGCGAGCTCACCCTGCTGCTCGCCGCGACCTTCCCCGACCGCATCCTCGGCGTCGTCGCATTCGTGCCCGCGGCGTTCGTCTTCGGCGCCCAGGGCGCTGCCGACCCCGCCGAGGGGTGGAGCGGCCCGACCTGGACCCGCGGCGGAGCCCCGCTCGAGCACCTCTGGCACGACAACGCCGAGGTCGACTGGCAGCCCTGGAACGACGACCCCGCGCCCACCCGGCACTCCGACGTCTACGTCGACGGCCTGCGCGACCGTGAGCTGGCTCGGGCGTCGCGGATCCCGATCGAGCGGTTCGCCGGCCCGGTCGCGTGCGTCTCGGGACTCGACGACCGGGCCTGGCCCTCGAGCATGGCCTCGCGTATCGTGTTCGACGCGCTCGAGCGCCACGGCCACGCGGCCGAGCGCCTCCACCTCGACTACGTCGACGCGGGTCACGGGATCACGATCCCGCACCTGCCGAGCACCGAGATCGAGCGGGTGCACCCCGTCTCGGGGGTGCACTACTCGAACGGCGGCACGGCCCGCGGCAATGCCGAGGCCAGCGCCGATTCCTTCGCGCGCGTCTGCGAGTTCGTGCACCGCGCGGCCGGAGGACGGACTTCAACCCATGAACAGTAAGGAGCACCGATGCCGGTAACCGAGCACCTCGCAGGCCAGTGGCGGGAGTGGCGCCACAAGCACGTCTCGGATCTCACGCGCCCCTACGGCTGGACGGCTCTCGTCGCGCAGTACTGGCTGCACGAGGGCGCCTCCGGGGTCGAGCTCGAGCTGCTTCCCGGCACCTGGAGCGTGGAGGGCGGCCGCGTCATCTTCACCCCTCCCGCCGAGGGGCCGACCCTCTCGGTCGACGGGGAGTACCCCACCGGGCCCGTGGAGATCGTCACCGGCCGCAATCAGACCTACGGCCACGGGGCGAGCGTACCGGTCTACTTCGGCGAGTGCGAGGTCGAGACGGTGCCGCGCACCAATGACGCCGGCGATCGCATCTTCGGGGTGCGCGTGCGCGATCCGCGCGTCTCCGTTCGCGCCGACCAGATCGGCCTCACCGCGTTCGACTACGATCCCGCGTGGCGCATCCCGGCCGTCTTCACGCCGACCGAGCGCGACGACGTCGAGCAGGAGACGGTCGAGCGCGGGGTGCGCGAGACCACCAGCCGCATCGGCACGCTGCGCTTCGAGCACGGTGGGCGGGAGTACGAACTCGCGCTCATCGGCAAGGACGCGGGGGATCGCGTGCAGCCCGTCGCCCACATCCGGGATCTCACGAGCGGATCGATCACCTACGGCGCCGGCCGGGTCATCGAGCTCCAGTTCTCCGAGGACGGCGAGGGGCGCATCGACTGGATCGACTTCAACTACGCGGTCGCGCTGCCCTGCGCGGTCACGAACTTCGTGACCTGCCCGCTGCCGCCGCGACAGAACCACCTCGACTTCGAGGTGCTCGCCGGCGAGAAGAAGCCCGAGCACGACGTCGCCCGGGTACTCACCTACGAGGCGCCCGCCGGCTGAGCGGTTCCGCTCGCCGCGCTCCGCAACCCCCTTGCGCCCCGTCGCGACCCGCCATGAGGATGGGAGTGGCGGCGGAGACTCCGCCGCCACGGCGAAGGGGGATCCCATGACCACGGTTGCGCAGAACATCGTCGACACGCTCGAGGCGAACGGGGTGGAGCGCGTCTACGGCATTCCCGGTGACTCGCTCAACGGGTTCACCGACGCGCTGCGCACCTCCGACATCGAGTGGGTGCACGCCCGGCACGAGGAGGGCGCGGCCTTCGCCGCGGCGGGCGAGGCCGGGATCACCGGGCGGCTCGCGGTGTGCGCGGGCAGCTGCGGGCCGGGCAACCTCCACCTCATCAACGGTCTCTACGAGGCTCAGCGGTCTCGGGTGCCGGTGCTCGCCATCGCGGCGCACATCCCCAGCGCCGAGATCGGGTCAAACTACTTCCAGGAGACGCACCCGCAGGAGCTCTTCCGGGAGTGCTCGGTCTACGCCGAGCACGTCTCGAGCCCCGCGCAGATGCCGAGGCTGCTGCGCATCGCGATGCAGGCCGCAGTCGAGCGCCAGGGGGTCGCCGTGCTCGTGATCCCCGGTGATGTCGCACTCTCGGATGTGCCGACCGAGGAGGTCGCGAGGATCACCACCGCGCGCCCGCGAGTGCTGCCGGAGGCCGAGCAGCTGGAGCGGGCTGCCGAGCTGCTGAACCGCGCGAAGAAGGTCACGATCCTCGCCGGCGCGGGCGTCGCCGGCGCGCACGACGAGGTGATCGCGCTGGCCGACGCCCTCGCGGCCCCCGTCGTGCACGCGCTGCGCGGCAAGGAGCACATCGAGTACGACAACCCCTTCGACGTCGGCATGACCGGCCTGCTCGGTTTCGCCTCGGGATACCGGGCCATGGAGGCGGCCGACGCGATCCTCATGCTCGGCACCGACTTCCCCTATCAGCAGTTCTACCCGGCCCGCGCCGCGAAGATCCAGGTCGACGTGCGCGGCGAGCAGCTCGGCCGCCGCACGCCGCTCGATCTCGGGCTGGTCGGCGGAGTGCGCGAGACCGCCGAGGTGCTCCTGCCGCTGCTCGAGCGCAAGAAGCGCCGCGGCCACCTCGACGACTCCCTCGAGCACTACCGCAAGACGCGGAAGAAGCTCGACGAGCTCGCGACGCCGACACCCGCGGGCAGGGCGATCCACCCGCAGTACGTCGCGCGCCTGGTCGACGAGCTCGCGGCCGACGACGCGGTGTTCATTCCCGACGTGGGTTCCCCGGTGGTGTGGGCCGCGCGCTATCTCACCATGAACGGCCGGCGCCGCCTCATCGGATCGTTCAGCCACGGCTCGATGGCGAACGCGGTCTCGCAGGGGATCGGGGTGCAGGCCTCGCACCGGGAGCGGCAGGTCGTGGCGCTGGCCGGCGACGGGGGCCTGGCGATGCTGCTGGGCGAACTGCTGACGCTCGAGCAGAACGCGCCGCTGCCCCTCAAGATCGTGGTCTTCAACAACTCGTCGCTGAACTTCGTCGAGCTCGAGATGAAGGCCGCCGGGTTCGTGAACTACGGCACCGAGCTCAAGAATCCGGATCTCGCGGCGGTCGCCGGTGCGATCGGCCTGCACTCGGTGCGCGTGAGCGATGCTGATCGGCTCGAGGACGCCCTGCGCGACGCCTTTGCGCACGACGGGCCCGCCCTCGTGGAGGTGATGACCGACCGGCAGGAACTCTCGATGCCGCCCTCGATCAGCGTCGAGCAGATGAAGGGGTTCACCCTCTACGCGCTGCGCTCGGTGCTCTCCGGCCGCGGCGACGAGGTGCTCGACCTGGCCCGCACGAACCTGCGGCAGATCCTGTAGTCGCGCCCGTGGGCGCGGCTTCGGTCCCGTTCGCCTCGATCGCCCCTCGCGCAATCTGGAGATTGCGCGTAGAGTGAGGGTCATGAGCATCGCACTTCCGATCCGGCCAGGCACCGCCCTCGGCGACGGCTTCCGCATGCTGCTCGAGGCCGCGGGCAACGGTGCCCTGCTCGCGGAGCTGCTCGGGGTCACACCGTCCCAGGTGACGCGCTGGAAGCAGGGCACGCAGACCCCGTCGCCCGAGTCGGCACGCACCATCATGGACTTCGCCTACATCGTGGCTCGCGCCGAGTCGACCATGCACACGAAGGTCGTGCCGATCTGGCTCGACTCGCCCAACCAGTTCCTGCGCGGATCGACCCCCCGGGAGTGCATCAAGCTCGGGCGCATCGCCGAGGTCATCGGCGCGATCGACGCCGAGGATGAGGGCGCATACGCCTGAGCCCCGGGCCCGAACGATGCCGTCCGAAACGATGCGGCTGTACCGCTGCTACCCCCGTGTACCCGGCGCCCGTCGGGGGCGACCGGGACACTGGTCGTACGTGCCGAGCCCGCAGTTGCACGGCCGATGGGACAACGCCGATCTCTACGACTCGTGGTACTTCTCGCGTTCGGCGGTCGGCGCGGTGGCCGAGAGCTTCTACAACAAGCATCGCTGGATCGCAGAGGTGTTCCTGACGCCGGCCGGTCACCCGAGGGCGATCGCGGAGTTCGAATTCTCCGGAGCCCCGCTCCTCGACCTCGACGACGCGGCGACGCTGCTGCGCCTGGGCGTCGCTCCGAGCCGTGTCGTGGTGCAGGATCTGAGCACTACGCAACAGCTCGCCCGGCGGATCTCCGAATCCGACGAGGGAACGCACGCCGGCATCTCGTGGTGGTCGTCGCAGATGCCCTCCGAGACCTCGGTGCTGCTGTGGGGACGGGATCGGCAGCCGCCGCCCGGGCTCCGGCTGGTCGGAGTGCAGAGCCTCAGCCTCGAGCATCCCGCCGTGGTCGAGGCGGCAGCGCGGCTCTTCAGGGTCGTCGGCTGATCGGCCTTCGAGGCCGGGCGTCTCCGGTCGGACGGCGGTGTCAACCGCTCGGCTGGTCAGCCAGTACGGCCGTTCAGATCCGGAATCCCTGGCCCTGCAGGATCAGCGCGAGCACCCGGCGATCCTCCCGGTGCATCACGCCCTCCACGAAGCGCGAGAGCGCCCGTTCGAGGGAGACGGCGCCCCCGCTGCCCGCGACCTTGTGCAGGATCGCGACGAGGGTGCGAGGCGCGAGCACGGCCTCCTCGAGGCCGGGGCGCCCGTCGATCTCGCGCTCGGTGCTCACGTACTCGCCGAATCCCTCCCCGTGCTCGCCCGCGAACACCTGCTGGCTGATGAACGCGGCCCGTGCCACTCGGAACAGCTCGTCGACGCCGATCCCCGGCGGCAGGTCGCCGCGCGGGTCGGCCACCGCGGCCGCCGCGAGCAGTGCGTTCTCGGCCGGGAACTCCTCGTAGCCGAGCCCCGTGTCGGGGTAGTGCACACGGTAGGCGTTCGCACCGAAGCGGTTCACGAGTTCGGCGCTGAGGCGGTCGAGCCCCCGGTAGCGGTGCGGCGTCTGCTCGTTGGCGGTGGCGAGGATCGCGAAGCCCGGTGCGATCCGCACCTCCCGCCCCGCGTCCTCCTGCACCCCGAACGAGTCGCCCGGTCGCAGCTGCAGCACGCGGTTCAGACGCTTCAGGAACTCGGCCGGCATCGCGTTCACCTCGTCGAGGATCACCGGACGCCCCTGCGTCATCGCCCGCAGCAGCGGCCCCGGCACGAAGACGCTCACCGTCGCACCGCCGTCGGCGCGCAGCTCGTGAGTGCCGATCAGCTGGGCGCCCGTGATGTCGCCGTAGCCCGAGACGAACTCAGGATCCCCGCCCACCGCGAGCCGCGAGAGATGCTCGGCGAGCGCCGTCTTCGCGCCGCCCGTCTCACCCACGAGCAGCACGGGGTCCCCGCGCAGCACCGCGGGCAGCGCCTCCGAGATGATGCCGCGCATCTGCGCGGTCTCGAGCAGCCCGCCGCGCAGCTGCCGCGCCGCCTCGCGGAGCCGCAGTGTGCCGAGGGCTTCGAGCACCCCGTCGCGGCGGTCTTCGGAGACGATGGCGGATCGCCAACCGAGCTCGGGGGAGGCACCCGCTGCGGCGCGGAGCTCCCGCGCGCGGATCGCCTCGGATGCGGTCGGGGGCCTGCCCGCCGCGACCGCGCGTCCGATGACAGCATCCGCCTCGGCCAGCAGCCGGGCGAGGGCAGCGCGTTCTCGCCGCGCGGCCACGGCGACGCGGAGCACCGCGGCCCGCTCCGTGAGGGCACGGTCGATCGCCGAGCGGTTCTCGGGATCCTCGAGGATCGTCGCGAGCCGGGCTTCGAGCCGCTCCAGATCGGCCCTGTGGTCCGCGGCCTCGGCGTGCGACGCCGCAGCGGTGAGCGCCCGGCGCACCCTGCGGCGCTCGTCGGTGATGGACCTCGCCTCGTGCAGCACGGGGTCGGCGTCGAAAGCCAGCATGCTCGTCACGCTATCACTGGAGCGGCGCGATCCGGGCGACAGCCGGCCGGCGCGGGCTGCGGCGGCGGCCGGATAGGGTGTGGGCATGGTCGATCATGGCGCAGAGGAGCGGGAGCGGCTGCGCGCGGCCGGCGCGCTGATCGGCGTGCCGGTCTCGGTCTCCGAGGGAGACGCCTGGGAGCTCGACGCGCACGGCCTGCGGGTGGGGCTCGGGTGGTACTCCCGGCGCGGACACGGCCACGACGAGGCGGTCGCGCTGGCGCTGCTGCAGTTGTGGGAGAGCGTGCGCGATGAGCGGACGGCTCCTGACCGCGCGCGCCGCCGGCGCTCCGTGGTCGCCGCGCGCCCCGAGCTGGAGCCCATCGTGGCCGCGGTGGCTCGGCTGCAGGCCGGGGCGGAGCTGCTGGCGGGTCTGCCGGGGCTGCAGGATCGTCTCGCTGCGGCGGTGCGCCGCGGCCTGCCGGCGCAGCCGGGGGAGCAGCCGAGGCACCTGCAGTGGGTGTCGCTGCTGCTGGAGGCCGGGTTCGGGGGCGCAGCCGAACCCGACCCCGATCTCTCACCGGACGTCGCGGCCGAGTGGCGGTCGCTGGATCGGCACGCGCGGGACGCTGGGCGCGCCGCGGCCGGGGTGGGTGCGCAGGTCGAGCTGCTGCGGCGGGTGCTCGGGCCGGATCCCCGACGCGGCCCCCTCGAGCGATTCGAGCGGGCGCTCGCACTGCTGCTCCCTCCCTACGAGCGCCTGCTCGCGCTCGACGCGGCCGAGCGCGGTCTCGGGGATGCCGTGCGGGGCGCGGCGGCGCAGGAGCACGAGGGCGGGGCCGCCCCCGACGACCTGGGCGCCGCCGGTGCGGGCGGCGACGCCGAGCAGGAGGCCCCGGAGGAGGGGGATCAGCGAGGCGACGCCGCGGCTTCGGGCGAGGACGAGCGGGCCCGCGCCGGCGAGGGGAAGCAGGGCGCCGAGGGCGCCGACTTGTTCGCGGCGGAGCAGGCGGGCTTCGTGAGCACCGTGCTGGCGACCCCGATGCCGGCGGAGGGCGCCCTGCTCGAGGCTGCGGCGCTGCCCGAGATCGAAGCGGCTCCGCGGCGAGGCGAGGAGCCGAGGGAAGCGGGCGGCGGGGCCGGAGCCGGGGGCCGCGCCCCGTCGGACTACCGGGCGCGGGTCGCCGAACTGGCCGGGGCGATCGAGCGGATGCGACAGGTCTGGGCGCGCGTCATCGCGGAGCGGGTGGCGCGCGTGCGGTCGACGGGCCGCCGCCCCGCAGCGGAGGGCGAGACGCTGAGCGCGGATGCCCTCGCGCGCGCGGTGGCGGAGGCGCGCGCCGGGGTCGCGCGGCCCGCCGCCTTCCTGCAGCGGGAGATCCGACCCCGGCGGCGCCGGCGGGCGGGCAGCACCGACTACGTGCTGCTCGTCGATCGCTCGGCCTCGATGCAGGGGCGCATCGCGGAGGCCGCGGCCGACGCGGCGCTGATCATGCTGGAGGCCCTCGCCGGCGTGGAGCGCGACATCGCCCACGCCGAGCAGCGGGTCGGGATCGACCTGGACCTCGATATCCGCACGGCCCTCGTGGTGTTCGACGCGGAGCCGCTCGTGGTGAAGCCCCTGAGCCACGGGCTCGACGACGAGGTGCGCCGCGTCATGCACGGCACGATCCGCGCGCCCCGGGGTTCGACGAACGACGGTGCCGCGCTGCGGGCGGCGGCCGTGCAGCTCGGCGTGGTGCCGGGGAGGGAGGGATCCCCGACCTCGGCGCGGGACGGCGTCGAGCGCCGGCGCATCGTGCTGCTCGTCAGCGACGGCGGATCGAACGATCCGGCCGCGGCGGCGGGGGAGCTGCGGCGACTGCGAGCTGCCGGGGCGGCGGTGCACGGCATCGGAATCGGCTCCGACGAGATCGTGCGACGCTACGCTCCGAGCAGCCGGCGCATCGACGAGCCGGGCGCGATCGCCGAGGCGATCCTCGAGCTGGTGGAGGATGAGCTACCGTGAGAGAGGAGTTCATCGGCAGGGGAGGGCGCATGACCGCGACAGAATCGGGGGACCGGATCCGGCTCGTGCGGGCGCTCTTCCCCGATCTGGCGCGCGAGCTCGACGCCGCGCTCGCGGCGGCCGGCGGGAGCGCCTCCGAGAGGTTCGACGCCTGGCTCGACCGCGAGGCCGAGCACCTGCGCTCCGGGGCGCTCGCATCGGTCGCCTTCGGGGACGCACTCGACCAGGCGCAGCGGGAGCGCTTCGAGCGGGCGTTCGAGACTGCTCGGACCGTCGGGGGCTGGATCGGTCTCGCGCCGCCCGAGCCCGAAGCCTTCGCCGAGGCGGGCGTCGACCTCGACGGTCTGGGAGCCGCGCTGGCCGCCGATCCCACGCTCACCCCGGTGCCGGCCCCGTTCGGGATCGGAGCGGAGGGGTGGCGCCGGCTGTACGAGCGCGCCGCGAGCGAGGAGGGCCCGCTCGCCCGCTCCGTCGGCGGATCCCCCCTCGTGCTCGGAGGCGAGGCGGAGCGGGAGTTCTCACTGCTCGATCGGGCCCCTGACGGGGTCCCGGTGGTGCGCTCACAGCATGCGGGGACCGGCTGGACGCTGCGCCTCGTTCCCGCGGGGCTCGCACCCGCAGTGCTCGGCCTGAGCTTCGAGCACGGGCCGCACCCGACGCTGCCCGAGATGCTCATGCTGCAGCTGATGCGCGCGGTGTCGGGGGAGCCGCTCGTCGACGCCCGCAGCTTCACCTGGCTCGCGCACCCGCTCGCGGGCGGGCGCCTGGCGGCTCGCCACGTCTACGACGCGGCCGAGCGCGCGGTGCGCATCAACTGCCGGGAGATCGGCAACCAGGGCCCGCACCTCGGCGCCCGGCCGCCGATCGGCTGAGCGGCGGGATCCGGGCGGAGCCGCCACCGGCGCCGGGCGGCGGCCGCCCGAGCGAACCGTCGTGTGACGGAACATGACACGCCGAGGTGCGACGCGCGAAACCGCGGTGTCAGAATGAGGCCCCGGTCAGCGCGCGACCCTCCGCGCCGACCGGCTCCGAACGGAAAGGCCATCGATGACCCACCCGACCACCGCCCGCGCCGTCGCGGAGGAGCAGCTCGCCGCACTGCCCTCGGACTACGCTGCTCTGAGCGCGCGCTTCCAGCCGATCTTCGACGAGATCGCCGCCGGCGCCCTCGACCGCGAACTCCACCGCACCCTGCCGTTCGACGAGATCCGCGAGCTGAACGCCGCCGGATTCGGCACCCTGCGCGTGCCGGTCGAGCACGGCGGTCCCGGAGCCACGATCGAGACGCTCGTCCGGCTGCTGATCGACCTCGCGCAGGCCGACTCGAACGTGGCGCACCAGTACCGCTCCCACTTCGGCTTCCTCGACTCGCTGCGCTTCCAGCCTGAGGAGATCCAGCGCGTCTGGTACCCGCGGATCCTCGCCGGCGCGACGGTCGGCAACGCCTCCACGGAGAAGGGCGGCAACGCCCTGGGGCGCCTGAGCACGGTCATCTCCGAGACCCCGCGCGGCGCGGTGCTCGACGGCCGCAAGTTCTACACGACGGGCACGATCTTCGCCGACTACACCCGCGTCTCCGCGGCCGTCGAGGGTCGCGACGGCCGCCGCTTCGCCGTCGTCCCCACCGACGCCCCCGGCGTGACGGTGCTCGACGACTGGGACGGTTTCGGGCAGCGGCTGACCGGCACGGGCACCGCGGTCTTCGAGCGCGTCGAGGTCGAACCGGCCGGGCTTCTCGACCGCATCCCGGGCTCGAGCGACGCGGTGCACGAGGCGGCGTTCTTCCAGCTCATCCTGCTCGCGGTGCTCTCGGGCATCGCGCATGCCGCGCGCCGCGACGCCGCGGAGCTCGTCTCGCGTCGCGCTCGCACCTTCAACACGGGATCGGGGCTGCCCTTCCGCGACGACCCGCTCGTCCAGGAGGCCGTGGGACGCATCGCCGCCAAGGCGTACAGCGCCGAGGCGATCGTGGTGCAGACCGCTCGGGTGCTCGACGAGGGCGTCGCGGCGACCGCCGGCAACGCGCCCGCACCCGATGAGGTGCAGTACTCCGAGGTCGCCGTCGAGCACGCCCAGGTCACCGTGCCCGAGCTCGCGCTCGGCGCGGCGCAGGAGCTGTTCCTCACCGTCGGGGCCTCCGCGACCTCGACCTCGAAAGCGCTCGACCGGCACTGGCGGAACGCCCAGACGGTCGCCACCCACAACCCGATCGCCTTCCGCGCGCGTGCGCTCGGCGACTACTGGATCAACGGCGTGCTGCCGGAGGGCCTGAACGCCATCGGCGATGCCCCCGCGAACCCCGCCGAGAACGGAGCATCATCATGACCACGGCACTCCTCGAGCGGCCTCCGGTCGCCGCCCCGGCGAAGCCCCATGAGAAGCGCCGCGTGCTGCTCGCCGCGTTCTCGGGAACGACGATCGAGTGGTATGACTTCTATCTCTACGGCACCGCGGCCGCCCTCATCTTCAACGTGCAGTTCTTCCCGTCGGACAGCGCCTTCGCGTCGACGATCGCCTCGTACGCGTCGCTGGGCGTCGGCTTCCTCGCGCGGCCCCTCGGCGGTGTGATCGCGGGGCACCTCGGCGACCGCATCGGTCGCAAGTCGCTGCTCGTCGCATCCCTGCTCCTGATGGGCGTCGCCTCCTTCCTGATCGGGCTCGTGCCGAACTACGCCGCGATCGGATGGTGGGCCGCCCTCGCGCTCGTGCTGCTCCGCCTCGTGCAGGGCCTCGCCGCGGGCGCGGAGTGGGGCGGATCGGCGCTGCTCTCGGTCGAGCACGCGCCGTCCCATCGCCGCGGGCTCTTCGGATCATTCACCCAGATCGGTTCGGCGGCCGGCATGCTCCTCGCGACCGGCGCCTTCGTCATCGTGCAGGCGCTGACCACGGACGAGCAGTTCCAGGCCTTCGGCTGGCGCATCCCCTTCCTGCTCTCGGCGGTGCTCGTGGCGATCGGACTCTGGATCCGCCTCGGCGTGCGAGACGCGCCCGAGTTCCTGGAGCTCAAGGAGTCCGGCCGCACCGAGCGCACGCCGGTGCGCGTGATCCTCGCGCGGCACTGGCGCCCGCTGCTCGTCACGATCGCGCAGCGCATCGCCCAGAACAGCATCTACTTCCTGATCACCGTGTACGTGCTCGGCTATCTCGTCGACACGCACGGCGACCGCGAGGCCGGCGTGCAGGCCGTGATGATCGCCTCCGCGGTGGGTCTCGTGACGACCCCGTTCTGGGCCTGGCTGTCGGACCGGGTCGGCCGCCGATCCGTCACAGCCTTCGGCTTCGTGATGATCGGCGTCTTCGTCTGGCTCTTCTTCGGCTACCTCTCCGGCGAGTCGCTCGCGCTGCTCCCGCTGCTCATGATCCTCGGCATGAACGTCGCCCACGACGCCGTCTACGGCCCGCAGGCGGCGTGGTTCGCCGAGCAGTTCCCGGTCGAGGTGCGCTACTCCGGCGTGAGCCTGGGCTACCAGCTCGGCTCGGTCATCGGCGGGGGGATCATGCCGATGGTGGCGGCGCTGCTGCTCCAGCTGGGAGGGGGCGCACCGTGGCTGATCTGCGCGTACGTCACCGGTATCGCCGTCATCTCCCTCATCGCGACCCTGGCCGCGAGGGATCCGCGAGGCGCGGCCGTCCGCGCGGCCCGCGCGTCGCAGCAGTAACCCGAGAACCGAGCGAAGGAAGACATGACCCGCGAGATCCTGCTGAACGCGTTCGACATGCTGGCCCCCGTGCACCAGTCGCCGGGGCTGTGGCGGCACCCCGACTCCGGCGTCGAGCGCTATCGGAGGCTCGACTACTGGACCTCCCTCGCGACGACGCTCGAGGAGGGCGGATTCGCCTCGCTGTTCCTCGCCGACATCGTGGGCGTGTACGACGTCTACGGCGGCAACGGCGACCAGGCCGCCCGCGGCGGGGTGCAGTTCCCGCTGCTCGATCCGCTCGTCGCGGTGCCGGCGATGGCCGCGGTCACCGAGCACCTCGGCTTCGGCGTGACCGCCTCCGTGTCGTACGAGCACCCGTACCTCCTCGCACGCACCCTCACGACGCTCGACCACTTCACCGACGGGCGCGTCGCCTGGAACATCGTGACGAGCTACCAGGACTCCGCGGCGCGCAACATCGTCGGCCGCGACGCGCAGGTCCCGCACGACGAGCGCTACGACCGGGCCGACGAGTACCTCGAGGTCATGTACCGGCTGTTCGAGGGCTCCTTCGCGCCGAGCGCGGTGGTCTCCGATCGCGAGCGGGGCGTGTTCGTCGACCCCGAACGGGTGCGCGAGATCCGGCACGACGGCGAGCACTTCCAGGTGCCGGGGCAGGCGCTCGCCGAGCCGGGGCCGCAGCGCACGCCGTTCCTGTTCCAGGCGGGCGCCTCGAAGCGGGGGCAGCGGTTCGCGGTCGATCACGCCGAGGCGATCTTCTTCTCGGGAGGCAGCACGGCGCTCGTGCGCAAGTGGGTGGACGGTGTGCGCGACGGCCTCGAAGCCGAGGGGCGCCCCCGCGACGCGATCAAGATCTTCACGCTCGCGACGGTCGTCGTCGCCGAGACCGACGAGGCCGCGCAGGCACGCCTCGACGAGTATCGCTCGTACGTCGACACCGAGTCTGCGCTCGCGCTCTTCAGCGGCTGGACCGGCGTCGACTTCGCGGGCGCCCGGCCCGAGCAGGAGCTCGAGCACATCGTCACCGACGCGAACCAGTCGGCGCTCGCCTCCTTCACCACGCTCGCCGACGGCACGACGTGGACGGTGCGGGATCTCGCCGAGTTCGTCGCGATCGGCGGTCGCGGCCCCGTGATCGTCGGATCGCCGCAGACCGTCGCCGACGAGCTCGAGCGCTGGATGCGTGAGACCGGCGTCGACGGCTTCAACATCTCGGCCGCGGTGCGCCCGGCCGATCTCGAGCGCTTCGCGCGGCTGGTGTCCCCGGAGCTGCGCCGCCGGGGCCTCCTGCGGGAGCCCGCGGCGGAACCCGTCACACTGCGCGAGCGGCTGGGCGGCCGCGGCCCGCACCTCGCCGAGGACCACCGCGGCGCCGCATACCGCTTCACCGGCTGAAGCGCCGGATCCGCCCGGTCGGGTCCGGCGACCGCTCCCGCCGTGCGCGGTCGCGGGTTCCGGCCGCCTGTCAGAAATGCGTCGTCAGGTTACAGCCCGGTTTTTCGACGGGTTCGCGTTCGTGCATTCTGGTGCCTATGCCCGAACCCGTCGCATCACCCAGCGCCGCCCCCGCGGGGCACGTGCGCATCGCAGAGGTCGAACGCACCTTCCCGACCAGGGAGGGAGCTCGCACGGTGCTGCGTGACCTGTCGCTCGAGGTGCGGCCCGGGGAGATCATCGCGGTCGTCGGCCCCTCCGGCTGCGGCAAATCGACGCTGCTGCGCCTGATCGGCGGGCTCGACCTGCCGACGGCCGGATCCATCACGCTCGACGACGAGGGGATCAGCGCGCACGACGATTCGACGGCGATCGCGTTCCAGGAGCCGAGGCTGATGCCCTGGCGCACGATCGCGCAGAACATCGCGTTGGGCCTGCCCCGCGGCACCCGCGGGCGTCAGGCGAGGGAGCGCGTCGCCGAGCTGCTCGAGCTCGTGGGGCTCGCCCACGCGGCGGATCAGCGCCCGCGCGAGGTCTCCGGCGGCATGGCGCAGCGCGCGTCGCTGGCGCGCGCCCTCGCCCGCAGCCCGCGCGTGCTCCTGCTCGACGAGCCGTTCGGCGCGCTCGACGCGCTCACCCGCCTGAAGATGCACGACCTGCTGCTCGACATCCACCGGGCCCAGCCGACCACGGTCGTGCTGGTCACCCACGACGTCGAGGAGGCGCTCTACCTCGCCGACCGCGTGCTGATGCTCCGCAATCTCCACGCCGCGCAGGCCGGACCCCCGCGGCCCCGGGCACGCATCGTCGCCCTCGGTTCGTCGTCGGGCATCGACGCGCTGGGATCCGTCCGCACCCCGGGCGCCGCCCCCGAGACGGCGCCCGACTCGCGCCGCACGGACGGTTCGATCGCCCGCCTCGTCCCCGTGCCCGGCACCCGCCCTCGCGACCGCGGCGCCCGCGCCTTCACCGATCTGCGCACCAGCCTGCTCGACGGGCTGGGGGTCCACAAGCTCACTACCAAGGAGAACGCATGAGCACCATCACCCGCCGAATCATTCCCGCCACCGCTCTCGCCGGGGCGACGGCGCTGCTCCTGGCCGGCTGCGTGCAGGGGGAGGGCGCCGAGAGCGCCGCCGCGAACGCCGAGGGCGGCGAGTGGTCGACGAGCACCCTGTCGCTCGACTGGGCCACCTACAACCCGCTCAGCCTCGTGGTGAAGGATCAAGGTCTGATCGAGGAGGCGCTCGGCGACTCGGTCGAGGTCAACTGGGAGCAGTCCGCCGGCAGCAACAAGGCGAACGAGCTGCTGCGCTCCGGCTCCGTCGACATCGGCTCGACGGCGGGCTCGGCCGCGCTGTTCGCCCGAGCCAACGGTTCTCCCATCAAGGTGATCGACATCTACTCGCAGCCGGAGTGGTCCGCGCTCGTCGTCGGCCCCGACAGCGATATCACCGATGTCGCGCAGCTCGAGGGCAAGTCCGTCGCGGCCACGAAGGGCACCGACCCCTACTTCTTCCTGCTGCAGGCGCTCGAAGAGGCCGGTCTGAGCCTCGACGACGTCGAGGTGCAGAACGTGCAGCACGCCGACGGCCGGGCGCTCCTCGACGGCGGCTCGGTCGACGCGTGGAGCGGGCTCGACCCCATCATGGCGGCGGCCGAGGTCGAGTCGGGCGACAAGCTCATCTACCGCAACGTTGATTTCAACACCTACGGCTTCCTCAACGCAACCGAGGAGTTCATCACCGATCACCCGGATGTGGCGCAGGTCGTCGTCGACGCCTACGAGGAGGCGCGGGTCTGGGCGCTCGCGCACCCCGAGGAGGCGGCGCAGCTGCTCGCCGACGCGGCCTCGATCGATCTCCAGGTCGCGAAGACCGTGATCGAGGAGCGCTCGAATCTCGACGTCTCGGGCGTGCCGGGCGACGCTCAGGTGCGGGTGCTCGAGAAGATCGCCCCGATCATCGCCGAGTCGGGCGACGTCAAAGGCGGCCAGGAGGCGATCGACGAGGCCATCTCGTCGATCGTCGAGGACGAGTTCGCCCTGAAGGCGACCGAATGACCGCAGATACGGCCGCGGTCGCGGGCGCGGCGCAGCAGCGCACCTCGCCGCGACCCTCCCCGTGGTCGCGCACCTGGGTGAGGGTCGCCGGCGGCTTCGTCGTGCCGGTCGCCATCATCGCGGTGTGGCAGTTCGTCACGGGATCGGGCATGGTACCCGAGTACCGGCTCCCGAGTCCCTGGTCGGTCGTGGAGGCGGGGATCGAGCTCGTGCAGCGGGGCGAGCTGTGGCTGCACGTCGCCATCTCGGTGCAGCGCGTCTTCATCGGCTTCGCGGTCGGCTCGCTCGTGGCGCTCGCGATGGCGGCGATCGTGGGGCTGTCGCGGATCGGCGGCGTGCTGCTCGCCCCGATGCTGGTCGCGTTGCGCGCCGTCCCGTCGCTGGCGTGGGTGCCGCTGCTCATCCTGTGGATGCAGGTCGGCGAGGAGTCGAAGGTGACGCTCGTCGCCATCGGCGCGTTCTTCCCCGTGTACACCACGGTGGCCGACGCGCTCAGGCACGTCGACCCCCAACTGGTCGAGGCCGGGCGCACCTTCGGCCTGCGGGGCTGGTCGCTGTTCCGCACGGTGCAGCTGCCCGCCGTCGTTCCCGCGGTCGTCTCAGGCCTGCGGCTCGCGCTCGCGCAGTCCTGGCTGTTCCTCGTCGCGGCCGAGCTGCTGGGCGCCTCGATGGGCCTCGGGTGGATGCTCAGTGATTCGCAGCAGACGGGGCGGGTGGATCGGATCCTGCTCGCCATCGTGCTGCTCGCCCTGCTCGGCACGATCACCAACGCGATCCTCGTGCTGTTCGAGAAGGCCGTGCTCAGGAGGTGGATGTGAACGCCGAAGCGCGTCTCGCGGAGACGCGAACCTTCCCCGCACCCGCCGCCCTGGCGGCCGAGGCGAACGTGGACGCGTCGATCTACGCGGCCGCGGCCGCCGACCCGATCGCCTTCTGGGAGCGCGCGGCCGAGCGGTTGCACTGGGCGGAGCGGTGGCGCACCGCGCACACCTGGGAACCCCCGCTGGAAGGACCCGACGGCCTCACGGTGCCCCGGGCCGAGTGGTTCGCGGGCGGCTCGCTCAACGTGGCGTTCAACTGCGTCGACCGCCATGTGGAGGCCGGCCGGGGCGACAAGGTCGCACTGTACTTCGAGGGCGAGCCCGGCGATCGCGAGGCCGTGACCTACGCGGATCTGCAGCGCCGGGTCTCGCAGGCGGCGAACGGGCTGCTCGCGCTCGGCATCGAGCCGGGCGATCGGGTGGTCGTGTACCTCCCCGTGCTCGTCGAGACCGTGGTGATCGCCCTCGCCTGCGCGAGGATCGGCGCGGTCCACTCGCTCGTGTTCGGCGGCTTCTCGGCCGAGGCCGTGCGATTCCGCCTCGAGGATACAGGGGCCAGACTGCTGGTCACGAGCGACGGGCAGTACCGGCGCGGCAGGGCGGTCGAGGTCAAGTCGGCGGCCGACGAGGCGGCGCGGGATCTGCCGCACCTCGAGCACGTGCTCGTCGTGCGCCGCACGGGTCTCGACGTGCCGTGGACCGAGGGGCGGGACGTGTGGTGGCACGAGGCGATCGGGGCGCAGCCGGAGCACCATGATCCCGAGCCCTTCGACGCCGAGCACCCGCTCTTCATCATCTACACCTCGGGTACCACGGGTAAGCCGAAGGGCCTCGTGCACACCTCGGGCGGCTATCTCGCGCACGCGAGCTGGGCCCACTGGGCGCACTTCGACGCGAAACCCGACGACGTGCACTGGTGCACCGCCGACCTCGCGTGGGTCACGGCGCACACCTACGAGATCTACGGCCCGCTCTCGAACGGGCTCACGCAGGTGATCTACGAGGGCACCCCCGACACCCCGCACCGCGGACGGCACCTCGAGATCATCGAGCGCTACGGCGTGACCGTGTACTACACGGCCCCCACGCTGATCCGCACCCTCATGACCTGGTTCGGCGACGAACTCCCCGCCGCCCACGAGCCGAGCGGACACGACCTCTCGTCGATCCGGCTGCTCGGCACCGTCGGCGAGGCCATCAACCCCGAGGCGTGGGTCTGGTTCCGGCGCAACTTCGGGCGCGACGAGGTGCCGGTGATCGACACCTGGTGGCAGTCGGAGACCGGCGCCGCCATGATCGCGCCGCTCCCCGGCGTCACGACGCTCAAGCCAGGATCGGCGACGGTCCCCCTGCCCGGAATCGATATGGCCGTCGTCGACGAGCACGGGGAACCCGTCGCCCCGGGCCGCGCGGGAACCCTCGTCGCGCGCCGCCCCTGGCCGGGCATGGCGCGCACCGTCTGGGGCGATCCCGAGCGCTACCGCGACTCGTACTGGGCCGCGTACGCCGGCAAGGGGGAGCACGGGGGCTACTACGTGGCGGGGGACGGAGCCACGGTCGACGCCGACGGCTGCATCTGGATCCTCGGCCGCCTCGACGACGTCGTGAACGTCTCGGGGCACCGCCTCTCGACCATCGAGATCGAGTCGTCGCTCGTCGCGCACCCCGCCGTCGGCGAAGCCGGCGTGACCGGCGTGAGCGATGCCGTCACCGGGCAGGCGGTCGCCGCGTTCGTGGTGGACGGCGCGGCCGGGGAGGCCGACCACGACGAGCTCCGCGCGCGGGTCGCCCGAGACATCGGGCCGATCGCGAAACCGAAGATCGTGGTCCGCGTGCCAGAGCTCCCCAAGACCCGCTCGGGCAAGATCCTGCGCCGACTGCTCGCGCAGTTGTGGCAGGGCGACCCGCTCGGCGACACCACCAGCCTGCAGAACCCCTGGGCCGTCGAGGGCGTGCGCGAAGCCGTGCGCCTGGCCCAGCACCAGCATCTTCCAGAGAAGGAGAACAGATGAGCGAGCACCGTTTCGGGTTCCGCACCCGGGCCCTCCACGCGGGCGGCACACCCGACGCCGCCACCGGCGCGCGAGCCGTGCCGATCTACCAGACCACGTCGTTCGTGTTCGACGACGCGCAGGACGCGGCGAGCCTCTTCGCCCTGCAGAAGTACGGCAACATCTACTCGCGCATCGGCAACCCCACCGTCGCGGCGCTCGAGGAGCGGATTGCCTCGCTCGAGGGCGGCATCGGCGCGGTCGCGACCGCGAGCGGCATGTCGGCCGAGTTCATCACCTTCGCGGCGTTGGTCGGTCAGGGCGACCACATCGTCGCCTCGGCGCAGCTCTACGGCGGCACCGTCACCCAGCTCGACGTGACGCTGCGCCGCTTCGGCGTCGACACGACGTTCGTCGCGAGCTCCGACCCCGAGGAGTTCCGCCGCGCGATCCGCGCGAACACCAAGGTGCTGTACGTCGAGGTGATCGGCAACCCCGGGGGAGAGATCGCCGATCTCGAGGGCCTCGCGGCCGTCGCGCACGAGGCGGGCATCCCGCTCGTCGTCGACGCCACCCTCGCGACGCCCTACCTCGTGCGGCCGATCGAGCACGGCGCCGACATCGTGATCCACTCGGTCACGAAGTTCCTCGGCGGGCACGGCACCACGCTCGGCGGCGTCGTCGTCGAGGCCGGCACCTTCGACTGGGGCAACGGCAAGTTCCCGTCGATGACCGAGCCCGTCGAGTCGTACGGCGGCATCCGCTGGTGGGACAACTTCGGCGAGTACGGATTCCTCACCAAGCTCCGCAGCGAGCAACTGCGCGACATCGGTCCGGCGCTGAGTCCCCAGGCCGCCTTCAACCTGCTGCAGGGCGTCGAGACGCTGCCGCAGCGCATCGACGCGCACGTCGCGAACGCCCGGATCGTGGCCGAGTGGCTCGCGAGCGACCCCCGCGTGTCGTTCGTCACCTGGGCGGGACTCGACGGCCACCCGCATCAGGAGCGCGCGCAGAAGTACCTGCCGCTCGGCCCGGGATCGGTGTTCGCGTTCGGGGTACGGCCCACCGGCAGCTTCGATTCCGAGAGCGAGCGCCTGCAGGCGGCGCGCGAGACGGGTTCGACCTTCATCGACTCGCTGCAGCTGGCGAGCCACCTCGCGAACATCGGCGACGCCCGCACGCTGGTAATCCACCCGGCCTCCACCACGCACCAGCAGCTCACGCCCGAGCAGCTCGAGGCCGGGGGAGTGCCCGCCGACCTCATCAGAATCTCGGTCGGTCTCGAAGACCCGGAGGATATCGTGTGGGACCTGGATCAGGCCCTCGTACAGGCGACAGGAGCGCACCGATGAACGACAACACCCCCGACACCGCTGCGGATACCGCCGCGGGCGCGGCTTGCGCCCTGCCGGCTCCCGCTCCCGAGGCGGCACGTGCGGAGCGCACCTGGCGCGCGCCGAACGCGGCGGAGCGCCTCGGCATCCTGCGCCGGGCGAAATCGATCGCGATCGTCGGCGCGTCGAACAATCCCGCGCGGGCGAGCTACTTCGTCGCCACCTACCTGCTGACGAGCTCGCCCTACGACGTGTACTTCGTGAACCCGCGAGCCGATCGGATCCTCGGGCAGCAGGTCTACGCGTCGCTCGCCGATCTGCCGGTGGTGCCCGACATCGTCGACGTGTTCCGCAAGCACGACGATCTGCCCGACGTCGCACGGGAGGCGGTCGAGATCGGCGCGAAGGCGCTCTGGCTGCAGCTCGGATCGTGGAACGAGGAGGCTGCGCGCATCGCCGAGGCCGCCGGGCTCGACGTGGTCATGGACCGCTGCGTCAAGATCGAGCACGCCCGCTTCCACGGCGGTCTGCACCTCGCCGGCTTCGACACCGGCGTCATCTCCTCGAAGCGGCAGGTCGTCTCGCGGTAGCCGCGCCGAGGCGGCCCGTACTACGCCAGGCGGGTCGCCTCGGTCTCCGCGTCGAGCTCTGCCGCGGCCCTGACCTCGTCGCGGCGACCGTCGGCCGAGAGCCGCAGGCCCGTCTCGCTCGCCGAGAGCAGGTGTTTGAGCGCGCGGGTGAGCGCGCGGAAGCCCTCGGCCGCCACCGCGACGTCGGGTGCCGAGTGGTCGATGCCGAGCGCGGAGAGCGCGTCGCCGATGGCGCCGGCCGCGAGGTAGTCCTCGACCGCGAACTCGCCGTCGTCGCCCGCGAGCACCAGGTTGATCGCGGTGCGCCCGCCGCGGTCGAGCTGCTCGCGGAACACCGCGTTCGCCGTCGCGGTCGCATTGCGCAGCGAGCCCGCGAACACCGTCGGGCGCCCGGCGAGTCCGACGGCCTGCGCGGCCAGCTCGTCGGGGGAGCCGATCGCGTCGACGACCACCACGATGTCGGCCTCCGCGAGGCGCGCGAGCGCCGCGGCGCCCCATCCGAGTCGGACCTGGTACGTCGATTGCGCGCGGGAATCAGTCATCCCGCCAGTGTACGAGCGGCGCGGCACCGCGCCGGACTTCGAGGTCACGGAGCGTCACAGTAGCGGTCTCGGCCCTGGCGCGCCGCGGACGACGGCGTAGAATCGCGGACATGGCATATGAAGTCTCGAAATCGGAAGATGAATGGCGCGAGCAGCTCACCGAGGAGCAGTACGCGGTGCTGCGCCAGGCCGGTACCGAGCGCGCGTGGACGGGCGAACTGCTCGACGAGGAGCGGGCGGGGCTCTACACCTGCGCCGCCTGCGGCAATGAGCTGTTCGTGAGCGGCACCAAGTTCGACTCCCACTGCGGCTGGCCGAGCTTCTACGACGCGGTGAACCCCGACGCGGTCGAGCTGCTCGAGGACAACTCGCTCGGCATGGAGCGCACGGAGGTGCGCTGCGCCCGCTGCGGCGGTCACCTCGGGCACGTCTTCCCCGACGGATTCGGCACGCCCACCGGCCAGCGCTACTGCATGAACTCGCTGTCGCTGGACTTCAAGCCGGAGGAGTGAGCGGCGGGAGCGCTCCTCCCGCCCCTAGCTCCACACGCTGGGCGCAGCCGCGCGCGTCGACGGCAGGCGGCTCGCCCGACCCCACGCGAGGACGTCCTCCGGGACTCGCAGCCGATCAGGATCCGCCCCGCTCTTCTCGATGACCTCGGGCACCGGCACCGTGCCGCCGTCGCGACGGAGAATGCGACCCCGCACCACGGCGCGCGCGTAGACCTCGGCGCGCCCCTGCGCATCGGGGCGCACGAAGCGCTGCTCGATGAACACCGCCTGATCGTCGAAGCCGAGGATGCGCGACTCGATCCAGAACCGCATCCACGGGTTCAGCGACTTGCGATACGAGATCGTCTGCCCCACGACGACGGAGTACCAGCCCTCGCGCTTGAACAGATCGACGACCCCGTTGCGCTGGATCAGGTCGAAGCGGGCGACATCCATGACCGACAGGTACTTGCCGTTGTTCATGTGCCGCAGCACGTCGAGGTCCGTGGGCCAAACCCGGAAGCGGGATCGCGAGACGTCGCCGAAGCCGAGGCGGCGTCCCCGCGGAGCCACGAACCAGAGATGCCAGAAGGTGCGGAAGAGCATGTGCATCTCGGCAGGATAGGGTTGCCCCGACCCGCCCGCACCCCGTTTGTGGGGGACCTGCAAGTCTTCGCACCCGGAAGCGGTGTAAACTGTATCGGCGCTGCTCTGGCGCTCGAACCCGATAGAACCCGGAGAATACCCGTATGGCAACCTCGAACGACATCAAGAACGGCACCGTGATCAAGGAGAACGGTCAGCTCTGGAGCGTGGTCGAGTTCCAGCACGTGAAGCCGGGCAAGGGCGGCGCCTTCGTGCGCACCAAGCAGAAGAACGTCGTCTCGGGCAAGATCATCGACAAGACCTACAACGCGGGCGCCAAGATCGAGACCGCCAACGTCGACCGCCGCGACTACCAGTACCTCTACCAGGACGGCGCGGACTTCGTCTTCATGGACAAGAGCGACTACGACCAGCTCACCGTGTCGGGCACCGTCGTCGGCGACGCGGCGAAGTTCATGCTCGAGAACCAGGACGTGCAGATCGCGCTGCACGAGGGCGACCCGCTCTACCTCGAGCTGCCCGCCTCGGTCGTGCTCGAGATCACCTATACCGAGCCCGGCCTGCAGGGCGACCGCTCGACCGGCGGCACCAAGCCCGCCACCGTCGAGACCGGCGCCGAGATCCAGGTGCCGCTGTTCCTCGAGACCGGCACGAAGGTCAAGGTCGACACCCGCACGGGCGACTACCTCGGCCGCGTCAACGACTAGTACCGTTGTCAGCCCGGACCAAGGCGCGCAAGCGCGCCCTCGACATGCTCTTCCAGGCCGATGTGCGCGGCGAGTCGATCATCACGATCGTGAACGCCGAGGCGCAGCGGGCCTCGGGCGAACCGGATCGCGCGGCCTCCTGGCTGTACGCCCGTGAGATCGTGGACGGCGTCACCGACCACCGCGACCAGATCGACGAGCTCATCATGAGCTACGCGCAGGGGTGGACGCTGGAGCGCATGCCCAACGTCGACCGCGCCCTGCTGCGCCTCGCCACCTGGGAGATCCTCTTCAACGAGGAGGTCCCCGCGGCCGTCGCGATCGACGAGGCGGTGGAGCTCGCGAAGGAGTACTCCACCGACGACTCCAGCCGCTTCGTCAACGGCGTGCTCGGCCGCATCGCCGACTACGCCCAGGCGTAGTCCGATCCGGCCCGACCGACCAGGCCAGGATGCGGAACACCCGCGCTGAAGTGCGCCCGGAAACACCCCTCGAAAGGCGGATTTCGCACGAGATACGATTGCATCGCGTGCGAAATCCGCCTTTCGGCTATGATCCCGTGGATCATCGAACCGGCGGCTCGGGGGAGCGGGCGGCTTCGGGGGGAGCGGGCGGTGGCAGTTCGGGATCGGGTGGCGGGGCGGTTTCGGGAGCCGACCGGCCTGCTATTGTTGAAGGAAATGAGTTCCTTTAAGTCCGTCCTGTGAGGCGGGAAAGGAGTACCGGGACTGTGCGTACCCTCTTATACGCCGACGACATCTCGCGGGCGCTGACTCGCATCTCGCACGAGATCATCGAGGCGAACAAGGGAACCGGCGACCTGATGCTCGTCGGCATTCCCCGCCGCGGCAGCCTGCTGGCCCATCGCATCGCCGCGATCATCTCGCGCATCGAGGGAGTCGACGTGCCGGTCGGGAGCCTCGACGTCACGATGTACCGCGACGATCTCTCGCGACAGCCGGCCCGCGCGCCGCAGCCGACCGAGATGCCGGTGGCCGGCATCGACGGCGTCACGGTCGTGCTCGTCGACGACGTGCTCTACTCGGGCCGCACCGTGCGCGCCGCCCTCGACGCGCTGAACGACCACGGCCGCCCGCGCGCGGTGCGTCTCGCCGCGCTCATCGATCGCGGGCACCGCGAACTGCCGATCCGCGCCGACTACATCGGCAAGAACCTGCCCAGCTCCAAGCACGAGCGCATCTCGCTGCGGCTCGAGGAGCTCGACGGCATCGACGAGGTCGCGATCGGCGGCATCGATGAGGGGGCTCGCTCATGAGGCATCTGCTCGATACGCGCACGCTGAGCCGTGACGACGCGATCCTCATCCTCGACACCGCCGAGGAGATGGACGCCGCCCAGCAGCGCGAGGTGAAGAAGCTGCCGGCGCTGCGGGGCAAGACCGTGGTCAACCTCTTCTACGAGGACTCGACCCGCACCCGGATCTCGTTCGAGGCGGCGGCGAAGCGCCTGAGCGCCGACGTGATCAACTTCAGCGCCAAGGGTTCGTCGGTGAGCAAGGGCGAGTCGCTGAAGGACACGGCGCAGACCCTGCAGGCGATCGGCGCCGACGGCGTGGTGATCCGGCACCCCGCATCGGGCGCCCCGGACCGCCTGGCCCGCAGCGGCTGGATCGACGCCGGCGTGCTCAACGCGGGCGACGGCACCCACGAGCACCCCACGCAGGCCCTGCTCGACGCGTTCACCATGCGCCGGCGCCTCTTCGGCGACGCGAGCCGGGGCCGCGACCTCGACGGCGTCTCCGTGGTCATCGTCGGAGACATCGCCCACTCGCGCGTCGCCCGTTCGAACCTGTGGCTGCTGAACGCGCTCGGCGCGCAGGTGAGCTTCGTCGCCCCCGAGACCCTGCTGCCCTACGGCGCACGGGAGTGGCCGGTGAAGCTGCACCACTCGCTCGACACGGCGCTGCGCGAGGAGCGGCCCGACGTGGTCATGCTGCTGCGCATCCAGACCGAGCGCATGCACGCCGCCTTCTTCCCGAACGAGCGCGAGTACGCGCGCAACTGGGGGCTCGACGACGCCCGCCTCGCAGGGCTCACGGAGCGTGCGATCGTGATGCACCCCGGCCCCATGAACCGCGGCCTCGAGATCTCGTCGCGCGCCGCTGATTCCGCTCGCTCGACCGTGCTCGAGCAGGTCGCGAACGGCGTCTCGGTGCGCATGGCGGCCCTGTACCTGTTGTTGAGCGGATCCGAACGGAGCACCCATGAGTAACCCCGACATCCTGATCCGCGGCGCTCGCCTCGCGGCCGATCTCACGGAGCGCGGCGGCGACCTCCTCGCTGCGGAGCCCGTGGACCTGCGGATCTCCGGCGGCCGCATCGTCGAGCGCGCGGTGCATGGCGGCCTCGCGCCGCACGACGGCGAGCGGATCATCGACGCCGACGGCCTCGTCGCGCTCACTGGCTTCGTCGACCTGCACACCCACCTGCGCGAGCCGGGGTTCGAGCAGTCGGAGACGGTCCTGACCGGAACGCGGGCGGCCGCGGCCGGCGGTTTCACGAGCGTCTTCGCGATGGCCAACACCATGCCGGTGCAGGACACCGCGGGCGTGGTCGAGCAGGTGCAGTCGCTCGGCGACGCCGCGGGGTACGCGACGGTGCGCCCCATCGGAGCGGTCACCGAGGATCTCGCGGGGGAGCGCCTCAGCGAGATCGGAGCCATGGCGCAGTCGCGCGCCGCCGTGCGCGTCTTCTCCGACGACGGCAAGTGCGTGCACGATCCGCTGCTCATGCGGCGCGCGCTCGAGTACGTCAAGACCTTCGACGGCGTCATCGCGCAGCACGCCCAGGATCCCCGCCTCACCGAGGGCGCGCAGATGAACGAGGGCTCGCTCTCGAGCGAGCTCGGCCTCAAGGGCTGGCCCGCCGTCGCCGAGGAGTCGATCATCGCCCGCGACGTGCTGCTCGCCGAGCACATCGGCGCGCGCCTCCACATCTGCCACCTCTCGACCGCGGGTTCGGTCGAGGTCGTGCGATGGGCGAAGGCCCGCGGCGTGCAGGTGACTGCGGAGGTCACCCCGCACCACCTCATCCTCACCGAGGAGCTCGTGCGCAGCTACGACGCGCGCTACAAGGTCAACCCGCCGCTGCGCCGCGAGGAGGACGTCCGCGCGCTGCGCCGCGCCGTGGCCGAGGGCGTCATCGACATCATCGCCACCGATCACGCGCCGCACCCCATCGAGGCGAAGGAGTGCGAGTGGGACGTCGCGGCTTTCGGAATGGTGGGGCTCGAATCGGCGTTGCCGATCGCGCTGCTCACGCTCGTGAACGAGGGGCACGCCAGCTGGGCCGAGATCGAGACGCTGCTCTCCCGGAAGCCGGCGGAGATCGGCCGCCTCGAGGGGCACCCGGCGGCGCTCGCCGAGGGTGAGAACGCCGACCTCGTGCTCGTCGACCCGAGCGGCGCGAGCGAGTTCGACCTGTCGAGCCTGCGCGGCCTCAGCGTGAACTCGCCGTACTTGGGCATGGAGCTGCCGGGCCGCGTCGCCTACACGGTGCGCCGCGGCTACCTGACGCTCGACGACGGCGAACTGGTCGACGCGCCGAGCGTCGCCGCTGCCGCGGATCAGGCTCGGGAGGGCGCCCGATGAGCGCCTACTCGCTCGCGCTGCTCTTCGGCGCCGTCGGCGTGCTCGTGCTCATCGCGATGTGGTTCGCCTGGCGCGCCCGCGGCGAGCGTGATGCCGCGGTGACCGCTTCGTCGCGGGAGCCGGGTGGAGAGGTCATCGAGCGCTTCCCGCGCGCGGCATACGTCTCGACGACCGCGGAGGAGGCTCCGCTCGAGCGGATCGCCCTGCCCGGCCTGCGTTACAAGGGCTACTCCGATCTCACCGTGCGCCGCGACGGCGTCACGATCGAGGTCACGGGCGAGCGACCCGTGCACATCGCAGCGGATCGCGTGCTCGGCGTCGGCACGACCGGGATGCGGATCGGCAAGGCCGTCGAGCAGGGCGGGCTCTCGCTGCTCGTCTGGCGGGCCGAGCGGGCGCGCGACGGCGAGACGCCCGGCGAGACCGCCGAGAGCGGCCGCGTCCTTGAATCCAGCTTCCGCTTCGCGGACCCCGCCGAGCAGCGGCGCTTCGCAGAGGCGATCTCCGCGCTCCGCGAGAGCGAAATCCAGCACCCGGCATGAGTGTCAGAGGTGCCCGAGACAATGAACAGACCGCACACGACCCAGGAGGACTCGTGACCACGAATTCGATCGAAACCGGAGTGACCGCTCCACCGGCCTCCGCACGGCCCGAGGGCGGCGCGGTGCTCGTGCTGGAGGACGGCACGCGCTACTCCGGACGCGCCTACGGCGCCACCGGCCGCACGCTCGGCGAGGTCGTCTTCTCGACCGGCATGACGGGCTACCAGGAGACGCTCACCGATCCCTCATACGCGGGCCAGATCGTGCTCATGACCGCCCCGCACATCGGCAACACCGGTGCGAACGACACCGATATGGAGTCTCGCAAGATCTGGGTGTCGGGCTTCGTGGTGCGCGACCCAGCACGCCGCGTCTCGAACTTCCGCGCCGAGCGCTCGCTCGACGAGGATCTGGTGAACGACGGCGTCGTGGGCGTCTCGGGCATCGATACCCGCGCCGTGACGCGGCACATCCGCTCCGCCGGAGCCATGCGTGCCGGCATCTTCTCCGGCTCCGACCTGAGCCTCTCCGACGCCGAGCAGCTCGCGCTCGTGCGCGAGCAGGCCGAGATGGCCGGGCGCAACCTGTCGGCCGAGGTGTCGACCGCCGAGCGCTACGACGTGCCCGCCGCGGACGGTGTGGAGCGCGTGGGCTCGATCGCGGTGCTCGACCTCGGCATCAAGCGCGCCACGGTGCAGTACCTCTCGGAGCACGGCTTCGACGTGATCGTGCTGCCCGCCTCGACCTCGCTCGACGAGGTGCGCGCCATCGCCCCCGACGCGCTGTTCTACTCGAACGGCCCGGGCGATCCCGCCGCCTCCGACGAGCAGGTCGTGCTGCTGCGCGAGCTGCTGCGCGACGGCGTGCCCTACTTCGGCATCTGCTTCGGCAACCAGCTGCTCGGCCGGGCGCTCGGCTTCGGCACCTACAAGCTGCCCTTCGGCCACCGCGGCATCAACCAGCCCGTGCTCGACAAGCGCACCGGCCGCGTCGAGATCACCGCCCAGAACCACGGCTTCGCCGTCGACGCGCCCATCGAGGGCGTGCTCGACGCACCCGAGGGCTTCGGCCGCGTGCAGGTGAGCCACTACAGCCTCAACGACCAGGTCGTCGAGGGGCTCGAGTGCCTCGACATCCCCGCGTTCTCGGTGCAGTACCACCCCGAGGCCGCGGCGGGCCCGCACGACGCGTTCTACCTCTTCGATCGATTCCGTCAGCTCGTCAAGGACCGCGCCTCGACTTCGACCAGCTCAGTCAGCGGCGCGGAGGAGACCCACTAATGCCCAAGCGTTCAGACATCAACTCCGTCCTCGTCATCGGCTCCGGCCCGATCGTGATCGGCCAGGCCTGCGAGTTCGACTACTCCGGCACCCAGGCCTGCCGCGTGCTGCGCGAGGAGGGCGTGCGGGTGATCCTCGTCAACTCGAACCCGGCGACGATCATGACCGACCCCGACTTCGCCGATGCGACCTACGTCGAGCCGATCACCCCCGAGGTGATCGAGTCGATCATCATCAAGGAGAAGCCCGACGCGATCCTGCCGACGCTCGGCGGCCAGACCGCGCTCAACGCCGCGATCTCACTGCACGAGCTCGGCATACTCGAGAAGCACGGCGTCGAACTGATCGGCGCGAAGGTCGACGCGATCCAGCGCGGCGAGGACCGCCAGATCTTCAAGGATCTGGTGATCGAGTCGGGCGCCGACGTGGCGCGCTCGCACATCGCACACACCCTCGAGGAGGCCAAGGAGTTCGCGAAGGATCTCGGCTACCCCCTCGTGGTGCGACCCTCCTTCACGATGGGCGGCCTCGGTTCCGGCTTCGCCTACACCGAGGAGGATCTGGTGCGGATCGCCGGCGACGGCCTGCACTACAGCCCCACCAGCGAGGTGCTGCTCGAGGAGTCGATCCTCGGCTGGAAGGAGTACGAGCTCGAGCTCATGCGCGACACGGCCGACAACACGGTCGTGGTCTGCTCGATCGAGAACGTCGACGCGGTGGGCGTGCACACCGGTGACTCCATCACCGTGGCCCCCGCCCTCACCCTCACCGACCGCGAGTTCCAGAAGCTGCGCGACATCGGCATCGACATCATCCGGCGCGTCGGCGTCGACACCGGCGGCTGCAACATCCAGTACGCGGTCGACCCCGCGACCGGGCGCGTCATCGTCATCGAGATGAACCCCCGCGTCTCCCGCTCCTCGGCCCTCGCGTCGAAGGCGACCGGCTTCCCGATCGCGAAGATCGCGGCCAAGCTCGCCCTCGGCTACCGGCTCGACGAGATCCCGAACGACATCACGCAGAAGACGCCCGCGAGCTTCGAGCCCACGATCGACTACGTCGTGGTGAAGGCGCCCCGCTTCGCGTTCGAGAAGTTCCCTGCCGCCGACGACACCCTCACCACGACCATGAAGTCGGTCGGCGAGGCGATGGCGATCGGCCGCAACTTCACGACGGCGCTGCAGAAGTCGCTGCGCTCGCTCGAGAAGCGCGGCACCTCCTTCCACTGGGGCGAGGAGACGCGCTCCGTCGAGGAGATCCTCGAGACCATCAAGCGCCCCACCGACGGCCGCATCGTCGATGTGCAGCAGGCGCTGCGCCTCGGCGCGACGATCGAGCAGGTCTTCGAGGCCACCTCGATCGACCCCTGGTTCCTCGACCAGATCGCGCTGATCAACGAGGTCGCGGAGGCCGTGAAGGCCGCACCGCAGCTCACGCTCGACGTGCTGCGCGAGGCCAAGGACCACGGCTTCAGCGACGCGCAGATCGCGGCCATCCGCGGGGTGAGCGAGAGCGAGATCCGCGGGCTCCGCCACGGCCTCGGCCTGCGTCCGGTCTACAAGACGGTCGACACCTGCGCGGGCGAGTTCCCGGCGCTCACGCCCTACCACTACTCGTCGTACGACCTCGAGACCGAGGTCGCGGCCTCCGACCGCAAGAAGGTCGTGATCCTCGGCTCCGGCCCCAACCGCATCGGTCAGGGCGTCGAGTTCGACTACTCGTGCGTGCACGCCTCCTTCGCGCTGAGTGAGGCCGGCTACGAGACGATCATGATCAACTGCAACCCCGAGACGGTCTCGACCGACTACGACACGAGCGACCGCCTCTACTTCGAGCCGCTCACCCTCGAGGACGTGCTCGAGGTCATCCACGCGGAGCAGGCGTCGGGAGAACTCCTGGGCGTCGTGGTGCAGCTCGGCGGCCAGACCGCGCTCGGTCTCGCGCAGCCGCTCAAGGACGCCGGGATCCCGATCCTCGGCACCACTCCCGAGGCCATCGACCTCGCCGAGGAGCGCGGCGCGTTCTCCGGCATCCTCGAGCGGGCCGGCCTGCTCGCCCCGCGCAACGGCACCGCGATCGACGAGGAGGGCGCCATCCGCGTCGCCGAGGAGATCGGCTACCCCGTGCTCGTCCGTCCCTCCTTCGTGCTCGGCGGGCGCGGCATGGAGATCGTCTACGACACGGCCTCCCTGCGCGGCTACTTCGAGCGCATCGAGGGCCACGCCCTCGTCGGCCCCGGCCACCCCCTGCTCGTCGACCGCTTCCTCGACGATGCGATCGAGATCGACGTCGACGCCCTCTACGACGGCGAGCAGCTGTACGTGGGCGGCGTGATGGAGCACATCGAGGAGGCGGGTGTGCACTCGGGCGACTCCAGCTGCACGCTGCCGCCCGTCACGCTCGGTCACGACCAGATCGCCCGGGTGCGCGAGGCCACGCTCGGCATCGCCGAGGGCATCGGCGTGCGGGGCCTGCTCAACGTGCAGTTCGCGATCGGGCAGGGCGTGCTCTACGTGCTCGAGGCGAACCCGCGCGCCTCGCGCACGGTGCCGTTCGTGTCGAAGGCGCTCGGCATCCCGCTCGCGAAGGCCGCCTCGCGCATCATGGCCGGGGAGACGATCCAGCAGCTGATCGACTCCGGCTTCCTGCCCGAGCGCGACGGCTCGCGCGCACCCATCGACGCGCCGATCGCCGTCAAGGAGGCGGTGCTGCCGTTCAAGCGCTTCCGCACGAACGACGGCCTCGTCGTCGACTCGCTGCTCGGCCCCGAGATGCGCTCGACGGGCGAGGTCATGGGCATGGACCGCGACTTCCCGACCGCGTTCGCGAAGAGCCAGTCGGCGGCGGGGAGCGAGCTGCCGACCTCGGGCACCGTGTTCCTGTCGGTGGCGGATCGCGACAAGCGCTCCGTGGTGCTGCCCGCGCTGCGGCTGCAGGAGCTGGGCTACCGGATCCTCGCCACCCAGGGCACGCAGGTCGTGCTCGCCCGCAACGGCATCTCCTCCGAGGTGGCGCGCAAGCACAGCGCCCACGCGGAGGGCGACACCATCGTCGACCTCATCAACCGCGGCGAGATCGACATGATCATCAACACGCCGTCCGGCAGCTCGGCGCGCGCCGACGGCTACGAGATCCGCGCCGCGGCCGTCGCCGCCGACAAGCCCATCTTCACGACCGTGTCGGAGCTCTCGGCCGCGGTCGGTGCGATCTCCGCCCAGAAGGTCGGCTTCGACGTGAAGTCGCTGCAGGAGTACCAGGCGGACCGCGATGCCGCCCTCGCCGAGGCGGCATCGGCGCGATGAGCGGCGTCTCCTTCGGTGCCAGGCTCGCGGCGGAGTTCGCCGCGGGCCGGCACCTGTGCGCCGGCATCGACCCCCACGCGCCGCTGCTCGCGGACTGGGGGCTCGCCGACGACGCGGCGGGCGCCGAGCGGATGGGCCGGGAGGTCGTCGCGGCGGCCGCCGGTGTCGCGGCCTGCGTGAAACCGCAGATCGCGTTCTTCGAGCGGTTCGGCGCCGCGGGGTACGCGGCACTCGAGCGGGTGCTCGCCGACGCGCGCGAGGCCGGGCTGCTCGTGGTGGCAGATGTGAAGCGGGGCGACATCGGGTCGAGCTTCGGCGCGTACGCCGATGCCTGGCTCTCGCCCGGGTCCCCGCTCGAGGCCGATGCGATGACCGCTGCCGCGTATCAGGGCTTCGACAGCCTCTCGGGGGCGCTCGCCCACGTGCGCGAGCACGGCAAGGGGCTTTTCGTGCTCGCCGCCACCTCGAACCCCGAGGCGCGCGAGGTGCAGCGTGCGGTGCGCGAAGACGGCCGCACGGTGGCCAGCGCGATGGTGGACGACGCGCAGACGTTCAATACCGAGTTCTCGTCGGATGGGGTGGGTTCCGTGGGCGTCGTGCTGGGCGCGACGCTCGACCTCGCCGATTTCGGCATCGACACCGCGCGGCCCGCGGCCGCACCCGCACTGCCCGTGCTCGCGCCCGGCTTCGGCCACCAGGGGGCGCGCATCGAGCAGGCCGCCGAGATCTTCGGCGGCATCGGCCACGCTCTCCTCGCGAACGAGTCGCGCAGCATCCTCGCGGGCGGAGCCGACGGCCTCCACGGACGCGTGCGTCAGCGCGCAGAAGCGATCGCCTCTGCGCTCGCGGGTTCGCACGGTTAGGCTTGTCCGGGGGAGAGGAAGCAGAATCATGAGCACGAACGGGAACTCGCAGGGGCGCACCATGCCCGAGGTCGACCGAGTGGCCGCCAACCGCGCCGCTATCGCGGCTCGAAGAGCGCGCGCCGATCTCAAGCGCAGACTCCGCAGCGGAGAGGTCTCCCCGCTGCGCGTGCTCGAGCAGTCCCGAGCCCCCGGCAGCACCGAGGCTTCGCTGCGGATCACCGACTTCCTGCTCTCGTTCCCCGCCATCGGCGCGGTGAAGGCCGATCGCGTGCGCGAGGATCTCGGGATCTCGGAGCGCAAGCGCCTCGGCGGCCTCGGAGCGCTGCAGCGCGAGCGCCTCGAGCGCTTCGTACGCGAACGCACGGGCGTCTCGTCTGAACGTCCGCCGCTCACGGTGCTCGCCGGTCCGACTGCGGTCGGCAAGGGCACGGTCGCCACCTACATTCGCGAGCACTACCCGGAGGTGCGGCTCTCGGTCTCCGCGACGACCCGCCCCCCGCGCCCCGGCGAGGAGCACGGCAGGCACTACTTCTTCGTCGACGACGAGGGCTTCGACCGGATGCTCGCCTCCGATGAGCTGCTCGAGTGGGCGACCGTCCACAACAAGCACCGCTACGGCACCCCGCGCGGGCCGGTGCTCGAGGCAGCCGAGCGCGGCGAGCTCATGCTGCTCGAGATCGACCTGCAGGGGGCTCGCCAGGTGCGTGCCAGCATGCCCGAGGCGCGACTGGTCTTCCTCGCGCCGCCGAGCTGGGAGGAGCTCGTGGATCGCCTCGTAGGAAGGGGCACGGAGAACGCGGAGGAGCGCGCCCGCCGTCTCGAGACCGCGAAGGTGGAACTGGCCGCCGCTGAGGAGTTCGACGAGATCATCGTGAACGATGAGGTGGCGCGGGCCGCAGCGAGGCTCGTCGAACTGATGCGCGGCGAGGCGTAGTGCAGCTGCTCGAAGCGATCGACGAGGTCGCCTCACTCGATCCCAAGCAGTTCTTCGGCATCCCGCTCGCGCTGATCGGCGCGGCGCTGCTCGCCTTCGGTGCGCAGTACCAGTCGCGCGGCCTCAACAAGGTCGAGCGCATCGTCGGCGCGAGCGCCGGCTCGGGGCTGTCGCTGCGCCACGTGCTCGGGCTGCTCAGGCGCCCGTCCTGGGTCACGGGCACCCTGCTGCTCGGGCTCGCCGTCGCCTTCCAGATCGGCTCGCTCGCGCTCTCTCCGATCATCATCGTGCAGCCGATCGGCGTGGTGGGCCTCGTCATCACCTCGATCCTCAACTCCCGGTTGAGCGGTGTGCGCCTCGACCGGCGCGTACGGTTCTCGATCACCCTCGCGGTGCTCGGGATCGTCGTGTTCGTGACCATCGCCGCCTTCACCGCGACCGACCGACCGGTCACCGACGCGAAGCTCACCATCATCCTCATCACCTTCGCCGTCGTACTCGCGTTGGCGCTGCTCGCCTTCATGCTGCTGCGCCATCACCGGGTCGCGCTGCTCTTCATCGTCGGGGCAGGGGTGCTCTACGGCTTCGTCGCGACATTCGCGAAAGCCGTGATCGGGCGATTGCAGCAGGGGGAGTTCGAGACCCTCACCTGGCTGTGCGTCGCGGCGCTCGTCGTCGGTGCGCTCCTCGGCATGGTGTTCGTGCAGAACGCCTACTCCTCGGGCCCTCCCGATCTCGTCGTCGCGGGACTCACGGTGATCGACCCGATCGTGGCCGTGCTCATCGGCATCATCGTGCTGCACGAGGCCGCGAACGCCCCCGTGTGGGCGTCGCTGGTCTTCGTCGGCTCGGGCGCGATGGCCGTGGTGGGTGTGATCGGTCTCGCCAAGTTCCACCCGCAATCCGGGCATTCCGCGCTCGACGGGGCCCCGCAGGGTGCCGCGGGCACCGAGGGCGCGCGCGCAGGGGGTGCCGAAGGCACCGACGCCGAGAGCACCGGCACCCGCTAGGAAACCCGCGCCCGCACCGGACTCCGCGCCGTGAAAGCCCCCAGTCGACACCGCGAGGATGCTTGGGCGATTCCTAATACTTGACAAAATTAGGTTCGCCTAACCATCATGTGATGTGGCGCGGGCAGACTGCGCCTCGGGCGCTCGCCCGATCGTCATCCGGAAGGAAACGCTCTTGCGCGTCTCACGACTCCTCAGCGGCGCAGCCGCGATCTCGCTCACCGCCGCACTCGCCGCATGCTCCTCGGGAGGGGCCGAGCAAGGCGGGAGCCCGTCCTCGAGCGAGGGGTTCCCGATCGAGATCGAGCACGTCTACGGCACCACCACCATCACGGAGAAGCCCGAGCGCGTCGCGACGGTCGCCTGGGCGAATCACGAGGTGCCCCTCGCGCTCGGAGTGGTACCGGTGGGCATGAGCAAGGCGACCTGGGGCGATGACGACGGTGACGGCGTGCTGCCCTGGGTGGAGGACAAGCTCGAGGAGCTCGACGCCGAGACGCCCGTGCTCTTCGATGAGACGGACGGCATCGACTTCGAGGCGGTCGCCGACACCGAGCCCGATGTGATCCTCGCGGCGTACTCCGGCCTCACGGAGGAGGAGTACGACACGCTCTCGAAGATCGCGCCCGTGGTCGCCTACCCCGACACGCCGTGGGGCACCTCGCTCGACGACATGATCGAGCTCGACTCGACCGCCATGGGGATGCAGCAGGAGGGCGAGGCCCTCATCGAGGACCTCCACTCGCAGGTCGATGCCTCGCTCGCCGCCCACCCCGAGCTCGACGGCAAGAAGGTGCTCTTCGCCTACCTCAACCCCTCCGATCTCTCCAAGATCGGCTTCTACACGGTGCACGACACCCGCCCGGGCTTCCTTGCCGATCTCGGGCTCCCGCAGCCGGAGATCGTCGAGGAGGAGAGCGCGAAGACCGACGAGTTCTACGTCGAGCTGAGCTCGGACGTCGCGGATCGCTTCGCCGACGTGGACGTGTTCGTCACCTACGGCGATGCCGAGGGCGAGTTCGTGAAGCAGCTGCAGGCGGATCCGCTGCTCTCGAAGATCCCGGCGATCGAGGAGGGCCGGATCGCGATCCTCGAGGACGCCACACCGCTCGCGGCGTCGGCCAACCCCTCGCCGCTCTCGATCGGCTGGGGCATCGACGACTACTTCTCGCTGCTCGCCGACGCGGCAGCGGGGCAGCGCGCGGAGTGAGCCCGACGACGGCCACTCGCACCGCGGCCCCGACCGCACCGGCGCTCGTCGGGATCCTGCGCCGGGGCGCGGCCCGGCGCGGAGCGTGGATGCTGCTGCTCGTCGCGCTCGTGGTGCTGCTCGGGGCCGCCTCGGTCGCGATCGGCGCCCGCGACGTCAGCGCGGGCGACATCCTGGGAGCGCTGCAGGGATCATCGGACACTGTCGGTGAGAGCGCAGTGCTGAAGCGGCTGCCGCGCACCGTGCTCGCGGCGCTCGTGGGTGCGGCCCTCGCCGTCGCGGGCACCGCGATGCAGGCCGTGACCCGCAACCCGCTCGCCGAGCCCGGCATCATGGGCGTGTCGAGCGGGGCCGCGCTGGCGGTGGTGGCGAGCATCAGCTTTCTCGGAATGCACCGACCGTTCGCCCTGATGGGCGTGGCCATCGGGGGCGCGACGCTCGCCGCGCTCTTCGTGTACACCGTCGGCTCCCTCGGCAGCGGCGGCGCTACGCCCTACAAGCTCGCGCTCGCGGGCGCCGCGAGCGCCGCGGCCTTCATCTCCCTCACGAACGCGATCATGCTGCCCCGCGTCGACCTGCTGCGCACGTTCCAGTTCTGGCGCGTCGGCAGCGTCGGCGGTGCGAGCTGGGAGAGCATCGCGGTGGCACTGCCCTTCTTCGCGGTCGGAGCGCTCATCTGCGCGTGGACGGCGCGAGGAATGAACTCCCTCGCGCTCGGCGACGCCCTCGCGACCGGCCTCGGCGAGCACGTGCTGCGGACCCGCGCGCTCGCGGCGTGCGGCGCGGTGGTGCTCTGCGGAGCCGCGACCGCCGTGGCCGGCCCGATCGGCTTCGTCGGCCTGCTCGTGCCGCACCTGTGCCGCAGCGTCATGGGCCCGGATCACCGCTGGCTGATCCCGTGCTCGGCGCTCGCGGGCGCGGCGCTGCTGCTCGCGGCCGATGTCATCGGCCGGGTGCTCGCGCGCCCCGAGGAGCTCGAGGTCGGTGTGGTCACCGCATTCCTCGGTGCCCCGTTCCTCATCTGGATCGTCCGTCGCCAGCGGGTGAGGGAGCTGTGAGCACCGCACTGATCGCTGAGGGTCGGCGCCGCCGGTCCCGCCGCCGCTGGGCGGCCGCGGCCGCGCTGGCCGGGTCGGTGCTCATCGCGTTCGCCGTGATGCTCATGGTGGGCCGCACCTTCTACGGTCTCGACGAGGTGATCCCCGCGGTGCTCGGAGATCCCGTGCCCGGAGCCGCCTTCACGGTGGGCGAGCTGCGCCTGCCGCGCGCGACGCTCGCCGTGCTCACGGGCTTCGCGTTCGGGATCGCGGGGGCTACCTTCCAGACGATGCTCGGCAACCCGCTCGCGTCGCCCGACATCCTCGGCATCAGCTCCGGCGCCGGCGCGGCCGCGGTGTTCGGGATCGTCGTGCTCGGCCTGAACGAATCGGCGACCTCGGTCTTCGCGCTCGCCGGCGCGATGGCGACCGCCGCCGCGATCTTCCTGCTCTCGAACCGCGGCGGCTTCGCGGGAACGCGGTTCATCCTGATCGGGATCGGCCTCGCCTCGATGCTGCAGAGCATCACCTCGTACATGCTCGCCCGGGCGGCCGAGTGGGATATCCAGCGCGCCATGCAGTGGCTCACCGGCAGTCTGACGGGCGCGGGTTGGGAGCAGCTGCTGCCGCTCGCGATCGCGAGCGGCGTGCTGGTGCCGGTGCTGCTCGTCGGCAGCCGTTCGCTCGAGCTGCTGAGATTCGGTTCGGACGCGGCGACGGCGCTGGGCGTCTCCGTGGGACGCACCCGGCTGGTGCTGATCGTGGCCGCAGTGGCCCTGCTCGCCTTCGCGACGGCGGCAAGCGGCCCCGTGATGTTCGTCGCGTTCATGGCCGGGCCGATCGCCGCGCGACTCGCCGGGCCGGGATCCTCGATCCTCCTGCCCGCCGGCCTCACCGGCGCACTGCTCGTGCTGCTCGCCGACCTGGTCGGCCAGAACCTGCTCGGCGAGCGCTACCCCGTCGGGGTCGTCACGGGCGTGCTGGGTGCGCCCTACCTGATCCTCCTCCTCATCCGCATGAATCGCACAGGACACGCCTCATGACCGCTTCCCCCCACCAGCTCACGGCCGAGCGCCTGAGCGTCGCATACGGCGACCGCAGAGTCCTCGACGGTCTCGATCTGGCGTTCGAGCCCGGCAGCATCACCGCGATCGTCGGGCCGAACGGCTGCGGCAAGTCGACGCTGCTGCGCAGCTGCGCGCGCCTTCTCAAGCCGCTCGAGGGCGCGGTGCTGCTCGACGGCAGCGCCGTCCACGCGCGGTCGACGAGGGAACTCGCGCGCGTGCTGGGGCTCCTGCCGCAGAACCCCATCGCCCCGGAGGGGATCACGGTCGCCGACCTCGTCGGTCGGGGCCGGCACCCGCATCAGCACGCGATGGCCCGCTGGAGCGCCCGCGACTACGAGGTGGTCGCAGAGTCGCTCGAGGCCACCGGCACGAGCGAGCTCGCCGATCGCGCGGTCGACGAGCTCTCGGGCGGGCAGCGGCAGCGGGTGTGGATCGCGATGGCGCTGGCGCAGGAGACCGAGGTGCTGCTGCTCGACGAGCCGACCACCTATCTCGACGTCACCCATCAGCTCGAGGTGCTCGACCTCGTCCGCGACCTGGGCCGTGAGCGCGGCACCACCGTCGTGATGGTGCTCCACGACCTCAACCTCGCCGCGCGCTACGCGGACGTGCTCGTCGCCATGCGCGACGGAGGCGTTCGTGCCGTCGGACCCCCGGCCCAGGTGCTCGATCCGCCGGTCGTGCGCGACGTCTTCGCGCTCGACTGCCAGGTGATCGCGGATCCCGTCAGCGGCACCCCACTCGTCATCCCGATCGGAAGGCATCATGTCGACAACGCAGTGTGAGCAGCAGACCGAGCAGACACCCTTCACGGTAGTGCGTGCACGGGTCGAGGAGGTGGTGCGGATCTCGCCGAGCTTCATCCGGGTGACGTTCGCGGGCGACGAGCTGCGCGGCGCGGGCAATCCGCATCGCACGCTCGACCAGCGCATCAAACTGATCTTCCCTCCCGCCTCGGGGCAGCTCCCTCGCCTCGCCGACGATGCCGACTGGTACGCGGCGTGGCTCGCCGTGCCCGAGGAGTCCCGCGGTTCGATGCGGACCTACTCGATCCGGGACCTGCGCGTCGGCGATGACGGCGAGACGCGGCTCGTGGTCGACTTCGTGCTGCACCTCGAGCCCGGCGCGACGGGGCCGGCCTCGCTCTGGGCGAGCGCCGCGCGCGTCGGCGACGAGCTGCTCGTCGTCGCGCCCCGTCGGGGCCGTCTCGACGGCGGCGGGATCGAGTTCGCGCCCGGGGACGCGGCCAGCATGCTGCTCGCGGGCGACGAGACCGCGGCTCCGGCGATCGCGAGGATCCTCGAGGAGCTCCCCTCCGACGCGCGCGGCATCGCCTTCATCGAGGTGCCCCTGCGCGAGGATCGGCTCGCGATCGACGCACCCTCGGGCTTCGAGGTGCGGTGGCTGCCGCGGGGAGGCGCCCTGCACGGCGCCTCGCTGATCCCCGAGGTGCTCGCGCACCTGGGAGAGCACGGCCGGGGCGCGATCCGGCCGGACGACCGCGGAGGGGACGCCGGGCCGGTCACGGCGGAGATCGGCGTGGAGCAGCTGCTCTGGGAGACCCCGCAGTACTCGGGCTCCGGCGAGGCGATCGAGGCCGGGCCCGACCACCACGAGCGCTACTACTGGATCGCGGGGGAGAGCGGCGTGGTGACGACTCTGCGGCGCCACCTCGTGCGCGAGCTCGGGATCGCCCGCTCCCAGGTCGCGTTCATGGGCTACTGGCGCCGCGGCGTCGCGATGAAGGGCTGAGCCCCGCGTCCCGGACGGAACGCGGACACCGTCCCCTCGCCCGGGATCCAGAAGCGCCAGGGAAAGGCATCGCCGCCGGCCTCGCCGGCCACCCCCACGCGCGGCCCGCTCGCGATCTCATCGGGCTCAGCAGGTGGTGCCTCGAGCGCGAACGGCGCGGCGAAGAGGTCGAGCCCGTCGTGCGTCTCGCGAGCGATCCCGAGCGCCGCCGCGACGTTCCCCGGGCCTCGTGCCAGCATGCGCTCGGGCACCGGGGCCCCGCCTCGTTTCGCAGCGCGTCGCCGCTGCGCGATCGCGTGACCCGCTACGACCTCGCCGGCCCGGATCAGCACCCCGGAAGCGGTGCCCTCGGGCGAGCACACGAGGTTCAGCGCGAAGTGCATGCCGTAGCTGAAGTAGACGTAGGCGTGGCCCGGCGGCCCGAACATCGATGCGTTGCGCGCGGTGCGGCGATCCTTCGAGTGCGAACCGGGGTCGTACGGCCCGGGGGTGCCGACGCCGTGGTAGGCCTCGACCTCGGTCACGCGGATCGTCACCGTGCCGATCCCGCCCGTACCGTCATCGCCGGTCACGCTCAGCGCGGCGCCGAGCAGCCGCGGGGCGACCTCGAGGGCGGGGGAGAGGAAGAGCTCACGATCCATCCCTCCATCTTCTCGCAGGCGTCGTACCGTACCCTGGAGGCAGCGCCCCGGCACGCGCGAGGGGGCCGCCGAGGAGGTCGATCGTGAGTCAGCAACCCGTCGTCTACACCGCGGGCAACCCCCGCCTCCCGTGGTGGCCGCTGCTCCTGGCCGGAGCGCTCATCGCCGCCATCGGTGTCGGCTTCCTGGTGTGGCCCTTCTTCGCGGCGAGCTGGCTGCTAGTGGTGCTCTTCGGATCCGCGCTCATCGCGAACGGACTCGCGCTGCTCACGCGCGCCGGCGGCTCATCCGCGGCCCTCGTCGGCGGGATCGTGCTCATCGGAGCGGGCGTGCTCGCGATCGTCTTCTCCGATTTCACGGTCAACGCGATCGTGGCGTTCGTGGGCGTCGGCCTCGTGGTCTTCGGAGTGCTGTGGATCGCGATCGGCGCCAGATTCGCCGGCCGCAGCCCGGCCCTGCTCGTGCCGGGAGTGCTCGTGCTCGTCGGCGGGATCGTCGCCCTCGCCTGGCCGGGGCTCGCCCTCGCCGTCGTGGCCGTGATCGGAGGGATCTGCCTCGTACTGCTGGGCTCGCTCATCATCTGGACCGCGAACCGGCTGCGCCGCACCCGGCCCTCTGCGACCACCATCGTCATGTGAGGAGCACGGCGAATGCCGCGCGCCCGACTCCGGAACCGGCGGTGAGGCCCGATATAGTTGACGCTGTTCACCCCCGATCACGAGGTCGCCACATGCCAAGCACCACCCGCGGTTCGCAGAAAGCGCGCGATACGCTCGACTTCCTGCGCGGCAGGATATCGAGCGGGGAGTGGCCCGTCGGCGATCTGATCCCGAAGGAGCCCGAGCTCGTCGAGCTCATCGGGGTGGGCCGCTCCACCGTGCGCGAGGCCGTGCGATCCCTCGCGGCATTCGGCATGCTCGAGACTGTTCCCGGCGTCGGCACCTTCGTGCGATCCCGCACCCCCGTCAGCTCGATCCTCTCGGAGTTCCTCGCCGATCACGACCTCGAGGAGGTGCTCGTCTACCGGCGATCGCTCGAGATCGAGGCGGCGCAGCACGCGGCCGTGCACCGCACCGAGGAGCAGCTCGCAGAACTGCGCGCCGCGCACCAGCGCGTGCACGAGGCGATCGCCGACGACGCCGCCCCTGACTCGCTCGACACCTGCAATCGCAGCACGGCGCCCGATTCCTTTCACCGTCTCGTGGTCGAGGCCAGCGGCAGCAAACTCCTGCTCGACCTGTACCTCGGCGTAATGTCGGTGCTGGAGGGCGCGAGCACCGAGGGCCGCGTGATCCTCGGCACCACGCTCGAGACGATGCATCGCGACCACGGTGCCGTACTCGACGCGATCGCCGCTCGGGATGTGCGCGACGCGGCGCACTCCATGGCGCTGCACGTCGACCGCGACCTGGGGCTGCGCACCGACATGCTCGACTTCAACGGGCAGACGGAGCGCGCCACCTCACTGATCGACGCCGGCTACGACCCCGATCAGCTCGAGGCGTGACGCACCGCGGCGTCTCTGTAGGGCAGGCGGGGCTTGAACCCGCGACCGACGGATTATGAGTCCGCTGCTCTAACCGACTGAGCTACTGCCCCCTGGCAACCGTTCCATCTTACGGGACTGCGGATCCTCGTGCTCGCGCGCAGCATTTCACAAGACCGCTTCGACTCCTCGCGAGAGGTCAGAAAAAGTTTTGAGCCGCGAGAATCGCAGCCCTTCTCGACCTCTCGGAACCGGTCACCGGCCTCTGGACGAGGGCTCGATCGGCCCCAGATCAGACGTTATACATCAGATCTACAGGCAACCTGATGATACGGTGCAATTCATGACCGAGAACGTTCAGTCCGCTGTTGCCCCGCTCACCGATCCGCTTCCCTACGACGCGCTGCTGCTGTGCTCCTTCGGGGGCCCGAACGGCACCGAAGACGTCATCCCGTTCCTGCGCAACGTGACGCGGGGCAAGAACATCCCCGAGGAGCGTCTCGCCGAGGTGGGGGAGCACTACCACCGCTTCGACGGACGCAGCCCCATCAACGAGCAGAACCTCGCGCTGGTCGCGGCGCTCCGCGATGAGCTCCAGCGCCGCGGCATCTCCCTCCCCGTGGTGTGGGGCAACCGCAACTGGCACCCCTACACCGTCGACACCCTGCGCGACGCCTCCGCGTTTGGCGCGCGCCGCATCCTGACCATCGTCACGAGCGCCTACGCCTCCTACTCGGGCAGCCGCCAGTATCGCGAGCACCTCGCGGCGGCGGTCGCGGAGCTCGGCGGCGATGCGCCCGAGATCGATGTGCTGCGCCCCTTCTTCAACGACCCCGGCTTCGTCGACGCGAACCGCCACGCGATCGAGGAGGCGGCCTCCGGTCTCGAGGGAGGGCTCGACGGAGCGCACATCGTCTACGTCACGCACTCGATCCCCGACACGATGCAGGATGCCTCGGCGGTGACCGGCCCCGGATACCGCGAGCAGCACGAGGACGTCCGGGCCACCATCGACGCGGCGCTCGCCCAGCGCTACGGCATCGAGATCACCTCGTCGCTCGCCTACTGCTCGCGCTCGGGCGACCCGCGCACCCCCTGGCTCGAGCCCGACATCAACGACCACATCGAGTCGCTGGCCGAGCAGGGCGTCCGCAAGATCGTGATCGCCCCCATCGGCTTCATCTCGGATCACATGGAGGTCGCTTTCGACCTCGACGTCGAGGCGCTCGAGACCGCTGCTGAGCACGGGGTCGCCGCCGTACGCGCAGACACCGTCGGCGTGCGCCGCGAGTTCGTCTCCGGCCTCGTCGACATGGTGCTCGAGCGGGCCGCGCGCGAGCGCGGGGAGCAGGTCGAGGCCCGCACCACCGGATCGCTGCCCGCGCTTCCCGACAACGCGCCCGCCGGCAGCTGCCGCATGCGCCACGGCGAGGTCACCGGCATCCCGGTGATCGCCGGCACCGAAGACTGACGGTCGCGAGAACGATCCCGGCCGAACCCGATCACGAACCGCACGAACACGAGGACCCATGAGCACCGAATCATCCCGCCCGACCGTCGATCACTCCGCCGTCGCCGAGGCGATCAACGCCGACATCAACTACACCATGTACGCGGTCTTCCGCGTCGAGCGCGCCACGCCGACGGTCGGCATATCGGCAGCATGGAGCGGGATCGTGCGCGGCCTGCTCGCTGAGCTCGATTCCATCGACGGGCTCACGACCCGCGGCTGGTACGACCTCGCAGGCTACCGGGCCGACGCCGACATCCTCGTCTGGTGGCACGCGCCGACCGCCGAGGCGCTGCAGCAGGCCTATCGAACGGTGCTCGAGTGGGCCGGCGGCCGCCTCGCGCCCGTCTGGTCCTCGATCGGCGTGCACCGCGCCGCCGAGTTCAACCGGGGACACGTGCCGGCGTTCCTCGCGGGCGACGATCCTCGCGGGTACGTCTGCGTCTATCCGTTCGTGCGCGGGCGGGAATGGTACCTCCTGCCCGACGCCGAGCGCCGGGAGCTGTTGCGCGAGCACGGCGCCGCCGCGCGCGACTACGGCGATGTGCTCGCGAACACGGTCGCCGCGTTCGCGCTCGGCGACTACGAGTGGCTGCTCGCCTTCGAGGCCGACGAGCTCACCCGCATCGTCGACCTCATGCGCGAGCTGCGCGCGACGGGGGCACGGCGCCACGTGATCGAGGAGACCCCGTTCTTCACCGGGCCTCGTCGCGAGCCGGGCGAACTGCTCGCCCGCGTCGTATCCTAGGCGGAGCGCGTCCGGCCCGGTCACGGATACGAATACCGCTCGAACGAAAAACTCCCGTTGGGAGGCTGTTTAGGCAAGCCTTCTCTTGCTTGCGGATCGAGCGGATCGGCGTATCGTTGGGGGTGTACCGAGCGGAGACCTGCTCCCCGGCAGACAAGATGGAGGTTCAGCATGACTACTCTTGAACAGCAGCCGATCGCAGCGCAGGGCGAGTTCAGCCGCCTCTCCGGGGTCGCGCAGTACCTGACCCCCGTGCTGCACGATCTGATCGCACTCGCGGTGAACGCGAAGCAGGCGCACTGGCACGTGCGCGGCAGCAACTTCATGGGGGTGCACGAGTTCCTCGACGAGGTCGTGGCGCACGCGCAGGAGGCCTCCGATACCGCGGCCGAGCGCATGGTCGCCCTGGGGCTTCCGGTCGACGCCCGCATCGGCACCGTCGCGGCCCAGACCACCACTCCCGAGATGACCGTCGGCTTCCAGCAGTCCGACGTGACGGTGCGTGAGGTCGTGGCGCAGCTCGACGCGACGCTCGAGACGATCTATGCCGCCGTGAAGGGACTCGAGGAGATCGACCCCGTCAGCCAGGATGTCGCGATCGCGTTCGCGCAGCAGCTCGACAAGGATCGCTGGTTCCTCTTCTCGCACTACGCCGACTGATACGCGCCTCTGCTTCGAAGGGCCGCGTCTCTCGCTTCGAGAGGCGCGGCCCTTTCGCGTGCTCGCACTCCGCAGCGTAAACATCGGATGAAGTGTGCTATGTTTTTTCAGTAAGGCTCGCCTTACTCACATCACATGTTGATTTTCAGATGTTCGGAGGGCCGACCCGCATGATCGCCACGCTGCTCATCGGCCTGCGCGAGGGCCTCGAGGCCGCCCTCGTCGTGAGCGTTCTGCTCGCCTACGTGAAGAAGCTCGGCCGGCGTGATGCAGCCCTCAAGATCTGGCTCGGCGTCGCCGCCGCGATCCTGCTCTCCCTCGTCATCGGAGCCGTGCTCACCTACGGCGCGTACGGCCTCTCCTTCACTGCCCAGGAGGCCATCGGAGGCGCACTCTCGCTCATCGCCGTGGGCATGGTCACCTGGATGGTCTTCTGGATGCTGAAGATGTCGCGGGGGATCAGCGGCGAGCTGCGCTCCCAGCTGGATCGCGCGCTGCTCGGCAACGGCTGGGGCGTCGCGGCCGTGGGGTTCGTCTCTGTGGCCCGCGAGGGGATCGAGACGGCTCTCTTCATCTGGGCGACCACGCGGGCGAGCTCCACGACGCCGCTCCTCGGCTTCCTCAGCGCGGTCTCGGGGATACTCGTGGCCGCGGCGCTCGGTTGGCTGCTGTATCGCGGCATGCTCAGGATCAACCTCACCGTGTTCTTCCGGTGGTCGGGTGCGCTGCTCATCGTCTTCGCGGCCGGTGTGCTCGCCTACGCCGTGCACGATCTGCAGGAGGCCGGCCTGCTTCCCGGTCCGTTCGCCGAGGCACCGCCGGGCGCGGGAGCCCTCGCCGCCTGGTACGGCGAGGCCGCCTGGGCCTTCCGCGTGTCGAATGTCATCGCACCCGATGGCGTGATCGGAGTCCTGCTCAAGGGCGTTCTCGGCTTCTCGCCGGAGATGACCAGGCTCGAGGTGCTCGCCTGGGCCGCCTACATCGTCATCACCCTCCCGCTGTTCTTCGCCGCCTCGTATCGAGGCGTGCGCGCCTCCGGAAAGGAAACCCCGTGCCCACCACCAGTCACCGCCGCGGCCTCTTCGCACTAGGCGTCATCAGCGTCGCGACACTCTCCCTGACCGCCTGCGTGCCGAACGCCGGCGCCGGAGGCGCCGCCCAGTCCATCGCGGTGTCCGCCGGCGACAGCTCCTGCGACGTCGAGACGGCCAAGGCGCAGAGCGGCACCGTCACATTCACCGTCACGAACGACGGTTCCCAGGTGACCGAGTTCTACGTGCTCGGCAGCAACCGGCTCACGATCGTCGGCGAGGTCGAGAACATCGCCCCGGGATCGAGCCGCGACCTCACGGTGCAGGTGGGGGCGGGAGACTACTTCACCAGTTGCAAGCCGGGCATGATCGGCAGCGGTGTCGGCCAGGCGGCATTCACCGTCACGGGCGGCGCGGTCGAGGCCTCTCCTGAGGAGAGCGCCGTGGTGTCCCAGTACATCGGCTACGTCAAGGCGCAGGCGGAGGAGATGGTGCCCCAGGTCGAGGCGTTCGTCGCGGCTTACGAGGCAGGAGACGACGAGACCGCGCGCCGCCTGTTCCCGATCGCCCGTATCAACTACGAGCGCATCGAGCCGACGGCCTCGCAGTTCGGCGAGCTGGATCCGCGGATCGACTACCGCAAGCCCGGCGCGATCGAGGAGGGGTTGCCGTTCACCGGCTTCCACCGCATCGAGCAGGACCTGTGGCTCGACGAGGCCATCGCGAACTACTCGACGCCCGAGAAGGACCACTACCCGAAAGACGACCTGCAGCCGCTCACCCCCGAGCAGCGCAAGGAGGTCGGAGACCAGCTGGTCGCCGACGTCACCGACCTGAAGGAGAAGGTGTCCAGCCCCGACTTCACGCTCACGCTCGCGGACATCACCGAGGGCGCGAAAGGCCTGCTCGACGAGGTCGCCGCGCCCGACGGCAAGCTCCCCGGCGAGGAGAACGAGTTCGCGCACACCGACCTCTACGACTTCACGGCGAACGTCGAGGGGGCACAGGTGGGATTCGACACCGTGCGCGGCCTGCTCGTGGCGAACGGCGGAGAAGACCTCGCCGCCGAGCTCGACGAGCGCTTCGCCGACATGTTCGCATTGCTCGAGACGTACGGAGACTACGATTCCGGTTTCGTCCCGTACGACACCGTCGACCAGGCGCAGCGCAACGAGCTCGCGGCGAAGCTGACCGCGCTGAGCGAGTCGATGTCGAGGCTCACCGCCGGCGTCGTGCGGAGCTGACGGGTGGCGGTCGAACAGTCCGAGGACGGCAGGCCGGTGGATCCGGGGGCGACCCCGCAGCCCCTGCGCCCCTCGCGCCGCGGCCTCCTCGGCATGATCGGGGCCGGAGCGGCGGGTCTTGCGATCGGGGGTGCGGGCGCGACCCTCGCGACGGGGCGCGTCAGTGCCGAGGCGAGCACCCGCACGACCGGCGAGGTGCCGTTCCACGGTGCGCATCAGGCGGGGATCGTCACTCCCGCGCAGGATCGTCTGCACTTCGCAGCGTTCGACATGGTGTCAGGCGCGGGTCGCGACGAGCTCATCGAGCTGCTGCGGGACTGGACCGCGGCGGCCGAGCGCCTCGTGCGCGGCCGAGAGGTCGGTACCGGCGTCGAACCGGGCAACGGTCTGCTTCCGCCAGACGATACCGGTGAGGCGACCGGTCTCGGCGCCGGTCGCCTCACACTCACCTTCGGGCTGGGGCACGCGCTCTTCACCGGTCGCGACGATACCTCGAGTGCTGACCCGTTCGGGATCCGAGATCGGCTTCCCGAAGCGTTCGAGCCGCTGCCCTCCTTCGCCTTCGATCTGCTCGACGCGACGCAGAGCGGGGGAGACCTCTGCATCCAGGCCTGTGCCGATGATCCCCAGATCGCCGTCCACGCGATCCGCAATCTCGCGCGCATCGCCGCCGGCCGCGCGCACCTCTCATGGAGCCAGCTCGGATTCGGCCGCACGGCCTCGACCTCTCGTACGCAGGACACCCCGCGCAACCTCTTCGGTTTCAAGGACGGCACCGCGAACGTCATGGCCGAGGACGGTGACGCACTCGCGCAGCACGTCTGGGCGGGCGACGAGGCGCCCGAGTGGATGCGCGGCGGGAGCTACCTCGTGGCGCGCAAGATCCAGATGACGATCGAGAGCTGGGATCGCGCCTCGCTCGACGAGCAGGAGCGAACCTTCGGGCGGACCAAACGCGAGGGCGGGCCGCTGAGCGGCGGCGGCGAGTTCGAGGAGCCCGACTTCGAGGCGACGCACTCCGCGGACGGGTCCTCCCACCCGGCGATCGATCTCGCCGCTCACCTGCGCCTCGCGCATCCGCGGCAGAACGGCGGCGCGCGCATGCTGCGGCGCGGCTACAACTACGTCGACGGCTCGAACGATCTCGGCCAGCTCGGCGCGGGGCTCTTCTTCATCTCGTTCCAGCGCGATCCCGCGACGTTCGTGCGCGTGCAGCGCTCGCTGAAGCAGGATCTGCTCAACGAGTACATCCGGCACGTCGGCTCCGGCCTCTGGGCGATTCCCGCCGGGGTGCAGCCGGGCGAGTTCGTGGGGCAGGCGCTCTTCGATTAGCCGAGCACCGGATCGGCCGCCTCAGACTCCCTATGGCCGCCTCAGGCCCCCTGGGGCAGGCTCAGGGGCCCGAGCTCAGCGGCGGGCTTCGCCGGCCTCGAGTCGAGGTACTCCTCGACGAAGCGGCCGAGCACCATGTGCGAAGCGCGCACGTCGGCGCGCTCGACCCCCTCGAGGATCGAGTCGATCTCGGCCGGTAGGAAATAGCCGTGGTCGGCGTATGCCCGCACCCGCGAGGCGAACGACGCCGTGTCGAGTTCGGGGTGGAACTGCGTGGCGTAGACGTTACGGCCCACGCGGAACGCCTGGACCGGGCAGGTCTGCGAGCTCGCGAGCACGACGACGCTCGAGGGCACCTCGGAGATCGCCTCCTTGTGACCCACGAAGGCGTCGAACTCCGCCGGAAGCTGGTAGAACAGCGGATCGAGCGCGCCGGCGGGCGTGAGACTGATCCGCACCGCCTGCGAACTCTCGCCGTAGGTGCGATCCACCCGCGCTCCCTGATGCGCCCCGATCGTGCCGATGCCGTAGCAGACGCCGAGGAACGGGAAGTCCGCGCGTACGACCTCGTCGAGCAGTTCGGCGAGCTCCCGCTCGACGCGCAGCTCGGTCTCGGACTTGCGCTCGACGGGCTCGCTCACCGTGAACGGGCTGCCCGCGAGGATGATGCCCGAATAGCACCCGAAATCGACCGGCCCGAGCGGCGCACGGTCGATCCGCCGCCACGCGAGCTCCTCGGGAAGCAGCCCCGTCAGCCGGCAGTACGCCGCGTGCTCGTCAGCCGCGACATCGTCTTCGCCACGGGTCGTGATGAGCAGAAACGGCTTCATGACTACTACCGTAGCGCCATGAAGCCGTTCCCGCGGTCGCGTAGCGAAGTGTTACGACCGGCTCACTCGTACGAGCGGATCGCGACGACGGCGTTGTGCCCACCGAAGCCGAAGGAGTTCGAGATGGCCAGCTGCGCGCCGTCGCCGAGCGGCTGCGCCTCGACCGATGCCGAGAGCGGGATCTCGGGATCCTGGTTCACGAGATTGATCGTCGGAGGAGCGACGCGGTGGTGCACCGCGAGCACGGTGAAGAGCGCCTCGAGGGCGCCCGTGCCGCCGAGCAGGTGCCCCGTCGCCGCCTTCGTGGCCGAGACCGGGATCTCCTTGACGCGGTCGCCGAACACACGATGGAGGGCCGTGTACTCGGCGATGTCGCCGACCGGCGTCGAGGTCGCGTGGGCGTTGATGTGGGTGACCTCGTCGGGAGCCGCGCCCGCCTGCGAGAGGGCGAGCTCGACGGCGCGCGCGGCGCCCTTGCCCTCGGGGTCGTTGGCGGTGATGTGGTACGAATCGGCGGTGACGCCTCCGCCGGCCACCTCGGCGTAGATCTTGGCGCCGCGGGCGAGCGCGTGCTCCTCCGTCTCGAGCACGAGCGCCGCCGCGCCCTCGCCCATCACGAAACCGTCGCGATCGGTGTTGTAGGGGCGCGATGCCGTCTCAGGCGAGTCGACGCGCTTCGAGAGCGCCTGCGCCGAGTTGAATGCGGCGAGCGTGATCGGGTGGATCGCCGCCTCGGCGCCGCCCGCGATGACCACGTCGGCGAGGCCGAGCTGCAGATGCTCGTACGCGTTCGCGATCGACTCGGTGCTCGAGGCGCACGCGGAGGCCACGGTGCGCGCGAAGGCGCGGGCCTCCAGGCGCATGGAGACCGCTGCAGCGGGAGCGTTCGGCATGAGCATCGGGACCGTGAGCGGCATCACGCGGCGCGGTCCCTTCTCCTTGAGCGTGTCCCACGCGTCGAGCAGGGTCCAGAGGCCGCCGATGCCGGTGGCCCAGTCGACGCCGAGTCGCTCCGAGGGCACCTCGGGCTCACCGGCGTCGGCCCAGGCCTCCAGGGCGGCGACCAGCGCGAAGCGGCTGGAGGGGTCGAGACGCTTGGCCACCGGGCGCTCCAGCACCTCGGCTGGGTCGACCTTCGCCGTGCCCGCGAAGTTCACGGCAAGGCCGTACTGCTCGGCCCAGTCGTTGTCGAGCGTGTGGATACCCGACTCTCCCGCGAGGAGGGCCTGCCAGCTCTCGGGCGCGGTCCCGCCGATGGGGGAGGAGGCGCCGATACCGGTGACGACGATCTTCTTGCTCATGCTTGGGTGCTCCGCGATCTGGTGTGGAACGAACGTGGGGAAAGATTAGGACGGAGGGGCCGGGTCGGGACCCGGCCCCGTTCCGTAAGCCTTAGGCCTGAGCCTTGGCGATGAAATCGACGGCGTCGCCGACGGTCTTCAGGTTCTTGACCTCTTCATCGGGGATCTTCACATCGAACTTCTCCTCGGCGTTGACGACGATGGTCATCATCGAGATCGAGTCGATGTCGAGGTCATCGGTGAACGACTTGTCGAGGGCGACGACGTCGGCCGCGATCCCCGTCTCGTCGTTGATGATCTCGGCAAGACCTGCGAGGACCTCTTCGTTGCTGAATGCCATGGTGTGTTTCTCCTTGATATGGGTGGGGTAGTAGGAAGTGTACGTGTGGAGGGCGTCGGGGGAAGGCCGACGCGCTACGGCAGCTCGATGATCTGAGCGCCGTAGACCAGGCCCGCGCCGAAGCCGATCGTGAGCGCGAGGCCGCCTGAGAGTTCGGGATGCTCTTCGAGGAGCGCGTGCGCGGCGAGCGGGATCGAAGCCGCGGACGTGTTGCCCTGGGTCTCGATGTCGCGGGCGATGACGACCGACTCGGGAAGCTTGAGCTGCTTCGCGAACTCGTCGACGATGCGCATGTTGGCCTGGTGGGGGATGAATGCGGCGAGATCGCCGGGCTCGACGCCCGAGACCTCGAGGGTGCGCTGCGCGACCTTCTTCATCTCCCAGACGGCCCAGCGGAACACGGTCTGGCCGTCCTGGCGCAGAGTCGGCCAGGGCACCTCGCCAGGGTTGCTGCGGTACGCATCGAAGGTCGAGGTCATGCGGATCGTGTCCCACTTCTCGCCGTCGGAGCCCCACACGGTCGGCCCGATGCCCGTGTGATCGCTGGGCCCCACCACGACGGCCCCTGCGCCGTCGGCGAGCAGGAAGGAGATGCTGCGATCCGTCGGATCGATGAGCTCGGAGAGCTTCTCCGCTCCGATCACCAGCACGTTCTTGCAGGTTCCCGAGCGCACGAGCGCATCTGCCTGGGCGACGCCGTAGACGTATCCGGCGCACGCGGCGGAGATATCGAATGCCGCCGCGGGGGTGAGGCCGAGGCGGTAGGCCGCCAGCGAAGCCATCGAGGGGGTGACCGCGACGTTCGAGATGGTGGAGATGATCACGCCGTCGATCTCGGAGCGATCGAGACCGGAGCGCGCGATCGCCTCCTCCGCCGCCTCGACCGCGAGATCGACCGCTCCCTGATCCCGGCCGGCGTAGCGCCGCTGCACGATGCCGGTGCGCTGGCGGATCCACTCATCCGACGAGTCGATCGGCTCGATCACATCGGCGTTCGGAACGTCCCGGTCGCCCCTGGCCGCGCCGATGGAGAGGACCCGCGTGTGAGCGGGACCGGTCGGCTGCACGAGTGATGCCATGTGCGTGAGTCCTTTCGGTCAGACTGTCAGGCTGCCGGAGCAGTCTCGGTGATGAGTGCCACGGCGGTATCGAGGTCGGCGGGGGACTTGATCGCGACGCTCGGCACGCCCTTGAGCCCGCGCTTCGCGATGCCGGTGAGCGCACCCGCGGGCGTCAGCTCGATGAGGCCCGAGATGCCGGCCGTCTGGAAGCCCTCCATGCAGGCGTCCCAGCGCACCGGGTTCGCGATCTGCGACACGAGCAGCTCCACGAAGCGAGCTCCGTCTTCGACGATCGACCCGTCGGCGTTGGTCCACAGGCGATGGGTCGGCGCGGAGGCGGTCACTCCCTCGGCCGCTTCGCGCAGCACGGGGATCGCGCTCGCCATGTAGTCCGTGTGGAAGGCCCCGGCGACCTGCAGCGGGATCACCCGTGCGCCGCGAGGGGCATCTTCGGCCAGAGCGGCGAGCGACTCGCGCGCGCCCGCGGCCACGATCTGACCGCCGCCGTTGCGGTTCGCCGGGGTGAGACCGTGCGCCTCGATCTTGGCGAGAACATCGGCCTCGACTCCGCCGACCACGGCGGCCATGCCGGTCTCCGCCTTCGTCGCGGCCTCCGCCATGGCGCGACCGCGCACGCCGACGAGTCGCAGCGCGTCCTGCTCGGAGAGCACACCCGCCGCCGCCGCTGCCGCGAACTCTCCCACCGAGTGTCCCGCGATGCCGGCATCGGCGACCGAGGTGCGGGCGGACAGCTCACGCCAGGCGAGCAGGCTCGCGGCGACGATCAGCGGCTGCGCGACCGCGGTGTCGCGAATGGTGTCCGCATCACTCACCGTGCCGTGGGCCACGAGGTCGACTCCGGCGCGCTCCGAGGCTTCGCCGAGGAACTCGCGGCTGCCCGGCAGCTCGAGCCACTCGTTCAGGAATCCGGGGGTCTGTGAGCCCTGTCCAGGGCAGGCGATGACAATCACGCTTTCCAGTTTCTCAGATCAATGGCCCGAATCCTGCATATGGCGCACCATAAATCGTGAAAAAGGTTGTGCGAACCCGCTCATCGGCCTCCGGCGCGTCAAGACTCGGCGGCCTCATCGGCCGGCGCGGGCTCGGATCCCTCGATCAGGGGGACCAGACGCGACCCGAGCGCTCGGCTCAGCGATCTCGCGTAGGTCATCGTCAAATGATCAGAGTCGCGATACACTAGGACCTCCCCGATGACTGCCGCGCAGGAGGTCCCCGGGCAGATGTACTCGTTGAGATCGATCAGCGAGGCGCCCGGCGTGATCGATGCCGCCTCCACCAGGGCGAGGCCGCGGTCGTCGAAGACCTCCGATCGCGGTCGGGCGCACTTCGAGAGCTCGCCGCCATGCTCGGCCACGCACTCGGGCACGTCGTACTTCAACGAGGGTGTATCGCGAATGGCGATCACGGGGACGCCGATCTCGATGAACTGCTGCCAGGCGGCCGAGTGCAGTTGCGCCATACCGGAGATACCGCCCGTGGCCGGCCCTGCCGAATGGGTGTAATTGGTCGCGATGACCGCCGCGAGCTCGGACCGAGCGAGCAGTCGCTCCTGCACCTCCGCGTTCCAGAGCATGCACGTCTCGTAGACCGAGTCGTCGCCCCTGCGCAGCTCGCCGGCTGCGAACGGGCAGGCGTCGTGGAGGTAGACGTCGACGCGCCACCCGTGTTCGATCGCGATCGGCTCCAGCGCAGGGATCCACTGTTTCGCGTGCGAATCGCCCACAAGGGCTACCTGGATTCCGTCGCTCGGACCGAAGCTGCATGACTGCACCTCCGTGCCCGCGACCTCCGTCGACGGGCAGTTGTGCCAGTCGGCCGCGGCGTTCACCGGTGCCGGGGCGATGCGAGGAAAGGAGTCGGCGGGTTCCACGCCGGCCGGTGGCTCAGGCAGCGTGAGCGCTCCCTGAATGATCTCCTCCGGCCGGCCGTCGGTATCGTCCCCGGTATCCAGGCCGCTCGCCGGAGCGGTTGCGGCCGCGGCCGCGCGCGCCTGATCCTTGTTGACTCCGTCCTGATACACGACCCACATGCCGAGAAGCGCAGCGACCATCGTCATCGTCAGGCCGACCTGCATCGCTCTGACGGGTTCGGCCTCGAGGATCTCGGACTTCATGATCGGTTTCTCGACGAATCGGTAGCATCCCCAGGCGAGGATCATGGACAGCGCTGCGAGCAGCAGCGCGAGGCTCACGGAGATGCGCTCCACCATGGCGGTCGCGACGACGATGACCGGCCAGTGCCACAGATAGAGGGAGTACGAGATGTTGCCGACGAACAACGCGGGTCGGACTCCGAGCACCCCCGCCGGGCCGAAACGGGATGGCCTCGCCCCTCCCGCGATGACGAGCGCCGTCGCCGCCGCGGGGAGTAGAGCCGCTGATCCCGGATACGGTACGGTCGCCCCGATGAGCATGAGGGAGGCCGCGATGCCGGCGATCCCTGCCCAGCCCAGGAAGGCGAGAAGCGAATCGGACAGCTTCTCGGTATATCCGATCGAAGCCGCGAGAAGCGCACCGAGCGCAAGCTCCCACACTCGCGTGGGCGTCACGAAATAGGCGGAGTCGGGGCTCGCGGCGGTCATCACGATCGAGAGGGCGAATGACACCGCCGTGACCGTCGATAGCACGCAGATGACGGTCGGCCTGAATCTCCGACTGGAGATACCCGAGCCGCGGTGGCGACCGCGCGTGAAGAAGAAGCCGATGGCGATCAGGAGGAACGGCCACACGAAGTAGAACTGCTCCTCGACGCCGAGGGACCAGAAGTGCTGGAGCGGGCTCGGCGCCGCATCCTGGCTGAGATAGTCGACCGACACCGCCGCGAGCCGCCAGTTCTCGACGAAGAAGGCCGACGCGATCACGTCCCACCCGATGGACCCCCAGCGCGGCTCGGGCAGGAAGAGCAGGGTGAGGCCGACGGTCGCGGCGAGCACGAGCGCGGCGGCGGGGAAGAGGCGCTTTGCACGGCGGGCGTAGAAGCTCCGCAGGGAGATCGTCCCGGTGGATTCGATCTCGCGGAGCAGGAGCCCGGTGATCAGAAAGCCGGAGATCACGAAGAAGATGTCGACGCCGACGAACCCGCCGGGGAGCGCCGTCGGAGCCAGGTGATATATGAGAACCGCCAGCACCGCGATCGTGCGCAGTCCCTGGATGTCGCGGCGAAACGTGCGCTTCGTCGAGGAACGGGCTTCGCCGGTGAGGCGGTTCTGAAGTGTTGCAGCGGGTGCAGCTGTGGGCATGCGATCTCGTACTCCGGTAGCCCCCCCTGCCTTCGATGTGTCCGATGCGCCTGCGACGGGGCGAACCCCGTCCCCGCTCTCGCAGACGAGGCCAGCCTAACCGACCGGCGAGCCGGCCTCAAACAGCTGTCATCTTGACGACGACGCCGCACCCGGGCGGCGTCCGCTCTGCGCGATCGAGCCGGCGATGAGGGCGGACTGCAGGATCAGGGCCTCCCGGGCCCCGGTCGCATTCCAGCCGATCACCTCGGACACCTTCTTGAGCCGGTAGCGCACCGTGTTCGGGTGCACGAACAGCTCTCGCGCCGTCGCTTCGAGCGAGCGACCGTTGTCGAGGTAGCACCACAGCGTCTCGAGCAGCTCGCCCGAGTGGGCCGCGAGCGGTTCGTAGATCTGCTCGATGAGGGTGCGGCGAGCGAGTCCGTCGCCCGCGAGGGCGCGCTCCGGGAGCAGGTCGTCGGCCGCGACCGGGCGAGGCGCGTTGCGCCACGACCGTGCGACGGCGACGCCGGCGAGCGCCGCGCGGGCGCTCCGCGAGGCGTCGACGAGGTTGTCGACCGTCGGGCCGAGCACCAGCGGACCGTCCGAGAAGCCGTCGGCGAGGCGCCCGGCGATCTCGAGGAAGCTGAGCGGGGGATCGATCGGGGCGACACCGTGCTGCTGAGCGTCGAGGCGCCCGAGCACCAGCACGAGGCGCGAGCCCTGCAGACCGATCAGAGCGTCGGCACCCGCGTGTCTCGCCGAGCGGCGCAGCTGATCCACGTCGACGACGCGTTCAGCCGTGCCCACGAGCACCGCGGCCTCGCCGTCGCCGTGCCAGCCGAGCGCCGCGATCCGGCTCGGCAGTTCATCATCGCTCTCACCGGTGAGGATCGAGTCGACCACCAGCGCCTCGAGCCGCGCGTCCCACAGTCCGCGCGCCTCCGCGGCCCGCGCATACACGTCGGCGGCCGCGAAGGCCACGTCGCGCGAGTAGTGCAGCACCGCCTCGCGAAGCGCTTCGCTCCGCGGCGCGACTCGCTCCTCGACGACCGACACCACGACGCGGATCAGCTGCAGGGTCTCCTGCAGGCTGATCGAGCGCAGCAGCTCGCGCGGTGCCGCACCGAACACGTCGGAGGCGATCCACGGGGTCGAACTCGGATCCTCGTACCACTGGATGAAGGAGCTGATCCCGGTCTGCGCGACCAGCCCGACCGACGAGCGCCGACTGGGCGGCATCTTGCCGTACCACGGCAGCGTCTCGTCGAGTCGGGTGATGGTGCGCGTGGAAAGCTCGCCGGTGATCGTTCGCAACCAGGCGAGCTCCTGCTCTTTCGTGCGATCCATGCGCGATCGCTCGATCAGGCCTCGCCGCCCGCGCCGCCGGTCGTGCCGGCGTTCACGTCGTTCAGCCGGTACTGCTCGGCTGCACGACGCGGCACGTCGGCGTCGATGCGGCCCTGCGCGGCGAGGCGCTGCAGCACCTTCACGACGACGGACTCGCGGTCGATGCCGAAGTAGCGGCGGGCCGCGGCGCGGGTGTCGGAGAACCCGAAGCCGTCGGCGCCGAGCACGGAGTAGTCGCCCGGAACGTAGGGGCGGATCTGCTCGGGCACCTGGGTCGACCAGTCGCTGACGGCCACGACCGGGCCCTCCGCGCCCTCGAGCTTCTGCTGCAGGTAGGGCACGCGGGTCTCGCCGCCGAGATTGCGGAAGTTGTGCTGCTCGGCGGCGGCGCCGTCGCGCTGCAGCTCGTTCCAGCTGGTCACGCTCCACACGTCGGCCGCGACGTCCCAGTCCTGCGCGAGCAGCTCCTGCGCCTCGATCGCCCAGGGCACGGCCACGCCGGACGCGAGGATCTGAGCGCGGTTGCCGCGATCCGGAGCCTCGCTCACCCGGTGGATACCGCGCACGATGCCCTCGACATCGACGTTCTCGGGCTCCGCGGGGTGCACGATCGGCTCGTTGTAGACCGTGAGGTAGTACATGACGTTCGGATCGGGGTGCTCGCCGCCGTACATGCGCTCGATGCCGGAGCGCACGATGTGGCCGATCTCGTAGCCGTAGGCCGGGTCGTAGGCGACGACCGCGGGGTTCGTCGAGGCCAGGGCGAGCGAGTGCCCGTCGGCGTGCTGCAGGCCCTCGCCCGTGAGCGTGGTGCGGCCCGCGGTGGCGCCGATCACGAAGCCGCGCGCCATCTGGTCGCCGGCCGCCCAGAAGGCGTCGCCCGTGCGCTGGAAGCCGAACATCGAGTAGAAGATGTAGACCGGGATCATCGGCTCGCCCTGCGTCGAGTACGACGTGCCGACCGCGGTGAAGGCGGCCGTCGCGCCGGCCTCGTTGATGCCGACGTGCAGCAGAACGCCCTGCGGGCTCTCCTTGTAGGCCAGCAGCAACTCGCGGTCGACCGATACGTAGTTCTGGCCGTGCGGGTTGTAGATCTTCGAGGTCGGGAAGTAGGAGTCCATGCCGAAGGTGCGGGCCTCGTCGGGAATGATCGGCACGAAGCGCGCGCCGAAGCCCTTGTCGCGCATGAGGTCCCTGAGCATGCGCACGAAGACCATCGTGGTCGCCGCCTCCTGCGTGCCGGATCCCTTCGACGCGACCGCGTAGCTCTTGGGCTCGGGCAGCGTGACCGGCACGTGCTTGGTGCGACGCGCGGGGAGGTAGCCGCCGAGCGCGCGGCGGCGCTCGTGGATGTACTCGATCGCCTCGTCCTTCTCGCCCGGGTGGTAGTAGGGCGGGAGGTAGGGGTCGGCCTCGAGCTGCGCGTCGGAGATGGGGATGTGCATGGTGTCGCGGAAGAGCTTGAGGTCTTCGAGCGTCATCTTCTTCATCTGGTGGGTCGCGTTGCGGCCCTCGAAGTGGGGGCCGAGGCCGTAGCCCTTGATCGTCTTCGCGAGGATCACGGTCGGGCGGCCGTTGTGCTCGGTCGCGGCCTTGTACGCGGCGAAGACCTTGCGGTAGTCGTGACCGCCGCGGCGGAGACCCCAGATCTGGTCATCGGTGTAGCCCTCGACGAGCTTCAGCGCGCGCTCGTCCTTGCCGAAGAAGTGGTCGCGCACGAAGCCGCCGTTCTCGGCCTTGTAGGTCTGGAAGTCGCCGTCGGGCGTCGTGTTCATCACGTTGAGCAGCGCGCCGTCGGTGTCCCGCTCCAGCAGGTCGTCCCACTCGCGGCCCCAGATCACCTTGATCACGTTCCAGCCGGCGCCGCGGAAGTAGCTTTCGAGCTCCTGGATGATCTTGCCGTTGCCCCGCACGGGGCCGTCCAGGCGCTGCAGGTTGCAGTTGATCACGAAGGTCAGGTTGTCGAGCCCCTCGTTCGCGGCGACCTGCAGCTGGCCGCGGCTCTCGACCTCGTCCATCTCGCCGTCGCCGAGGAACGCCCAGACGTGCTGGTCGGAGCAGTCCTTGATGCCGCGGTTGGTGAGGTACTTGTTGAACTGCGCCTGGTAGATGGCGTTGATCGGGCCGAGACCCATCGACACGGTGGGGAACTGCCAGAAGTCGGGGAGGAGGCGCGGGTGCGGGTAGCTCGGGAGGCCGCCGGCGAGGTGCGACTTCTCCTGGCGGAAGCCGTCGAGCTGATCGGCGCTCAGGCGCCCCTCGAGGAATGCGCGGGCGTACATGCCGGGGGAGGCGTGGCCCTGCACGAAGATCTGATCGCCGCCGCCCGGGTGATCCTGGCCGCGGAAGAAGTGGTTGAAGCCGACCTCGTACAGCGAGGCCGCCGACGCGTACGTCGAGATGTGGCCGCCGACGCCGATGCCGGGGCGTTGCGCGCGATGCACGGTCATCGCCGCGTTCCAGCGGATCCAGGAGCGGTACCGGCGCTCGAGCTCCTCATTGCCGGGGAAGTCGGGCTCGTCCGCGGAGGCGATGGTGTTGACGTAGTCGGTGGTCGGCACCTGGGGAACGTTGAGATGCAGCTGTCGCGAGCGGTCGAGCAGGCTCGTCATGATCTCGCGGCCGCGACCGGCGCCCCGCTCCTCGACCACGGCGTCGAGCGACTCGCGCCACTCGGCGGTCTCCTGAGGATCCATATCGTCACGATCGGGCGCGTAGGGATCCTGCGTGTTCACAGCCAAGGTTGTGCTCCAATCACCACTCGGCGTACCGCGGGGCGAAGCGGGTTGGTGCAGTCGCTCACGGCATGCTCGGTCACTCCCGCCGGTCCGCGGGGTCACCCCAGACTATCGAAGTTCCACGAAGAAACGCGCATTTCCCTTGTCGAAGGTGGCCTAGTCGCACAAGATTCGCGGTCGATTACTAGGCGGGGAGCATTCGCGGGCGGAACGGGAGTCGATAGTGTGGGATCGACCGCACAACGATGGCGCCCAGTGCGCCGGTAAGGAGGCACCATGGTGCTCGAGGTCGGCGCACAGGCGCCCGATTTCACGCTCTCGGATCAGCACGGCGAGGAGCTGACGCTGTCGGAACTGGTCGCGGAGGGGCCGGTCGCGCTCGTCTTCTTCCCGTTCGCGTTCTCCGGCATCTGCACCGGCGAGCTCTGCGAGCTGCGCGACAACCTGTCGATCTTCGCCGATAACAAGGTGCGCCTGCTCGGCATCTCGATCGACTCGGTCTACGCCCTGAAGGCGTGGGCGGATCAGGAGGGCTACGAGTTCTCGATCCTCTCCGACTTCTGGCCGCACGGCGAGGTGGCGAAGCAGTACGGCGTCTTCGTCGAGGAGGCCGGTATCGCGACCCGCGCCACGCTCCTGATCGGCGAGGATCGTCGCGTGCTCGCCTCCTTCGAGACCGCTCCGGGCGAGGCGCGCGACTTCGCGGCCTACCGCGAGGCGCTCGAGGCGATCGCCTGATCCGAGCGGATTCGCGACACCGTTGACGGTGTCGATTCGCGACCGCGCGGCGGCTTCCCCTATGCTTGGGAGGTCCGCCTCGCGGGCGCGCGCCTGTAGCTCAGTTGGTTAGAGCATCTCGTTTACACCGAGAGGGTCGGGGGTTCGAGTCCCTCCGGGCGCACCGTTTCGTTCCGATCTCCTCGCCTGCGCTCAGGAGCCTCGACCGTCGACGGCACGCGCTCTGTGCCGCCGCACCGCGGCGCGATTCGCGCAGCGCACCGAGCAGTAGCGCTGCCGCCCGTTGCGGGTCACATCGACGACCACTGCCTCGCAGGGGTCCCCGGGATCCTCGCCCGCAGCGCAGCGCGCGAGTCGGTGCATGCCGCGGGTCGTCAGGTGCAGGGCGGTGCCCACGCTGATGACCGCGAAGAGCACTCGGGGGAGCGAGGTCGCGTCGTCGTCGCGGTAGTGGAGGTGCCACCCCTCGTCGTGGTGGTCGGTGAGACGCGGGTAGGCGGCTGCCCGCGCCATGTGGTCGTTGAGGATGCGGGCGCGGCTGCGGGGATCCGGGGCGTCGACGACGGTCAGCCAGTCGTCGATGACCCGGCGCACGCGCCGATGGTCGCCGGGCTCCTCGGGGAACTCCACGGTCATGCCCACCTCGCGCGCTCGAGCCACGATGCCCTCGCGGTCATCGGGCCAGTCGTTGGCGAGCGATGCGGCCAGGAGCACGGCGTACTCGCCGTAAGGGTTGAGATGCATAAGGGCATTACATCACAGTGGGAGCATGTTCAACACGACGAGCCATCCAGAACGACGAATCGCACCAGCATCCCGGCCTCACGAGCACGGCTGGCGGATAGAGTCTCGACACGCCACATCGACGGGGTACGTGCTGTATGTGCGCTGCAGCGCCTGCGGCGCCAGAAGAGTCGATATCCAAGAGCGGCCCGACCAGCCGCCTGTCGGCATCACGACAGAGCTCTGACCCCCGAGAGGCGGGTTTCGCACGGCGGGCCCGAGATGCTCATGCGAAACCAGCCGCTCGGCGGGAAGCCTCAGCGCATCACGCCGAGCGGGGCAGCGCAGCCTCGATCGCCGCGATGATCCCGGGGTCGTCCGGCTCGACCTGCGGCCGGAACCGCCGCACCGACCCGTCGGGGGCGACCAGGAACTTCTCGAAGTTCCACTTGACCCGCCCGCGCTTCCCGTCGTCATCGGGCACCTCGTGCAGCAACGCGTAGAGCGGATGCTTGTTCCGCCCGTTCACCCGGACCTTCTCCATGAGCGGGAAGGTCACCCCGTAGCTCGTCGAGCAGAAGGTCTTGATCTCGTCGGCCGTGCCGGGCTCCTGATTCAGGAACTGGTTGCACGGGAAGCCGAGGACCGTGAAGCCTCGATCCGCGTACCGCCGCTGCAGCTCCTCGAGCTTGGCGTACTGGGGTGTCAGTCCGCAGCGCGACGCGACGTTCACGACGAGCACCGCGCGATCCGCGTACTCCGCGAGCGAGGTGGGCTCGCCGTCGATCGTGGTCAGGGGTACGTCGCGGAGGTCCATGCGTCCAGCCTACGCCCGCCCCCCTCATGACGGGGGCCTCGCGGCCGTCGAGGCACGAGGGGGTCGACTCGCGGAATGATTCGGGATCGCCCCGTGTTGAGGACTCCGTCCGAGCATGCGGTCGCGCCCGCGGCCGCCGAGACGAGGGAGGACCACCGGAATGACCATCGATCCGCAGGCCGAGCACATCGGGGCCGCAGCGCTCAAGAGCGCCTTCCGCGAGCACCCCGCGGGCGTCGCACTCATCACGGCGCAGACTCCCGAGGGCCCCGTCGGTCTCACGGCATCGAGCGTCGCATCGGTCGGGATCGATCCCGCAGCGCTCTCATTCTCGGTCACCCGCGCGACGGGCAGCGCCGGCGGCATCCTCGCAGCTGACACGTATCTCGTACACCTGCTCGATGCGCGGCACGCGGCGATCGGCGCCGCCTTCGCGGTCTCGGGCTCCGAGCGATTCACGCCCGAGCAGAGCTGGACGACGCTGCCCACCGGCGAGCCGCATCTGCCGAACACGCGCGTCGCGCTGCGCTGCCGCACCCTGCACTCCCTCGGCGTCGGGGCCTCGGTCGTGGTGGTCGCCGAGGTGCTCGACGCCGTGTTCGGCGAGCCGGCGGATCCGATGGTGTACCTCGACCGCGCATTCCGCACGCTCGCTCCCGTGGAGTAGCGGCCCGCCCGCGCTACTCCACGACCGCGATACCGACCGTGTTGAGACCCTTGGCCTTGTCGCGACGCTCCACCGCGTTGCTGAGCAGCACGAGGCTCAGGCCGAGCGCGGCCAGCACCACGCCGACCCAGCCGGGCGCCAGGTAGCCGAGGCCGGCCGCGATCACCACGCCGCCCAGCCAGGCGCCGAGGCTGTTGCCGATGTTGAACGCGGCGTGGTTGATCGCGGCGCCGAGCAGCGCCGCCTCGTCCGAGATGCGGACCAGGCGGGACTGGATCGACGGGATCAGCAGCGACGAGGTGACGCCGAGCATGAACACGCAGACGAAGAGCCCGACCGGATGCCACGCGAACTGCGTGTAGAGCACGAGCGTGGCGATGAAAGCGCCGAAGCCCCAGGTGACCGTGCGGCGGGGGCTGCGGTCGGTGGCCCACCCGCCCAGCACGTTGCCGATCGTCATGCCGATGCCCAGGCAGGCGAGCACCCACGGCACAGTGGTCGGGGCGAAGCCCGTCTCGCGCGTCGTGACCTCGGCGATGTAGGAGTAGACCGCGAAGAACCCGCCGAAGCCCACCGACCCGACCGCGATCATCACCCAGATGCGGGGGTTGCGCAGCGCCGAGAGCTCGCGCATCGGGCTGCGCTCCGGATTGCCCGGGTAGCGCGGCAGCGCGGCGAACGAGAGCAGCAGGGTCGTCGCGAAGATCAGCGCGACGAGCGCGTAGGCGGCGCGCCATCCGAACAGCTGGCCCATCCAGGTCGCGAGCGGCACGCCCACCACGTTGGCGATGGTGAGGCCTGAGAGGGCGAGCGCGATCCCGCGCCCCTGATTGCCCGGCCCCATGATGCGTGCGGCGAGCAGCGATGCCACGCCGAAGTACGCACCGTGCGGCAGCGCCGCGATGAACCGGAAGAGCGCCAGCGAACCGAAGCTGGGCATGCAGGCGGACGCCACGGTGCCGACGATGAAGAGGCCCAGCAGCCAGAACACGAGCCGCGTCTGCGACACGCGCGCCGCCAGCACGGCGAAGGTGGGCGCGCCGACCACCACGCCGAGCGCGTAGGCCGTGATCAGCATGCCGGCCTGCGCGATCATCCGGTCGGGCTCCTGATCGAAGCCCGGGATCAGGTCGCTCGCGATGTCGGGCAGCAATCCCATCGTGGCGAACTCGGTCACGCCGATGCCGAATCCGCCGAACGCGAGCGCGAAGAGCGCGACCGCGCGGCGGAGCGGGGAGAGGGAGGGAACGCTCACCAGCCGCGTGCGAGCCAGGCGTCGAGATCCGGCATCTCCGCCGCCACCGTCGTGCGCTCGCCGTGCCCGGGGCGCGCGACCGTCTCCTCCGGCAGGGTGAAGAGTCGCGTGCGGATCGACTCGACGATCTGCTCGAAGCTCGAGTAGTCCCACCGGGTCGCCCCGGGGCCGCCCTGGAACAGGGTGTCCCCGGAGAAGACCGTGCCGAGCGCCGGCGCGATGAAGCAGACCGATCCGGGAGTGTGGCCCGGCGTGTGCGCGACGGCGATCTCGACGCCCGCCACGACGAAGTCGGCCCCATCGGCGAGCTCGAAGTCGGGGAGCGTCTCGCCGTGGGTGTCGCGCCAGAGGAAGAGGTCCGCGGGGTGCAGGTACACGTGGGTGTCGAGCATCCGCGCAGCCTCCACCGCGGCGTTCACGTGATCCTCGTGCCCGTGGGTAAGCAGGATGCCCAGGGCCTCACGATCGCCCACCCCGCTCACGATCGCCTCGGCGTCGTGCGAGGCGTCGATCACCAGCGCCTGCTCATCGTCGCCGACGATCCAGATGTTGTTCTCGAGCTCGACCCCCTCCGCGGGGTACCCGGGGCGACCCGCGCCGACGAGGCCGCGGGTCACCACCCGGTCGATCCGTGCTTCCGACATGATCTCTCCCGTTCTCAGCCGCGGGTCACGACGACGGGGCAGGGCAGCGCCTGCAGCACGCCGTGGCTCACCGAGCCGAGCAGCAGCCGCGAGATGCCGCCGCGGCCGCGGCTGCCGACGACGAGCATCTCCGCGCCCTCGGCGGCCTGCACGAGCGCCGCGACCGGAGGCGACTGCACGATCTCGCGACGGATCTCGAGATCGGGGTAGCGGTCGGCCAGACCGGCGGTACCGATCGCGATGGCCTCCTCGGCAGCCGAGCGCTGGGACTCGACCAGCTCCTCGCTCCACAGGTACTCGAGGCCCGGCGTGAGCGGCGGCATCCACGCGTACACCGCGATGAGGGGCGAACCCCTGAACGACGCCGCCTCGGCGGCGACCGCGATCGCCCGCTTCGAGGCCTCCGACCCGTCGACGCCGACGACGACGCCGCGCTTCGGCTCCGCCGATGCGGTGGTGGGGATCACGGCCACCGGGCAGTGAGCCGTCGCGGCGACCTTGACCGCGCGCGTGCCGAAGAACGAACCGGCGAACCGGCTGCCGTTGTGGGCGCCGAGGATCAGCAGGTCGGCGCGCTTCGACGCCTCCTCGACCTCCGCGATCGGGTGACCGACCACCGCGGTGCCCGAGATCTTGCCCTGGAACCCGAGGCTGCGGGCGTACTCCATCTCGGCCTGCAGCATCTGCTCGGACGCCTGCTGGGCCTCCGAGAGGAACGCGACGCTCTCGGAGAGGAAGGAGTCGTCGGCGACGTGCAGCAGCTCCACCTCGGCTCCGCGCTCGGTCGCTCGGTCGAGGCCCCAGGCGAGCGCGGCCCGGCTCTGCTCGGATCCGTCTACTCCGATGAGATACTTCGCTGACATCTTCGTTCCTTTCTCTCGGGTTCCGCTGCGGGCCCGGTATCAGGCCTCGCGCGCCGGAAGGTGCGCGGGATGGTTGCCCGCCAGCTGCTCGATGATGCGCACCACCTGGCAGCTGTACCCGTATTCGTTGTCGTACCAGACGTACAGCACGGCGCTGTCGCCCGTCACGATCGTCGCGAGCCCGTCGACGATGCCTGCCCGGTTCGAGCCGACGAAATCGTTCGAGACGACCTCGGGCGACTCGACGAAGTCGATCTGGGTGCGCAGCGCGCCGGTGAGGGAGACCTCCTCGAGGAAGGCGTTGATCTCCTCGCGCGTGGTCTCCTGCTCGAGCTGGAGGTTGAGCACGGCCATCGACACGTCGGGGGTGGGAACGCGGATCGCGTTGCCGGTGAGCTTGCCCTCGAACTCGGGGAGCGCCTTCGAGACCGCCTTCGCCGCACCGGTCTCGGTGAGCACCATGTTGAGGGCGGCGGAGCGGCCGCGGCGGTCGCCCTTGTGGAAGTTGTCGATGAGGTTCTGGTCGTTGGTGTACGAGTGCACCGTCTCGACGTGCCCGCGCTTCACGCCGAAGCGGTCGTTCACGACCTTGAGCACCGGCGTGATCGCGTTCGTGGTGCACGACGCCGCGCTGAGGATGGTGTGCTCAGGGGTGATCTTGTCGTTGTTGACCCCGTAGACCACGTTCAGCATGTCGCCCTTGCCCGGCGCGGTCAGCAGCACGCGGGCGATGCCCTTGTTCTGCAGGTGCTGGCCGAGGCCCTCGGCGTCGCGCCACCGGCCGGTGTTGTCGACGAGGATCGCGTTCTCGATCCCGTACTCGGTGTAGTCGACGCTGGCGGGGTCGTTCGCGTAGATGACCTGGATGCGCACGCCGTTCGCGAGGATCGCGTTCTCGTCCTCGAGCACCTTGATCGTGCCCTTGAACGGACCGTGCACCGAGTCGCGCCGCAGCAGGCTGGCACGCTTCACGAGGTCGTTCTCGGAGCCCTTGCGCACCACGATGGCCCGGAGGTTGAGGCCGTTGCCGCTGCCCGAGTGGTCGATGATGATGCGGGCGAGCAGGCGCCCGATGCGCCCGAAGCCGTAGAGCACCACGTCGGTGCCCTCGCCGCGCGGGGCGCCGATCGCCGGCGCGAGCTCCTCGCGGAGGTAGGCCTCGAGGTCGTCGCCGCCCGAGGCGCGGAATCCGTTCGCGAGCAGCGCGAGGTCGACCGAGACGGGGCCGGGCTGGATCTTCGCGAGCGCCTCGACGATGGCCGAGGTCTCGGTCAGGGGCAGCTCGACATCGTCGATCTTGTGGGCGTAGTAGTGAGCACGGATGATGTCGATCGGGGAGCGGCCCACCAGGCTTCGTCCGTGAACGGACATGACCACGTCGTGGTCGCGGTAGAGCTGGCCGATCAGCGGGATCATCCGCTCTGCGAGTTCCTGCTTCGCCTTCCAAGCTTCGAGGTGAGCATCAGCACGCTGAATCATGTGAACGGAGGGTTCCTTTCAACACTGTCATGAAGAGAATTCGGCCTGCCCGCCGGGGACGCTTGTTCGTCACGTCAAGTATCCCATGACGGCGCCTGAATGACGCCGTGTGACACCCTGATTTCCGCTCGGGCGCGCGATCCCGCACCCTTGAACCCGTACCTGCCGCGCCCCGAGCGGCATCATCTCGACTCGCACATCGATCATGAGGAGCATCATGACCTTCAGGAAGCGCGGCGTCCTCGCCGCCTCGATCACCGCCCTCGCGCTCGCGGCCACCGCTGCGCTCGCGGGCTGCTCGGCCTCCGACGATTCGGGGGAGAACTCCGACGCGGCGTCGGAGACCGTCCGCATCGGCGTCGTCGGCGCCAGCGACCCCTACTGGGAGACCTTCACCGAGGCCGCGGCGGCCGAGGGGATCAAGGTCGAGCTCCAAGATTTCACCGACTACAACCAGCCGAACCCGGCGCTCAGCGAGGGCGAGCTCGACCTCAACCAGTTCCAGCACATCCAGTACCTGGCCGATTACAACGTCTCGAACGACGACGACCTCGTCGCCATCGGCTCGACCGCGATCTACCCGCTCGGCGTGTTCTCGACCAAGCACGACAAGCTCGAGGACATCCCCGAGGGCGGCACCGTCGCGATCCCCTCCGATCCCAGCAACCGCGCCCGCGCGCTCAACGTACTGCAGGCCGCCGGGCTCATCGAGCTCACCGACGGCGGCAGCCTGTTCTCGACCCCCGACGACATCGACGCCGACGCCTCCAAGGTCGAGGTCACCGAGATGGACGCCTCCTTCACCGCGACGTCGCTCTCCGACGTCGATGCGGCCGTGGTCAACAACGACTTCGTCACCGACGCCGGTCTGAAGTTCGACGAGGCCCTGTACCAGGACGATCCCGAGGACGAGGGCGCGAAGTACTTCATCAACATCTTCGCGGCGAAGGCGGAGGACAAGGACAACGAGACCTACAAGAAGCTCGTCGAGATCTACCAGACCGATGAGGAGGTGCAGGCCGGCGTCTTCGAGAACTCGGGCGACAGCGCGATCATGCTGAACACCCCGGTGTCGGAACTGCAGGAGATCCTGACCGACGCCGAAGAGCAGGTCCGCGAGAACAAGTAGCCGTCGACCCGCGCGAGCGGGGCCGGCAGCGCATAGGATCGGGGCGTTCGGTTTTCCGGGCGCCCCGATCCGCATCTGCCCGGCGCCCGGAGCGCGGCACCGGGCAGAAGGCAGCAAGCAGGAGGGAGACCGCGTATGACGCGCGTCCAGATGATCGGCGTCTCGAAGCGATATCCGGGCCGCGGCAAGGCCGCCGCCCCGGTGGTCGCGGTCGACGACGTCTCGATCGATGTCGCCTCCGGCGAGATCCACGCCATCATCGGCTACTCGGGGGCGGGCAAGAGCACGCTGCTGCGGCTGGTGAACGGTCTCGAGCAGGCGAGCTCGGGCCGCATCCTCGTGGGTGACGACGAGATCACGAGCCTGCCCGAGTCGAAGCTGCGGGCGGTGCGCGGCGGCATCGGCATGATCTTCCAGCAGTTCAACCTCTTCCACTCCAAGCGGGTCTCGAAGAACATCGAGTACCCGCTCGTGGTCGCGGGGGTGTCTCCGGCCGAACGCAAGCGCCGCGCCGCGGAACTGCTCGACTTCGTCGGCCTCGGCGACAAGGCCGACGCCTACACCGACCAGCTCTCGGGTGGGCAGAAGCAGCGCGTCGGCATCGCCCGCGCGCTCGCCACGAACCCCGGCGTGCTGCTCGCCGACGAGGCGACGAGCGCCCTCGATCCGCAGACCTCCCAGGAGGTGCTCGCGCTGCTGAAGCGCGTCAACGAGGAGTTCGGGATCACGATCATCCTCATCACGCACGAGATGGAGGTCGTGCGCGAGATCGCGGATCGCGTCACGGTGATGGACGGCGGCAGGGCCGTCGAGCAGGGCGACGTGTTCGAGGTGTTCTCGAATCCGCAGAGCGCGACCACGAGGCGCTTCGTCTCGACCGCGCTGCCGACGGAGCCCGAGGCCGAGCACCTCGAGCAGCTGCGCGAGCGCCACCGCGGCAGGCTCGTGACCCTGACGTTCCGCGACGGCGACGTGGATCAGCCCGTCGTGTTCCGCACCCTCGCCGAGCGCGGCGTCGGCGTGAGCATCGTGCACGGCGGCATCACCGACGTGGGCGGCCGGAGCTTCGGCAAGCTCACGCTCGAACTCATCGGAGACGATCTGCGCGTCGAGCACGCGATCGCGGCGCTCGCGCAGGAGACCGACCTGGAGGTGCTGGCCTGATGCGCGCATCCAACATCCTCGCCGAGAACGGCAAGATCGACGACCTCTTCAAGCTCTTCGAGAACGGGAGCTTCCTCGAAGCGACCCTGGAGACCCTGCAGTACGTGGTGGTCGCGATGGCCGTCGGCGGCATCCTCGGCCTCGTCATCGGAACGGCGCTGACGGTCACGCGCTCCGGGGGGATCCTGGCCAACCGACCGGTGTTCTGGGTGCTGAACTTCCTCGTGAACTTCTTCCGCCCGATCCCGTTCGTGATCCTGCTCGCTGCGATCCAGCCGCTCGGGCGCCTGATCGTCGGCACCGGCATCGGCGACCGATTCCTCATCTTCGTGCTCTCGTTCGCCGCGACGTTCGGGATCGCGCGGCTCGTCGAGCAGAACCTGCTCACCGTGCCGCCGGGGGTCATCGAGGCCTCGCGCGCCATGGGGGCCGGCCCTCTCCGCACGATCCTCACGGTGCTGATCCCCGAGGGGCTCGGCCCCCTCGTGCTCGGCTACACCTTCGCCTTCATCGCGGTGGTGGACATGACCGCGATGGCCGGTGTCATCGGCAGCGGCGGCCTCGGAAACCTCGCGCTGCAGTACGGCTACCGGCAGTTCAACCCGTGGATCACCTGGTCGGCCGTGCTCGTCATCATCGTCATCGTGCAGCTCGTGCAGCTGCTCGGCAACGTGTTCGCCCGCAAACTGCTCCGGAGGTAGCCCGTGTCACCCGCCCCCTCTCAGACCCTCGCCGACCTGCAGCGGGTCGCGGAAGAACTCTGGCCCGCCGCGACCGCGGAGGGGTGGGACCGCGTCGGACTCGTCTCCGGCGCGAGCGATGCGCCCCTGCGCCGCGTGCTGCTCGCCGTCGACGCGGTGGCCGTGACGGTCGACGAGGCCCTCGAGTGGGGCGCCGACGCACTGCTCACCCACCACCCGCTGCTGCTGCGCGGCATCCACACCGTCGCGGAGGACACCTCGAAGGGCGCGCTGCTCGCGAAGCTGATCCGCGGCGGCTGCGCGCTGCTCGCCGCGCACACGAACGCCGACCAGCCCGAGGGAGGGGTGTCGGCGGTGATCGCGGAGCGCCTGGGCCTCCGCTCGGCCGAGGCGATCGCGCCCGCCGAGGGGCCGAGACCCGGAGAGGTGTTCGGCATCGGTCGCGTCGGCGACCTCGAGACCCCGATCGCGCTCCGCGAGTTCGCGGAACGGGTGGCCGCGATCCTGCCGCGCACGGCGAGCGGCGTGCGCGTCGCCGGAGATCCCGAGCGCCCGATCTCCCGAGTCGCTCTGCTCGGCGGCGCCGGTGACAGCCTGCTCGACCATCCGGCCGTGCGCGCGGCCGACGTGTACCTCACCTCGGATCTGCGGCACCACCCCGCGCAGGAGTCGCTCGAGCAGTCACTCGCGACCGGCGGCCCCGCCCTCGTCGACGTCGCGCACTGGGCGAGCGAGTCGCTGTGGCTCGAGGGGGCGGCCGAGCTGCTCTCGGAGCGGCTGCCAGGCGTCGAGTTCCGCGTGAGCGGGATCCGCACCGACCCCTGGAGCTTCACGGTCGGCGCGGAACGACCGACCGCGTGAACGGCGCCCCTGCGCCCCGGTAGGCTGGACCCATGAAAGCCAGCCCTCGCCAGCAGCAGCTGCTGCTCGACCTGCAAGACCGCGACAACACGATCGCCCGGCTTCGCCGCAAGCGCAGCACGCTGCCCGAGCGCGCCGAGCTCGAGGGCCTGACCGACGAGGCGGAGCAGGCCAAGGCTCGCTTCATGGCGGCGCAGCGCGAACTCGACGCGCAGAACGCCGAGATCGCGCGCGTCGAGGCCGACGTGCAGATGGTGAGCCAGCGCCGCGAGCGCGACGAGCAGTTGCTCGCCGCCAGCACGTCGTCGAAGGAAGCGCAGGCGCTGCAGAACGAGCTCGACACGCTCACCCGCCGCAAGGGCGAGCTCGAGGATCGCGAGCTCGAGCTCATGGAGGTGCAGGAGCGCGCGCAGGCGGAGTTCTCGGAGGCTCAGCAGGTGCTCGCCGGCGTGGATGAGCGCCGCGCCGTCATCAGGGCGAAGATCGCGGAGGCCGAGCAGCGTCTGGACCGCGAGATCGCGTCGAACAGCGAGGAGCGGGCCGGTCTCGCGGCCGAGCTGCAGCGGGACCTGCTCGACCTGTACGAGGAGCTGCGGGGCCGCATCGGGATCGGCGCCGCGCGCCTGCGCGGGAGCGTCTCGGAGGCGAGCAACATGTCGCTCACGCCGGCCGAGCTCAGCGAGATCCGCGCCGCCGCGCCCGACGAGCTGGTGTTCTGCCCGGGCACCGGCGCCATCCTGGTGCGCGTCGAGGGGGAGTAGCGGCCTGGGTGCCGCCGCCGGCTCCGCGTGAGCGCCGAGCTTGCCGGCCTTCCTGTGTGTTCTCTGCGCCGAGATACGGGTTTCGCAGGCCGATCCGCGGGTCCTCGTGCGAGATCCGTATCTCGGCGCGGTAGACTGGACTCCGGGATGGGCCGGCGGACGGTCGCGTCGCGGATCGCTTCGGCGGTGCCGCGCCGAGGAACGTCCGGGCTGCACAGAGGAGGACGGTGGGTAACACCCACCCGGGGCGACCCGCGAGAAAGTGCAACAGAGAGCAGACCAGCCTTCTCGGCGCAGCCGGGAAGGTCCGGGTGAAAGGGTGGTGTAAGAGACCACCGGCGTTCGTGGTGACACGGGCGGCCAGGCAAACCTCGTCCGCAGCAAGGTCAGACAGCAGACGTCGACGCTCCTCGCCGAGTCTGCGGGTAGACCGCTAGAGGGTACTGGCAACAGTGCCCCGAGATAGATGACCGTCACCGGCCGGTTCGCCGGCCGGCACAGAACCCGGCGTACAGCCGGCCCATTCCCCCGCCCCTCCGCTCCGGACGGGGCCGCAGTGTCCGGGCTCATCGACTGAGCGCCAGAATCGCGACGAAGACGGCGACGAGGATGTCGAGCACGGCGCAGAACCGAGCGAGCGCGCGGTCGACGACGCGGTCGACGCGATGGTGATGGATGTCCCATATCGCGTGGCCGAGGAGCGCCGCTGCGACGAACAGGCAGCCGGCCATCGGGCTCAGTTGCAGCGCGACGAAGGTGATCGCCCCGAGAATCAGCATGGCCACAGCCTGCAGCGGGAACGACCACCAGGGGCGGACGCGGCGCCAAGCGATCCCCGCGGCCAGGAGCACCGCGGCCAGGGCGAACAGCCAGGGGAGGGCGTCGAGGCCGGCGAATTTGTCCAGAGTGATCAGGAGGAAGGTGGCGGCGAACGCGATCCACGCCGCCGCACGGTGCCCGCTGGCTCCGGCCGCGAGATACACCAGCCCGGAGGCCGCGATGACAGGAGCGGCATCCCGGGCGTCGGTGAGCCCGTACACGGTGCCGGCTGCGACGAGCATCCCGAGCGCGGCGGGCCAGATCCATCGCCACGCCGCGCCCCGCTGTCCGTTCGCATCTGCCACGGCGTGGCCCCTCTTCGGTGGGGTGACGGCTACCATGTCGACTCCTGTGAGCATCGCGGTACGGGTTGCATAAACCGTACATCCAGGTTCAAGTTAATGGAAGGGCGCTCTCCGATAAAGTGAACATCAACGTCCAGCCTCGGAGGTCACACGATGCCCGGAACCCAAGCGACGGCGAGAGAGCCCCTACGGGGCGGACCTGCTCGCCCGAAGCGCGCCGATGCGCTGCGCAACATCGAGGCGATCATCGACGCCGCGACACGATTACTCGCCATGAACCCCGAGGCGAGCATGAACGAGATCGCGAAAGAAGCCGGGGTCGGCCGCATCACGCTCTACGGCCACTTCGAGTCGCGGGCGGCACTGCTCCGCGAGGTGGCCGACCGCGCCATCGCCCACAGCGAGCAGGAACTCGCTCTGGTGGATGTCGGAGGGGATCCGCGAGACGCGCTCGGCAGATTGCTGGAGGCCTCGTGGGCACTGACGCATCGTTACGGGGCTCTCGTGATCGCCGCCTCGCAAGCGCTGTCGCCCGAGCAGCTGCGCCGTGCCCACGACGAGCCCTTCGCCCGCGCTCGCGCGCTGCTGGAGCGCGGTCGGGAGGCGGGGGAGTTCCGCGACGGCGTCTCGATCGACTGGCAGCTCAGCCTCGCCCAGGCGATCCTGCACGGGGCTTCGGCCGCGGTCCACCGAGGCGACATCTCCGCCGACGAGGCACCCGCCCTGGTCCGCGACGCCGTACTGGCGACCCTCACCCGCTGATATCAACCCACTCGCTCAAGCGCGTGGGATGTCGTTGCCGGTGGGCCGGTATTCGATCAGCAGGATCCTTCCATCGAGGACGCGCTGAGAAACGAGCTCGAGCTCATCCGATGCGACACCCGAGAAAGCGGGTTCGCGTCCGGCATCCCCGGCGAAGAGGGGGAACATCATGATCCGGAGCCGGTCGACCAGCCCCGCCTTGAGCAGTTGGCGGGCGATGGACATGCTGCCCCAGGTTCGCAACGGCACGTCTCCGTCGGCCTTGAGGCCGGTGATCTCGGGGATGAGGTCGCGGCTGATGCGGGTGTTCGGCCAGTCCACGCTCTCGAGACTCGAGGAGAACACGATCTTCTCGAGCGCGTCGACCCCGGCACGAGTGTCGCCCCAGGCCGCGTCGGGCAAGGAGGCGAGAGCCTCGTAGGTGCGCCGTCCCATGATCACACGCTGCGGTTTCGCACTCTCGGCAGCGTTCCACTCGGCGAGGTCGGGGCCGAGGTAGCCGAAGTACCCGGGCAGCCCGTCACTGCCGGCCCATCCGTCGACCGAGATGAAGAGGTCGACCGTCAGCGTGCCTGCCATGATTGCTTCCCTTCCTGTAGACACCCTCGGCCACCGCCCGGTATTGAACCGAGGTGCACGAGATGCTGTAATCGTACACGGCAGTTCAACTTAATCGGAAGACCCCTCATGACCGATTCTGAGTACGGACGGAAGGAACTCACTCTGATGCCCACGGACAACGACACCCAGATCTTCGCCGGCCTTCCCGTTCGCGATCTCTCAGCCGCGCTCGATTGGTATACGGCATTCTTCGGACGCCCGGCCGACGAGGTGGTCGGTGACGAGGCGATGTGGCAGGTCGCTGAGACCACCTGGCTCTTCATCGCCCCGGATGAGCTGCGCAGCGGCGGCGGCCTCATCACCCTGGGCGTGGGCGACCTGGAGCCCTACCTGTTGCGGTGGCGCGCCGCGGGAATGGCGCACCAACCGGTCGAGACCTACGGCAACGGGGTGAAGCACGTCACCATCGTCGACCCCGACGGCAACAGCCTCTCCCTCGCTTCGCGCGGCTGAACGGACGGTGCGGGGGAGCATGAATCCGGTGGCGATGGCGGCAGGTGGAGCGGGGTGTCGACGGTGAGACCGCCTCTGCATTCCACTCGGCCATCTCGCCCGATAGGGGAGGAGATCGAACTCAGTACGGGTACCCGCGCTCGATGAGGAAGACGCCTCCCGACGCGAGCGCGTAGACCAGGAACGTCACAGCGATCCACGGGCATGCCCACCGGCTCGTCTGGTATTCGGCCCGTCGCAGCGCGGGCAGCATCAGCAGCAGGCCGATCACCTGCACGATCGCGAGCGCGATGTACGACCAGTCCTCGAAGACCCACGCCAGCGGAGCGAAGTGCAGGGCGACGCAGAGTCCGATCCACCACCCGTACCATCGCGTCTGATCGCGTCTCGCGAGCGCGATGCAGCCGCCCCCGATGACCACGGCCTCGGCAAGCACGACCAGACCGAACACCCAGTAGCGTCCGTCGAGCGCTGTCGGGGTCGACCAGTTGCGCCACACGAGGATCCCGAAGCCGATCGCGGTCAGGATCCCGATCACCGAACCGGCTCCCAACCAACCGCGGAGCCGTGGCTTCGGGTCCTCCTGCGACCACCCGAACCAACCGGCGGCCATGACTGCCAACCACGCGATCGCGAAGGCCTGGCCCCTCAGGAACTCCGTGAACATGATGCCCTCCCCGTCTTCGCAGCCGAGCCGTTGGTCAGATACTCGCACAGCATCCCGGGAACCTCTCGCAGCCTCGTGGTTTTCCTTGACGGGCGACCTCGGTCGATCTACGGTCAAAGTACATACCGCGGGGGCGACGGCGCGCCGTGGCTCAGCGGGCCTCGAGGCCGGAGGAGGGATCGCATGGGTCTTCTCACGTTCAGCATCAACGTCACCCTGGACGGTTGCGTGGATCATCAGGAGGGCATCGCCGACGACGAGACGCACGCCCACTTCACCCGCCTCATGGACGAGACCGGAGCGATGCTGTGGGGCCGCACCACCTACGAGATGATGGAGAGCTACTGGCCGGCGGTCGCCCGCGGCGAGGTCGAGGCGCCGGCGGCGGAGCGCGACTGGGCGCGGGCACTCGAGACCAAGCAGAAGTACGTGGTGTCATCGACGCGGAGCGACTTCCCGTGGACCAACAGCCATCATCTCACCGGTGACCTGCGCACGGCGGTGCAGGAGCTCAAGGACCGGACACCCGCTGGGGTGCTCGTCGGCAGCGGCAAGCTCGCGACGGCGCTCGACCGTCTGGATCTGATCGACGAGTACAGCTTCCTCGTGCACCCCGCGATCGCCGGCCACGGCCCGACCCTGTACCAGGACGGCCTGCCCGGCACCCGCCGCCTCGAGCTGATCTCGTCGATCCCGCTCAGCAACGACGCCGTCGTCATGCACTATCGTCGGGCCGAGCCGGGGTGAGCGCTCCGCGAGCGATGATGAGGGGCTCCGGGCCGAAGCCGTCGAGTGCGGCCCTCCGACCTCTCCGCTATGGTCGATCAGGATGAAGAATCTGAAGCGCTGGGCCGTCGTGCTCGTCGTACTCGCGGTGCTCGGCGGCGTTCTCGAGCTCTCGCTGCGCGCGGTGATCCCGTCGGCGATCGAGGGCGGCGCGCGGCTCGCGCTGCGGGTTCCGCAGGCGCAGGCGGTCACCGTCGACACCGAGGGCTCGATGCTCTTGAACGCCCTGCGCTGGCGCGTCTCCGACGTCACCGTCACCGCCGACGGCGTGCCCCTCGCCGAGGATGTGACGGCGAGGGCGACCCTCGAGGTGGGCTCGATGCCGTTGTTCCCGGCGTTCGGCAAGCTCAGAGACGGCACGGCCTCCTTCGCAGTACCGCCCGAGCAGCTCGACGGCATGGTGCGGATCGTGAGCCGCGGGCTCGCGGACTGGGGAGAGATGCGCGACGGCGAGCTCGTCGGCGGGGGAGTGCTCACCGATCAGCAGTTCGACCTGCCCTACAGCCCCGCGTTCGAGATTCCCTACGAGGGGGCAGTGGGTCTCGGGGTCGAGGCGGGTGAGATCGTGGTCACCCCGAGTGATGTGATCGTGCAGGATCAGGGGCCGGTCGGCGCCTTTCTAGCGGGGGCGATGAGCGAGCCCCGGAGCATCTGCTTCGCCGACCGCCTCCCGGCCGGAGTCACGCTGACCGGAATCGAGGTGCGCCCCTCCGGCGAGGTCATCATGCAGGCGGCCCTGTCGGAGAGGCTGCTCTCGAGCCCCAAGGAGCGATTCCGCGGCACCTGCCAGTAGGGGTGACGTGCCGCCGAGCGGTCCCGTCATCGTCGCCCTCCGGTCGGCGGTGCGTCATCGGCATCGGGGGTGAATATCTGCTCGATGGGGAGGGAGAAGGTTGCGGCGATGCGGAAGGCGAGCGGCAGCGAGGGATCGTAGCGGCCGGTCTCGAGCGCGTTCACGGTCTGGCGCGAGACCCCCAGCGCCTCGGCGAACTGCACCTGGGTCCAGCCCCGCTCCGTGCGCAGGCGCCTCACCTCGTTCTTCACCGATCGACCCGGAGGGTCAGCACCATCGCGGCGATGCCCCAGGCGGACATCCCGCCCGAGAAGACGATCCACTCCGGCATGGGCACGTCGAGGCCGCTCATCCGGAGCATGCCGACGGTGACCGCGACGAGCATAGCGACCCCGAAGCCCACGGCGAGACTCTTCACCAGCAGCTGCCGCTGCATCTCATCGATCCTGCGGAGATGCCCGAGCAGCGCGACGACGATCCAGAGCAGCGGGAGGATCGGCAGGACCGCTAACGCGATCGCGAGCGGCGTACCGCGCTCGGCGTCGAGTATCTGGCTGAGCACGAGCAGCAGCACGTACAGCACCATCGCGGCGCCGAACTGCCGGTTGTACCTTCGTCCGGTACGCGCCTCGGCCTCGGTGCGTCTCTCGGACGCTTCTCTTCTGGTCATGACAGCGCCTTTCCGGGGTCGCGGAGCATGTCTCTGCCGCTCATCGCAGCGCCGCCTCAGTCCGACACGGTGAGCAGCTCGAACCCGTCCTCGCGCACCACGATCGTGTGCTCGAACTGCGCGGTGATGCTCTTGTCGCGCGTGGTGACGGTCCAGCCGTCATCCCACTGATCCCACTCGTGCGAGCCCAGCGTCAGCATGGGTTCGACCGTGAACACCATGTTCGGCTTGATCACGTCGCCGTAGGCCGGAGCGGAGTCGTAGTGCGGGATGATGAGCCCCGAGTGGAACGAGGCGCCGACGCCGTGGCCGGTGAAGTCGCGCACCACCCCGTAGCCGAAGCGCTTGGCGTACGTCTCGATCACGCGGCCGATCACGTTGACCTGGCGGCCCGGCTTCGCGGCCTTGATGCCCCGCATCATCGCCTCGTGCGTGCGCTCGATGAGCAGGTCGACGTCCTCCGAAACCCGCCCCACCCGGAACGTGCGATTGGTGTCGCCGTGGAAGCCGTCGAGGTAGGCCGTGATGTCGACGTTCACGAGATCCCCGTCGCGGAGAACGGTGTCGTCGGGAATCCCGTGGCAGATGACTTCGTTCACGGAGGTGCACGAGGAGGCCCGGTAACCGCGGTAACCGAGCGTCGACGGGTAGGCGCCCTGAGAGACGACGAACTCATGGGCCACCCGATCGAGCTCCGCCGTCGTCACGCCGGGGCGCACCGCCTCCCCGACGGCGTCGAGCGCGCGCGAGGCGATCCGTCCCGCCGCTCTGATGCGACCGATCTCGTCCTCGGAGTAGGTGTTGTCTCCCGTATAGGCGGGAGGCACCGCGAGCCCGACGTAGGGCGGCCGTGCGATGTGCTGGGGGACGGTTCGCTGTGGGGGAACCGAGCCCGGGATCAAATGTCCGTGTGCGTCGAAGGGCATGCCTCTAGTCTATGAAGGGAGAGACCCACGACACAGGGAGGCCGCAATGAGCAAGCGCGACTGGGGAGTCGAAGACCCCGAGGAGACGTACTGGTACAACACCCGCACCGGGCAGGTCGAGGAGGGCCCCCAGTCGCTCGGCATCGACCGCATCGGGCCGTTCAAGACCCGCGAGGAGGCGGCGAACGGGCCCGCGAAGCTGCAGGAGCGCGCGAAGGAGTGGGCCGAGGAGGAGGCGCAGGAGGATTCCTGAACGCGCGCCGTGCTCCTGCGCGCGGCGCGCAGGAGCAGCCGCCCGCCCTGAGCCGCTTCCGCGGAAACGGCCGCTGAAACACGAATGTCACAGGGGCGCGCTAGTCTGGCAATAATCGTCAACTGAGCGAACGGAGCCGGTGTGAGCAAGCAGCGCGATTTTGTTCTTCGCACCATCGAAGAGCGGGGCGTGAAATTCGTACGCCTGTGGTTCAGCGATGTCTCCGGCACGTTGAAATCCGTGGCGCTCGCACCGGCCGAGGTCGAGGGCGCGTTCAGCGAGGGCATCGGCTTCGACGGCTCCGCGATCGAGGGGCTGACTCGCGCGTATGAGTCCGATCTGCTCGCGGTGCCGGATCCCTCGACCTTCCAGCTGCTGCCGTGGCGCAGCATGTCGGCGCCGACGGCCCGCATGTTCTGCGATATCCGCACCCCCAACGACGAGCCCGCGGTCGCTGATCCCCGTAACGTGCTGAAGCGCACGCTCGCGCAGGCTGCGGAACAGGGATTCACGTTCTACACGCACCCCGAGATCGAGTTCTACCTGCTGAAGTCCGCACAGTACGGGCCGGAGGGGCCCGTGCCGGTCGACCGCGCCGGGTACTTCGACAATGTTCCGGGGGGCACGGCGCATGATTTCCGGCGCGAGAGCGTGGCCATGCTCGAAGAGCTCGGAATCTCCGTCGAGTTCAGCCACCACGAGGCCGGCCCCGGCCAGAACGAGATCGACCTTCGCTACGCGGACGCGCTCACGACGGCCGACAACATCATGACGTTCCGCACGGTCGTGAAGGAGGTGGCGATCGCCCAGGGCGTGCACGCCACCTTCATGCCGAAGCCCCTCGTCGGCCATCCGGGATCCGGTATGCACACGCACCTCTCGCTCTTCGAGGGCGATACCAACGCCTTCTACGATCCGGCCGCCCGCTACCAGCTCTCGCAGACGGGGCGACGCTTCGTCGCCGGCCTGCTGCGCCACGCGCCCGAGATCACGGCCGTCACCAACCAGTACATCAACTCGTACAAGCGACTCTGGGGCGGTGACGAGGCGCCGTCGTTCGTGAGCTGGGGCCACAACAACCGCTCGGCGCTCGTGCGCGTTCCCATGTACAAGCCGGGCAAGGGCGGCGCCGCACGCGTCGAGTACCGCGGCATGGACAGCGCGGTGAATCCCTACCTCGGTTTCTCGGTGCTGCTCGCCGCCGGCCTCAAGGGCATCCGCGACGAGTACGAGCTGCCGCCCGAGGCCGAGAACAACGTGTGGGCGCTGAGCGACGGCGAGCGACGGGCGATGGGCTTCGACCCGCTGCCGACGAGCCTCGACCACGCGCTCGCGGTCATGGAGCGCTCCGAGCTCGTCGCAGAGACGCTCGGAGAGCAGGTCTTCGCGTACTTCATCCGTGACAAGCGGCGCGAGGTCAGCGAGTACCGGGCACAGGTCACCCCCTACGAGCTCGGCTCGATGCTCGACACGATCTGAGAGAGGCCGGACGGTGGCCGAGCAGACGGTGCTGCGTCTCGCCGATGTGGCGCGCGCCGGGTTCCAGGACCTCTCCGAAGCGCGCGAGGAGCTGCACGCGCTCGGCCGCAGCCTCGACGCGCCCGTCGATGCGCTGCTGCGGGCGTTCGCCCGCGCAGCGGACCCAGACGCCGCGCTGATCCGGGTGAGGCATCTCGCCGAGTCCCACCCTGAGCGGATGCGGGATCTCGAGCCGCGGCATCTCCACAGACTCTGCCTGCTCGTCGGCGCCTCGCCGGCCCTCGGCGACTTCTTCGCGCGGCGCCCCGAACGACTCGCCGAGATCCTCGACGCAGGCGGCCGAGTGATCGAGGCCGAAGAGGCCCGCTTCGAACTGCTCGATGCCGTGCAGGGCGGGGAGGACGGCGGACCGCTCGCCGCGGAAGCCGGGTGGAACGCACTGCGCGTGCGCTACCGGGAGCTGCTCTCCGAACTGATGCTCTTCGATCTCCGGCACGGGCGGAAGGGCCGGGCGCCCGAGGTCTTCGAGCGGGTCGCGACCTCGCTCTCGGCGCTCGCGGGCGCGGCGATTGAGGCATCGCTCGCCGTCGCGCGCGCGAGCCTCGCCGCCGGCTGCTCGGGCCCCGCCGTGAGCGACGAGCGCATCGCGGCCGCCCGTCTGGCAGTGGTCGCCATGGGCAAGTGCGGCGCCGAGGAGCTCAATGTGGTCTCCGACGTCGACGTCGTGTTCATCGTCGCCAGCACGGACGACGAGGTACTCGGAGACGACGCGCTGATCCGCGTCGGCACGAGACTCGCGAGCGAGACGATGCGGGGCATCCACGATCCCGCCCTCGAACCCCCGCTCTGGCAGCTCGACGCGAACCTCCGCCCCGAAGGCCGCCACGGCGCACTCGTGCGCACGCTCGGCTCCATGCTCAACTACTACGAGCGCTGGGCCAAGGCGTGGGAGTTCCAGGCCCTGCTCAAGGCGCGCCCGCTCGCGGGCGATATCCGCCTAGGGGGCGAGTTCGTCGAGCGAACGCGCGACATGGTGTGGGCGTCGTCGTCGCGCGAGGACTTCGTCGGATCGGTGCAGCGCATGAGGCAGCGCGTGACCGAGCACATCGCCGACGGGGAGCTCGAGGTGCAGCTCAAACTCGGCCCCGGCGGGCTTCGCGATATCGAGTTCAGCGTGCAGCTGCTGCAGCTCGTTCACGGCCAGTACGACGATCGCCTGCATCTGCGCGGCACGCTGCCCGCTCTGCGCGCGCTCGTCGACGGAGGCTACGTGGCGCGCAGCGACGGCGAGCGGCTCGCTGCCGACTACCGGTTCCTGCGTGTGCTCGAGCACCGGCTGCAACTGCGCGAGCTGCGCCGCACGGCCCTCATGCCCACCGATGAGGAGGGGTTGCGCGTGCTCGCGCGCGCAACGGGCCTCGCCGAGACGGGCGAGGTGCTGCTGCAGACGTGGGAGCGCACCAAGCGCGAGGTGCGCGAGCTACACCTCAAGATCTTCTACGCCCCGCTGCTCAGCGCCGTCGCCTCGCTGCCCGAAGAGGAGCTCGTGCTCGGCAGCGACGAGGCGCGCGCCCGGTTGGTCAGCATCGGCTTCCGCGACCCCGACGGGGCGATGCGGCATCTCGCCGCCCTCACGCGCGGCACGTCGCGACGCGCGCGGATCCAGCGCAATCTCATGCCCGTGCTGCTGCAGTGGTTCGCCGAGGGCACCGATCCCGACTACGGCCTGCTGGCCTTCAGACGCGTCAGCGAAGCCAACAGCGAGACCCCGTGGTACCTGCGGCTGCTGCGAGACGGCACCGAGGCCGCCGAACGGCTCACGAGAGTGCTGTCCTGCTCGCGGTTCGCGGCCGAGCTGCTCGAATCGCTTCCCGAATCCGTGGCGTGGCTCGAACGCGACGAGCAGCTGCGCCCGATGAGCCGCGCGCAGCTGTTCGCCGAGATGCGATCCCTCTCCTCCCGCCGCCCCGGCGCCGAGGCGGCGGCCACCACTCTGCGCACCGTTCACCGCAGGGAGGTGCTGCGCCTCGCCATGGGCCGCATCACCGGCGTCATCGACGATGCCGAGGTCGCGATGGGCCTCGACGCAGCCCACACCGCGCTTCTCGACGCGCTGCTCACGGCCATCCGCATCGATGCGGCGGCGAAGTGGGAGGGCGACCCGATCGAGCTCGCGATCATCGGCATGGGGCGCTACGGCGGGGGAGAGCTGGGATTCGCCTCGGATATCGATGTGGTCGCGGTGTTTCGCGCGCCCGACACGGTGGCTCCGGATCGCGCCTCGCGTGAGGCGGTGCGGCTCATCTCGGAGCTCCGGCGCCTCGTATCGGATCCGCGATTCCCCGTCGACCTCGACTTCGACCTGCGCCCCGAGGGCAAGAACGGCCCGCTCGCGCGCAGCCTCGACGCCTACCGCGCGTATTACCGCCGCTGGTCGGTTACGTGGGAGGCGCAGGCGCTGCTGCGTGCGAGGGCCGTCGCCGGCGATGAGGGCCTCGGCGCCGACTTCATCGACATGGCCGATGAGGTCCGCTATCCCGCGAGCTTCGGAGAGAACGAGGTACGCGAGGTACGCAGGATCAAAGCGCGGGTCGAGGCCGAACGGCTGCCGCAGGGAGCCGATCGCAGACGCCACCTCAAGCTCGGCCCAGGGGGAATCAGCGACGTGGAGTGGCTGGTGCAGCTGCTGCAGATGCGGGCGGGGGCGCAGCACGGCGAGTTGCGCACCGTGTCGACCCTCCGCGCGCTCGAGGCCGCGAGCACGCTCGAGATGCTCGACCCGGGCGATGTCGAGCATCTCGCAGACTCCTGGCGCTTCGCGAGCCGCGTGCGCTCGGCTCTGAAGCTGTGGACCGGACGTGCCTCCGATTCGCTGCCGGTCGATCGCAACGACCTGGAGGGCATCGCGGGCGTGCTCGACCTGCCCCGTGGGCGCACCTTCGAGCTGGAAGAGCGGTGGTTCGCGGTCTCCCGACGCGCGCGTGCGGTGTTCGAGCGGGAGTTCTTCGGGTACTCGGACGACGACGTTCGCTACCCGCTTCCCTGAGCCGTTCACCGTCACGTCACGAAATATGCGACCCGTGTTCACCAGGGGGACTAGTCAAATCAGCGCAAGAAGCGTAACCTGATTGTTATGAAGTACCTACAGTCATTCCTCGAGGCCATCCTCGCCGAAGACGGTGCTGAGCTCGAAGACGAACTCGAATCCTGACTCGGTGAACCGATCGCGACACCGCTGTCGCCCGACACCAACTCGAAAGCCCCCGGCCGCTTGGCCGGGGGCTTTCGGCGTTCGGGCGGCTCCCATGGGCAGAGCACCACTCGACAGACGAGTTTGCACGCAATCATCTGATGTAGATAAGGTGAGGATTGCTTTAATCGGATGATCGGGGTCACAGCCCCGCCAGGGGAGGCATGTTCATGGCCCATCGCGACTTCGTCACGCACCCGCTCGTTCTGCGCAGGCTCGACGTGCTCGCGGTGCGCGACGTGACCCCGCGGATGCGTCGGGTGACCCTCGGAGGGCCGGAGATGGGCGGGTTCGAACGCGACGGCCTGACGCTCGGCCCGTTTCACTCGCCGACGTTCGACGATCACGTCAAGGCGATCTTCGCCGACCCCGCCGAACTGCCCGACGTGCTGCCGACGCAGTTGGCCCAGGGCATCGAGTGGACCGCTGCGCCGGCGCGCATCGCCCGAGACTACACGCCCCGCCGTGTCGACGCCGCCTCCGGCGAACTCGACCTCGATTTCGTGCTGCACAGCCACGGCCCGGCCTCCGACTGGGCTCGTGAGGCCCGCGTCGGCGACGATCTGTGGATCGTCGGGCCGAAGTCGTCGATCGTCCTGCCCGAGCGGCTCGACTGGATCGTGCTCGTCGGCGACGAGACAGCGCTTCCCGCCATCGGCCGCTTCCTCGACGAACGCCCGCTCGACGTCCCTGCCCGGATCGTCGTCACCATCGAGCAGCCCTTCGCGCGTCAAGATCTCGCGGTGCGGGAAGGTGACGCGCTCGACTGGGTCGTCGCGTCCCCCACCGACCGCGCGGCCCTCGAGAAGGCGGTGCGGGCCGCTGTGCCGACGGACGGCGACGGCTTCGTCTGGGCAGCGGGCGAGAGCCGCACGTTGCTGCCGCTGCGCAGGTTCCTCGGCCGTGAACGGGGCATGCCGAAGGACCGCGTGTGCATCACCGGATACTGGCACGCCGACGACGAGGAACTCGGTGTCGCCTTCCCCGAGGTCCCCTCGCCGGTCGCCTGGCTCGTTGTGAGGGCCGCCTGCGAGAGCGGCCTCATCGACCTCGTGGCCGACCGACCGGGCACGCCGGCCTCCGACCTCGCCGAGCGGCTCGGCATCCAGGAGGAGGCCCTCGCCGCCCTGCTGCCCACGCTCGCCCACCACGGGATCGTCGAGGAAGATACCGCGGGCCGACTCTGTCTGGGAGCCGCGGGGGAGGCGCTCCTCGCGGACGAGCACACCCGCGAGGCGTTCGACGGGCACGAGGCGCGCGTGCTCCGAGCCCTCATCGAGCTGCCGGACGCGATGAGAGGGTCCGGAGCAGCATGGGACCGGGTCCACGGCTCGTCCCTCGCGAGCGTGCTCGATACCGACGAGGCCCTGTTCGCCGAGCAGTGCGAGGAGGCCGCAATGCTGCGCTTCTTCGCCCGCGGGCTCTTCGAGGACCCGGTCTGGGACGGGGCGCGTCGCGCGCTGTTGACCGGACCGGGCGCCGCGGAGCTGGCGGGCATCGCCCGCGAGACCGACGTCGGCGCAGACCTGCTGTTCGGCGGGGGAGCGGCGCAGCGCCGTGTGCTGCTCGGGATCTCCGACCACGGTGCCGCCGACGATGATCGCCCTGTCGACATCGCCGTTCTCGCCCTCGCTCTCGGGGATCGCACCGACGCAGAGGCTCACGAGATGCTCGCCGGCCTACTCGGCCGAACCGGGTCGCTCGTCGTCGTCGAGCGGGCGAGAGCCGACTCGCTCGACCCCGCCGCCCACGAGGCGCACGTGCGCGCCCTCGCCGTGAACGGCGCCGGCCTGCGCGAGGCCGAGGCCATCGCCCGCCTCGGGGCCGGCGCCGGGTGGCGCCTCGAACGGGCCTTCCCGCTCGGCTGGGGGATCGACGCGATGATCCTCGCCCCCGCCCCCTGAACCCGAGACCGGCCTCGGACCAGCCTCAACGGAGGCGGGTCCGGCTTCTCAGCTGTACCCGAACCACCAATGAAAGGAACCTCATCGTGAAGAGATCGCTTCGCGTCATCACGGCGGCCGCAGGGGTCGCCCTCCTCGCCCTCACGGGCTGCGCCTCCTCCGGCTCCTCGGCAGAAGGGGACGCCGCCGCCGGCGACGCCGACGGCGCCTGGCCGCGCACCATCACCCACGACGCCGGTGAGACCGAGATCCCGGAGAAGCCCGAGAACGTGGTCTCGACGAGCGTGACCCTGACGGGCTCGCTGCTCGCGATCGATGCCCCGCTCACCGCCACCGCCGCGGCGGGTGTGACCCCGCTGACCGACGACAAGGGTTTCTTCTCGCAGTGGGCCGAAGTGGCCGACGAGCGCGGGGTCGAGACGCTGTACTCCGACCTCGAGCTCGACCTCGAGGCGGTGGAGCTCGCCGAGCCGGACCTCATCGTGGCCTCGAGCATCGGTGCCGATAACACCCTCGAGGCCTACGACCAGCTCAGCGAGATCGCACCGACGATCATGATCGACTACGGGTCGCACGACTGGCGCGAGATCATGGCCCAGCTCGGCGAGGCGACGGGCCACGAGGCCGACGCCGACGCCGCGCTCGACGAGTTCGACCAGTGGGTCGCAGGCGAGGCCGAGAAGATCACCCCGGTCGACGGCCCGGTCACGGCCCTCTCCTACAACGGCGCCGATCCCTCGATGGTCTTCACCGAGAACAGCTCGCAGGCCGAGATCCTGACGGAGCTCGGCTTCGAGTACAAGGAGCCGGCTGAGGATCTCGTCGCGCAGAAGCGCTCCGACGCGCTCGGCATCACGCCCGAGAACCTGCCCGCCGCGATCGGCGACATGAGCGCCCTCTTCATGGTGAGCATCGAGCGCGACGGCGTCGAGGGCATCAAGACCGATCCGCTGCTGAAGAATGCGAAGGCGGTCGCCGACGACACTGTGGTGCCCGTCGGCAGCACCTCCTTCCGCATCGACCCCTACAGCGCGCGCCTGATGGTCGAGGCGGTCGTGGACGCATTCGGTTCCGAGCGGTAAGCTCCGGGCCGCAGACATAGAGCAGTGACCTCGGCAACGCGTTTCGCGACGGTCGTGACCGCGAGTATCATCGTGCTCGCGGTCACGACCGTGCTGAGCCTCGGGCTCGGCTCGCACCACGTGCCGGCGAGCAGCGTCATCGACGCCCTGCTGCGCTACGACTCGACGAACGACGACCATCTCATCGTGGTGAGCTCCCGCCTCCCGCGCGCCGCGCTGTGCGTCGTCGTCGGCGTGGGCCTGGCCGTCGCCGGAGCCGTCATGCAGTCGCTCACCCGCAACCCGCTCGCGGAGCCCGGCCTGCTCGGCCTCAACGCCGGGGCCTCGCTCGCCGTCGTGATCGGCATCGTCTGGTTCGGTGTCACGAACCTCGTCGGATATCTCGGCTTCGCGTTCGCGGGGGCCGCCGTCGCCGCGGTGGTCGTCTACGCGCTCGGCACGGCCCACCGTTCGGGCGCGACGCCCGCCCGTATGGCCCTCGCCGGGGCTGCGGTCGCGATGTTCCTCAGCGCCATCACCACAGCGGTGCTGCTTAGCCGTGAGTCGGCCTACGACCAGTTCCGCTTCTGGGCGGTCGGCACCCTGCAGGGTCGCGACCTCGGGGTGACCGCGACGGTGCTGCCCTTCATCGCCGCGGGCGCGCTCGGCGCGCTGATCCTCACCCGCTCGCTGAACGCCCTCGCGCTCGGCGACGACAGCGCCCGGTCGCTCGGCGTCTCGGCACCGCTGGCGCGAGGGGGAGGAGGCCTCGTGGTCGTGCTGCTCGCCGGGTCGGCGACCGCCGCGGCGGGGCCCATCGGCTTCATCGGCCTCGTCGCACCGCACGCCGTGCGCATGCTCGTCGGGTCCGACCACCGCTACGTGATCCCCGCGACCATCGTCGTCGGGCCCGCGACGCTCATGGTCTCCGACGTGCTCGGACGGGTCGTCATCGCTCCGGCCGAGATCCCCACCGCCGTCGCCGCGGCGATCATCGGGGGTCCGGTGTTCGTCGCGCTCGTGCGCAGTAAGAGGAAGGTCGCCGCATGACCGCTCCGCCTCCCGTCGTCCGCAGCATCCCCGTCAGGGTCGGACCCTTCAGCGCCCGACTCGACGTGCGGACTGCCGTCCTCGCGGCGGCGCTCATCGTGCTGCTCGCCGGCATCGGCGCCGTCAGCCTGATTCTCGGCTCGATCACCCTCGAGCCCGCCGAGGTGCTGCAGGCGCTGTTCGGCGTCGGGGAGGAGCGCAGCGTCCGCACGGTGCAGGGGCGCCGTCTCCCGCGCCTGCTCTGTGCCCTGCTCGTCGGTCTCGCCCTCGGCATCGCCGGCTGCGTCTTCCAGAGCCTCTCCCGCAACGCGCTCGGCTCGCCCGACATCATCGGTTTCACCTCGGGGGCGGCGACCGGCGCCGTCGCGCAGATCACGTTCTTCGGCGGCGGCGTGCTCGAGACCGCCCTCGCCGCGGTGGCCGGCGGCCTCGTGACCGCGTTCGTGGTCTACCTGCTGGCGCGCAAGGACGGCGTGACGGGCGGCATCCGCCTCGTGCTCGTCGGCATCGGGATCGGCGCGATCATGGCCGCGATCACCGACCTGCTGCTCGTGCGGGCCGGCGTCGCCCAGGCCTCCGCGGCGCAGGTCTGGCAGGCCGGCTCCCTCACGGGGCGCGGCTGGCCCCACGTCTGGAGTATCGTAGCGGCGCTCGTCGTCCTGCTGCCGATCGTGCTCGCGTTCGGCCGCGCGCTGCGCATGATCGAGATGGGCGACGAGGCAGCGGCGGGCCTCGGGATCGCGGTCGAGCGGATCCGCTTCGGCATGCTCGTCGTCGGCGTACTGCTCACGGCGGTGGCCACCGCCGTCGCGGGGCCGATCGCGTTCGTCGCCCTCGCCGCCCCGCAGATCGTGATCCGGATCGCCCGTCGGGGGAGCGTGCTGCTCGTGCTCTCCGGGCTCATGGGCGCGATCCTGCTCGCCCTCGCCGACATCGTGTCGCAGCACGTCGATGTCGGCCTCCGCCTGCCCATCGGCATCGTCACCTCGATCATCGGCGGCCTGTACCTCATCTGGCTGCTCGCGCGCCGCGTCTGAGCACCCGCCCGAACCGGAGGATCCCACCCATCATGAACGCATCCACACTGGCCGCCGAGGCGATCAGGGTCGGCTACCACGGCCGCACCGTGATCGACCGGCTCGACCTCACCGTGCCCACCGGCGCGTTCACCGCGATCGTCGGCCCGAACGCCTGCGGCAAGTCGACGCTGCTGCGAACGCTCGGGCGCATGCTGCACCCCGAGGCGGGGCGCGTCGTACTCGACGGGAAGGCCGTCGGCGACATGCGCGGCAAGGAGTTCGCCCGACGCGTCGGCCTCCTGCCGCAGTCGCCCGTCACCCCGGAGGCGATCACCGTCGGCGACCTGGTCGCCCGCGGGCGGTACCCTCATCAGAGCCTGCTGCGTCAGTGGTCCGAGGACGACGAGCGGATCGTCGCGGACGCGCTCGACGAGGTCGGCATGCGCGATCTCGCGGGGCGCATGGTCGACGAGCTGTCCGGCGGTCAGCGGCAGCGCGTCTGGATCGCGATGGCCCTGGCGCAGGAGACGGGGATCCTGCTGCTCGACGAGCCCACCACCTTCCTCGACATCGCCCATCAGATCGACGTGCTCGAGCTCTGCGCGAGCCTCACGCGCCGCGGCCGCACGGTCGTGGCCGTGCTGCACGACCTCAACCTCGCGGCCCGCTACGCCGATCGCATGGTCGCGATGCACGAGGGCGCCGTCATCGCACAGGGCACCGCCGCGGAGGTCGTCACCCCCGAGGTGCTCGCGACCGCCTACTCGCTCGACGCCATCGTGCTCGACGACCCCGAGACGGGGCGGCCGCTCGTGGTGCCCCGCGCACGACAGGGGAGGGTGGAGTGATGTTCCCCGATCCGCCCCGCGGTGATGGGGCCATGACCATGACGGTGCCGCCGCAGGCGACACGCCCCGACCCGGTGCGACGGGTAGCCAGCCCCCGGATCGCCGCGCTCGGCAATCGGCCCGGGCCGCTCGCCGTCGCCGAGTTCTGGGGTGAGATCAAGACCACGGGCGCGCCCCTGCTCGAGGACGTGGCTGACGGTGCATGCACCTACACCTTCGTGCACCGCGGCGGCCCTGGCACCGAACGGGTCGCCCTCTTCGGCAACAAGATCGTGGACCCGAAGGAGATCGAGCATGCTTTCTTCTCCCACGTGCCGGGGACGGACATCTGGTGGTACGCGATACGCCTGGGATCGGGCTGGCGCGGCAGCTACGCGATCGCCGCCCAGGGCGGCCCGCAGTCCCGGGTCGCTCCCGAGGTCGCCCAGATGATCGAGCTGCGCAGGCCCCGCGCCCTCGCCGCCGCCGAGCCCGAGCACCGCGACCGCATCGCGATGTGGTTCGACCTGCAGCACTGCGCAGTCGCCGACCCCTTCGCCCGCGAATCAGCCCGGCCCGGCGGTTACCTCCCGTCGGTCGCGTCGGGGCCTGACGCGCCGGCGAGCGTGCTGTCCGCAGGCCCCCCTGACGCGCCCCGGGCCACGGCCGGTCCGGGGCGGGTGGTCCCCGTCGGCGACCGGGCACGTGCCGACCTGTGGTGGCACATCCCGGCCGGGCCGGCGCCCGAGACATGGGACGTGCTCGTGCTGCTCGACGGTGAGCGCTGGGTCGACTCGGGACATGTGCTCGACGAGTGGCAGGCCGCGGGGGTGCTGCCGCCCACCGTGACGCTGCTCGTCGGCTCAGGAGACCTGGAGCGGCGGGTGCGAGACCTCACCTGCTCTCCCGAGCTCGTCGCCGATCTCGTGCGGGTGCTGAACGCTCACACGGGCGACGGTTTCGACTCAGGGGGACCTCTCGGAGCGCCGCTGACCGCAGACCCGGCGCGGACGCGGATCGCGGGTCAGAGCCTCGGCGGCCTCACCGCCCTCTACGCGCAATGCGCGGCACCCGAGCGGTTCGGCGTGTCGGTGTGCCAATCGGGATCGTTCTGGTGGCCGAACGCCGTGAGCGGCGCGCACGAAGCCGAGTGGTTGACGCGAGCGATCGCCGACAGCGGCGTGCGTCTCGGCACGGTGACGCTCGAGGTGGGTCTGCAGGAGTGGGTGCTGCTCGAGCCCACCCGTCGATTGCGCGAAGTCCTGGGGAGGGTCTGCGAGCGTTTCTCCTACGGCGAGTTCGACGGCGGGCATGACGAGGCCTGCTGGTCGACGAGCCTGCCGGGGCTGCTGCGCGACACGGTCCGCCGTGCATGAGGCCTGCGGGGACGGCCGGCGGCTGAGCATCGGCCTCGCCGTCTCGCCGACCTGGCTGCGCGGCGACGCCTGGCGAGCCGAGGACAGCCGCGTGGAGGAGCTCTTCGACCTGGCCCCCTTCGCCGACCTCGCGGCCGCCGCGGAGGCTGCCGCCCTCGACTTCCTCTTCGCCCCCGACTCCGGCTTCCTCGAACCCGCGACGCTGGATCGTGCGCCCGGTTTCAGCACCCACGACTCGCACACGCTCGTGACGGCGCTCGCGGCGCGCACCTCGCGCATCGGGGTCGTACCGACGGTGCAGACGCTCATCGACTCGCCCTATGCGGCGGCGCGGCGTCTCATGTCGTTGCATCGCCTCAGCGACGGACGAGCCGGGTGGAACGCGGTCACAGCCCTCGGCGGAGCCGAGAACCACGGGATCGAGGCCCCGACGGGGGAGGAACGGTATAGCCGCGCCCGCGCGTTCGTGGACGCCGTGCGCGAGCTCTGGGGCAGCTATCCGGCCGACGCGCTGATCCTGGACCGTGCGGCAGGGCGGTTCGCCGACCGGGGTCGGGTACGCCGTGTCAACCGGGATGACGGTCGGTACCGCATCGCGGGCCCGCTGACCGTTGCCGCGCACCCCTCCGGCGAGCCGCCGCTGTTCCAGGCGGGGGCTTCGCCTCAGGGCGTCGCCCTCGCCGGGGCGTGCGCGGACGCGGTGTTCGCGGTGACCGGGTCCATCGACGACGCGGCGTCGCAGCGCGCGGCTCTCCGCGACGCCGCGGCGCGCGCGGGGCGGGCCGCCGACGCGGTTCGGTTCCTCCCCGGCCTCGTGGTGACGCTCGCCGACACGCGCGCCGAGGCCCGGCGCATCGCGGGCGCGCAGCGCACCGGAACTGGGCCGGGGCACTGGAGCGTGACGGGCACGCCCGAGGACGCCGTCGAAGAGATAGCGATGTGGGCCCGCGCCTCGGCGATCGACGGGTTCATCGCGCTCGCCGGTGGTTCCTGGCGGTCGATCGAGCTGTTCCTCGGGCGGGTCGTGCCGGCGCTCGTCGAACGGGGACTCTTCCGCCGCGGCTACGAGGGACGCACGCTGCGGGAGCACCTCGGCCTGCGGTGGCCGTCCGACGGTTGACGGGCCTCGGCTCCCGGCATCCTGATCTCACGGCTACCCCGGGGCGCGGAAAGGCCGGCACCTCCAACTGGTATCAGCAGAGGTGCCGGCCTGATTCTCGGGCACGGGTTGGGCGTAACCGGAACCGATTTCGATGGAGTTCGCTGTGGCTAGCTGCAGGTCAGAGTCTCCTCGCATCCCTCGCTACCACGATGATCGAGCGAGAAAACCCGATCACAGAACAATCGAGACAGTCCGAGTTTCAGACTCCAAAATAGAGCTCGTACTCGAAGGGATGCACGCGCACCGCCATCGGCAGGATCTCGTACTCGCGCTTGTACTCGATCCAGGTCTGGATGAGCTCCTCGGTGAACACGCCGCCCTCGAGCAGGAACTGGTGGTTCGCCTCGAGCGCGTCGAGCGCCTCCTCGAGCGAACCCGGCACCTGAGGAATGTTCTTGGCCTCCTCCGGGGGCAGCTCGTAGAGATCCTTGTCGATCGGCTCCATCGGCTCGATCCGGTTGCGGATGCCGTCGAGGCCCGCCATCATCTGCGCCGCGAATGCGAGGTAGGGGTTGCCCGACGCATCGGGAGCCCGGAACTCGATGCGCTTGGCCTTCGGGTTCGAACCCGTCAGGGGGATGCGCACGGCCGCCGAACGGTTGCCGGCGGAGTAGGCGAGGTTGACCGGGGCTTCGTAGCCCTTGACGAGGCGGCGGTAGCTGTTGATCGTGGGGTTGGTGAAGGCCAGCAGCGCCGGAGCGTGGTGCAGGATGCCGCCGATGTACCAGCGGGCGATATCCGAGAGCTGCGCGTAGCCGTTCTCGTCGTAGAACAGCGGCTCGCCGCCCTTCCACAGCGACATGTGCGTGTGCATGCCCGAGCCGTTGTCTCCGAAGACCGGCTTCGGCATGAAGGTGGCCGTCTTGCCCCACAGCTCGGCCGTGTTCTTGACGATGTACTTGAATTTGAGCACGTCGTCGGCGGCCTTCACGAGCGTGTCGAAGCGGTAGTTGATCTCCGCCTGGCCGGGGGCGCCGACCTCGTGGTGGGAGCGCTCGAGCTCGAGTCCGGCCTCGATGAGGCGGAGCGAGATGTCGTCGCGCAGATCGGCCTGCTTGTCGACGGGGGAGACGGGGAAGTATCCGCCCTTCGCGGGAGTGTGGTGGCCGAGGTTGCCGCCCTCATCATCGCGAGCGGAGTTCCAGCCGGCCTCCTCGGAGTCGATCTCGAAGAAGGTTCGGCGGGGCGTGGTCTCGTGGCGCACCGAGTCGAAGATGTAGAACTCGGCTTCGGGGGCGAAGAAGGCGGTGTCGGCGATGCCGGTCGAGGCGAGGTACTGCTCGGCCTTCTTCGCGATCTGACGCGGATCCTTCGAGTAGATCTCGCCCGTGCGGGGGTTGAAGATGTCGCAGATGAGGATCAGGGTGCGCTCGGCGCGGAACTGATCGATGTAGGCGGTGCTGACATCGGGGATGAGCTGCATGTCGGATTCGGCGATGCCCGCGAACCCGCGGATCGAGGAGCCGTCGAACATCTGCCCCACCTCGAAGAAGTCGAGGTCGACCGTGGAGGCCGGGATGTTGAAGTGCTGCTGCACGCCGGGAAGATCGACGAAGCGGATGTCGACGAACTTGACGTCGGTCTCCTTGATGAAGTCGATCACTTCTTGGGGTGTGGTGAACATACTGCTCCTCGTGTCAGATCGGACCGCTCTTCACGACGGATCGGCCCGATTGCGTGTTACCAGCCTATGCGACCCTGATTTCAAAACCGTGATTCCGATGTTTCGCGGGTGTTACACCGGCGTCGACCTCGGTCGAGACAGGATCAGGCACGGATCAGCACCGTCCCGGCGACCTTGTCGTGGAATCCGCGCTGATCCGAATCCCAGACCAGCACCGGGATCACGAGGAGCAGCAGGACCGTGCGCACCAGGGGTCGCCAGGGGCCGACCCAGCCGCCCGAGATCGAGGCAACGCGAAGGCCGAGCAGGCGGTGTCCGATCGAGCCACCGATGGTGGGGATGAAGAGGATCTGCATCACGCCGAAGATCAGAATGTTCCACAGCTCTGGGTGCGGACCGCCGACGAGCAGGTACGCGGGCAGAGCCGCGAGTCCCCAGTCGATCAGGATCGCGAGCGCGCGGCGGCCGATCCGCGCGACGGAGCGAGGGCCCGATTCGGGCAGGCCGAGTCGCTCGCCCGGCCACTTGCTGGGCTCGAGGTCGCCGAAGCGCTGGGGCGCTGAGGAGGCAGGCATCGGGATCAGCGCGGACGCTGCGGGCGCACCCGATTCGGGTCCATGCCCTTCGGAATGCCGACGGGCGTCGACTGCAGCGATGAGAGGCGGTTGTAGACGGCCGTCACCTCGTTGCGGTTGAGCTTCGGCTTGAGCTTGATCAGCGTCTTCGACAGCTTGGGCAGCGGCACACCGTCACCATCGGGGCCGACGTACAGGTGCACGACCTCGACGTTGCGCAGCGCGCGCTTGATCTTGCGCTCCTCATCGGCGGCCATGCGCTGCGTACGCTGGCGCGACCCCTCGGAGATGAGCACGACGCCGCCGCGACCGACGACCCGATACACGGCATCCTGGTTGCGATTCATCGCAACCGGCACCTCCGAACCGCGCCAGGAGCGCCGGAGCGCGCTCTGCACGACGGCTCCCACGGCGCCAGGACGGCCCTCGATCTGCCGGTAGGCCATGCTCTCCGCGCGACGACCGAGCACGATCATCGCGAGCAGGATACCGACGAGCACACCGGTGACAGGCCAGATCACCCAGCCGAACCAGCCGCCGTTCAGCAGCCACGCGAGCACGACGGAGACGGCGACGGGAGCGATGAAGCACAGCAGCAGCACCCAGGGGAGGTTGGGATCGTGGACCTTGGTGGTCTTGTAGATCTCCACCATCTGCCGGATGCGACCGTTGCGCTTCGCCTTCTCTTCTGCCATGCCATCTAGGATATCGGCTCCGGCGCGGGTCGTTGACCGTTCGCAGAGGATCGCCCCGCGTCAGACAGGCCTTGTTCGCTCACAGCACTCGATCGAGATGGACTTCGGACGAGTTATCCACGGATGGCGCGATCGGCGCTCGCTCCGGCAGTCCGGCCCGGCACACTGGGAGTGATCGGGCGAGCACGCGAGTCCGTGAGCGCACACCGAGGAGGCGACGTGAGCACCGGAGAACCCCGCGACAGCCGGAGCGGAGCCGCCGCCGCCCTGGCCGGGCGCCTGGAGAGGATCTGCTGCGCGGGAATCGAACTGCGGCAGTGGGGAAGCTGCGCGCCGCCGGACGGCGGCACTCGTCGACGAGCGCGGCACCGGCACGACCGAGGCTGTCGCACTCTCGGTCTCCCGCTGCATCTGCTCGAGCGCTCGCTGCGTCGCTGGGACACGGTGGGTGCGGCGGGCCTGCTTCTCGAAGCGGTGGCTCAGGCGGTAGCCGAGGTCGAGGCGCACGGCGAGCCCTGGAGCGCGCGGCGCGCGACCGAGGCCCTCGCCTACGCGCTGCACGGCCGGATAACGCCGCGGGCCGCGGCCACCGGAAGAGGTGGCCGCGGCCCGTGAGCGGATTGCGCGATGCGGCGCCGATCAGATTCCGAGGCTGCCCTCGAAGTCGCCGGCCTCGAGCCGCTGCTTCATCTGGGTGAGGAAGCGGGCGGCATCCGCGCCGTCGATGATGCGGTGATCGTAGGAGAGCGCGAGGTAGACCGTCGAACGAACGGCGATCGCGTCGCCGTCGGGACCCGAGACCACCGCCGGCTTCTTCACGACTGCGCCGGTCCCGAGAATCGCCGACTGAGGCAGGAACACGAGCGGGGTGTCGAAGAGCGCACCGCGCGAACCGGTGTTGGTCAGCGTGAACGTGCCGCCGGCGAGCTCGTCGGGCTTGAGCTGGTTGTCGCGGGTGCGCGCTGCGAGGTCGGCGATCTCACCCGCGATCTGCGCGATGTTCTTCTCACCCGCGTCGCGGAGCACCGGGGTCAGCAGACCCTTCTCGGTGTCGACCGCGATGCTGATGTTCTCGTGGTCGGGGTAGACGATCGAGTCGCCGTCGACGGTCGCGTTGATGATCGGATAGGTGCGCAGCGCCTCGGCGGCGGCCAGCGCGAAGAACGGCATGAAGGAGAGCTTCGAGCCCGTCTTCTGCAGGAACTCGTCCTTCTTCGCCTGACGCAGCTGCGCGACTCGCGTCACGTCGACCTCGACCACCGTGGTGAGCTGAGCAGTGCTCTGGAGCGATGCCACCGCGCGCTCGGAGATCACCTTGCGCAGACGGCTCATCTTCTGAGTGGTGCCGCGCAGCTCGGAGACCTCGACCTTCGGCGCTGCAGCGGGAGCCGCGGTAGCGGTCGCCGGAGCCGCGCTCTTGACGCTCTCCGCAGCGGCGAGCACGTCCTCCTTGCGAATGCGCCCTCCAACTCCGGTTCCGGTGACCTTGGAGAGGTCCACGCCGGAGTCATGGGCGAGCTTGCGCACGATCGGCGTGATGTACCCGGAGGAGGGGGCGGCCTGCTCGCTCGACGGCGCCGGAGCGGCGGGGGCGGGCTGCTGAGCGGGGGGCGCCGCGGGAGCGGCCTCGGGCTGCGTGGTCTCAGCCGCCGGAGCGGGGGCTTCGGCGGCTGCCGGCTGCTCGGGCTCGGCCTGCTGCGCCGACGCGGCCTGCTGCGCGGGGGCGGCCTCGGGCTGAGCGGGAGCTGCCTCCTGCACCGGCGCGGCCTCGGGCTGGGAGGGGGCGGCCTCCTGCGCCGGCTCGGCGGCCGGGGCGGCGCCGCTGCCGACGCGTGCGAGCACGCCACCGACCTCGACCGTGTCGTCCTCCTGCACGACGATCTCCTGCAGCACACCCGCGATCGGCGAGGGAACCTCGGTGTCGACCTTGTCGGTCGACACCTCGAGCAGGGGCTCGTCGACCTCGACGGTGTCGCCGACGTTCTTCAGCCAGCGGGTCACCGTGCCCTCGGTGATGCTCTCGCCGAGCGAGGGCAGCACGATCTCCTGAGAATCGGATCCGGCTGCCTCGGAGGCCGCGGGGGCGGCCGCCTGAGCGGGCTGGGAGGCGGGCTCAGCAGGCGCCTCGGGCTGCGCGGGCGCGGCCTGCTGGGCGGGCGCCGGCTGCTCGGCCGGAGCCGCCTCGGCGGCCGGTGCGGCTGCCTCGGGAGCGCCGCCCTGCGCAGCGGAGCCGCTGCCATCGCCGACGCGGGCGAGCACGGCGCCGACTTCCGCGGTCTCGTCCTCCTGCACGAGGATCTCTTCGACAACACCGGCGACGGGGGACGGGATCTCGGTGTCGACCTTGTCGGTCGACACCTCGAGCAGGGGCTCGTCGACCTCGACGGTGTCGCCGACGTTCTTCAGCCAGCGGGTCACCGTGCCCTCGGTCACACTCTCACCCAGTGCGGGGAGGACCACCGATTCACTCATCGTGCTTATCTCCGTTTCGTTCGTAAAAGTCTGTCGGCCGCGCTCAGATGGCGTGGAGCGGCTTGCCCGCGAGCTTGAGCATGGTCTCGCCGATGGTCTCGTTCTGGGTGGGGTGGCCGTGGATGAAGGGCGCGACGTCCTCGGGGTAGGCCTCCCAGTTGACGATGAGCTGAGCCTCGCCGACGAGTTCGCCGACTCGTGCACCGATCATGTGCACTCCGACGACGGGGCCGTCGTTGACGCGCACGGCCTTGACCGTTCCGGCGGTGCCGAGGATCGAGCTCTTGGCGTTGCCCGCGAGGTTGTACTCGTAGCTCGAGACGTTCTCAGCGCCGAACTGCTCCTTGGCCTTCGCCTCGGTGAGGCCGACGGAGGCGATCTCGGGATCGCAGTAGGTCACCTTCGGAATGTTCACGTCCTGCACCACGACGGGGTTGAGGCCGGCGATCTCCTCCGCGACGAAGATGCCCTGCTGGTAGCCGCGGTGGGCGAGCTGGAGACCGGGGACGATGTCGCCGACGGCGTAGACGCCCGGCACGTTCGTCGCGAGGCGCTCGTTCGTCAGCACGAAGCCGCGATCCATCTCGACGCCGACCTCCTCGAACCCGAGTCCCTGCGTGGCGGGGCCTCGTCCGACGGCCACGAGCAGGTAGTCAGCCTCGAGCTGGGTGCCGTCCTCGAGCGAGACCGTCACACCGTTCGCATCCTGGGACACCGACTGGAAGCGCACGCCGACCTTGAAGTCGATGCCGCGCTTGCGGAAGGCGCGCTCGAGCTGCTTCGAGACCGACTCCTCCTCGTTGGGGACGAGGTGGGGCAGACCCTCGACGATCGTGACCTCGGCGCCGAAGGAGCGCCAGACACTCGCGAACTCGACGCCGATCACTCCACCGCCGAGGATGACCACGCGCTTCGGGATCTCCTGCAGCTCGAGAGCGTGCTCGCTCGCTATGACGCGACCGCCGATCTCGAGACCGGGCAGCGATCGCGAGTAGGAGCCGGTCGCGAGCACGACGTGCTTGCCGATCACCCGATCCTCACCGACCTGCACGGTCGTGGGGGAGACGAGCCGGCCCTCGCCCGCGATGACCGTGATGCCGTTGGCCTTGAGCAGCCCCTGCAGACCCTTGAACTTGCCGGCCACGAGATTCTCGCGGAAACGGGTGACACCCGCGATATCGACACCCGAGACGCTCGAGAGCACGCCGTAGGCCTCGCCCTCCCTGGCCACGTCGGCGATCTCCGCCGAGTGGAGCAGCGCCTTGGTCGGCACGCACCCGCGATGCAGGCAGGTCCCTCCGAGCTTGTCCTTCTCGATGACGGCGGCGCTGAATCCGAGTTGTTTGGCGCGGATGGCGGCTGCGTAACCGGCGCTTCCGCCGCCCAGGACGACGATGTCAAACTGCTGATCGGCCAAGTGGGATCTCCCTCGGGGTGTTCGCAATGGGTACTGCCGCCCGGGATGGTGTCGGGCGCACTGCGTCCAGCCTACACCCGGCGATGATCGGCGCAGCGGGCGTTGCAGCGCGGCTGCGGGTTCGCTACGGGCGTGACTCCGGGCCGCGCCACGGGCGCCCCGTCTCCCTAGGATGGAAGGGTGACCGATTCGATCTTCTCCGCAGACTACGCCGAGCGACGCGCAGCGGTGCCGCGCGGGCTTCCGCTCGTGGTCGCCATGCAGGGGCTGACCGATGCCGGCGGGGCGATCTCCCAGCTCGAGGAATACCTCTGGAGCCGCTACGAGCCGCAAGAGCTGCTGCGCTTCAACGCCGACCTCCTGCTCGACTACCGCGCCAGGCGGCCCGTGATCACCTTCGACGAGGACCACCTGATCGACTATTCGCCCGAGGAGCTGACCCTCAGCCTCGTGCACGACGAGCTCGGGAGCCCGTTCCTCCTCCTGAGCGGCTACGAGCCGGACTTCCGATGGGACCAGTTCATCGATTCGGTTCTGCTGCTGGTGCACGAGTTCGAGGTGTCCACCACGGTGTGGTCGCACGCGATCCCGATGCCCGTGCCGCACACCCGACCCGTCGCGACGACCGTCAGCGGATCCCGTGACGATCTCATCGAGGAGCGTTCGGCCTGGCGCCCGACCACACGGCTGTCGGCCTCCGCGGCCCACGTGCTGGAGTACCGCCTGCACGGCATGGGGGAGGAGGTCGTCGGCTTCGCCCTGCTGATTCCGCACTACCTCGCGAACACCGAGTACCCGGAGGCGCTCTACGCGGCTCTCGACGGCATCATGGCCGCGACGGGGCTCATCCTCTCGACCGACTCGGTGCGGGAGGCCTCGCGCAAGTTCATGGCCCAGGTCGACCAGCAGATCGCGAGCAACCAGGAGTCCCTGGACATGGTTCGGACGCTCGAGGAGCGCTACGACGCCTATATGGAGGATCAGACGATCCGTTCCCCGCTCGTCGGTGAAGACGGCATGATCCCCACGGCCGAGCAGCTCGCGAGCGAACTCGAGCGCTTCCTGGCCGAGCGCCAGGCGGGATCCGGATCCGACGACGGCGAGGACGACGGCGAGCCCCGAGGCTGAGCACCCCGGCGCGCGGTCGATCGGCCGCTGCGCGACGTGCAATAATAGAGGTCGTAACCCATTCAATCCAGCGTTTTCCCGTTTTCGGGAATACAACGGGCTTGACATGGGTTTTCATGCTGTGAGCACCCGTCGGCACCATCGACGACTCCGGCGGAGACACCAGACAGAGAGGCGGCTGCGTGGCAACTGCATCCAAGACCAGGACTCGTGCGACGTCCGCGAAAGCGGCGAAGAAGGATTCCGAGGCGACCGAGCAGGTCGTCGCGGCGGAGGACACCGCCGCAACCGAAACCGCTGCGCCGAAGAAGGCCGCCGCGAAGAAGGCTCCCGCTGCCAAGAAGACCGCGACGAAGAAGACCGCCGCGGCCAAGAAGCCCGCGACTCGACGCGCCAAGAAGGACGACCTGCTCGACGAGGTGGATGCCGAGGTCGAGGAGGAGTCGGCGGAGGTCGTCGAGGAGGAGAAGCCCTCGCCCGTCGTGACCGAGCCGCTGCCGACCGGCGCGATCGTGCTGAAGGCCTCCGATGAGGAGGACGTTCCCGCCGTCACGACCGCGATCCCCGGGGCTACGGCCGATCCCGTCAAGGACTACCTGAAGCAGATCGGCAAGGTCGCGCTCCTCAACGCAGCGGAGGAGGTCGAGCTCGCGATGCGCATCGAGGCCGGCCTCTTCGCCGAGGAGAAGCTCGCCACCGAGAAGAACCTCCCCAAGAAGCTCACCCGCGAGCTCAAGTGGGTCGCTCGCGACGGACAGCGCGCGAAGAGCCACCTGCTCGGCGCGAACCTGCGTCTCGTGGTCTCGCTCGCCAAGCGCTACACCGGCCGCGGCATGCAATTCCTCGATCTCATCCAGGAGGGCAACCTCGGCCTGATCCGCGCCGTCGAGAAGTTCGACTACACCAAGGGCTTCAAGTTCTCGACCTACGCCACCTGGTGGATCCGCCAGGCCATCACCCGCGCCATGGCCGACCAGGCCCGTACGATCCGCATCCCGGTGCACATGGTCGAGGTCATCAACAAGCTCGCCCGCGTGCAGCGCCAGATGCTGCAGGACCTGGGCCGCGAGCCCACCCCCGAGGAGCTGAGTCGCGAGCTCGACATGACCCCTGAGAAGGTCGTCGAGGTGCAGAAGTACGGCCGCGAGCCGATCTCGCTGCACACGCCGCTCGGCGAGGACGGCGACAGCGAGTTCGGCGACCTCATCGAGGACACCGAGGCGGTCGTTCCGGCCGACGCGGTGGGCTTCACCATGCTGCAGCAGCAGCTCGAGCAGCTGCTCGACTCGCTGTCCGAGCGCGAGGCCGGCGTGATCCGCATGCGCTTCGGACTCGGCGACGGCATGCCCAAGACCCTCGACCAGATCGGCGACACCTTCGGGGTGACCCGCGAGCGCATCCGTCAGATCGAGTCGAAGACCATGGCGAAGCTGCGCCACCCCTCGCGGTCGCAGCAGCTGCGCGATTACCTGGAGTGATCCGGTCCTGAAGCAACGCGACAGAGAAAGGCCCCGCCCCTGAACTCATCAGGGGCGGGGCCTTTTTCGTCGTCCGGCTCAGGCCTGGAGACGGTGGCTCTCGTCGTGCCACACCTCGGCCAGCGGGCGAAGCTTCGCCTCGTGCTTGTTGGCGTGGTGGGCGCAGAACAGCAGCTCGCTGCCGTTCAGCATCACGCGCACATAGGCCTGGGCGCCGCAGCTGTCGCAGCGGTCCAGGGCACTGAGCGGGCGATCCGCTGCCTCGACCTCGGTCGCACGATCCTGCTCGAGTGTCGTCATGGCATCCTCCCGTTCATCCGATCAATCGATGCACCTCTATCCAAGCACGCCCCGACCGTTTTCGGGCTGGATACCGGGACGGTTCGCTGTGCGCGTAGCGACGGACGCGCCAGATCCTCACTCGCCGAACCGCCAGACCGTGAGTGTCCGAGGTTTGCCCTAGGGTAGACGCGTCCATACGAGCAGAGGAGATCCCGCAGTGGCATCTGAGTCTTCAGCCACCACCCCGAAGCCCCGGTCGGAGGAGTCGAACTATTCGGCGCGCCATCTGACCGTCCTCGAAGGTCTCGAAGCGGTGCGCAAGCGCCCCGGCATGTACATCGGCACGACCGACTCCCGCGGGCTCATGCACTGCCTCTGGGAGATCATCGACAACTCGGTCGACGAGGCGCTCTCGGGCCACGGCACGGAGATCGGCATCACCCTGCACGCCGACGGCAGTGTCACCGTCAGCGATCGCGGTCGGGGCATCCCCGTCGATGTCGAACCCAAGAGCGGCCTCTCCGGCGTCGAGCTCGTCTTCACGAAGCTGCACGCGGGCGGCAAGTTCGGCGGGGGCGGCTACGCCTCCTCGGGCGGTCTGCACGGCGTCGGAGCCTCGGTCGTCAATGCGCTCTCCTCTCGTCTCGACGTCGAAGTGGATCGTGACGGCAAGACCTGGGCGATGTCGTTCCGCCACGGCGAGCCCGGTGTGTTCGACGGCGAAGGCCCCGATGCCGCATTCACGCCCTTCGAGGAGTCGTCCGAGCTCCGTGTCGTCGGCAAGGTGAAGAAGGGCGTGACCGGCACGCGCGTGCGCTACTGGGCCGATCCGCAGATCTTCCTCGCCTCCGCCCGCTTCGAGCCCGAATCGCTCGTCACCCGCGCCCGCCAGACCGCGTTCCTCGTGCCCGGCCTCGCCATCGAGATCACCGATCAGCGCGCCGAGTCGCTCGATGAATCGGGCGCGCCCGCCGTGCACCGGTTCGAGTACGAGGGCGGCATCTCCGAGTTCGTCGATTACCTCGCCGTCGATGCGCCGCTCACCGACACCTGGCGGGTGAGCGACGGGGGCACCTTCACCGAGACGGTGCCGGTGATGGACGAGAAGACCGGCCACCTCGTGTCGCGCGAGGTCGAGCGGCACTGCGATGTCGACATCGCTCTGCGCTGGGGCACCGGCTACGACACCGAGGTGCAGAGCTTCGTCAACATCATCGCCACCCCGAAGGGCGGCACCCACCTGAGCGGCTTCGAGCAGGGCCTCACGAGGTTCTTCCGCAAGCAGATCGAGCAGAACGCGCGCAAGCTCAAGGCCGGGAGCGACAAGCCCGACAAAGACGACATCCTCACCGGCCTGACCGCCGTCGTCACGGTGCGGGTGCCCGAGCCCCAGTTCGAGGGTCAGACGAAGGAGGTGCTCGGCACCGCCGCGGTGCGCTCGATCGTGTCGCGCGCGATCGTCAAGGGCCTCGAGCAGCGCTACGAGTCAACCAAGCGCGACGACAAGGCGCAGACCGGCGCACTGCTCGAGAAGATGGTCTCGGAGATGAAGGCGAGGATCGCGCTCCGCGCCCAGCGCGACACGGCACGACGGAAGAGCTCGCTCGAGAGCTCCTCGCTGCCGGCGAAGCTCATCGACTGCCGATCGAAGAACGTCGCCGAGACCGAGCTCTTCATCGTCGAGGGCGACAGCGCCCTGGGCACCGCCCGGCCGGCTCGCGACAGCGAGTTCCAGGCGCTGCTTCCGATCCGCGGCAAGATCCTCAATGTGCAGAAGGCCTCGGTCGCCGAGATGCTGAGCAACGTGGAGTGCGGAGCCATCATCAAGGTGATCGGCGCGGGATCGGGCCGGGACTTCGATCTCGAGGCGGCTCGCTACGGCAAGGTGATCCTGATGAGCGACGCCGACGTCGACGGCGCGCACATCCGCACGCTGCTGCTGACCCTGTTCTTCCGTTACATGCGCCCCATGCTCGAGGCCGGTCGGGTCTACGCCGCGGTGCCCCCGCTGCATCGGGTGATCGTGCAGAACTCGGGCCGCAAGCCCAACGACGTGATCTACACCTACAGCGAACGCGAGCTCAACACGCTCCTGGCGGATCTGCGCCGTCGCGGCAAGAAGTACCAGGAGCCCATCCAGCGGTACAAGGGCCTCGGCGAGATGGACGCGGATCAGCTTGCGGAGACCACGATGGACCGCTCGCAGCGGGCTCTGCGCCGCGTCCGGGTGGAGGATGCGCAGGCGGCCTCGAAGGTCTTCGAGCTGCTGATGGGCAACGAGGTGGCTCCGCGCAAGGAGTTCATCGTGGAGAACGCGGACGACCTGGATCGGGAGCGCATCGACGCCTGAGCCCGCCCCGATCAACCTTTCGAAGATTCGGCCCGTCCCCACCCTTTCATTCCCTTCCCGTCCCCGCCCTGTCATGCCTTCCCGCCCTTTTCCGAAATTGGGGTCGCTCAGGACGCTTCCGTGCCGAAATAGACGCCGCGAGCGACCCCGATTCCAGAAGAAGCGGGCCGAGGGGGGTGTGCTCGGAGGCGGCTCGGTCGGGTCGGTCGGATCGACCGCAAGCGGCTGAACCTCGCTCACAGAGTCTGCTCTGCGACTCTGGTCCGAGAGTTATGCACATTCTCGCTGAAACAGGCCTTCGGCCTGTCTCCTACGGCGAGACTGGGCACATGCCGCGTCTCCTCACCCCGCTCCCGGATGAACTCGGGGCTGCTTTCTCCACCCGAGCCGCCCGCGAGCACGGCGTGACGCAGGCGCGACTGCGTGGCCGCGACCTGGAGCACCCCTTTCGCGCTGTCTATCGTCGACGCGATATGTACGACGACGAGATCGAGGATCTCAACCCGCACCCCGCGTCCGCCTGGCGCAGGCGCCAGCGGCAACTCGCCAGGGCCCTGGCACCCGAGTTGCCGCCCGGTCGGTTCTTCTGCGGTCGCACCGCCGCTGCACCCTGGCGGTTACCGGTGCCCGCGACCCCAGGGGACGCGCTCGAGGTCGCCTGTCTGTCGCCTCGCCGTGCGCCGCGGATGGCAGGGGTGATCGGATACAGGATCGCCCCGCACCTCGCACGCGTAGTCGTTCACGAGGGGGTTCCGGTGAGCGACGTTCCCACCACTTGGAGCATGCTCGGGCCCCGCCTCAGCCGGCGGGACGCGATAGCACTCGGGGAGGGTGCGATCCATCTGCCGCGGATCGCCGGAACGCAACGGTTGTCCCGGCCTCCCCACGCCACGCTCGAAGAACTCGAGGCATCTGCCGCTGCGCCGTATCGGCGCGGCGGAGCGGCCCTGCTCGAGATGCTCCCGCTCCTCTCGACGCACAGTGCCTCCGCCCCGGAAACGCATCTGCGCCTCGCGCTGGCAGAGTGGGGAGCCCCCGAACCTGAGCTCGATTTCGATGTGTATGACTCAGCGGGTCGCTTCCTGGGGTGCAGCGAGATCGCCTTCCCCGAGTTCCGGGTGCTGCACGAGTACGAGGGGGACCATCACAGAGTGCGGCGGAAGCAGTGGCATCGGGACGTACAGAAGCTTCGGGACTACGTGCGCGCGGATTGGGATCCGATCCGCGTCACCTCGTCGCTGCTCTACCGAGAACCGCACAAGCTTCGGGATCAGACCTTCGAGGCTCTCATCAAAGGGGGTTGGTCCCCATAAGGTCGAGCAGAGACCTCCGCAGCCTTGAACATCTGAGAGAATCGGGGTCGCTGAGGGCGCTTCCGAGCCGAAATAAACGCAGCAAGCGACCCCGATTTCGGGACGACCCCCTGCCGCGCTCCTACGGCGCTACGCCCACGTAGGCGGCGGCGCCGTCGATCGGCTGGCCCGACCCGTCGCGCTTGCCGAGCTCCGTGGGCAGCTTGCGCGCCGAACCGTCGGCGGCCAGCGCGCGCGGTTCACCCGTGCCGACCCAGGCGCAGGCGATCTGATCCTCCCACTTCAGGAAGCGCTGCGCCCGCACGCCGCCGGTCGCGCGCCCCTTCGCGGGGAACTCCGCCCAGTCCGAGACCTTCGCCGTCGCCACATCGGTGCCGGGCAGCGTGATCGAGCTGTCGGCTACCGTGACGACGCGGGCCTCGGCGCCCTCGGGCACGGCCCCGGCGAAGACGACGCGGGCCTCGTCGCCGAGCCTGATGCCCGCCATGCCGGCGGCCGGGCGCCCCTGCGGCCGCACCGCTGAGGCGGGGAACCGCAGCAGCTGCGCGTCGCTCGTCACGACCGCGAACTCTGAGTCGTCGGGGGCCGCGAAGGCGCCGATGAGGCGGTCGCCGGCCTTGAGTCCGATGACCTCGAACTCGGGCTTGGCGGGCAGGTCGGTGAGCACGACGCGCTTCACCGTCCCCTGCTCGGTGAACAATCCGATCGGGGTCTCGGTATCGAGCGGCACGAGCCCCACGACACGCAGCTTCTTGTCGGTGAGGCCGAGGTAGTCAGCGATCTTCACGCCCGCCGAGAACGCGATGGATGCGGCGGGGACGATGGGGAGATCGACCGGGGTGAAGCGGTGCAGGCTGCCGTCGCTGAGGATCGCGCCGAGCTCTCCGCGCACGGTGCTTTCGGCGCTCGACATGATGGCCCCGTGCTTGGTCGCGCGCGAGGCTGAGCGCGGGGAGTCGGGAGCCTCCGGGTCCCGATCGATGCGCAGCGCGCGGCCCGTGGCCGAGAGCAGCACGGTGCACGGGGTGTCCGCGACCTCGAGCGATTTCGCCGCCGCCGAGGCTCGCGCGGGCCGGGCCACGGCTCCCGTGAGCACGGTGCGGCGGGGCGTGCCGAAGGCCTCGGCCGCCTGGTCCAGCTCGTCGGCGACGACCGCGCGCAGCCTCTCGTCGCTGCCGAGGATCTCGAGCAGCGCTTCGATCTCGGCCCGCAGCTCGTCGCGCTCGGCTTCGAGTTCGACGCGGGAGAACTTGGTGAGGCGGCGCAGCCGCAGTTCGAGGATGTACTCGGCCTGCGCCTCGGAGAGGTCGAACACCTGCATGAGTCGCGTGCGCGCGGTCTCGGCGTCGTCGCTCGTGCGGATGAGCTGGATGACCTCGTCGATGTCGAGGATCGCGATGAGCAGGCCCTCGACGAGGTGCAGGCGCTCGCGCCGCTTCTTGAGCCGGAACTCGCTGCGCCGGGTGATGACGGAGATGCGGTGGTCGAGGAAGACGCGCAGCATCTCGCGCAGGCCGAGCGTCTGCGGCTGACCGTTGACGAGTGCGACCGAGTTGATGCTGAACGAGTCCTCGAGTGGCGTGTAGCGGTAGAGCTGCTCGAGCACGGCCTCGGGGGAGAAGCCCGTCTTGAGCGTGATGACGAGGCGCAGCCCGTTCTTGCGGTCGGTGAGGTCGGCCACGTCGGAGATGCCCGAGAGCTTCTTCGCCTCGACGCCCTGCTTGATCTTCTCGATCACGCGTTCGGGGCCGACGAGGTACGGCAGTTCGGTGACGACGAGGCCCGTGCGGCGGGGGCCGAGCTGCTCGACCGCGACCTTCGCGCGGGTGCGGAAGGCCCCGCGACCGGTGCGGTACGCGTCCTTGACCCCGTCGAGCCCGACGATGATGCCGCCGCCGGGCAGGTCGGGGCCCGGAATGAACTCCATGAGCTCGTCGACCGTCGCCTCGGGGTGGTGCAGCAGGTGCTTCGCTCCGTCGACCACCTCGACGAGGTTGTGCGGCGCGAGGTTCGTGGCCATGCCCACCGCGATGCCGCTCGCCCCGTTCACCAGCAGGTTGGGCACCGCCGAGGGCAGCACGTCGGGCTGCATGATCTGGTTGTCGTAGTTCGGCACGAAGTCGACCACGTCTTCGTCGAGCGCCTCGGTCATCGCGAGCGCCGCGCCCGTGAGGCGGGCCTCGGTGTAGCGCGACGCGGCCGGGCCGTCGTCGAGCGACCCGAAATTGCCGTGCCCGTCGACGAGGGGCAGGCGCATGGCGAAGCCCTGCGCGAGACGCACGAGGGCGTCGTAGATCGAGGCGTCGCCGTGCGGGTGCAGCTTGCCCATGACCTCGCCGACCACGCGCGCCGACTTCACGTGCCCCTTCTCGGGACGCAGCCCCATGTCCTGCATCATGAAGAGGATGCGGCGCTGCACGGGCTTGAGGCCGTCTCGCGCGTCGGGCAGCGCGCGGGAGTAGATCACCGAGTACGCGTACTCGAGGAACGATCCCTCCATCTCCTGCGAGATATCGATGTCTTCGATGCGTTCCCCGGCCAGTTCATGGGGGGCGTCACTTCGGGCTTCCGTCATAATGGAGAACATGCTACCGACGACCGCCGACAACGGCGTGAGGCTGGCCGCGATTCTGCCAAGCGGCATCTCAGCGGTCGCTCTGGGGCTCGGGATCGAGCCCCGCGCCGCGTTCGACGCGGCCCCCGGAGTGCCGATCCCGGATCCCGAGCGGCTGCCCGCGCTCCGATCGTTCGTGATGATCGTGGTCGACGGCCTCGGCCACGCGAATCTGAACGCCCGCAAGGGACAAGCTCCCGCCCTCGCCCGGCTGCCCCGGCGGCGCATCGAGACGGTCGCTCCCTCGACGACGGGCGCGGCCCTCACCACGCTCACCACCGGCCGCCTGCCGGGCCAGCACGGCCTGATCGGGTACCGGATCCGGCATCCGGAGCTGGGTCTCGTCACGACTCTCAAGGATTGGGAGGGCATCGACGACCGCCGAGCGTGGCAGCGGGCGGCACCGCTGTTCGGGATCGCCAGCGCGATCGGCGCGCGCGCCGTGGCCATCGGAAGGCCGGCGCACGCGACCGGCGGGCTGACGGAGGCGATCCTGGGAGGCGCGGAGTATCACGCGGGGCAGAGGATCGAGGATCGCTTCGCCGTGGCCTCGCAGCTGCTGCGCAGCGGCGATCCCGTCGTCGCCTACCTGTACGTCGACGAGCTCGACAAGGCGGCGCACGAGCACGGCTGGCAGAGCGACGCCTGGGTTCGCCGGCTGGAGCGCCTCGACGGCGAGCTCGACGCGTTCCTGCGAGCCCTGCCCGCGGACGTCGGTGTCGTGGTGACCGCGGACCACGGGATCGTCGATGTCGGGCCGCACCAGCAGATCATGCTCGATGCGGATCCCGAACTGTTCGCCGACGTGGCGGAAGTCGGGGGAGAGCCACGTTTCCGCTCGCTCTATCTGCGGGAGGGCGCGGACGCCGATAGCGTGGCCCGCGAGTGGGCCGCGGCCGAGGGGGCACGGGCTTGGGTCGCGACGCGGGATCAGGCGATCGCTTCAGGCTGCTTCGGCCCCGTCGCGGACCCTGTGGCCCCGCGGCTCGGCGACGTGATCATCGCGGCGCGCAAGCAGGTGGCGTACTACAGCAGCGCCGACGATCCGCGCTCGCTCGAGATGGTCGGCCAGCACGGCTCCTTCAGCGAGGATGAACGCGGAGTTCCACTTGCACTCGCGGGAGCGCTCGCGGGAACCGGGTTCGCATCAGCCGTTGCCTCCGCCGAGGTGCGTGCCGCCGGCTGAGCCCTGCGAATCGGGCGGGCCCGCCGCAGCCGCGGCGGTTGCGTTCCTTGAATCCGGTCGGGTTACGCGGGGTCCTCGTCGCTCCGGGTGCCGAAGAGGATGTCGTCCCAGCTCGGGATCGACGCCCGCCCCTTGCGTGCTCCCCGCTCGCCCTCCGCGGGCTCGCCCTTGCGTCCCTTCGGAGCCTCGCGCGCCGACTCGGGCTGCTGCGCGCCGCGGCCGTTGCGACCGCCACGCTCGCCGCGATCGGCGTCACCGGACACGCCCGCGGCACCCCAGATGCTGCGGGGGGCGGCCGGCGCCGGCTCCGGATCGCGGCCGCGGTCCGAGGCTTCCGGCTCGACCGGCGCGGGGGAGTCGAGCTGCTCGTCGGCGATTCCGCGGCTGCGATCCCGCTCTCCGCGCCGCTTGCGCAGGGCGTCGAGCAGATCCGCGGTCTGGCTCAGATCCGAATTCGCGTTCTCCGTCTTGATCGCTCGCTGGTCGATCTCCCTGCGGCGCTGGTACTCGGCGTTCGCGTCCGAGAGCGGCGCCGTCGTCTCCGGCACGGTATCGGTTTCATCCGCCCGCTCGGTCCGGGATCCCTGCTCCGTCTGCGACTCGTCCGAGGCCTCGGGATCCTCCGTCCCGCCCCCCGAGGATGCGAACGCACCCGACTCGAAGCGGTTCGCGGGCTCCTCGCTGTCGACGGCCCTGAGCTTCGGGATCAGCCGGTCTCCCACATCGCCCTGCTTCGACAGGTTGACCGCGTCCGGGTTGACCGGCGAGAGGAGGCCCTTGCGGTGCTCGAACGACCAGACCGCGCGATGCGCCACGTCTCGGGAGATGAACTCGAGGGAGATCATCCAGCCGGTTTCGGGGTCGCGCCACGACGACCACTCGCTCGTGTCCGATCCGAGGGCGATGAGACGCTCCGCGATGACCGCGCCGAAGCGCTGCTCGCCGTCGTCGTCCGAGCTGGTGCGCACGGGGACGGCGTGAGCCCGCTCGAGCACGTAGTTGCGCTCGGCGATGACCGGCTCCTCGTACCGCTCGATGTCGGCCTCTTCGAGGCCGGTGAGCTCCGCCACCTGGGAGCGCGTCTTGCCGGCGCGGATCAGGGCCTGGATCTCACGGGGGCGCACACGCGAGGTGTCGCCTCGTTCGCGACGGCTCAGGTGCCGCATCTCGCTGAGCACGGCGTCGTCGACAACGAGGCTGAATTCCTCGCCGGCCTCGTTCGCAACGATCAGCGAGCGGTCTTCGCGTCGCACAAAGCGCAGTTCGTCCATCGGCGCATCCCTTCGTGAGTCGCGACCCAGGCTGCCACAGAACGGCGCCGAACCGCGGTATTGACTCGGCGCGTGGGAAAGAATCACGCGGCTCGAGCTGCGGATCCGAGTCCGCCGGAATTCGCGCTCAGAGAACTCCCGGCTGAACAGTTTGCGCCGGAGCCTGATCGTAGGGCAGACTATGGCCGCTCGAACGATGAGGTGCCGCACCGCGGCACGGGAATGCAGGAGAGAATGGCCACCGATTACGACGCCCCGCGCAAGTCCGAGGAAGAAGCCGAGTCCATCGAGGCTCTGAAGGAACGCGGACCGGCGAAGGGTGCCTCCGGCATCGACTCAGAGGATGCCGACAACCCGAGCTTCAACATGGGCGGTTCGGACCTGTCCGATATCGAGCTCGACGTGGTGGTGCTGCCGCAGCAGGACGACGAGTTCACCTGCGTGAGCTGCTTCCTGGTGCGTCACCGCTCGCAGATGGCGGAGCAGACCGACCTCGGCCCGATCTGCGCGGAATGCGCGGGCTGAATCGCGGCTTGAGCTGAGGCAAAACGCGCCAGCGTTTTGCGCGAAAGCCGGTGCGGCCACTGCCGCGGGCGTTCTAGCGCATTCCGCGCCGCGGCCACTGCCGCGGGAATGCGCGGGCTAGACCTGCCGATGGCCTCGCATTCCTAGCGCGCCGCCTCGATGGCCTCCGCGAGCTTCTGCGGGTGGCGAGTGGTGATGATCCACTGCGGCGCGGGATCTGCGGCGTCGATGTTCTCGATGCGCACACCGCGGTGGATCCAACCGCGCACGACGAGGTAGCTGCGCGCGTCGACGCCGGGGCCGATCGCGGCCCGCATACCGTCCGCACCGAGGAGTTCGATGCGCCCGAGCTCGCTCACCGGGATCTCGGCGCGGCCCGCGACGAGGCGCCCGTTCTGCACCGAGACGACGGGGCACATGAGGGTGATCGCGCCCGCGACGATGAGGTAGACGGCGATGCCCGTGGGCAGGGCGATCCCGGCGTTGACCGGCGTCAGCACGAGGGCGACGGCCGGCACGAGCAGCAGCAGCGCGATGAAGAACCCGATCCCGGGTACGAGCCGCTCCCGGTAGCTGCGGGCGGTGGTATTTACTGCGGTTCGACTCGTCATGCCTCCATTATCCTCCGCGCGGTGTCGAGAACCCCGAATGCCCCGGCAGGCTTCACAGGGGTTCCTGGCTCGATCCGGTAGCCTGTGCGGGTGACCGATGTCGTAGAGATCCCCATCCGAGCCGAGGTTCCGCCCCGGTACGCGCATTCCGACGATGCAGGCGCCGATCTGTTCTCCGCGGAGGCGGCGGTGCTGCAGCCGGGGGAGCGCGCGCTGATCGGCACCGGCGTGGCGATCGCGCTGCCGGAGGGCTACGCCGCGTTCGTCGTGCCCCGCAGCGGCCTCGCGGCGAAGCACGGCATCACCGTCGTGAACTCGCCGGGCACGATCGACGCCGGGTACCGTGGCGAGATCAAGGTGACCTTGCTCAACACGGACCGGGAGCAGCCGTTCCGGGTCGAGGTCGGCGACCGCATCGCCCAGGTGATCATCACGCCGGTCTCCCGAGCCGTGTTCGTGCCGGTCGACGAGCTGCCCTCGAGCGAGCGCGGCGCGGGAGGGTTCGGCTCGACGGGGGTGCGCGGCTGAGTCCGCGCCCGCATAATCAGACGTAATGCCCGGTGGAACGGGCGCGAGCAAGGAGTGTTCGAGTATGAGCGAAGAACGACAGGCCGATGAGATCGAGCTGAGCGAACCGCAGGCTCCCCAGATCGACGATTCGAAGTCGGCGCCCAAGGACCGCGCAGAGAACGGCCCGTTCGACGCGAGCGAGGTGCCGTCGATGCGCCCCTACGTCGACCTGGGCGGCATCAAGGTCGCACCCCGGGAGGGGCTGCAGCTGCGCCTCGAGGTTGACGAGCGGGCGAACCGCGTCGTCGCCGTCTCGCTCGACTACGCGGAGTCCCTGCTGCAGGTGCAGGCGTTCGCCGCGCCGAAGAGCACCGGTCTCTGGAACGGCGTGCGCGCGGATCTCGCGCAGCAGATGGCGTCGCAGGGCGCGATGGTCGCCGAGGAAACCGGCGACCTCGGGCCCGAACTGGTGGCGCAGACCCCGGTTCCCGCTGAGCAGGGCGGCGGCTCTCGCGTGGCCCGCTTCGTGGCGGTCGACGGCCCCCGCTGGATGCTGCGCGGAGTGATCATGGGCAAGGCCGCGGTCGATGCCGCCGCGCGCGAGCGCGTGATCGATCTGTTCCGAGAGCTCGTGGTCGTGCGCGGCGAGCAGCCGATGCCGCCGAGCGAGCTGCTGCCGCTCCGAGTGCCCGCGGGCGTGCAGGCGCAGCGCCAGACCCCGCCCGCCGCCGACGGCTCGCCCGGGAGCGGGGCTCAGGAGGCGTGAGCGAGGGGGAGCGCGACGCTGGAGCGGGCGCCGCACCGCGCGGGGCTGCGGCGCGAGGCGGCCTCGGGGGAGTCGTCGAGGCGGGTCTCAGCGGTGAGAGCGTCTCCGCCCGCGGCGTGCTGCAGGCGATCGGCGGTTGGCGCGGGATCGCCGAGACGCTCGTGCCTGCGACGCTCTACCTGGCGGTCTTCGTCTTCACCCGCGACGCTCGCGTATCCGCGATCGCCCCGCTCGCGCTGGCGCTGGTGGCCTTCGGTTGGCGCCTGATCCGCCGCGAGCCGGTCCAGGCCGCCCTGTCGGGGCTGATCGGCGTCGTGGTCTGCGTCGGCGTGACGCTGTTCACCGGCCGCGGCGAGGACTACTACCTGCCCGGTTTCTGGATCAACGCGGCGTGGATCGCAGCGCACGCCGTCTCGCTGCTCGTGGGTTGGCCGCTCATCGGCCTGCTTCTCGGCTTCCTGCGCGGTTCGCTCACCGAGTGGCGCAAGACGCCCGTGCTCCGGCGCGCCGCGAACCTCTGCACAGTGTTTTGGATCGTGGCGTTCGGTGCGAGACTCGCCGTGCAGCTGCCGCTCTACTTCGCAGCGCAGGGCGGCGACGCCGCCGCGGTCGACGCGCTGGGACTCGCCCGGCTGCTCATGGGCGTTCCGCTGTTCGCACTCGCGGCGATCCTGACCTGGCTCGTGCTCAGCCGCGTCTCCGCCTCGCTCGACAGCGCCAAGAACGACGCCACATCATCTGATGATTAGCGCCGTGAAATCGAAGCGGGGCCTGGGCTCCGCCCTCCGGTAGAGTGATCTGAGCACACCCGGATCCGGTGTAGAATTATCTCGACATCGAGATAAATAGCCTCAGCGCACCTCGCGGATGCGGAGTGTCGGGACATGAGTGGAGGAACTGCAATGACAGCGGTCAACAGCTTCGGTGCGAAGGGCACCCTCGCCGTCGGCGAGAAGGAATACGAGATCTTCCGGATCGATCAGGTGCCGGGGCACGAGCGCCTGCCGTACAGCCTCAAGGTGCTGCTCGAGAACCTGCTGCGCACCGAGGACGGTGCCAACGTGACGCGGCAGCATATCGAGGCCCTCGGCGGCTGGGATCCCGCGGCCGAGCCCGACACCGAGATCCAGTTCACGCCCGCCCGCGTGATCATGCAGGACTTCACCGGCGTTCCCTGCGTCGTCGACCTCGCCACGATGCGCGAGGCCGTCACCGACCTCGGCGGCGATCCCGACAAGATCAACCCGCTCGCCCCCGCGGAGCTCGTCATCGACCACTCGGTCATCTCCGATGTCTACGGCCGCGAGGACGCCTTCGCGAAGAACGTCGAGATCGAGTACCAGCGCAACGGCGAGCGCTACCAGTTCCTCCGCTGGGGCCAGGGCGCCTTCGACGACTTCAAGGTCGTGCCCCCGGGCACCGGCATCGTGCACCAGGTCAACATCGAGTACCTGGCGCGCGTCACCTTCACCCGTGAGGTCGACGGCGTGGTGCAGGCCTATCCCGACACCTGTGTCGGCACCGACTCCCACACCACCATGGAGAACGGCCTCGGCGTGCTCGGCTGGGGCGTGGGCGGCATCGAGGCCGAGGCCGCGATGCTCGGCCAGCCCATCTCGATGCTGATCCCGCGCGTCGTCGGCTTCAAGCTCTCGGGCCAGATCCCCGCCGGCGTGACCGCCACCGACGTCGTGCTCACCATCACCCAGATGCTGCGCAAGCACGGCGTGGTCGGCAAGTTCGTCGAGTTCTACGGCGAGGGCGTCAGCTCGGTGCCGCTCGCCAACCGCGCCACCATCGGCAACATGAGCCCCGAGTTCGGTTCGACCGCCGCCATGTTCCCGGTCGACGACGTCACGCTCGACTACATGCGCCTCACCGGCCGCCCCGAGGAGCAGATCGAGCTCGTCAAGGCGTACACCCAGGCCCAGGGCATGTGGCACGATCCCTCCCGCGAGCCCGAGTTCAGCGAGTACCTCGAGCTCGACCTGTCGACCGTGGTCTCCTCGATCGCCGGCCCGAAGCGCCCGCAGGACCGCATCGAGCTCACCAACGCGAAGACCCAGTTCGAGACCGACCTCAAGAACTACGCCCAGGCCGCGAACCCCGCCAAGGTGAAGGACGGGTCGGGCCGCGAGTTCGAGCTCGATCACGGCGCGGTGACCCTCGCCTCGATCACCTCGTGCACCAACACCTCGAACCCGTCGGTCATGCTCGCCGCAGGCGTGCTCGCCCGCAACGCCGTGGCCAAGGGGCTCAAGGCCAAGCCGTGGGTGAAGACCACTCTCGCCCCCGGTTCCAAGGTCGTCACGGACTACTACGAGAAGTCGGGTCTGCGCGACGACCTCGAGGCGCTCGGCTTCTACCTCGTCGGCTACGGCTGCATGACGTGCATCGGCAACTCGGGTCCCCTCAACGAGGAGATCTCGAACGCCGTCAACGAGAACGACCTCGCCGTCACCGCGGTGCTCTCGGGCAACCGCAACTTCGAGGGCCGCATCAACCCCGACATCAAGATGAACTACCTCGCGAGCCCGCCCCTCGTGGTCGCCTACTCGCTGGCGGGCACGATGGACTTCGACTTCGACGCCGAGCCGCTCGGCCAGGACGAGGCGGGCAACGACGTGTTCCTGCGCGACATCTGGCCCGACCCGGTCGAGGTGCAGAAGATCGCCGACGCGTCGATCGACTCCGGCATGTTCAACAGCAAGTACGCAACGGTGTTCGACGGCGACCAGCACTGGAAGTCGCTGCCCACGCCCACCGGCAACACCTTCGAGTGGGACGAGAAGTCGACCTACGTGCGCAAGGCGCCCTACTTCGACGGCATGCAGCTCGAGCCCGAGCCCGTCAGCGACATCTCGGGCGCGCGCGTGCTGCTGAAGCTCGGCGATTCGGTCACCACCGACCACATCAGCCCCGCGGGCAGCTTCAAGGCCGAGACCCCGGCCGGTCAGTACCTCGTCGCCAACGGCATCGCGCCGAAGGACTTCAACACCTACGGCTCGCGCCGCGGCAACCACGAGGTCATGATCCGCGGCACCTTCGCGAACATCCGCATCCGCAACCAGCTGCTCGCCGGTGAGAACGGCGGCAAGGGCGTCGAGGGCGGTTTCACCCGCGACTTCACCCAGGAGGGCGGCCCCCAGGCCTACGTCTACGACGCCTGCCAGAACTACCAGGCCGCGGGCATCCCGCTCGTCGTGCTCGGCGGCAAGGAGTACGGTTCGGGTTCTTCGCGCGACTGGGCGGCGAAGGGCACGCGCCTGCTGGGCGTGAAGGCGGTCATCACCGAGAGCTTCGAGCGCATCCACCGCTCGAACCTGATCGGCATGGGTGTGCTGCCGCTGCAGTTCCCCCAGGGCGAGAGCGCCGACAGCCTCGGACTCGACGGCACCGAGACCTTCGACATCACGGGCGTCGAGAAGCTCAACGAGGGCGTGACCCCGAAGACGGTCGCCGTCACCGCGACGAAGGCCGACGGCACGCAGGTCGCGTTCGACGCGATCGTGCGCATCGACACCCCGGGTGAGGCCGACTACTACCGCAACGGCGGAATTCTGCAGTACGTGCTTCGCTCGCTCGTCTGAGCGGGGCGATAAGAGCCGACTGACGGGAAAGGCCCGGGCGCGATGGCGCCCGGGCCTTTTCCGTATCCGCCGAGCCGCGGCAACCGGACGAAGAGTGTGCCTGCCAACCCCTTCAGGCCGGCTGACGGGTCGTGACGCGTCGTGTTCCGCTGAAAACCAGAGAGCACGAAGGCCCGGAGATCCCGAACTGTTGCTTCGGTCTCGGTGAACTGCTCGTCGCCGGCCAGTGCGGAATTCATGAGAACAGCCCTAAACCTCGAGACCGACGGTTTCAGCGAGACGCACTGTTTCAGGGCCTCTACAAAAGTCGGTCTCGCTGAAAGCGTCGGTCTCGGCACGGGGGCAGCGTGCCGGTCGGGCTTCCACCATGCTCCGGAGCGGTAGACTGAGGGGATGCCCGGCGCATCCAGCCGGAATCGACAGCGGAGGTACCGAGTGGCGATCCTGGATCGAATCGAGTCTCCTCGCGATCTCGACGCGCTGACTCCGGAGGAGTGCCGCCAGCTCGCGGCCGAGATCCGCGAGTTCCTGATCGCAGAGGTCGCGAAGACGGGCGGCCACCTCGGCCCGAATCTCGGCGTGGTCGAACTCACGATCGCGATCCACCGCGTCTTCGAGTCGCCTCGCGACCCGATCGTCTTCGACACCGGCCATCAGAGCTACGTGCACAAGCTGCTCACCGGCCGCAAGGACTTCTCGCGGCTGCGGCAGCGGGGCGGGCTCGCCGGCTACCCGCAGCGCGCCGAGAGCGAGCACGACATCGTCGAGAGCTCGCACGCGTCCAGTTCGCTGAGCTGGGCGGACGGCATCTCGCGCGCGTTCGCGCGGCGCGCGCAGACCGACCCGTCGCAGCTCGACCGCCACGTGGTCGCGGTGGTCGGCGACGGCGCGCTCACGGGGGGCATGACGTGGGAGGCCCTCAACAACATCACGGACGACAACGATCGCAACCTCGTGATCGTCGTGAACGACAACGGCCGCTCGTACGCCCCGACGATCGGCGGCATGGCGCGCTTCCTCAACGGCGTGCGCACCTCGTCGAGCTACCGCGACCTCCAGGAGGGCAGCGAGAAGTTCTTCTCCGCCTTCGGCGCCCCCGGCCGCACGGTGTATCGCGCCACCCGCGGCGCCATGCGCGGCATCGCGAGTCGCGCGAGCAACAATCAGGATCTCTACGCGAACCTCGACATCAAGTACGTCGGCCCGATCGACGGCCACGACCTCGAAGCCGTCGAGCAGGGTCTGCGCCAGGCGAAGGGCTACGGGCGCCCCACGCTCGTGCACGTCATCACCGAGAAGGGGCGCGGCTACGCGCCGGCCGAGAACGACGAGGCCGACCAGTTCCACTCGGTGGGCAAGATCGACCCCGATAGCGGCGTCCCCGTGCAGGCGTCGTCGGGCGCGAGCTGGACCTCGGTGTTCCGCGAGCGCATCGTCGAGCTCGCAGAGGCGGACGACCGGATCGTGGGTATCACGGCGGCGATGCTCGCGCCGACCGGGCTCGACCTGCTCGCCGAGAAGCACCCGGCGCGCGTGTACGACGTCGGCATCGCCGAGCAGCACGCTGTGACGAGCGCCGCCGGTCTCGCCTACGGCGGCCTGCACCCCGTCGTCGCCGTCTACGCGACGTTCATGAACCGGGCCTTCGATCAGCTGCTCATGGACGTCGCGCTGCACCGCGCGGGCGTCACCTTCGTGCTGGATCGCGCCGGCATCACCGGCCCCGACGGCGCGAGCCACAACGGCGTCTGGGACCTCGCGACGCTCCAGATCGTGCCCGGAATCAGGATCGCGTCGCCGCGAGACGAGTCCGTGCTGCGCGAACTGCTGGGGGAGGCCGTGCTGGTCGACGACAGCCCCACGGTGATCCGATACCCGAAGGGCGCGGTCGGCGCGCCGGTGCCCGCGGTGCGCCGCACGGCCGACGGCGTCGACGTGCTGCTCGAGCCCGGTGAGGGCGGCGCCGAGGGCAGCGCGACCGACGTGCTCTTCGTGACGGTCGGCCCGATGGCCCGCGTCGCGCTCGACGCCGCCGCGCTGCTCGCCGAGCAGGGGATCACCTCGACGGTCGTGGATCCCCGCTGGGTGGTACCGGTCGCCGATTCCGTGACCGAGCTCGCCCGCAGCCACCGGCTGCTGATCAGCATCGAAGACGGGATTCGCGTGGGCGGAGTCGGCACGAGGATCAGGCAGGCCCTGCGCGACGCCGGCGTCGACACCGCGGTGAGCGAGCTCGGCACCCCCGATGCCTTCCCCGAGCACGCCTCCCGCGACGAGCTGCTGCACGATGCGGGGCTGACCGCGGAGCAGATCGCCGCGGCGGTCGCCGACCAGGTGCGGGGCAAGCGGATCCCGATCGCCCGCCCGGAGTAATCGGAGCGCAGGGCTTCGGCCCCTAACGCAGCAGGCCCCCTCGCCGATCGACCGGCGAGGGGGCCTGCTGCGAGATCGACGCTACCGCGATCCCGCGATGCGGGGCTCGTGGAAGGCCCCTCCGAAGGCGCGCTCGCTTGCGCCGACCCGGTCGAGGTAGGGGGTCGCACCGCCGGCCTGGAACGGCCAGCCGGCGCCGAGGATCAGACAGAGGTCGATGTCCTCGGCCGCGGCGACCACGCCCTCGTCGAGCATGATCCTGATCTCGTTCGCGAGCTCGTCTTCGACGCGGCGCAGGATCTCCTCCTCGCCGACAGCGTCCTTGCCGACCGTGATCGCCTTCCGACCCGCCTTCGACAGGTCCTCGACCTTGCCGAGCTTGGTCTTGACGAGCGGCGCGTCGACCTCGGCCAGCCGGTGCAGGTTCTCCGAGGCGTAGAAGCGCTCGGGGAAGGCGTGCACCATGGTGTCCTGCACGTGCGCCGCGACCTTCCAGCCCACCAGGTCGATGAGTTCGAAGGGTCCCATGGGCAGGCCGATGGGCGCGAGCGCCCGCTCCACCACGGGCATGGGCGTGCCCTCGTCGAGGGCGCGGGCCGCCTCGCCCATGACCTTCGCCAGCAGGCGGTTCACCACGAAGCCGGGGCGGTCCGCGGTGATGACGGCGCTCTTGCCGAGCTTCTTCGCGACCGCCATCGCGGTGGCGAGCGTGGGATCATCGGTGCCCGGAGCTTTCACGACCTCGATCAGCGGCATCACGGCGACGGGGTTGAAGAAGTGGAAGCCGACGAGCCGCTCGGGGTGTTCGAGCTTCGCGCCGATCTCCTCGACCGACAGCGACGAGGTGTTGGTGGCGATGATCGCCTCGGGGGAGATGATCGGCTCGATCTCGCCGAACACCTGCTGCTTCACACCGAGCTCCTCGAAGACGGCCTCGATCACCCAGTCGCAGTCGGCGTAGAGCGTCTTGTCGGTCGTGCCGCTCACGAGCGCGCGCACCTGATTCGCGTCGTCGGACGAGAGGCGGCCCTTCTGCTCCATCTTGTCGATCTCGCCGCGGATGTACTCGAGGCCCTTGTCGACCCGGGCCTGGTCGAGGTCGGTGATCAGCACGGGAACCCGCAGTTTGCGCGCGAAGAGCAGCGCGAACTGGCTCGCCATGAGTCCGGCGCCGATCACGCCGACCTTCTTGATCGGGCGAGCGAGCTCGCGATCGGGTGCGCCGGCGGGCCGCTTCGCACGCTTCTGCACGAGGTCGAAGGCGTAGACCGAGGCTGCGAACTGGTCGCCCGAGATCAGCTCCGCGAGCGCCTCGTCCTCCCGCTCGAATCCGCGCTCGATGTCGTTGTCGCGAGCGGCGTTCAGCAGATCGAGTGCAACGTAGGGAGCCTTGGGCGTGGAGCCGATGCGCGCCTTGAGGGTGTCGCGCGCGATCTTGATCGCGGCGGGCCACTTGGTGAGGCGCTCGAGCTTACCCGGCACGTTCGGGCGCTCGACCTTGATCCGGCCCTCGAGCACGCCGTCCGCCCAGGCGACCGACCGCTCGAGGAAGCTCGCGGCGCCGAACATGGCGTCGAAGAGGCCGAGTTCGTAGGCCTGCTCCGGCTTCAGCATGCGGTTGTTCTTGAGGGGGTTCGAGACGATGATCTCGAGCGCCTTCTCGATGCCGATGAGGTTCGGTACGAGGGTGGCGCCGCCCCAGCCGGGGATGATGCCGAGGAAGACCTCCGGGAAGGCGAGAGCCGCCGCCGACGAGTCCAGCGTGCGGTAGTCGGAGTTCAGTGCGATCTCCATCGCGCCGCCGAGCGCGAGCCCGTTGACGAACGAGAACGAGGGCACGCCGAGCGTGCGGAGCTTGCCCAGCACTCGGTGACCGTACTGCGCCATGAGGCGCGCGTTCTGCTCGGTCGCGAGCGTCGACACCTTCGAGAGGTCGGCGCCCGCCGCGAAGATGAAGGGCTTGCCCGTGACGGCGACGGCGCGGATCTCGCCGGCCGCCGCACGGTCGCGCTGCTCATCGAGCACCCGCTCGAGGCCCTGGAGGGTGCGGGGGCCGAGCGTGTTGGGGCGCGTGTGGTCGCGCCCGTTGTCGAGGGTGATGAGTGCGAGCGTGCCTCCCGAGGGCAGCGCGACGTCGCGCACGTGCGCCTCGGTGACGACCTCGTCGGCCGAAGCCTCGATGATCGGCGAGAAATCGATCTTGCTGTAATCGGTCATGGCGGTTACTTCTTGCCCTTCTTGCCGTCGAAGTGAGGATTCTCCCAGATGGCGGTGCCGCCCTGGCCGAGGCCGACGCACATGGCGGTGATGCCGTAGCGCACGTCGGGGCGCTGCTCGAACTGGCGAGCGAGCTGGATCATCAGGCGCACGCCGGAGGCCGCGAGGGGATGCCCGAAGGCGATCGCTCCGCCCCACGGGTTGATGCGCGGATCATCGTCGGCGATCCCGAAGTGATCGGTGAACGAGAGCACCTGCACCGCGAATGCCTCGTTGAGCTCGAAGAGCCCGATGTCGTCGATGGTGAGGCCCGCGCGCTTCAGCGCCTTCTCGGTCGAGGGCACGGGGCCGAGCCCCATCACCTCGGGCTGCACACCCGCGAAGGCGAAACCCACGAGGCGCATCCTGGCACTGAGTCCCAGTTCCTTGGCCGTGTCGGCTCCGGCGAGCAGCGATACCGTCGCCCCGTCGGTGAGCGGCGAGGCGTTGCCCGCGGTCACGCGACCGTGAGGGCGGAAGGGCGTCTTGAGGTTCGCGAGGCCCTCCATCGTGGTCTCGGGACGGCGGCCCTCGTCCTCCGTGGCGAGGCCCCAGCCGCTCTCGGAGCGCATGGCGACGGGCACCAGGTCGGCCTGGATGTCACCGCGGTCGTACGCCGCCTGCACCTTGTGCTGGCTGAGCATGCCGAATCGGTCGGCTCGCTCCTTGGTGAGCTCGGGGAATCGGTCGTGCAGACGCTCCGCGGTGATGCCCATGTTGAGTGCGTCGGGGCTCACGAGCTTCTCCGCGACGAAGCGGGGGTTGGGATCGGCGTCGAGTCCGATGGGGTGCCGCCCCATATGCTCGACGCCACCGGCGATCGCGAGGTCGTACTGGCCGGATCCGATCGCGGCCCCCATGAACGACGCGACGGTGAGCGCCCCCGCGCACATCCGGTCGAGCGCGAAGCCCGGCACGGTGACGGGCAGCCCGGCGAGCATAGCCACCGTGCGGCCGAGGGTGAGCCCCTGATCGCCCTGCTGCGTCGTCGCCGCGATCCCCACGTCGTCGATGCGGTCGAGCGGCAGCGCCTCGTTGCGCTCGAGCAGGCCCTGCAGCGCCTTGACCGCGAGGTCGTCGGCGCGGGTCCCCGCGTACATGCCCTTTTCGCCGGCGCGTCCGAACGGGGTGCGCACCCCGTCGACGTAGACGACTTCTCTCATTGCGGCCACTGTGCCTCCATCAGGTGTGTGATCTGCGTACCCACCATCCTAGAGACGGAGTCTCACTGACGGAAGGGGGCGTGCGGGATCCCCGCAATTCCAAGCAGTTCCGAGTCAGGAATTATGCAAGATCGACAAAAGCCGCAGCGATGAGTGGTGCGGTGATCCCAATCTGCCAGTCGCGCGCGCCGAGCTCTTTGAGACGCAGTGCCACGTCGTCGGCGGATCGCTCTCCCGGAGGATCCCAGGCCACGCGCCGCAGCGTATCCGGGGTCAGCAGGTTCTCGAGCGGGATGCGCTGCCGCTCGGCCTCGGCCTCGAGGGCGGCGCGCGCCGCCGCGAGTCGAGCGGCGGCCTCCGGATGCCGCTGCGCCCAGCCGCGGTGATGGGGAAGGGCGCCGGGATCCCGCGGCTTCGGCCCCGGCAGATCCTCGGTCGTCTTGCCCCTCAGGATCGCCCGCCACCAGCGGTCGATCTCGGTGCGGCTCGCGCGCCCCCTGAAGGTCTGCAGGCGCGCGAGATCGTTCTTGGAGCGCGGGTTCGCACCGGCCGCGGCGACGATCGAGGCGTCGGGGATGAGCCTGCCGGGCGCGACGTCCCGCTCGCGGGCCAGCTCGTCCCGGGCGAGCCAGAGCTCGCGGGCGATGGCGAGCGCTCTCGGGGACCGCAGCGCATGGCCGCCCGACAGTTTGCGCCACGGCTCGGGATTGCGCGGCTTCTCGGGGCGCGTGCGCACCGCCTCGAATTCCTGCAGGGCGAACTCCGTCTTGCCCTGAGCCTCGAGATCACGGGACACGGCGTCGCGCAGATCCGGTAGCAGCGCGACGTCGAGGGCGGCGTACTCCAGCCACGGCTCCGGTAGGGGGCGCTGCGACCAGTCTGCTGCCGAATGCGCCTTCTCGAGGCTGATGCCGAGCAGGGATTCGACGACGGCGCCGAGCCCCACGCGCTCGTAGCCGAGCAGCCTCGCGGCCAGTTCCGTGTCGAAGAGCCTCCGCGGCTCCAGGCCGATCACGCGGAGGCACGGGAGGTCCTGGCTCGCGGCGTGCAGGATCCACTCCTCGTCGCCGATGGCCGCCGCGAGCGGCTCGAAGCTGGATATCCCGGTGGGATCGAAGAGGAAGGGCCGGCTGCCCCGACGGAAGGCCTGCACGAGATAGGCCTCGGAGCCGTAGGTGAACCCGGATGCCCGCTCGGCATCGACCCCGACGGGGCCGCTGCCCGATGCGAGGGCCTCGGCGGCCCGATCGAGACCGGCCTGGTCGGTGACGAGCGACCAATCGGTCTCGAGATCCGACTGCTCGACCACGGTCACTCGCCCTCCCGGTGCGGGAGACCCGCGAGCAGGCACAGCAGTTCCGCCCAGGCCTCGGCGTGGGCGGAGAAGTCGGAGCCGAGCGGGGTCCACGAGGCGCGCAGCTCGATCTGCGCGGCATCGCCCTGCGCCTCGAGCGTGCCGAAGCCGCTCGAGAGCGTCTTCGTCGCCGTGCCGGAGATGTAGGTGTAGTCCGCGCCCCGGGAGTCGAGAGCGTCGACGAGCCAGGACCATGCGACATCGGAGATGAAGGGGTCGACGCCGATCTCCACTTCGAGGGGCGCCTGCGCGAAGCAGACGATGCGGAAGGGGGCTCCCCACTCCTCGGCGGACTCCGGATCGTGCATGAGCACCAGACGCCCCGCGCCGTGGTGCGAATCGATCGTCGCCTCGGGGGAGGGGCCGCGTTGCGGCCCGCGGGCGACGCCGGCAGCGAGAGCTATCGATCGGGGCGCGATGCGCTCGGGCGCCGGGATCTCCTGCGTCACGAGCTCGCTGCGCAGGCGTGCGCTTCGGATCTGCTGGGCGGCGACGTCGAAGTCGACCGACTGCAGACCAATCCTTGCCATCACAGAGGGAACACTAGAGTTTGCTGTGAGAGTTTTCACGATGCCACGCCGTGCAGGCGAGGATCGCGGAGAGAGGAGAGCGCACATGGGGAACTGGCAGCGGGGAGCGGCGCGCGCACTCGGATTCGCGGCTGGGGCGGCGGCGATCGGTGCGGCGGGCGTCGTGGCGGGCGGCGTGGTGCTCGCGCGAATGGCGGTCACTCCCGAGCAGGAGGCGGAGTCCCCCGTCACGGTGACGGCGTTGCAGCGGCGCGGATCAGCCGCCGTCGTCAGGCTGCGCGGCACGGACTGCGATCTGCCCGGCCGCTATTCGCTGGTGTTCGACGGCGGCGCCGGGCACGCGAGGCTGGGGCCCGTGATCGCCGCCGGCCGGGAGGGCGTCGCCCGGGAGCTGCTGCGCGTGGATCGCGGAGAGCTGCAGGAGGGGACCCGCGGTCGCCTGACCGGATGGTGGTACACCTCGCCCGACGAGCTCGGATACAGAACCGAGCGCATCGAATACCCGACCGAGCTCGGCGACGCCGAGGCATGGATCGTTCACCCGGCCCGGTCGCGCAAGAAGCGATGGGCGGTCCACGTGCACGGCCGCGGCGCGCCGCCCGAGGAGACCCTGCGCGGCGTCGCCCCTCTGGCTCGCGCCGGCATCACGAACCTCGTCATCAGCTATCGCAACGATCCGGGAGCCCCCGGCGGCGCGCACGGCCGATACGGCGTGGGGGTGTCCGAGGCCCGCGACGTCGACGCGGCCATCGCGGAGGCGCGCCGCAGGGGAGCGGAGCGCGTGACCCTCTTCGGCTGGTCGATGGGCGGCACCGCGGCCCTCGTCGCGGCCACGCGCGGCGCGCACCGCGACCTGCTCGACGGCCTGATCCTCGATTCTCCTGCGGTCGACTGGGATGAACTGCTGCGCTATCACGCCGCGGGCAAGCGGGCACCGCGGCTCGTCGCCGAGCTCGGGATCCGGTTGCTCTGGCAGGGCAGGGTGCGCGGCGGCGAAGCCGGAGGCATCGCCTTCGACGAGCTCGGCGCGGCCGCGTTCGGCCGCGATCTCCGGGTGCCGGTGTTGATCCACGCGAGCCGGCAGGACACCTTCGTGCCGTGCAGCGGATCCGAGAGGCTAGCCGCGGCCAGGCCCGATCTGGTGCAGCTGCGGCTGCAGCAGCGGGGAGAGCACGTGAAGCTCTGGAACGTCGACCCGAAGGCCTGGGAGGCCGTCACCGAGCAGTTCGCCCGCGCACTGCCCCGCCCCGCCTGGCGCGGCTGAACGCGACGGCGCGCGCGGCCGAGGCGATAGACTGACTCGCGATGTCAACTGACCCCCAGCACAGCTCAGCCCGGCTCGTCGACCGGCGCCCCAATATCACCGGCGCCGAACTGGTCGCGACCCTCGTTCCTCCGCCGCAGTTCGATCACGCCTCGTTCGACTCGTACCGGCCCGATCCCGAGTACCCGTCGCAGGAGGAGGCCCGCAGCCTGCTGCGGTCGTTCACCGAGCCCGAGCCGGCCGTCGCCCGCGGCGGCTTCTTCGGTTTCGGCCGCAAGAAGCCGGCGGAGACGAGGACGAGTTCGCCGAGCAAACCCGGCGTCTACCTCGACGGCGGCTTCGGCGTCGGCAAGACCCACCTGCTCGCCGCTGCGTGGCACGCCACCGCCGGGCGCAAGTACTTCGGCACCTTCATCCAGTTCACCGCACTGGTCGGCGCCCTCGGCTACGACGGGGCCGTGGGAGTGCTGCAGGGCGCGAAGCTCATCTGCATCGACGAGTTCGAGCTCGATGATCCGGGCGACACGATGCTGATGACGCGGCTCATCAAGGATCTGACCTCGACGGGTTCCCGGTTCATCGCGACCTCGAACACCCCGCCGAACGCTCTGGGCGAGGGGCGCTTCGCAGCCGCCGACTTCATGCGGGAGATCCAGGCCATGGCCGACCGCTTCGTCACCGTGCGCATCGACGGCGTCGACTACCGCCAGCGCGACATCGAGGGCGACGCCGTCGCCCTCACCGACGACGCCTACCGTTTCGCGCTCGCCGATGTCGCGGCATCGGGCGAGCGCATGACCGACGATGACTTCGGGCAGCTCATCGCGCACCTCGCCACCGTGCACCCGTCCAGCTACGTCGGCATGCTCGACGGCGTGCAGTGCATCGGTCTCCGCGACGTGCACGAGCTCACCGACCAGTCGGCCGCGCTGCGCTTCGTCGCGTTCATCGACCGCGTCTACGATGCGCAGATCCCGGTCCGCGCCACCGGCATCCCGCTCACCTCGATCTTCGGGGGCGGCATGCTCGACGGCGGGTACCGCAAGAAGTACCTGCGCTGCATGTCCCGCCTCAATGCGCTCACCGCGAGCGAGCTCGAGGCGTAGGCCGGGAGCATGGCGAGCACCGGATCCGGCCGCGGGCTGCTGCGCGGGATCGCGCGCGCCGTCGTCGATGCGCTGATCGGGTCGCAGAAGGGCTCCGGATCCCGAGGAGCGTCGGGCGGATCGGTGCGCTCCCGCGACTCCGCGGGTTCTTCGGTCAGACGGGCCCGGCTGCGGGCATCGCGGGATGCGCACCCGCGATCCCGATCCTCGCAGCTCGACCTCGAGCACAGTCCCGGGCGCGATGGCGTCGGAGCCACTCGCGATCTGAGTCCCGAAGAGATCCGCTCCCTGCGCCCGAGCTACGAGCCGCAGCCCGACGGCGATCCCGACCCCGGCGAGGTCGTCTGGACCTGGGTGCCCTACGCGGAGAACGACGGACGGGGCAAGGATCGCCCGGTGCTCATCATCGCGAGGGCCGGTGGCGGGGCCGTGGCGGGCTGCTACCTCAGCACGAAGCAGCATGCGGGTTTCGTGTCGGTGGGCGCCGGGGGCTGGGACAGCCAGGGCCGGGAGAGCTTCCTCGCGCCCGACCGCGTGCTGCGCATCACGGACGGCGGCATGCGTCGAGAGGGGCACGTGCTCTCGCGGGAGCGGTTCGTCGACGCGGTGCGCGTCATCGCCGGGCTGCACGGTATTCGCGGATGATTTTCGCCTCGCCTCTGTCGCAGACCCTCTGAAGCGCGCGATAATGGCGCCAACGCGACGAATCCGTCGGCGCGCGATGAGAGGAAATCAGACATGGGTATCGAGGATCTGGGCAAGCAGGCATCCGAGCTGGCCGGTAAGGCCGGCGAGTTCGCGAAGCAGAACGCGGGGAAGATCGAGGAGGCGCTGAAGAGCGAGCAGGCCGAGAACATCAGCGACAAGATCCTCGACGGCGCAGCCGACCTGGCGAACAAGGTGACCGGCGGTAAGCACAGCGACACGGTCGCCGATGTGCGCGACAACCTCGACGGCAAGATCGGCAACGCCTAGTCGATCCGCGTGCTCGATCCGCGTCGGCCCCTCGCGCTTCGGAGCGAGGGGCCGACGCCGTCAGCGCCGCAGCGCGCCGCGCACCCCTCGCAGCCGGCTCCCCGCCCAGACCCCCGCAGCCGCGACGAGCAGTGTCGCGAGCAGGCCGGCGACGGTCGCCGCGAGCAGTGGCAGGCCGCGTTCGGGAAGCAGGAAGCCGTACGGCACCCAGCCATCGGTCGCTCCGCGCACGAGCACGACCGTCAGCCACAGCACCGGGTAGGGGAGCACGATCCAGATCCGCCGCCACGGCAGTCTCGGTCGATCGCCGACGAGCATCCAGTCGAGCACCGCGGCGAACGGCAGCACGGCGTGCAGGATGGCGCTCACCCACGGGGGAGCGGAGGCTGTGCCAGGCACCAGCCCGTTGTAGATCACGGCCACCACGATCATGCCGGTGATCGAGGCGGCGCGGGCCGAGACGAGCACGGTGCCGGGGCTGCGTCCCCGGAGCGTGCTCGAGCCCGAGGCGATGAGGATCGCGCTCGTCAGGAGGCTCGTGAGGTTGGTGAAGTAGCCGAAGTAGTCGAACGGGTTGCTGCGGCCGTGGGAGAGGCCCTCGAGATAGCCGTACCCGAGCACCGCGATGACGCACGCTCCGAAGAGGATCCTCGCGACTCCGATCGCGGCAGCGGCGGTCGGAGTCGCGGTCTCGGTCGGAGTCGCGGTCTCGATCGGAGTCGCGGTCTCGATCGTGCCGGCAGGATCCGGCATTCCGGCCCTAGAGGTCCGCATACCGTGCCCGGAAGACGCAGAAGATCCCGTACGCCGCGAATCCGACGCCCATGACCGCGACGAGGGCGCCGCCGAAGGGGAGTGCTCTCAGAGTCTCTACCGCGGCGTCGAGGCCGCCCGCGGCGTGGGGGTCGCGCTTCACCGCCGCCAGGATCAGCAGCGCCCCGATCACGGCGAACGCGAGACCCTTGATGACGAAGCCGACGACGCCGATCCCCGCGATGACGGAGCCGGTCCGGCCCTCCGGGAGCGTCACGCGCCGGCGGAAGCTGCGTCGCGCCCCCATCACCACCCACGCGGCTCCGCCGACCACGAACCCCGCACCGATCAGCCCGAGCAGCACCGGACCTCCCGGAAACGTGAGCAGCCCTCGGCTCGCCTCCCGGGCGCTCGAGTCGGGATCCGGGTGACCGCCCACGGCGACGACCGCCGCGATCACGCCCATTCCGATGAAGAGCGCGGCCTGAGCCCACTCGGCTATCCGGCGTCTCCACCGTTCGGGAGCGCGTTCGATACGCAGTGCCAGACCGTGAATGCCGTGGTAGATGCCGAGCGCCCACAGCAGCACAGCCACCGCCCACAGCGCGGTGAAGCCGAGCGGCGCGGACGCGATCGCGGTGAGCGCCCCGGCCTGATCCGACTCACCGTGCCCGCTCGATGCGAGCACCAGAGCGATCCCGCCGATGATCAGGTGGATGACGCCGCTCGCGACGTACCCGCCACGGGCGAGCACCCGCAGCTGCGGTGTGTTCTCGGCGCTCCGTGCGGCGGCCTTCACCTCTGCTCTCACGCTTCGAGCGTAGCCGCATCCCGCCCGCTTCGGTGGCACACGGCCCAGCGCGGGCCCCTGCCGCCGCAGCCGCAAATCTTGGCACAGTCGAGCGCCCGAGACAAGCCCCTGGAGGCGATCCGCTCGCCCTGGAAGAGTAGGCCCCGACGACGACACGAAGGAGGCTCCACATGAGCGCATCGGACAAGCTGTCAGCAGGAATGGACAAGGCCAAGGGCAAGGCGAAGGAGGCCCTCGGCAACGTCACCGGCGACGAGAGCAAGGTCGCCGAAGGTAAGGCGGATCAGGCGAAGGGCGACCTCAAGAACGCCGCCGAGAAGACCAAGGACGCGGCGAAGGACGCCTTCGACCGGTAACCGTCCCGCGATCCCCGCGGCTCCCGACCGGGAGTCGCGGGGATCCGTCGTATCTACCGTCGGGAGCGAACGAACGGAAGAGCAGATGGCAGACGCATCCCGCGCGGGAACCGGGAACCGCCTGTGCGTGCTGGTCGTCGCCGATCCCGGGCTGCCCAGCCGACGCGCGCACGACGTGCGCCACCGTCTCGAGAACGCGCTCGCGGCTGCGCTCGCCTCACCGGTCGAGGTGCGCGTGCGCACCGAACTGATCAGGATCGACCCCGACGACACCCTCGACATCACCGATGTCAAGCACCTCTCCGCCGAGTACGAGCGCGTCGACGCGATCCTGATGATCACCGAGATCCCGAGGCACCGGCACGGGAAGCCGCTCGTCGCCGAGGTGCTGACCTCCGACGACGTGGGCGTCGTGTCGTTGCCGACGCTCGGCGCGGGCGCCACGCGCAGACGGCTCGTAGCGGTGCTCGTGGCATGCGCGCAGCAGATGCACGGCGGATGGGGCGACGAACGCGATCGGATCTCGTGGGCGCGGTGGGTCGACGCCCCCGAGAACTCGAACCGGCTGCTGCAGTCGCGGAGGCTGGTCGGGGGAGCGCGCACCGTGCTCGGCATGGTGCTCACCAACCAGCCCTGGCGGATCCTGCCCAAACTCTCGAGCGCCCTCGCTGCCGCCGCGGCGGCCGGCGCCTTCGGCATCTTCTACAACTCGATCTGGCAGATGTCGGCGGTGCTGAGCCCGGCGAGGCTGGCCGTGATCAGCGTACTCGCGATCTGCGTGATCGTGGCCTGGCTGCTGATCGGCAATCGGCTGTGGGACCGGCCGGGGCACGCGAGCTTCACCGAGGTCATCCTGCTCTACAACCTCTCGACGGTACTCACGCTGGTGCTGTGCGTGCTCGCCCTCTACGTCTCGCTCACGGTGATCATCCTGCTGAGCGCGCTCATCGTCATCGACCCCGACTTCATGAGCGAGGTGCTCGGTTCGAAGGCCGAGTTCTCGAACTACCTCGACATCGCCGTGCTGAGCGCCGCCATGGGCACCGTCGCCGGCGCGCTCGGCTCGAGCTTCGACCGCGATGCCGACGTGAGGCAGCTCACGCACGGCCGACGGGAGCGGCAGCGGATCAACTCCGAGGAGGAGTAGGGGCTGCCGGGCGGCTCCGCGTCTGCGCGCGGCGCAGAACTGCGGGCGGTGTTTGCCGCGGCGTCAGTGCGTGACGGTCGTCTGCTGGTACAGCGCGAGCCGCGGCTCCCCGTCGACGCGGACGTAGACGCTCGACATCAGGGCGACGAACGGCTCGGGCAGGTCGTCCCGATGCGACGTGGATCGGTACACGAGCGCGGCGCTGTCGGTGCCGATCGGGACGAGCCGCGCATCGCTGATCTCGTACGACTCCCACGCGGGGGCGCCGTCCAGGGAGCCGGCCACCTCGGAGCGCGTCATCGCCGTCCCGTTCACCAGGACAAAAACCGCGTCGGAGGTCATGAGCGTGCCGTAGAAGGAGCCGCCCCTCGACTCGCAGAGCGAGCGCCAGCCCGCGTGCTCGAGGGCGAGAAGCTCGTCCAGGGTGAAACCGTCCATGCACTCAGGTATACCCCTCGGGGCTGTGTGACGCGACCGTGGCGCCGATGCTGCGAGAAAACCCCTCAATCATCAGGGGCTTCTCTCTGTGTGCGATACCGGGATCGAACCAGCGCGAGAATTTCAAAGCGGGCGCGAAGCGTTCGCCACTCTCGAGAGGTCACAGCAGAGACCCAGCGGCGCGCACGAAAAAGGCCCCTCCGAAGAGGGGCCTTGCTGTGCGCGATACTGGGATCGAACCAGTGACCTCTTCCGTGTCAGGGAAGCGCGCTACCGCTGCGCCAATCGCGCCTATACAGGCTATTCAATTGTAAGCGAGGTGGCGACGGGATTCGAACCCGTGTATACGGCTTTGCAGGCCGCTGCCTCGCCTCTCGGCCACGCCACCGTAGTAGTGGTTGACACCACAAGCGGCCGAGTCAAACTCGGCCACTGGAGCGGATGACGAGACTCGAACTCGCGACCCTCACCTTGGCAAGGTGATGCGCTACCAACTGCGCTACATCCGCATAATCACCCCGCTGCGTTTCCGCTGCCGTGGCGACCTGAATAACTATATGCGGGTCCAGGGTGCGGCGCAAATCAGGGCGAGGCTCCCGGGCGTGCCGCGCTCGCCAGGCGCATGATTTCGCGGTTTCCGCTCTTTTACCCCTCGATTCGGTTACGGAATCGCCCCGCCGGAGCTCGAGTCCGGATACCTTGGATGCATGGCCAGGGGGGAACGATCGGCGCTGCGACGCTGCATCACCCTGTTCTGCGTGCTGCTGCTGGCGGGCCTCGCCGGCTTCGCCCTGATGCACCGCCAGGAGATCCGCGATCACTTCACCGCGCTCGGTTTCGATCCCGCGCCCCGCATCACCGAGATCAAGCGGGAGCTCGACCTCACACCGGCGGGGGAGCGCGTGTTCCTCGCGACGCAGCCGACGATCGACGGCAGTCAGCACTTCAACGAGCAGTGCGCGGAGGTCGACCACTCCGAACACGGGCACGTGCTCGGCTGCTTCACGGCCGATCGCATCCATCTGTTCGGCGTGACCGACGAGCGCGTGCAGGGAATCGTCGAGGTCACCGCCGCCCACGAGCTGCTGCACGCCACGTACTCGCGGATGGGGGAGGGCGATCGCGCGGCGCTGGCGCCGAAACTGCGCGCCGTGTACGAGGATCTCGCCGAGGACGACCCGCGGCTGCGCGAGCGCATGCAGGTGTACGAGCACTTGCCCGACGCGGCATTCGCGAACGAACTGCACTCGGTGCTGGGAACGGAAGCGCGCGATCTGCCCGACTGGCTCGAGCGGCACTACGCGCAGTGGTTCGACGACCGCGACGCCCTCGTCGACACCTTCGAGGCCTACCACTCGGTCTTCGTCGACCTGCAGCAGCAGGCGGAGAACCTGGAGTCCGAGATGACAGCGCTGCGCAGGGACATCGAGGCCCGCAAGGCCGCGTATGACGACGAGGTGCGCCGTTTCAACGACGACGCGGCCGACTTCAGCGCGCGCAACGAGCGGTACGAGTTCTCCGACGACCCCGACGAGTTCGATCGGATCCAGGCGGAGCTCGCGGAGCGCCGCGAGACTCTCGAGGGGACCCTCGCGACGCTGCAGGCGGACATCGATCGCTACAACGGACTCGGCGAGCAGCTGAAAGAGCTCGGAGAGATCAGCTCCGAGCTCGACCAGCAGCTCAACAGCGACCTCGCCCCCGTCACGACACGCCCGACCGATTGAGACGCCGATGGGGAGAGAACCGCGATATCTCGCCGTTCGAGCGGGAGGTGGAACAGCCGACTCGTGATCCGTGTATGATCGTTCAGGTTGGTACGGCTCCTCGAGTCGGATCACACGGGCGATTGGCGCAGTTGGTAGCGCGCTTCCTTCACACGGAAGAGGTCATCAGTTCGAGTCTGGTATCGCCCACCGCAGCGCAGAAGGCCCCCGGGAGACCGGGGGCCTTCTGCTGTATCGGCACGGCATCCGAGACGCGGGAACGGTAGAATCGTCGGGTTAGTGCTTCCGTTCCGAAGGAGTGTGCCCCTGTGGCCGATGGCTTCTCCCTGTTCACCGATCGCTCGATCGTCGCAATGCGCGTCAACGGCGAGCTCAAGGATCTCGCGGCGACGGTCACCGAGACGGACACGGTCGAACCGGTGGCGATCGACTCCGAGGACGGCCTGAGCATCCTGCGTCACTCCGCCGCCCACGTCCTCGCCCAGGCGGTGCAGCGCATCAACCCCAAGACGAAGCTCGGCATCGGCCCGCCCATCACCGACGGGTTCTACTACGACTTCGATCCCCAGACGCCGTTCACCCCCGAGGATCTGAAGGCCCTCGAGAAGGAGATGCAGAGGATCGTCAAGCAGGGCCAGCGCTTCGTGCGCCGCGTGGTGACCGAGGAGGAGGCGCGCGAGGAACTCGCGGACGAGCCGTACAAGCTCGAACTCATCGGCCTCAAGGGAGGGGCGGATCAGGGCGCCGACAACGAAAGCGTCGAGGTCGGCGGCGCCGAGCTCACCATCTACGACAACGTCGACCCGAAGACCGGCGAGACCTGCTGGAAGGACCTCTGCCGAGGCCCGCACGTGCCGAGCACCCGCGTGCTCGGGAACGGCTGGGCGCTCATGCGGTCGGCGGGCGCCTACTGGCGCGGCAGCGAGAAGAACCCGATGCTGCAGCGCATCTACGGCACCGCCTGGCCCACGAAGGACGAGCTGCGCGCCTACCAGACCCGTCTCGAGGAGGCGGCGAAGCGCGACCACCGCAAGCTGGGCGTCGAGCTCGACCTCTTCAGCTTCCCCGATGAGATCGGATCGGGCCTCGCGGTGTTCCACCCGAAGGGCGGCATCATCCGCCACGAGATCGAGTCGTTCATGCGCGGCGAGCTGCTGAAGAACGGCTACGAGGTGGTCAACAGCCCGCACATCACCAAGGGCACGCTGTTCGAGACGAGTCAGCACCTCAACTGGTACAAGGACGGCATGTTCCCGGCGATGCACCTCGACGAGGTCACCGACGGCGAGGGCCACGTGGTCAAGCAGGGCCAGGACTACTACCTGAAGCCCATGAACTGCCCGTTCCATAACCTCATCTTCCGCGCCCGCGCCCGCAGCTACCGCGAGCTGCCGCTGCGCCTCGCGGAGTTCGGCACGGTCTACCGCTACGAGAAGAGCGGCACCCTCTCGGGCCTCACCCGCGTGCGCGGCCTGACCCAGGACGACGCGCACATCTACGTGACCGACGAGCAAGTGAAGGACGAGATCAAGCGCCAGCTGGAGTTCGTCTTCGCCACGCTGCGCGCCTACGGTCTCGACGACTTCTACCTCGAGCTCTCGACCCGGGATCCCGAGAAATCGGTGGGCACCGAGGAGCAGTGGGCGGTCGCCGAGCAGACCCTGCGCGAGGTCGGCGAGGAGTCGGGCCTCGAGCTCGTCGCCGATCCGGGCGGCGCCGCGTTTTACGGCCCCAAGATCTCCGTCCAGGCGCGCGACGCCATCGGCCGCACCTGGCAGCTGTCGACCGTGCAGCTCGACTTCAATCAGCCCGAGCTGTTCGAGCTCGAGTACGCGGCGGCCGACGGAACGCGCAAGCAGCCGGTCATGATCCACCGCGCCCTGCTCGGCTCGGTGGAGCGGTTCTTCGCGATACTGCTCGAGCACTACGCCGGCGCCTTCCCGGTCTGGCTGTCGCCCGTGCAAGTCGTGGGCATCCCGGTGGCCGAGCAGTACGGCGAGTACCTCGACGGCATGATCGCGAAGCTGCGCGAGCGTGGGGTGCGGGCCGAGGTGGATCACGGCGACGACCGCATGCCGAAGAAGATCCGCACGCACACCAAGGCGAAGGTGCCGTTCCAGCTCATCGCGGGCGAGGACGACCGCGCGGCGGGCGCGGTGAGCTTCCGCTTCCGCGACGGCACCCAGCTGAACGGCGTTCCCGTCGACGAGGCCATCGAGCGGATCACGCGCTCGATCCAGACTCACGAGCAGGTGTCGACGGCATGGAGCGAGTAGAGCCCCTCGGCGAGACCGCCGCGGTCGGCGCACCGGATGACATGCAGCGCCTGTGGGTGCCGCACCGCATGGTGTACGTGAAGGATCACCACCAGCCGGATCGCACCGACTGCCCGTTCTGCGCGGCCCCCGCCAGCACCGACGAGGACGCCCTGATCGTGGCCCGCGGCGAGACCGCCTACGTGCTGCTCAATCTGTTTCCGTACAACAACGGCCACATGCTCGTCTGCCCGTACCGCCACATCTCCCAGTACGACGAGGCGACCGCGGAGGAGGTGGCCGAGATCGGCGCGCTGACGCAGACGGCCATGCGGGTCGCGCGCGAGGTGATGGGCTGCGACGGCTTCAATCTCGGCATGAACCAGGGGCAGATCGCGGGGGCGGGGATCGCCGCCCACCTGCACCAGCACATCGTGCCGAGGTGGGAATCCGATGCCAACTTCTTCCCGATCATCGCGAAGACGAAGGCTCTTCCGCAGCTGCTCGGCGATGTGCGGGCGTCGATCGCGGCCGCCTGGCCGGTCGACCCCGGGCCGGCGTGAGCCGAGCCTAGACTGACCTACTGAACTTCCAACGACAGAAACAGGAGCTCCCGTGTCCGGACACTCCAAGTGGGCGACCACCAAGCACAAGAAGGCCGTCATCGACGCACGCCGCGCGAAGGCCTTCGCCAAGTACATCAAGGTGATCGAGGTCGCCGCCCGCATCGGCGGCGCCGACCTCGCGGGCAACCCTGCCCTCGCCGACGCCGTGCACAAGGCCAAGAAGAACTCGGTGCCCGGCGACAACATCGATCGCGCCATCAAGCGCGGCGCCGGCCTCGACGGCGACGCCGTCGAGTACATGACCATCATGTACGAGGGCTACGGACCGAACGGCGTCGCCCTCATGATCGAGTGCCTCACCGACAACAAGAACCGCGCCGCCGCCGAGGTGCGCACGGCGCTCAGCCGCAACGGCGGAACGCTCGCCGATCCCGGCAGCGTCGCCTACAACTTCGCCCGCAAGGGCGTCATCACGGTGCCCGCCGAGGGCACGACCGAGGACGACGTGCTCATGGCCGTGCTCGACGCCGGCGCCGAGGAGGTCGTGCAGACCCCCAACGGCGAGTCGTTCGAGGTCTTCACCGAGGCCTCCGACCTCGTGGCGGCCCGCACCGCTCTCGTCGACGCCGGCATCGACTACGAGTCGGCCGACGCCGAGTTCGTCCCCAACCTCAAGGTCGAGATCGACGCCGACACCGCGCGCAAGGTGTTCCGCCTGATCGACGCTCTCGAGGACAGCGACGACGTGCAGAACGTGTTCTCGAACTTCGACCTGTCGCCCGAGGTGCAGGCCGAGCTCGAGAACGACGAGTAGCGGAACGCGGGAAGGCCAGGGTCTCCCTGTGTCACGGATCATCGGCATCGACCCTGGCCTGACCCGCTGCGGCATCGGCATCGTGACCGCCGGCGCCACGCGCCGAGTCGCGTTCGAGCATGTGGAGGTGCTCACGAGCACGGCCGACATGCCGCTGCCCGAGCGCATCCACCGCATCGGCTCGAGCATCGAGCGTCTGCTCGACGGCGAGAAGCCGGCCGGCATCGCGCTCGAGCGGGTCTTCGCGCAGGACAACGTCGCGAGCGTCATGGGGGTCGCGCAGATCAGCGGAGTGGTGATGTATCTCGCCGAGGAGCGCGGGATCCCGGTCTCCCTGTACACCCCGAACGAGGTGAAGGCGCAGGTCACCGGCTACGGCAGCGCCGATAAGGCGCAGGTCACCACCATGGTCACCCGGCTGCTCGGTCTGGCCGCGCCCCCCAAACCCGCCGACGCCGCCGACGCGCTCGCGCTCGCGATCACGCACGCCTGGCACCTCGGCCGGGGAGGCGCGGCGAGCCGGATGGAGCGCTTCGATCGCCCCGCGGCGGGTGGCGGCGAGACTCCGGCGCAGCGCGCGTGGCGCGAGGCCGAGTCGAAGCTCGGCCGCAGGCGCGGCGCGCGATCCTGACCCGGCTCCTGGCGCTCAGCGGGCTCAGCGGGCCTTGGGCCGCGGCGGATCCTCGTCGCCCTCGGCCTCATCCCCGAACGGATCGGGCAGCACGATCGGCAGCGTGATGGTGCCGGTCTGTAGCGCCTCGTCGATGACCTGCTCGACCTGCCGCTGGCGGCGGAGTCTCACGCGGCTGAGCGCGCGCTGCTCGGGCAGGCTCCAGCCAAAGCGCACCGCGAGCAGGCGCACGGCGGTCGTCACGACGACGCACACGACGCCGCAGATCATCACCGGCACGCCGAAGGCGAGCAGCACGGCCAACACCGACACCCCGACGAGGCTCGCCACGGCGTAGAGCGATCCGACGTGCATCACGGCGATGGGCAGGTTGAGCATCACGTCGCGCAGCGCGCCGCCGCCCACTGCGGAGATCACTCCGATGAAGAGCGCCGGCACGATCGGCAGGCCCATCGCCAGCGCTTTGGTGGTGCCGATGGCGCCGAACATGCCGATCCCGATCGCGTCGAGCAGCGAGATGAGGGGGTCGAGCCGCCTGAACAGCCGCGGCAGCAGCATGCCGAGCAGCGCGGCACCGATCGCGACCGCGAGGTAGAGGTTGTTCGAGAACGCGGCCGGGGTCACCCCGAGCAGGATGTCGCGCAGCAGGCCGCCTCCGATGCCGGTCGCCACGCCGATGAACGCGACGCCGAGCAGGTCGATGCGCTTGAACCCCGCGGCGAAGAGAGCGCCCTGCAAGCTGCCGGCCGTCACCGCGATCAGATCGGCGGGGAGGGGCGTGTTGAAGGTCTCGTCGAGCACACGACCATTCTCCCGCACTCGCCCGGGTGCGAGAATGGAGGGGTGCCCCTCTACCGCGAAGAAGGCGTCGTGCTGCGCACCCACAAGCTGGGCGAGGCCGACCGCATCGTCACGCTGCTGACCCGCGGCCGCGGATTGCTGCGCGCCGTCGCCAAGGGGGTGCGCCGCACCTCGTCGAAGTTCGGGGCGCGGCTCGAGCCGTTCATGGTGGCCGACATCCAGTGCTTCGAGGGCCGCACGCTCGACACGATCACGCAGGCCGAGACGCTCGGCGCGTACGGCCCCGCGATCAGTGCGGACTACGACCGCTACCGCGCGGGCAGCGTGATGGTCGAGACCGCCGAGCGCCTCGCGGAGGGAGCGCCGTCTCGCCAGCAGTACGCCCTGCTGATCGGCGCGCTGCGCACGCTCGCGGCGGCGAGGATCCCGGCGGAGCTCGTGCGCGACGGCTACCTGCTGCGGGCCATGAGCCTCGCGGGCTGGACACCCGGTTTCGACGCCTGCGTGAACTGCGGCGCCCCCGGGCCGCACACCGCGGTCGCGGTGCAGCTGGGCGGGGTGACCTGCGAGAACTGCCGGCTGCCGGGTTCGCCTCGGCTCGATCCAGGATCCATCGCCCTGCTCGCGGCGCTGCTGGCCGGAGATTGGGATGCCGCGCTCGCGAGCGGCGACCGGGAGCGCGGGCAGGCCGCGGGGATCGCGGCCGCGTACACCCAGTTCCACCTGGAGCGCGGGCTGCGCTCGATCCACGCCCGCCGCCAATAGACTTTCAGCCATGCACCACGCCCCCGACAGCCTCGTCCCGGTCGACTGGACGGGCGAGCAGCCACCCGCGTTCACCGGCCCCGTACCGCAACACGTCGCCATCGTCATGGACGGCAACGGGCGATGGGCGAATCGGCGCGGTCTGCCGCGCGTCGAGGGTCACCGCATGGGGGAGCAGGCGCTGCTCGACGTGGTCGCCGGCGCCGTGCAGGCCGGCGTGAAGCACCTGAGCGTGTACGCCTTCTCGACCGAGAACTGGCGGCGCTCGCCCGACGAGGTGCGGTTCCTGATGGGCTTCAACCGCGACGTGCTGCGACGACGACGCGCCCAGCTCGACGCCTGGAACGTTCGGATGCGCTGGGCGGGGAGGCGCCCGAAGCTGTGGGGCTCCGTGATCAGCGAGCTGAAGGCCTCCGAGCGCGCGACCGCCGACAACACCGGTCTCACCCTCACCATGTGCGTCAACTACGGCGGCCGCAACGAGCTCACGGACGCGGTGCGCGCGGTCGCGGCCGAGGTCGAGGCGGGGCGGTTGAGCTCGCGCGGGATCACCGAGCGCACGATCGAGCGGCACCTCTATGTGCCCGAGCTGCCCGACGTCGACCTGTTCCTGCGCAGTTCGGGGGAGCAGCGGATCAGCAACTTCATGCTGTGGCAGTCGGCCTACGCCGAGATGGTGTTCCTCGACACCCTCTGGCCGGACTTCGGGCGCCGGGACCTGTGGCGCGCGATCCAGGAGTACCACTCGCGCGACCGGCGCTTCGGCGGCGCGGTGGATTCGCCGACCGCGTAGCGTCTGCGGGTCGCCCGGGGTCAGCGGGCCTCCGGGGGTCTGCGGGCTACCTGAGGTCTGCGGGCCTCCTGGGGCCTGCCTGCCTCCCGGGGTCAGCGGGCTTCCTGGGGTCAGGAGGCCCGCCCCCAGGTAGGAGATCCTCGTTCAAGCGGGAGAATCGGGGGAAAAGTACCCGCTCGGGCGCGGATCTCCTGCCTGGGCACGGCAGGATCCGAGAACACCCAGCAGGATCCGAGCCCGCGGCGGGATCCGAGAGCACACGGCAGGATCTGAGAGAATAGGGAGGATATGACTCCTCAGACTCTTACGCGCCTGCGCATCGGGCCGCTCGAACTCGACGTGCCCGTGGTGCTCGCGCCCATGGCCGGCATCACGAACACCGCGTTCCGCCGACTCTGCCGCGAGTACGGCGCGGGCCTCTACGTGAGCGAGATGATCACGAGTCGCGCCCTCGTCGAGCGCACGCCGGCCTCGCTGCGCCTCATCAAGCACCACGAGAGCGAGACGCCCCGCTCGATCCAGCTCTACGGCGTCGACCCGAAGACGGTCTCCGAGGCGGTGCGCTTCCTGGTGGATCAGGATCTCGCCGATCACATCGACCTCAACTTCGGTTGCCCCGTGCCCAAGGTGACCCGCAAGGGCGGCGGATCCGCGCTGCCCTGGAAGAGCGATCTGTTCGACGCGATCGTCACGGGTGCGGTGCGGGCGGCGGGGGAGATCCCGCTCACAGTGAAGATGCGCAAGGGCATCGATCCGGATCACCTCACCTATCTCGATGCCGCGAAGGCGGCCGAGCAGGCCGGGGTCGCCGCGATCGCCCTGCACGGACGCACCGCCAACGAGTTCTACTCCGGACACGCGGACTGGAATGCGATCGCCACGCTCAAGGAGACGATCACGAGCGTGCCGATCCTGGGCAACGGCGATATCTGGTCGGCGGACGACGCGATCCGCATGGTCCGTGAGACCGGCTGCGACGGTGTCGTGGTGGGCCGGGGCTGCCTCGGCCGGCCCTGGCTGTTCGGCGACCTCGCGGCCGCCTTCCGCGCCGAGGCGGGGGAGATCTCGCGCGCCGAGGCCGACGCCGCGCTCGCGCGCCCGCCGCTCGGCTTCGTGATGGACGCGATGCGCCGCCACACCGAGCTGCTGGTCGAGTTCTACGACGGCGACGAGGGGCGCGCGTGCCGCGACATCCGCAAGCACGTGGCCTGGTACTACAAGGGCTACGGCGTGGGCGGCGATACCCGGCGCGCACTTGCGGCGGTCGAGTCGCTCGCCCAGATGGACGACATCTTCACCACCATGGACGCCTCGATGCCGTACCCGGGCGAGGGCGCCGAGGGGCAGCGCGGTCGCGCCGGAAGCCCGAAGCGCGTGCATCTGCCCGACGGCTGGCTCGACAGCCGCACGACGGACCGCGCCGCACGCGCGGTGGTCGCAGAGGCCGAGCGCAGCGACGGCGGGTCCGACGGTGGCTGATCGCGCGCTCCCTCCCGGTTATGAAGCCGTCGACGCCGAGCGCTTCGTCGTCGAGCAGCACAGCGGCCACCGCAGCGATTTCGCGCGGGATCGCGCCCGAGTACTGCACTCGAGCGGCTGGCGGCGGCTCGCGGCCAAGACCCAGGTGCTGAGCCCGACCGCCGGCGTCGACTTCGCCCGCAACCGCCTGACGCACTCGCTCGAGGTCGCGCAGATCGGACGGGAGTTGGCGGTCGCCCTCGGCCTATCGCAGGACGTGGTCGACACCGCGTGCCTCGCCCACGACCTCGGCCACCCGCCGTTCGGCCACAACGGCGAGCGCGCGCTGAACGAGTGGATGGCGGAGTTCGGCGGTTTCGAGGGCAACGCTCAGACGCTGCGCATCCTCACCCGCCTCGAGCCCAAGCACTTCGGCCCCGACGGCGAGAGCGTGGGCCTCAACCTGACGCGGGCGACGCTCGATGCGAGCTGCAAGTACCCGTGGTCGCTCTCCGAGGCGCAGGCGGGGCGGACGCCGGCGGGCCCCTCGAAGTTCGGCTACTTCGCCGACGACGCCCCCGTCTTCGAGTGGTTGCGCAGCGGCGCTCCCGAGCACCGCAAGTGCGTCGAGGCGCAGGTGATGGACCTCTCCGACGACATCGCGTACTCGGTGCATGACTTCGAGGACGCCATCGTGGCGGAGCACATCGATCCTCAGTTCCTCACGGCCCGTTCGGGGCACGGCGCGCTCATCCGCGCGGTCGCGGAGTGGGCGGGCGGCAGCTACTCCGCCGACGAGCTGGGGGCGGCGTTCGATCGCATGTCGGCCAGTGAGAACTGGCTCGGCGGCTGGGACGGCTCCCGGCGCGACCAGGCCAGGCTCAAGAACTTCACGAGCGATATGATCGGCCGCTTCGCCCGCGCCGCGATCGGAGCCACGCTCGCCGACACCGACGGGCGTCCGCTCGCCCGCTACGGCACCGACGTGGTGGTGCCTCGCGAGATCCGCGCCGAGATCGCCGTGCTCAAGGGGGTCGTCGCCGCGTTCGTGATGCAGAGCGGACGGCGGCAGCCGACCTACCGCCGCCAGCGCGGACTGCTGATCGAACTGCTGCACACCCTCTGGGAGTCGGGCGCGCACCGGTTGGAGCCCGCCTACGCCGCGGATTTCAGGGCCGCAGACGACGAGGCGACCGCTCGGAGGGCCGTGGTGGATCAGGTCGCCTCGCTCACCGATCAGTCGGCCATCGCCTGGTACGAGCGGCTGTGCACCGCTTCCCTCGTGTAACCGCGACCCGAGCGCGGCGAGACTAGACTCTGACACTATGGCAGGGCGGATCCGGGCGAGCGACATCGAAGAGGTGAAGCGCCGCACCAATCTCGCCGACCTCGTGGGCGACTACGTCACGCTCAAGAACGCCGGCATCGACTCGATGAAGGGACTCTGCCCCTTCCACGACGAGCGCAGTCCGAGCTTCCACGTGCGGCCGGCGCTCGGCTACTACCACTGCTTCGGCTGCGGCGAGTCGGGCGACGCCTTCACCTTCCTGCAGCGCATGGACCACCTCACCTTCACGGAGTCGGTGGAGCGGCTCGCCGCGCGCATCCACTACGTGCTCACCTACGAGGAGGGCGGTGAACGCCGGCAGGACGGCCCGAACCGCGCGCGCCTCCTCGCGGCGAACCAGGCGGCCGCCGCGTTCTACGTGACCCAGCTCGCAAGCGAGGAGGGCGCCGCCGGCCGAGAATTCCTCTCGCAGCGCGGTTTCGACCCCGCCGCCTGCGAGCGCTTCGGCGTGGGGTACGCCCCGCGCGGATGGAACAACCTCACCGACCACCTGCGCCGGCAGGGATTCACCCCGCAGGAGCTGGCGCAGGCCGGTCTCGTCTCGGAGGGGCAGCGCGGCGTCTACGACCGCTTCCGCGGCAGAGCGGTATGGCCGATCCGCGACACGAGCGGCCAGACCCTCGGTTTCGGCGCTCGCAAGCTCTACGACGACGACAACGGCCCGAAGTACCTCAACACGCCCGAGACTCCCGTCTACCACAAGTCCCAGGTGCTGTACGGACTCGACCTCGCGAAGAAGGCGATATCGCGCGGCAGGCGCGCCGTCGTGGTCGAGGGGTACACCGATGTGATGGCCTGCCATCTGGCGGGGGAGGAGGCCGCGGTCGCCACCTGCGGCACGGCCTTCGGCAAGGATCACATCGCGGTGCTGCGGCGGATCATGGGCGACGACTCGGCAGCCGAGGTTGTCTTCACATTCGATCCCGACGAGGCCGGGCAGAAGGCCGCGCTGCGGGCGTTCAGCGAGGAGAAGCGCTTCACCGCGCAGACCTACGTCGCGGTCGCCCCGGGAGGCCTCGATCCCTGCGATCTGCGTCTGCACCGGGGCGACGAGGCGGTGCGCGAGCTGTTCACCCGCAAGACGCCGCTCTTCGAGTTCGCGCTGCGGCAAGCGGTCTCGCGCTTCGACCTCAACAGTGTCGAGGGGCGGGTGAACGCCCTGCGATCCGCCGCCCCGATCATCTCCGAGATCAAGGATCCCTCCCTCCGCCCGGGCTATACGCGGGAGCTCGCCCGCATGCTCGGCAGCGAGCTCGCCGAGGTGCAGCAGGCGGTGCGCGCTGCCGAGCGGAACCCCCGCGGCGGTGTCGGATCCTCCCCGGCGCCCGAGCCCCACCAGCAGGCCGGGACAGCGCCCACCGAGCCGCCGCGTCCCCGCATCGGACTCTCCTCGCTGCGCAACGCGCCCACCACCTGGCTCGAGCGCGACGCGCTCATGGCGATGCTGCAGCAGGGCGAGGCCGTCGGGCTCGACCTGCTGCAGCAGGCGGTGACCGCGCAGGTATCCGAGCCGAACCTGCGGGTCGTGCGCGACGCGATCGCGGCGGCACTGCCCGCGTTCGGCACCTCCGGGTGGCTCGAAGCGGTGCTCGCGGCCGCCCCCGACTCGCACGGGAGCCTCGTGCGCGAGCTCGCGATGGCTCCGATGCCGCAGCGCAGGCCCGAGCTCATCGCCGCCTATGCGCGCGACGTGGTGATCTCGCTGCTCGACCGCGATCTGCTCGCGCTCAAACAGGAACTGCTCGCGCGGCACCAGCGGATCGGGGACGCCTCCGATCCGGGGGCGCGTCGCATCCAGCAGCAGCTCGTCGCCCTCGAGGCCGCGCGACGCGGCCTGCGCGAGGAGTAGGATCGTGAAGCATGGCACACCCCGTACTCGACGCCGACCCGACGGTACAGGTCTCCGACCTCTCGCTCTCCTACCCGGCTCACGCGGGAGGGCGTGAGTTCCAAGCGGTCGAGGGAGTCACCTTCGACGTGGCGCGCGGCGAGGTGGTCGCCCTGCTCGGGGAGAGCGGATCGGGCAAGTCGACGCTCACCAGGTTCCTCGCCGGCCGCGCCGCCGACGCGGGCGAGAAGGCGGCGCGGATCAAGCTCACGGGCGGAGAGGCCACGGTGCTCGACGTGCCGATGCGCCGGCTCGGCCGCCGCACGCGCTCGCGCCTCACCGCGTACGTCGGACATCTCGCCCAGGACGCGGGGGCGACGCTGACCCCCGAGCTCAACGTCGGTGACATCCTCTTCGAACCGATCGTCGAGCGCAGCAAGCACTTCGACCGCGAGGAGCTCGGCGAGCGCATCGCCGAGATGATGGACATCGTGGCGCTGCCGCTCGCGAAGCTGCAGGAGTACCCCTACGAGCTCTCGAAGGGCCAGCGCCAGCGCGTCGCGGTGATGCGCTCGCTCATGCTCGATCCCACGCTGCTGATCGCCGACGAGCCGACGCTCGGCGTCGACGCCAACAATCGCCCGAAGATCGTCGAGCTGCTGAAGTGGTACCGCGAGCGCACCGATGCGACCATGCTGCTCATCAGCCACGACATCGGCATGCTCGAGGCGCTCGTGCAGGAGGTGATCGTCATGCAGCACGGCCGTTTCGTGGGCCAGGGCGATATCAACGAGATCTTCAGGCACGCGGATCACGGTTACGTGCAGCGGCTCGCCCAGGCTCTGCGGGCGACCGCGTACGACGAGATCGCCGATGAGTAGGGCCCCGATGCGCCGCGCCCGGGATGCGGACATCGATTTGCAACCCCTCAATCGCGCTTGCTAGCATAGAGGGGTTGCTGCGGCAATGATCCCCTGTAGCTCAGTTGGCAGAGCGCTTGACTGTTAATCAGGATGTCGCTGGTTCGAGCCCAGCCGGGGGAGCGATCAGGCCCTCACCCTCGCGGTGGGGGCCTTCTGCTATTCAGGGCTCTGCAATTATTCAAGGCTTCTGCAATGACTGTCGGCCCCGTTCGAAGGAGAATCAGATGACCGAGCAGCATCCCGACCACCACGGCACCCTCATCGCCGTCGAGGAGTACGGCACTCCCGACGTGCACGACACCGCCTGGATCGCACCCGGGGCGGTCATCGTCGGCAATGTCGTCATCGGTGAGGAGTCGAGCATCTGGTACAACGCCGTCGTGCGCGGCGATTCGGGATCGGTGCGCATCGGCGCACGCAGCAATGTGCAGGATGGCGTGGTGATCCATACCCAGCGCGGCGAGGGCGGCGGAGCGATCATCGGCGACGACGTGTCGATCGGCCACAACGCCGTCGTGCACGGCGCGACGGTCGAGAACGGCTGCTTGATCGGCATGGGCTCGACCGTGCTCAGCGGGGCCGTCATCGGGGAGGGATCCCTCATCGCCGCCGGCGCGCTCGTGCCGCAGGGAGTCGTGATCCCACCGCACTCCCTCGTCGCGGGGATCCCCGGCCGGGTCGTGCGCGACCTGCGCGATACCGACCGCGAGTCCGTGCGCCTGAACGCCGAGGTCTACGCCGCCTACACCGACAATCATCGCCGAGCGACGCGCGGACGATGAGTCGATGTGCGAAGCGGCCCCCGGAATGCACTATGATCGTTGAGGTGCTTCTGCACACGGCTGCTTCTCGCAGCTCGGGGATGTAGCTCAATGGTAGAGCCTCAGTCTTCCAAACTGATTACGCGGGTTCGATTCCCGTCATCCCCTCCGCTTCGCTCCGGGGACTCCGGTAATCCCCGAGAACCCGGAACTGGCGTCGCAGGCTCCGCCAGCGGCGTGGCCGCGCAACGCTGACGCGTTGCCTTGAGCGGCCGGCCGGGGTTCGATTCCCGTCATCCCCTCCGCTTCAACAACGAAACCCCCGCCGCAGCCGACGGGGGTTTCGTGCATCCCGGCCACTTTCGGCTAGACTTGCTCGGGTTGCGCGCTCACGCGCGTCTCCACCGTGAAACCTGCCGGTTTCGGGGCGTAGCTCAGCTTGGCTAGAGCGCCCGCTTTGGGAGCGGGAGGTCGCAGGTTCGAATCCTGTCGCCCCGACCAGGGTCACCCGGCCCGATATGCAGCACGACATTCCGACGATGAGAGGCCAAATTGCCGAAGACGACCGCTGAGAAGCTCACTCCGACCCGCGCCAAGCTGAGCGTCGAGGTCACGCTCGACGAACTGGAGCCCTACCTCAAGCAGGCGTACAAGACCATCGCCGAGCAGGTTTCGATCCCCGGCTTCCGCAAGGGCAAGGTTCCCGCTCCGATCATCGACCAGCGCGTCGGCCGCGAGGCCGTGGTGCAGGAGGCCGTCAACGCCTCGCTCGACGACTTCTACCAGGCGGCGCTCGCCGAGGCCGATGAGCGCCCCATGGGCCGCCCGACCGCCGATGTCGAGCAGTGGCTCGACGCCAAGGATCCGAAGAGCACGCTCGTGCTGGTCTTCGAGGTCGAGGTGCGCCCGGAGTTCACCCTGCCCGACTACGACGGCATCGAGCTGACCGTCGACAACGCCGAGATCGACGATGAGGCCGTCGAGGCCGAGCTGACGAAGCTCCGCGAGCGCTTCGGCACCCTCGTCACCGCCGACCGTCCCGCCAAGCAGGGCGACTTCGTCGAACTCGACCTCGTCGCCCGTATCGACGGCAACGAGGTCGATCAGGCCAGCGGCGTCTCCTACGAGATCGGCGCCGGCAACCTGCTCGAGGGCATCGACGAGGCCATCGAGACGCTCACCGCCGGCGAGTCGACCACCTTCACCTCGCAGCTGCTCGGCGGCGACTACGAGGGCCAGGACGCGGAGGTCGAGGTCACCCTCACCGCGGTCAAGGATCGCGAGCTGCCCGAGGCCGACGACGAGTTCGCCCAGCTGGCGAGCGAGTTCGACACGATCGCGGAACTGCGCGAGAGCCTGAAGGATCAGGTCGCCCGCGCCTCGGTGTTCGCGCAGGGCCAGCAGGCTCGCGACCTCTTCACCGAGACCCTCATCGAGAAGGCCGGCATCCCGGTCTCCGAGGAGCTCGTCGAGGAGGAGGTGCACCGCCACCTCGAGAGCGAGGGTCGTCTCGAGGACGACGAGCACCGCGCGGAGGTGCGCAAGTCGGCCGAGCAGCAGATCCAGCTGCAGCTCCTGCTCGACGCGATCGTCGAGGCCGAGGGCGTCACCCCCACGCAGAACGAGCTCTCGCAGTACATCTTCCAGTCGGCTCAGCAGTACGGCATGGAGCCCACCCAGTTCCTGCAGGCGATCAGCCAGGGCAACCAGATGGGTGTCATCCTCGGCGAGGTCACCCGCAACAAGGCCCTCGCCATCGCGCTCGGCAAGGCCAAGGTCGTCGACCAGGCCGGCAACACGGTCGACCTGAGCGAGTTCACCGCGGTGGACTCCGAGGATGAGGCCGAGGCGGAGACCGTCGAGGAGGCCGAGGAGATCGTCGAGGCCGCTGAGGCGACCGAGGCTCCCGCTGAGGAAGCGCCCGCTGAGGAGCCGGCTCCCACCGCAGAGGACGAGGAGGCCGCGAAGAAGGCAGCCCGCTCCGCGGCTGCGAAGAAGGCGGCCGCGACCCGCGCGGCGAAGAAGGCAGCCGCAGAGGCCGAGGCCGCGCGCGAGTAATCGCGCCGCCTCGACGTCCGCGGAGCACCCGCGCACCAGGATCCCCCTGCACCCGCACCACGCGGGCAGGGGGATCCTGCTGTCCGCGGACCCATGCGCCGCGGGCCACGGGCCACGCCGTGGGCGAACACGGCGGCGCAGCGCCCACCGAGTCGATACGCTCGAATCAAGCAACAACGAATGGAGCGCCGCATGGCAGAACAGACGCCACCGCCGAACCAGGTGTTCGATCGCCTGCTGAAGGATCGCATCATCTGGCTCGGGTCCGAGGTTCGCGACGAGAACGCGAACGAGATCTGCGCGAAGATCCTGCTGCTCGCAGCGGAGGATCCGAAGGCCGACATATACCTCTACATCAACTCGCCGGGCGGCTCGATCACGGCGGGCATGGCGATCTACGACACGATGTCCTTCGTGCCCAACGACATCGTCACCGTCGGCATCGGCATGGCCGCCTCGATGGGCCAGTTCCTGCTGACCGCCGGCACCAAGGGCAAGCGCTACATCACGCCCAACGCGCGCGTGCTGCTGCACCAGCCCCACGGCGGCTTCGGCGGCACGGCGAGCGACATCCAGACCCAGGCCCAGCTCATCACCTCGATGAAGAACCGCCTCGCCGAGATCACGGCGGCCCAGACGGGCAAGACCGTCGAGCAGATCAACGAGGACGGCGATCGCGATCGCTGGTTCACCGCCGATGAGGCGCTCGAGTACGGCTTCGTCGACTACATCCGCGACTCGGCCTCCGACGTGGTCGGCGGCGGCGGCACGGACAAGTAGGCGCGAGAGAAAGAGAACGAAGCGCATATGAACATCGACATGCCCAGCTCCCGGTACGTGCTGCCCTCCTTCGAGGAGCGCACCGCCTACGGCTACAAGCGCCAGGACCCCTACGCCAAGCTCTTCGAGGATCGCATCATCTTCCTCGGCGTGCAGGTCGACGATGCATCGGCCGACGACGTGATGGCACAGCTGCTCGTGCTCGAAAGCCAGGATCCCGAACGCGACATCACCATGTACATCAACTCGCCCGGCGGTTCCTTCACGGCGATGACGGCCATCTACGACACGATGCAGTACATCCGCCCCCACGTGCAGACGGTGTGCCTCGGGCAGGCCGCTTCGGCCGCGGCCGTGCTGCTCGCCGGCGGTACGCCCGGCAAGCGGCTGGCCCTGCCGAACGCCCGCGTGCTCATCCACCAGCCGTCCACGGGCCAGGCGGGTCACGGCCAGGCCTCGGACATCGAGATCCAGGCCCGCGAGATCATGCGCATGCGCGAGTGGCTCGAGGAGACCCTCTCCAAGCACTCGAAGCGCAGCATCGAAGAGGTGAACCGCGACATCGATCGCGACAAGATCCTCAGCGCACAGGAGGCCTTCGAGTACGGCCTCGTCGACCAGGTGCTGACCAGCCGCAAGAATCCGCAGCCGGTCATCTCCCAGTAGTCCCTCATCCGCCGGAGGCGGGCGCCCCGTGCCCCTGCCTCCGGCGGATTCCGTCGCCCGGGCCCCATCACGGCGTGCCAGTCCATGAATGTCAGTGGTCCCGGATAGTCTCTGAGTGTCTCGTTTCCGTTCGAGTGTGAAGGAGCCCCGCATGGCGAGAATCGGCGAAAGCAGCGAGTTGCTCAAGTGCTCCTTCTGCGGCAAGTCGCAGAAGCAGGTGCAGCAGCTCATCGCCGGGCCGCAGATCTACATCTGCGATGAATGCGTCGCCCTCTGCAACGAGATCATCGAAGAGCGCATGGCGGAGCACCAGAGCGCCGAGCCCTCCGACTTCACGCTGCACAAGCCTCGCGAGATCGCCGACTTCCTCGACCAGTACGTGATCGGCCAGGAGCGGGCGAAGCAGTCCCTCGCGGTCGCCGTGTACAACCACTACAAGCGAGTGCGCGCCGCGTCGACGCTCACGAGTGCAGACGCCGCCGCCGAGCAGGTCGAGATCGCCAAGTCGAACATTCTGCTGATCGGCCCCACCGGCTGCGGCAAGACGTACCTCGCGCAGTCGCTCGCACGCCAGCTGGGCGTGCCCTTCGCGGTCGCCGACGCGACGGCGCTCACCGAGGCCGGCTACGTCGGCGAAGACGTCGAGAACATCCTGCTGAAGCTGCTGCAGGCCGCGGACTTCGATGTGCAGCGCGCCGAGACCGGCATCATCTACATCGACGAGATCGACAAGATCTCACGCAAGGCCGAGAACCCGTCGATCACCCGCGACGTGTCGGGCGAGGGCGTGCAGCAGGCCCTGCTCAAGATCCTCGAGGGCACGGTCGCCTCGATCCCGCCCCAGGGCGGGCGCAAGCACCCCAATCAGGAGTTCCTGCAGCTCGACACGACCAACATCCTCTTCATCGTCGCCGGCGCATTCGCGGGCTTGGAGGAGATCGTCGGATCGCGTCTCGGCAAGGGCGGCATCGGCTTCGGCGCGCCGGTCTCCAGCAAGCGAGACGACGATCAGCTCTTCGCGCAGGTGCAGCCGGAGGACCTGCACAAGTTCGGCCTGATCCCCGAATTCATCGGCCGCCTGCCCGTGGTCGCGACGGTCGATCCCCTCGACGTCTCAGCCCTCACCCGGATCCTCGTCGAACCGCGCAACGCGCTCGTCAAGCAGTACCAGCGCATGTTCGAGATCGACGGGGTCGATCTCGAGTTCGAAGACGCGGCGCTGGAGGCGATCGCCCAGCAGGCCGTCGAGCGCAAGACGGGAGCGCGCGGGCTGCGCGCGATCCTCGAGAGCATTCTCGGCCCGGTGATGTTCGAAGTCCCCTCCGACGGCGACGTGACCAAGGTGATCGTGACCCGCGAGTCGGTGCTCGGCGAGACCGCGCCGCGTGTGCTCCAGTCGCGTCGCGGCCGCGAAAGCGCCTGACCTGGGCACGCGCCTAGGCCGCCACCACCGCATCGATCACGCTGGGGCACTCACACTGGGGCACTCACTCTGCGCCGCTCACCCCTCGGGCTGCGCCGTGAGGTCGTAGCTGAGCAGCACCGACCCGTCGTCCTGCGGCAGCATCAGCGCGAACACCTCGAGCCCCGACCCCCGCAGCGTCGCCGACGCGTCGCGCTGCGGGTCGCCCGCCTGATCGGAGGCCTCGAAGCCGCCGCCGGTGATCACCCCGTTCCACAGCGCCTCGGCCTCCTGAGCGTCCTCCGCCCGGAGCACGACGAACCACTCGCCCGACGCGCGCTCGCCCGTGTCATCGATCACGGCTCCCTTCGGCAGCGGGAAGGCTTCTGAGGGGAAGCCGTCGGGCAGTTCCGTGTGCTTCTGGATCGCGTCGTCCGGGATCTCGGCGCGCTCGCCCCGATCCTCGGCATCCCCGGAACCGTCGCTCTCGGCGATCTGATCCTTCGTCTTCGCCCCCGCGATCTCGTCGGGCTCGGGCGCGCACGAGGCGAGCGACACCGTCAGCAGCGCCGCGAGCGCGACGGAGAGGATGGCGCGCGGGCGGGGGAGGTGCAGGGTTTCGCGAGGGACCATGTCTTCGCCTTTCAGGGTTTTCGAGGCTCTCAGCAACTCCGAGACTTCAGTATCTCCGAGACTTCACCATCTCCGAGGCTCCAGCGTTTCCGAGACTTCATTCGAGGCTTCCAGACCTTCTAGAGCAGCCAGTCGTCATCGTCGTCGATCCCGTCGGGCGTTCCGCGGGCCCCTGCTCCGTGATCCGCACCCGAGGATCCCGGAAGCACCCGCGGCTCGCCCGCGGTGTCGAGCGTCACGATCACGAGGTCGTCGAGCGCGCACCGCGGCCGCCCCTCGAGCCAGGTCAGTGTCCACGACCCCGCGTCGGGGTGCGCTTCTTCCTGCTCGGCGATCACCGGGTGCAGCAGCGGGGGCACACCGCGGTGGGGCGCATCGCCCACCCGCCAGCGCGCCCCCAGCTGCATGATCAGGCCTCGGCCTGCTCGAGCTCGATCTGGGAGACCGTCACCGCATCGACGTCGGCGGCCTCGATCCGCAGCTCCGAGATGCGTCCCACCGCTGCCAGGTCGTCGGCCGCGAGGGCGAGACGATCCCGAACGTCGGCGGGCGCCTGCACCACGGCGAGCGTCACCGGGGTGCGCTGCGAGGCCTTGGAGGCGGTCTTCGCACCGCGCACGCCGACGAGCGCACCGCCCACGAGGCTCAGCAGCCCCGCATCGGCGTCATCTCCGGCGAGGAGGGTGGCCTCGTCCGCGATCGGCCAGGCCGCGCGGTGCACCGAGCCCTCGCCGAACCACGACCAGACCTCCTCCGTGGCGTAGGGCAGGAACGGCGCGAGCAGGCGCACGAACACCGAGAGCGCGGCGCGCAGGGCGGTCACCGCCGAGGCCTGCGCCTGTCCCTCGCCGTTGTGGGCGCGCTCCTTCACGAGCTCGAGGTAGTCGTCGCAGAACGTCCAGAAGAACGACTCGGTCAGTTCGAGCGCGCGTGCGTGGTCGTAGGCTTCGAAGGCCCGGGTGGCGCCCTCGATGACCCCCGCGAGCCCGGCGAGCATCGAGCGGTCGATCGCCTCGGTCACGGCGCCCCCGTCGGCGGAGTCGGCGCCGGACGCGTCGAACGAGAGCGTGAACTTGGCGGCGTTGAGCAGCTTGATGGCGAGGCGGCGGCCGATCTTGATCTGGGTGGGGTTCTGCGGATCGAATGCCGCGTCCGTGCCGAGCTTCGCCGAGGCGGCCCAGTAGCGCACCGCATCGGAGCCGTGCTGCTCGAGCAGGCCCGCGGGGGTGACCACGTTGCCCTTCGACTTCGACATCTTCTTGCGGTCGGGATCGAGGATCCAGCCCGAGATGCCGGCGTTCTGCCACGGCAGCCGCCCCTCCTCGAGCTCGGAGCGCAGCAGCGTCGAGAAGAGCCAGGTGCGGATGATGTCCTGGCCCTGCGGGCGCAGGCTGTACGGGTAGACGAGGTCGAAGAGCTCGGGATCCCGCTCCCAGCCGCCCGCCAGCTGCGGGGTGAGCGACGAGGTCGCCCAGGTGTCCATCACGTCGACCTCGCCCTGGAAACCGCCGGGCACGCCGCGCTGCTCCTCCGAGTACCCGGCGGGAGCGTCGCTCGAGGGATCGACGGGCAGCTGGTCCTCCGTCGGGAGGATCGGCTGATCGAACACCGGGTTGCCCTCGGCGTCGAGCGGATACCAGACGGGGATCGGCACGCCGAAGAATCGCTGGCGCGAGATCAACCAGTCGCCCGACAGGCCCTCGACCCAGTTCTCGTAGCGCACCCGCATGAAGTCGGGGTGCCAGTCGAGCTCGCGGCCGTGCGCGAGCAGGCGCTCGCGCAGATCCTCGTCGCGCGCGCCGTTCTTGATGTACCACTGACGGGTGGAGACGATCTCGAGCGGCTTGTCGCCCTTCTCGAAGAACTTCACGGGGTGGCTGATCTTGCGGATCTCGCCCACCAGCTCGCCCGAGGCGGTGAGCGCCTCGACCACCGCGGCCTTCGCGCTGAATACTGTCTTGCCCGCGATCTGCGCGTAGGCCTCGCGACCGCGCTCGCTCTGGATCGCCTCGGGGGCCTCGGAGATCACACGACCGTCGAAGCCGAGGATCGCACGGTTCGGCAGATCGAGCTCGCGCCACCAGATGACGTCGGTGACGTCGCCGAAGGTGCAGATCATGGCGATGCCGGTGCCCTTGCCCTGCTGGGCGAGGTGGTGGGCCACGACGGGCACCTCGACGTCGAACAGCGGGGTGCGCACGGTCGTGCCGAAGAGCGGCTGATAGCGCTCGTCGTCGGGGTGCGCCACGAGCGCGACGCAGGCGGCCAGCAGCTCGGGGCGGGTGGTGTCGATGAGGATGTCGCCGGATCCGTCGGACTTGTGGAACGCGAGCGTGTGGTACGCGCTCGGCTGCTCACGATCCTCGAGCTCGGCCTGCGCCACCGCGGTGCGGAAGGTCACGTCCCACAGCGTGGGGGCCTGCGCCTGGTACGCCTCGCCGCGCTCCACGTTGCGGATGAACGCGAGCTGCGAGGCGCGCAGCGACTCGTCCCCGATGGTGCGGTATGTCTGCGTCCAGTCGACCGAGAGGCCGAGCGTGCGCCACAGATCCTCGAACTGCTTCTCGTCCTCGACGGTGAGCCGCTCGCACAGCTCGATGAAGTTGCGGCGCGAGACGGGCTGCTGATCCGCGGCCTTGATGCTCTTGCCGTCACCGCCCTCGTGAGGGGGCACGAAATCCTCGACGTAGGGGAGCGAGGGATCGCAGCGCACGCCGTAGTAGTTCTGCACACGGCGCTCGGTCGGCAGGCCGTTGTCGTCCCAGCCCATCGGGTAGAAGACGCGCTTGCCCTGCATGCGCTGGTAGCGGGCGACGGCGTCGGTGTGCGTGTACGAGAACACGTGGCCGACGTGCAGCGATCCCGACGCGGTGGGCGGGGGAGTGTCGATGCTGTAGACCTCTGCCCGCTCGGCGCCCTCGCGGTCGAAGCGGTACGTTCCCTGCTCCTCCCATACCTGACCCCACTTGGCTTCGAGGCCTTCGAGTTTGGGCTTGTCGGGGATCGTGCTCATGCAGGGCTCCGTCTTCGATATAGGCGGCACCGTGTCAGTGCGCCGCCCGAACGGGCGACCCTGGTGCCTGAATGGTCATCCCGACCATCCTAGCGCGACGCGCCGGAGCGCGCCGGGACCAACACCCGCCGCGAAGGGGGTCTACTCTGAGCATGGAGCGGCCCCGTGCCGCGTGAATCAGCGTCGATTCGGAAGGAAGAGACCATCGTGAGTTCCAATACCCCGCGGGAGCATCTCGCCGACAATGAGCACCTCTCCGTGCTCGGCTACGAGGGCGAGTTCGATCGCTCGATGAGCCTGTGGGCCAACTTCGCCCTCGGCTTCACCTACCTCTCGCCGCTCGTCGGCGTCTACTCGCTCTTCGCGGTCGCGCTGTCGACGGGCGGACCGCCCTCGATCTGGTGGATCGTCATCGTCGCCTGCGGGCAGTTGCTCGTCTCCCTGGTGTTCGGCGAGGTCGTCTCTCAGTACCCGATCCACGGCGGCATCTATCCGTGGGCGAGACGCCTCTGGGGCAGGCGCTACGCCTGGATGGCGGCGTGGGTGTACATCTGGGCGATGATCGTCACCATCACCTCGGTCGCCGAGTTCGGTGCGGGCTTCGTGGCGAGCCTGTTCGGCATCGAGCTGACCGCCAACTCCACGCTCGTCATCTCGCTCGGCCTGCTGCTGCTCGCGCTGCTCATCAACTTCACCGGCACGAAGTGGCTCGCGCGCATCGCCAGGCTGGGTCTGTTCGCCGAGCTCATCGGCGTGATCGGGGTGGGCCTGTACCTGCTGATCTTCCAGCGCCACCACGGCTTCGGCGTCTTCTTCGACACCATGGGCACGGCGGGCGACGGCTCGTACGTCCCGGTCTTCCTGGCCTCGGCGATCGCCGGGCTCTTCCTCTTCTACGGCTTCGAGGCCTGCGGCGACGTAGCCGAGGAGGTGTCGGATCCGGCGCGTCGGATCCCGCGCGCCATGATGATGACCATCGTGGTCGGCGCGGTCTCGGCCCTGTTCTCCTTCGCGGGGTACGTGCTGGCGGCCCCGAACCTCGAGGCGATCGTCGCGGGGGAGGAGGGCGACCCGATCCCGGCGATCCTCGAGGCCAGCCTCGGCACCGTCGGCGCCAAGATCTTCCTCGTGATCGCGGTGCTCGCCTTCATCTCCTGCGTGTTGAGCCTGCAGGCCGCCGCGAGCCGCCTGCTCTTCTCCTTCGCGCGCGACGGCATGATCCCGGGTCACCGCTGGCTGTCGAAGGTGACCGAGGGCAGCCGCGTCCCGGCCAACGCGCTCATCGTGGCGTGCACCGTGCCCGCCCTCATCTGCGTGCTGATCTGGTTGAACGACGGCATCCTGGTCGCCGTGACCTCCTTCGCCATCCTCGGGATCTATCTCGCGTTCCAGATGGTGGTGCTGGCGGCGCTGCGGCAGCGCTTCAAGGGGTGGCGCCCGGCCGGCCCGTTCAGTCTCGGCGCCCTCGGAGCAGTGGTGAACATCGTCGCCCTCGCGTACGGGGTCTTCGCGATGGTGCTGCTCGCCGTGCCGGGCAGCAGCGGTTCGTTCGTGTCCGACTACATCGTGCACATCGGGCTCGTCGTGGTGCTCGCCACCGGCCTGCTCTACCTCTTCATCGCGCGTCCTGACCGCAAGTCGACCGCGCCCCAGGGCGACGCGGTCGCGGTCGCGGAGGAGATCCGCACGCGCACGGGGCAGCATCGGGTGTAGCCGGGGCGCGCGGGGCGGGATCCGGCCCGGATCAGGATCAAGATCGGATCCCGATCTTGATCAGGATCAGGATCGGGATCCGGTTCGGGATCCGGATCGACTCGGGATCCGATCCCGCCCTGAGGCGCCCTCATCGCCGCGAGCCCGTCACTCCGCCAGGTCGACACCGATCAGCGTCTCGTTCAGCGCGGGATCACCGCCCGGCTCGGGCTCCGTCAGGTACTGCTCCCACGAGATGCCCGTGGGAGTGAGGCCCCGATCGGAGATCCAGGCGAAGAGGTGCTCGTAGGCGGCCGAGAGCCGCGCGTAGTCGCCCTTGACGAGCAGCGTGGCCGCCCGACACGCGGGCAGGGTCTCGGCCCCGACCTCGCCGTCGGGCTCGAACGGCTGCGCGACCGGTACGGCGACCGAGAGGTCGAGCCCGGAGCTCGGCGCACCGTGCATCACTCCCATAGGGGCCGCGGCGGGAGCGATGCCCGCTCGCGACAGTGCCCCGAAGATGGCCGGGTAGGCGCGGTCGTAGAGCTGCGGGATCGCGTCGAATGCGACGGTCTCGCGCACGACGGCGAGGTGCCGCTCGGGGCGGTCGACGATCTCGGGGGACGGGAACTGCTCGGTCACGGGTTCTCCTCTGCTCGGGTGCGCGCAGCCCGGCATCGACCGTGCGCGACACTGCGTCATGCCCGATCCTACGCACTGCAGGGCGAAGGATACTGGCCACGGCGCGTAACTCTTCCGCGGCGAACAACATGAGCGACATCGTTTAACGATGTTTTCATATCGATAAACAATATATGCTGTATGCATGAACCGACTCACCACCACCACCGTCAAGGTGCTGATCGTACTGCTCTCGCTCATCGTCCTGATCTTCATCGGGCTGCTCATGCCGAGCCTGTTCTTCGAGAGCGAGGGGCTGCTCGGTGAACCGCCCGTCATCTCTCAGGTACTGCTCTGGGTCTGCGTCGAGGGCTTCCTCCTGTGCGCGCTCTTCCTGCTCGCCTGCACCTGGCGGCTCGTCTCGCTCGCGGCAGCCGACCGCATCTTCGACGAGCGTGCGTTCCGCTGGGTGAATGCGGCGCTCGGCTCTATCGCAGTGGCCACCGCGCTCGACGTCATCGCAACCGTGATCGTGTTGTTCCAGCAGAGCGAGTCTCCCGGCGCGATGGTCATCGTCGTCGGCGTCACCGGCGCGCTCATCGGCAGCGGTCTCGCACTCGTGGTGCTCGTGATGCGTGCGCTGCTCAAGCAGGCGACGGGCCTGAAACGCGAACTCGAGGAGGTCGTCTGATGGCCATCCGCATCGACCTCGATGTGCAGCTCGCCAAGAAGAAGATGGGAGTGGCCGAGCTCGCGGATGCGATCGGTATCACCCCCGCCAACGTGTCCATCCTCAAGAACGGCCGGGCGAAGGCCGTGCGCTTCACCACGCTCGACGCGATCTGCCGTGTGCTCGACTGCCAGCCGGGGGACATCCTGAGCCGGGTACCCGATGAGGAGTGACGAGGACCGAGCGCCTACGACTGAGGAGCGCTTCGGAGACCCCCACCGAGGATTTCGGCACCGACGGACCGCCTGGAGGATACTGAACGTTCTCGCCGCGTCCGTGCTCACCCTGTCGACTGCGGTGCTCTGCACCCTACTCGCGTTGCAGGGGCTGGTGTTCTCGGACCCCGCGGCAGCTCCATACTTCCAAGACGAGGTGGATTTGCAGGCGATGACGGCGCGAACACTGTCCATCACCCGGAGCACCATGGGCCTGCTCGTGACCTGCTCCGTCGCCGTGGCCGCGGCAGCGGCCATCACCGCGGTCGCGGCCTGGCGGCGCAACCGTATCTGGCTCTCGTTCGGCTCGCTCAACGGCGCGCTGCTCGTGGGCTCGCTCATCCTCGTCGACTTGTTCGGAACGACCGGGCTCGCCGAGGCCGCGCAGCGCGTGCGCGAGGCCGGCGATCCCGTGCGCCTGGTGACGCCCGAGAACGGCACTCGCGTCGAGTCGCTCGGGGATCCGCCCCCGCCGCCCGCCTTCACCTGGGCAGAGGCCGAGAGCGAGGCTCGCGCACTCGTCGCGGCCGTCGTCGAACAGACGGAGGAGCCGCTGATCGTCGTGGATCGAAACACCACTCACCGCACCGCCTACGACCCCGCAGCGGCCCTGCCGAGGATCGCCTGCACACCCGCTTCCGAGGGCGGCCCAGGCGAACAGCTCGCGCTGGTGATCGAGCTTCAGAGCGACGATGGGGGCCTCACGAAGCAGCGCATCCTTGACGCCTGGCGGGTGCTCGGTTACCCCGAGACCGGCACGATGCGGTCGGAGAGCTTCGCCGGCCACGAGGAGGACAGCCCGCTGCGGTACCTCTCGGTCAACGATCGCTACACCATCGACGGCACGCTCACGGTACGCATCGAGAGTCGATGCCTCTGAACGACCCCGGGACGCACGCGGGCCCGGCCGCCGAAGCGACCGGGCCCGCGTGATTCTCGGGATTGCCCGACGAGGAGGTTACTCGGTGAGCAGGCCGGGGAACGCGTCAGGGTTCTCCGCGATCCACGCGTCGACGGCACCCTCGGGATCGCCCTCGTACTCGTCGCCGGTCACGAGGCCCTCGAGAGAGTCGTAGGCCTCGTCGCTCAGCTCGATGCCCGCGATGAACTCCGCGGCCTCGGGGAACTCCTCCTTGAAGCCGTCCTTGCCGAGGAAGTGCAGGCCCTCGGGCTCGCCCATCGCGCCCTTCGGATCCTCGAGATCCTTCAGCGAGAAGGCGCTGTTCGCCCAGAACGGGCGCCACGACGTGACGACGATGTCCTCCTCGTTGGCGGTGGCCTCCTGCAGCGACGCCAGCATGGCCGCGGTCGACGAGGTGACGAGCTCGTACTCGCCGTCGAGCCCGTACTCGGGCATCGCGGTCTCCTGCGTCTGCTTGGTGAGGCCGGCGCCGGGCTCGATGCCCATGATCTGGCCGCCGAAACGATCGCCCTGGCCGACGAGATCCTCGATCGAGTTCACGTCCTCCATGTAGTCGGGCACCGCGAGCGTCAGCACGGCCCCGCCGTAGTAGGTGCCGATGTCCTCGATGCTGTCGCCGAACTGCTCCATGTAGTCGGCGTGGGTGGCCTCGGACCAGGCCGAGGGGTACATGTCGAAGTCGCCGCCTGCGAGGCCCGCGTAGAGCACGCTGACCTCGGTCTGCTCGTCGAGCTCGACGTCGTAGCCGAGCTTGCCGAGCTGGTCCTCGAGCAGGTAGGCGGTGCTGAGACCATCGGTCCAGCTGGGGAGGAAGCCGAGCTTGATGGTGCCCGAGGCACCCGACGCGTTCCCCTCGCCAGCGCCCTCGGCGTCGCCGCCGCCGTTCGAGCAGCCGGCGAGTGCGAGGCTCGCGACCGCTCCGAGTGCGAGCAGTCCGGTGAGCTTCTTCTTCATCATCATCTTCATTCCTTTCTCTCCCGCGCACGGAGCCGTGGCGGGTGGGATTCGGTCTTCGATCAGGTCTGGTGCCGCGTGACGCGAGCGCTACATCCCCGGGGAGGGGCGCAGCGCGGCTCCGGCCTTCTGCGCGTCGTCCCGGGCCTGCGAGGCCGGGTCGCCCGAGCCGCCCTGCCGTCGCGCCCGCTGGGTGCGCCGCTTGCGCAGGCCGCCCAGCAGCGACGACTTGAAGTCTCCGGGGTTGCCGAGCGCCGCGGTGATCCGGTCGAGGAACACGGCGAGGAACACCACGCTGAGGCCCGCCTCGACGCCCAGCGCGATATCCAGCGTCGAGATCGCCGAGACGACCTCCTTGCCGAGGCCGTTCGCGCCGGCCATGCCTGCCACGACCGCCATCGACAGCGCGAGCATGATGACCTGGTTGATGCCCGCCAGGATGGTCGGCGTGGCGAGGGGCAGCTGGATGCCGCGCAGGATCTTGCCGGGCGTCGCGCCGAACGCGTAACCCGCCTCGACGGTCTCGGAGTCGACTCCGCGGATCCCGAGCTCGGTGAAGCGCACCCCGGGCGGCAGCGAGAACAGCACAGTGGCGAAGACGCCGGGCACGAAGCCCACGCTGAAGAAGATCACCGCGGGGATCAGATAGACGAAGGCGGGCATCGTCTGCATGAAGTCGAGCACGGGCCGCAGGATCGCGCTGAAGGTGTCGTTGCGCGCGGCGAGGATGCCGAGCGGCACCGCGATCACCACCGCGATCAGCGCGGCGATCAGCACGAGCGCCAGCGTCAGCATCGCGTTCTCCCACTGGCCCACGCTGACGATCAGCAGCATGGTGACGACGGTGCCGATGGCGAACTGCCACGAGCGCACCAGCCACGCGAGCAGGGCGAAGATCAGGATCAGCGCGGGGAACGGCACGGCCAGGAGTACGTCGCCGAGCCCCTCGACCAGCCATCGCACGACGATCGTCACGATGTCGAGCAGCCAGTCGAAGCTCGCCTTGAACCTGTCGAGGGCGTCGGCGGCCCAGCGACCGATCGGGAAGTGGAAGCCTTCCATCAGCGCACCTCCTCGTTCTCGACGGCCTCGGTTCCGACGGCATCACCCACGGGCCCCTTCGCGAGCGTCTCGGTGATCATCGCGGCGGGAACATCCGGCGTCGGTTCGATGACGGGGATCTCAGTGGTGGTGGCGGGGATATCCGCGAGTGCCGCCAGCAGGGTCACGCGGGGCACGACGCCGATGAGGCGATCCTCGTCGTCCGTCACGGCCACGGGGAGCGGACTCTCGACCGCGAGCTCGAAGAGATCGGCGATGAGCTGGTCCTTCTTGACGATGGACGGCGTGGGCCGCAGGCGCTCGGTGAGGTCGGTGCCGCCCTCGCGCACCTGCCGCAGCACGTCCTTATCGCGCACGACGCCCAGGAGCTTGCGCCCGGCGGTCGTCACGAAGCAGGCCGAGGTCTGGAGATCCCGCATGGTGCGGAGCGCGGTGCGCGGCCCCGCCGAGGCGAAGACCACGGCGTGCGGCGGTTCCATGACGTCGCCGGCCGTGAGCACACGTGCGCGATCCACGTCCTGCACGAACTGCGCCACGTAGTCGTTCGCCGGATCCGTGAGGATGTCGTTCGGCGTACCGACCTGCACGATCCGTCCGTCGCGCATGACGGCGATGCGATCGCCCAGGAACATCGCCTCATTGAGGTCGTGCGTGATGAACACGATCGTTTTGTTGAGCTCCTGCTGCAGTTCGATGAGCTGCTCCTGCATCTCACGACGGATGAGCGGATCGAGCGCAGAGAAGGCCTCGTCCATGAGCAGCACGTCGGTGTCGGCGGCAAACGCGCGGGCGATGCCCACGCGCTGCTGCATGCCTCCCGAGAGCTCGCCCGGGAAATGGTCCTCCCAGCCGGAGAGACCGACGCGATCCAGCCACGACTTGGCACGTTCGCGGCGCTCCGGCGCTGCGACGCCCTGCAGCTCGAGTCCGTACGCGACGTTATCGAGCACGGTGCGGTGGGGGAGCAGCGCGAAGTGCTGGAAGACCATCGACATGCGGTCGCGGCGCAGCTCTCGCAGCTCGGCCGCGCTGCGACCGACGACCTCGCTGCCGAAGACGGTGATCGAGCCGTCGGAGGTCGGGTTCAGGCCGTTGAGCATGCGGATGAGCGTCGACTTGCCCGAACCGGAGAGACCCATGACGACGAAGATCTCGCCCGGGCGCACCGCGAAGTCGGCGTCGATCACGGCGGCCGTGCCGAGGGCGCGGAGCTCGTCACGAGCCGCTCCCTCCTTGAGGCGCCGCACCGCTTCCTTCTCCTTACGTCCGAAGACCTTGTAGGCGTGCTTCACCTCGATGGCGTATCCCGCCTCGCCGTTCGGTGAGGGGGATTGTTCGATTGTGGGGTTCACTTGTTCAACTCCTCGAGTCGCGGAGGCGTTCGGCTGGTACTCCGAAGCCGCCCGGTCCGGCCCCGCGGATGCGGCAGCACTGAATCCGGGCCTCCCGACAGGCCGGTTTTCGTATTGCGGAAATGCGGATCGGCCACCTGCCACCGCATCCACCCCGGTCCGCCGTAGCTCGGCGGAATTTCGGTCCGGGGGATGCGATGAGCGGCATCTGATGAGCACTCAACGCTGCTCCGACGCTAACAACGTCGCAGCGCAAGTTGCAAGGCGAGCGACGGGCCCCGACCGATCCGAATGCTGCCTTACTTCGACCCGACCAGGGGTTTTAGCTCATCCGCATCGTTATATGGACGTTACATAGGAAGCGCCACGGCAGAGCGTGCGGTAGACTTTTCCATTAGCGACTGCGATCCGGCCATCACCGGTGAGTCTTCGGAAGAACGGTGCGCGCCCCCGGGTTCGCACTCATTAGAACCGAACGGGTACGGCCCGTCACAGCCGAATGAGAGGCAGGTGCTCGCCCGTCGAGGGTGGGCACACGGCAAGCGGGGTGGTACCGCGGGTTCCGGGATCCAGCATTCCGAGGCTCGTCCCGGCACTGACACACCGCCGTTCCGATCCCGTGACCACGAATGTCCGTGGTTCCGATCAGACTGGCGGCAGACAGACCGAGAAGCCAGGAGCGAGCAATGCCCTACCCCCAGCAGTCGACCGGAACGCCCCAGGGGCCCTCGTCGCCCTCGGGCGAGCAGACCAGCGCCTTCGGAGTGAGCCCTTCGCCCCGGTTCCCCGAGATCGAGCGTCAGGTGCTCGCATTCTGGAAGGACGACGACACCTTCCGGGAGTCGATCCGTCGCCGGGACGGCCAAGAGGAGTGGGTGTTCAACGACGGCCCCCCGTTCGCGAACGGCCTGCCGCACTACGGTCACCTGCTCACGGGCTACGCGAAGGACGTCTTCCCCCGGTTCCAGACCATGCGGGGCAAGAAGGTCGAGCGTCGCTTCGGCTGGGATACGCACGGCCTGCCCGCCGAGCTCGAGGCGATGAAGCAGCTCGGCATCACCGAGAAGGCGCAGATCGAGGAGATGGGTGTCGCCGCGTTCAACGAGAAGGCGCGCGAATCGGTGCTGCAGTACACCCGGGAGTGGGAGGAGTACGTCACCCGCCAGGCGCGCTGGGTCGACTTCGAGAACGACTACAAGACGCTCAATCTCAGCTACATGGAGAGCGTGATCTGGGCGTTCAAGCAGCTCTACGACCGGGGCCTCGCCTACGAGGGCTCGCGCATCCTGCCCTACTGCTGGCGCGACGAGACGCCCCTGTCGAACCACGAGCTGCGCATGGACGACGACGTCTACCAGATGCGCCAGGATCCCTCCGTCACCGTCACGTTCCCGCTGATCGGCGATCGGGCGGCCGAGCTCGGTCTCGAGAGCGTGCGCGCCCTCGCCTGGACCACGACCCCCTGGACCCTTCCCACCAACCTCGCCCTCGCGGTCGGCCCGGACATCGAGTACGCGGTGGTGCCGGCCGGTCCGCTCGGCGCGGCCGACGGAGCGGAGCCCGGGGCGGCGGCCTACCTGCTCGCCGCAGACCTCCTCGGCGGCTACGCCAAGGATCTCGGTTACGAGTCGGCCGATGCCGCTCGAGAGGCCGCGAGCCGCACGATCACCGGCAGCGAGCTCGCCGGGGTGCGGTACGAGCGCGTGTTCGACTACTACGCCGACGCCGAGGTCTGGGGCACCGAGAACGCCTGGCAGATCCTGGTCGACGACTACGTCTCGACCGCCGACGGCACCGGCATCGTGCATCAGGCGTCCGCGTACGGCGAGGACGACATGCGGATCACCGGCGCCGCCGGCATCCCCGTCATCGTGAGCGTGGACGACGGTGGCCGCTTCCTGAACGCCGTCACCGACGTCGCGGGCGAGCTCTGGATGGACGCGAACCGACCGCTGATCCGTCTCATGCGCGAGCGCGGCCGGCTGCTGCGCGAGGCCAGCTACGAGCACTCGTACCCGCACTGCTGGCGCTGCCGCAATCCGCTCATCTACAAGGCCGTCTCGAGCTGGTTCGTGCGGGTCACCGAGCTCAAGCAGCGCATGCTCGAGACCAACGAGCAGATCACCTGGGTACCCGAGAACGTCAAGCACGGGCAGTTCGGCAAGTGGCTCGAGGGGGCTCGCGACTGGTCGATCAGCCGCAACCGCTTCTGGGGCAGCCCCATTCCCGTGTGGAAGAGCGACGATCCCGAGCACCCCCGCGTCGACGTCTACGGCTCGGTCGCGGAGCTCGAGCGCGATTTCGGCGAGCTGCCGAGGAACGCGGCGGGCGAGGTCGACCTCCACCGTCCGTACATCGATTCGCTGACCAGGCCCAACCCCGACGATCCCACGGGCAAGTCGACGATGCGCCGCATCGAGGACGTGCTCGACGTGTGGTTCGACTCCGCCTCGATGCCGTTCGCGCAGGTGCACTATCCGTTCGAGAACCAGGAGTGGTTCGACACGCACCAGCCGGCCGACTTCATCGTCGAATACATCGGGCAGACGCGCGGCTGGTTCTACGTGCAGCACGTGCTCGCCACCGCGCTCTTCGACCGGCCGGCGTTCAAGAACGTGGTGAGCCACGGCATCGTGCTCGGCAGCGACGGCAACAAGATGTCGAAGAGCCTGCGCAACTACCCCGACGTGAACGAGGTCTTCGACCGCGACGGATCGGACGCGATGCGCTGGTTCCTCATGGCCTCGCCGGTCGTGCGGGGCGGCAACCTCATCGTCACCGAGGAGGGCATCCGTGAGGGCGTGCGCCAGTTCATCCTCCCGCTGTGGAGCACCTGGTACTTCTTCAGCCTCTACGCCAACGCCGACGGCGTGATGGGGCAGTGGCGCACCGACTCGACGGACCCGCTCGACCGCTACATCCTCGCCAAGACCGGTCGGCTGGTGCGCGACGTCGAAGCGCATCTCGACGCTCTCGACACGACCTCGGCCGCTGAGACCCTGCGCTCGTACGCGGAGGTGCTCACCAACTGGTACGTGCGGCGCTCGCGCGACCGTTTCTGGGAGGGCACGACCGGGGAGAACGGCAAGCCGGGCAACCGACAGGCCTTCGACACGCTCTACACCGTGCTCGAGACCGTTGCGCGCGTCGCCGCGCCTATGGCGCCGCTCGTGACCGAGGAGCTGTGGCGCGGCCTCACCGGAGGCCGCTCCGTGCACCTCGAGGACTGGCCCTCCGCCGACGCGTTCCCCGACCCCTCGGACCCGGCCGTCGACGAGCTCGTCGCCGCGATGGACGAGGTGCGCCAGATCACCTCGCAGGCCCTCGCGCTGCGCAAGGCGCGCCGTCTGCGGGTGCGCCTGCCGCTCGCCGAGCTCACCGTCGTCACCGCGAGGCCGGAGGCGCTGCGGCCGTTCGCCGGCATCCTGCGCGAGGAGCTCAACGTCAAGGCCGTGCGGCTCGTGCAGCAGACCGAGACGAGCGCCGAGGAGCACGGCATCGTGCAGACCCTCGCGGTGAACGCGCGCGCCGCGGGCCCCCGCCTCGGCAAGCAGGTGCAGCAGGCGATCAAGGCCGCGAAGTCGGGCGACTGGTCGGAGCAGGACGGCGTGATCTTCGCCGGCGGGATCGCGCTCGAGCCGCACGAATACGAGCTGACGCTCAGTGCGGGGGACGGCGGCGCGAGCGGTGCCGGCGGCGGCCCGGCGCTCGCGCTGATCCCCGGCGGCGGCTTCGTGCTGCTCTCCACCGAGACGACGCCCGAGCTCGAGGCGGAGGGCGTGGCGCGCGACGCGATCCGCGCCGTGCAGGAGGCGCGCAAGAACGCGGGCCTCGAGGTGAGCGACCGCATCGTGCTCGCGCTGAACGCCTCGCCCGAGCACGCGGCGTCGCTGGAGGCGCACGCCGATCTGATCGCGGGGGAGACCCTGGCCGAGGGCTTCGCCGCCGCGGCGCTGCCTGACGACGAGTTCGCCGCACTGATCGCCGAGCTTCCCGAAACAGGCCCCGGCGTCTTCATGTCTCGTGCAGATGCTCTCGGCACAGGCAAGGACCCCCTCATCATCACGATCGACGTCACCCGGCACGGGAAGCAGGCCTCAGAGTGAACCCCGCGAACTCCGGCGCCGCAGCGCGCGTCTACGAGCAGCTGCTCGCCCGCGTCGGCGAGGCGAATCCACGACCGCGCATCGAACCGGTGCGTCGGCTCGCCGAGCTCGCAGGGTCTCCGCAGCTGTCGTACCCGGTGATCCAGATCGCGGGAACAAACGGCAAGACCTCCACGAGCCGCGCCATCGAGTCGCTGCTGCGCGCCCACGGGCTGCGCACGGGCCTCTTCACGAGCCCGCACCTCGTCGACTTCACGGAACGGTTCCAGATCGACGGCGCCCCGATCGACGGCGAGGCGCTCGCGTCGGCCTGGGAGGAGCTGAGGCTGCCCCTCGAGGTGGTCGACGCCGAGCTCGAGGCGGCCGGGCAGGGCCCGATCACGTTCTTCGAGGCGCTCGCGGTTCTCGCCTTCGCGGCGTTCGCCGACGCGCCGGTCGAGGTCGCGGTCATCGAGGTCGGCATGGGCGGAGAGTGGGACGCGACCAACATCGCGGATGCCCGCGTCGCCGTCTTCACGCCCATCGACCTCGACCACACGGCGATCCTCGGGCCCGATATCGAGACCATCGCCCGCACCAAGGCCGGCATCGTGAAGCCCGGCAGCGCGATCGTCTCCGCCGAACAGGATCCCGCCGCCCTCGCCGAGCTCGAGGCCGCGGCGGAGCGCACGGGTTCGCCGCTCGCGGTGCAGGGTCGTGACTTCCGCCTCACAGAGGACCGGGTGGCGGTCGGCGGTCGCCAGGTCGAGGTCGTCGGGCTCACCGGACGACCGTATGACCCCGCCTTCGTGCCGCTCTTCGGGCGCCATCAGGCAGAGAACGTGACGCTCGCCGTCGCGGCGGTCGAGGCGTTCTTCGGCGCCGAGCGCCCGCTCCCCGAGGAGGTGCTCGACGAGGGCCTCGGCCAGCTCACCTCGCCGGGCAGGCTGCAGCTCATCGGCGCCGATCCCGTCATCTACGTCGACGCGGCCCACAACCCGCACGGGGCGGAGGCCCTCGTCAGGGCCGTCACCGAATCGTTCGGCTTCGAGGAGCTGGGGCTCGTCGTCGGCGTGCTCGAGGAGAAGGACGCGCACGGCCTGCTGCGGGCCCTCGCTCCCATCGCCCACCGCGTCACGATCACCAGAGTCGACTCGCCGCGCTCCACCGATATCGCAGAGCTTCGCGAGATCGCGGAGGACGCGATCCCGGACACGCCCGTGGAGGTCGCCGAATCGCTGCCCGAGGCGCTGGACGAGGCCCGCGCCTGGGCTGTGCGAGCCGAGGGCCGGGCAGTGCTCGTGGTCGGATCCGTGCTGCTCGCGGGCGAGGCCATCGCGCACGCCCGCGCCGAAGAATGGGGGATCGCGTGAGCGACGAGAACACCGACGACGAGCTCAAGCTCTCGCCGTCCGAGGCCATGGCCCACAACTCGGCGATGCGCATCTCAGGAGCGCGCCGGGGCGCGCAGTCCACGCAGAAGACTCTCGCCTCGATCGTGCTCGGGTTCGAGCTCATCATCGTGGTGCTCATCGGGCTCTCGCTGTTCGGCCTCAGCGTGCTCGAGCCCCGCGAACTCGGCCTCTACATCGGCGGCGGGCTCGGTCTGCTGATCATCGTCGCTCTGGGCGTGATGCGCGTAGGTCGCGCCGGCATCGTCCTCGGGTGGGTGGTGCACGGGCTCATGCTCGCCACGGCGATCCTGCTGCCCATGGCGCTCATCGTCGGCCTGCTCTTCTCCGGGCTCTGGATCTACTGCATGGTGAAGGGCTCCGGAATCGACCGCGCACGGATCGCCTGGACGGAATCGCACAGCGATTCCGTGTGATCCGTCGCGGCGCCACCGTGCTGCGCCGCCCGGCTCGCGGCGCAGCACTAGACTTTTCAGGGGGCGAGATACGCCCCCTCGACGACCCGCTACCGAAGGAGCGTGCATGTCCGCTGAAGAGACCCTCATCCTGGTGAAGCCCGACGGCGTGGCCCGCGGCCTCACCGGCGAGATCCTGCGCCGCATCGAGGCGAAGGGGTACACCATCGCCGACCTGCGCATGGTGCGTGCGGATCGCGAACTGCTCGCCGCCCACTACGCCGAGCACGAGGGCAAGCCCTTCTACGAGCCGCTCATCGAGTTCATGAGCTCCGGGCCCGTCGTCGCCGTGCGCGCCCAGGGCGAGCGCGTGATCGAGGGCTTCCGCTCCCTGGCTGGCGCGACCGACCCCACCGCCGCCGCCCCCGGCACGATCCGGGGCGATCTCGGCCGCGACTGGGGGCTCAACGTGCAGCAGAACCTGGTGCACGGCAGCGATTCCACGCTGTCCGCGGAGCGCGAGCTCGGTCTCTGGTTCGCCTGACCGGGGCGTCGTGGAGTCCCTGAGCGCCGCTGAGGCGCGTCGCGTCGCCCTGGCGGCTCAGGGCTTCTCGGGCAGCGCGAGGCTGCGCAAGCGCCGTCCGTTCGATCCGGCGCTCGACGCGCTGCACGTGCTGCAGATCGATTCCGTCAACGTCTTCGCGCGCAGCCACTACCTGCCCGTGTTCTCCCGCCACGGCGGCTACGACCTCGGGGCGCTCGATCGTCACCTGTGGCGCAGCGGCGAGTTCACGGAGTACTGGGCCCATGAGGCGGCGTTCATCCCGGTGCGCGATCGCGCGCTGTTCGGATGGCGCATGGACGATTACCGGGAGCGCCACAGGCGCGACGGCCGGGCCGAGGCTCTCGCCGCGACCGTCGAGCGGGTCCGTGCCCGACTGGCTTCGAGCGGCCCGCAGTTCGTGCGCGAGCTCGAGGAGGAGCCCCGGGGCGGTCGCGGCCCGTGGTGGGACTGGAGCGACACGAAGCGCGCCGTCGAGCTGCTCTTCGCCTGGGGCGAGGTCGCGACCGCGGGCCGCGAGGGCTTTCAGCGCCGCTACGCGCTCGCAGAGCAGGTGCTGCCTGCTGAGGCTCTCGTGCCGGTCGCCCGCTCCGAGGCGCAGCGCACCCTCGTCGACCGCGCGGCCCGCTCGCTCGGCGTCGCCACGCTCGCAGACATCGCCGACTACCACCGCTTGAAGGCGGCCGACGCCCGTGTCGCGATCCGCTCGTTGGAGGAGGAGGGGATCCTGATCCCCATCCGCGTCGCGGGTTGGAGCTCCTCATCGGGCAAACCCGAGGCCGCGTGGATGCACCGGGACGCGCGCCTGCCCGCGCGGCTCGCCCCCGACGCGCTGCTCACACCGTTCGACCCGGTGGTCTGGTTCCGCCCGCGAGCGGAACGGATGTTCGATTTCCACTACCGCATCGAGATCTACACCCCGAAGGAGCAGCGCCGCTTCGGCTACTACTGCCTGCCTCTGATGGTCGGCGGCCGGCTCGCGGGGCGGATCGACCTCAAGGCCGACCGTCGAAACAGGGCGCTTCTCGTGCAGGCCGCGTGGCGCGAAGAAGGTGCTCCGCAGCGCACTGCGGAGGTCGCCGAACGCCTGCTTTCCCAAGCAGCGACTTGGCAGGGACTGGATTCGGTGAGGTTCAGCGGCGCCGGAAATCTGAGCTTGCCTTCGGCCTTCGATGCGTCCTGATGGGTGCGTCGGGAGGGGCTGACGTGGGCGCAGATCGCCGAGGCGATGAGATTCCGCTCCCCGCAAGCCTGCCAGCAGTATCCAGAATCCGAGTTTGGCGAGTATTCGACCACCTCATCGCCTCGTTCCTGATCGTGCGCACCAGGGGAGCCCGGCTCCGTGTGGATCGCGAGTTCACCGGTCTTCACCCAGGAAGCGACGGAGTTCGACGAACCCTGCTCAATCAGCCGTCCAGGCTCGCGAGTACCTCGCGGGCCTCGTCGGTGCTGACGGCCGCTTGCGGGGGCCTGATCGTGTTGCCCCGTTCGATGGCGTCGAGCGCCTCCTGTGCGCTTCGCCGCGCGGCGTCGAGATCCCCGAGGACCGCGAGGATGCGCGCCTGAGTTACGAGCATCGGGCCGAGCAGGGCCGGGTCGTTCGGCCGCGTCTGCTCGACGGCCTTCCGGCGCAGCGGCACGGCGCGCTGGATCAGCTCCAGCGCCTCGTCCGCGCGCCTGCACCCGAGCAGCGCCTGGGCCTTGACCGCGTAGGCCTCGTCGAGATGGAACCTCCCGATGAACCCCTGCGTCTCGGCGGTGGTTCCTGCGGCTCCGGCTTCCGCTTCCTCCGCGGCCGCGAGCGCCTCGTCGAACCGTCCGAGCGCGAAGCGCATCCGCGACACCCGCAGCAGCTGCACGGTCGGCGCACCCCGATTCCGACCCTTCGCCGGTGCGAGCTCCATGAGCGTCTCCCCGCACGCGAGGCACTCGGCGACGCGGCCGTGCTCCTCGTGGGCATCCGCGAGCTCGCACAGCAGGATCTCCAGGGACTCGATGTCGTCGAGCGTGCCGTTCGGACGCAACGCCTGGGCTTTGCGCGCCTCGAGGCCGGCGTGCAGTTCCTCGGCCACCCGGGTGTTCCAGCCGGAGTCCGGGAGCGCCGCGAGCGCGTACAGGGCGCGATCGAGGCTCGCCGCCCACGTGTTCGGCCGGGCCGCGATGCGCGCACGGGCGTGCGCGCTCAGACCTGTCAGCGCCGAGACATGGGCGGGAGCGGGCGCACCGTCGCATAGGGCTGCCTCGACGCGGAAGAAGTCGAGCGTCCACTTCGCCACGGCGTCCTGTCGCGGGATCTGTTCGAGCTGATCCACCCGCTTCCGGCTCTCCTCATGTCCGGCCTCCGCGGCCTGGGCGGCCCAGTGGTAGGCCTCCCAGGTCTTCCCCTGATCCTGGGCCCGATCGGCGAGCAGAGCCATCGCGTCCTGGTTTCCCGATGCGGCGGCCCGTCGCAGCAGCGGTTCGCCGGCGTGCGGACGCAGGATCTCGCACTCGAGGTGGCCGCGGAACAGGAAGGCGGCGGGCTCGCCCTTCTCCATCAGCGGCGCCAACCACGCACGGGCGAGCACCTCCCGCCGGGGCGTGAACGGGGATCGGTTGCGCAGCAGCCGATACCCACTCCACCACCCATCTGATGCGCCGGCCTCCGCCCCGCGGCGGTACCAGCTCAGCGCGGTGTCGAGCTGCTTGTCCCGCTCGGCGACGCGGCCCCTCGCGACCATGAGTCGTACGTCCCCGGCCGCGGCTCCTTGCTCCATCAGCGTGACCGCAAGATCGTGGTCCCCGCTGTCGTAAGCCGCTTGGGCGCGCTCGCGCAGATCAGCGGCGGGAACAGGTTCAGGTTCAGGTTCAGTGGCGGGTGCCGTCATCGACTCCGACTCTGCTGTTGACACTGCTGACGATTCAGGATCGGGCCCCGTGTCGGGCTCTGGTTCGGACTGCGGATCAGGTTCGGGGGACACCTCTGGTCCTGCCTGGGCCTCTGGTTCGGGCTGCGCCTCCGGCTCCACGTGAGCCTCTGACTTGGGCAGCGCCTCGGGAGCTACCGCCAGCACCTGCGCCATGCCCGGCTCCGGTTCCGACGCTGAGCCTGGGACGGGCTCCGGTTTCTGCTCTGCATCGAAGTCGACCGGCGGAGCAGGCAGCCACGGCATGCGCTGGAGCTGCTCGGGTGTGAGGTCGCCCCGGGCCCTCGCCCGCATGAGTCTCAGGTGGTTGGGGAGGACGTAGCAGGTCTGCGGGTTCTTGCCCGTCCAGCTCACCGGGACGTCCTCGCCCGTGTTCAGGCTGACGTCTTGCTGCGTCGTAACGAACAGGAACACCGCTCCCTGGGACTCGTCGCGGGCGTAAACGAGTCCCCTCCACCCTTTCCCTTGGTAGACCAGGTTGTCCCAGTCGGCCATCAGCACCCTGCCGATGGTCCGGTGCTTGCCGCGACTGTGCATCTTCTCTTTGATGATCCGCAGGAAGACAATGCCCCACCCCCATTCGAATCCCCAGAACCCCAGCACCACGCAGGCGCTCACGGCGAGGATCCTCCACCACTGCCAACCGAGGGCGAGTAGAAATGGCGTCGCGGCCGCGAAGATGGCCACGAGAATCGTGACTGAGACGAGCGAGAGCCCGGTCCTGGGGATGGGAAACAACGGGAAACGGTATTTGCGATCGTTTGGATCGAGCGGGATCCCGTAGCGCTCCAGCAGCTCTTCGGGCGTCTCATCCCCATCCGGCTGTCTCCCCAGCGACACACGGTACATACTCAAAAGTTAAGCATGGAACACGGCCGGGGGGTGGGCGTCGCACCGACGGCGTCCAGTTCACGTCGGCGCGACAAGCACTTCGCTCATATGGTTTTCGCGCCCCGGGATTGCTCTCGGCTCTCAGCTCCCGCCGAGGTCGCCGCTCGGTGCCGACGGGGATCCTGCATCCAGTTGATCCCGCACGCACTCGAGCACCGCGCGCGGATCATCGGCCCAGAAGCGGAGCACCGTCACCTCGTGCTCGCCTCCCTTCGGAGAACGCCCCGGCAGGCACAGACGGGTGGGGCCTTCGAACTCGATCTCCAGATTCGTCTCGCCGCCGACCCAGAGCGCGCACACCCGTTCGCCGTCGTGCTCGAACACCCGCCCGGGCTTGTCGGTGCCGGCCGGATCGATGCTCTGCTCGGACACGTGCCGCTCTCGGAGCGAGGCGAAGTCGTCCCAGGACACCAGCAGATCGAGTTCGAGCCCCTCGCGCACCCGGATCCCCTCGGGGCCGACCGTATGGGGGCGCGTGAGGTAGGCGCAGAGCAGGCCGAGCATCCAGGTCAGCCCCCAGATCCCGACGGCGAGAAAAGCGATCCGCACCGGGGTCCAGCGATGCACGATCAGATCGATGATCGGTATCTCCACGGCCGACAGCACGATGAAGATGATGAGCACCGTGAGCACCGGCCCGTGGTAGCGGAACCCGGTCGCCCCGGCGGCGATGCTCGGCCGGCGGATGATGAACCGCCACAGGCTCTCGTAGATGCGCAACTCCATGCGCAGCACGCGGCGGATGATGCCGGGCGGCCGGCGGGCCCCGGCTGGGGAGTCGCCCGCGCTTGAAGCATCCGAGGTGCCCGAGATGCCCGAGACACGCGAGCCACCCGACCCACCGGAGGCACGCGCAGCATCCGACCCGCCCGCCGGGGTGCTCACGGTCGCCCCTCCCGCTGCTCTCCTTCAACGCCCGCGTAGTGCACTGATTCGTCGCGCACCAGCTCGCTCAACCGCCAGAACACCGCGCCCACGCCCCGCGCGAAGGCAGGGCGATCGACATCCTCCACCGCAGCGAGCAGGTCTTCCGCCAGCCTCCGGTGATCCTCCTGCATTCGAGCCATCATCTGTTCCGCCGACGGGGTCAGCGTGACCAGCACGGCGCGGCGATCGTCCGGGTGGGGCCTGCGTTCGACGTAACCCGCCGTCTGCAGACCGTCGACCAGCGCCGAAACGCTGCGCGGCGTCGTGCCCAGTGCCTGCGCGAGCGTCTGCTGCGTCGAAGCGCCCGCGTGGTGCAGCACCCAGAGGGCGTGCACGCGAGACTCGGTGAGGGAAGTGCCCGAGAAGGCGCGATGCATGTCCCGCTGGAACAGGGAACTGATAGCCAGCAGGCGGTCGAGGATGGTGGGCTGCATATCGTTACACTATCACTTATTTACATGGTGTAACTACTTACGGTCTCGGCCCGCGCGATTTCGCCGAGCACTCACCGAAACTCCGCCAGAGGAGAACCCCGCGCGCGACAGATGATGATGAGATGGAGTCATGCCGACTTCCGAAGCTCCGCCACCCGTTCTCGCGATCCGCAATCTGCACAAGAGATTCGGCCAGAAGATCGCGGTCGACGACCTGTCGCTGGATGTGCCCGCCGGATCCATGCTCGGCCTGCTCGGACCCAACGGCGCTGGCAAGACGACGGCGCTGGCGATGACCACCGGTCTGCTGCAGCCCGATGCGGGCACAGCCCGGGTGCTCGGCACGGACGTGTGGCAGGATCCACCCGCGGCGAAGGCGAGGATGGGCGTGCTGCCCGACGGTGTGCGCATGTTCGACCGGCTGACGGGCGCCGAACTGCTGCGCTACAACGGACTGCTGCGCGGCATGGGCGAGGCGGAGGTGGCGAGCCGCACCGCCGAGCTCCTCGATGCGCTCGGCCTCGCCGAGGCCGGCGGCACGCTCGTGGTCGACTATTCCGCGGGCATGAAGAAGAAGATCGGCCTGGCCTGCGCGCTCATCCACGCACCTCGGCTGCTGATCCTCGACGAGCCCCTCGAGGCGGTCGACCCGGTGTCGGGTGAGACCATCAGGCAGATCCTGCGTGCGTTCGTGACGGGCGGCGGCACGGTGGTGCTCTCGAGCCACGTGATGGAGCTCGTGGAGTCGCTCTGCGACCGTGTCGCGATTCTCGCCGAGGGACGGCTGCTCGCTCACGGTTCGCTCGATGAGGTGCGCGGCGGCGAGAGTCTGCAGCAGCGGTTCCTCGGGCTCGTCGGCGCGCATGATCTCGGAGAGGAGACGCTGGCATGGTTGCGCTCCTCATAGGCCTGCGCTGGCGCCAGCTCGCCCACCAGCTCGGCAGGAACCCGTGGTACATCGTCGCGCTGGTGGTGAGCACCCTGACGGCGCTCGGATTGCTCGGCACGCTCACCCTCCTGCTCGTGGGGGTGCGGGTCGCCGCTCCCGATGCCGCGGTGGTCTCACTGGTGATCGCGGGATCGATCATCACCGCGGGGTGGTGGGCCGGGGCGGTGATCGTCAGCGCCGACGACTCGCTCGCCCCCGAGCGCTTCGCCCTGCTCCCCGTGCCCGCCCGCAAGCTGCTGCCCGGTCTCGTTGCGGCGAGCGCGACGACCATCGGCGGCATCGGGACGACGCTCGCGCTGCTGCTGATGCTCGTCGGATGGTCGGTCAGCGTTGCGGCGACGGTGGCGGCGATCGTGCTCGTTCCCGCGGCGCTGATCATCTGCGTGCTGGGGGCGCGGGTGGTGAGCGGAGTGCTCGGGAAGTGGCTCGCTCGCCGCGGTACCCGCGATCTGGTCGTCACCCTCGGTGTCCTCCTGGTCGCCTGCTCGGGCGTGCTCCTCAACCTTCTAACCTCGGCGATCATGGGCATGTCCGACCCCGGGGCGGGTTTCAGCGCCGTCGGAGACGCGCTGGGCTGGACCCCGATCGGGGCCGCGTTCGGGGTTCCCGCCGCACTGGCCGAGGGGCGATGGGCCGCCGCCGCACTCCGGCTCCTGATCGTGCTCGCGACGATCGCGGCGCTCTGGCTCGCCGCCGAACGACTGCTGCGGACGCGTCTGATCGCCCCGATCGCGGAGAGCGGAGGCGGGAGGGTGCGCTCGGGCGGTCTCCTCGACCGCCTGCTCCCGGCATCGCCGATCGGCGCCGTCGCCGCGCGCTCCCTCCGGTACCGCCGCAGGGACCCTCGGCACCTCGTGAACACGATCATGCTGATCGCGTTCCCGGCCATCATGTTCGGCGCGTTCGCGATGAACGGCTTCCAGGGCGAGGGCGGTGCGATCGGCCGCGCAGTGATCCTGCTCCCCGCGATCAATGCGCTCATGGTGTCGACCATCGTGCAGATGGATCTCGCATACGATCACGACGCCCTCGCACTGCACGTCATCTCCGGAGTGAGCGGGATCGCCGACCGCGCCGGCAGGCTGCTCGGGATCGGGATCATCGCGGTTCCCGTCACCGCTCTGCTCTGCGTGCTCGCCTGCCTGGTGACCGGATCGTTGGAACTGCTTCCGGCGAGTCTCGGGGCGGCGTTCGGACTGTCGCTCGCCGCTGCGGGAGCAGGGACGCTGATCGGGGTGTACCTCCCAGGACGCGCCCCCGCGCCCGGTACGAATCCCTTCGGGCGGGGCTCGTCGGGCGGGGTGCAGACGCTCCTCGCCATGATCCTCATCGCGCCGATCACCCTCCTGGTGGGTGCGCCGGCCCTGGGCTTCGCGATCGCCGCGCTCTGGAATCCTGCGCTCGGATGGATCAGCCTGGCCTGCGGGCTCGTGCTCGGCTGCGCGGCCGTCTGGGGCGGCACGGTTCTCGGAGGTCGTGCACTGGATCGGCGCTGGCCCCGGGTGCTGGCCGAGGTGACGAGCGAGAGCTGAGGGCGGCGGTAGCCGAGGGGCCGTCGAGAGCCGGGCAGAGGGCCGCCGAGAGCCGGGGATCGCCGAGAGCCGGGCAGAGGGCCGCCGAGAACCGGGGATCGCCGAGAGCCGGGCAGAGGGCCGCCGAGAACCGGGGGAGCCCGGCGACGCGATCCGCTCCGACCCATTTGTCGGGGGTGCGGAGTACGCTCGACAACATGGAAACCACACGCAGCGTTCGACCGTTCGAGGTCATCAGCGAATACGAGCCGAGCGGCGATCAGCCGCAGGCGATCGAGGAGCTCGCGAGGAGAATCAACGCTGGTGAGACCGACATCGTGCTGCTCGGCGCGACCGGCACGGGCAAGTCAGCGACCACCGCGTGGCTCATCGAACAGGTGCAGCGACCGACCCTGATCCTCGCCCACAACAAGACGCTCGCGGCCCAGCTCGCGACGGAGTTCCGCGAGCTGATGCCGAACAACTCGATCGAGTACTTCGTCAGCTACTACGACTACTACCAGCCCGAGGCCTACGTCCCTCAGACCGACACCTTCATCGAGAAGGATTCATCGGTCAACGCCGAGGTCGAGCGCCTGCGCCACTCGACCACCAACGCGCTGCTCTCGAGGCGTGATGTCGTGGTCGTCTCCACCGTCTCGTGCATCTACGGCCTCGGCAAACCCGAGGAGTACTACGAGGCGATGGTGCCGCTCGTGGTGGGGGACCGGCTGGATCGCGATGTGCTGCTGCGCCGCTTCGTCGACATGCAGTACCAGCGCAACGACATCGAGTTCGTGCGCGGTAACTTCCGCGTGCGCGGCGACACCGTCGAGATCATCCCGATGTACGAGGAGCTCGCGATCCGCATCGAGTTCTTCGGCGACGAGATCGAGGCTCTCTACTATCTGCACCCGGTGACCGGCGACGTGATCAAGCAGGTGGAGTCGGTGTCGGTGTTCCCCGGGTCGCACTACGTCGCGAGCCGCAACGTCATGAACCGCGCGATGGGCACGATCTCCGAAGAACTCGAGGCGCGCACGAAAGAGCTCAAGCAGCAGAACAAGCTCGTCGAGGAGCAGCGGCTCCGCATGCGCACCACCTTCGACCTCGAGATGATGGAGCAGATCGGGTTCTGCTCGGGCATCGAGAACTACTCGCGTCACATCGACGGCAGGCAGCCGGGGGAGGCCCCCCACTGCTTGCTCGACTACTTCCCCGACGACTTCCTGGTGGTGATCGACGAATCCCACGTCACCGTGCCGCAGATCGGGGCCATGTACGAGGGCGACGCCTCTCGCAAGCGCACGCTGGTCGACCACGGCTTCCGTCTCCCCAGCGCGCTCGACAACCGGCCGCTCAAGTTCAGCGAGTTCAAGGAGCGGGTGGGGCAGACGGTCTACCTCTCGGCCACGCCCGGCAGCTACGAGCTCGAGCGGGCCGACGGCGTCGTCGAGCAGATCATCCGCCCGACGGGGCTCGTGGACCCCGAGATCGTCGTGAAGCCCTCCGAGGGCCAGATCGACGACCTCCTCGAGGAGGTTCGCGTACGTGCCGAGCGCGACGAGCGCGTGCTGGTCACCACGCTCACCAAGAAGATGGCAGAGCAGCTCACCACCTTCATGGAGGAGGCCGGCATCCGGGTTCGCTACCTGCACTCCGACGTCGATACGCTGCGCCGCGTCGAGCTGCTCACCGAGCTGCGCGCCGGCATGTACGACGTGCTCGTGGGTATCAACCTCTTGCGCGAGGGGCTCGACCTCCCTGAGGTGTCGCTCGTGGCGATCCTCGATGCCGATAAGGAGGGCTTCCTGCGCTCCTCGACGTCGCTGATCCAGACGATCGGTCGCGCCGCCCGAAACGTCTCCGGCCAGGTGCACATGTACGCGGACACCATCACCCGGTCGATGCGCGAGGCGATCGACGAGACGAATCGACGTCGCGAGATCCAGATGGCCTACAACGCCGAGCACGGCATCGACCCGCAGCCGCTGCGCAAGAAGATCGGCGATATCACCGAGATGCTCGCGCGCGAGGCGGCAGACACCGAGGACGTGCTCTCGCGTACCGGGGCTCATGCGCAGCGCAAGGGCGGGTCGCCGCAGCGAGCCAAGGGCAAGGCCGCGGCCCGTGCCGGCGCGATCGGCGCGGAGGGCGGGGCAAAGCTCGAAGAGCTCATCTCGGATCTCACCGAGCAGATGCTCGCGGCAGCCGAGGAACTGAAGTTCGAGCTCGCGGCGCGGCTGCGCGACGAGGTCTCCGAGCTCAAGCGGGAGCTGCGCAGCATGGACGCGGCAGGGCACCTGTAAGGCCTCGCGTGTACCGCGAGATCGCGATCGCCGGCCTGGGCACCCTGTGGGTCTCCGAGGCCGGCGGGGCAGCGGCGCGGATACCCGCGGACGGCTGCGCAGACATCATCCTGCGCGACGACGAACTGGTCGTCGCCGGTCCGTCCACTCGCTGGGTCGAGGCCCGCGGGAGCGCTCGGCTCCCGACCGTCGGGCTGAGATTCGCTCCGGGGTTCGCCGGCGCGGCCCTCGCGATCGACCCGACCGAGGCTCGGGATCGTGTGCTTCCCGCAAGCGAGCTGCTGGCGAAGGAGGTCCGAGAGCGCGGCGAGCGCGCCCTGCGATCCCTACTCGTGCCGGGCGCGCTTCGCGAGGCCGCTGCGATGATTCCGCGGGAGCTCGGGATGGACCTGGACCCGGCGCAGCCCGCGCGGGTCGACCTGCGGTGGATACCGGAGGTGAGTGCAGCGGCCCGGCGCGAAGAGCCCTTCGCACGGCTTTCCGCTCGGCTCGGATACTCCGAACGGCAGCTGCGCAGGCGGATGTTGCACACCTTCGGCTACGGGTACGCCGCGCTCCGACGGGTGCTGCGCTCGGAACGTGCTCGCGATCTGATCGGTCGCGGGGCGAGCCTCGCCGAGGCCGCGGAGCTCGCGGGGTACGCCGACCAGTCCCACCTGACCAGGGAGTTCGCGCGGGTGATCGGCGTCACCCCCTCGCAGCTGGCTGCGGCGAAGGACTCGCGGAGGCGCGAACAGGTAGGGGGGGCGAACAAAGGTAGGGGCGAACAAAGGCAAGGAGTAAAGAAAGGTGGGAGCAAAGAGAGGTAGGGGCAAAGAAAGCCTAGGGAGCAAGGAACGGGCGAAGGCACCCGGGAACGCTCAGGCGAGCGGCGCGTAGAGGTCGATCGAGTTGCCGTCCGGGTCGAGCACGGTCGCGTAGCGCTGTCCCCACGGAGCATCCCAGGGGGAGGTGTGCGCCGCATCCGGATACTGCTCGATGATCCGGGCATAAGCGCCGTCCACCTCCTCGGGGCTTCCCGCGCGCACGGCCAGCCCGATCCGACCGCCTCCTACGGGGAGTTCGAAGTCAGGCATGAAGCTTCGAATGGTCGAGACGGGATCCCAGGCGAGCGTCATCCCTCCGGGAAGCTGCGCCTCGGCATGAGGCGCATCCTCCTGGCCGGGCGGAACATCAACCCCCAGCGCGCGATAGAAGGCGAGCGAGGCTGCGAGGTCGGCGGTGACGATACCGATGAAGTCGAGTCGAAGTGTCATGCCGCCAGCGTATGCCGCACTGTCCACGCCCGATAGAACGAAACGGACACGTCACGCCGCGGCCTGCGGTAGTCATGGCGGGGCCTGGGGCACTCATGGCACGGACTGCGATACTCATGACGCAGCCTGCGGTACTCGTGACACAGCCTGCGGTACTCGTGACACAGCCTGCGATACTCACGCCGCGGCTCCGGTCCGGGGCTGACCAGGTCTGACCCGCCCGGGGCCACCCGGGCTCTGCCCCGGATCACCCGGACCCTGCCCAGATCACCCGGGCCCTGCCCCGGCCACGGATGCTCCGGCCCGTCCGTGATCCCCGGCCAGTCCGCGATCCCCCCACTCGCCTCGATCTCCGGAAGCACCCCGATCTCCTGGAACGCCCCGATCTCCAGGACCGCATCGTTCTCCAGGACCACCCCGATCGCCCTCTCCCTTCACGGCCCGGAACATCACCCGGGAGGGCGGCCGGTCCCGGCGCGCCCGCCCGGATGGACTCCGCCAGAGCAGATCACCGCCGCGGAGCTGCTGCACCTTCACTCCCGCATGATGCTTCATCGTGTGATGTCGTCGACACAGCAGAGCGAGATTGCCGGTCGAAGTGTCGCCGCCCAGGGCGGCGTCGAGAGTGTGGTCGCGGTCGGCCCTGAACGGAGGCACCGTGCAGCCTGGGAATCGGCAGTACTGATCCCTCGCCTCGAGGAAGCGGACGATCTCCGCCGAGGGGCGATACCGATCGACCTTGAGCAGTTCGCCCGTCCCCGGGTCGAACAGCGACCGGTCCCATCCGGCCGCGACCGCGGCCACTCTTCGAGCGGTGGCGGCGTCGATGGGGCCGAAGCCCGCCAGCACGGCGGCGCCGGCTCCGCGGCCGGTGCCCTCGCGGTAATCCGAGGCGAGCAGCACCGAGGCGGGTACCGTCACCTGCACACGCGCGTCGAGCCGCTCGAGGCCGACGACGCCACTGGAGTTCGAGGGCGCTCCGTTCAGCAGGAGATCCACTGCGAGGTCGGCGCGTATCTGATCCAGCGACCGCGGTCGAGGCGCCCCCAGCTCTTCCGCTTCCGTCGCGGCCCGCTGCACTCGCACCTCGGATCGCCGCACCTCGTGCGCCTGCCGGCTCAGGCGGTCGTGCACCGCGTAGACCGATACGGCATCGGCTACCGCATGCAGCTCGGCCATGCCGTCGCCCAGCTCCGTCACCCAGACCCGACGTTCGGAGTGGGCCCGCTCGAAGCGCTGTTCGAGGGTGCGAGCGGCGTGCTTCTCGGCGATCACCTTCGCGAGGCGGCGCACTCGGTTCGGTGTCTCCGCCTCAGCAACGGTCAGCGCCTCGATCTCGTAGGCAGCCCGGGTTTCATCCAGTTCCGCGTCTCCGCCGGCGCGTCTGCTCTCGCCGGGGCCGCTATCTCCGCCCGCGTCACTAGCTTCGCCCGCGTCACCAGCTTCACCCGCGTCGCTATCTCCGCCCGCGCCGCAGTTCCCACCGGCGTCGATGACGACGCCCGCATCAACGACGCCCACCGCGTGCGCGAGCGCGATGCGACCGGCCGCGAGCGACGCGTGCACGCGCGGGTACTGCTCGTGCAGCCGGTAGGCCCGCTCCATCAGGTGCTCGGCGCTCCGATCCGCGATGCCGAGCACGAAGGCCACCTCGGCCGCCGCAGCGCGATGCGCCATCTCCGCGCTGCGGCTATCCGCCGACAGCTGATCGCGCTCCTCCTCGGTGAGGCGCGCCACCTCGGCCAGCAGCTCCGTCTTGCGCGCATCCAGCCCGCGCAGCCCCCGCTCGACCTCCTCGAGGTCGGAGGCGAGCCGCAGCAGCTTCGCGTGCGATGCGCCGCCGGGGGAGAAGGGGATAGGAGACATGGATCCAGTCTCCCGAGCACCACTGACACTGATGCCTCCTCGGAGACCGATCCCGATCCAAAATCCGGACCGTATCTTTGGTGAGCGCTCTACAAACGTGGTGAGCTACAAGACCACCGCGAGCCGGGCACCGGGGGCACCTCGCGCGTACGAGGAGTAAGGCCGCACGAACTCACCGCGCGAAATAGAACTCACCGCGCGAAATAGAACCCACCGCGCGATAGAACTCACAGCACGAGATACCCGTAGCGTTCGGCGATCCTGTCGATGACCCCCAGCAGCTCGTCCCGGTCCAGACGCAGCAGAGCGGTGGGGTGCTCGGGCAGTGCATCGGCGGCGCCGGCCCAGAGTGCGACGACTCGCGAGGTGGGGATGAGCGACGACGCCGAGACCACGCCGTCCAGCTCGGGATAGCGCTCAGCGATCGCGCGGGCCCAGAGTCTCGAGCGCTCCCGATCACCGGAGGAGATCGCCGAGTTGCCGCCCGCCACCGTGATCCAGTCGCTGTCCGAGAGGTCGAGCAGCCTCAGCGGTCGCCGCACCTCGAACGCCGCCAACGTGGGGGCGCCATCCCTCAGCCGGATCATCCGCTGCGCCTGGAACACCTCGAGCAGCGCGGCCGCGAAGGGGCCCTCCAGAGCCCCGTGCGTCCCGATCTCCGAACTCGCGGCTGCCCTCGCGGCGCCATCTCCGCCCGAGGCAACGCCGTCCACTGTCCGGCGACCGCCCGAAGCATCACCGGCCGAAGCATCACCTGCAGACGCCCCCGCCGGGGCGCCGACGGAGCTCTCCAGCACGCCGTACATCACGCCGACGCCCTCGTGGTCACCGACGGGCAGGGGGTGCGGATCAAAGCGACCGTCGAGCGGACCGAAGGATCGGAACTCGTGCCACTCGACCGGGTAGGCCCCGCTCGCGCGGAAGATGCGCGCGATCAGCGTCCCCTCGGGGATCTGCCGCACCCACCGAGGGTCGTCGTCGAGCCGCGGGAATAGCTCCGGTTCCGGCTCGGGCAGATACTCGCTCACGGCAGCCGGTTCAGCGCGTCGGAGACCGCTGCGGCGGCGAGATCCGGATCCCCTCCCTGAGCCAGCCACTCGAACGGCGCGAGCTCCTCGCCGTCGACTCGCAGGCGCATCGCGGGCGAGGTGAGCACCCGCTCGACGACCAGCAGTGGAGTGCCGGCCGGAATCGCGGGGGCGACCGACGACCAGCCCGGCAATTCGCGCTCGTCCGGGAACTGGAAGAGCGGCAGGCGCCAGCCGTCGCTGCGGCGCTGGGCGAGCAGCGTGCCCGCAGCGCAGCGCTGCCGAACGCGAGCGGGAGTGACCCCGAGCATCGCCGCCGCATCGCCGACGGTGACGCTGCGCTCAGCGTGCTGACGCTCCCAGAGCCGACTCCGCCGACTCGCGGGCAACGAGGTGGGTTCGCGTAGCTCGTCCTCCGTCACCCCGAGACGGGCAAGCGCCGACACCTCGACTCCGGTCAGGCTTCTGAGGTCTGCCCGCTGGTGGGCGACGATGTCCGAGAGCAGCTCCTCGGCCATGGCGAGCCGATCGTCTTCGAGCTGAGTGATGAGTGCGGTCAGCCGATCCCGCTCCGACCGGCCCGGGATGGCCACCGGGCGCCGCGGAGTCTCGGCGGGGAGATGAGCGATCGACATGAGAACTCCTTTTGTTCGCTTGCGTCAATAATATCCGATAACACCTTCTCCCGCATCACCGAGCGGAGCGACCCGGAGAGTACCGAATCGAACACCCGGGCGGGAATGCGCCAGGGGCGAAATCACTCGTACATACATTCGAATATTCAGCCGCGCAGACGTAAGATGGAGCAGTGACTTCGAAGAGCGCCGCATCCGCCACCCCCGCCCCGATTCGTTCATCCGCTGCCCACGCGCAGATCAGCGTGCAGGGCGCACGAGTCCACAATCTGCAGGACATCGACCTCTCGATCCCTCGCGACTCGATGGTCGTGTTCACCGGCCTCTCGGGCAGCGGCAAGTCGAGCCTCGCCTTCGACACGATCTTCGCGGAGGGGCAGCGGCGCTACGTCGAGTCGCTCAGCGCCTACGCGCGCCAGTTCCTCGGCCAGGTGGATCGGCCCGACGTCGACTTCATCGAGGGACTGAGCCCGGCGGTCTCGATCGATCAGAAGTCGACCAACCGCAACCCCCGAAGCACGGTGGGCACCATCACCGAGATCTACGACTACATGCGCCTGCTCTGGGCCCGCGTCGGCATCCCGCACTGCGCCGTCTGCGGCGAGCGCATCGCCTCGCAGACCGTGCAGCAGATCGCCGATCGACTCATGGAGCTGCCCGAGCGCACGCGCTATCAGGTATTGGCACCCGTCGTCAGCAAGAAGAAGGGGGAGTTCGTCGACCTCTTCCAGGATCTCGCCGCCGCCGGGTACTCGCGCGCGCTCGTCGACGGGGAGCTGGTGCAGCTGAGCGATCCGCCCAAGCTCAAGAAGCAGGTCAAGCACGACATCTCGGTGGTGGTCGACCGCCTCGTCGCCGATCCCGGCGCGCTCGGCAGGCTCACCGACTCGCTGGAGACGGCCCTGCGGCTCGCGGGCGGCGTGGTGGCGATCGATTTCGTGGATCGCGATCCGGGCGACGAGGATCGCACGCAGCTGTTCTCCGAGCACCTCAGCTGCCCCAATCAGCACCCGGTGCAGCTCACCGAGATCGAGCCGCGCACGTTCTCGTTCAACGCCCCCTTCGGCGCCTGCCCCGCGTGCTCCGGCCTGGGCACGAGCATGTCCGTCGACGAGGATCTGGTGCTCGGAGATCCCGAGCTGTCGATCGCCGAGGGCGTCATCGTCCCCTGGACGAGCCAGGGGAAGAGCCTCTACCAGTACTACGAGAAGCTGCTCGTGGGCCTGTCAGCGGATCTCGACTTCTCGCTCAAGACCCCCTGGGGCGAGCTGAGCGACGAGGTGCGCGAGGCCGTGCTCTACGGCAACAACTTCAAGGTCAACGTGCGCTGGAAGAACCGCTTCGGGCGCGAGGTGAAGTACTCCAGCGGCTTCGAGGGCGTCATCCCGTTCATTGAGCGGCAGTACGCCGAGGCCGAGAGCGATACGAAGCGCGACCGGTGGCAGGAGTTCCTGCGCGAGGTGCCCTGCCACGTCTGCCACGGTCAGCGCCTGAAGCCCGAAGTGCTCGCCGTCACCGTGAACGGCGAGTCGATCTCGGGAGTCACAGAGTTCAGCCTCACCGACGCGAAGCGTTTCTTCGACGAGGTGGTGCTCACCGAGCGCGAGGCTCGCATCGCCGCGCAGGTGCTGCGCGAGATCCGCCTCCGCTTCGACTTCCTCATCGAGGTCGGCCTGGGCTACCTCACCCTCGCCCGCGCCGCGGGCACTCTCTCGGGCGGTGAGGCGCAGCGCATCCGTCTCGCCACGCAGATCGGCTCGGGCCTCACCGGCGTGCTCTACGTGCTCGACGAGCCGAGCATCGGCCTGCACCAGCGAGACAACCGCCGCCTCATCGAGACGCTGCTCAAGCTGCGGGATCTCGGCAACACCCTGATCGTGGTCGAGCACGACGAGGAGACCATCGAGGCCGCCGACTGGATCGTCGACATCGGCCCCGGCGCCGGCGTCGAGGGCGGCACGGTCGTCCACTCGGGGGAGTACGGCGAACTGATCGAGAACCGACGCTCGATCACGGGCGACTACCTCGCGGGGCGCCGCAGCATCGAGACCCCGAAGAAGCGCCGCAAGCGCGATCGCAACCGCGAGCTCAAGGTCGTGGGGGCGCGCTCCAACAACCTGCAGAACGTCGACGCCACTTTCCCGCTCGGCGTCATGACCGCCGTCACGGGCGTCAGCGGCTCTGGCAAGTCGACCCTCGTCAACGACATCCTGTACCGCGTGCTCGCCAACCAGCTCAACGGCGCCCGCCTCGTGCCGGGCAAGCACACGCGCGTCACGGGCCTCGAGCACCTCGACAAGGTCGTGCACGTCGACCAGGCCCCCATCGGGCGCACGCCCCGCTCGAACCCCGCGACCTACACCGGCGTGTTCGACAAGATCCGCACCCTCTTCGCCGAGACCCCCGAGGCGAAGACCCGCGGCTACCTGCCCGGCCGGTTCAGCTTCAACGTCAAGGGCGGCCGCTGCGAGGCCTGCTCGGGCGACGGCACACTGAAGATCGAGATGAACTTCCTGCCCGACGTCTACGTCGCGTGCGAGGCCTGCGGCGGCAAGCGCTACAACCGCGAGACGCTGCAGGTGCGCTACAAGGGCAAGAACATCTCCGAAGTGCTCGACATGCCGATCGCCGAGGCCGAGGAGTTCTTCAGGCCCATCTCCTCGATCCACCGCTACATGAAGACCCTCGTCGACGTCGGCCTCGGCTACGTGCGCCTCGGCCAGAGCGCGACCACGCTCAGCGGCGGCGAGGCGCAGCGCGTCAAGCTCGCCACCGAACTCCAGAAGCGCTCGAACGGCCGCAGCATCTACGTGCTCGACGAGCCCACCACCGGTCTGCACTTCGAGGACGTGCGCAAGCTGCTGCTGGTACTGAACGGGCTCGTCGACAAGGGCAACACGGTCATCACGATCGAGCACAACCTCGACGTGATCCGCAGCGCCGACTGGGTCATCGACCTCGGCCCCGAGGGGGGCTCCGGCGGCGGCACGATCGTCGCGACCGGCACCCCCGAGCAGGTCGCGAAGCACCCCGAGAGCCACACGGGCCGCTTCCTCGCCGAGGTGCTCGAGGGGTGGGCGGCCAAGTCGGCCAAGGCCGCGAAGACCGCCAAGGCTGCCAAGTCAGCCAAGGCCACGAAGACCGCCAAGGCCGCCAAGGCCGCCAAGGCCACGGAGACCGCCAAGGAGGCCAAGGCCGAGAGAACGGCCGACGCTGCCAAGTCGGCGAAGGCCGGGGAGCCGGCCGAGTCGGCGCGCGCCGCGCAGGCCCTCGAGAACGCGAGGGCGTCCGCTTGATCCAGCCCGTCGATAATCGCGCCGCGTTCCGGCCCGCCCAGGGGGAGATCCCCACGAGCCCGGGCGTCTACCGGTTCAGCGACAAGCACGGGCGCGTGCTCTACATCGGCAAGGCGAAGAACCTGCGGGCCCGGCTCTCCAACTACTTCCAGCCGCTGCACTCGCTGATGCCGCGCACGCGCACCATGCTGTCGCTGGCCGCGAAGGTCGACTGGACCGTGGTCGCGACCGACACCGAGTCGCTCGTGCTCGAGCACACCTGGATCACCGAGTTCAAGCCGCCCTTCAACGTGCAGTTCAAGGACGACAAGACCTACCCCTACCTCGCGGTCACGCTGCGCGAGGAGGCTCCGCGGCTCATCATCACGCGCAACGAGAAGATCCGCGGCGCGCGCTACTTCGGCCCCTACCCGAAGGTGTGGGCGCTCCGGGAGACCACCCGGCTGCTGCAGCGCGCGTTCCCGATCCGCACCTGCAACGACGCCGACTACAAGCGCGCCATGCAGAGCGGCCGCCCCTGCCTGGCCGGCCAGATCGGCCGCTGTCACGGCCCGTGCTCTCAGCTCATCACGATCGAGGAGCACCGGGAGCGGGTAGGCGAGCTCGTCTCGTTCCTCGCCGGCGGCGATATGCGGCATCTGCGCACGCTGCAGCGGGCGATGCGCGACGCGGCGGCCGAGCAGCGCTACGAGGACGCGGCGCGGTTGCGGGATCAGGCCCAGGCGGTCGAGCACGTCATGGAGAAGAACGCCGTCGTGCTCGGCAGCGGGTCGCGCACCGGCGTCAATCTCGACGTGTTCGGCCTGCGCGCCGACGAGCTCGCGGCCGCGGCTCATCAGTTCATCATCCGGGAGGGCAGGATCCGCGGCGAACGCAGCTGGATCGTCGACGTCGAGCTCGACGATTCGCCCACGACGCTGCTGGAGCAGGTGATCCAGTCGGCCTACGACGGCGAGCGGGAACCGCCGCCCGAGATCCTCGTGCCCGTGCTGCCCGAGAACACCCCCGCGCTCGAGGAGGCGCTGAGCGCGCAGCGGCCGCGGCACGGCAGGGTGAGGGTGCGCGTGCCCGAGCGCGGCGACAAGGCGCAGCTCATGGAGCGCGCCGTGCTGAACGCGGGGGAGAACCTGATCCGGCACAAGCTCAAGCGCGCCGCGGATCTCACCGCCCGCACCGACGCCCTCGCCGAGCTGCAGCAGGCGCTCGGCATGGACGAGCCCCCGCTGCGGATCGAGTGCATCGACGTCTCCCACCTGCAGGGCACGGGAGTGGTGGCCTCGCTCGTCGTCTTCGAGGACGGCTTGCCCGCCAAGGGGGCCTACCGCAAGTACCGCATCGAGCAGACCCGCGACGACACCGACTCGATCCACCAGGTCGTCTCGCGCCGCGCCGCGCAGCTGAACGCCGCCCGCGAGTCGGGCGAGCAGCCGAGCGGCGTCTACCGCGACCGCCCCCAGCTGCTCATCGTCGACGGCGGCGAGCCGCAGGTGCGCGCCGCGGCCCGGGCTCTCGAGGAGGCGGGGATCACCGACGTCGCCCTGTGCGGGATCGCGAAGCGCCTCGAGGAGATCTGGTTGCCTGCCGATCCGTTCCCGGTGATCCTGCCCCGCACGAGCGAGGCGCTGTTCCTCGTGCAGCGGGTGCGCGACGAGGCCCACCGCTTCGCCATCACCTTCCAGCGGCAGCGCCGCAGCACGTCGATCGCGAGCCGCCTCTCCGAGATCCCGGGGCTCGGCCCGAAGCGGGTGCAGGGCCTGCTCAAGCACTTCGGGTCGGTGGCGCGCCTGCGGGCCGCCTCCCACGACGAGCTCGCGTCCGCCCCCGGCCTCGGCCCGAAGCTCGCCGAGCAGATCCTGAGCCACCTCGGCTCCATCCCACCGGCAGAGGCTAAACTTGAGGCATCGAACGATGCGGCATCGCTGAGCGCATCAGGCGGCGCACCAGACGAGGGGAACACGGCGTGAACGAGCAGGTATCCGGGCAGGAAATCCTCATCGTCACGGGTATGTCGGGAGCCGGTCGCAGCACCGTCGCCAACACGCTCGAAGATCTGGGCTGGTACGTCGTCGACAATCTCCCTCTTTCGATGTTGAAGACGCTCGCCGACATGGCCGACCGCTCCGGGGGAGCGCTGCCGCGCATCGTGGCGGTCGTCGATGTCCGCGGCCGCGACCTCTTCGCCGAGATCCAGGACGTGATCGACGAGCTGCGGGAGAGCGCCACTGTGCGCGTCGTCTTCCTCGACGCGACCGACGAGATCCTGGTTCGGCGCTACGAGTCGGTACGCCGCCCGCATCCGCTGCAGGGCGAGGCCGGCAGCCTGCTCGAGGGGATCCGCCTCGAGCGCGAGCGCCTGCAGGAGCTGCGGGCCTCGAGCGACGTGGTGATCGACACCTCCCGCTACAACGTGCACGACCTCTCCACCGCGACGCGGGACCTGTTCTCCGACGACAACACGCCCGGCCTGCAGCTCTCGGTTCTGAGCTTCGGCTTCAAGTACGGCGCACCGACGGACGTGGACCTCATGGTCGACATGCGCTTCCTGCCGAACCCCTTCTGGATCCCCGAGCTCCGCCCGCTCACGGGCGTGGACCCCGAGGTGAAGGACTACGTGATGAGCCGCGACGGCGCCGAGGAGTTCCTCGACCACTACATCGCGGCGCTCACCCCGGTACTGGCCGGTTTCCAGCGGGAGAACAAGCGTCACGCCTCGCTCGCGGTAGGGTGTACCGGCGGCAAACACCGCTCAGTCGCAACGGCCCGCGAACTCGCCGATCGCCTCGCCGGACTGCCCGGCGTGAGCGTCAGTCTGCGCCACCGCGATCTCGGTCGCGAGTGATCAGCGATCCGTTTCGCCTGAAACCTCTCCAACCTCATTCTCCGAAAGGATCCGATTCGTGCTGTCTACTCCCGAGGTGAAGAGCGAACTCGTACGGTTCCCGGTGCAGCGCACCGGCGAGCGCGTCGCCGAGGTCGCCACGATTCTGCGTCTCGCGGGCGGGCTCCACACGATCTCGGGCCGCATCGCGCTCGAGGCCGAGCTCCACACGCCGCAGATCGTGCAGCGGGTGCGCAAGGATCTGGCGGAGCTGTACGGCGTGCGCTCCGAGGCGAAGCAGCTGCCTCCGTCGAGCACGCGCCCGGGCGCCCCGCAGTTCCTCGTGCGGGTGATCGACGGCGAGACGCTGGCGCGCCAGCTGGGGCTGCTGGATCAGCGCCGCCGTCAGATCCGCGGCCTGCCGAATCGTCTCACCACGGGCGCGCAGCCCGAGCTCGCGGCCATCTGGCGCGGCGCCTTCCTCGCGAGGGGCGGCATCACGGCTCCGGGCCGCTCCGCCGCGCTCGAGATCATCTGCCCCACGAGCGAGGTCACGATGGCGCTGGTGGGTGCGGCGAGCAGGATCGGGATCGAGGCCAAGAGCCGCGAGATCCGCGGCCAGAACAAGGTCATGATCCGCGACAGCGAGACGATCGGCGAGATGCTCGGCGCGATGGGCGCGCAGCAGGCCCGTTCCGCGTGGGATGAGCTCCGCCGCGCCCGGGAGACGCGCGCGACGGCGAACCGCCTCGTGAACTTCGACGACGCGAACCTGCGCCGCTCTGCGCAGGCCTCCGTCGCCGCGTGCGCCCGCGTGGAGCGCGCGCTCGAGATCCTCGGAGACGAGGTACCCGACCACCTGCGGTACGCGGGGGAGCTCCGCCTGCGTCACCGCGAGGCGAGCCTCGACGACCTGGGCACGCGCGCCGATCCGCCCCTCACCAAGGACGCGATCGCGGGCCGCATCCGCCGCCTCCTCGCCATGGCCGACAAGGAGGCCGAGGCCCGTGGGATCCCGGGCACCGAGGCCAGCCTGCCCGAGGAGCTCGACTCGATGTAGCCGCGCACGCGGGTCCCGCGGCAAACGGTCCATTTCTCCAACATTTCGGAGCCGCGGAGCCATAGACTTGAATCGTCCATCGTCGAACGCAGAGATCGGAGCACTTTATGGCTACCTATTCACTCCCCGAGCTTCCCTACGATTACGCAGCTCTCGAGCCGCACATCAGCGGCAAGATCATGCAGTTGCACCACGACAAGCACCACCAGGCCTATGTGACCGGTGCGAACACGGCGCTCGAGCAGCTCGGCGAAGCCCGCGAGTCCGGCAACCTGGCGGCGGTGAACAAGCTCGAGAAGGACCTCGCGTTCAACCTCGGCGGCCACGTCAACCACACCATCTTCTGGAACAACCTGTCGCCCGAGGGCGGCGGGGAGCCCGAGGGCGAGCTCGCCGCGGCGATCAAGGATCAGTTCGGCTCGTTCGCGGCCTTCCAGGCCCACTTCACGGCGGTCGCGACGGGCATCCAGGGCTCGGGTTGGTCCGTGCTCGCCTGGGATGCGCTGGGTCAGCGCCTCGCGATCTTCCAGCTGTTCGATCAGCAGGCGAACGCACCGCTCGGCCTCACGCCCCTGCTGATGCTCGACATGTGGGAGCACGCCTTCTACCTCGATTACCTCAACGTGAAGGCCGACTACGTGAAGGCGTTCTGGAACATCGCCAATTGGCAGGATGTCGCGAAGCGCTTCGAAGCTGCCCGCGCGCAGACCCCCGGCCTGATCTGAGGCCCGCCCCGACATGCGCACCATCGACACTCTGGGAGACCTGCGCTCCCGCACCGTTATCGTCCGCTGCGATCTGAACGTGCCGCTGTCAGACGGCGTCATCACCGATGACGGCCGCATCCGCGCCTCGCTCACCACGATCCGCGAGCTTCGCGAGGCGGGGGCCAGAGTCGTTCTCATCAGCCACCTGGGCCGCCCCAAGGGGGAGCCCGAGGCCCGGTTCTCGCTGGAGCCGGTGGCGGTGCGCATGTCGGAGCTGCTGGGCGCGCCGGTCCGGTTCGTCGGCGAGACCGTCGGGGCCGAGGCCTCGGCGGCCGTCGCCGCGCTCGGCGACGGGGACGTCGTCATGCTCGAGAATCTGCGCTTCAACGCGGGTGAGACGAGCAAGGACGACGCGGATCGCCGGGCCTTCGCGCAGCAGCTCGCCGAGCTGGGCGACGCGTTCGTCTCCGACGGTTTCGGCGTGGTCCACCGGCGCCAGGCCAGCGTCACCGATCTCGCCGAACTGCTGCCCAGCGCCGCCGGCCGCCTCGTAGCGGCCGAGCTCGAGGTGCTGCAGCGCCTCACCGTCGATCCCGCACGCCCCTACACGGTGGTGCTCGGGGGTTCGAAGGTCTCCGACAAGCTCGGCGTCATCTCCCATCTCATCGAGCGCGTGGACACCCTGCTCATCGGCGGCGGCATGCTCTTCACCTTCCTCGCGGCGCAGGGCCACGGCGTCGCCTCGAGCCTGCTCGAGCAGGACCAGCTCGAGACGGTGCGCGGGTATCTCGCCGAGGCCGAGAGGCGCGGCGTGCGCATCGTGCTGCCGACCGATGTGGTTGTGGCCGAGGCCTTCGCCGCCGACGCGGCCCACGAGGTGGTGCCCGCCGACGCGATCGAGTCGTCGAGCTTCGGCGAAGCGGGCATCGGGCTCGACATCGGGCCGGAGTCGGCCGAGGCCTTCGCCGCCGTGATCGCGGATTCGGCCACCGTCTTCTGGAACGGCCCCATGGGGGTCTTCGAGATGGAGGCGTTCGCCGCGGGCACGCGCGCGGTGGCTCGGGCGCTCACCGAGACCGACGGCTTCACCGTGGTCGGCGGCGGCGACTCCGCTGCGGCGGTGCGCGCACTCGGCTTCTCCGACGACCAATTCGGCCACATCTCGACGGGCGGTGGGGCGAGCCTCGAGTTCCTCGAGGGCAAGCAGCTCCCGGGACTGGAGGTTCTCGCATGACCCAGAACGCACAGCGCACGCCGCTCATCGCCGGCAACTGGAAGATGAACCTGGATCATCTGCAGGCCATCGCCCTGGTACAGAAGCTCGCGTGGGGTCTGAAGGACGTCAAGCACGACTATAGCGACACCGAGGTGGCGGTCTTCCCGCCCTTCACCGATCTGCGGTCCGTGCAGACGCTGCTCGCCGCCGACAAGCTCTCCCTCGTGCTCGGCGCGCAGGACGTGTCTCCTCACGAGAGCGGCGCCTACACCGGTGACGTCTCGGCCCAGATGCTCCGAAAGCTCGAGGTGCGCTACGTGCTCGTCGGCCACTCCGAGCGCCGGCACGGGCACGGCGAGAGCGACGAGCTCGTGGGGCAGAAGGCGCTCGCGGCGCATCGCGCCGGCATGGTGCCGATGATCTGCGTCGGCGAGACCGCCGAGGATCTCGAGGAGCACGGCGCTGCCGCGATTCCGCTCGCGCAGCTGGCGGCGGCGCTCGCGCCGCTCCCGAAGGATGCCGAGTTCGTCATCGCGTACGAGCCCGTCTGGGCGATCGGCAGCGGTCAGGCCGCGACGCCGGAACAGGCGCAGGAGGTCGCGAAGGCGATCCGGGACTCGCTGCGCGAGCTGCGCGGCGACGAGCAGGCCGATGCGACTCGCGTGCTCTACGGCGGCTCGGTCTCCAGCCAGAACGTGGCGGGTTTCCTGCGCCAGCCCGATGTCGACGGAGCGCTCGTCGGCGGTGCGAGCCTGAAGGCCGACGAGTTCACCCGCATCATCCAGTTCAAGAAGCACGTCACCGCCGCCTGATCGAGACGCCGCGCTCTCGCATCGTCGCTCCGCGCGAGCAGAGCGAGTCGCGGGACCCTCCGCCTGCGAGATCCTGTGCGCGGCGTTCGACTCGCGGAGGTATACTGAACGTTGGCTTACCGCGCCCTCAACCCCTGAAAGGTGGACCGCGTGCTCATCCTCAAGATCGCCCTGATCGTCCTCCTCGTGATCACGAGCCTGCTGCTCACCCTGTTCATCCTGCTGCACAAGGGCCGCGGCGGCGGCCTCTCCGACATGTTCGGCGGCGGTGTGACGTCGAGCCTCGGCTCGTCGGGAGTGGCGGAGCGCAACCTCAATCGCATCACCGTCGTGGTGTCGCTGGTGTGGGTCGCCTCGATCATCGGGCTCGGGCTCATCGCCCGGTTCTCGGTGGTCTGACCCCGCCTCGATCGCCGCAGTTTCGTAGTAGAAAGGTATTCAGTGCCTGGCAGTAACGCCATTCGCGGCGCCCGCGTCGGATCCGGCCCCATGGGGGAGAAGGACCACGGTGCGCGCGCCGAACGCATTCAGATCTCGTACTGGGATGCTCTCGGCAACGAGACGGTCCGATACTTCGCGGCCGACGTCGCCGCAGAGGACATTCCCGATCAGATCGACTCGCCGACCACCGGCCTCCCCGCCGGACGCGACCGCGAGAACCCGCCGCTGCTCCCCAAGAACGAGCCCTACAAGACGCACCTCGCGTACGTGAAGGAGCGCCGCACGCCCGAGGAGGCCGAGGAGTTGCTCGAGGCCGCGCTGCAGAAGCTGCGCACTCGTCGCGGCACGGCGAAGCAGTCGGCGTAGCACTGCACGAGATGCGGCCCCGGGATCGGAAGATCCCGGGGCCGCATTCGTATGCCGCTCAGACCTCGGCGAGCAGCGCGTCGATCACCGCGGTATCACCGTATGGGAGCGTGACCGCGATCACCGGGCGACCGCGCTCGGTCAGCACCTCCCGGTCGCCGCGCGCCTGAGCTGCGATGAGCACTCCGAAACTCTGGGAGTCGGGGATCGGCACATCGGGCGCGCCCTCGTCGGTGATCTGCAGGAAGGCGCCGAGGGCGGGGCCGCCCTTGTGCAGCTGGCCGACGGAGTGCAGGTAGCTCGGCCCGAAGCCGAGCGACACCGGCACCCGCAGGTGCGCCGACAGGCGGTCCCTCAGCTCGCCCAGCGGGGCGGCGAGTGCCCCCTGCGGATCGACGTAGGCCTGGATCGAGAGATATCCCTCGGAGGGAACCGCCTCGCGCAGGCGCTTCAGGATCTCCCCGGCCGACGACGGGGTGGCAAGAAGTGCCTGCTGAGCCCCCACGCCCTCGGCTCCGGCCGTTCCGGACCCGTCCGCCCCATCGAGGCCCGCAGCCCTGCCGGCCTCGGCGAGAGCCGCGCGGGCGGCCACCTTGGCGGCCTCGACATCGGGCTGATTGAAGGGATCGATGCCCATGAGTCGTCCGAGCGCCGCGGTCGCGACCTCCCAGAGCAGCATCTGGGCGCCGAGGGGAGCGGCGACCAGGATGCCCGTGTCGCAGGGTTCCGCCGCGGCGTCCTCGGTGCCGGCCACCGTTGCCACCACCGTGTTGGGCGGCGGGTCTCGGAACTCGGGGGCGGATGCGGGCAGCGCGATCGGCAGCACCCCGTGCCCGTCCTTGCCCGTGGACTCGGCGATGAGCTGCTCGATCCATGAGCCGAGGCCCCACCGAGCGCTCTCGGCCTCCCGCACCGCGAGAATGCATCGTTCGGGCAGCCCGGCGGCGATCGCGGCGGCGAGCCGCAGCGCCGGATTCTGCGCCCCGTCGACCGCGAGCGCCTCGCGCACGGCCTGCGCCTCGTCGACCAGCCGCCGGACGTCGACGCCCGCGAGCCCGGAGGGCACGAGGCCGAAAGCGGTGAGCGCCGAGAACCGGCCGCCGACGTTCGGGTCGGCGTTGAAGACGTGACGCCCCGCGGCGCGGGACTCGTCGTCGAGCGGGGAACCCGGGTCCGTGACGATCACCACGCGCGAGGCGGGGTCGATGCCGGCCTCCCGGAAGGCCTGCTCGAAGGCGGCGAGGTGGCTGCGGGTCTCAATCGTGCTGCCGGACTTGGAGCTGACCACGACCGCGGTGCGCGCGAGGTCGCCGCCGAGCACTCGCGCGACGGCGGCCGGGTGGGTCGAGTCGATCATGGTGAGGCCGGCGTCCGCCCAGCGGGCGATGACGGCGGGGGCGAGGCTCGATCCTCCCATCCCGCACAGCACGATGCGATCCACGCCCGCGGCCGAGAGCTCCGCCCGCAGGGCCTCGACCCGGGGGAGCAGCTCGTCGGCGGCTGCGGCGAAGTCCGTCCAGCCCAGCCTGATCGCGGCCTCGGCTTCGGCTGCGGAGCCCCACAGGCCGGCATCGTGCGCGAAGATCCGGCTCGCCACGCGGTCCCGCACCAGGCTCTCGAGGAGCTCGTCCGCGCGTCCGCCGTTCGCGTGCTCGATGTCATCGCCGAAGGCGATCCCGATCCCACCCATCATGGCTCCCCTCTTCGCTACTGCCTCGATCGACCGCTCGCTGCTCCAGGCCCGCCCGCTGCCTCTAGGCCCGCTCGGCGAGCGCGCGTTCCACGGTGTCGCAGAGCTCGGCCCACGAGGCGTCGAACTTCTGCAGCCCCTCGAGCTCGAGCTTCTCGGTGACATCGACGTAGTCGACGCCCTGCGCGTCGAGCGCGTTGAGCAGCTGATTCGACTCGAGGTACTCCGACGTGATCGTCTCGCCGCGCACCTCGCCGTGGTCGGCGAACGCGTTCAGCGTCGCCTCGGGCATGGTGTTGACGGTCTCGGGCGCGATCAGCTCCTCGACGTACAGGGTGTCGCGCAACGACGGATCCTTGACACCGGTGGACGCCCACAGCGGGCGCTGCGCGTTGGCCCCGAGCTCGAGCAGCAGGCGAGCCCGCTCCGACGAGAAGGACTGCTCGAAGACCTCGTAGGCGAGGCGCGCGTTCGCGACACCGGCCTGGCCCTTGAGCGCGAGCGCCTCGGGAGTGCCGACCGCCGAGAGGCGCGCGTCGATCTCGCTGTCGACCCGCGACACGAAGAACGAGGCGACCGAGTGGATGCCCGACAGGTCGTGCCCTGCCTCGCGGGCCCGCTCGAGGCCCGTCAGGTAGGCGTTGATCACCTGGCGGTAGCGCTCGAGGCTGAAGATCAGCGTGACGTTGACGCTGATGCTGGCTGCGATGGTCTCGGTGATGGCCTCGAGGCCCTCGACGGTCGCGGGGATCTTGATCATCGCGTTGGGGCGGTCGACCTTGGCCCACAGCTCGCGAGCCTGCGCGACCGTGCCCGCGGTGTCGCGGGCGAGACCCGGCTCCACCTCGATCGATACGCGGCCGTCGCGGCCGTGCGACGCGGCGTAGACCTCGCCGAAGACGTCGCAGGCGTCGGCGACGTCGGCCGTCGTGAGCTCCACGATGGTCTCGGCGACGTCGAGGCCGCGCTCGGCGCACTCCGCGATCCGCTCGCCGTAGCCGACGCCGCTGCCGATCGCACCCGCGAAGATCGTCGGGTTGGTGGTGACGCCGACCACGTCGTGACTGGAGATGAGGGCGCTCAGCTCTCCGCTCTCGAGACGCGAACGCGAGAGGTCGTCGAGCCAGATGCTGACGCCCGCGCGGCTGAGGGAACTGGTCGATGCGCTCATCGTGCTGCCTCCACTGCCGCCAGGCTCTCCCGGGCGGCGTCGACCACCGCGTCGGCGGTGATCCCGAACTCTCTGAACAGGGTCTCGTAGTCGGCGGAAGCGCCGAAGTGCTCGATCGAGACCGATCGGCCGCGGTCGCCGACGTAGCGCTCCCAGCCGAGTGCCAGGCCGGCCTCGACGCTGACGCGCGCGAGCACGGAGGCGGGCAGCACGCTCTCGCGGTACTCGTCGCTCTGCTCGGCGAACCACTCGAGGCAGGGCGCGCTCACGACGCGGGCGCCGATGCCGTCGGCGGCGAGGCGATCCCGGGCCTCCACCGCGAGCTGGACCTCGGATCCGGTCGCGATGAGCAGCACGTCCACCGATCCGGTGGGGGAGTCGGCGAGCACGTAGGCGCCCCGTCCCACACCCTCGGAGGAGGTGCCCTCGAGCACCGGCACGTTCTGCCGCGTGAGTGCGATGCCCGTGGGGCCGGCGTGGCGGCTCAGCACCTCGTGCCAGGCGAACGCGGTCTCGTTCGCGTCGGCGGGGCGCACCATCGCGAGGTTCGGGATCGCGCGCAGCGAAGCCAGGTGCTCGATGGGCTGGTGGGTCGGGCCGTCCTCGCCGAGCGCGATGGAGTCGTGCGTCCACACGAAGATGCTGGGCACGTTCATGAGCGCGGCGAGACGCACCGCCGGGCGCATGTAGTCGGCGAACTGCAGGAAGGTGCCGCCGTAGCTGCGGGTCTTCCCGTGCAGCTGGATGCCGTTGAGGATCGCCGCCATCGCGTGCTCGCGGATGCCGAAGTGCAGCACCCGCCCGTAGGGGTCGCCCTGCCAGGCCGAGGTCGAGCGACGGCTCGGGACGAAGGAGGGGACGCCCGGGATCGTGGTGTTGTTCGAGCCGGCGAGGTCGGCCGAGCCGCCCCACAGCTCGGGCATGATCGGGCCGAGCGCCGCGAGCACCTTGCCGCTCGCCGAGCGCGTGGCGATGCTCTCGCCCGGCTCGAAGACCGGCAGCGCCTCGGCCGCGCCCTCGGGCAGGGCCCCCGCCTCGAGGCGATCGAGCAGCGCCTTGCGCTCGGGGTTCGCCGCCGCCCAGGCGTCGAACGAGCGCTGCCACTCGGCGCGCTTCTCGGCACCCCGGTCGACCGCCTTGCGGGCGTGCGCGAGCACCTCGGGGGCGACCGCGAAGTGCTGCTCGGGATCGAAGCCGAGCGCCCGCTTGAGGCCCGCCAGCTCCTCGGCGCCCAGCTTGGAGCCGTGGATGCCGCCCGTGTTCTGCTTGCCGGGGGAGGGCCAGCCGATGATGGTCTTCAGGATGATGAGGCTGGGCTTGCCCGTCTCGGCCTTCGCCGCCTCGATGGCGTCGTTCAGCTCGACCAGATCCTCGACGTACTCGCCGGTCTTCTTCCAGTCGACCTCGATGACCTGCCAGCCGTACGCCTCGTAGCGCTTCGCGACGTCCTCGGAGAAGGAGATGTCCGTGTCGTCCTCGATCGAGATCTGGTTGGAGTCGTAGAACGCGATGAGGTTGCCGAGCTCCTGGTGACCCGCGAGGCTCGAGGCCTCGGCCGTCACGCCCTCCTGCAGGTCGCCGTCGCCCGCCACGACGTACACGAAGTGATCGAAGGGACTCGTCCCCGGGGCGGCCTCGGGGTCGAAGAGGCCGCGCTCGTAGCGCGCGGCGTAGGCGAAGCCGACGGCGGAGGCGAGGCCCTGGCCCAGCGGGCCGGTCGTGATCTCGACGCCCGCGGTGTGGCCGTACTCGGGGTGACCGGGGGTCTTCGAGCCCCAGGTGCGCAGCGCCTTCAGGTCGTCGAGCTCGAGCCCGTAGCCGCCGAGGTAGAGCTGCACGTACTGGGTGAGCGACGAGTGGCCGACGGACAGGATGAACCGGTCGCGACCGAGCCAGTCCGCATCGGTCGGATCGTGCCGCATCACCCGCTGATGCAGCAGATATGCGAGGGGAGCCAGGCTGATCGCGGTGCCCGGGTGGCCGTTGCCCACCTTCTCCACCGCGTCAGCGGCCAGCACCCGCGCGGTGTCGACCGCGCGATCATCGAGCTCGTCCCACTGCAGTTCGTTTCCCAAGAGTCACCTTTCGACGGGAAGAATCCGAGCGCGTTCGCGCACACACCGACAATCCTACGGCAGCAGGGGCCGGGTTTATCGGTAGAAATATGTGGACGGGTTCGCGCGTGTCGACCTCCGGCGGTCGACCCGGGGTACGATAGAGGGTGATGTCCACCGAGATCTCAGCCCAGACGCAGACCCCGCGAGCCGAACGGCCCCGATCCCGCCGTCCCCTCGGCCGGGTCATCAAGAACTACGTCGCGCTCACCAAGCCCCGTGTCATGGAGCTGCTGCTCGTGGTCACGGTGCCCGCGATGATCCTCGCGCAGGGCGGTCTGCCCGACCTCTGGCTGGTGCTCGCGACCCTCATCGGCGGTGCGATGAGCGCGGGATCGGCCGGCGCGTTCAACTGCTACATCGACCGCGAGGCCGACCGCCTGATGCAGCGCACCAAGAACCGCCCGCTGGTGACCGGCGAGATCTCCGACCGCAACGCGCTCGTGTTCGCGTGGGTGCTCGGGGTGCTGTCGATCGCGTGGCTCGCCGCCACGACCAACTGGCTCGCCGCCGCGCTCGGCGCCGCGGCGATCTTCACCTACGTGGTCGTCTACACGATGTGGCTCAAGGGTCGCAGCGAGCAGAACATCATCTGGGGCGGGATCGCCGGCTGCTTCCCGGTGCTGATCGGCTGGGCGGCGGTGACCGGATCGCTCGACTGGCCCGCCTGGGTGTTCTTCGCGATCATCTTCCTCTGGACGCCGGCCCACTACTGGCCGCTGTCGATGCGGTACCGCGAGGACTACGCCGCTGCCGGCGTGCCGATGCTGGGGGTCGTGCGCGGGCGCGCGACCGTCGGGCTGCAGGTCATCCTCTACACCTGGGCCACCGTCGCGTCGAGCCTGCTGCTCATCCCCGCACCGGGCATCGGCTGGATCTACACGGCCGTCGCCCTGCTCGCGGGCGGCTACTTCATCCTGCAGGCCCACCGCCTCTACGGCAGCGCGATCCGCGGCCAGGAGGGCAAGCCCATGCAGGTCTTCCACGGCTCCATCACCTACCTCTCGGTGCTCTCGCTCGCGATCGCGATCGACCCGCTGCTGCCGTTCTGAGCGGTGTAGCCTGACTGGCATGAGCTTCGAACCGTCCCTTCGCCCGGAGACCTCGGTCGTCGCACTCGGACGGCCCGATCCCGCACCCGACGGCCCGCTCAACCCGCCCATCTCGCTCAGCTCCACGTTCCGCAGCGCGGGCGAGCCCGGTCCGGGGGATCGCGTCTACGCCCGCTACTCCAACCCGACGTGGGAGCCGCTCGAGGAGGCGATCGCATCGCTCGAGGGCGGCGGAGTCGCCGGGCTCGCCTTCGCCTCCGGCATGGCCGCGGTCTCGGCGGCGCTCTCGCTCGCACCGATCGGGGGCGTCGCGGTCGTGCCGAGCGCCTCGTACAACGGCACGATCGGTCTCGCGCGAGAGCTCGCCGCGACCGGGGCGCTCGTCCTGCGCGAGATCGATCCGCTCGACATCGACGCCGTGATCGAGGCGCTCGACGGGGCCGATCTGCTCTGGCTGGAATCCCCGACCAACCCCATGCTCGACGTCGTGGACCTGCCCCGGCTCGTGTCGGAGGCGCGTCGCCGCGGGGTCACCGCCGTCGTCGACAACACCTTCTCCACGCCCCTCAGGCAGCGGCCCCTCTCCGTCGGGGCCGACGTGGTCGTGCACTCGGCGACGAAGTTCATCGCCGGGCATTCGGATGTGCTTCTCGGCCTCGTCGTCGCCCGCAACGCCGAACTGCGAGCGCGGCTCGCCCGGCACCGTACGCTGCACGGCGGCATCCCCGGCCCGTTCGAGGCCTGGCTCGCCCTGCGCGGGCTGCGCACCATGGCCCTCCGTCTCGAGCGCGCCGAGTCCAGCGCCGGAGAGCTCGCCGGGCGGCTGCTCGAGCACCCCGCGGTGAGTCGCGTGCGGTACCCGGGTCTGCCGAGCGATCCGAACCACGGCCGCGCCCGCGCGCAGCTCACGGGCTTCGGCGCCGTGGTCTCGATCGAGCTGAGCGGGGGAGCGGAGGCGGCGGATCGCTTCGTCGACGCGGTCGAGCTGTTCACGCCGGCCACCAGTCTCGGCGGCGTGGAGTCGCTCGTCGAACGGCGGCGGCGGCACCCCGTGGAGCCCGTGGATGTGCCCGAGGCGCTCGTGCGTCTCAGCATCGGCATCGAGCACGTCGAGGATCTCTGGGCGGATCTGGAGCGGGCGCTGGGAGCGGTAGGCACGGCTGACGCCTGAGCGCTCCTGGGATCCCAAGCGCCTGCCGACGAAGGTATCGAAAAGGGTTCCCGTCACCGACGAGCCGAACCCTTTTCGACCTCTCGCGCGTTACTCCGCGGCTACGGCGGGACGCTTCAGGCGCAGCACGGTGACCGTCATCGCCGCCGCGGTGAGCGAGGCGAGCACCATGTGCACGCCGACCGCAAGCGGGGGCAGACCGCTGCGCGCCTGGTAGACGCCCACCCCGATCTGCACGAGCAGCGCGAGCAGCAGCGCCAGGGTCCACCTCGCCGGGCGCAGCTTCGCGGCGACGGCCCACACGGTCACGGCCAGGGTGAGCGCCAGGGCGATGTACCCCGGCCACGCGTGGATGTGCGCGAGCAGCGTCGCGTCGAAGCCGTCGCGCACCACGTTTTCGTCGCCGGAGTGGGGGCCCGCACCCGTGGTGAGCACCCCCACGAAGATGGTCATCGCCATCGCCAGGGTGGTGATGTGGGTCAGGATCGCGAACGGCCTGGGCACCGCGAGCTCACGAGGCGCGGGGGCCTCGTACATCCGCACGAGATAGGCGGCGGTGAGGCACACCAGCAGCAGCGATACCACGTAGTGGAATCCGACCAGGTTGGCGTTGAGGTGCAGCCACACGATGACCCCGCCCACCACGGCCTGCAGGAGCACGAGGCCGAGCACCAGCGTCGACAGCACGGCCAGGTCGCGTCGCAGCACGCGCTGCAGCTTGAGGTGCAGCCGCCAGCTCAGCACGACCACGAGCACGGCGAAGAGCAGGATCGGGCCGCTGATCGTGCGGTTGCCGAACTCGATGAGGCCGTGGATGCCCATCTCGGGCGTCGGGGTGAGCGATTCGGGGGTGCAGAGCGGCCACTCGCTGCAGCCGAGGCCGGACCCCGTGAGTCGCACCGCGCCGCCCGTGCCGATGATGATGACGTTGAGCACGAACGAGGCCCAGGCGGAGAAGCGCAGGAGCCCCGACGGGCGGGCGGCTCCTCCGACGAAGCCGAAGTCCGTGCCCCCGGTGCGAGGCGCTGAAGTGGCGGTCGAACTGCTCGCGTCGGACAACGCGTCTCCTCTCATGAGCTTCTCGTCATGCACAGGTCGTGCCCAGGGGCGCGCCCCTCCCGTTTCAGGCGGGAACCTGTAGAATGGGAAGCTGTGGTTGCGTACGGCGAGCCGGCATCGGGTGCTCAGCACCGGACCGGCTCCGTCCGAAGCCCAGACTACTGCACCGCTGCAGAGCCAGACCTGTGCGCTCGATGTCAAATCGTGCGCCCGCGCGTCTGAGCTCGGCGAGACGAAGAATTGAGGGAGTGATCATGCCAGAGGTATTGATCGACCGACCCGAGCTCGAAGGCTTGGGCCAGTACGAGTTCGGCTGGCACGACAGCGATGAGGCGGGCGCTACGGCGAAGCGCGGCCTCAACGAGCAGGTCGTGCGTGAAATCTCGGCGCTGAAGAACGAGCCCGAATGGATGCTGCAGCGACGCCTGAAGGCGCTGCAGATCTTCGGCCGCAAGCCGATGCCCACCTGGGGCGCCGATCTCTCCGAGATCGACTTCGACAACATCAAGTACTTCGTGCGCTCCACCGAGAAGCAGGCCACCACGTGGGAGGAGCTGCCGGAGGAGATCAAGGAGACCTACGAGAAGCTCGGGATCCCCGAGGCCGAGCGCCAGCGCCTGGTCGCCGGCGTCGCCGCGCAGTACGAATCCGAGGTCGTCTACCACCAGATCCGCGAGGATCTGGAGGCGCAGGGCGTGCTGTTCCTCGACACCGACACCGCGCTGCGCGAGCACCCCGAGATCTTCGAGCAGTACTTCGGCACGGTCATCCCGTCGGGCGACAACAAGTTCGCCGCGCTCAACACGGCCGTCTGGTCGGGCGGATCGTTCGTGTACGTGCCGAAGGGCGTGCACGTCGAGATCCCGCTCCAGGCGTACTTCCGCATCAACACCGAGAACATGGGGCAGTTCGAGCGCACCCTGATCATCGCGGACGAAGACAGCTACGTGCACTACATCGAGGGCTGCACCGCCCCGATCTACAAGAGCGATTCGCTGCACTCGGCGGTCGTCGAGATCATCGTGAAGAAGAACGCGCGCGTGCGCTACACGACGATCCAGAACTGGTCGACCAACGTGTACAACCTCGTGACCAAGCGCGCCGTGGCCGAAGAGGGCGCCACCATGGAGTGGGTCGACGGCAACATCGGCTCAAAGGTCACGATGAAGTACCCGTCGATCTTCCTCACCGGCGAGCACGCGAAGGGCGAGACCCTGTCGGTCGCGTTCGCGGGCCCCGGCCAGCACCAGGACGCGGGCGCGAAGATGATCCACCTCGCACCCCACACCAAGTCGTCGATCCTGTCGAAGTCGATCGCGCGCGGCGGCGGCCGCACCGGCTACCGCGGCGAGGTGCGCGTGGAGGCGAACGCCCACCACGCCGCCAACTCCGTCGTCTGCGACGCGCTGCTCGTCGACACGATCTCGCGCAGCGACACCTACCCGGCCATCGACATCCGCACCGATGACGCGGAGCTGGGCCACGAGGCCACGGTTTCCCGCGTCAGCGAGGATCAGCTGTTCTACCTGATGAGCCGCGGTCTCGCCGAGGAGGAGGCCATGGCGATGATCGTGCGCGGCTTCATCGAGCCGATCGCGCGCGAGCTGCCCATGGAGTACGCCCTCGAACTGAACAAGCTCATCGAGATGGGCATGGAAGGATCCGTCGGATAATGACCGAAGCTGTAGCAGAGAAGACCGCCCAGCACGGCCTCGCCGCGCACTCGGACGGCGACTGGGAGAACCGCGTACCGGTGCAGACGCGCTCCGAGCGGCCCAAGTCGACCGACGTCGCTGACTTCGCCCGGGTGACCGGCCGCGAGGCAGTCTGGAAGTTCAGCCCCGTCGCAAAGCTCGACACGCTGCTGAACGGCGAGCTCGACGGCTCGCGCATCCCCGTCGAGGTGCACGGCGCCGAGGGTGCGGGATCCGAGGCCCCCGGCGTGACCTCCGAGTGGATCTCCCGCGACGACGCCCGCATCGGGCGCGCGGGCATCCCCGAGGAGCGCGGCGCAGCGGCGGCGTGGAGCGCGTTCGGCGAGGCGCACCTCGTCACGCTCGCGAGCGAGGAGAAGACCACCGCGGTGATCACCCGGGACGCGCTCGGCAGCGACGCGCGCGCGGGGCACACGGTCATCGAGGCCGCACCGCACAGCCAGGGGCTCGTGATCCTCGAGAACACCGGGTCGGCGCAGCTCTCCGAGAACGTCGAGATCGTCGTCGGCGACGGCGCGAAGCTCACCGTCGTCTCGGTGCAGCAGTGGGCCGACGACGCGATCCACCTCGCGAGCCACTACGCCACCGTGGGCCGCGACGCCTCGCTCACCCACATCGTCGTCTCGCTCGGCGGGCAGGTCGTGCGCCTGAACCCGTCGATCCACCTCGACACGGAGGGCGCGAACGGCGAGGCCCTCGGGGCGTACTTCGCCGACGCCGGCCAGCACCTCGAGCATCAGGTCTACCTCGACCACAACGCTCCCCACACCCGCAGCCGCGTCACCTACAAGGGCGCGCTGCAGGGCGAGGGCGCGCACACGGTCTGGATCGGCGACGTGCTCATCCGGCAGAACGCGAACGGCACCGACAGCTACGAGCAGAACCGCAACCTGGTGCTCACCGAGGGCACCCGCGCCGACTCGATCCCGAACCTCGAGATCGAGACCGGCGACATCGAGGGCGCGGGCCACGCCTCGGCGACCGGTCGCTTCGACGACGAGCACATCTTCTACCTGCAGAGCCGCGGCATCTCCGAGGAGGAGGCCCGCAAGCTCGTGGTGCGCGGATTCCTGCTCGAGGTCATCGCGCAGATCGGCGACGAGGCGACCGAGCAGCGGCTCCAGGCGGCAGTCGAGGCCGAACTCGCGGACTCCGTCCGCTGATGTCGCGCCACAAGGTGCTCGCACTCGGCGATCTGGTGCAGGATCAGGCGACGCGCGTCGTCGTCGAAGATGTGCCGATCGCCGTGGTGCTCGATTCCCAGGGTGTCGTGCACGCCATCGGCGACACCTGCAGCCACGGGCAGATCAGTCTGTCCGAGGGATTCGTCGAGGGCGACACGCTCGAGTGCTGGGCCCACGGCTCCGCGTTCTCGCTGTGCACCGGCATCCCGCAGAACCTCCCGGCCTACGAGCCGGTTCCCGTCTACGTTGTCGAGATCGAAGACGGCGACGTGTACATCGACCCCAACGTTACGAAAGAGATTGAACAATGAGCTCCGTTCTTGAAATCAAGGACCTGCATGTCAGCGTCGAGACCGAGCAGGGCGAGAAGCAGATCCTCAAGGGGGTCGACCTCTCCATCAAGCAGGGTGAGACCCACGCGATCATGGGCCCGAACGGTTCGGGCAAGTCGACCCTCGCCTACGCCATCGCGGGCCACCCCCGCTACGAGGTGACCGGCGGGTCGATCCTGCTCGACGGCGAAGAGGTGCTCGAGATGGGCGTGGACGAGCGCGCCCAGGCCGGCCTCTTCCTCGCGATGCAGTACCCCGTCGAGATCCCCGGCGTGACCAACGCCAACTTCCTGCGCACCGCCAAGACCGCGATCGACGGCGAGGCGCCCTCGATCCGCACCTGGATGGGCGAGGTCAAGGAGGCGATGCGGAACCTGCGCATGGACGAGTCCTTCGCGGCCCGCAACGTCAACGAGGGCTTCTCGGGCGGCGAGAAGAAGCGCAACGAGATCCTGCAGCTCGAGCTGCTGAAGCCGAAGTTCGCGGTGCTCGATGAGACCGACTCGGGCCTCGACGTCGACGCGCTCAAGATCGTCTCCGAGGGCGTCAACCGCGCCAAGGAGAACACCGGCCTCGGCGTGCTGCTCATCACCCACTACACCCGCATCCTGCGGTACATCAAGCCCGACTTCGTGCACGTCTTCGTCAACGGCCGCGTGGCCGAAGAGGGCGGCCCCGAGCTCGCGGACCGTCTCGAGGAAGAGGGCTACGACCGCTTCCTCGCGTCGGCCTAGGGGCGTAGGCTGGTCGTATGAGCGACGAGACTACGACGGTTCCGCAGTCGATCGACCCGGAGTTCCGCGAGCAGGCCACGGAGGCGCTGAAGAACGTCTCCGACCCCGAGCTCGGCGTCAACATCGTCGACCTCGGCCTGATCTACGATCTGGCCTACGACGAGGAGCATGACGCCCTGGTCATCAGCATGACGCTGACGAGCGCGGGCTGCCCGCTCACCGACGTGATCGAGAACGACATCGCCGAGGCGCTGGACGGGCTCGTCGCGGCGTTCCGCATCAACTGGGTGTGGATGCCGCCGTGGACGCCGGAGCGCATCACGGACGACGGACGGGACATGATGCGCGCGCTGGGCTTCGCCATCTAGATGAGTCCTGCCAACCCGCTGCGCTCGCCCGGCGATCCTCGTCTCAACAGGATCGCCGGGCCGAGCGCTCTCGTGATCTTCGGCGTGACCGGCGACCTGTCGCGCAAGAAGCTGATGCCGGCGGTCTACGACCTCGCGAACCGCGGCCTGCTGCCGCCCGGTTTCGCGCTCGTCGGCTTCAGCCGCCGCGACTGGGCGGATCGCGACTTCGCGGAGATCGTGCACGATGCGGTGCGCAAGCACGCGCGCACGCCCTTCCGGGAGTCGACGTGGCGGCAGCTCGCCGAGGGCATCCGCTTCGTGCAGGGGCGCTTCGACGATCCCGAGGCGTACACCCGCCTCCGCGAGACCGTCGACGCGCTGGATCGGGAGCGGGGCACGATGGGCAACCACGCCTTCTACCTGTCCATCCCGCCGAAGTCGTTCCCCGAGGTGGCCCGGCACCTGAGCAGCTCGGGTCTCGTGGATCGCACCGTCGACGATCAGCGCTGGCGGCGCGTGATCATCGAGAAGCCGTTCGGGCAGGATCTGCAGTCGGCACGGGATCTCAACGACACCCTCGAGTCGGCCTTCCCGGCCGACTCGATCTTCCGCATCGATCATTACCTCGGCAAGGAGACGGTGCAGAACATCCTCTCGCTGAGGTTCGCGAACTCGATGTACGAGCCGATCTGGAACCGCAACTACGTCGACCACGTGCAGATCACGATGGCCGAGGACATCGGGGTCGGCGGGCGCGCCGGCTACTACGACGGCGTGGGCGCGGCCCGCGACGTGATCCAGAACCATCTGCTGCAGCTGCTCGCCCTCACCGCGATGGAGGAGCCCATCTCGCTCAGCGCCGATCACCTGCGCGCGGAGAAGGAGAAGGTGCTCGAGGCGGTGCGGCTGCCCGCGGATCTCGCTACCGCGACCGCGAGGGGGCAGTACGCCGGCGGCTGGCAGGGCGGCGAGCTGGTGCGAGGGTTCCTCGAGGAGGAGGGAATGGATCCCGCATCCCGCACCGAGACCTACGCCGCGATGAAGCTGTTCGTGAACACCCGACGATGGTCGGACGTCCCCTTCTACCTGCGCACCGGCAAGCGCCTCGGGCGGCGGGTGACCGAGATCGCCGTGGTGTTCCGCCGCGAGGCGGGGGAGCTGTTCGCGAAGGCGCACGGCAGCGATCAGGGTTCGAACGCCCTCGTGATCAGGGTGCAGCCCGACGAGGGCATCACCATGCGCTTCGACGCGAAGGTGCCCGGCACGGGCACGCGGGTGCGCGACGTCACCATGGATTTCGGCTACGGACACGCGTTCACCGAGGCGAGCCCCGAAGCCTACGAGCGTCTGATCCTCGACGTGCTGCTCGGCGACGCGCCGCTCTTCCCGCGCCAGGCGGAGGTCGAGCTGTCGTGGCGGATCCTCGATCCCATCGAGGAGTTCTGGGCATCGCGCGGTGAGACGCCCGAGCAGTACGCCCCCGGCTCCTGGGGCCCCGCCTCCGCCGACGATCTTCTGGCCCGCGACGGCCGCAGTTGGAGGCGCCCGTGATCGAGCATCTTCCCAACACCACGGTGAGCAAGGTCGCTCGCCGCCTCGTCGCCATGCGCCTCGAGGGCGGCGTCTCCGCGCTCGGTCGCGTGCTCACCCTCATCATCGCCACCTCCGAACCCATCGACGAGTCGGTGGTCGAGGCGGCCAATCACGCCTCGAGCGAGCACCCGATGCGCGTCATCGTGCTCGTCGCGAACCCCGCGTCGGCGGAGCCCCGGCTCGACGCCGAGATCCGCGTCGGAGCCGACGCCGGCGCCAGCGACGTCGTCGTGCTGCGCGCCTACGGCGAGGTCTGCACCGGGATCGAGAGCCTCGTCACCGGGCTGCTGCTGCCCGACGCGCCGGTCGTCGTGTGGTGGCCCGGGAACGCCCCCGAGCGCCCCGGCGCGCACCCGCTCGGCAGGATCGCCCAGCGCCGGATCACCGACAGCGCGGCCTCCCCGGCCGAGGCCTTCGCCGCCCGCGCCTCCGACTACACGCCGGGCGACACCGACCTCGCCTGGACGCGCCTGACGCGTTGGCGGGAGTACCTCGCCGCGATCCTCGACCAGCCGCCGTTCGATCCCGTGACCTCCGTCGAGGTCGTCGGCGGGGCCGACTCGCCGTCGACGAAGCTGCTCGCGACCTGGCTCGAGCTCATGCTGCAGGTGCCCGTAGACTGCCGCCTGGAGGATCGCTCGACGGTGTCCGGCGGTGTGCGCTCGGTGGCGCTGCGGCGCGCCTCGGGCGACGCGGTGCTCGAGCGGGTCTCCACCGACCGCGCGGTGCTGAGCCAGCCCGGGCAGCCGCGGCACGAGATCTCGCTGCCGCGCCGCACGCTGCGGGAGTGCCTGGCCGAGGAGCTGCGCATCCTCGACGAGGACTCGATGTACGGCGGCGTCGTGAAGCAGCTCGAAACGAACAACCGAACGGAGCCACAGTCTTGAGCGGAACAGAGCACGCAGCAGTGAACGGCGCAGGAGCCGCGGATACGCCCGCGGCGACGGCAGCGACGGCGAACATCGGGGTCGTCGGCCTCGCTGTGATGGGGGCGAACCTCGCCCGCAACCTGGCGAGCCGCGAGGGCAACACGGTCGCGGTGCTGAACCGCAGCCCCGAGCGCACCGAGAGGCTCGTCGCCGAGCATCCCGAGGCCGGGTTCGTCCCCGCCTACTCCTACGCCGAGTTCGCCGCGAGCCTCACGCGCCCGCGCACCGCGATCATCATGGTGCAGGCCGGTGCCGCGACCGATGCCACGATCGACGCCCTCGTCGAGGTCTTCGAGCCCGGCGACATCATCGTCGACGGCGGCAACGCCCACTTCCCGGACACGATCCGCCGCGAGCGCGCGGTGCGCGAGACCGGCATCAACTTCGTCGGGGCCGGGATCTCGGGCGGCGAGGAGGGTGCCCTCAACGGCCCGAGCATCATGCCGGGCGGATCCGACGAATCCTGGGTCACGCTCGGCCCGATCCTGAAGTCCATCGCCGCGGTCGCGGAGGGTGAGCCCTGCGTCACCCACGTTGGCCACGACGGCGCGGGCCACTTCGTGAAGATGGTGCACAACGGCATCGAGTACGCCGACATGCAGCTGATCGCCGAGGCCTACGACCTGATCCGCCGCGGCACCGGCAAGAGCCCCGCCGAGATCGCGGAGATCTTCGCCGAGTGGAACTGGGGCGAGCTCGAGTCGTATCTCATCGAGATCACCGCGGAGGTGCTGCGGCAGAACGACGCCACCACCGGCCGACCGCTCGTCGACGTGATCCTCGACCAGGCGGGGGCGAAGGGGACGGGCGCCTGGACCGTGCAGACCGCGCTCGCGCTCGGCGTGCCGGTCTCGGGGATCGCGGAGGCGACGTTCGCCCGCTCGCTCTCCTCGCACCCCGAGCAGCGCGCCGCGGCGGCCGACCTGCCCGGGCCTGCCGAGGCCTTCGCGGTCGCCGACGAGGCCGAATTCATCGAGGACGTGCGCCAGGCCCTCTACGCCTCGAAGATCGTCGCGTATTCGCAGGGCTTCGACGAGATCCGGGCCGGCGCGGCGGAGTACGACTGGCGCATCGACCTGGGCGCGATCTCGAAGATCTGGCGCGGGGGATGCATCATCCGCGCGCAGTTCCTGGGCAGGATCGCCGACGCCTACGCCGAGCAGCCCGATCTGCCGCTGCTGATGGCCGCACCCTACTTCGCCGATGCCCTGAGCCGCGGCCAGGCCGCATGGCGGCGGGTCGTGATCGCTGCGACGACGGCCGGCATCCCGGCCCCGGCGTTCTCCTCGTCGCTGGCCTACTACGACGGCCTGCGCGCCGAGCGCCTGCCGGCCGCGCTCATCCAGGGGCAGCGCGACTTCTTCGGCGCCCACACCTACCGGCGCGTCGATCGTGAGGGCGTGTTCCACACCCGCTGGTCGGGGGACCGCACCGAGGTGGAGGCGTAGCGATGGTGAGTCCGCGGGTCGAGCGGGTCGCTGACCTGCAGACGCTCGGCGAAGCCGTCGCGGCGGCCCTGATCGAGGTCTGCCGCGAGCGCCAGGAGGCCGGGGCCGTGCCGTGCGCGGTGCTGACCGGCGGGCGCGCGGGCGCCCAGGTGCTGCTGGCCGTGCGCGACCACGCCGAGCGCGACTCCGTCGACTGGAGCCGCGTGCGCTTTCTCTGGGGCGACGAGCGGTTCGTTCCGGCCGGCCACGAGGATCGCAACGATCTGCTCGCCGACCAGTCGCTGTTCGCGGCGGTCGAGACCGACCCGACGCTGGTGCACCGTGTACCGGCCGCGGACTCGGGGCTCTCGCTCGACGAGGCCGCCGCAGAGTACGCGGGCATCGTGGATCGCGTGGAGCGGATCGACGTCGCCCTGAGCGGCGTGGGGGAGGACGGACACGTCGCCTCGCTGTTCCCGGGGCGATCCGAGGTGCTGCTGGTCGACGGCCCCTCCGCTCTGGCGGTGCGCGACTCTCCGAAGCCGCCGCCCGAGCGGGTGACGTTCTCGCTGCCCGCGCTGAATCGCGCCGAGCGCTCGTGGCTGCTTGCTGCGGGGGCGGGCAAGGCCGACGCCGTGCGGGCCCTGCTCGCGCGGCCCGAGCCGCTCGTGCCGGCCGCGCGCCTGGCCGGGCGCACTGAGACGGTGCTCTGGGCGGACCCGGCGGCGCTGGGGGAGTAGCGGTCATCCTGCGCGAGCGGCGCGAGTCGCAGGATCCTGACGCGCCGAGTAGACTAGCGAGGTTGCGCGCTCGCCGACCGGCCGCAGCACGTTCACCGCACGTTCAAGGAGCTTTCCAGCATGATCACCGTCGAAGACCTCGCCATCGATGTGGGCGCCCGTCGCCTCATGGGGGGAGTCAGCTTCCGAGTGAACCCCGGTGACAAGGTCGGTCTCGTCGGGCGCAACGGCGCGGGGAAGACCACGCTCACGCGCACCCTCTCAGGTGAACTGCAGCCGGCCGAGGGCAAGGTCACCGTGTCGGGCGAGCTCGGATTCCTCCCGCAGGATCCGCGCTCCGGCGATCCCGAGCAGATCGCACGGCACCGCATCCTCGACGCCCGCGGCCTCGGCACGCTCACGAAGAACATCGCGAAGGCGACCGAGGAGATGTCCTCCGACGACCCGAAGGTCGCCGAGAAGGCGATGAAGCGCTTCGGCAACCTCACCGACCGCTTCCACGCGCTCGGCGGGTACGCCGCCGAGTCGGAAGCGGCGTCGATCTCGCACAACCTCGGCCTGCCCGACCGGGTGCTCGACCAGCCGCTCAAGACTCTGTCGGGCGGCCAGCGGCGTCGCATCGAGCTCGCCAGGATCCTGTTCAGCGACGCCGACACAATGATCCTCGACGAGCCGACGAACCACCTCGACGCCGACTCGATCGTGTGGCTGCGCGAGTTCCTGAAGAGCTACAAGGGCGGCTGCATCATCATCTCGCACGACGTCGATCTCGTGGGGGAGACCGTCAACCGGGTCTTCTACCTCGACGCGAACCGCCAGGTCATCGACGTCTACAACATGAACTGGAAGCTCTACCTGCGCCAGCGCGCCGCCGACGAGGAGCGCCGCCGCAAGGAGCGCGCGAACGTCGAGAAGAAGGCGTCGGCACTCAAGGATCAGGCCGCAAGATTCGGAGCGAAGGCCTCGAAGGCCGCCGCCGCGCACCAGATGGTCGCGCGAGCAGACAAGATGCTCGCGGGCCTCGAGGAGGAGCGCCAGGTGGATCGCGTCGCGAAGCTGCGCTTCCCCGACCCCTCGCCCTGCGGCAAGACCCCGATCATGGCGCAGGGCCTCTCGAAGTCGTTCGGCTCGCTCGAGATCTTCTCCGGCGTCGACCTGGCGGTCGACCGCGGATCGAAGGTCGTCGTGCTCGGACTCAACGGCGCGGGCAAGACCACGCTGCTGCGTCTGCTGGCCCAGGTGGACGAACCCGACACAGGCGAGATCATCGCCGGACACGGGCTCAAGGTCGGCTACTACGCCCAGGAGCACGAGACGCTCGACGTCAAGGCGAGCGTGCTGCAGAACATGGTCTCCGTGTCGCAGCACCTGACCGAGACCGAGGCGCGCAAGGTGCTCGGCTCGTTCCTCTTCACCGGCGACGACGTGCACAAGCCCGCGGGCGTGCTCTCCGGCGGAGAGAAGACCCGTCTGGCACTCGCGATGCTCGTGGTGTCGAGCGCCAACGTGCTGCTGCTCGACGAGCCGACGAACAACCTCGACCCGGCCAGCCGCGAGGAGATCCTCGACGCCCTCGCGCACTTCACGGGCGCGGTCGTGCTCGTGTCGCACGATCCGGGCGCCGTCGAGGCGCTGAACCCCGAGCGGGTGCTCATCATGCCGGAGGCCACCGAGGACCACTGGTCGAAGGAGTACCTCGAGCTGATCGAGCTGGCCTAGCCGGCCCGGGCCCGATCCGGACCCGCCCGAGCCGGCCCGGCCAGATCCCGACCCGCGCGAGCCGGCCCGGCCAGATCCCGACCCGCGCGTCTCTGCGCCGCTCGCCCTCACTCCGCGAGCGGTGCCGCCCGTCAATCCTCGAGCGACGCCCTCGCGCGCTCGGCGGCGCGCTCCTCGCGGTCCGAGACGTAGTGCGGAGCGAGCGAGAGCGCGCTGAAGCGGAACGGCCGGTCGACGCGGTTGAAGCCGAGCGGGCAGTGCTCGACCCCCGCGGGGATGTACACGCAACCGGAGGTCGTGATGGTGTGCCGCTCGCCCTCGATGTCCATATAGATCTCGGCGCCGAGGTCGTGGGGGTTGTCGGGATCGCCGCCCGTCCAGATGAGGATCTCGTCGTAGTCGTGCACGTGCGGCACGACCCAGAGCTCGGGCACCTCGGTCTCGTGGATCCAGATGTGGGTCATGTTGACCTTGGCGTCGGGCACGAGGCCCGCGTGCAGCAGCCAGTTGGCCTCGCCGAGATTCTTCGGCGGCGCCAGCTCGGCGGCCTCGCCCTCGTTGTTGAAGTCGTCGGGTCCGCAGACGGGCATCTGCGTCACGAACAGGTGGTCGTACTTGCCGGGCATCGGTACCTCCTCGCCGTGCCCGCCGCGTTGCGGGCACTCGCCTCCCACGCTACACGGCTTCCCCCTACGAATCAGCGCGGTCGTGCGGGTCGAGCCTCGTGATCGCGAACGCCGCACCGTCCTGCTGCATGCCGTTGTCGAAGTACTCGACGTGGCCTGACTCGTCGAGGTCGAGCGTGCTCTGGCAGATGAAGTCGCGAGCGGCGCAGTAGTCGCGCAGGCGGTCGGCGAAGGCGTCGAGGCTGCCCTCCGGTCGCGCGAGAAGGCCGCTCACCGCGGGATCGTAGTCGCCCGCGTTGTACGGCTCGCTGCCCACGAAGCGCGGATCCCCGTAGAGCACGACGGAGAGGATCCTCTCGGCCGCGTCGGCCCCCACCTCTCCGACCGTGGCGCCGACGAGCCGCGCGTCGGGCTGCGCGAGCGCGTCTCCGATCACGAGCGCGCCCTGGGAGTAGCCGAGCAGCACGAAGCGCTGGTCGGGGCACGCCTCGGCCTGCACGTTGAGCGTGTCGACGAGCGTGCGGACTCCGACCGTGCCGCCCTCGTTCACATCGGTGTCGGCGGGGTAGTCGAGGTCGAGCACCTCGATCTGATCGGGGCGCGCTGCGGATATCTCGCGTGCGACGGGGGAGAGCAGCTGCCCCTTCGCGGGCTCTCCGGTACCCCGCACCGTGATAACGAGGTATCGGGAGCAGTCCTCCGGCTCCACGATGGGTTCGGGGTGCCGTTCGGCGTCATACAGCTCGGCCGCCTCGGGCGGCGTCGGCTCCTCGGTCACCTCGGTGAGGGACTCGCGCGTGGCTGCCGGGTCCACGGAGGTCGCACAGCCCGACAGGGCGGTCGTCATCAGCACGGCCGCAGCGCAGAGCATCGTTACGATCGGAGCGCGTCGGGGGAGCGTCGGGGAAACCACACTCCAGGGTAGCCCGACCCGCCCTTGGAGTCGGCTCCACGCGGGCCTCATGCTGCGGTCTCCGGCGGTCGCCGATCCGCCCCCGCCTTCCGGCGCGTGCCGACCGCGTCAGTCGAGACAGAACTCGTTTCCCTCGACATCCTGCATCACCTGGCAGGACTCGTTCTCCTCGTCGGCCGGCATCAGGTACAGGCGTTTGGCGCCGAGCGCCTCGAGCCGGTCGGCTTCGCGCTCGAGCGCGGCGAGACGCTCCTCCCCGTGCAGCCCGGCGCCGACGCGCACGTCGAGATGCACGCGGTTCTTCGCGACCTTCGCCTCGGGCACGCGCTGGAAGAAGAGCCTGGGGCCCACGCCGTCGGGATCCTGACAGGCCCAGAACGCGCCCCTGTCCTTCTCTGGGAGCGAGTCGTCGAAGTCGCTCCACGATGCGAAGCCCTCAGGGACCGGGGGATCGACATACCCCAGCACCGCTTTCCAGAACTCCGCGACCTCGCGCGGCCGCTCGCAATCGAACGTGACCTGCACCTGTCTCACCGCACTCATAGCCCTCAGAGTATTGGAACGAGACCCCCGGGGGAAACCCCGCGCCTCGGCAGGCCCCCGCACCGGCGGGACGCGTTCAACCCCCGATCAGCGCGTCCTCTTCCTCCGCGTCGCTCGGCCCCCGGCGGCGCCTGCGCTCGGCGCTGCGCCGATCCTGCTCCTGCACAGCGCTGCTGTCCGGGTTCAGTCCGCGGTACTCCCGCCGCGCGGCGTACCCGACGCCGACCGCCGCGATACCGATGAAGACGTACCACTGCAGGGCGTAGGAGAGGTGCGGTCCCTCGTCGCGCTCCGGCTTCTCGGGCAGCGCACCGTGCTCGCCGGAGGGGGTCTCGGAGATCAGCATGCCGTAGGCGCCCGTGTACGCGTCGCCCTCGGTACCGCTGAGACGCGCGAGCTCGGGCAGCTCGATGCTCGCGACCGTGCTCCCGACGGAGGTTCGGCCCGGGATCGCGGGTTCGGAGGCGCGCAGCCTCGCCTCGACGCGCACCTCTCCGCTCGGCGCCTGGGGCAGATCCTCGGCGGGGACCTCGCCCGACTCCGCCTCGTGGCCGTCGATCGGCACCCAGCCGCGATCCACGAAGAATACGCGCCCGTCGGAGGTGCGCAACGCCTGGATCAGATTCGATCCGACGCCCTCGCTGCCCGGCCGATTGCGGGCCAGATAGGGGTCGCCGATGTACTCGCCCACGGCCTCGACCGTGCGCCACTTCTGCGCATCCTCGTCGAACGCGGCCGGATCGGGCAGCTCCTGCGCGAGCGGCGTCGCCGGAGCACCGTAGTTCGCGTCGATGCGCGCGATCTCGGCTCGCGCCTCGTCGCGTCGGTCGAACTGCCAGTTGCCGAGGAAGACGCACGCGACCGAGAAGATCGCGAGCATCGCGAAATAGCCGATCCAGCGCCCGGAGTAGAGGAAGCTCCAGCCCACCTCACGTGCCTCACCCATCGAGGTCACCCACTGCTCGGACCTCGAGCGGGAAGTCGCGCGCCGCGAGGAACTCGCGCAGCACGTCGAGGTGCGCTTCGCAGGCCAACCAGGTCTTGCGGCGATCGGCGTCGTGGATCTTCGGGTTGCGCCACAGGATCGCCCAGTCGGCCGCCTCCCGGCAGCCCGCTCGGGAGCACTCGAAGCGGTGCGAGGGTGCCCCTCCCAGAGTCACGGCGCTCATCACCCCGCCGCTCACGCGGCACCGCCCGGGGATCCGGGTGTTCCGGGTTCGTCGCGATCCGCGACACCCGCCTGCTCATCAGAAGCCTCCTGCGCGGCCGTTCCCGCTTCGTGCGCCGGGGCCGCGCGACGCTCCGGCTCGACATCGATCACGATGAGCGTGTCTTCAGCCTCGCCCGGTTCAGGAGAGGAGGCGCCCTCGATCCTCAGCGGCTGCGGCGCATCGGGGGCCTCACCCCCGTTGTGCGCGACGGCGTTGCCGACCATCACCGCGAACCAGGGGAGCAGCACCGCGCCTGCGGCCGCGAGCAGCACCCACCAGCCGTGCAGCCAGAACAGCGAGACCACGCACACCACGCGCAGCGACATCGCCGTGAAGTACATGCGCATGCGATGCGCGCGATCCTCGGCCGGATTCACTCCCGCCGACGTCACGCTGTAGCTTGGTGCAGCACCAGAATTCTTCGCCATGCGCCCTTTCCTCAGTACCAGCCCAGCCTACGCCGTCCGTCTGGGACTGCGCCCACATGCAATAGGCTGGTGGGATCGCGCCAGCAGCACCGATGGAAGGACCCCCATGAGCACCTCGCGCACCGTACTCGTCACCGGCGGCAACCGCGGAATCGGCTACGCGATCGCCGAACGCATGATCGCCGACGGGCACCGCGTCGCCGTCACCGCCCGCTCGGGGGAGGGGCCGGAGGGGTCGCTCACGGTGCGCGCCGAGATGACCGACTCCGACTCCATCGACGCGGCGTTCACCGAGATCGAGGCGCAGCTCGGCCCGGTCGAGGTCGTGGTGGCCAACGCCGGCATCACGCGCGACACCCTGCTGCTGCGCATGACCGAGGAGGAGTTCACGAGCGTCATCGACACGAACCTCACGGGCACCTTCCGCGTCGTGAAGCGCGCGTCGAAGGGGCTGCTCAAGGGGCGTTTCGGGCGCGTCATCCTCATGTCGTCCGTCGTCGGGCTCTACGGCGGCCCCGGCCAGATCAACTACTCGTCGTCGAAGGCCGCGCTCGTCGGCTTCGCCCGCTCGCTCACGCGCGAACTGGGCGCCCGCAACATCACGGCCAACGTGATCGCCCCGGGGTTCATCGAGACCGACATGACCGCGGCGCTCCCCGAGGAGCAGCAGAAGCAGTACCTCGCGAACATCCCGGCGAACCGCTTCGGCCAGGTCGCCGAGATCGCCGGCGTCGCATCGTTCCTCGCCGGGGACGACGCCGCCTACATCTCGGGCGCCGTGATCCCGGTCGACGGTGGCCTCGGCATGGGGCACTGAGCGTCCCGCTGCGCTCCGCCCCTATCCGCTGCGTCCGGCCCCTATCCTCCGCCCCCGGCTCCTAGTCCTCCGCTTCCTCGCTCCGCACCCCTATCCTCTGCGCTTCGCCCTTATCCTCAGCCCTCCGCCTCCTCGTGCGCTGTACCGTTCTTCGGTTCTCACCCGTGTTTCGGATCGAACCGGGGGATACCGTCCGAAATACGGGTGAGGTCCGAAGCAGTGGCGATCCCAGCTCACTGATGCCGTCGCGGGGCGTCGAGCCCGGGTCTGAACTGCCCGGATCCATGAATGTCAGTGGTCACTGATGCAATGGGCTCATGACCGATCAGCACCACAGCGAGACTCCCGGCCTCGGCGACGAGCCCCGGGCCCGGTGCAGCGGTGTCGAGGTGGCGGTGTCCTGGGTGGAACGGCTCGAGTTGCAGCAGCGGGCGTGCGACGCGACGCGTTTGCGGTTGATCGCCTCGGCGATCGACGAGGCGACCCGGGGCGGAGCGGAAGGTTTCGGTTCGGGATCCTCCCGGGAGCTGCGGTATCGATCGCTGCGGGCCGAGCTCGCGACCGCGGTCGCACTGAGCGAGCACCAGATCGAGGGGCAGATGGACCTCGCCACTCGTCTCGTCCACGGGTTCTCGGCCACCGTCGACGCGCTGGAGCGCGGTGAGGTATCCCTCTCTCACGGGAGGGTGATCGCCGACGCCGCACTCGTGATCGGCGCAGGGGATACCCTCGAGATCCGTGAGCGGCGCGCGGGGTACGAGGCCGAGGTACTGGACGTTGCACGGCGGGAGACTCCGAACCGTCTGCGTCCGATCGCACGGCGGATCGCGGAGCGGTGGGCCGAGCGCCCGCTCGAGGAGCGTCACCGAGAGGCTGTGGCCGGACGGTGCGTGCGCGTCATCGAGGGTGAGGACGGCATGGCTGACCTCGTCGCCACGCTGCCCGCGATGCAGGCGTACGCGATCCATGACCGGCTCACCCGTATCGCGCGAGCCGCCGAGCGCGGCGAACGCACTGTGCCGGCGGAGAGCCTCCCAGACGCCGCACCCGATCCCACCGAATCCGATCCCGTCGCACTCGGTCCTGCCGATGGTTCCGCGGGTGTCGACGTGCCGCGGTCGCGCGATCAGCTGCGCGCCGACGCCTTCGCGGATCTCCTGCTGTGCGGAAGCGAAGACACCATGTTCTCCGGTTCGCCCGCGGAGGCGATTCGGGCGCGCGTACAGGTCATGGCCCCGGTCGACGCCTTCACCGCAGTCGCCGCAGGCAGCACCGCGGGGGCTGCCGACAGCACCGCGGGGACCGCCGGCGGCACCACGGTGACTGCCGAGAGCACCGCGGGGACCGCAGAGAGCACCGCGGGGACCGCAGAGAGATCCGCCGCACAAGTCGCGTCGGGCGGCGCCGCGGTATGCGAACTCTCAGGCCATGGTGCGATCGACCCCGCATCTGTCCGGGACCTCGCAGCACGAACCGAGCACTGGGACAGGGCGCTCTCCAATGCTTCGGGAGAGGTGATCAGCGTGGACCGATACCGGCCCAGCGAGCATATGCGCCGCTTGCTCAGCGCCAGGGACCGGCGCTGCCGATTTCCCGGCTGCCGGGTCCCGATCTCACGCTGCGACCTCGATCACACCGTCGACGCCGCCAGGGGTGGGCCGACCGCCACCGACAACCTCGCACACCTGTGTCGCGGACACCACACCCTGAAACACCACGGCGGGTGGGGCGTCGAACAGCGATCCGCCGGCGTGCTCCGCTGGACCAGCCCCACCGGGCGCACCTACACCGACCGACCGCCCGGCGCCCGGTCGAGCCCGGTCCGCTTCAGGGCCTGATCCGCTACGCCAGTCGATCCAACAGCGGGATCGCCAGCGCCAGATCGCCCTCGATCGAGACATCGGCGCGATCCCGCACCACCGGCTTCGCGTTGTAGCCGACGCCGACGGCGGCGACCGCCATCATCTCGAGGTCGTTCGCACCGTCGCCGATCGCCATCGTGGCGGAGATCGGGATCCCGCTCGCCTCGGCCCACTCCCGCAGCGACGCCGCCTTCACGGCCGCATCGACGACGGGCCCGACCGTGCGACCGGTCAGCCGTCCGTCGCCGATCTCGAGCCGGTTCGCGCGCCAGAAGTCGAGTCCCAGATCCTCCGCGATCGGATCCAGCACCTCGTGGAACCCGCCGGACACCACGCCCACCTTGCCGCCCCGATCGTGCACGGCCGCGATGAGTTCGCGGATGCCGGGGGAGAGGCGCACCCTGCCGTAGGCCTCGGCGAACACTGTCTCGGGCGTGCCGGCAAGCGTCGCGACGCGCTCGGCGAGACTCTCGGCGAAATCGAGTTCGCCGCGCATGGCGCGTTCGGTGACCTCCGCCACCCGCTCTCGACTGCCGGCGGCGTCGGCGAGCAGTTCGATCACCTCGTCCTGGATCGTAGTGGAGTCGCAATCGAGCACAACAAGCGGTGAAACGGTCATGAGAAGCAGCCTAGTGCGCCCGCCCGGGGCGATAGGCTAGAACCCATGGTCAACGTGCTCCGCTTCAACGACGTCACCTACGTGCGCGACCGCCGTCCGATCCTCGACGGGATCGACTGGGCGGTCGAGGATTCGGAGCGCTGGGTGATCCTCGGCCCCAACGGCGCCGGCAAGACCACGCTCATGAAGCTCGCCACGGCGAACGACTACCCGACCACCGGCACGGTCGAGGTGCTCGACAAGCGACTCGGTCGGGTCGACATCTTCGAGCTGCGCAACCGCATCGGCTTCGTGTCGTCGGCGACCGGTCGGCGCATCCCCGCTTCCGAGACCGTGCGCAACCTCGTGCTGACCGCCGCCTACGGTGTCGAGGGCCGGTGGAACGAGCACTACGACGAGGTCGACGTGCGGCAGGCCGAGCGCATCCTCGCCGAGTGGGATCTCGCCGAGTACGTCGACCGCGCCTACGGCACCCTCAGCGACGGCGAGCGGAAGCGCGCGCTCATCGCGCGCGCCGTGATGACCGACCCCGAGATGCTGCTGCTCGACGAGCCCAGCGCCAGCCTCGACTTGGGTGCGAGGGAACGGCTGCTGCAGATGCTCTCGGGCTTCGCCCGGTCGCCGCACTCGCCCGCGATGATCATGGTGACTCACCACGTCGAAGAGGTACCGCCCGGGTTCTCCCACGCGCTGCTGCTGCGCGACGGGCGCGTGCAGGCCGCGGGCCCCATCGCCGACACGCTCACCGCCGAGAATCTCGAAGCGACCTTCGGCATGCCGTTCGACCTCTCGGTCTCGAACGGTCGGTACGCCGCGGTCGCCCGCCCGTAGACACGTGCGGATTCTCACGGGGATGGGCCGGTCGTCGGACCCAGAGCGCCGGCCAGCTCGACACCTCCAGATTCTCACGGGGAACGACCGTATCGTCTGATAAGCTAGATCCTTGGTGCGGCGCCGCCGCAGATCCCAAGTCCTCAAGGTGTGCTGTTACACACCATCATCAAGGCAACAATAAGGAACACTCATGAAGACCGACATCCACCCCGAGTACAACGCAATCGTTTTCCGCGACCTGGCCTCGGGGGAGACGTTCCTCACCCGCTCCACGCTCACCAGCGACAAGACGATCGAGCTCGACGGCGAGACCTACCCCGTCATCGACGTCGAGATCTCCAGCGCCTCGCACCCGTTCTACACGGGCAAGCAGCGCATCATGGACTCGGCCGGTCGCGTCGAGAAGTTCAACCAGCGCTTCAAGGGCTTCGGCGCGTAAGCGCTCGGATTCAACGAGAATGGCGGAGGCAGTGCCTCCGCCATTTTTGTGCCCGCAGCACGGGATGCGCCGCCGGTCGGGCCGCGCCCGGCCATGCGGCGCTCGCCGAGATGCTCGCCGACCGGTGCCCGGCCCCGGCCCCCGGCCCCCGGCCCCCGGTCGCCATCCGTCGCCCGCCGGCGGGCAACGCCGGTTGCGCAGCGCCGGTCGCTCAGCGCCAGTCGCGCAGCGCCAGTCGCTCAGCGTATCGGCCACCGCCCGTCGGCGATGAACGAGGGATCGCGCACCCGGCGCATATACTCCTGGAAGCTCTCGGCCTGCGCGGCGGCCCACGAGACCTGCGCGCGATGCAGTTCGTCGAGGTCGCCCGGGATCACGTCGGCGTACTTGCGGGCGATGCACTGCAGCACACGGCCCGCCGCGATGGCGTCGTCGCCCGCGTCGTGGGCGGTTCCGATCTCGACGCCGTGATGAGCCGCGACCGCCTCGAGCGTGCGCTTGCCTCTGCGGTAACGGTCGAATTGCTTGTCGAGGATCAGCGGATCGAGCACCGGCGAGAGCTCACCCGGCCAGGCGACACCGTGACGCGCGGCCTCGGCTGCGAGCAGGGTGAGATCGAAGGGGGCGTTGTACGCCACGATCGGGAAGCCTCGCTCGATCATCTCCAGCAGCTGGGTCACGATCTGCTGCACGCCGACCGCGGCCTCGATGCCGCTCGCCCGGGCGATCTCGGTGGTGATGCCGTGCACCCTGGCCGCCGGCTCGGGAATCTCGACACCGGGGTCGAGCAGCCAGTCATAGCGCTCCTGCACCTCGCTGGCCGGTCCGAGCAGGGCGATCGTCGAGCTCACGACGCGCGCGTGTGAGGTGTCGATGCCGGTGGTCTCGGTGTCGAACACCGCGAGGTTCGCCGCCCAGAGCGGGAGTTCTTGGGTCACGGGGATCCTTTCGTTCTCCAGAATGCTATCGAGCACCGCCGACACTCGCCCGCAGGGCGCTGCCAGGAGCTCACGGGTACCATCGGGGAGTGACCGTTTCTCCGACTCTTCTGCGCGTGCCGACGCTCGGTATCGACACCCGCGCGTGGCAGTACGGCGACCCCGAGGCCGCTCCGCTGCTGCTCGTGCACGGGTTCCGCGGCGACCACCACGGCCTCGAGGGCCTCGCTCAGGGTCTCGTCGAGGCGCTGCCGGGGGTGCGGGCGATCGTGCCCGATCTGCCCGGGTTCGGGAAGTCCCCGGCGATCCCCGGTCGAGAGCACGACCTCGAACTCTACGGCGAGTGGCTGCGCGCGTTCGCGCGGGAGATCGCACCCGGCGGCTCCGGTGGATCCACCGATCCGCACGGCTCCAACGATCCGCACGGCTCCAACGATCCGCACGGCTCCGCCGACTCCACCGAGCGACACGGCTTCGCGGTGCTGGGCCACTCGTTCGGCTCGCTCGTCGTCGCCTCCGCCATCGCCAGCGGGTTGGCGCCGAGCAGGCTGATCCTCATCAACCCGATCTCCGCGCCCGCCCTCGAGGGGCCCCAGGCCGCTCTGACGCAGCTGGCCATCGGTTACTACCGCGCCGCCGAGCTGCTGCCCGGTCGCGCCGCGCGCGAGCTGCTCGGCAATCCGCTGATCGTGCGGGTGATGAGCGAGGTCATGGCGAAGACCGGCGATCCCGCGCTGCGATCCTGGATCCACGGACAGCACAGCGCCTACTTCAGCACCTTCTCGGATCCGACCACGCTGCTGCAGGCGTTCCGCGCCTCCGTGTCGCACACCGTCCCCGAGTTCGCGTCGGCGTTCACCATGCCGACGCTGCTGATCGCGGGGGAGCGCGACGACATCACGCCGCTGCAGAAGCAGCTCGAGCTGCAGCACCGGGTGGCCGGATCGCGGCTGCGAATCATCCCGGGCACCGGCCACCTCGTGCACTACGAGGCCGTCGATGACGCGGTCGCCTTCGTCTCGGAGTTCCTCGCCGGCTCCCGGGTGCGCGAGAGCGAGGCGGCCGCGTGAAGCTCACCCGCATCGACGATCTCGCCGCACCCGAGCTCGCCGACTACACCCGATTGACGGACGTGGCGCTGCGCCGCGTGCGCGAACCGGAGGAGGGGCTGTACCTCGCGGAATCCCCGAAGGTGATCGAGCGTGCGCTCCGCGCGGGCCACCGCCCACGCTCGGTGCTGCTGCTCGAGGAGTGGCTGCCGGGAGTCGAGCCCCTGCTCGCGGGTCATCCCGACGTGCCGGTGTACGTGGGGGAGCCGCGGCAGCTCGAGGCGCTCACCGGCTTCCACATGCACCGAGGCGCGCTCGCATCGATGCACAGGCCCGCCCCGCTCGATCCGGTCGAGCTGCTGCGCGCCTCGACGCGCGTGGTCGTGCTCGAGGATCTCACCGACCACACCAACGTCGGCGCCATCTTCCGCTCGGTCGCGGCGCTCGGCGCCGATGCGGTGCTGCTGTCGCCGGCCTGCGCCGATCCGCTGTATCGTCGCGCGGTGCGGGTAAGTATGGGCGCCGTGCTCCAGGTGCCGTGGGCGCGCCTGCCCGAGTGGCCGATCGCGGGGCCGATGTTCCGCGAGGAGGGGTACGAACTGACCGCCTTCGCGCTGCGCGAGGACGCCGAGGACCTCGCGGATTACGTGAGCGAGCTGCCCGAGCGCCTGGCCCTGCTGTTCGGATCCGAGGGCCCCGGGCTGTCGCGACGCGCGCTGGCCTCGGCCGCTCGGTCGGTCGTGATCCCGATGGAGCACGGCGTCGACTCGCTCAACGTCGCGACCGCGGCGGCACTCGCGCTCTGGGCGGTGCGCACCGCCGATCGCCGGAGGAGCGGGGGAGCGCCCGAGCAGGGGAGCGCGCCCTATGCCGGACCGGAGGACCAGATCGACGCACGGCAGGGCGGCGCTGCCGGGTCCGAGGTCATGACCGGCTCGACGACCGCAGCAGGATCGGAGAGCCCGGCATGATCGGCGGGGGAGGCCGCAGGCGGGCTCTCTGGTTCGCGATGTTCTGGATCGCCGTGGGCGTCGGCGCGTATGTGCTCGGCGTGCAGCTCGAACTCGGACAGCGCGCCGAGGACACGGCGCTCGACGCCGCGGAGTTCACGTACAGCCCGCCACCGCCGTTGAACCTGGTCTCGATTCCGGCAGTGGCGATCGCACTGGGCGTCGTCGCGGTGATCGCGCTGCTCTCGCACGGGATCCGGCGCGCGATCGTCGTCACGGTGATCCCCGTGCTCGCGATCGTCGCGTCGCAGCTGCTCAAGCAGGTGTGGCTGACTCGCCCGCAGCTCTTCGACCTCGACGTGCCGAACACGTTCCCGAGCGGACACATGACCGTGTTCACCGCGGTCACCGCCGCGCTCGTCTGGGCGGTTCCGACGCGGGCGCGCGGCATCGTCGCAGTGGGCGGCGCGGCGCTGCTCGCCGCGGTGGGCTGGCAGCTGCTCGCGTACGGATGGCATCGACCGAGCGATGTGCTGGGCGGGATCGCGCTCGGCACCGCGGCGTTCGCGCTCGCGTGCCTGATCCGCCCCGCGACCTCGCGGGGGAGCATCGCCCTAGGACGCACGGTGGCGGTGAGCCTGTTGGTGATCGGCTGGCTCATGGTCGCCGGAGCGCTCGTGCTCGGTGCGATTGCCGTATGGAACGAGAACGCCGTGACGCTCCTGACCGCGGGGGAGCTCGGCTGCATCGGAGCGACGACGCTCGCGTCTCGCGCGCTGCTGCTGCTCAGCGTGGGGAGAAGCTGACATAATGCGCAACATGCGCAGATCAGGTACTTTCCGTAGCACATCGTCGGCGCGCTACCAACTACGACTGGGGGGGAACCTACACAGCCGATAGATTAAGCGTTATGGAAGAAGACTCCTTCAGAGACCCCGACGTCCCAGGCAGTTCTAGCTCCGCGCCCAGAAAGCTTCTCTGGGGACTCAGTAACCAGGCGCGCATAAAGATCACGGCGTTTGGAATAGGTCTCTTGTTATTCGCTGTTGGTGGCATTTGGTTAGTTCACGACTTTTCTCAAAGACGAACAGTTCCCGATGTGCTGGGTCGAATGCCATCCGGCGCTATTCATATGCTCGAAGAAGTCGATCTCATCGCCTCCACGACGATTCCCCCTTCAGTGGGAGAGCTTCGTGAATTCAACCAGAACGTCGCAAAGCAGGTCCCTGCAGCAGGCGAGGCAGTGAGAGCTGGAGACGAAGTACAGATCATAGTAGGACCACGAAAAGTCGAAGTGCCAGATTTCGTTGGAGTGACGCTAATCGACGCCAAAGAACTGGCAGATCAGGGGGAGTTCGAGTTTGAAGACGGGCTAGAAGACAATGCCCCGGGATCCAGTTGGCCAATCTCAGCGCAAAGCATTCAGGCGGGCGAGATTTCTCCAGCCGGATCAGTAATAGAACTCGAATTCGATATTCCTGAAATCATCATGCCCGACGTCTCAGGACAGAAACTCCAGGACGCTGTAATAGCGCTTGAAACGATTGGGCTAAAAGCAGTCTCAGTGGGTGATGGTGATCACGTCATCTCCTCAGATATTGCAGCCGGCACAACGCTTGAGCCTTTTACTTCCATCTCGCTATCAACGGGATACGTCATGCCGGACGTCGTGGGAAAACCATTGAGGGAAGCAAGAGAAGCCCTCAAAAACTTCCCCAATACGTCTACGTCGACATCTTCAACATTTGAGGTTACCGCCCAAAGCATTCCCGCGGGCAGCATCATCCCAAAAGATACGGAGATTCTCCTAACGGTCCCAGGCCCTTCCACGACATATCGGATACTCGGAAATGGTTCTGTCTCGGCGGTTACATGGGCAGCTCCTGGGGCATTCAGCATTCAACAGGCAACAGGAGTCAGCCTCCCATGGGAAGTAACCTTTCCGACTGATACCGGAACCGCAGTCTTTAATGCGCAGCTCCAGGACGGCGACACCATTACCTGCCAGATTCTCCGGAACGGCAAGGTCGTCAGAGAACTGACATCGACGGGCGCCTTCGCATTCGTTCAGTGCGGATAATGCATCCGCAAAGCGAAAAACTCCTAGGTCACTACGACCGGGTCAGTGCCGTTTCCCGGTCGATTATCATGCACGAGGGCGCAAGCGCCCAGTGCATGATAATCGATATTATGTCAGTTTAAGGACTGCGCGCACCTCCCTCTCGCTCGCCCGCGCCGCATCCGCACGGCACCTCCCGTCTAACGACTCTTCCACACGCCCACCCACACATCCCCGCCCATAGCCGCTCCTCCCACTCAGACCCTCGCAGGCTCGGGCGCCAAGAACGACGCCACACGCACCGATCAGCCGTCAAACACAAGAAACCGGCGCATCGGCTGTGCTTCTGGGCAGATCTGCGCCGCTGGACGGCTCGCTGCTTCACGGACCCTGGTTGAATAGGTGACAACCGTGTCTCACTCGTCGACGACGGGTCTCGTCACTGACGGAGCTCGCCCCCGACGGGTCTCGTCCAGGGAGTTCCTTGCATCCACAGCCTCCGCCCGAGCCAGCTCAGTCGGAGCCAGCTCAGTCCGAGCCAGCCCCGTCCGAGCCAGCTCCGCCCGAGCCCGCTCCGCCCGAGCCAGCTCCGTCCGAACCCGCTCCGTCCGAGCCCGCTCCGGCGATCCCGCATCGAACGCAGTCGCCGCACCCCGAGGCGCGAGCGCTCGCCCCCGATCTCGCCCGCGGCTGGATGCTGCTGCTCATCGCGGTCGCAAACGTCTCCGCATATCTCTGGGGGCACGACATCCCGCCCTACACGACGCACCCGACAGAAGGGTCACCGGTGGACCGCGCCCTCTCGGCGCTGACCATCCTCTTCGTCGACGCGAGGGTCTACCCCATGTTCGCGTTCCTCTTCGGATACGGAATGGTGCAGTTCGCGCGCTCGCGCGAGGCACGTGGAGTGTCGCAGTCCGCGGTGCGGGGCATGCTCTGGCGGCGCCACTGGTGGCTCCTTGCGTTCGGCTTCGCGCACGCGATGCTGCTGTTCGGGGGCGACATCCTCGGTGCGTACGGTCTGACCGGCCTTGTGCTCACCGCCACGCTGTTCCGGCACTCGGATCGCGTGCTGCGGTTCGCGGTCTGGACGATGCTGATCCTCTTCGCCTTCGGCGCCGCCGCGATGCTGGGCTTCGCACTGCTGATAGCCGCCGCGGCGCCCGAAATCACTCAGGCGATCTTCACCGACGACACGCTCGGCACGAACGCGGACATGCTGAGCGGCATCGCGGGATACGGGTGGGCGCTGCTCGCGCGGCTCGGCCTCTGGTTCGTGGCGACGCCGACGACCGTGCTCTCCCTGCTCGTGCCCGCGTGCGTGCTGCTCGGCTGGATCGCCGGGCGCCACCGCTGGCTGGAGGGCGCGGCGTCGCGCGTCGGCCTCGGCGCCGTCGCCGCTTGGGGCATCCTCATCAGCGCACTCCTCGCAGCACCGATGGCACTGCTCTACCTCGGCCTGCTTCCGGCTCTCGAGCCCATCGCCTGGGCGCTCGCGTTGCTCGACCAGCTCGCGGGCGTGGCGGGCGGCATCGGCTACGCCGCGCTCTTCGGTCTGATCGGGATACGCCTGCAGCCCGGGAGAAACAGCGCTCGGCCGAAGCCCGGCCCCGGCGCGGTGACGCGCGCGGTCTCGGCACTGGGAAGGCGCTCACTGAGCGGGTACCTGCTGCAGTCGATGGTCTTCGCTCCCCTGCTGTCGGCCTGGGGGTTCGGGATCGGCGCCCGGATCAACACGACGGCCGCGTTCGGGATCGCCCTCGGCGTGTGGCTCCTGACGCTCGTGACGGCGGTGATCCTCGATCGCCGCGACGCGCGCGGCCCGGCCGAGGCGCTGCTGCGTCGACTCACCTATTCCCACCTCGACTCGGTACGATGAGAAGCGCTCTCCCGCGCCTGGCGCGCGAAGCGGGCCCGACCGATTCCGACTGGAGCGAACGATGTACGTGAAGATCTGCGGCCTCCGCGACGCGAGCACCGCGGCCCACGCCATCGACGCCGGAGCCGATGCGGTGGGCGTAGTCATGAGCCCGCAGAGCCCTCGCCACGCGACGTTCGCGGAGGCCACTGATGTCGTCTCGGCGGCGCGTTCTGCGGATCGCCGCGTCGACGCGGCCCTCGTCGTCAACCGCATGCCCGCCCGCGAGGCGGCGGAGACCGCTCTCGGGCTGGGTTTCGATGTGCTGCAGCTGCACGGCGCCTACACCGCGGACGACTTCGCGGCAGCCCGCAAGATCCTCCCCCGCCTCTGGCGAGCCACTTCCCTCGCCCAGCACCCCGCCCTTCGCGCCGGCGCCTTCGGCGAGGAGCGCTTGCTCGTCGACGGCGCTTCTCCCGGTTCCGGCCGGCCGTGGGACCTCTCACTGATCGACGGCGCCGTGCTCGGCGACGCCTGGTTGCTGGCCGGCGGTCTGAACCCCGAGAACGTCGCCGCCGCGATCTCGGCGACCCGCCCCGCGGGGGTCGACGTCTCGAGCGGGGTCGAGCGCGCTCCCGGAGAGAAGGATCCCGACCTGATCACGCGTTTCATCCGGGCGGCACGCTCGTGAGGCGGCACCGGCAGGAATCCGGGGCCGACCGCGCGCAGCATCCCGGCCGCGCGCAGCGCCCCGACGACACGGCGATGGACCAGGCGGATCCGGCGCTCCCCGAGCCCGAGCGGATCGACTTCCAGCTCGACTCGCGCGAGCTCCATCTCTTCCGATGGTCTCGGCCCGGAGCACCCCGCGTGCTGCTCGTGCACGGCATCGGCATGGGCCATAGCGTGTACGACAGGTTCCTCTCCGAGATCCAGACCGAGTGCGAGGCGATCGCGATCGACCTCCCGGGGTTCGCCGACTGCCCCGAACCGGCCGATCCCCTGACGATGCCGCAGACCGCCGACCTCGTGGCCGCGGCCCTTCGCTCGCTCGGAATCGGCTCGCTGGTCGCCGTCGGGCACTCCATGGGCGCGCAGGTGGTCTCCGAGCTCGCCGCTCGCCACCCGGATCTCGTGCGGCGCGTCGTGCTCATCGCTCCGTCGGTGAATCCGGCCGAGCGCACCGCCCTGATGCAGGGGTACCGCATGATCCAGGACCTCGCCGAGGGTGAGCCGCTCTCGGTACTGAGGAAGGCCACGAAGACCTACCTTCAGGCCGGCCCCGTCTGGTTCTTGCGCAAGTTGCGGCAGATGCTCGCGCATCGCCTCGAGCACTGCCTGCCCCGGGTCTCGCAACCGGCGCTCGTGATACAAGGCACCCGCGACCACGTGTCCCCGCGAGGCTGGGCCGTGCGCATCACCGGGCTCCTCCCCGACGCCGAGATGCGGCAGATTCAGGATCGCGGGCACGAGGCCCTCATCAGCTCCGGGCAGCCCGTTGCGCGTCACGTGCTCGAATGGATCGGCGCCGATGAGGCTCCCCGCTCCCCCGGCGCTGACTCCTCCGACTCCCCCGGCGCTGACTCCTCCGGCTCCGCAGCAACGGCTCGCCCGGCTCTCGCGGCGGAGGAACTTGCGTCTGGTATTTCTCACGCAGACGCTGTAACCTAAACGTTATCTTTTGCCGCGGCAGTGCGGCGATCCGCGAACCCCACGAAAGACCGAATGACCGACGCCAACGATCTCAGCGAGTCCCGCGCCTCCGCCGCTTCCGGCTACCCGTCACGCAGGTCGCTCCGAGAGCAGCAGCGACCCGAACCGCAGGCCGTGCATTCGCAGTCCGAACACCCCGCAGCACCCTCGGCCCCCTCGGTGCCGATGACCCCCACCGGCTCGGTGCGGCTCCCTTTCATCGAGCACGATCCGACAGCGCATCCCGATCCGGCCGCCGGTGAGACGTCGAAGCCGGCGAAGGTTCCGTTCCGCCGCCGTCTCGCGGCCGCGGCCGCCGCGGCGAGCGTCGGAGGCCTGGTGCTCACCGTCGCCCTGCCGCTCTTCGCCCCGACCGGCGCCGGCACGGCGAGCGAAGCGAGCGCGGCCGGCGGTGTCGTCGCGGCGCAGGAACTCTTCTCGGAGGTATCGCTCGACGAGCTGCCGACGTCCTTCACCGAGATCGACGGCGCCGTCTCCGAGCTCGAGGCGCGTGCCGAATACGTCTTCCACCCGGAGGCGCTCGTCAACTACCCGTTCGCCTCGAGCGTCACGCTCACCGACGGCTTCGGCTACCGCACCGCCCCCGTGGAGCAGTTCCACGACGCACAGGACTTCGCGGCCCCCGCGGGCACGCCGATCCAGGTGATCGCCGACGGCGAGGTGCTCGAAGCGGGCTTCGCGAGCGACGGCTGCGGCTTCGGCCTCAAGGTCGAGCACGAGATCGACGGGCAGACGGTGACGAGCCGCTACTGCCACATGCAGAACGATTCGCACTCCTACCAGGTGGGCGACATCGTCAAGATGGGCGACCAGGCCGGCAAGGTGGGCAACACCGGCATGTCCTTCGGCCCGCACCTCCATCTGGCGCTCCGCATCGACGACGAGCCGGTGGACCCGATGCCCTTCCTCTCGAAGTACACGCGCATGGAGCGCAACGCCGCCCCGTCGACCGCCGCATCAACGACCGACGCACCGTCGACCGCCACACCCGCGGCTCCCTGAGCAGTCCCGCCTGGGCGGTGCCACGTCCTTCGCACGACGGGTTCGGGCGCGCCGCCACGGCCCCGGACGACCCGCCCTCCGGTTCGTCTCAGGCGTCGGCGAACCCGGAGGTGGCATCGACCCACTCGGCCAGCTTCGCAGCCGCTCGCCCCGAGTCGATGGCATCTGCCGCCACACTCAGCTTCTCCCCGAGCCGTTCGAGCAGCGCGCGCTCCGCCGACTCCGGCCGCTCCGCCAGCTCGTAGGCCACGAGCCCCGCAGCGGCGTTGAGCAGTACGATGTCGCGCACCGGCCCCCGCTCCCCCGCGAGCACCCGGTGTACGGTCTCCGCGTTCTCATCGGGAGTGCCGCCGAGCAGATCCTCGATCGAGGCGCGCGGAATCCCCAGATCGCGAGGATCGATGTCGTGCTCCGTCATGCCGCCGCGGTTCACCTCCCACAGCCGGGAGTGCCCCGTCGTGGTGAGCTCGTCGAGCCCGTCGTCGCCGCGGAACACCAGCGCCGAGGCACCGCGGATCCGGAAGACGCCCGCGATCAGCGGCGCTGCAGCGGGATCGGCGACGCCCACGGCCGAGGCTTCCGGACGCACCGGGTTGCACAGCGGCCCGAGGAAATTGAAGACGGTGGGGATCCCCAGTTCCGAGCGCACGGAGGCGACGTGGCGGAACCCTGGCAGGAAACGCGCCGCGTGCACGAAGGCGATACCCGCCCGGGCGAACACCTCTGCGAGCTGATCCGCATCGAGCGACAGGCCGATCCCGAGCGATGTCAGCACGTCCGAGGATCCCGACTTGCTGCTCGCGGCCTTATTGCCGTGCTTCACGACCGGCGCCCCGGCGGCGGCGGCCGTGATGGATGCCATGGTCGACACGTTCACCGTGCCGAAGCGGTCTCCCCCCGTTCCGACGATGTCGAGCGACATGGCGGGAAGCGAGATCGGGGCCGACTCCGCGAGGATCGCGTCGCGGAAGCCGACGATCTCGTCCACCGTCGCTCCCTTCGACCGCAGCGCGACGAGGAACGCCCCCATCTGGGCGCCGCTGGCCTCGCCGGTCATGAAGCGCGCCATCGCCCACTCCGCTTGCGAGACGCTGAGGTCGTCTCCCTCGAGGAGCGTCGTGAGCACGGTGGGCCAACTGCGTTCGTCGATCATGCGCCAATCCTATCGATCGAAGCGACGCCGGTCCCCCGCACGTCGACCCGAAAACCCCAGCAGGAAACCGGTATTCATCTGATGAGAGAAGGGTCCGTGGTGCACATCCGACCCCTCTCAACACGGTAGGCTGATCGGGAAACTCGCAGAAAGTTCGGCGCGCCGGGTCCGAGTGAAAACGCACACCAAACTTTCAGCCATAATGGAGGGGTGACAACGACCACTATGAATACCAAGTCAGCCGTGCCCTCGGTGAAGCGACCGAATATCGTCGCCGTGGGCACGATCGTATGGCTCGGCAGCGAGGTCATGTTCTTCGCGGGCCTCTTCGCCATCTACTTCACGCTGCGCGCGATGAACCCCGAGTTGTGGGCCGAGAAGACCGCGCTGCACAACTTCCCGTTCGCGCTGGTCAACACGATCATCCTGGTCGCCTCCTCCTTCACGGCCCAGGCGGGCGTGTTCGCAGCCGAGCGCATGCAGCCGCGCGCGACGGGCGCCAGCCCGGCGAAGTGGGGCACGGTCGAGTGGTTCTTCCTCACCTTCTTCATGGGCGCGGTCTTCGTCTCCGGGCAGGTCTGGGAGTACGCGACCTTCGTCTCCGAGGGCATCACCCTCAGCTCGGACCCCTACGGTTCGGCCTTCTACATGACCACGGGCTTCCACGGCATCCACGTGGCCCTCGGCCTCGTCGCGTTCCTGCTGGTCATCGGCCGCATCTACGCCGTCAAGAACTTCACGCACAAGGAGGAGACCACCGCGGTCGTCGTGTCCTACTACTGGCACTTCGTCGACATCGTGTGGATCATCCTCTTCATCGTCATCTACGTCCTCAAGTAGGGGTCAGGAGTAATCGAGAACATGGCTCGCGCCAAGAAAAACGTTCGCAAGTCCGGCCGACGGCACCCGCTTGCCACCGCCGCTCTCGTTGCGGTCGGCCTCCTCGTGACCGGAGCCGCCTACACCGGCTTCAGCCAGACCTCCGCCACCGCCGAGATCGACCTCGAGTCCCCCGCCACCATCGAAGCGGGCGAGAAGCTGTTCGGCGCCAACTGCGCCACCTGCCACGGCGCCAATGCGCAGGGCACCGATGACGGCCCTTCGCTCATCGGCGCCGGTGCGGCCGCGGTCAATTTCCAGGTCGGCACCGGGCGCATGCCGCTCGCCTTCCAGGGTCCCCAGGGCATGGTCAAGCCCCAGCAGTTCACCGAGGAGCAGACCCTGCAGATGGCCGCCTACGTGGCATCGCTCGCCCCGGGGCCGGCGCTGCCCGACAGCCGCTACATCCAGGCCGACAGCGACGACGAGGGCATCGCCCGCGGCGGCCAGCTGTTCAAGATCAACTGCGCCATGTGCCACAACGTCGCCGCAGCCGGCGGCGCCCTCACTCAGGGCAAGTTCGCCCCGAAGCTGACGGGCGTCCCCGCCACCCACATCTACGAGGCCATGGTCACGGGCCCGCAGAACATGCCCGTCTTCAACGATGCGAACATCACTCCGCAGGAGAAGGCCGACATCATCTCGTTCCTCAAGTACACCGAGGAGCAGCCCGCGGTCGGAGGCCTCACCCTGGGATCGATCGGACCGGTGGCGGAAGGCCTCTTCATCTGGGTGATCGGCCTCGGCGCGATCGTCGGCCTCACCGTCTGGGTCACCGCGAAGTCGAACTGATCCGACGGCGCACAAAGAGTTCATGAGTCAGGAGTCAAGGAGCAACATGGCAGAGGAAGCGAAGAACAACGGCGGCGCAGACGCCGTTGTCGCCGCCCAGGGCCACAGCTCGGCCGAAGCTGCGGCAGGCACCGCGGTCATCGCGGCCGATGCTGTGCAGAATCCGGGCCTTCCCCCGCACCGGAAGCGCGTCACGGATCTCGATCCCAAGAGGGAGAAGCGCGCTGAGCGCACCGTCTACACGCTCTTCTACATCTCGATCGCGGGCAGCCTCGGCGCGGTCCTCGCCTACATGTTCTTCCCGATCGAAACGGGCGACATGATGGCGATTCGACTGCACACCATGTTCGTCGGTCTCGGCATGGCGCTCGCGCTCCTCGCCGTCGGCGTCGGTGCCGTCCACTGGGGCAAGGCCATCATGGCCGACCACGAGTCGATCGATGTGCGCCACCCGGTGCCCAGCGACGAAGAGACCCGTGCGGCCTCGGCCGAGGTGTTCAAGCTCGCCGACGAGGAGTCCGGGTTCTCCCGCCGCTCCCTCGTCCGCAACAGTCTCATCGGCGCGCTCATCGCGTTCCCCCTCCCCGGCATCACGCTGCTCCGCAGCCTCGCCCCGCAGGATCGCGACCCCGTGCAGCTCCTGAAGCACACCATGTGGGACAAGGGCGTCCGTCTCGCCCGCGACCCCTCCGGCGTTCCGATCAAGGCCAGCGAGGTCACGATCGGTTCGGCATTCCACGTGATTCCCGAGACTCTGAACCACGAGGACTTCCACAACCTCAGCCTCGACGAGCGCGGAGGCAGCGAGAACCTGCTCGACGCCAAGGCGAAGGCCATCGTGCTGCTGATGCGTCTCGATCAGTCGGAGCTCAAGGAGCTCCCCGAGCGCGAGGACTGGTCCTACAACGGGATCGTCGCCTACTCGAAGGTCTGCACGCACGTGGGTTGCCCCGTTGCGCTGTACGAGCAGCACACCCACCATCTCCTCTGCCCCTGCCACCAGTCGCAGTTCGATGTCTCGGAGCACGCGAAGGTCGTCTTCGGCCCCGCCAAGCGTCCGCTGCCCCAGCTGCCCATCACCGTGGACGACGAGGGCTACCTCGTCGCGCAGAGCGATTTCCATGAACCTGTCGGCCCGAGCTTCTGGGAGCGCCTCAAGTGAGCAGCACCGTAACCGAATCCCCCGCTTCGAACGGGCAGGCGCAGAGCGGTTCGAGCCGCTTCACCGCTGCCGCAGCGAACTACATCGACGAGCGCACCAAGATCGGCGTCGCCGTCAAGGAGTTCGGCCGTAAGGTCTTCCCCGACCACTGGTCGTTCCTGCTCGGCGAGGTTGCGCTGTACAGCTTCGTCGTGATCCTGCTGTCGGGCACCTTCCTGACCCTGTTCTTCCAGGCCTCCATGGTCGAGACGCACTACACCGGTCCCTACGTGCCGATGAAGGGCCTTGAGATGTCGGTCGCCATGGCGTCGACCCTCGATATCTCGTTCTCGGTGCGCGGCGGTCTGCTCATGCGTCACGTGCACCACTGGGCCGCGCTGCTGTTCGTCGCCTCCATCGGCCTGCACATGCTGCGCATCTTCTTCACGGGTGCGTTCCGCAAGCCGCGCGAGCTCAACTGGCTCATCGGCTTCGTGCTCTTCGTGCTCGCGATGGCCGAGGGCTTCACGGGATACTCGCTCCCCGATGACGTGCTCTCGGGCAACGGCCTCCGCATCATCGACGGCATCATCAAGGCGATTCCGGTGATCGGCACCTACCTGTCGTACTTCTTCTTCGGAGGCGAATTCCCGGGCACCGACATCGTCGGCCGCCTGTACATGCTGCACATCATGGTGCTGCCCGCACTCGTGATCCTCTTCGTGGCACTGCACCTCGCATTCGTGGTCATCCACAAGCACACGCAGTACCCCGGGCCGGGCAAGACCCAGCAGAACGTTGTTGGGTTCCCCGTGCTCCCCGTGTACGCGGCGAAGGCCGGCGGCTTCTTCTTCATCGTCTTCGGCATGATCGTGCTGATCGCCTCCTTCGTCGGCATCAACCCAATCTGGAACTACGGCCCCTACGATCCCTCGCCGGTTTCCGCCGGTACCCAGCCCGACTGGTACATCGGCTTCGCCGACGGCATGCTGCGTCTGGTCCCGCCGGGGCTCGAGACCGAGTGGTTCGGCTTCACCTGGTCGTGGAACATGCTGCTGCCGCTCATCATCATCGGCATCTTCCTGGTGCTGGTGGCCATCTACCCCTTCATCGAGTCCTGGGTGACCGGCGACAAGCGCGAGCACCACATCCTCGACCGTCCCCGCAACGCCCCCACCCGCACCGCCATCGGCGCCGCCGGCGTCGTCTTCTACGCGGTGATGTGGGCGGGCGCGAGCTCGGACCTCATGGCCACGCACTTCCAGCTCTCCATGGAGGGTGTGATCCACGCGCTGCAGGCGCTGCTGATCCTCGGTCCGATCTTCGCCTACTTCGTGACCAAGCGCATCTGCCTCGGTCTGCAGAAGAAGGACCGCGCGATCGCGCTGCACGGCTACGAGTCGGGACGCATCGTGCGTCTCCCCGGCGGCGAGTTCATCGAGGTGCACAAGCCGCTCAACGAGTACGAGCGCTGGGAGCTGGTCAGCTACCACGACTACGCGCCGCTCATGCTCCGCCCCGACGATGACGGCCGCATCCCGTTCTCGAAGCGTCTTCGAGCCGGCTTCAGCCGCTGGTTCTTCGAGGACCGGATCGTGCCGCCCTCGCAGGGCGAGATCGAGAAGGGCCACCACGAGGGCCACTGACCCTCTCCCGGCGTGTGAGGCCCCGCAGGTTCATTCCTGCGGGGCCTCACGCGTTTTTGCATGCCCTCGCCCGCGCGCCCGCACCTTCTTCAGTGAGTGCTTGCCTCACCCGCGCGCCCACGCCCTCTACGGCGCATGCCTGCGCCGTCTGCCTGTCTGCGCATGCCTCTTCGAGCTGCGCCGCTATGAGCTGCTAGCCTTCGGGAGATGAGTCACGACCAGGATCAGGATCAGGATCACGAGCTCGAAGAGCACCGCGTCGAGGCGGCGTACTCGGAGCGCGCCGCAGAGTACACCAGCCTGCTCGGCAGCGTCGCGGCGATGAACCCGCTCGATCGGACGCGCATCACGTCGTGGGCTTGCGCAATCGATGGGCCCGTGCTGGATCTCGGGTGCGGCCCGGGCCATTGGACGGCTCACCTGGCCCGCCACGGCGTCCCCGTCTCGGGAGTGGACCTCACCCCCGAGTTCGTGCGCATCGCGCGAGACCGCTTCCCCCACGTCACGTTCTCGATCGGCGACGCCTCGTCCCTCGACGCGGAGGACGGCTCGCTGGCGGGCGTGCTCGCCTGGTACTCGCTGATCCATACCGATCCTCGAGAACTCCCCCGGCAGCTGAGCGAGGCGGCCCGGGTGCTCGAGCCCGGCGGGCAAATCCTCATCGGTTTCTTTGACGGGAACGCCGACGAGGCCTTCGAGCACGCGGTGACGACCGCCTACTTCCACTCGATCGAGCAGATCTGCGCACTGCTCGAGGAGGCCGGCCTCGAAGCGATCGATTCGGAGCAGCGGCGGGCCCCCGACGCCCGTCCTCACGCATCGGTGCTCGCGATCAAGCGCTGAAGAGCCCGGTCAGAAACTTCCAGGTGCCGCGGAGCCGCTCGCACCGGCAGCGCTACCGCTCGAGGGGTCCGAGAGCAGTACGCGTGCACCATCGGCGAGCAGGCGATCGAAGCTCGACTCCCCCAGTTCCTCGCGCAGCTCGCGCAGGGCAGGTCGTAGCACGTCTCCCATCTCGGGTGCAGAGGCCGCACCGACTGCCTGGTAGACGAAGCGCAGAGCGCTCTCTGAGACGCTTTCAGCATCCTCCGCGACCAGTGAGACGCGGAGCCTGTCGAAGCACGCGAGAAACAGCGCCTGCTTCGTCTCGAAGTTGGCGTAGACGTGCGGCTGGGGCACACCCGCGCGGGCCGCGATGGAACTCGTCGATGCGGCGTGATAGCCGAAGAGGCCGAACTCGATGAGTCCGGCCTCCAACAGGCGTTCCCGGTTCTCTCCGGGACGTCGCCGTGCGCGACGCTGTGCGGTGCTCACCCGAGGTCGAGGACCTTGCGGTAGTGCTCGCCGACGGGCTCGAAGTCGCGATGGTTGTAGAACGACCCGATGCGCGCGGTCGACGCCGAGAGCTGGCGCACGCCGCGACCCATGCAGTAGTGCTCGTTGGCCTGCATGAGCCGATCCCCCACGCCGTGGCCGCGGGAGCCCTCGTCCACGACGATCTCCTGCAGGTGCGCCGTGAGGCCCGGTGCGTGCAGCAGACGTGAGACGGTCATGAGCGAGTAGCCGACGACCCGCCCCTCGAGCTCCGCGACGAAGAGCACATTGGTCTCCTGGTCGCGGTGCCGCAGCACGTTGTCGAAGGCAACGAGGAACTCGTCGCGGCCGATCGGCTCGCGCCCGGTGGTGAACTGGCGGGCCAGAGCGAAGACGGACTGCCCGTCCTCGCTCCGGCCGCGGCGGATGATGATACTCAAGCGAATGCCTCTATCGCGCGAAGTTGCCGCGGTAGTACTCGTACACCCAGCCGACGATGCCGACGATCACGAGCGGCAGCGTCAGGAAGGAGAGCCAGAAGTTGAAGCCGACGCACATGCCGAGCACCACCATCGACGCGCCGAAGGCGAGGAACAGCGGCCACCAGCTCCAGGGGCTGAACTCGCCGAGCTCCGGGTCGCCGTCGTCGATGTCGGCCTCGAGGCGATCCTCGATGAGCACGCCGCCCTGCTTCCTCTTGACGAGTCCCAGGTAGAAGGCGATGAAGCCGGTGAGACCGCCTGAGAGCAGGATGGTCGTCGAGCCGGCCCACTCGATGTAGCCGTGAGCGATCAGATTCCACACCGTGTACACCGAGGCCAGGAGCAGGAAGTACGCGGTCAGCAGCCAGAAGATGAAGATATTGGATTTCATGGTTCAGTATCTCCTCGACGTCACTTCTTCTCGGCGAGCGCGGGCTCGCGGACCGGCTGCTCGACACCGCTGATCTCGGGGTGGTTGAGATCGAAGGCCGGCGACTCCGAGCGGATGCGCGGGATCGACGTGAAGTTGTGTCGGGGCGGCGGGCAGGACGTGGCCCACTCGAGCGAGCGGCCGTAGCCCCAGGGGTCGTTCACCGTGACCTTGGGAGCGCGGCGGGCGGTGACGTACACGTTCAGGAGGAACGGGATCATCGAGGCGCCGAGCACCATCGCACCGATGGTCGACAGCTGGTTGCCCCAGGTGATGCCGTCGGCGGGCAGGTAGGTCGCGTAGCGGCGGGGCATCGCCATGACGCCGAGCCAGTGCTGCACGAGGAACGTCATGTGGAAGCCGATGAACAGCACCCAGAAGTGGATCTTGCCGAGCCGCTCGTCGAGCATGCGGCCGGTCCACTTCGGCCACCAGAAGTAGAATCCGGCGAACATCGCGAACACCACGGTGCCGAACACGACGTAGTGGAAGTGCGCCACCACGAAATAGGTGTCCGAGAGGTGGAAGTCGAGCGCCGGCGACGCGAGGATCACACCGGTGAGACCGCCGAAGACGAAGGTGACCAGGAAGCCGAGCGACCACAGCATCGGCGTCTCGAAGGTGATCGACCCCCGCCACATGGTGCCAATCCAGTTGAAGATCTTCACGCCCGTGGGGACGGCGATGAGCATCGTCATCAGCGCGAAGAACGGCAGCAGCACGGAGCCGGTGACGTACATGTGGTGCGCCCACACGGTCATCGAGAGGGCCGCGATGGCGATGGTCGCGTAGATGAGGGTCTTGTAGCCGAAGATCGGCTTGCGGCTGAACACCGGGAACACCTCGGAGACGATGCCGAAGAACGGGAGCGCGATGACGTAGACCTCGGGGTGCCCGAAGAACCAGAACAGGTGCTGCCAGAGGATGGCCCCGCCCTCGCCGTTGTAGATGTGGGCGCCGAAGATACGGTCGGCCGCGAGACCGAACATCGCGGCGGCGAGCACCGGGAAGACCAGCAGGATCAGGATCGAGGTGATGAGCGTGTTCCAGGTGAACACCGACATGCGCCACATGGTCATACCGGGGGCGCGCATCGTGATGATCGTCGTGATGAAGTTCACGCCGCCCATGATGGTGCCGAAGCCGCTGATGCCCAGACCGAGCACCCAGAGGTTACCTCCCACACCCGGCGAATACGTCATCTCCGAGAGCGGGGCGTATGCGAACCAGCCGAACGACGCGGCGCCCTGCGGGGTGAGGAAGCCGCCGACCGCGATGAGCGAGCCGAAGGTGTAGAGCCAGAACGCGAAGGCGTTGAGTCGCGGGAACGCGACGTCCGGTGCACCGATCTGGAGCGGCATCATGACGTTCGCGAACCCCGCGAAGAGCGGGGTGGCGAACATCAGGAGCATGATCGTGCCGTGCATCGTGAACAGCTGGTTGTACTGCTCCTTGGTACCGATGATCTCGAGGCCCGGCGCGAACAGCTGCGCGCGGATCAGGAGAGCCATCAGGCCGCCGATCAGGAACCACACGAAGGAGCTGATCAGGTACATGTACCCGATCACCTTGTGGTCCGTGGACGTCAGCCACGAGACAATGACGTTGCCCTTCTTCATGTTTCTGTTTCCCTCAGTTAGTCGTTCTGCGCCTTCGCGCGATCGTTGTCGATGGGCAGACGCTCCTGGTTCGCGTTGAACTCGGCGGTCACCTGACCGGTGTTGCCGGCGTCGCGCAGCGACTCGATGTAGGCGTCGTACTCGTCCTGCTCGACGACGCGGACCTCGAAGAGCATCATCGAGTGGTACTCGCCGCAGAGCTCGGCGCACTTGCCCATGAAGGTGCCGGTCTTCGTCGGAGTGAAGCTCATGTAGTTGGTCTGCCCCGGGATCATGTCCTTCTTGTAGAGGAACTCGACCACCCAGAACGAGTGGATGACGTCGCGGGTCTCGAGACGGATCTCGGTGGTCTTGTCGACGGGGAGGTAGAGCACCGGCATGGTGTCTTCGTCGGGGTTGCCGTCGGCGTCGGTCTGCACCTGGACGCCCTGGAAGTAGACGTCGTCATCAACGTAGTTGAAGTCCCAGGCCCAGCGCTTGCCGATGACCTCGACCGTGTTGTCGGGGTTGTCGACCCTGGTCTCGATCTTGCTCTGCTCCTGCGCGGTGAAGGCGAAGAAGCCCAGCACCAGGATGACCGGGACGACCGTGAAGAAGGTCTCGATCGGCATGTTGTAGCGGAGCTGCACGGGCAGGCCGGTCTGGCCCTTGCGACGCCGGTAGGCGATGGTGGCCCAGATGATCAGGCCCCACGTGACGACGCCGACGGCGAGCAGCACGATCCAGGAGGTGACCCACAGGCCGGTGATGCCGTCCGTGTGGTTAGTGGCTCCCTCGGAGCCCTCGGGCAGGAAGCCCCGCTGCTGCTCGGGGGTGCAGCCGGCGAGCAGCAGCGCTGCCGAGAGCGCCACCGGGGCCGCGACCCATTTCATTCGACGATTGGAACGCACCGCATACCTTTCGAACTGTTTTCTCGCCGGCTCGGATGGCGGGCGAAGCTGATGACTCCCTGATAGCTTAGCGCGATCCTGAGCATTCCCCGAACCGACACCGGGTGTCGCGAACTCTCGATGCCCGACGCGTTTCAGCTGAAGCTGTCGCCGCAGGCGCAGCTGCCCTGAGCGTTCGGATTGTCGATGGTAAACCCCTGCTTCTGAATGGTGTCCTCGAAGTCGATGGTCGCCCCGTTGAGGTACGGAATGCTCATCGCATCGACGACGACCTCGACCCCGTCGAAGCTCACCACGGCGTCGTTCTCCAGCTCCCGCTCATCGAAGAACAGCTGGTAGATCAGACCCGAGCAGCCGCCCGGCTGCACCGCGATGCGCAGACGGAGGTCGTCGCGCCCCTCCTGCGCCAGCAGGCTGCGCACCTTCTCCTGCGCAGCCTGGCTGAGTGCGACTCCGTGCGCGCGCTCAGCCGCCGCGGTCTCCGCGGCGATCGTCTCAGTGCTCATGCGTAAACTCCTCGCTCGCTCGTGAACCGTATCCCCTCGATTCTACGCCCGCTCCCCGATATCTCGTCAGTCGCGCACGGTAGTCTGGACGCAGCAGTCGAAGCAGTTCGACAGAGGTCTACATGGAACGCGCTCATGCGCATCGATCGAGAGGACAGGCGTGGCTAAGAAGGGCCCTGACAACGCGGCCGCCGCGAACGACAGCGAGGCGATCGTCGGCAAGGGTCGGCCGACCCCCTCGCGCAAGCAGGCGGAGGCCGCGAACGCGCGACCCATCGTCGGCTCCAAGGACAAGGCGCTGCTGAAGGAGCAGCGCCGCCAGCAGGCCGAAGCCCGGGAGCGGGCCCGCATCGGCATGATGCAGGGCGACGACCGCTTCCTCACCCCGCGGGACAAGGGCCCGCAGCGGCGGTACGTGCGCGACTACGTCGACGCGCGCTGGAGCGTCGGCGAACTGCTCATCCCGATGATGCTCGTCGTGCTGGTGATGACGTTCATCCCCGGCGTCATGCAGGTCGTCAGCCTCATCGTGATCTGGGCGTTCGTCGGGCTCGCGATCCTCGACGCCGTGTTCCTCGGCTTCCGTCTGAAGAAGCGCCTGGGTGAGAAGTTCGGCGAGGATCGCGTGCAGCCCGGCTTCCGCTGGTACGCCGCGATGCGCGCCTTCCAGTTCCGACCGCTGCGCGTTCCCAAGCCCCAGGTCAAACGAGGCGAATTCCCGAGTTAAGGGCCGCCTGAGGCCTCACGCCCCGAGTTCACCCGCAGCACAGCGGTGCGGACTCGGGGCGTTCGACTTCAGGCCGGATGAAAGAGCCTCGTGAGCCGGCGCACCCGGGTCGAGGCTCCGTGTCTAGCCCGCCTGGCGCCATCCGGCGCGTCGCAACCCGCGGTTGATCGCCCGCGCCCACAGCGGGCCCTCGTAGATGTACGCCGTGAAGCCCTGCACCAGCGTGGCCCCCGCCAGCAGGCGCTGCAGCACGTCGTCCGCGGTGGTCACTCCGCCGACCGAGATCACGCAGAAGTCGGGATCGGGAGCGGCCGCTCGAATGCGGGTGAGCACCTCGAGGGAGCGCTCGCGCAGCGGCGCGCCCGAGAGCCCGCCGGCTCCCATGCGCTCGATCTCTGCGGCGGACTCCGTCAGACCCTCGCGCGAGATCGTGGTGTTGGTGGCGATGATGCCGTCGAGTCCGAGCCGCTGCGCGAGCGCCACGATGCCGTCGATCTGCTCGTCGCCCATGTCGGGTGCGATCTTGACGAGGAGCGGGGTCGATCCCGCGGCGTCGCGCACCGCGGCGAGGAGCGGCTCGAGCATCTCGAGCTCCTGCAGCCCGCGCAGCCCGGGCGTGTTGGGCGAGCTGACGTTCACCGCGAGGTAGTCGGCGATCGGCGCGAGGCGCTGCGCGCTCCAGACGTAGTCCTGCACCGCGTCGTCGACCTCGGTGACACGGCTCTTGCCGATGTTCACCCCGATCACGGGACGGCGGCCGGACAGTCGCGCGCGCTCGATGCGGGGCACGGCCGCGGCGGATCCGCCGTTGTTGAACCCCATGCGGTTGATGAGCCCGCGGTCGCCCACGAGGCGGAACATGCGCGGCTTGGGGTTGCCGGGCTGGGCGTGACGGGTGAGGGTGCCGACCTCCACGTGCCCGAACCCGAACTCGCCGAGCCCGAGAATGCCCTGGGCGTTCTTGTCGAAGCCTGCGGCGAGGCCGAACGGACTCGGGAAGTCGATGCCGAGAGCGCGGGTGCGGAGACTCGGGTGGGGCGCGCAGAGGCGGCGCACGATGCCGGCGGTGAAGGGAGCCGCCTGGATCACCTTGAACGCCAGGTGGTGGGCGGGCTCGGGCCCCATGCGTCGCAGCACGGTGTTGAAGAGCAGCGGGTAGAGACGCATGGTCAGTCCTCCGTGGGGGTTGTGGCCGATAGGTCGCGGGCGGTGGGACAGGGCGCGGAAGCCTCAGTCCTCCGTGGCCGTGGGTGCAGTGGCCGATGCCTCACCGGCGGGGTGGGCGCGCAGCTCGGCTATGGCCGCGTCGAAATCGGCGAGGGACTCGAACGCCTGATACACGCTCGCGAAGCGCAGATACGCGACCTCGTCGAGCTCGCGCAGATGCGGGAGCACGGCGAGACCGATCTCGTTCGCATCGAACTGGGCGATGCCGCTGGAGCGCACGGATTCCTCGACCTGCTGCGCGAGCACGGCGAGGTCGGCGTCGGTGACGGGCCGGCCCTGGCAGGCCTTGCGCACGCCGCTCATCACCTTCTCCCTGCTGAACGGTTCGACCACACCGGATCGCTTGATCACGGTCAGACTCGCGGTCTCGGTCGTGGTGAAACGGCGGCCGCACTCGGGGCACTGACGCCGACGACGGATCGAGAGCCCGTCGTCAGCGGTGCGCGAGTCGATCACGCGGCTGTCGGGGTGACGGCAGAAAGGGCAGTGCATCAGGCGTCGCCTCCCGAGGTCTCGGCTGTGTTCTCCGGGTCCCCGGCCGTGTTCTCCGGGTTCCCGTCTGCACTCCCCGGGTCCCCGGTCTCGGACCGCGCGCCTCCGGTGCCGGACCGATCCCCCTCGAACCGCGCGCTGACGGCCTCGCCGTGCGCCGGAAGCCCCTCGGCGCCGGCGAGGGCGAGCAGCGGCCGCTCGACCTCGGCGAGAGCGGATCGGTCGTAGCCGACCACCTGCTGGGGGCGGAGGAAGGTGTGGGCGCCGAGGCCCGAGGCGAAGCGCGCCGTGCCGCCGGTGGGCAGCACGTGGTTGGAGCCGGCGAGGTAGTCGCCGAGGCTCACCGGCGTGTAGCCGCCCATGAAGATCGCGCCGGCATCGGCGATGCCCTCGAGCACGGCCTCGTCGTCGGCGGTCTGGATCTCGAGGTGCTCGGGCCCGTAGGCGTTGCTGACGCGCGCGGCGGTCTCGAGATCGTCGACGAGGATCACGGCCGACTGGGGGCCGCCGAGCGCGGTCGCGACTCGTTCGGCGTGCCGCGTCGCCGCCGAGCGGATCCCGATCTCCTCGAGCACTCGCTCGGCGAACTCCGCGGAGTCCGTGACGAGCACCGAGGCCGCCGCCTCGTCGTGCTCGGCCTGGCTGATGAGATCGGCTGCGACGAAGCGCGGATCGGCCGTCGCGTCGGCGATGACGAGGATCTCGGTCGTACCGGCCTCGGAATCGATGCCGACGAGCCCGTTCACCACCCGCTTCGCGGCTGCGACGAAGATGTTGCCAGGCCCGGTGATCTTGTCGACGGGGGCGAGACCGATGCTCTCGACCCCGTGCGCGAAGGCCGCCACGGCGCCCGCGCCGCCGATCGCGTAGACCTCGTCGACGCCCGCGAGCGCCGCTGCCCAGAGCACGACCTCGTGGGGCAGCCCGTCGTTGTCCGGCTGCGCGGGCGATGCCAGCGCGAGCTCGGGGACGCCTGCGGCCTGAGCGGCAACGGCGTTCATGATGACCGAGGACGGGTAAGCCGCCTTGCCGCCCGGCGCGTAGAGGCCGACGCGGCCGACCGGCTGCCAGCGCTGCCGGATCACGGCGCCGTCGCCGAAGCGGGTGATCTGCTCGGGCGGCACCTGGGCGGCCGAGCCGAGCCGAAGCTTCTCGATGAGCAGTTCGAGCGCGGTGCGGATCTCGGGCGGGCAGGTGTCGAGCGAGGCCGTGATGCGCTCGGCGGGGACGCGCAGCGCGTGCCCCTCCACTCCGTCGAAATCACGGGCCTGCTCCCTGAGCGCGGCCTCGCCCCGATCGCGCACCGCGTCGACGAGCGGGCGCACCCGCTCGACGGCGGTGCCGATGTCGAGCGCGGCGCGCGGCACGAGCCGCAACAGGTCGGCGCGCGAGAGCTGCTGCCCCCGCAGATCAATGGTTCGCATCACCCGACCAGTTTACCGGTGAGCGCGTCGCGATGATTTCGTGCCCCGCGAGCTGCTGCGCGGCGCGCCACAGGTCGGGTTCCACGTGGATCGGTGCCCGCAAGGATCGGTGCCCCCAAGGATCGGTTTCCGCGTGAGCCGCATCTACGCGGCCCGCATCTGCGAGGATGGGAAGGATGCGCAAGAGAGAAGCACGGGCATGACCCTCGCAACGGGTGCGCTGATCCTCGGCCTCGTCGTCATCGGCGCCGTCGCGCAGCGCGTCGCCGGGCTCGGCTTCGCCATGCTCATCTCGCCCTTCATGACGCTCCTCATCGGGGCCCACTCCGGGGTGGTGCTCGTGAACGTGCTCGGGGTCCTGTCGAGCGCGCTGATCGTGCCCCGGGTGTGGCGCTCCATCGACTGGTCGATGTTCCGCTGGCTCAGCGCGTTCGCCGTGGTCGGCTCGCTCACGGGGGCGTGGGTGGCGGGGCTGTTCTCACCCCCGGTGATGGCCGTGGCGGTCGGCGGGGTCGTGATCGTCGGCCTCGGCGCCTCACTGCTCGTACGGAGCGGCCGCCTCACGACGGAGCCCCGCGCTCCGCGAGCGGTCGCGGGACTGCTGTCGGGCCTGACGAACTCGCTCGCGGGGGTCGGCGGCCCCGCCGTGAGCGCCTACGCCGTGCTCACCCGATGGCCGCAGGTCTCGTTCGCCGCCACGCTGCAGCCCTACTTCCTGCTGATCGGCGCGACGTCCGCCACCGCGAAGCTGCTGCTCGATCCGCGCGCGCTGCCGGCGACCGACTGGTGGTTCTGGGGTCTGGTCGTACTCGCGCTGCTCGCCGGCATCGGGCTCGGCGAGCGGCTGCTGCGCCGGGTCACGGCGGGACAGGTGCGGCGGGTCGTGATCCTGCTGGCGTTCGCTGGCGCGGCGGCGTCGGTGGTCCAGGGACTGGTCGAGCTGCTGGCCTGAGCGGATCGCGCATCGGAGCCGGGATCTAGGATCCGGATCGGATCCGATCCCGGCCGGACGATCCGCGGCTCACTCGGCGGGGGTGAGCATGCCGAGCCACGCGAGTTCCCGCGTGCCCGCGACCAGCGCCTCGGCCGCCGCACCGGCGTCGACCTCGAGCAGGGTGGCGAGCGCGTCGGCGATCCGGCCGAGCGAGAGCTCGCCGTCGCACACGCCGACGGCGGCCGCGATCAGCGGATCCGCGGCGACCCTGCGGGCGATCGGTCGATCGGTCGTGAGGCGGATCGCGCGCGGCGCCTCCTCACCCGGCGTGTGCTCGCGCTCCTCCACGACGGCCTCGGCGCGCACCCAGTGAGTCGCGAGAATCTCGGCGTCGCTCATGCGGCTCGCGGCGGCGCCCGCCTCGAAGGCCGCCTCCAGCCATGCCCCGAGCGCTTCGGTCGTGTAGGCGCCCGCGGCCTGATCGATCTCGACGAGGGTCGGGCCGGGTCTCCCGGCTTCGGCCTCCACGCGCCTGCGGATCCGGATCGAGCCGAGGCCGATCGCCGTGATGCGACGCGCGGAGAAGTCGTCGAGCCAGGAGGCCATGAGCCGTTCGAACTCAGGCGATCCGGGCCGGGCTCCCCCGTCGCGCGCCCAGGTCTCGGCGTACTGCGCGGGATCGACGCGGTCGCGCTCGACCACCCAGGCGTCGAGGACCCCCGCGGATCCCGCAGCAGCTCCCGCCGCTCCCGCTGCGGAACCGGCCGCGGCCTCGATCCAGCCCCGCACCCGCTCGAGCCCGTTGGCGCCCCACGGCGACTCCCAGTTGGCGAGGCAGAGCGCCGTGCCGCCCGGCGCAAGATGACCGGGAGCCTCCGTCACCACACGCTCCGCGAGCGCGTCGCCGGCCATGCCGCCGTCGCGGTACTCGTAGACGGGGGCGTCGCCGTCGCCGCGCGGGGTGATCACGAACGGCGGGTTCGAGAGGATCAGGTCGAAGCGCTCGCCCGCGACCGGGGCGAACAGGTCGCCGAGGCGGAAGTCGATCCGGTGCTCGACCCCGTTCAGGCGCGCGTTCGCCCGCGCCATCGCGAGCGCGCGCTCGGAGATGTCGGTCGCGACGACCCGACCGCGCAGGGAGAGGTGCATCGCGACGATGCCGCACCCGGCGCCCAGGTCGAGGCACCGCTCCGCGTCGCCGGGCGGCGCCTGGGAGACGAGGGAGCGGGTCGCGCCGCCGACGCCCATGACGTGATCGGGGCGGGCAGGCGCGCGGCGCAGCTGGTCGTCGAGGTCCGAGATGATCCACCAGCGCGCCGGATCCCCGAGGCGCGCGTCCGCGACCTCGACCGGGTTCAGCGACAGGGCGGCGCGGAGCAGGCGGGCTCCCCCGTCGGCCGATGCCGCTGCCCCGTCGACGGCGGTGTCCGTCGCCGTCTCGCCGGTGGTGTCCGTCATCTCCTCGCCGGTGGCGTCTCCCGCCCCGTCGGCGGCAGGCTCCCCCTCCGGGTCATCGACGCGCACCAGCCCCAGCGCGAACGCCCCGTCGACGCCGAGCTCGGGCAGGGCGCGCGCCAGCTCGGCCTCGTCGACGGGCTCGGCGAGCAGGAACAGCCGCACGAGCGAGGCGAGCGGGCTGTCGCCGCGCTCGCGCAGCACCCGGAGCGCCGGCGCGAACACCCCGCGCTGCCGCGCGCCGTCGGCCGCCGCTCCGAGCAGTCCGGTGACGGTCGCGGCGCGGTAGTCGGCGCGGTCGAGATCGGCGTGCAGGCGGTCGATGAGTTCGGGATCCACCACTCCAGAGTATTGCCTGCGGCGGCGCGGATCCCGACCCCGCTCCTAGTAGGCGACGGTGAAGCGTTCGCGGTGGTGCTTCGGCTCTTCGATCTCGTCGACCACGGCGACGCCGAAGTCGGCTCCCGAGATCTCGGAGCGGCCCTCGGCGTCGGTGAGCAGCACGTCGCCGCCCACCCGGTACTCGCCCCGGTACTCCCCCGCTGCCCAGGCGCCGAAGGTGGCCGGCGGACTGATGAGGAACCAGTCGAGCTCCTCGGGCGCGGCGCGCAGGTCGTCGAGCACGCCGCCCATCTCAGCCGCCTCGGGCTTCACCGCCTCGGCGAAGTCGGGGCCGTTCATCACGAGGTCGCCGCCCTCGCTCTGCAGCAGGGAGCCCGCGCCTCCGATCACCCCGAGACGCACTCCGGCCGCCGCCGCTTCGGAGGCGAGTTCCGCGATCGCGGCGCGCACGCGGCCCTCCATGTCCCCGCGCGGCGACACCGCGACGATGACGACGTCGGCGCCCTCGAGGGCCCGGGCGCGGTCGGCCGCATCCGTGATGGAGCCGCGCAGATACTCGGCCCCGGAGATCTGCTCCGCCGTCTCACCCCGGCTCATGCTCCGCACCGCGAGGCCGCGCACCGCGGCCGCCTCCACGATGTGCGATCCCGCATAGCCGCTGCCGCCGATCACCGTCACTCTGGTCATCTCTGCCTCCTCGAGTCGTAGGCCCGCCGATGCGGCGGGTGCTCCTGCGAGAACGGCGCGCGGGGCCGGGGTATTCCCGCCGCAGCCCTCGAGTCGAGCGACGCAGGATCGACACCCGCTCCGGTCGCCGAGACCGCCCTCCACCGTCAGCACCGAAGGCAGTCTCGACGACGGGAGGTCGATTCGACGACGGGAGAGCCACTCGACGACGAGAGAATCACTCAGCGGAGAGAGTCGCAGGCAGACGAGCGTTGCAGGCCGCCGCGCGCACGACGGGCCCTACGCGAAGGCGCGGTCGTGGGCGGTGACGGGGCTCGGCAGCACGGTCTCGCCGGTGAGGTAGGCGTCGACCGAGGCTGCGGCGGCGCGACCCTCCGCGATCGCCCACACGATGAGCGACTGGCCGCGCCCGGCGTCTCCGGCCACGAACACACCCGGCACCTCGGTCGCGTAGTCCCCGGTGCGCTCGAAGGCGCCCCGCGGCCCGCGTCCGAGCGGCACAGCCGGATCCTCGATCCCCTCGGGCCCGGTGAAGCCCATCGCGATCAGCACGAGGTCGGCGTCGATGAGCCGTTCGGTACCAGGGATCGGCTCGCGGCCGCGCTCCGTGAACCCGGTCTCCGCCACGCGCAGCGCGCGCACGGCCCCGGAGTCGTCGCCCACGAACTCGACGGTCGACGCGAGGTAGCTGCGCTCACCGCCCTCCTCGTGCGAGCTCGACACCTCGAAGAGGGTCGGATGCACCGGCCAGGGCTGCGCATCGGTGCGCGTCGGCGACGGCTTGCGGCCGATCGCGAGGCTGGTCACCGACCTGGCGCCCTGGCGGTGCGCGGTGCCGACGCAGTCGGCGCCCGTGTCGCCGCCGCCGATGACGACCACGTGCTTGCCTGCGGCGTCGAGGCCCGGGGACACTCGGCCGAGCTGCCCCGCCTCGCCAGGCTGCCCGGCCTCGCCAGGCTGCCCCGCCTCGCCGAGCTGCCCGGCCTCCTCCAGCGCGCGGTTCTGCGCGGTGAGGTACTCCATCGCGTAGTGCACGCCCGAGAGCTCGCGACCGGGCAGCGGCAGCTCGCGCGGCACGGTGGCTCCGGTCGTCACGACGACGGCGTCGAAGCGGCGGCGCAGCTCGCTCCACGACATGTCGCGCCCGATCTCGATGCCGCAGCGGAACCGGGTGCCCTCGGCCTTGAGCTGCTCGATCCTGCGCGTCACGAGGTGCTTCTCGAGCTTGAACTCGGGAATGCCGTACCGCAGCAGGCCTCCCGGCTGCTCGTCGCGCTCGTACACCGCGACCGTGTGACCGGCGCGGGTCAGCTGCTGGGCGGCGGCGAGGCCCGCCGGGCCCGATCCGACCACCGCGACAGTCTTGCCCGTGAGGCGGGCCGGGGGCTGCGGCACGACCCAGCCCCGCTCGAAGGCCTCGTCGATGATGCTGTTCTCGGTCTGCTTGATCGTGACGGCGGGCTGGTTGATGCCGAGCACGCACGCCGACTCGCAGGGCGCGGGGCAGGCGCGGCCGGTGAACTCGGGGAAGTTATTGGTCTCGTGCAGGCGGTCGATGGCCTCCCGCCAGCGATCCCGGTAGACGAGGTCGTTCCACTCCGGGATCAGGTTGCCGAGCGGGCAGCCCTGGTGGCAGAAGGCGACGCCGCAGTCCATGCAGCGCGACGCCTGGCGCGCGACGATGGTGGGGTCGGCCGGATCGACAACCTCCCGCCAGTCCTTGAGCCGCAGCGCGACCGGGCGCTTCGGGGCGAGCTCTCGCTCGCGCACCTTCAGGAATCCGCGGGGATCAGCCATGGGTCGCCTCCAGGATCTCGGTCCACACCCGCTCGCCGTCGGGGTCGATGCCTTGTTCGTTCGCGCGTTCGCGGATCTCGAGCACCCGCGAGTAGCCGCGCGGGATCAGGCGGGTGAACCGCGCGAACACGCTCTCGGGGTCGGTATCGATCTCGGTGAGCAGCGCGCTCGCCAGCTCGGATCCGGTCTGCTCGACGTGCCGCTTCAGCAGCGTCACGACCTTCTCCCGCAGCGGGTCGTCGAGCGGCGTGAGGGTGAGCGCGCCGGAGCCGAGCTCGGCCGAGTTCACGTTCGCCGGGTCCAGATCGAGGATCACCGCCTCGCCACCCGACATGCCCGCGCCGATGTTGCGCCCCGTCGGCCCGAGGATCAGCGCGAAGCCGCCGGTGAAGTACTCGAGTGCGTGGTCGCCCGTGCCCTCGACCACCGCGGTGGCGCCCGAGCCGCGCACGAGGAAGCGCTCGCCGACCGTACCCGCGATCCACATCGCTCCGCCCGTCGCGCCGTAGCCGATGGTGTTGCCCGCGATCACGTTGCCCCAGGCGGCGTGGCCGGCCTCCGGGTGCGGCCGGATCGCGATCTCGCCGCCCGACAGCCCCTTGCCGACGTAGTCGTTCGCGTCGCCGACGAGCCGCAGCGTGATGCCCGCCGGGATGAAGGCGCCGAGCGACTGCCCGGCCGAGCCTGTCAGCGTGATGTCGATGGTCTCGGGGGCGAGGCCGTCTGCCCCGTGGCGCTTCGTGACCTCGTGGCCGAGCATCGTACCGACGGCGCGGTCGATGTTGCGGATCGGCAGGTCGATCACGACGGGTTCGCGGCGCTCGAGGGCGTCGGCGGCCATCTCGATGAGGCCGCGGTCGAAGTGCTCCCCGAGCTCGTGGTCCTGCTCGCGGCCGTGGCGACGCGGCTCGTTCTCGGGGAACGAGGGGCCGCGCAGGATCGGCGTGAGGTCGAGGCCCTCGGCCTTCCAGTGCCGGATCGCGTCGTCGACGTCGAGCGCCGCGGTGTCGCCCACCGCCTCGGCGAGCGTGCGGTAGCCGAGGGAGGCGAGGATCTCGCGCACCTCCTCGGCGATGAAGCGGAAGAAGTTGACGACGTGCTCAGCCTGCCCGGTGAAGCGCTCGCGCAGCTCGGGGTTCTGCGTCGCGACGCCGACGGGGCAGGTGTCGAGGTGGCAGACGCGCATCATGATGCAGCCCGAGACGACGAGCGGAGCCGTGGCGAAGCCGAACTCCTCGGCGCCGAGCAGTGCGGCCACGACCACGTCCCGGCCGGTCTTGAGCTGCCCGTCGGCCTGCAGCACGACGCGCTCGCGCAGGCCGTTGAGCATGAGGGTCTGCTGCGCCTCGGCGAGGCCGAGCTCCCACGGCGAGCCGGCGTGCTTCAGCGAGTTCATGGGGCTCGCGCCCGTGCCGCCGTCGTGGCCCGAGACGAGGATCACATCGGAGAGCGCCTTGGCGACTCCGGCGGCGACGGGACCGATGCCGCTCTGAGCGACGAGCTTCGTCGAGATGCGCGCGGCGGGGTTCGCGCGCTTCAGGTCGAAGATCAGCTGCTTCAGATCCTCGATCGAGTAGATGTCGTGGTGCGGGGGCGGCGAGATGAGGCCGACGCCCGGGGTGGCGTGCCTGGTGCGGGCGATCCACGGGTACATCTTCTGCGGGGGCAGCTGACCGCCCTCGCCCGGCTTCGCCCCCTGGGCGAGCTTGATCTGGATCTCGTCGGCGTGCGTGAGGTACATCGAGGTCACGCCGAAGCGGCCGGACGCCACCTGCTTGATGGCGCTGCGCCGCTCGGGGTCGAGCAGCCGTTCCTCGGCCTCGCCGCCCTCGCCCGTGTTGGACCTGCCGCCGAGCCGGTTCATGGCGATCGCGAGCGTCTGGTGCGCCTCGGGCGAGATCGAGCCGTAGCTCATGGCGCCCGTGGCGAAGCGCTTCACGATCTCGCTCACCGGCTCGACCTCGCCGAGCGGCACCGGAGGCCGCTGCGGGGCGAACTTGAAGAGGCCCCGCAGCGTCATGAGCCGCTCCTGCTGCTCGTTCACGCGCCGCGTGTACTCGGCGAAGATCTCGCGCTTGCCGGTGCGGGTCGCGTGCTGCAGCTTGAAGATCGTCTCGGGATCGAAGAGGTGGGGCTCCTCGCCGCGCCGCCAGCGGTACTCGCCGCCGGTTTCGAGCTTCTTGTGCGCCAGCGGGGCCGGGTCGTCGGGGTAGGCCGCGCGGTGGCGGGCCGCGACCTCGGCGGCGATCACGTCGAGGCCGACGCCCCCGAGCCGCGAGGCGGTACCGGTGAAGTAGCGGTCGACGAGCTGCTGCGACAGCCCGATCGCCTCGAAGGTCTGCGCGCCGCAGTACGAAGCCACCGTCGAGATGCCCATCTTGCTCATCACCTTGAGCATGCCCTTGCCGAGCGACTTGATGAGCCGCGCGACGGCTTCTTCCTCGGTGACTCCCGGGATCGAGCCGTCGCGCACGAGCAGGCCGACGGTCTCCATGGCAAGGTACGGGTTGACCGCCGCGGCGCCGTAGCCGATGAGCGCGGCGACGTGGTGCACCTCGCGCACGTCGCCCGCCTCGGCGATGAGCGCGACGCTCATGCGCTGCCCCTCGCGGATGAGGTGGTGGTGCACCGCGGAGATCGCGAGCAGCGACGGCACGGGGGCGAGATCCTTGTTCGAATCGCGATCCGACAGGATCAGGAACTCCGCCCCGGCCTCGATCGCGGCGCTCGCCTCCCAGCACATGGCCTCGAGGCGGTCGGCGAGGCCCTTCGCGTCGTAGTCGACGGGGTACAGCCCGCGGATCGTGACCGCGCGCTCGCGCTCGGGGTCGTCGCCGAAGTGCTGGATGCGGGCGAGTGCGTCGTTGTCGATGACGGGGAAATCGAGGATCACCTGGCGCGCGTGGTCGGCGGACTGGGTGAGGAGGTTCTGCTGCGGACCGATGCTCGTGACCAGGCTCGTGACGAGCTCCTCGCGGAGGGCGTCGAGCGGCGGGTTGGTGACCTGCGCGAACTGCTGCACGAAGTAGTCGTAGATGTGGCGGGGCCGCTCCGACAGGGCCGCGATCGGCGTGTCGGTGCCCATGGCCGCGATCGGCTCGATGCCGTCGCGGGCCATCGGGGTGAGCAGCAGCCGCAGCTCCTCCTCGGTGTACCCGAAGGTGCGCTGACGACGGGTGATCGACGCGGGAGGATGCACGAGGTGCTCGCGCTCGGGCTGCTCGGAGAGCCGGATCCGCCCCTCCTCGAGCCACTCGCCCCAGGGCGCGAGGTTCGCGAGTTCGCCCTTCACCGCCTCGTCGTCGCGGATGGTGCCGCTGACGAGGTCGACGGCGAGCATGCGTCCCGGCTGCAGGCGACCGCGGCGGATCACACGGCCGGGCGCGATGTCGAGCACACCTGTCTCGCTCGCGATCACCATGATGCCGTCGCCGGTCACCAGGAAGCGTCCCGGGCGAAGCCCGTTGCGGTCGAGGGTGGCGACGAGCTCGACGCCGTCGGTGGCGATCATCGCCGCAGGCCCGTCCCACGGCTCCATCACGAGCGAGTGGTACTCCAGGAAGCTCACGAGGTCGGGGTGCAGACCGGTCTCGGACTCCCACGCCTCGGGCACCATCATGGCGAGCGCGTGCGGCAGCGAACGCCCCGCACGCACCAGCAGCTCGAGCACCTCGTCGAAGCTCGCCGAGTCGCTGCCGCCCTCGGAGCAGATGGGCGAGAGCTGCCGCACGTCGCCGAGCAGCGGGCTCTCGAGCTGCGCCTCGCGGGCTCGCATCCAGTTGCGGTTGCCGCGCACAGTGTTGATCTCGCCGTTGTGCGCGACGAGGCGCAGCGGCTGGGCGAGGTGCCACGACGGGAAGGTGTTGGTCGAGTAGCGCGAGTGCACGATCGCGAAGCGGCTCTCGAAGCGCTCGTCCGACAGCTCGGGGTAGAACGCCGGCAGCTGCAGCGTGGTGACCATGCCCTTGTAGACGATCGTGCGCGCGCTGAGCGAGGGCAGGTAGCAGCCGGTCTCGTGCTGGATGCGCTTGCGGGTGCGGAAGGCCCGGCGCTCGAGGTCGTCGGTGTCGAGCGGCCGAGCAGAGGGCACGGTTCCGTAGCCGCTGAGTCCGCCCGGCTCGGAGGCGCCCTGCTGAGGAACGAGGATCAGCTGCTCGATCGCGGGACTCACCGCGCGGGCGCTCTCCCCCAGCACCTCGGGACGCACCGCGACCGGACGCCAAGCGAGTACCGAGAGTCCTTCCTCGGCGGCGATCGCGCCGATGCGGTAGCGCACGGCCTGCCGCTCGGTCGACGCCTGGGGCAGGAAGGCGAGGCCGGCCGCGTAGCCGCCGGCGGCGGGCAGTCGCAGGGTCGAGTCCATCTCGCCGAGCGCCTCGCGGATGAAGCGGTCGGGCAGGTCGCTGAGGATGCCCGCGCCGTCGCCGGTGCCCGCGTCGGAACCGACCGCGCCTCGGTGCTCGAGGTGCTCGAGCGCCTCGAGCGCGAGGGAGACGATCTCATGGCTCGGCTCGCCCGTGAGCGAGACCACGGAGGCGAGGCCGCAGGCGTCGCGCTCGTCGGCGGGGTCGTAGAGCCCGACGCGCTCGGGAAAGCCCGCGGGCTGTGCTGCAGGGGTCTTGGCTCGCTCGCTCATCAACGTCCTTTCTCTCGGCGGGACGTCGGCGGCCCTGGCGTAACCACCGGTGGAATCGGTCTGCGACAGCGCCGTCCCAGTGAGCCACGGTGGATCTGGAGACCTCAGTTTACCAATCGTTTCTTCGGTGAAACTAATCAGTCAACGCACTTTATGCAGAGGATTCACGAATAGCGGCACATGATTGAAATATTCTTCGGAAGTTATTGACAATCCCCGAACAGTCCGATTTCACGAAACATAATCGAAACACTGTCGTCGCACCACCGAAACCGGACACGCAAAAGCCGGCGTCCGATAGTCGCGACGGTCGGATTCGACCGTTCGATTATCGGACGCCGGCAGGTGCGTTACTACTTGTCCTCTGCGCCGAAGCTGCTCGTATCGCCCACGAGACGGGTGTTGTCGGCGGGAACGGGGTCCACCGCGGCCCGGGCGACCTCGGCCGCGAACTCGGACACGTTGTAGAGCTTGCCGGCCTGCTCGCGCCGCTCCTCGATCGCCCCGGGGTTGAGCCGGTTGAGCAGCGTCGCGGTGACGGTGCCCTCGATCATGTCACCCGAGACCACGGTGAAGCCGATCCCGCGCTCCTCCAGCTCCGGGATCCGCTCGCGCAGCGCGTCCTCACCCGCCCGCTTCGAGAGCGCCACGCCCTCGTACTCGGGCATCGTGGGAGTGGTGCGGATGAAGTGCGCCTGGTGGCTGGTCACGAAGACGACGCGAGCCCCCTCGCCCAGCAGCGGCAGCGCAGCGTCGAGCACCGAGAGCTGCGCATCGCGGTTCAGCTTCAGCGCGTAGTCCTCCTCCATGCCGCTCTCCATGCCGCCCGAGGCGTTGAGCACGAGGATGTCCAGGCCGCCGAACTCCTCGCGCACCGCATCCATCATCGCCGCGACCGACTCGGGATCGGTGAGATCCGCGCCCTGCACCAGGGCTCGGACCCCCAGCTCGCGCAACTGCTCGGCGAGCTTCTCAGCCCGCGGAGCCTTGTTTCGGAAGTTGACCACCACGTCCGCGCCGGCCTCGGCGAAATACCGCACCGTGTCGGCGCCGATACCGCGGGAGGACCCCGTCACGAGCGCGCGGCGGCCGGCCAGACTGCCCGGTTCAAGAATCTGAGTCACAAGTGCTCCTCGTCGTTTCGAAATACGTGCCTCCCAGAGTAGTGGACCGGCAGCGACCGGACACCGCCCGGATCGTGGTCGATGCAGCGCACCCCGGCGCAGTGTCGGGCATTCCCAGGGGGTATCGCGAACCCGGCGGAAGCGAGTACGCTGCAAGGAACGGCAGGGGCGCCCGCGGAACCACGAGTGCCCCGTCCGTCCACCACCGGCGAGGAGGTCCAGCATGGCTGATCGAACGCTTAGAGGAACGCGCATCGGCGCGACGAGTCTGCAGGGCGAGGAGGGCGTCGAGCTCTCGCCCAGACGCACCGTCGAGTATCTGACGGACAGAGGGGTGCGGTTCAGCGTGCTCTTCGACGCCGACGCCGAGCCGCCAGCCGAGTGGGTGGATCAGAAGACAGGCGAGATCGGATTCCTCGACGACGAGGCCGGCCGGGCCGCTCGCGCGGAGTTCGAGGAGAAGGAGTCCTCGCAGCGCACGCCCTGGGACATGCTCATCGAGCGCCGCAGCCGCGAGGAGCTCGAGGAACTGCTCGAGGAGCGCCTGCAGCTGCTGCGCGCGCGGCGCGGCTCGCAGTAGGTGTATCCGGCGCAGTAGGTGAGCACCCCGCAGCGCTCACCGGCGCCCTCTCATCCGCGACAGCGCTCCGGCGGCGAGCCCGAGTGCGCCCGCGATCATCCACGCCGCGGCGATGCCCGACCCGAGGCGCAGCGCGGAAGTCTTCCCTGTGACGAGCGGCACCTCTGCGACCATCGCGTCGGCGGTGAACGGCTCGAGCGCGGCGAGATCGCGTCCGCTCGGATCCACGACGGCGCTCGTGCCGACCGTGGAGATGTTGATGAGCGCGCGCCCGGTCTCGACGGCGCGCAGCCTCGCGATCGCGAGCTGCTGCGCGCTCTCGTCGGTGCGCCCGAAATCCGCGTTGTTCGTCTGCGCGAAGATCACCTCGGCACCCTCGTCGACCATCCCGACGGCGTGCGCGTCGAAGATGATGTCGAAGCAGATGGCGAGACCGGCGCGCACGGCCCCCGCAGGCGTCGTCACATCGAAGGCCGCGGGCAGTCGGCCGTGCGCGTACTCCAGTTGCACGAGGTCGACCAGATCGGGCGCGAGGGCGTGGAAGAACTCGCGATTGGGCATGTACTCGGCGAAGGGCACGGGGTAGCGCTTGTCATAGCGCACGGGCTCCGGACCGTCGGCGCTCCAGACCAGTGAGCTGTTGGTGTAGCTGCCGTCGGGATTCTCCAGGACCGTGCCCACGACGATGGGCGCGTCGGCGCGCTTCGCGAGGCGCGCGATCCGTTGCGATGCGAGCGGGTTGTCGGGCAGCCCGAACTCGGCGCTGTTCTCGGGCCACACGATCACGTCGACGTTCTCGCGCTCCGCCTCGAGCTCGTCGAGCAGCCGCTCGGTCGCCACGAGGTGGTCGCGCAGCACATCGCCCGACTCGCGGTCGTCGAAGATGCCCGACTTCGAGTTGCCCTGCACGGCCGCGACCCGCAGCGTTCCTGTCTGGGGCAGAGCGGCCGCGGGGGCGAGCGCCAGAACGACCAGGATCACGAGGGAACCGGCGAGAGCCGGAAGCGCGACCCGGCGCGGGCGGCAGAGGAACACCGCGGCGACCGGAAGCGCGACCGCGAACGCGATCGCCCCGGAGAGCCCGGCGAACCCCAGCCACGACACCGCCTGGGCGAGCGGCCCGTCGGCCTGCGTGTGCGCGAGCCTCCCCCAGGCGAAGCCGCCGTAGGGCCAGGCCCCCTGCACCTCCTCGCGCAGCACCCAGAGCCCGGCCGCCGCGGCCGCCTGGCAGAGCACTATCCACCATGCGCGGAACCCGTTCCGGCCCAGCAGCGCGAGCCCCCGCGTCGCGACCGCGGCCGCGATCCCGAACAGTGCGAACCAGAGGATCATCACCGCGCACAGGCCGAGCCACGGCACCGGGCCGAGGTAGAGCGTGAGCCAGGAGATGTGGGGCCCCCAGAACGCGGCGCCCGCGACGAAACCGGCCAGCAGTCCGAGCGCCCAGCGCTGCTGCCAGACAGACGCGAGGATCAGCGCGGCACCCGCGAAAGCCGCCGGCCACCACGCGAGCTCCGGGCTCGCGACATCGAGCAGGTACCCGCCCGCGGCCGCGGCGAGCACCGAGGCCCACCACGGCAGGTGCACGATCCTCCCCGTCACGACGCGCTCGACGCCTCGACGATGCCGCGGCGCACCCCGCGCTTCGCCTCCCGTGCGAGCTTCGCGAGCTCGCCCAGGCGGTCCTCGTCGAGCCCGGCCGCGCGACCCGCACCAGCATCGCGCCCCGCGGGCGCGTGCGCCGGCCCGGTCTGCACGGCGGTCTCGCACGCCTGCGCGATCTGATCGAGCAGGTCGATGGTCTGCTTCGCCCAGCGCACGAAGTCGCCGGCGCCGATCCCCGACCGCTCGAGCACGACCTCGATCGGCGTGCCCGAGGCCCAGGAGTGCATCGCGGAGGCGAGCCCGGCATGGGGCATCTCGCTGCGCGGCAGCCGGTAGCGCTCGAAGAGGTCGTCGAGCTCCACCCACAGGTCGAGCACGCGGTCGTGGGCGTCGGCGAAGAGCCGGCCGCCAGGCAGCCTGGGCTCTCCCTCGTCGTCGCGCCTCGGCTCGTAGCTGAGCACGCAGCACATCGCGGCGAGGCCCGCCGCGTCGAGCCCTCGCAGTGCGTCTCGGCGCAGGCACTCGGCCACCAGCAGATCCCGCTCGCCGTAGATCCGGCGCAGCAGTTCGCCCCACGGGGCGACCTCCGGCTCGTCTGCGGGGCCCTCGAGGTAGTCGAGGTCGAAGAGCAGATCGACCACCCGATCGAAGGTGCGGGCGATGGTCCCCGTGCGCGACGCGATCTGCCTGCGACCGCGCTCGATCCGGCGGCGCAGCTTGCGCGCGCGATCCTCCCAGCGCTTGCGATCGGCGCCCTGGGCGCGCGCGGCAGCGGCGTCGTAGCCCGCGAGGGACTCCTGCTCGGCGCGCAGTTCACGGGCCTGGTCGACCACCGCGCGATCCGCCTGGAACTGCGCGAACGAGAGTTCGAGGGTCTCGCGCACCTGCTCGGTATCCATCCGTTGCAGCAGGTTGACGGCCATGTTCGGAGTGGGCCTGAAGCTCGAGCGCACGGGGAAGGACCGCGCCCCCGCGAGGTGCGCGAGGGCCTCGAGATCGACCCCGTCGTTCCAGACCACCACCGCGTGCCCCTCGGTGTCGATGCCGCGCCGACCGGCCCGCCCGGTGAGCTGCGTGTACTCCCCCGAAGTGAGCGGTACGCGCTGCTCGCCGTTAAACTTGTCGAGTCGCTCGATCACCACGGCTCGCGCGGGCATGTTGATGCCGAGCGCGAGGGTCTCTGTGGCGAAGACGAGTTTCACGAGACGGCGCTGGAACAGCTGCTCGACCACCGTCTTGAACGTCGGGAGCAGGCCGGCGTGGTGCGCCGCGATGCCGCGCTCGAGGCCGGCCACCCACTCGCGCACGCCGAGCACGCGGCGCTCCTCGTCGCTCATGTCGCGGGTGGCGGATCGCGCGATGCGCCTGATCTCCTCGCGCTCCTCGCGCGAGGTCAGGGCGATGCCCTCGAACAGGCACTGCCGCACGGCCTGGTCGCAGCCGTTGCGGCTGAACACGAAGACGATCGCGGGCAGCAGGCCGGTCTCGTCGAGCGCCCGGGCGATGTCGGCGCGGGAGACGCGGCGCGAGCGGCGCAGGGGCGGCCCGCCGCGGGCGCGCCCGCGATCGGCGTAACCATGGCTGCGGCCGCCGCGGCGCTGGCCCCGGCCGTTTCCGCGATCCCGTTCATCCCGGCCCTGGCCGCCGCGACCACGCTCTCCGTGTCCCCGGCCGCCGCCGTCGCGATCGCCCCGGCCGCCCCCGCGGGAGTACCCGCGCCCGTCGAGCATGCGCAGCTCGGGGTTGAGCCGGCCGCCCGAGGCGGTCGCGGCCGTCTCGCCGTCTCTGCCGACGTACAGCGGCAGCAGCGCCTTCGACGTGAGCACGTGCTGGTAGAGCGGCACCGGCCGGTGCTCGGAGAGGATCACGTCGGTGTCGCCGCGCACCGCGTGCATCCAGTCGCCGAACTCCTCGGCGTTCGACACCGTCGCCGAGAGCGACACGAGCCGCACCTCGCGCGGCAGGTGCAGGATGATCTCCTCCCACACGGCGCCGCGCCAGCGGTCGCCGAGGTAGTGCACCTCGTCGAGCACGACGAAGGCGAGACCGTCGAGACCCGCGCGCGAGCCACGTGAACCGCCGCTGTCCTCGCCGCCTTCGGCGTAGATCATGTTGCGCAGTACCTCGGTCGTCATCACCACGATCGGGGCGTCGCCGCGCAGGTTGACGTCACCGGTGAGCAGGCCCACCTCGTCCTCGCCGTACTCCTCGCACAGCTCGTGGAACTTCTGATTCGAGAGCGCCTTGATGGGCGCCGTGTAGAAGATGCGCGCGTCGCGCTCGCGCCGCGCCAGGTAGACGGCGAACTCCGCCACCGTGGTCTTGCCCGACCCGGTCGGAGCCGCGACGAGCACGCTGCGGCCCTCTTCGAGCCGCTCGCAGGCGGAGCGCTGGAACGCGTCGAGCGGGTAGCCGATACGCGCAGCGAACGCGTCGAGGGCGCTCTCCCCGGTCACACCGCGTCTCCGGCACCGCGCTTGCCCGGTCGGGTCGACGGCTCCTCGGCGAGGCCGTACTCGGCGAGCTCCTTCGCCTGCCGCTTGTCGACCCGTCGATCGTGCAGGATCGTGACGAGTGCCGCGCCGAAGTACAGCACGACGATGGGCGCGGCGAGCAGGAACATGCTCATGAGGTCGGCGGCCGGCGTCGCGATCCCCGCGAACAGGATGATGCACAGCAGCGCGACCCGCCAGCTCTTCAGGATCGACTTGCCCCTCAGCACCCCGATGAAGTTGAGGAAGACGAGGAAGACGGGCATGACGAAGCCCACTCCGATCGCGAGCAGCAGTTTGATCGCGAAGTCCAGGTAGCCGCGCGCGGTGATGAAGGCGGCGTCCTCTTGGGGGGCGAAACTGGTGAGCAGGCGCACGATGTTCGGGATCACCAGCCAGCCCGCGTATGCCCCGAGCAGGAAGAGCGGCACCGCGGTGCCGAGGAAGCCGAAGGCGGTCAGCTTCTCCTTGCGGGTGAGCCCGGGCGCGATGAAGGCCCAGATCTGGTAGAGCCAGACGGGGCAGGCGAGCAGGATCGCGATGAACAGGGCGATCTGCACCTTCGTATCGAAGGCGCTCGTGATGTCGCCGTAGTTGATCTGAGCGTTGCGTCCCTGCTGCTCCTGGATATCGATGACGGGCTGCCGGAGCACGTCCCATACCCAGTCGGAGAGGAACCAGCCGGCGACGAGCGCGATCACGATCGCTATGGCCGAGATGAGGAGGCGCTTGCGGAGCTCGACGAGGTGCTCCCCGAGGCTCATGCGCCCCTCGGAATTGCGCTTCTTGCGCGCCTTTTCTGCCATTCGCTCAGTTTATCCCAGTGCGCGGGGTATGCACCGCAGAGCCCACCCCGAGCGCCTGCTCGGCCCAGGCCCGCACCGCCTCGCGGGCGTGCTCGGGCGACTCGATCACGATCTCGCCCGGCGCGGTCTGCACGAGCCGGATCGCTGCTCCCTCGTGCCACGCCTCGATGCGCACCCGAACGCGCCCCTCCGGGGACTCCCCGATCGTCTCGGGCTCGAATCCCCTGATGCGCGGGAGCAGGTGCGCCGGCAGGCTCGCCACGAGATCGAAGGAGACGCGCGCCTCCTCGGCGGGCAGGTCGTGCGGATCGGCCGCGAGCTCCAGCGCGCGAACGTCGCTCATCTGGTCGACGCGGAAGCTGCGCGGCGCGTCACGGTCTCGGCAGTGCGCGCGCAGGTACCAGGCGCCGGCCTGCTGGGTGAGCACGAGCGGATCGACCGTGCGCGAGCTGGCGCGTCCGGCCGCGTCGCGGTAGTCGAACGCCAGCGCGCGGCCCGCGTCGATCGCCGAGACGATGATCGGGATCCGCGGATCCCGATCGTCCGCCGTCACCGACAGCGTCGGGGCTCCCGCCCCCAGCGCCGCGCCCAGCTTCGCAGCGGTCCGCTGCGCGACCCGCGCGTCGGCTTCGGGCAGCATCGGCGTGAGCGCCTGCAGGCCCGCGATCAGGGCGGCGGTCTCCGAGGGCGCGAACCGGGGAGCATCGTCGACGGCGACCGTGCGCGTGAGGCTGACGACGTCGTCTCGCTCGAGCGCGTCCCAGTCGATATCGAAGAGATCCTCGTGCTGATAACTCAGCGTCTCGCCCGGCACCCCCGCCGTGCCGAGGAAGCGCACGAGCCGGCGCAGCAGATCGGGGGCGACGTCGAAGGCCTCCGCGAGCTGCGGCACGGGTGTCGGGCCGTGCTCGCGGAGATACGGGATCAGGGAGAGCAGCAGCAGCACCCGCTCGGGGGCGAGCACATTCTTACGCATCGGCGTCTCCCTCAGACACGGCGCGTGCGCTGCGAGCGGCAGCTCCGCCGTGCGCCGCCGCGATCCTCCGCAGGCCGCCGGTCACCAGGTCTCGCAGGCTCTCGGGGGCCGTCACCACGACCTCCGCCCCGTACCCGATGATCTCCTCCGCGAGAAGGTGGGGGTCGAGCATGCCGACCACGAGTGCGATTCGGCCTGCGGTCTCCGAGCCGGGCGCGTCGCCGTCCTCGCCCGAGCGGGGCGCCTCGAGCGCGCGCGGGGCGAGGCGCGCCTCGGCGATGCTTCCGCGTCGCACGAGCAGCTCAGCTCTGCGGCTCTCGCGCAGGGCGAGCAGTTCGGCGATCGCCGCGTCTCCGCGCTCTCGCAGGGAGGGGTCGAAGCGCTCGCTCGTCAGGCGCACCTCCCCGACGATGCGCGAAAGCAGGAACGTGCGATCCGCGTCCCTGTCGAGATCCCACGCCACGAGGTGCCAGCGTCCGTCGAGCCGGTGCAGTCGCAGGGGCGCCGCTCGCCGCTCGAGCGGCGCCCCTCGCCCCGGCACGGCGTAGTCGAAGCGCACCGTGCGGCCGCCGTCGATCGCGCGCTGCAGCGGGGCGGCCGCGGGCTCGGCCGTGCCGAGGCTCGGCGCGACACCGAGGTGCTGCACGTCGAGTCCGGCGCCCAGGGCTTCGAGCCTCATGGCTGCGCGGCGCGACTCGACGCTCAAGCTGCCCTCTCGCCAGGCGAGCGCCGCGAGGCGCAGCAGCATGAGCTCGCGCTCGTCGAAGCGCAGTTCGCTCGGGAACTCGAGCTGATCCTTCGAGATGCGGTAGCGGGTGAGCTGGTTGTTGCCCGGCTCCGTCGGAGAGTCGAGGGTTTCGATCTGAATGCCGAGTTCGCGCAGCTGCTCCTTGTCACGCTCGAACTGGCGGTCGAGCGCGGCCCGATCGGACGCGGATCGGGCGCGGTCGGCGTACCCGTGCACCGACGACAGCAGTTCCTGCTTCGTGAGCCCGGCCGGGCTCACGACGAGGGCGAGAACGAGGCTGAAGACGCGCTGCTCGCCGGGAACGCGACCGCTCACCCGCGCCTCAGCCGACCCCGAGGATGTCGACGACCACGACCTTCGCGTCGCTGTCCGACTCGTTCTCGACGACGACGACCTGCGACCCGACCTTCTTGCCCGTCAGCTCGCTGCGGAACGTGAAGCCCGACTGAGCGATCTGCTCCTCGTTGCCGAGGCCCATGACGCCCGTGTTCCAGCTGTTGGTCTGCACGGTGCCGTCCCAACCGACGGAGAGCACCTGGGCGATCACGCTGTCGTCGGCCTCGACCTCAGCGCCGTCGCCCTCGATCCGCACCGCCGAGGAGGTGCCCGCAGGCGCGTTCCGCGGGGGCAGCACGATCCCCGGCCGGCCCTCGTGGTCGGTGACGACCGCGGGGTAGCCGTTCGGCAGGCCCCGAGCAGCGCCCTGAGCCGCGAGCGGGCTGGCGGACACGACGTCGATCACGCCCACGAGGGCGGCGTTCGGATCTCCGCCGAGCTGCGTCGCGAACGGAGCGCCGTCCTCGGGCGAGAGCGCGACCACCAGGCGGTCGCCCGGTGCGCTGCAGCGCAGCGAGTCGCTCAGCGGGTTCGGCGCGTCCTGCGACACGAGCAGGAACTCCGCCGACTGAGCCGAGTCCGCGAACGCGGGGCTCTGGTAGAGCGGCTTGCCGCTCGCCGCGTCGAAGAACGCCATGTTGACGCCCACGAGCGCCTGGTCTCCGACGGCGCGGTCGCGATCCCCGGCGCGCTCGACGACGGTCCGCTGCGAGGAGAGCGCGTCGATGTCGTCGGGAACCGAGACCTCGGGAGCCTCCCCGAAGCTTCCGGTCACCCGCACGGTGTCGCTCAGCGCACCGGGCTGGAGAGCCGGCTCGCAGTCCGCCGCCGCGGCCTGCTGCGCGCCGCAGCCTGTGACCCCGACGAGGAGCAGCGCTGCTGCTGCGGTGGCGGGAACGAGTCGACGAAGCATGTGCACCTCTCGGAGAAGCCGATTCTGGCCCGCGCGGGCCGAACTGAACCCCGCTATCCTATCGCGCTTCGTGCTCGACGCTCGCCGAAGGGCGGGGGTTGCGGAGCAAGACGGCCTACTCGGCCTCGGCACCGCGCTCGCGAGCGAACTGCTGGGCCTCGCGCGCCTTCTTGCGCAGCACCTTATCGCTCTTGCTGCGCTCGCCGACCGCCTCGGGTGTCCACGCGTTCGGGTCGCCCTGATCGCCCATGTCGGGCAGCCAGCTGGCGAGATCCTCGTCCGTGAACTCGCTCTTCGAGGCGCGGCGCTTGAGCTCGGGCAGCCTGGCGCCCGGTGCGAGCCTGCGCGCGGTGATGAGGAATCCGGTGTGCGCCACCATGCGATGGTCGGGTCGCACCGCGAGCCCCTCGACGTGCCAGCCGCGAACCATGGTCTCCGACGACTGGGGATGCGTGAAGAGGCCGCTGCGGCGAATCTGCTCGGCGGTGCGCGAGAGCTGGGTCACCGTGGCGACGTAGCAGATGAGCACACCGCCGGGCGCGAGCGCGCCGGCGGCGACGTCGACGCACTCCCACGGGGCGAGCATGTCGAGCACGACACGATCGACGCTGCCGTCCTCGCAGGTCGACGGCAGCGTCTCCTGCAGGTCGCCGACCGTGACCGTCCAGTTCTCGGGGGCGCCGCCCGAGAATGCCGCGACGTTGCCGCGCGCGACATCGGCGAACTCCTCGCGCCGCTCGAATGAGAACAGGCGGCCCTCCCGGCCGATCCCCCGCAGCAGATGCAGCGACAGCGCGCCCGAGCCGACACCGGCCTCCACCACGCGCGCGCCGGGGAAGATGTCTGCGAGGGACAGGATCTGCGCCGCGTCCTTCGGATAGACGATCGCCGCGCCCCGCGGCATCGACATCACGAAGTCGGAGAGCAGCGGACGCAGCGCGAGGTACTCCTCGCCGCTGCTGTTCACGACGACCGACGCGTCGGGGAGACCCACGATCTCCTCGTGCCGGATCATGCCCCGGTGGCTGTGGAACTCGCCCCCGGGGATGAGGGTGATGGTGTTGAGGCGGCCCTTGGGGCCGGTGAGCTGCACGCGGTCGCCGTAGCCCAGAGGGCCGCGCGCCGCGGGCCCGGGTTCTGCGCTGCTCGTCTCCGCACCGTCTGCCGCACTCATCTCTGCTCCGCCCGCAACACTCGTGTCCGCTCCGTTCTCGTTCCGCAGGGCGCGGAAGCGCTCGGAAAGTCTATCCGCGTCGATCCCGGCCAGCGTCGGCCAGATCTCGTGCGCCGTCGCACCCCCCAGGTCGAGCAGGTTGGGCACGCCGATGGCGACCGCACCGGAGGCGTGGGCCGCCGCGAGGCCGGTGAACGAGTCCTCGATCGCGAGGCAGCGCTCGATGGGCACGCCGAGCATGGCTGCACCGCGCAGGTAAGGGTCCGGATCCGGTTTCTCCCGAGCCACCTCGTCTCCCGCGACGATGCCCCGGAAGACACCCTCGGGAAGCATCGAGACCACGGCGTCGGCGATGGAGCGCACGGCCATCGTCACCAGCCCGCAGGGGATCCCCGCGGCCGCGAGCGATTCGAGCAGCTCGACCGCCCCGGGGCGCCACTGCGGCCCCGCCTCGCGCAGGCCCGCGATCACACCGGCCTCCCACTCGGCGATGATCTCGTCGACGCCCATCGGCACACCCAGCTCCTGGAAGACCCCCGCGGCGCGGCGCAGTCCCGAACCGATCAGGCGATCCCGCACCTCCGCGGTCAGCTCGATGCCGTACCGAGCGAGCATCGCGAGCTCCGCCTCGAGCCACAGCGGCTCCGAATCGATGACGGTGCCGTCCATGTCCCACAGCACGGCAGCGGGTGCTTCTTTTCCGATAGGAGCGCTCATCCGGTCAAGTCTAGCCGCGCCCGGCACTCTCCCCGCTGAGCGCCGGATATCCTGGAAGGCATGTCTGAGACCGCCTTCCCGCAGCCCCGCGTGCTCATCGTCGCTTTCCAGGGCTGGAGCGATGCGGGCGACGCCACCACCGAGGTGCTGCAGCATCTCGGCGGGCTCATCGATGCCGAGGTGCTGCACGTCATCAGCTCGGAGGGGTACGTCGACTTCCAGGTGCACCGCCCGAAGCTGCTCTTCGACTCCGAGGGCAACCGCGTGCTCGAGTGGCCCGACACCCGCCTCTACGGCACGGTGCAGCGCCCGGGCGAGCAGCCGCCGCCTCCCCGCCCCGGCGAGGAGACGCTGCGCCGCATCGACGGCACCCCCGTCACCGACCTCTTCCTGCTCGCGGGCGTCGAACCCGCGCGCGACTGGCAGAACTTCGCCGACGAGATCGTCGAGCTGGTGGACGTCTGGAGCATCGATACCGTCATCATCCTCGGCTCGATGTTCTCGGATGCCCCGCACTCCAGGCCCATCGCCGTCTCCGTCTCGACCGAGAGCGCCGAGCGCCGCGCCGAGACGGGCGCCGTGCGCAGCAGCTACGAGGGGCCGGCGGGCATCGCCACCGTCGTCGACCTCGCGCTCGCCCAGGCCGGCATAGCCGCGATCTCCCTCTGGGCGCAGGTGCCGCACTACGTGCACAGCACGCCGTCCCCCAAGGCGACGCTCGCCCTGCTCGACAAGCTCGAGGAGCTGCTCGACATCGTGATTCCGCGCGGCGATCTGCTGGTGCAGGCCAACGAGTGGGAGGCGAACATCAACCGCATCGCCGCCGCAGACGAGGACATGTCCCGCTACATCCGCGGCCTCGAGGAATCGCGCGACGAGGCGCTGGCCGCCGAGGCCACCGGAGACGCGATCGCCCTCGAGTTCGAGAAGTTCCTCGAGGGCGGAACGGGCGGCGCGGATCTGCGCCCCCGGGACGACACTGACGGACGGGCCGGAGCTGACGGGCGGGCCGGAGCTGACGGGCGGGCTGAGGCTGACGCAGCCGGGCGGAGTGGATCCGACGCAGCCGAGCGGGCTGGATCCGACACAGCAGGGCAGCCTGGATCCGACACAGCAGGGCAGCCTGGACCCGACACCGCCGGGCAGCCTGGACCCGACACAGCAGGGCAGCCTGGACCCGACACCTCCGGGCAGCCTGATTCAGGCGACGGCGATCCCGGCGACGACGGTTCGTCTGAGACGCCCCCGGAGTCGGGGAAGAGCTGACCCTCGGCTCGAGCGGGCTCGGCTCTCCTCGCTACAGCTTGACGCCGAGCAGCGCCTGGACGGCGTCCGCCACGAGTTCGGGATCGTCGACCCCGCGGTCGAGGGCGGCGTCGAGGGTGGCGAGCATCACCGGCGTGTCGAGGTCGTTCGCGAGCGCGGCGCGCAGCTGCTGCAGCACCGCGGCCGATGACGCCGGGTCCGAGCTGCCGCGACGCAGCCCCTCGCGCCACCCCTCGAGCCTGCGGTTCGCGGTCTCGAGATCGGAGTCGTGCCACTCCCACTCCGAGCGGTAGTGGTGGGCGAGCAGCCCGAGGCGGATCGCGGAGGGGTCGGCGGGAATGCCGGCGCACGCGCCGTGCGTGCCGTCGAGCAGTTTCGACACGAAGACGAGGTTGCCGCGCGACTTCGACATCTTGTGCCCCTGGTAGGAGACCAGCCCGGCATGGCAGTAGGCGTGCGCGAGCGGCGTGCCCGAGATCGCCGTCGCGTGCGCCGCGGTGAACTCGTGATGCGGGAAGACGAGGTCGGTCCCGCCGCCCTGCACCGTGAAGGCACCGCCGAGGGCGCCGGTCGCGATCACCGAGCACTCGATGTGCCAGCCGGGGCGCCCCTCGCCCACCGCGCTCTCCCAGCTCGGCTCGCCCGCACGTGCGGCGCGCCACAGCAGCGGGTCGAGCGGGTTGCGCTTGCCCGGGCGCTGCGGGTCGCCGCCGCGCTCGGCGCTGAACCGCAGCATCGTGCCGTGATCGTAGGGCGCGACGTCGCCGAGTCGCCACTGCGACTCGCGCTCGGCGGCGTCGGTGTCGAAGTAGATGTCGTCGCCGTCGGCGTCGGGCGTCGGCACCGAGTAGGCGAGGCCGCGCTCGGAGAGTTCGCGCACGGCGGCGGCGATCTCATCGATCTGCTCGGTCACGGCGATGTAGTGCTCGGGCGGGATCATCCCCATGCGGTACATGTCGGATCGGAACAGCCCGATCTGTTCGTCCGCCAGGGCGCGCCAGTCGACGCCGGTGGCTTCGGCCCGCTCGAGCAGCGGATCGTCGACATCGGTGATGTTCTGCGCGTAGGTGGTCTCGATGCCGGCGTCGCGCCACGCTCGCTGCATGATGTCGAACGCGAGGTATGTGAACGCGTGGCCGAGGTGCGTGGCGTCGTAGGGGGTGATGCCGCAGACGTAGAGGAGGGCGCGCCCCTCGGAGATCGCGGGGTACTCGAAGCGCTCCGTCGCGGTGTTGAACAGCTTCGGGGTGAGGCCCGTGCCGGGCAGCTCGGGCAGTTCGGGCGGCGTCCAGGTTCTCATCGGAGCGCTCCCGTCGTCGAGGGATCGATGGCCTGAGCGGCGACGGCGCCCCCCTCGGCGTCGAGCAGACCGGTGCCGAGCAGTACGAAGAGCAGTGCACCGAGCGCGAGGCGGTAGATCACGAACGGCATGAAGCTGCGCTTCGAGATGTACCCCATGAAGAACTTGATCACGAAGATCGCGACGACGAAGGCGATGGCGGTCGCCACGAGAGTCATCGACATCGGAGCGCCGCCGCTCGGCTCGCTCACCTCCTTGAAGAGCTTGTAGAACCCGGATCCGAGGACCGCGGGGATCGCGAGCAGGAAGGAGTAGCGCGCCGCCGCCTCGCGCTTGTACCCCATGAACAGGCCGGCCGTGATCGTGCCGCCAGACCGGGAGACGCCGGGGATCAGCGCGAGAGACTGCGCCAAGCCGTAGATCAGGCCGTGCTTCCAGGTGAGCTTCTCGAGCGGACGGGTCTTGCGGCCCGCCCAGTCGGCGAGGCCGAGCAGCAGGCCGAAGACGATGAGCATCGTCGCGGTGAACCACAGCGAGCGCAGGGTCGTGTCGATCGCGTCCTCGAACAGGAGGCCGAGCACCACGATCGGGATCGACCCGAGGATGATCCACCACCCCATCAGCGCGTCGGGGTCGTTGCGCGGCACGCGGCCGGCGAGGGATCGGAACCAGTTACCGATGATGCGCACGATGTCGCGCCAGAAGAACACGATGACCGCCGCCTCCGTACCGATCTGCGTGATCGCGGTGAAGGCGGCCCCGGCGTCGCCGATGCCGAGCAGCTCGCTCGCGATGCGCAGGTGGGCGCTCGACGAGATCGGCAGGAACTCCGTGAGGCCCTGCAGAATTCCGAGCAGGATCGCGTCGAAGAAGCTCATCATGTCCTTTCGTGGCGGATGAACGCGTGCGGCCCTTTCGGGCCGCCGTCAAGGATAGCCCAGTCCCCCGACGGCCCGGCTGACAGCCGGCGAGCCGCAGGATCCGCCCCCGGGCGAGATCCAGGGCGTCGATCAGTACGTGCGCAGCAGATCTGCGCTCGACGGCGAGGCCGGTCGCAACGTGCACCGTCGATCAGTACGTGCGCAGCAGGTCGACGAGCACGCTATGCCCGAAGTCGAGTGCGTCGAGCGGCACGCGCTCGTCGACGCCGTGGAACATGCCCGGGAAGTCGAGGCCGGCAGGCAGGCGGAGCGGCACGAAGCCGTAGCCAGTGATGCCGAGCCGCGAAAGAGCCTTGTTGTCGGTGCCGCCCGACAGCAGATAGGGCAGCACGCGCGCCTCGGGATCGGCGCGGCGCAGGCTCTCGGTCATGGCGTCGACGAGCTCGCCTCCGAACGGCACTTCGAGACCGATGTCGCTGTGCACGGTCTCGATCTCGATATCGGGGCCGACGATGCGCTGCACCTCGGCGAGCACCTCGCCCTGCTGGGTCGGCAGCGAGCGCACGTCGACGAGCGCCTCGGCCGTGTCGGGAATGACGTTGTGCTTGTATCCGGCGGTGAGCACCGTCGGGTTGCTCGTGTTGCGCAGGCTCGCCTGAATGAAACCGCCGCCCTTGCCGAGCCGCAGCACCAGCTCGTCGGGGGCGACCTGCTGCGGATCCTCGCCGAGGATCGCCGCGAGGTGATCGATCAGCTCGCGCGTGGTGTCGCAGAGCGCGATGGGCCACTCGTGACGCCCCAGCGCCGCGATGGCCTCGGCGAGCCGGGTGATCGCGTTGTCGTGCCAGACGCGAGATCCGTGTGCCGCCGTGCCCCGGGCGCGAAGCCGGATCCAGTCGAGCGCTTTCTCCCCGGTCTGGATGAGGTAGGCGCGCGTACCCTCGACGTCGATGGAGTACCCGCCGACCTCGCTGACGGCCGTGGTGGCGCCGGCGAAGAGCTCGGGGTGGTGCTCGACCAGGTAGTGCGAGCCGTAGACGCCGCCGTTCTCCTCGTCGGCGAAGAACGCGAGGACGATCTCTCGGCGGGGCCGCTCCCCCGCGCGCAGCAGCTCGGCCACAGCGGTGAGCATCATCGCGTCCATGTCCTTCATATCGACCGCGCCGCGTCCCCACAGCATGCCGTCCCTCACCACGCCGGCGAAGGGATTGACGCTCCAGTTAGCCGCGTCGGCGGGCACCACGTCGAGATGGCCGTGCAGCACCATCGCCGGCAGCGCCGGGTCGGTGCCGGGCACCCGCGCGACCACGCTCGCGCGCCCCGGTGCCGACTCGAAGATCTCGGGCTCGAGGCCGAGGTCGCGCAGATAGGCGGCGACGTAGTCGGCGGCGGGTCGCTCGGGCTCGGCGTCGCCACCGCCGCGGTTGGTGGTGTCGATACGGATGAGGTCGCGCGCGACCCGGGCAGTCTCGGAGAGGCCGGCCCCGGAGGCTCCGGGGGCCTCGGAGACTTCGGCGCCCCCGAAAGCCTCTGAGGCATCTGAGACATCTGAGGCATCTGAGGCATCTGAGGCTGCCGAGGCTGCCGAGGCTGCCGAGGGCTCGGGGGTCACGGGCGTCACGGGGTCGTCGGTCTCGCTGCTCATGCTCCCAGGGTAGCCGTCCCCTCAGACACGGACGCGAAGATGACGCCGAGCGGCGTGAGCACGCTACTCTAAACGTAATGAGAATCATTACTCCTACGAAGCTCGCGATCGCCGCGCTCCTCGCGCTGATCGCCGCGGTCACCGCCGGGGGGCTCGCGGCGCTCTGGCCCGACTACGCGGAGGTGAGTCGGGTGGCGGAGCGAACCCCCTTCGTCGCCGCCGACACCACGTTCGAGACGGGCGAGCTGCTGAGCCTCTCGGAGGGCTGCGAACTGCCCGCACAAGCAAAACCTCAGCCACAGGCACAGGCACAGGCACAGGCCCCACCTCAGCCCCAGCCCCAGGCCCAGACTCAGGCCCAGGCCCAGACCCAAGCCCACTCCGACGGGTGCGTGACCCTCGCCATCGGCCTGAGGACCGGGGATGACGCCGGACGGGTCATCGACCTCCCCGTCCGCGGCGCTATCACCCGCGCCGACCTGCAACCGGGAGACCGCCTCGAGCTCCTGGCGCACGCCGGTCAGGAGGCGGGGTCGCGCTACGAGCTGAACAACGATTACAGCGTGTCGGGAGTCTTCCGCGGGCTGCCCCTCGCGATCCTCGCCCTGGTCTTCGCCGCCGTGGTGATCGCGGTCGGCCGGCTCCGCGGCCTGCTGGCGCTGCTCGCGCTCGGGATCAGCGCGGCCGTGATCCTCGCCTTCCTGCTGCCTGCGCTCGTGACCGGCGCGCCCGGTCTGCTCGTGGGAGTCGTCGCCGCGAGCGCGATCATGTTCGTGATCCTCTACCTGGTGCACGGCTTCAACATGCGCACGACCTCGGCGCTCATCGGCACGCTCTGCGGCATCGCGATCATGGCCGGAGTGTCGCTGCTCGCCATGCAGGCGACGCGCCTCAGCGGCATCGGGGACGAAGCCTCGGGCGTGCTCGCGGGCATGGTGCAGCACATCGACTTCCGCGGGCTGCTCAGCTGCTCGGTGATCGTCGCCGGGCTCGGGATCCTCAACGACGTCACGATCACGCAGGCGTCGTCGGTCTGGGAGCTGCGGGCCGCCGCCCCCGCGATGCCGCGGCGGGAACTCTACGCGAGCGCCATGCGGATCGGCCGCGACCACATCGCCTCCACGGTGTACACTGTGTTCTTCGCGTACGTCGGAGCGGCACTGGGAGTGCTGATCCTGCTCTATCTCTACGATCGTCCGCTGCTCTCGCTGCTCACCCACGAGGACATCGCGATCGAGGTCGTGCGCACCCTCTGCGGGAGCATCGGGCTCGTGCTCGCGGTGCCCATCACGACCTGGGTGGCGGCGGTGCTCGCGCCGCAGGGGCGGGAGCCGATGAGCTCGCAGCGCGCGTCGGAGCCGTCGCCGATGAGAGACTGAGCGCATGGGATACCGCGCACTCATCACCGGGGCGTCGGCGGGACTCGGCGCCGAGATCGCCAGGCAGCTCGCCAAGCGGCGCATCGATGTCGTGCTGGTCGCGCGCGATCGGGCGCGCCTCGAACGGCTCGCGGATCGGCTGCGCCTGGAGTACCGCGTGAGCGTCGAGGTGCTCGCCGCGGATCTCACGGATCGCGAGGATCTCGAGCGCGTCGCCCACCGGGTCTCGGAAGCCGGCTCGCCCGTCGACATCCTCGTCAGCAATGCGGGCTTCGGCGTCTACGACGGTTTCGAGGTCAGCCGCATCGACGACGAGCGCCGCCTGCACGAGCTGCTCTCGTGGGTGCCGCTGCGGCTCGCGCACGCGGCGATCCCCGGAATGCTGGCTCGAGGCCGCGGGTGGATCCTGAACGTGGCGAGCGTCGCGGCGTTCACGCCGAGCGGCACGTACGGCGCGGCTAAAGCGGCGGTCGTGTCGCTCTCGCGATCCCTCAGCGCCCGCTACCGTACCCGCGGGGTGCGCGTCACGGCGCTGTGCCCGGGCCTCCTCGACACCGAGTTCCACGTGCGCATGGGCGAGGATCACCTGCCGCGCCTGCCGCGCATCGCGTGGGCCGACACCGCCCGAGTCGCCCGCGAGGGGCTGCGCGGCCTCTATCGCGGGCGGCCGGTCGTCGTCTCGGACTGGCGGTACCGTCTGCTGCGACCCATCATCGCGGTGCTGCCCGATCGCGTGCTCGAGCGGACCACCACCACGAGCGAGTGACGGGATCGGCCGCCGAGGGCCGGGTTCCCGCATACGCCGCGTCGACGGCGGCGAGCTACGGCAAGATCGACCGCGAGCCGGGTCGCCTCGCTCAGCCCGCGGTGATGAGGCTCGAGATGAGCGAGACCGCCATCGCCACGACGAGGGCGTTGAAGGCGAAGGAGATGAAGGTGTGGGTGCGCACCGCGGCGAGTCCCGCGCGCGTGCGCGGCTCCCCCGCAGCCATCGCACCCACCGACGAGACCATCACGGCCATCGAGACGAAGTCGGTGAAGTCGGGCCGCTCGACGATCCTGAATTCGATGGTCTCCCCTGCCGCGTGCAGCCGGAAGTAGCGCAGCGCGAAGGCGTACACCACGGTCGCCCACGACGCGCCGACCGTGATGAGCACGAGCGCCGGCATCCAGTCGCCGCCCTCGCGCGCACCGAAGACCGCGGCGACCACCGAGACCATCAGTGCGACGAGGGCGGCCGTCATACCCCAGTCCTCCGCGGTCTTGAGACCGATGACCCTCGAGAGGCGGCTGGCTCCGCGCCGGTGCTGCGCGGCGGCGATCCGCAGGGCCTCGTCGGGATCGGCGCGGGAGAAGAGCAGGTGCGTCCAGACCAGATAAACGAGGAAGAAGACGGTGAAGCTCGCGCACAGCGCGGCGAGCACGAGCCCGGGATTCTCACGCAGCCCGGCGCGTCCCAGCACGATGAGCGGAGCGGCGAGGATCGGGCTCGACACCAGCATCGCGATGCCGCCCCGGAAGCCGTCGTCGTATCGGATCGGGACCACTCGTGGCGCCCTGCGCCGCACTCTGCCGCGGATCATCCCAGCGATTCTACCCGGGAGACCCGCGCATCGTGGATCCCGCGGCGGCAGCGCGCTGACGATGGATGCGGCGGCGAGGTCGAGGTCCGCCGCCCGCCACCGACCTAGTCACGCATGTGCGGCGGCCACCGCCTCGGGGATCGGCGTGTCACCCGAGTTGAAGCGGATGGTGCGCCCGACGGTGCTGTCGTCGGCCAGCACCGCGGCGATCACCGCTGCGACGTCGGCGCGCGGCACGCTGCCCGAGCGATCCGCCGCCGTGTCGATCCGACCGGTGCCGGGATCGAGGGTCAGCCTGCTCGGGCCGAGCACGGTCCAGTCGAGCGAGGACGCCCGCAGATGCTCGTCGGCCGCCGCCTTGGCTTCGGCGTAGGCGAAGAACGAGTCGCCCGGATCGACGCCGTGATCGCGCGACGACCTGAAGTACGAGACCATCACGTAGCGCCGCACTCCCGAGCGCTCGGCCGCGTCCATGGTGCGCACCGCAGCATCGAGGTCCACCGCGCGGGTGCGCTCGGGATTACCCCCGCCGGCGCCCGCAGACCACACGACCGCGTCGTGCCCCGCGATCAGGCGCTCGAGTTCGGCGACGTCCAGTTGCTCGATGTCGGCGACGAGCGGCTCGGCTCCGGTGGCGCGCACGTCGTCGGCGTGGTCGGGATTGCGGATCACCGCGGTGACCGAGTCGCCTCGCTCCGTGAGCAGCGGCTCCGCGAGGAGCGCGATCTTGCCGTGTCCGCCGAAGAGAATGATGCGTGCCATGGGATCCACCCTACGCGCCGGGGCCCGAGGGCGACAGGCCCGGGCAGCGAGGGAGCTGGGCGCTGGGCGCTGAGTGTTGAGTGTTGGGCGCGGAGTGCGGAGCGCAGGACGCAGGGCGAAGGAGCCGGGCGGTCGGCGCAGGGCGCAGGGCGAAGGAGCCGGGCGGTCAGCGCAGGGCGCAGGGAATCCGGCGCCGGGCGCCGGAACCGGGCGGTCAGCGCAGGGCGCAGGAACCGGGTGCCGCAAGATAGCGAATCGAACGGGTGCGCGCAACGGGGTGCAAAGCGATATGGCGAGGCGATTGACTGGAGGTGTCCGACGCACGCCACGAGATTGGAGAACACCATGTCGCATCTGAGCGGAAAGCGCGTAGCGATCCTCGCAACGAACGGGTTCGAGGATTCCGAGCTGACGGAGCCTCTCGCCGCGGTGAAGGAGCACGGGGCCGAGGTCGATATCGTATCGACGAACACGGGCACGATCCGGGGCAAGAACGGTCACGAGGCCAACGTGAGCCGCGCCACCTCGGATGTCAGCGCAGGCGACTACGACGCGCTGGTGCTGCCGGGCGGGGTCGTGAACGGAGATCACATCCGCATGGACGAGCACGCGGTGGCGTTCACCCGCGATTTCTTCGAGCAGCACAAGCCGGTCGGGGCGATCTGCCACGGAGGCTGGATCCTCGCCGACGCCGATGTGCTGCAGGGACGGAAGGTGACGTCGTACCCGAGCCTGCGAACCGATCTGCGGAACGCGGGAGCGACCTGGGTGGACGAGGAGGTCGTGGTGGATCAGGGCCTCGTGACGAGCCGGACCCCCGACGACCTGCCCGCCTTCAACGCGAAGCTGGTCGAGGAGATCGCGGAGGGCAAGCACCGCGGCCAGACCGCCTAGCCTCGCCGAGTGCCCGTCCGGCGCCGGCTTCAGCCGCACGGGCCCCCGGACACGTAGAGCACCTGACCGGAGACGAAGCTGCTCGCCTCGGACGCGAAGAAGGCCACGGCGTTCGCGACGTCCTCGGGCGCTCCGACGCGCCGGACGGGCACCGCGGCCGCTTCGCGTTCGACGAGTTCGTCGAAGCTGATGCCGAGCCGCTCCGCCACGGTGCGCGTCATGTCCGTCACGGTGAAGCCGGGCGCGACCGCGTTCGCGGTGATCCCGAACCGGCCGAGTTCGATGGCGAGGGTCTTCGTGAAGCCCTGGATACCCGCCTTCGCCGCGGAGTAGTTCGCCTGGCCCGCATTGCCGAGGGCGGAGGTGCTCGAGATGTTGACGATGCGCCCCCAGCCGCTCTGCACCATGTGCTGCTGCACCTCGCGGCTCATCAGGAAGGCCCCACGCAGGTGCACGTCCATCACCAGATCCCAGTTCTCGAGGGGCATCTTGAACAGCAGGTCGTCGCGCAGCACGCCCGCGTTGTTCACCAGGATCAGCGGAGGGCCGAGGCGGCTCGCCACCTCTGACACCGCGACGCGCACGCTCTCCTCGTCGCTCACATCGACGGCGAAGGGTTCTGCTACCGGTCGGGGGCCGGCACTGGCACTGGCACCGGCGTCGGCACTGGCACCGGCGTCGGCACTCGCGCCCGCGATCGTGCCCGCTCCCGCCCCCGCTCCGGCTCCGACTCCCGCGATCGTGCCCGCGCCGGCCGCCACACCAGCACCAGGACTCGCGCCGGCGGTCGTGCCCGCGTCAGCGATGGTGCCCGCGTCAGCGATCGTTTCCCGGATCAGCCGCGCCGTTTCGGCTGCGCCCTCGACATCGAGGTCGAGCAGGGCCACCCGCTCCCCGCGTCGCGCGAGTTCGAGGGCGATCGCCCTTCCCAGTCCCTTCGCGGCTCCGGTGACGATCGCGGACCGCTGCTGAGAATCAGTCACGGTGCATGCCTCCCTGTGCTCGTGCCGGCTGTGCTGCGGCGTACGTACGCTGCCTTCCCCGTACCCCGAGCCCCACGATGCGCTCCTTCGCGTGTCGGGCCGGTCATACCGGGACCTGCACTCTCTATGCCACCATACCTTCGAGGGCGCGACCGGCTCGAAAGCCACGCGCTCTGACGCCACCGGTAGCAGCACTTTGCCGCCTCACGAGCGCGCCGGACAGCCAAGGTACTGGACAGAACTGCGAACGCGTTCAGAACGGACACTCTTCCGGCTTCAGGGCTTTCTCTCGAACTTTCTCCCGAGCTTTCTCCCGAGCGTTGTCTCCTGGATGGCTTCGCGGCTTCGGCCCGGCCGAGGCACCGGGGTGTCGCCCGCGACGCGCCTGACCGGCTCCCGGTGGGCTCGGGTCTTCGTCATGCGGGGGCACGGGTCTGAAAGCTACCCGTGAGCGCGGCCTGTCGGTGATCACCGTGCCGAGCGGAGAGACCCAGCGGATCTCGCCGTCGGGGAGCATGCGTGCCTCGACTCCCGTGTTGTGCTTGATCGTGTGATGGTAGCGGCACAGCACCTGCAGGTTGTCGGTGGCCGTCGCCCCGCCGAGGGCGGCATCGACTGCGTGATCGATGTCGGCACGGTGGGGAACGACGAGGCATCCCGGGTACCGGCAGTGCTGGTCACGCGCGAACACCCGCCGCCGCAGGCCCTCGCTCGGCCGATAGGCGTCGACCGCCAGGACTTCGCCGGTTTCGGGGTGGCAGCTCACCGCGTCCCAGGTCGGCTGGATCGACGCGAGAAACCTCGCGGTGTCGGTATCGATCGGCCCGCAACCCGCGAGCATCGCCGCGCCCTGCAGCCCGGCGATACCGGTGCGATGCTCGGGGCGCTGTTCCTCCGGCAACAGGCCGAGGACGGGGACCGTGACCTGGATGCGGGCGCTGACACCGGAAAGATCAACGTCACCAGTCTCGTTGGAAGGAGCCGCGTGCAGCAGCTCATCGGTGAGAATACTCACCCGGATCTGATCGAGCGGGCGCACCCCAGCCACTGCGCGCGCCTCGGATCCGCGCAGAGAGGCACCGTCCCCACCGCTGCTTCCCCCGCCGGCTCCGACTTCGGCGCTCCTGGCATTACTCGCGGGACCGGAACCAGCCGCACGACCAGAACCATCCGCACGACCGGCATCACCCGGGCAACCGGCAGGGCTCCCCCGCACCGCCCGCCCTTCGGCATCTCGGGCAGAGGACAGCTCGCGCCTCTGAACTGAACGGGCCTGCCTCGTGAGACGATCCTTGATCGCGTGCGCATGCACGGCCTCCATGACCGCCCGCAACTCCGCCAGCCCGTCGTCGAGGTCGACCACTTCGACTCGCGCACGCAGACGCTGCGCAACTCGTTCTCGCTCCTCACGCTCGGGCACGTACTTCGCAGCGACCACTCTCGCCAGACGTCTCACCCGATTCGGGGTCTCTTCCACCGCGATCCCGGCCATCTCGGCTCCGTAGGCGGCACGATCCCGGTCTTCCGCGATGATTCCGCCGGCATCGACCACCGCCCGAGCATGGGGCACTCCGATCCGCCCCGCGCTCATCTGCTCGTGCAGCACCGGGTGATCGCTGTCGAGCCGCATCGCGAGCTCCAGGTCGCGCATCACCTCGCGATCCGCTGTTCGCACGGCGAACCCCACCTCCGCGGCCACGGTACGGTAGCTCATCTCAGCCGCCGCGCCGCTCACACTGGCCACGTCGCCGAGGGCTCCACCGCCCGGGGGCCTATCACCCACGGCACCCTCACCGATCTTATCACCGGGGCCGCCATCATCGGCCTTATCACCGCCGCCCCCATCGCCGACCGCATCGTCGCCCGGAGCGCCGTCGCTGCGGGAGGGCCGGCGCCCCAGACGCAGCGACTCCTCATGCGCGAGCCGCCCCATCTCGATGAGCAGCCACAACCGCTCCGCTTCGATCTTGCGGATCTGCCGAGTCGCGTCGGCATATCTTGTCACCAGCGCACCCAGGCTGCGCAGCTGGGGGCTGCCATCGGGGAACGGAAGATTTCGCATGACCGCAGTCTCGCAGCCACCACTGACATTCTTGGACGAAAATCAGCCCCTGAACTGGATATTTATAAACCCCGCATCAACTTCGACGAGGCATTCACGTCGGCCGAAGGATCTTCATCGCAGAAGTCTGGGGACTCGAAGAACCTGCAGGACCGGCGCGGAGCGGCGGCGATGCTCGGGAGAACTCACGTCCCGCAGTAGGTGATGTGACGGCGCCCCTCGGGGTCGGGAGCCGCATACCGCTCGAGACCGGGCCGCACCGCGTACGGCCTCGTCACAGCATCGAGCAGCTCCTCGAAGGGGGCGAGATCCCCGTCCGTCGCCGCGACGAGCGCCTCGTCCACGAGGTGGTTGCGAGGGATGTAGACCGGGTTGACCGCGTCCATGGCAGCGGGATCGGGGCTGAGCGAGAGCCAGCGCTCGAACCAGGGGCCCGGCTCCCTCCCGTCTCGGAACAGCTCCGCATAGGATTCGGGCTCCGCACCCCCGGCACCGCCGCCAGAGCCAGCACCAGCGCCACCAGCACCAGCAACACCGCCGGCACCCCGGCCGCCCCGCACCCGGGCCGCCTCGGCGAGGGCGCGGAACGCTCCCGTGTAATCCAGCCCCTGCTCGTGCAACTCGCGCAGCAGCTCCGCGGCGAGCGCGGCCACCGACTCATCATCGGCAGACGGCGCGACCTCATCATCGGCGGTCCCGGCGGCCTCAGCGGCCCCGCTGCCCCCGGCAGCCCCAGTGGCCTCAGCAGCCCCGGCAGCCCCAGTGACCCCAGCAGTCCCAGTGACCCCAGCAGCCCCAGCGCCCCCGGCAGCCCGGTCCGCGTCCCCGCTCGCCAGACCGAGCTTGCGCCGCATCCCCGCGGTCCAGGCCTCGTCGTAGGCTCCCCCGAAGCGCTGCAGCGCCCCGAGCGCGAGCCGCTCGGCCTCGCCGGGGTCGTCCGAGAGCAGCGGCAGCACGGCTTCGGCGAATCGTGTGAGATTCCATCCCGCGACGGCCGGCTGTGCCCCGTAGGCGTATCGGCCGCGATGGTCGATCGAGCTGAACACCGTCGCCGGGTCGTACGCGTCCATGAACGCGCACGGCCCGTAGTCGATGGTCTCCCCTGAGATCGTCATGTTGTCGGTGTTCATGACGCCGTGCACGAAGCCGACGAGCATCCAGGAGGCGACGAGGCGCGCCTGCGCATCGATCACAGCCTCCAGCAGCGCGAGATAGGGGTGCTCTCGGGCTGCGAGCTCGGGGTAGTGCCGCTCGATCGCGAAGTCGGCGAGGCGCCGCAGCAGTTCGATGTCCCCGAGGGATCGCGCGTACTGGAAGGTGCCGACGCGGAGGTGGCTGCTCGCGACCCTCGCGAGCACGGCACCGGGCAGCGGGTCGAGCGAGTCGTCGCGCATGACCCGCTGCCCCGTCGCGACGACGGTGAGCGCGCGGGTCGTGGGGATACCGAGGGCGTGCATGGCCTCACCCATGAGGTACTCGCGCAGCATCGGTCCGACCGCGGCGAAGCCGTCTCCGCCGCGCGCGAACGGCGTGCGGCCCGATCCCTTCAGGTGCAGGTCTCGCATGGTCCCGGCCGCATCGACGATCTCGCCGAGCAGCAGCGCGCGGCCGTCGCCGAGTCTCGGCGAGTAGGCGCCGAACTGATGCCCCGAGTAGACCTGCGCCACGGGCCTGCTGCCCTCGGAGAGCTCGTTGCCGAGCAGCCAGCGCACGCCGCGCTCCCCTCGCAGGGAACCTGGATCGATCCCCAGCTCGCGGGCGAGCGGTTCATTCAGGGCGAGGATCGCCGGATGCTCGGGCCGCATCGCCTTCCAGGGCAGGGCGAGCTCGGGGATGCGATCCGCGAACGAGCTGCCGAGTTCGACGCTCTCGAGCGGACCGCCGCCGAGCGACCGCTCACGCGGGGCTGCGGGATCCGTCCGCGGATGGTCGACGCTCGTATCGTCGCTGGTCTCGGTGGTAGCCATGATCCGAGCGTACGCCCGGTTCCTCCCCGCGCATTCAGGTGACGGCGGGCGTAGGATCGGGAGCACGGCGCCGGTGGGCCGGAGCGGTGGCTCCTCCGCTGTCGCAGGCGTACCGGGCACGACGACAGGGGGCGACGATGGGCGGACACGTGGTGATCGCGGGCGGATCGGGACTGATCGGCGGTGCTCTCACCTGGTTGCTGCAGGCCGAGGGATTCCGGATCACCCACCTGGTGCGGCGCCCGCCGGCCGGGTCGCACGAGGTCGAATGGCTCACGGCCGCGCCCGCGCACCTCGACCCCGCCGTGCTCGACGGCGCCGACGCGGTGATCTGCCTCAACGGCGCGAGCATCGGCCGGCTGCCCTGGACGGCCTCGTACCGCCGCACCCTGCGGGAGTCACGGCTGATCCCGACCCGCACCCTCGCCACGGCTCTGCGCGAGCTGGGCACGCGTGCCCCCGCGTTCCTCTGCGCCTCCGCCGTCGGCTACTACGGCGACCGGCCCGGGGAGGCGCTCGACGAGACGAGCTCGCAGGGATCCACATTCCTCGCCGAGCTGTGCGGGGCGTGGGAGCGCGAGGCGCTCGCCGCCGGACGGCACACGAGGGTCGTGCTGCTGCGCACCGCACCGCTGCTGCACGCGGAGGGCGTGCTGAAACCCATGATCGCCCTCGCGCGTCTCGGGCTGAGCGGTCCGCTCGGGCGGGGCACGCAGCTCTGGCCCTGGATCTCGCTCGATGACGAGGTGCGGGCGATCCGGCATCTCATCGGCACCGACATCGAGGGTCCGGTCAATCTCTGCGGCCCGACCCGCGCCTCCGCGGACGAGATCGGCCGCGCGCTCGCCACCGCGCTGCACCGGCCCTACCTGCTGCCCGCGCCGGCGCCGGCGCTAAGATTGGGGCTCGGCAGCGATGCCGCCGAGTCGCTGCTGCTGGCGGATGCCGATGTGCGCCCCGCGGTGCTCGAGCGCTCCGGTTTCGAGTTCGAGCATCCGACCGCCGCGCAGGCGATCGCCGCCGCGCTCGCGGGGTGAAGCAGGGCGAGTCGGGGCGAGTCGAAGCGAAGCAGGGCGAGTCGCAGCGAAGCAGGGCGAATCGGAGCGAAGCGGGCTGAAGACGTCGGAAGGGCGAGCGGGCACGGCACCGCGGAGGAGGCTGAACATGGCACAGCAGCGGGCGAAGCGCGCGGTACGGCGGAACATCCGCGGGGTTCGGGCTGCCGCCGCGACCGGCACGACCGCGGCGCCGATCCTCACCAGACACATCGTCGACGGTCGCCCCCGCCAGGTCTCAAGGGACGTCTCGCTCGTCGAGTCGCTCGCGTTCACGCAGGCGGACCCGGCCCACATGTCGCTGACCGTGATGTCTTCTCCGACCCCCGAGAGCATCGCCGAGCTCGCGTCGGCGTGGCAGCTGCATCCGCTCCTGGTCGAGGACCTGCTGCACGGCGGGCAGCGGCCCAAGCTCGAGCGCTACGGCGACGTGCTGTTCCTGGTGCTGCGCTCGGCCCGCTACATCGATGAGAGCGAGGAGGTGGAGTTCAGCGAGTTCCATCTGCTCGTGCGCCCGCGCGCGCTCGTGATCGTCTGCCAGGACGGGCGACTGGTCGACGGCACCGAGATCCCCTCGGGGTTCTCTCCGGAGCCCGAGGCCCCGCTCGGCATCGGGGCGCCCCTGCTCGAGCACGAGCACCTGCTGCGGCTCGGGCCCGAGGGCATGGTCTATCAGCTGCTCGACGCGATCGTCGACGGCTACTTCCCCGTGCTCGACGGCGTGCAGATCGACAAGGAGCAGATCGAGCGCCAGGTCTTCAGCGGGGACGCGGCGGCCGCCGCGCGCATCTACCACCTCAGTCAGGAGGTGATCGATGTGCTGCACTCGACCGCCGCGCTGACCAGGGTGCTGCACCGGCTGCAGCAGGGCGCCGACAAGTACGCGATCCCGGATGCCCTGCAGGCCTACCTGCAGGACGTCTCCGATCACCTCACCCGCGTGGTCACGGAGACCACCGAGCTGCGCGACGCGCTCTCCCAGATCCTCAGCGTCAACGCGACCCTCGTGGCCCAGCGGCAGAACGAGGACATGAAGAAGATCTCGGGCTGGGCGGCGATCCTCTTCGCCCCGACGCTCATCGCGGCGGTGTACGGCATGAACTTCGACGTGATGCCCGAATTGCACTGGGCGGCGGGCTACCCGCTCGCGGTCGGCGGCATGGTCGGGTTCGCGGTGCTGCTGTACGTGCTGTTCAAGCTGAAGAGATGGATGTGACGGTCGGCTCGCGAACGCCGCGATGTCCGCGGATGCCGCGTCCGCGCACGCCGCAGGCCGGCGAGCGCGACGGCGAATACCGAGGTGAGGATCAGCGCCAGTGCGGGCGCGGCCGTGGTCCATGGCGCGCGCTCCACGTAATCGATGCCCTCGGAGAGCAGCAGCCCCCACTCGGGCAGCGGCGGCTGCGCACCGAGGCCGAGGAAGCCGAGGGCGGCGAGCGCGAGCGCGACGCCCGGCAGCCGCAGCATGCCGTGGCGCAGCAGCGGCGGCACGGTTGCGGGCAGCACGTGCCGCGTCCAAATCTCGAACCGCGACACGCCTGACAGCGGCAACCAGCGCACGTGCGGCAGCGCCAGCGCCTCATCGATGAGCGCCGCCGCGTGCGCGGTCAGCGGTGGCCACGTCACCCACAGCACGGCGAGCGCCGCCCCGCCCACCGACGGGCCGAGCAACGCGGCGATGATCACGCCGGCGAGGATCGGCGGCGTCGCGTTCGCGATCTCCGCCGGCCCGCGCGCTACCTCGCCGAGCACGGCGAGCAGCAACCCGACGACGATCGCGAGCAGCACGATCAGGAATGCGGGGGTCAGTGTTCCGATGGTGCCGTGGGCCACGCGGGCGAGCAGATCGCGCCCGCTGGCGTCCGCCCCGAACGGGAGTTCCATGCTCGGCGGCGCAAGGCGCGGATAGAGGATCGAGTACGGATCGCGCGGCAGGCCGAACGCGAGGATCGCGAGCAGCACCGCGGCGGTCAGCACCGCGGTCCAGCGCGCCGTCCGGCCGTCGCCGCGCGCCTCGGGAGGAGGCGGCAGCGACCCGGGAGGCAGCGAGCCGCCGCGCAGCAGCCGCCTCGCGAGGGTCGTCACCACGCCGACGAGCACGGCGGCGAGCGCCATGAGCAGCACTCCGGCCTGCAGCGCGGGCAGATCCTGTGCGTTCGCCGAGCCGAGCAGATAGCGCCCGAGACCCGGGATCGCGAAGATCTGCTCCACCGCGACCGCTCCGCCGAGCAGGCCGATGAACACGAGTCCGAGCTGGTCGACGACCGCTGCAGCAGCCCGCCGGAGCACGCCGGCGAGGATCACCCGCCTCGGCGCCCGCGCAAGCCGCCAGACGTTCACCCAGCGTTCCTCGGCGACGGCCGATACGGCGTCGGAGAGCAGGCGGCCGAGCAGACCTCCCGCGGGCACCCCCAGGGAGAGGGCCGGCAGGATCGCGGTGCCGAACCCCGTCCACCCGTACGGGGGCAGCCACTGCAGCTGCACGGCCACCACTACGAGCAGCGCGCTCGCGAGCAGGAACTCCGGGAGCGCGGTGAGCGCGACGCCCACCGGCCCCGAGCCGCGCTGCGGCTGATCCCGCAGCACGCGCAGGGCGGCGGGGACGACCAGGGCCGTGGCGATCGCGAGAGCGACGACGCCGGCGAACAGGGTCAGCGTCGCGGAGGTGCCGAGCGCCTGCCACACGCCGGGACCGATCTCCCCGCCGCTCACCCAGGAGGTGCCGAGGTCTCCTCGCAGCACTCCCGACCACCATCTCAGGCTCGTGGCGAGCGGCCCGCCGTCGAGCCCGAGCTCCTGCCGGATCGCTGCGAGAGCCTCGGGCGTCGGCTCGAGCTCCGCGTAGCGGGCGCGCAGAACCGCGGCCGCGGGGTCGAACCGCGACAGCCAGGGCAGTGCCCCGGCGACGAGCAGCAGCACGACCCCGCTGAGCACGCGGGAGAGGAGTCCGAGAGTGTTGCTGTGCCTCACGGTGCCCGTCTCTCCTATTCGGCGTCGAGGTGCGTGTCGGCGGTGATGAGGATCCGCTCGCGGGGGTCCCGGGCTGCTTCGTGCACGCTCAGCGCCTCTCCCTGGATCACCCGCTCGTGCAGCAGCGGGATCGCGGCATCGGTGCCGAGCACGCTCGCCTCGGCGAGCATGATGCTGTGCTGCCGCTCTTCGCCGGCCTCCGTCTCGGAGGCGACCCGGATCTGCTCGTCGACCTTCGAAGAGCAGAGCTGCGAGATGGAGAAGCCGCCGTCGCAAGTGAAATCGGAGGCGAGGTATGCCACGGGATCGCCGGAGTCGAGCACCGTCGCACGGGACAGGATGAAGGCGTCGAAGACTCCGTCGAGGGCGTCGGCTTCAATGTACTGGTACTCGCGCACGTCCTGCTGCACGTCGAAGCCGGCGGCTTCGAGCTGCTGCTCGAGCATCACGGCGACCTCCGGCAGCTCCGCCCGGTCGGTGAATGTGCCGAGCGTGATCCTCACGCCGTCGACCTCCGCGGGGTCGGCCCTGCCGTCGAGCAGTCCGCGGTAGTCGGCGTCGGCGCGGAAGCCCGCGGCATACGGCAGTGCCGGGCCGAGCAGGCCCTCGGCGACGTCGGCGCGGCCCTCGTACACCGATTCGACGATCGCAGCGCGATCGATGGCCTCGCGGGCTGCGGCGCGCACCGCGGGGTCGGCGAACGGACCGGTCTCGGTGTTCAGGTAGAGCGTGTTGGTGCGCGGCATGGGCACCTCGGTGAGCAGGTCCTGGTCGACCGAGGCGGCCTGGCCGGCCGGGATCGCCTCGACGACGTCGGCCTCGCCCGTGCGCAGCGCGGCGGATCGAGCCGTGCCGTCGGGCACGAACTTCACATCGATGCCATCCGCGATCGCGGGGTCGCCCCAGTAGTCGTCGTATCGGTCGAGGGTGGCGCCCGAGACGCCGTCGACGTCGACGATCTCGAACGGCCCGGTGCCGGTGCCGACGGGGTTCACGCCGTTCTCCGTGTAGGCGGCTGCGTCGAAGATCGCGAGCTGCGGGCTCGACAGGCGGTGCGGCAGCAGCGGATCGGGTTCGCCCGTCTCGATGCGCACCTCGTGCTCGCCCTCCGTCCGCACTGTCAGCTGCACCCCGTCGAGGATGCGCGGCACGGGTGTCGCGTCGACGGCGTGCTGCAGGGAGTTCACCACGGAATCGGCCGTGAGCGGCTGCCCGTTGTGGAAGGTGACCCCGTCGCGGATCGTGAAGCGCCAGGTCAGGTCGTTCTCGCGCTCCCACTCGGATGCGAGACCGGGCAGCGCCTCGCCCGCTTCGTCGAGCACCACGAGCGTCTCGGACGCCGACCAGCGGGACAGCTTGAACGCGTCGTCGCTCAGCGGGCTGAGGCCCGAGCGCGGCGGTTGCATGTGGGCGACGGAGATGCGGTCGCCGGTGCCGCGGTGGTCGCCGCCCCCGTCGGAGAAGCAACCGGAGAGCGCGAGGATGCCGGCGAGCGGGATCGCTGCGAGCACGAGGGAGCGGGATCTGGGCTTGGAGAGGGGCATCGATGGGTCCTGTTCGTGTGTCATTCGGGTCGGGTCGGTGAAACGATGGTCATCGTTCGGGAGCAGCGCGCGGCGAACTCCGGATCGTGGGTGACGAGGAGCAGCGCGATGCCGGCCTGCGCGACGCCGGCGAGCAGCGCGGATGAGACGGAGAGCGCCGTCGCGGGGTCGAGTGCGCTGGTCGGCTCGTCGGCCACGAGCACTGCGGGCTCCACCGCGAGCGCTCGCGCGATCGCGGCGCGCTGCGCCTGTCCGCCGGAGAGCTCGGCGGGGCGGCGGTCGAGCAGCTCGAGGTCGAGGTGGGCGAGTTCGGCGGCGCGGCGGATACGTGATTCCACCTCTGCAGCGCCGGCGCCGTTGCCCGGTACGGGGGCGAGCCGGCGCAGGGCCTGTTCGATGGCGCGTCGGATCGACCAGCGCGGCACGAAGGACGCCGCGGGATCCTGCGATACGCCCTGCACGAGTCGACGCAGGCGCTTCGCCGGCCGCAGCGAGGGCGCGCACCACTCGTTCCCCGACACCCTGACTGCTCCGGTTGCCGGAGCTCGCAGGCCCAGCACGATATCGGCGAGAGTGGACTTGCCCGCGCCGGATCGGCCGACGACGGCGAGCGACTCGCCGCGGTGAACGGTGAGGCTCGTCGGGGCGAGCACGGTGCGGGAGCCGGCGCCCCGCCCATGGGAAGCGGTGACCCCGCGGACCTCGACGGCCGGAGCGGCGGTCGATGCGTCGGTGGCGGCGTGCGGGTTCATCACGCGGCGCCTTCGTGCTCGCTGATCGGTTCTCCGGTATCCCGGGCCCCGCCGACCGGGGTCTCGGTGACGCGTCCGTCGACCACCCTGATGTGACGTGTGGCGATGGCTTCCGCGACGACGGTGTCGTGGGTCGCGACGATCAGTGCCTGGCCGGGGTTCACGATGCGGGTCAACAGGCCGAGCATGAGGTCGCGCGATTCGTGATCGAGGGCGCTGGTGGGTTCGTCGGCGAGGATCAGCGGCGCCCGCGTCAGCAGCGCAAGCGCGAGAGCGCCTCGCTGCGCCTGACCGCCGGAGAGTTCCGCGGGGCGCCTGCGCCCCAGCTCGGGATCATCGAGCCCGACCGAGCAGAGCACCTCGGCGATCCGCCCGGGGCTCGCGCCGGTCACGCTCCGCAGCTGCCGCCCGAGCGGAATGAGCGGGTGGAGGGCATCGAGGCCGCGCTGCGGCACGAACCCGATCCGCGATCCGCTCGCCGTACGCTCTCCTTCGGCGCGCAAGCCCGCCGCCCACCGTCCGCAGAGGCAGCTCAGCAGCATGGACTTCCCGCTGCCCGAGGGGCCCGTGACGACGACGCGCTCGCCGGCGGCGATATCGAGCTTCGGGATCCGCAGCAGGATCCGCCCGTCCGCCTCCGCCCGCACGACGATGTCGCGCAATGCGAGCAGCGGAGCGTCGGGCAGGTCTGGCAGCGGAGCGTCGGGCAGGGCTGTCGTGTCGGACGTCGTGAGCGCGGTCTCCCCCGGAGTCGGCGGTCGCCCGGCGCTTGCCCATCGAGTATTGTCGATAACCATAATGAGAATGATTATCAATCAAGAACAGAACGCTGCGCAAATCGCGAGGAGGGAGAACGACTCGCCGAGCTACTGCCGCGCGAGGTCGCGACGGCTGAAGCCGGCGAACCCGACGAGCAGGAAGAACAGGGTGACGAGGCTGATCCACACGAGCCCCCACCAGTCCGCGTCCGTCTCGGTGACGTTCGGGATGTGCCAGAACGGGCTGATCGCCAGCACCCAATCCCAGAGCTTGAACGTCGGGCCGAGCAGAGTGAGCACGAACGAGGCGAGCACGCCGACCCAGGCCGCGAGCGACACTTTCGGACGCGCGCCGATCACCGCGACCGACACGGCGACCACGGTCCACACGGCGGGGATCGTCACGAGCGCCTGCAGCAGTGCGTCGCCGAAGCGCACGCCGATGTCGGCACTCGACGCGAGGGATGCGATCACGACCCCCGCGATGAGCACGTACGCGGCGGGAGCCAGGAGCGCGATGAGCACGTTTCCGCCGTAGTAGCGGGAACGGGCGACGGCTCCGGCCAGCAGGGGCTCGACTCGATCCTCCATCTCCTCGCCCCGCACCTTCAGCATGGTCTGCACCCCGGGGATCGCCGCGAGGATGCCGACGAGGCTCAGGATCGTGACAAGGAACGCCGAGATCAGCGCGTCGTGGGTGGTCGCCCCGGCGGCGAGGATCTGCGAGACCGCGCTGTCCTTGCCGAGGATGTCCTGGATCGAGGTGGCGAAGTACCCGAACACGACCCCGAGCACGGCGAAGGCGATCGTCCAGGTGATGATCGGGCCGGCGTTCAGGCGGAGCGCCAGCCGCCAGGTCGAGCGCACTCCCCCGCGAGCGGGACCGGGACGGGGCGCGATGGCACCCTGGCCGAAGTCTCGGCGCGCCTGCAGCGCGAACGCGACCCCGAACGCGACGACCGCGAAGGCGAGCGCGTAGAGGAGCGGCCACCAGTGGTTCCCGTTCGCGGGGCGGGTCTCCGTCATCCAGCCCAGCGGGTTCGCCCAGATCGCCCAGGCGCCGGCGTCGATCGAGTACGCGAATCCGCGCAGCACGAACAGTGCCCCGAGCACGCCGACGGCCATCGAGCTCGCGGTGCGGGAATCGCCACCCAGCTGCGCCGCGACCGCCGCAACCCCGGCGAACATCCACCCGGATGCGGTGAAGGTCGCCCCGAGCAGCATCGAGGATGGCCAGTCGCCCCCGCACAGCCCCGTCACGCCCCCGGCGATCAGGCCGACCAGCAGCGAGCCGATGACCGCGAGGCCCGCTCCGGCGAGGAGTCGAGTCGCGCGACCCATCACCCCGGACGCGAGCAGTTCCGCCTGCCCGGAATCCTCCTGCCCGCGAGTGGCCCTCACCACTGCGAATATCGCGCCCAGCGCAGTCAGGAACCCGCCGAGGGCGAGGGAGCGCCAAGCGTTGAACCCGTCGACGGTCGAGAGGTCGAACGCGGGCCCGAAGATCAGGCCGAGCGCGGGGTTCGCGCCGACCGCGGCGGCGAGGCCCGCGCGTTCCTGCTGATCGGGGAATACCCACGGATAGACGAGCACCGAGGAGGCCGACAGCGCGGTGGCGATCACGATCCACGGCGCGAAGCCGCGCCCCTCGTGCTTCAGGGACGCGCGCAGCAGAGGCGCGGCCCCGGCGAGGGCGCCCATCAGGCGCTCGCAGCGTCTGCATCGTAGAGCCGCAGGAACAGCGACTCCAGCGACGGCGGCTCCACCGTGAGCGACACCAGCCCGTACGGCGCGAGCAGCGTCATCGCCTCGCCCACGCGATTGGCGTCGGCGGTCGCGGTGAGCCGGTTGCCGTCCAGGCGCACGTCGTGCAGCGACGCGAGTTCGGCCGGCCGGGGCACGCGCTCGAGCGTGGCGTGGATCGAGGTGCGGGCCTGGCCCTGCAGCTCGGCGAGCGTGCCGGTCTCCACGATCCTCCCGTCCCTGATGATCGAGAGCCGGTCGGCGAGCGACTCGACCTCCGCGAGGATGTGGCTCGACAGCAGCACGGACGCGCCGCGCGCCCTGGCCTCGCCGATCACCTCCTGGAACACGTTCTCCATGAGCGGGTCCAAGCCGCTCGTCGGCTCGTCGAGGATCAGCAGCTCGACGTCCGAGGCGAGCGCCGCGACGATCGCGACCTTCTGCCGGTTGCCCTTCGAGTACTGGCGCCCCCGCTTCGTCGGGTCGAGCTCGAACCGCTCCACCAGTTCCGCGCGCCGGCGCTCGTCCAGACCTCCGCGCAACGACCCGAGCAGGTCGATCGCCTCACCCCCGGTCATGCCCGGCCACAGCGACACGTCGCCGGGCACGTAGGCGAGTCTGCGATGGAGCTCCACCACATCGCGCCACGGATCGCGACCGAGCACGGTCGCCGCGCCGCCGTCGGCCCGCAGCAGACCGAGCAGCACGCGGATCGTGGTCGACTTGCCGGCACCGTTGGGGCCGAGAAAGCCGTGCACGCTCCCCCGCTCCACCGACAGGTCGAGGCCGTTCAGGGCTCGGAATCTGCCGAAGGACTTGGTCAGCCCCCGCACATCGATCACTGCGTCCGTGCCCATCAGTGCGCCTCGCTTCCGCCGGTCTTCGCGTGTGAGAGCAGTGTAACCCCGCGCTCGACCTCGGCGGCCGACGGATCGACCTAGCGCTTCTCCGGCGATCGCCTCCCGAAGGCGCCGCGGGTGCGGGTGAGGCGGTAGTCGATGCGGTCGTCCACCCAGGTCTCGAGCTCGGGGATATCGGTGATCGAGCCCGCGAGCTCGTGCGAGACGTGCTCGGTGACCCGCTCCAGGCGCGCGATCCGCTCGGCCCGCTCGAGCACCCGGTCATCGATGCGCAGAGCCCGCAGCGTCGCCCAGGCCATGAGCAGCAGCACCACGCTGAACGGCAGCGCCGTCGCGAGAGCCGCCGCCTGGAGCGATTTCAGACCGCCCGCGAGCAGCAGGGCGATCGCCACCACGCCTTCGAGAACCGACCAGAGCACCCGCGACCAGGTCGGCGGGTTGGGGTGACCGCCCGAGGCGAGCATGTCGACCACGAGCGAACCGGAGTCCGACGAGGTGATGAAGAAGATCGCGACGAGCAGGATCCCGATGACGGAGAGGATCGTGCCGAGCGGCAGGTCGCCGAGCACCTTGAACAGCGCGCTCTCGACGTGCACCTCGCCGCCCTCGACGAGGTCGCCCTGGCCGAACAGCTGCCGGAAGAGGCCGGCGCCGCCCATCACCGAGAACCAGATCATGCCGACGATCGTGGGCACGAGCATGACCCCCGCGATGAACTCGCGCACCGTGCGACCGCGAGAGATGCGCGCGATGAAGATGCCCACGAAGGGCGACCACGAGATCCACCATCCCCAGTAGAAGATCGTCCAGTCCGAGAACCAGCTCGTGGCCTCACCGCGCTGATAGGCGCCCACGTCGAACGTCATCTGCATGACATTCGCGAGGTAGAAGCCGATCGACTCGGTGAGGTTCTGGAACAGGAAGAGCGTGGGGCCGAGCAGCAGCACGCTGATGAGCAGCACACCGGCCATCGACAGGTTGATGTTCGAGAGCCACTTCATGCCGGCCCCGATACCGCTGATCACCGAGATCATCGCGATGAGCGTGATGACGAGGATCAGCACCACGAGCATCGTGTTGCTGACGGTATCGACGACCCCGATCTCGGCCATGCCCGCGGAGATCTGCTGCACCCCGAGGCCGAGCGAGGTCGCGACGCCGAAGACGGTGCCGAAGATCGCGAGCACGTCGATCACATCGCCGGTCCACCCCTTCACCCGCTCGCCGAACAGCGGCTCGAGCGCCCATCGGATCGAGACGGGCCGCCCGCGCCTGTGGATCGCGTAGGCGATCGACAGGCCGATGATCGCGTAGATCGCCCACGGGTGCAGCCCCCAGTGCACGAAGGTCTGCGCCATCGCGAGGCCGGCCAACTCGCCCTCGCTCCCCTCCCAGCCGGGCTTCGGCTGCACGGTCGCGTAGGTGAGCGGCTCCCCCACCCCGTAGAAGACGAGACCGATGCCCATGCCCGCAGCGAACAGCATCGAGAACCACGACAGCACGCCGAACTCGGGCGTATCGTCGTCACGGCCGAGGCGGATCCTGCCGAGCCGGGAGAACGCGATGAAGGCGGCCACGCCGATGAACACCGCGACGACGATCATGTAGTACCAGCCGAGGTGCGCGACGATCCAGCCCTGCACGGCGGTGAACACGGCGTCCGCCGCACTCGGAGCGAGGATCGCGAAGAGCGAGACCAGCAGGATCACGATGAGCGCCGGCCAGAAGACGCCGGGCGAGATCATGCCCTTGCCGATGCGCACGCCGTGACGTCGCAGCTTCTCGGTGATGCGCGCGTCGGAGTCGTCCTCGGCGATGTGCACGGAGAGCGGGAGGTGGACGGTGCTCGGGATCCCCGGCTCGGCGGGGAATGCGGCGGCCGCTCCGGTGACCGGCTCGGCGGAGGACGGCGCACCCGCGTCGAACGGGGCCTCGTGCCCCGCCTCGGGTTGCGTCCCGCCGTCCTCGCGCGGCCGCTCGGTTGAGCTCATCGTCGTTCCCCTATCTCGTTCGACGAACAAATTCGACCTTTCTACCTTTGCGGGCTGCGGGTGCTATTGCAAGCCGAGCCCAAGGGACAGCAGGTCGTCGAGAGCGCTGCGACGGCGCGTTTCACCATGTGCGGACGCAATCCCGATGCAAGTGAACTTGAAAGTTCGCCATGTCGAACTTTATGATGAGGTACCATCGAATCCAGATCGAGGCGCATCGTCCGCGCTCGATCCGAAGCACGCGAAGGAGATCCATGTCGTCCCGCCCCTCACGCCCGGCATCGCGCGGAGCCCTCGCGCTCGTCGCCGGACTGCTGCTGTCCACGGCCCTCACGGCGTGCGGTCAAGAGGCCCCCGTGAGCCCGGAGGCCGACGACGGACGACCGGTCGTGCTCACCACCTTCACGGTGCTCGCGGACATGGCCCGGAACGTCTCGGGAGATCACCTGCGCATCGAGTCGATCACCAAGCCGGGGGCCGAGATCCACGGGTACGAACCCACCCCCAGCGATATCCGCAAAGCCGCCGAGGCCGACCTGATCCTCGATAACGGCCTCGGCCTCGAGGCGTGGTTCGAGCAGTTCGTAGCCGACCTCGATGTGCCCCACCGCGTGCTGAGCGAGGGTGTCGATCCCATCCCGATCGCCGACGACACGAACGAGGGCCTTCCCAACCCTCACGCTTGGATGAGCCCTGAAAGCGCCCGGATCTACGTCGACAACATCGTCGACGCATTCAGCGAGCTCGATCCGCAGCACGCCTCCGACTACGCCACCAACGGCGAGGCGTACAGCGCCGAGCTGGTCGCCGTGCAGCAGGAGCTCGTGACCGACCTCTCGTCCCTCCCCGAGCAGCAGCGCGCGCTCGTCACCTGCGAGGGCGCCTTCTCCTACCTCGCCAGGGACGCGGACCTCACCGAGCGCTACATCTGGGCGGTCAACGCCGAGCAGCAGGCGACCCCGCAGCGGATCGCCTCGGTGATCGACTTCGTCAGGAGCAACGAGGTCCCAGCCGTGTTCTGCGAGTCGACGGTCTCGGACAAGACCATGCGGCAGGTCGTCGAGTCCACCGACGCGGAGTTCGGCGGGACGCTGTACGTGGATTCGCTCTCCGAACCCGACGGGCCCGTGCCGAGCTACCTCGAGCTCATCCGCCACGACGCGGAGCTCATCGCCGACGCGCTGACGGGGGCGGAGGCGCCGAACGACGCTGACGCGCCGGCCGAGGCGGCTGCGCTGGGCGAGGCAACAGCTCCGAACGAGGCAGCAACTCTGACCGGGGCAGCAACTCCGACCGGCGCGTCCGCTCCGAACGGGGGCGAAGCATGACCGGCACGACCGCTCCCGCACTCAGCGTCTCCGGGCTCACCGTGCGCTACGGCGAGGTGACCGCCCTCGACGGCGTCGACTTCTCCCTCGCCTCCGGTCGAGTCTGCGGCCTCATCGGCATGAACGGCTCGGGCAAGTCGACGCTGTTCAAAACGATCATGGGCATGATCCGCCCTGACTCGGGGTCGGTGCTCATCGACGGCGATCCGCCCGCACGTGCGCTCCGTGCCGGCCGCGTGGGCTACGTGCCGCAGAGCGAAGACGTCGACTGGGCCTTCCCCGTCTCCGTGCGCGACGTCGTCATGATGGGGCGCTACGGCCGCCTCGGGATCACGCGCCGTCCCCGCCGCGACGACCGGCGAGCGGTCGATCACGCACTCGAGCGCGTCGAGCTCACCGACTACGCCGACCGACAGATCGGGCGACTCTCGGGGGGCCAGCGCAAGCGCGCCTTCGTCGCCCGCGGGATCGCGCAGGGGGCCACAACACTGCTGCTCGACGAGCCGTTCGCGGGCGTCGACAAGCGCTCCGAGGCGACGATCACCCGCCTGCTGCGCGAGCTCGCCGCCGACGGACGCACGATCCTCGTCTCCACCCACGATCTGCACGCGCTGCCGACGCTCGCCGACGAGGCGATCCTGCTGATGCGCCGCGTGCTCATGCACGGCGCTCCGCGCGAGGTACTGCGGCCCGAATCGCTCGCACTCGCGTTCGGACTCGACGTGATGGGCGGGGAGGATCGCGCATGAACCCCCTCGACCTCCTCCTCGAGCCGCTCGGCTACGACTTCATGGCCCGCGCGCTCCTCACCGCGCTCATCGCCTCCGTGGTGTGCGCCGTGCTCTCCTGCTGGCTGGTGCTCATCGGCTGGTCCCTGATGGGCGACGCCGTGTCGCACGCCGTGCTGCCGGGGGTCGCGCTCGCCTACCTCGTCGGCGCCCCCTTCGCCCTCGGCGCCGTGGTGTTCGGGATGCTCGCCGTCGCACTCATCGGAGCGGTGCGCGACACGAGCCGGGTGAAGGAGGACGCGGCGATCGGGATCGTCTTCACGACGCTGTTCGCACTCGGCCTCGTGATCATCTCGGTGGTGCCCTCGCAGACCGACCTCACGCACATCATCTTCGGAAATCTCCTCGGGGTATCCCAGGCCGACCTGCTGCAGATCGCGGCGCTGGGCGCACTCGTGCTCGCGGTGCTGGTGATCAAGCGCCGCGACTTCACCCTCTTCGCGTTCGATCCCACCCACGCGCACGCGATCGGCCTCCGCCCGAGGGTGCTCGGCGCGATCCTGCTCGGCCTGCTCGCCATGACCTCGGTCGTCGCCCTGCAGGCGGTGGGCGTGATCCTCGTCGTCGCGATGCTCATCATCCCCGGGGCGACCGCCTACCTGCTGACCGACCGCTTCGCCCGGATGCTGCTGCTCGCCCCGACCGTCGCCGCGGCCTGCGCGTTCATCGGTCTCTACGCGAGCTACTATCTCGACACCGCTTCGGGGCCCATGATCGTGCTCGCCCAGGGCGCGGCCTTCGCGCTCGCCTATCTCTTCGGGCCCAGGCAGGGACTCATCGCGACCCGGCTGCTCGCGCGACGGCGAGCGCGGACCGCCGCACAGTAGGGGCGCTCGCGACCCCTACAATCGAGGCATGCCTCACAGGGACGCCCCCGCCGCTGATTCGCGGCCCCTCAGCGCCAGCGAGGTGCGGGCTCGGTTGGAGCTGCTCTCCGAGCTCGGATACGGTCTGCTCGAGTCGGGATTGACCAGCGCGCAGACGACGCGGGAGCTCGCCCGGCACGCCCGCGCACTCGGACTCGGAGAGGCGGACTTCAGCGCCTTCGGCCGGATGCTGAGCATCGAGAAGGCACTCGACGACGGCACCACGGTGTCGGTGACCGGAACCGCACGGGCCCTCGACCTCATCGACTGCACCCGCTCGAAGGCGCTCGTCGAGGTCGCGGAGCGCGCGGAGGGCGGCGGCGCGCGCACCGAGGTCGGCGGCGGACGCACACGGGACGGCGGCGAGCCCGAGGGCGGCGGCGATCCCGAGGCCGACTGCGGGCGCACAGCTGCCGGCAGCGCATCCGAGCCCGTCCTCGCTGAGGCTCGAGCAGAGCTCCGGCGCCTGCGCGACACCGCAGCCCCGGGATGGGCCGTCGCGCTCGGCATGACCATGCTCGCGTTCTTCATCAGCATGCAGGTCGGGGTGAGCTGGCGGGCATGGGTCGCGGCCGCGGCGCTGCAGATCCTCTCGTCGGGCGTCGGTTTCACACTCGGCGGCCTGCGCCCGCCGAAGGTGCTCACGATCGCGGTGCAGAGCTCGGCCGCGGGTGCGTTCGCGACGCTGCTCGTGCAGCTCGATTTCGTCGACCCCGTGGGCGCCGCCGTCGCGATCGCGGTGAACTGGCTGCTCCTGCTGCCCCTGCCCCAGGTGATCGGGGCCGTGACCGATGCCGTCGAGGCCGACTACATCTCGGCGCTCTCCCGCGTCGCGAGCGTCGGCATGGCGGCACTCGGCATCTTCATCGGCGGCGCCTTCACCTTCACGCTCGGCGAAGCCCTCGGGATGGAGCACCCCAGGCTCGACTCGCTGCCCAGCCTGCCCTGGTACCTGGTGCTCGTCTTCTCCGCGCTGGGGGCGATCGCGAACGCTTTCGCCAACGGGGGCCGCGCGCCCCTCGTGATGCCGGCCGCGGGGCTCGGCCTCGTGACGGGCGCCGTGAGCCAGGCCCTGCTGCTCGTCTTCGGGGTGCCCGTGCTCTGGGCGAGTTCCTTCGCCGCGCTCGTGCTCGGCGTGGTGAGCACGTTCATCGCGGCCCGCACCGGCTACCCCCAGCAGGTGCTGGCGCTCATGGGCATCACGGGCGCGCTGCTGCCCGGCATCCCGGTCTTCTTCGGCATCCTGCAGGAGATGGGAGGCGGCACCGGTCTCGGCCACTTCGCCCATGCGGCTGCGATCTGCCTCGGCATCGGCACGGGGGTCGCGCTGGGCTCCTACCTGGCGGGGCTCGGCATGCGGGATCGCAGCTCGGGATCGGGCGGCGCGGTATCTGAGTGAGAATCGGGATCCGCCTCGTGTCCCCGGGAGCCATACCTGCGACCGCCGGGTAGCACCTGAACTCGTACATTGGCAAGGCCCTGCCGCGGGCACGGCCGACCTCGTTACCGTGAGGTCATGTCTGATTACAGCGAGTACCGATATCTGATCATCGGCGGCGGTATGGTCTCGGACAGCGCCGCCCGCGGCATTCGCGAGCTCGATCCCGAGGGGACGATCGGCATCGTCGCGGAGGAGGAGACCCCGCCCGTCGCCCGCCCCGCCCTCTCGAAGAAGCTGTGGACCGACGCGTCGTTCGCGTTCGACGACGCATGGCTCGACACCGAAGCGGATACGGGGGCGACCAGGCACGCCGGAGAGCGGGCGGTCGACATCGATCGCTCCGAGCGCACCGTTCGCACCGAGCACGGCCTCACGATCCGCTATGAGCAGCTGCTGCTCGCGACCGGGGGCACACCCAACAGGCTCGAGCTCCCCGAAGACGAGCGGATCGTCTACTTTCGCTCGGTCGAGGACTACCGACGCCTGCGCGAGCTCTCCGGCGATCAGCGGCGGGTGGCCGTGATCGGCGGCAGCTTCATCGGCACCGAGCTGGCGGCCGCCCTCGCGCAGAACGATACCGAGGTCACCCTGGTCTTCCCCGACGAGGTGCTCGGCGGCGCGAAGTTCCCTGCCGACCTGGCGGAGCGCTTTCAGGGGCTGTACGAGCGGGCTGGCGTGACCCTGGTGCCGAGCGCCAGGGTCGAGGCCGCGGAGGTCGACTCACCCGGCCCGATCCGCCTCTTCCTCTCCACCGGAGCGGTCGTGGAGTGCGATGCCGCCGTCGTCGGCGTCGGAGTGACCCCGAACATCGAACTGGCGGAACGAGCCGGACTCGACACCGGCGACGGGGTGCTCGTCGACGATCGGCTGCGCACGAGCGATCCTCGGATCTTCGCCGCGGGCGATATCGCCTCCTACCCCGACGCCATTCTGGGGCGCCGCCGCATCGAGCACGTCGACAACGCCGTCGAGATGGGGCACCAGGCCGGCCGCAATCTCGCCGGCGCAGACGAACCCTACGATCACACCCCGTACTTCTACTCGGTGGTCTTCGGCAACCGCTACGAGGCGGTGGGCTCGCTCGACTCCTCCCTCGAAACCGTCGAGCGCTGGGACGGCGACCGCGGAGTCGTGTACTACCTCGACGGCGACCGCGTCGCGGGAGTGCTCCTCTGGAACGTGCAGGGGAGCCGCGATGCCGCGCGCGAGGCCATCGAGCACGCCGACGGAACGGATCCCGAGGCCCTTCGACGGCGCATCCCGACGGAGGACGGCGAGACCGGAGGCTGACCCGGGCCTCGATCCTCGGTCCCGGCATCAGCACTCGACGGAACACCGCAGCGGAAGGAGCAACATGGATCTCGGCATCGCGGGGCGCACCGCCCTCGTCACCGGCGGAGACTCGGGCATCGGATGGAGCACGGCCGCCGAGCTCCTGAGAGAGGGAGCGACGGTCGTGCTCAGCGATCGCGACCCCGAGAAACTCGACGAGGCCGCGTCGAAGCTCGACGCCCCCGCAGGCCGGCTGCACGCCTTTGCGGCGGACCTCACCGATCCGGAGGCCATCGCAGAGCTCCACCGCAGTGCCGCCGCCTCCGCAGGCCCCATCGACACGCTCGTGCACTGCGCGGGCATCACCGGCGCCCAGGGCAAGTTCCACGAGATCGGCGACGACGGCTGGATCTCCACCCTCGACATCGACCTGCTCGCCCCCGTGCGCGTCGCGAGGGCCTTCCTCGACGAACTGCGGGCCAGCGGGCGGGGACGCATCGTCTTCATCGCGTCGGAGGACGCCGTGCAACCCTACGACGACGAGCTCCCGTACTGCGCGGCGAAGGCCGGAGTGCTCGCGCTCGCGAAAGGGCTCTCCCGCAGCTACGCCCGAGAAGGCCTGCTCGTGAATACGGTCTCGCCCGCGTTCATCCGCACCCCGATGACGGATGCGATGATGGATCGTCGGGCCGAGCAACTCGGCTCGACACGCGAGGAGGCCATCCGGTCCTTCCTCGACGAAGAGCGCCCCTTCCTCGAGCTGAAGCGGAGAGGCACTCCGGAGGAGGTGGCCGCCGTGATCGCATTCCTGTGCTCCGACCGGGCCTCTTTCGTAACCGGTTCGAACTATCGAGTGGACGGAGGATCCGTCGCCACGCTCTGAGCAGCGTCTCCGACGGAACAGCGATATGAATGCACGGAGAATACTCATCGACCTCGCCGGACGCCCGAGAGACGCCGCGGAGGCCCTGCGGATCGCGCTCACACCGGGCCTGCTGAACGACCACCCCCACCACGACAACTCGATCGCCTGGCTGCTGTGGCACGCGGCGAGAGAGATCGATGAGCAGCTCGCCGCTCTCGCCGGGACGGAACCGCTGTGGACCGCACAGGGCTTCGACCGGCGCTTCGACCTCGGCATCGACGCCCACGAGATGGGGTACGGCCACACTCCGGAACAAGCGAGAGCGATCGAAGTCGAGGATCCGGATCTGCTGCTCGCACACCTCTCGGCCGTCGTCGACGCGCAGATCGCGTATATCGAAACCCTCGATGCGGACGCGCTCGACGAGATCGTCGACGACCAGTGGGATCCACCGGTGACCAGGGCCTCGCGACTCGTGAGCATCTCGGTCGACGCCGCCGAGCACGTCGCGCAGGCCGCCTACATCACGGGTATGAGGGCAGAAGCCTTCGAGTGAGGACGGGATCGGTCCTCAGACGGTCTCAGGCGCCGGTCGACCGGCGCATACCGTGCTCCATCCCCCACTTCACGGCCTGCGCCCGCCGCTCCACCCCCATCTTGCGGTAGGCCGAGCGAATGTACGACTTCAGCGAGTTCGGGCTGAGGAAGAGCGACGCGGCGATCTCCGTATTCGTGTGCCCCTGCACGATCAGGGCGACCACCTCAGCCTCGCGAACGCTGAGGCCCTCCTGCTTGCCGGGCCACGAGGTCTGCGGTTCGGCGAGCCGCGGCACCGCGTCTGCGGGCCTGCGCTCGGCCTCACGCCGACCCGCGATCCGCTCGAGGCCACTGACGAGCTCAGCCGCGGGAAGCGACTTGTCCAGGTAGGCGAAGCCCTGGGCGGCCCACGGCGCCTCCTCCGCGAGATCGGTGCCGGCCCAGGCGTAGATCACGAGGGTTCCCACGTGCGGATCGGCCGCCAGCTCCTCGAGTTCGCCCTGCCGAGGGCGAGACCGCCCGAAGGTGTCGTAGAGGGTGATATCGACGCGTCGGTCCGAGACGCCGCGGACGTCCTCCTCCACCACTTTCACCCGGCTCTCGAAGGGTCGCAGCATCGCCGCCAGACCGGCGACGACCACCTCGTAATCATTCAGCAGACGCAGCCGCAGTGGTTCCTTGCTCACACGATGAGTATAGGGGGCCGCTGACCCGCCGGGCGCCTCCTCGCGATCCGAATAATCCGCGTGATTCCGCGGAATTCTAGCGGTGTCGCGATGTTCAAACCACACCCCCAGGGGTGAGGCCGCTGCCGCTACAGTTTGGGGCGGGAAGCATGCGGCTTTCCGCTCCATCACTGGTCGGCAGGCCGAGGATCGGGCGACGCGCAGCGTCGCGGGAGCAGCCTCAGGCTTCGACACGAAGGGGACCGTGGGAACACTCATCTATGGCCGGACACAGGAATACGAGTTCGACGATCGCACGCTCGAGCACCTGCGTGTCGTGATCACGTCGAGAGTGAGGAAGAACGAGTCGTTCTTCCTCACCTGGACCGCTCAGCGCCATCGACAGACGGTTACGACGTCGCTCTGGATATCCCCCGCCGTTCCTCTCGTCTTCAGCTTCTCCAGCGACACGAGAGTGCCGATCTCCCGGGAGTGGCTGCAGCAGCTCACCAGGTCTTCCTACTCGTCTCAGGGCCTGGTGATACTGCCGGAACCCGCTTCCGAGGGCTGCCCGCGCTGAGGCGCCGCGTCTTCGCCCGCCTGCGGGCAGCGTCAGATTCTTCCGTCACCGCTTCCGCTTCCGCTTATAACGCAAAAGCCCCGAGGGCCGAGCCGTCTCCAGCCGAGCCTTCGGGGCTTTTATGTAGCGGATACGAGGAAAGCCCTGATGCGCGCGCCGGCGGTGGCGGGGGCATCAGGGCTTTCCTGAATGGGTGTCCGGCGGTGTCCTACTCTCCCACGAGGTCCCCCTCGCAGTACCATTGGCGCTGTCAGTCTTAGCTTCCGGGTTCGGAATGTGTCCGGGCGTTTCCCTGACGCTATGGCCGCCGTAACTCTGTCAACATGTCGACACACCCCGAGTGTGTGGGGGTGTGGGCCGTCTGTTGGGAACCACAAAGTGGACGCGAATCATCGTTACATTTGCATGCTCACCCCCCTGGGGGGTGGGGTGTTTTCAAGTTGTTGGTGTATTAGTACCAGTCAGCTCCATGAGTTGCCTCACTTCCACATCTGGCCTATCAACCCAGTCATCTCCTGGGCACCTTCAGAACCGAAGTTCTCGGAGATCTCATCTTAAGGCCGGCTTCCCGCTTAGATGCTTTCAGCGGTTATCCATCCCGAACGTAGCCAACCAGCCATGCCCTTGGCAGAACAACTGGCACACCAGAGGTCCGTCCAACCCGGTCCTCTCGTACTAGGGTCAGATCCTTTCAAATCTCCAACGCGCGCAGAGGATAGGGACCGAACTGTCTCACGACGTTCTAAACCCAGCTCGCGTACCGCTTTAATGGGCGAACAGCCCAACCCTTGGGACCAACTCCAGCCCCAGGATGCGACGAGCCGACATCGAGGTGCCAAACCATGCCGTCGATATGGACTCTTGGGCAAGATCAGCCTGTTATCCCCGAGGTACCTTTTATCCGTTGAGCGACAGCGCTTCCACAAGCCACTGCCGGATCACTAGTCCCGACTTTCGTCCCTGCTCGACCTGTCAGTCTCACAGTCAAGCTCCCTTGTGCACTTACACTCGCCACCTGATTGCCAACCAGGTTGAGGGAACCTTTGGGCGCCTCCGTTACTTTTTGGGAGGCAACCGCCCCAGTTAAACTACCCACCAGGCACTGTCCCAGAACCCGATCAGGGTCCGTAGTTAGATATCCAATATGACCAGAGTGGTATTTCAACAACGACTCCACGATAACTAGCGTCACCGCTTCATAGTCTCCCACCTATCCTACACAAGCCACACCGAACACCAATACCAAGCTGTAGTAAAGGTCACGGGGTCTTTCCGTCCTTCTGCGCGTAACGAGCATCTTTACTCGTACTGCAATTTCGCCGAGTTCACGGTGGAGACAGCTGGGAAGTCGTTACGCCATTCGTGCAGGTCGGAACTTACCCGACAAGGAATTTCGCTACCTTAGGATGGTTATAGTTACCACCGCGTTTACTGGGGCTTAAATTCAAAGCTTCGACCCCGAAAGGTCTAACCTCTCCTCTTAACCTTCCAGCACCGGGCAGGCGTCAGTCCGTATACATCCACTTGCGTGTTGGCACGGACCTGTGTTTTTAGTAAACAGTCGCTTCCCACTGGTCTCTGCGGCCACCACACCCTTTCGGAGCAAGTCCTAATAAGCGGGTGGCCCCCCTTCTCCCGAAGTTACGGGGGCATTTTGCCGAGTTCCTTCACCATGATTTTCTCGATCTCCTGAGTATTCTCTACCTGACCACCTGAGTCGGTTTGGGGTACGGGCAACAGCAAACCTCACGTCGATGCTTTTCTCGGCAGCATAGGATCACCAGCTTCCCCATACGGGTCCGCATCACATCTCACCCACAGAACCCATCTCTTAAACAGGTTCGGGCTACATGTTTACACCGGGACAACCATCGCCCGGCACTGGCTACCTTCCTGCGTCACACCTCACGCTCACCACCCCAGCATCGGGTTCACAGCCGCCACCAGCACATCACCCGAAGGATCCATGCCGGTCTTGGTTTGTTTAGCACTACTGGTTAGGTCTTTGACGGTTTACCGCCGGTACGGGAATATCAACCCGTTGTCCATCGACTACGCCTGTCGGCCTCGCCTTAGGTCCCGACTTACCCAGGGCAGATTAGCTTGACCCTGGAACCCTTGGTCTTCCGGAGGACGGGTTTCTCACCCGTCTTTCGCTACTCATGCCTGCATTCTCACTCGTGTAGGCTCCACGACTGGATCACTCCGCCGCTTCACTGCCCACACGACGCTCTCCTACCCAACCGGACAACTGAACCACGAAGGCTTGTCTCAGTCCGATTGCCGCAACTTCGGTGGTGTGCTTGAGCCCCGTTACATTGTCGGCGCGGAATCACTTGACCAGTGAGCTATTACGCACTCTTTCAAGGGTGGCTGCTTCTAAGCCAACCTCCTGGTTGTCACAGCAACTCCACATCCTTTTCCACTTAGCACACGCTTAGGGACCTTAGTTGGCGATCTGGGTTGTTTCCCTCTCGACTATGAAGCTTATCCCCCACAGTCTCACTGCTGCGCTCTCACTTACCGGCATTCGGAGTTTAGCTGACGTCAGTAACCTTGTAGGGCCCATCGGCCATCCAGTAGCTCTACCTCCGGCAAGAAACACGCAACGCTGCACCTAAATGCATTTCGGAGAGAACCAGCTATCACGAAGTTTGATTGGCCTTTCACCCCTATCCACAGCTCATCCCCTCAGTTTTCAACCTAAGTGGGTTCGGCCCTCCACGCGCTCTTACACACGCTTCAGCCTGGCCATGGATAGATCACTTCGCTTCGGGTCTAGGACACGCGACTGAACCGCCCTATTCAGACTCGCTTTCGCTACGGCTTCCCCACACGGGTTAACCTCGCCACGTATCGCTAACTCGCAGGCTCATTCTTCAAAAGGCACGCCATCACAGAAACAAAGCCTGCTCTGACGGTTTGTAAGCAAACGGTTTCAGGTACTCTTTCACTCCCCTCCCGGGGTACTTTTCACCTTTCCCTCACGGTACTAGTCCGCTATCGGTCATCTGGGAGTATTTAGGCTTATCAGGTGGTCCTGACAGATTCACACGGGATTTCTCGGGCCCCGTGCTACTTGGGATACACACCACGCGGCGTACGCATTTCGGGTACGGGACTCTCACCCACTCCGGTCGCTCGTTCCAAAGCGTTCCCCTATACGTCCGCACTCACGTTTGAGACTCAGCAGCGTCTCACGGCATGTCCCGCAACCCCGGTGATGCAACCCCTGCCAGGTATCACACACCACCGGTTTAGCCTGATCCGGGTTCGCTCGCCACTACTACCGGAATCACTATTGTTTTCTCTTCCTGTGGGTACTGAGATGTTTCACTTCCCCACGTTCCCTCACCCCGCCCTATATATTCAGGCGGGAGTCACCAGGTACGCACGCGCCCTGGCGGGGTTTCCCCATTCGGAAATCCTCGAATCACAGCCCGTTTATCGGCTCCCCGAGGCTTATCGCAGATTACTACGTCCTTCTTCGGCTCCAGATGCCAAGGCATCCACCGTTTGCTCTTGATCACTTGAAATCACATAAGCATTAAATTCGAACACACACCCCACCACCCCGCAAAAGAGCGGCTTGGTCGGGTGCGCGACCAATGAAATTAAAGTAAATACACCACCATCAACCCCGCACTCACCGGCACCCCTTTCTCACCCGAAAGCAAAAAAGACGCACCCGCGAACCGCGGAAAAATTTGACGCTGGCGTAGATGCTCGCGTCCACTGTGTAGTTCTCAACGTACGGCCGATCCCACCATCACCGGCAACACGTCCGATGACCGCGGGTCAGAAAACCAAGTCCACCCACACCCCACAAAGAAGGTGTGTGCCGGCTGGGCTTCCAGGACCCAATAGCATGCACTCAAAGACACCCCGAACCACTCACCCATCCTTTCCAACACCACGCCCCGCAAAGGGCACAGTGCGTACTCGCACAGACGAACAGTCACGGCATGCCGTGTTGTTTTATGTTCCACCCTTGAGCAGCATGCGTCACGCGTTTGGTGACGTTCATGCTTTCTCTGCACACCCCGGAGGGTGTGAGTGCTCCTTAGAAAGGAGGTGATCCAGCCGCACCTTCCGGTACGGCTACCTTGTTACGACTTAGTCCTAATCACCAGTCCCACCTTCGACAGCTCCCTCCCACAAGGGGTTAGGCCACCGGCTTCGGGTGTTACCGACTTTCATGACTTGACGGGCGGTGTGTACAAGGCCCGGGAACGTATTCACCGCAGCGTTGCTGATCTGCGATTACTAGCGACTCCGACTTCATGGGGTCGAGTTGCAGACCCCAATCCGAACTGAGACCGGCTTTTTGGGATTCGCTCCGCCTTACGACATCGCAGCCCTTTGTACCGGCCATTGTAGCATGCGTGAAGCCCAAGACATAAGGGGCATGATGATTTGACGTCATCCCACCTTCCTCCGTGTTGACCACGGCAGTATCCCATGAGTTCCCACCATCACGTGCTGGCAACATAGGACGAGGGTTGCGCTCGTTGCCGGACTTAACCGAACATCTCACGACACGAGCTGACGACAACCATGCACCACCTGTACACCAGTGTCCAAAGAGTTGACCATTTCTGGCCCGTTCTGGTGTATGTCAAGCCTTGGTAAGGTTCTTCGCGTTGCATCGAATTAATCCGCATGCTCCGCCGCTTGTGCGGGCCCCCGTCAATTCCTTTGAGTTTTAGCCTTGCGGCCGTACTCCCCAGGCGGGGAACTTAATGCGTTAGCTACGACACAGAACCCGTGGAACAGGCCCTACATCTAGTTCCCAACGTTTACGGCATGGACTACCAGGGTATCTAATCCTGTTCGCTCCCCATGCTTTCGCTCCTCAGCGTCAGTTACGGCCCAGAGATCTGCCTTCGCCATCGGTGTTCCTCCTGATATCTGCGCATTCCACCGCTACACCAGGAATTCCAATCTCCCCTACCGCACTCTAGCCTGCCCGTACCCACCGCAGACCCGAAGTTGAGCCTCGGGCTTTCACGGCAGACGCGACAAGCCGCCTACGAGCTCTTTACGCCCAATAATTCCGGACAACGCTTGCACCCTACGTATTACCGCGGCTGCTGGCACGTAGTTAGCCGGTGCTTTTTCTCCAGGTACCGTCACCCAAAGGCTTCTTCCCTGACAAAAGAGGTTTACAACCCGAAGGCCGTCATCCCTCACGCGGCGTTGCTGCATCAGGCTTGCGCCCATTGTGCAATATTCCCCACTGCTGCCTCCCGTAGGAGTCTGGGCCGTGTCTCAGTCCCAGTGTGGCCGGTCACCCTCTCAGGCCGGCTACCCGTCGTCGCCATGGTGAGCCATTACCCCACCATCCAGCTGATAGGCCGCGAGTCCATCCCCAACCGATAAATCTTTCCCGCACCAGGCCATGCGACCAGTGCGCGTATCCAGTATTAGACACCGTTTCCAGCGCTTATCCCAGAGTCAGGGGCAGGTTACTCACGTGTTACTCACCCGTTCGCCACTCATCCACCCCCTGCAAGCAGGGAGCTTCAGCGTTCGACTTGCATGTGTTAAGCACGCCGCCAGCGTTCGTCCTGAGCCAGGATCAAACTCTCCGTAAAAAAACAAATGCGAACACGACAACGGAATAAGCCGCCGCGCTCACGAGTCTGACCTGACAAAAAAGACCAAACATCAACTGACATTCAATCCATTGTCCAAAAAACATCACCAACACCAACCACAACCGTGATCAATGCCGGCAACAAAATAATTGGCATAAAACAATCAAGTGCACACTATTGAGTTCTCAAAGACCAGACACCACCCGTACCAACCCAACGGCCTTCCGAACAGCAACCTGTCCACGCAGACACCATGATCGGCATCCGCCGCGCAACATAATAAACCGGACCACCCTAGCGGCCCGGCTCCGTCGCGCTGACAAGGGAATACATTACGCTCAGCCCACCTCCACCGCAACACGGCCACGCATCCCGGGCGTGTCGCGGCACGGGAGCAGCATTCTGCGCCGAGACCGGGCCCCGTCGCGCGCCACTCCTCCGTCGCGGCGCGACCCCGAGACGCCCGGAACTCCAATCACTCACCGACGGAAGCGGCACCCCGCATTCTCGTCAAGCTGCACGGCGAAGGAATCGCAGGATCCACCAACCTGCTTCACTCACGCGGGAATCATCGAACCCCAGCTGCCGCACGAGGAGCGGCGCATCCTCACGGAGTCGGTGCAGCGGTAGCCCAGGGCAGCGGCACGGGCCGGCGCGGCAGACCGCGCTCCGTCGACTCTGCCTCCGGCCGTCGAGACCGCCCCCGCCGCTGACGGCCAAAGGACGTCTCGGCGGACACAGACGGTTTCACAGTGCGAAGGCCGGCCACTACAGCGGAGGGCGGGGCAGCAGCGGAATCCGCAGGCGTCGCAGCGCTTCAACGGTTACGGATAACCTCGTCGGGCCGACAACCCCCGACAACCCGGTCTTCTCCGCACAACGCAAATGGCCCCCGGCTCGGAAGTCTCTTTCCGAAGCCAGGGGCCATTTCATTCACGTGCGCGGAGGGGGACTTGAACCCCCACGCCCTAATACGGGCACTAGCACCTCAAGCTAGCGCGTCTGCCATTCCGCCACCCGCGCGAACGTTTCGGACCTTCATCGGCCGAACAGAGAATAACTTAGCACGGATATCGTCACCGCACGAATTGCGATCGATTCGCCGGGCGCGTCGCCCCTCGCCCCGCCCCGGGGCATGCGCTGCTGCGTGCGCGCCACCGCATTTACACCGCCGCGTTTGCGCCACCTCATGCCGCGCGGGAGATCACGGCGACGATCGCATCGGTGGCGCGTACCAGATCGTGCGGCGCGAGCTCGATGTCGAGGCCTCTCCGCCCACCCGATACGAGCACCGCGTCGTGCTCCAGAGCCGATTCGTCGAGCACCGTGCGCAGACGAGTGCGCTGGCCCAGTGGGCTGATACCGCCGACGACGTATCCCGTTCTCCGCTCCGCGACAGCGGGATCCGCCATGCTCGCGCGCCTGCCGCCGAGCGCCGACGCGAGCGCCTTGAGATCGAGCCGTCCCGAGACGGGCACGATCCCCACAGCGAGCACGCCATCCACCTCCGCGAGCAGCGTCTTGAACACGAGCGACGCCTCGACGCCCAGTGCCGCTGCGGCCTCTCCCCCGAAGTCCGTCACCGACGGATCGTGCGCATAGCTTCGGATCTCGAACGAGATCCCCGCTTTCGTCAGCGCGACCGTCGCCGGCGTCGAGCCCGCAACCGATCCCGAGCCCCTCTTCTTTCCCACGCGACCGATTCTAGGGAACCCCTCTGCTACGGGCGGAGTCGACGACGCAGCAACTCGATGCGCTTCTGCAGCTGCGTCACCGACGCCTGCGCCACCGGCGGGCCGCCGCACACGCGCCGCAGTTCGGTGTGGATGTCCTTGTGGGGCTCCCCCGACACCTTGGCGTACATGCCGACGAGGCTGCTCAGGAGTTTGCGCTGCTCGCCGAGCGTGCGGTGCAGCGCCTCGGGAGCCTCCGCTCGTTCGGGTGCGTGCTCGAGGATCCCCTGCCGTGCCGCGGATCGCCTCGCCTGCCGCGCCTGCCGCTGCTGCAGCAGCGCCTTCACCTCCTGCGGTTCGAGCAGACCGGGGAACCCGAGGAAGTCGAGCTCTTCCTCGGTCTCGACCTCCGCGTAACCGCCGAACTCCGCCCCGTCGAACACGGCGCGGTCGAAGTGGGCGTCGGATCCGAGCGCCTGATACTTGAACCCCTCCTCCTCGAGCAGTTCAGACGACGCCTGATCCCCGCGTTCCGCCTCCGCCATGAGTGCGGCCTCGGCATCCCACATCTCCTCGGCGCTCTTCGGCCCCTCGAGCACGTGGTTGCGCTCCTTCTCGAGCTCCGAGGCGAGCTGCATGAGCGCCGGAACGTTCGGGATGAACACGGAGGCCACCTCGCCGCGGCGCCGGGAGCGCACGAAACGGCCGATGGCCTGCGCGAAGAACAGCGGGGTCGAGGAACTCGTCGCGTAGACGCCGACCGCGAGACGGGGCACATCGACGCCCTCCGACACCATGCGCACCGCGACCATCCACCGCGAATCCCCCTCGGAGAAGGCGTCGATCCGCTCGGAGGCACCGTCGTCGTCGGAGAGGATCAGTGCGACCTCCTCTCCGGTGATCTCGCGCAGCTGACGGGCGTAGGACTTCGCGGCCGCGTGGTCGGTGGCGATGACGAGTCCGCCCGCGTCCGGGATCTGCTGCCGCACCTCGGTCAGGCGCCGGTCGGCGGCGCGCAGCACCTTCGCGATCCAGTCCCCGGCCGGGTCGAGAGCGGTGCGCCAGGCCTGCGAGGTCACGTCCTTCGTGTTGCCCTCGCCGAGCGCGGCCTCCATCTCCTCGCCGGCCGAGGTCTGCCATCGCATCTTGCCGGCGTAGACCATGAAGATGACGGGGCGCACGATGCCGTCGGCGAGCGCGCGGCCGTAGCCGTAGTCGTAGTCGGTGAGCGAGAGCCGGGATCCGTCGCCCTGCGGGGCGTACTGCACGAACGGGATCGGGGCATCGTCGGAGCGGAACGGCGTGCCCGTGAGCGAGAGCCTGCGCTTCGCATTGCCGTACGCCTCGCGGATCGCATCGCCCCAGCTGAGCGCGTCGCCGCCGTGATGCACCTCGTCGAGGATCACGAGCGTGTCGGCGTTCTCCGTGAGCAGACGGTGCTGCACCGGTTTCATCGCGACCTGCGCGTAGGTCACCGCCACACCGTGGAAGTGGCGGCCGTAGCCGAGGCCGTCGCTGTTCGAGTAGTGGGGGTTGAGGCGGATGCCCGCGCGCGCGGCGGCGTCCGCCCACTGGGTCTTGAGGTGCTCCGTGGGGGCGACGACGATGATCTGGCTGACCGTGTGGTTGGCGCGCAGGATCGACGCGAGCCGCAGGGCGAACGTCGTCTTTCCCGCGCCGGGGGTCGCCGAGGCCAGGAAGTCCCGGGGGTTCTGTTCGAGGTACTGCTTGATGGCCTCCTCCTGCCAGGCGCGCAGGCGGGGTGCGGTGCCGTGGGCGGCGCGCTCGGGATAAGCCGGAGGCAGGTGTTCGGCGGCGCTCGTTCCCGGGAGGTGGAGGGCTGGATCCGAATCTGTCACAGCGATCTAGACTAGACCGTGTAGGTCGCGGGCGTTCTCAGACGGGCGCCGCTCGAAGAACAGGGGCTGGCAGTGACAGAGGATCAGGCGGGAATCGAGCTTCCCTGGTCGCGTTTCGTGGCCATCGGCGATTCGTTCACCGAGGGGGTCGGAGATCCGGACGCCGACAGCCCCGGTGGGCTGCGGGGCTGGGCCGACCGCTTCGCGGAGGTGCTCAGCGGGTACGACGAGGAGTTCGCGTACGCCAATCTCGCCGTGCGCGGCAAGCTCATCCAGCAGATCGCCGACGAGCAGGTGGAGGCGGCCCTGGATCTGCGGCCCGACCTCATCAGCGTGTGCGCCGGCGGCAACGACGTGATCCGCCCGGGGACCGATCCCGACGAGGTCGCGGCGAAGCTCGACCGCGTGATCGAGCGGCTGAGCACGGGCGGAGCGACGATCCTCGTCTTCACCGGCGTCGACACGGCGTTCCAACCCGTGTTCCGCACGATCCGCGGCAAGGTCGCGATCTTCAATGAGAACGTGCGCAAGGTCGCGAAGCGCCACGACTGCGTAGTCGTGGATCAGTGGGCCCTCGAGGAGCTGCAGGACAGCCGCTACTGGGCCGGCGATCGCCTGCACCTCAACGCGCTCGGTCACCACACCATCGCGCGCGCCGCACTCGATGCGCTGAACGTGCCGCACGAGCTGACCCCGCTCGACCCGCCGCCCCTGCCGCTGCGCGACTGGCGCCAGGCCCGCAAGGAGGACGTGGTGTGGGCGAAGGAGCACCTCGTGCCCTGGGTGATCCGCCGCATCAAGCACGTCTCATCGGGCGACGGGATCGAGGCCAAGCGCCCCCTGCCTGAGCCCGCGCGCCGCGGCCGCTACGGTTCAGCCGAGGCCTGAATTCCCGAGACGGATCACGGGGCGAGCGGGTAGGGTGTGGACATGGCATCTCTCACTCAGCAGCTTGCAGACACGGTCACCCAGGTAGGCGTCAACGCGTCCTACGGCGAGCCCGTCGAGGTCGACGGCGCCACCATCATCCCCGTCGCGTGCACCTCGTACGGCTTCGGCGCCGGCGAGGGCGGCGGCGGTCTCGAGGACGCCCAGGGCGAAGGATCCGGCGGAGGCGGCGGGGGCATGTCGGTGCCGGTCGGCGCCTACGTGACCCGCGGCGGCGAGACCCGCTTCGAGCCGAACATCATCGCCCTGCTCGCGGTCGGCGTGCCCTTCGTGTGCGTCGCCGGGCGCGCGCTGGCGCGCATCATCAGGGCGCTCAAGAAGTAACGAGGCGACGGGGCGGTCACGCCGGCCTGCCCCACGTCCAAGGGGCGCGGGGCAGGGCGGCCGGGTCGAACCTGGCGAGGAGCCGATCGATGGCGACCCGCTCGCCCGGGGCCGCGAGATCGAGCGATACCGCGAGCGTGCTCAGCACGTCCGCGGCAGTGATCCCGCGCTCCCGCAACTGCGCGAGGGTGACCGCGCCGTCGCGCTTCGCGAGCCGCTTGCCGGTGGGGCCGAGCACGAGCGGCACGTGGGCGTACTCGACTGCCGGTGGCGAGGGCAGCTCGAGCAGGCGCTGCAGCAGGATCTGTCGTGGAGTCGACGGCGCCAGGTCGTCGCCCCGCACGATCTGGTCGACTCCCATTGCGGCGTCATCGACCACGACCGCCAGGTTGTACGCGACCGTGCCGTCGCCGCGTCGCAGCACGAAGTCGTCGATGTCGCCCCGGGTTCTGCCGAGCACGAGGTCGTCGAACTCGAGTTCGTGCACGTCGGCGGGTGCGCGGAGCCGCAGAGCGGGCTGCCGGGGCAGGATCGCGGCGCGCGCAGCGGCTCGCTCCGCGTCGGTGCGGTTGCGGCAGGTGCCGGGGTACGCGCCCGGCGGAGCGTGCGGGGCGCTCGGCGCAGCGAGGATGTCACGACGCGTGCAGGTGCACTCGTAGACGAGGCCGGCGAGGGAGAGACGGCGGATCGCCGCCGCGTGGTCGGAGGCGCGCTCCGTCTGCAGCACCGGTTCGCCGTCCCAGTCGATCCCGATGCTCGCGAGATCCTCGAGCTGCCGCTCCCCCGTCCCCGCGTCGCGCGCGCGATCCAGATCCTCGATGCGCATGAGGAACTCGCGCCCGCTCTTCCGCGCGAACAACCAGGCCAGCAGCGCTGTGCGCAGGTTGCCGAGGTGCAGGTCCCCCGACGGGCTCGGAGCGTATCGGCCCGCGCCGGGAGTCGCCGCCCCAGGAGTCGCCACCGCGCCGGGAATCGCCGGGCCGGGAGTCACCGCGCCGCGAGCCGCCGCCGCGCGGGCCGCCGCGCCGGGGGCCGCTGTCGCGCGGGCCGCCGCCCCGCCGGAACCCCGCGCCTCGCGTACCGCGCTCGCTCGATCCTCCATCCCCTCATCCTCCCACGCCCACCCACGGCCCACGGCCCCCGCGACCCTACCGCCCCATCGCCCCACGGCCCCACGGCCCCACGGCCCCGCCGCGAAACGCGGAGTCCCGAACTGCTGCTTCAGGATGCCGCGTACCAGCGATTCGGGACTCCGCGTTCGCCGCTCGGAGCGGGGCGGGCCTACGGGCACGCGACGGCAGCGAGGCGCGCGGGCAGCGCGCGGCGGGCACGCAGCAGGCGGGCGCTCAGCACGCCGGCGTGCGATAGCGTGGATCACGGCACGCCGTCATCGATCGAGGAGCCAGGGTGGAGACATCGCTTCAGCAGCTGCAGCACGCACTCGGTGATCGGCTGGTGACCGATCCCGAGCTCATCGCACCGTACGCCATCGACACGTCTCGGGCCGTGCCGGCGGGCACGCCGCTCGCCCTCGTGCTGGCGTCCTCGACCGACGACGTGTCGGCGGCCCTGGCGTGGGCGCACGAGCACGGCACCCCCGTGAGCGTGCGCGGCGCGGGCACCGGGCTCGCCGGAGGCGCCATGGCCTACGACGGCGGCATCATCGTCTCGCTGGAGCGGATGAACCGCATCGTGCGGATCGACGCTGCGAATCGCCTGGCCGTCGTGCAGCCGGGTGTGATCACGGCCAAGCTCGACGCCGCGTGCCGGGAGCAGGGCCTCTTCTTCCCGCCCGACCCGGCCAGCGCGCGCATCTGCACCGTCGGGGGCAACATCGCGACCAACGCGGGCGGCCTGCGCTGCGTCTCGCACGGCGTGACGACCGACTCGGTCGCGGCGCTCGAGGTAGTGCTCGCCGACGGGCGGGTGCTGCGGGCCGGCGCGCTCACCCGCAAGAACGTGGTCGGCTACGACCTGAAGAGCCTCTTCATCGGGTCGGAGGGCACGCTCGGGGTGATCACGGAGGCCACGGTACGACTGAAGGCGGTTCCGCCGGGCACGCCGCGCACCTTCCGCGCGAGCTTCGACACGCTCGAGGACGCGGGTCGCGCGGTGACCGCGATCGTGGGCGGCCCGGCTCAGCCCGAGGTGCTCGAGCTCATGGACGCGCTCAGCGTGGAGATCATCGAGTCGTTCCACCCCAGCGGCCTCACCGTGCCTCGAGGCGCGATGCTCGTCGGCCAGACCGTGGGGCTCGACGCCGAAGAGAAGGCGCGGGCCATCACGGCGACCTGCTCGGCGCACGGGGCGACCGACACCGGCATCTCGGACTCGGATGCCCTGCTCGAGGCGCGCCGCCTCTCGAACCCGGCGCTCAACGCGCGCGGCCTCAAGATCTCGTGCGACGTCGGGGTGCCGGTCGCCGCACTGGCGGAGGTGTTCCGCGGTATCGCCGAGATCTCGGAGCGGCACGGCCGTCGCGTCTCGACGGTCGCTCACGCGGGCGACGGCAATCTGCACAGCACCGTCGAGGCTCCCGACACGCCGGAGGGCATCGCCCTCGCCGACCTCGTCATCGACGACATCACGAAGCTCGCGATCTCCCTCGGCGGCACGATCTCGGGCGAGCACGGCATCGGTTCGCTCAAGCGCCACGAGTTGCCCTGGCAGCTCGACCCCGTCGCGCTCGATGTGCAGCTCGCGATCAAGGCCGCGCTCGACCCGCGCGGCATCCTCACGCCGGGGCGCGCGATCTGAGAGATTGGTCCATCTGTACCCGTCTCCATTGGTACACGAGATGGACCAATGCGAGGATCGAAGCATGCGCGTACTCTCGATCCAATCCTCGGTCTCCTACGGTCACGTCGGCAACTCGGCGGCGGTGTTCCCGCTGCAGCGCATCGGCGTCGAGGTGATGCCGGTCTCGACCGTCTGCTTCTCGAACCACACGGGCTACGGCTCGTGGCGCGGCCCGATGCTGAGCGGTGACGACGTGCGCGAGATCGTCACCGGCATCGAGGAGCGCGGCGGGCTCGAGAACGTCGACGCCGTGCTCTCGGGCTATCAGGGCGGCAGTAGCATCGGCGACGCGATCCTCGACGCCGTCGAGCGCGTGAAGCGCCACAGCCCGAACGCGATCTACGCCTGCGACCCGGTGCTCGGCAACGCGAAGTCGGGGTGCCACGTCGCCCCCGAGGTGCAGGATCTGATCCGCGACCGCGTCGTGCCGCGCGCCGACTTCATCACTCCGAACCAGTTCGAGCTCGGCTTCATCACCGGCACCTCCCCCGACACGCTCGAGTCGACGCTCGACGCCGTGGACCGGGCCAGGGAACTCGGCCCGAGCACCGTGCTCGTGACGAGCGTCGAACGCCCCGGCCGCCCCGTCGGCGCAGACGGCGAACCCGCCACGATCGAGATGCTCGCCGTCACGGATGACGGCGCCTGGCTGGTCGAGACGCCCCGCCTGCCGCTCAAGCGCAACGGCTCCGGCGACGTGACCGCCGCGCTCTTCACGGCGCACCTCCGCCGCGAAGGCGATGCGGCCGGGGCGCTCTCGCGCACCGCGGCGAGCGTCTTCGAACTGCTCGAGCGCACTCTCGCGGCGGGCACGCGCGAGCTGCAGCTCGTCGAGTCGCAGGAGGCCTACGCGAACCCGACGCACTCCTTCGAGGCACAGCGGGTCCGCTGAGCGGGGCGCTGCGGGGCACGCCGCGCAGGTGCGTGGCTCGCGCAGGTGCCTGGCTCGCGCAGGTGAGATCCCGCGACTCCTCCGTCGCACGGGAAGACGGAGTGATCGGTCGTCGCCCGGGGTGACGGGGCGGTCAGGATCGGCCGAACAGGATCCCGCACACCGCGATTCCGGTCGCGAGGATCAGCATGCCGGGTCCGTTCCACAGCGCCGCCCCGTAGCGCCGCGCCGCCAGCAGGCGCACGCTGTCGAGGCTCGCGGTGCTGAACGTCGTGTATCCGCCGAGAAACCCGGTCGAGAGCACGCTCGCGATCGGGTGGTCGAGCGCGAGGCCGACGAGCAGGCCGAGGGCGAAGGATCCCGTGAGGTTGATGAGCATGATGCCCCAGGGGAAACGGGCGCGAACGCGGTCGGGCAGGCTCGAGTCGACGAGGTGCCTGAGGGCGGCGCCGAGGCCTCCCGCGGCCGCGATCCCGAGCGCCAGCGCGAAGCCGCTCATCGCGGTACCTCCCCCGCCGCATCCCGAGGCCGGCGGACGAGCATCCGCCCCGCCAGTACACCGCACCAGCTCGCCGCACCGCCGAGCACGAGCGTGAGCACCGCATACAGCGCCGCCACGCCGAAGGCTCCGTCGAGCAGCAGGCCCGCCAGGTCGGCGGCCAGCAGGCTGTAGGTCGTGAAACCGCCCAGCGCGCCCGTGCCGAGCAGCAGGCGCGCCGTGCGCCAGCGTCCCCCGTCGCCGCCTGCCCGGGTGACGACTTCCACGAGCAACCCGAGCAGCAGCGCCCCGACGACGTTGACCACGAGCACGGCGAGCGGGAAGTCGCCCCGGGAACCGATCGCGAGCGATAGGAGGTACCGGGCGAGGGATCCGGCTGCGCCGCCCACCGCGACCACGGCGAGATCGGGCAGCAGGGATCGCGCCCTCGCTCCGCTCCGTCCCCTGCTCACCCGGGTACTCTACTCCGACGCGACGGCTCTCCGCTGCTCCGCGCTGCGCCCGGGGACCCGCTGTACGCCGGGGTCCGGGGCCCAGGCCACCGATCACACCCCGGGCGTCTCCACCGGCTCCCCCGGCCGCAGATCCAGGCGGCGCAGCAGCTGCGCGTTGAGCGCGACCACCACCGTCGAGAGCGACATGAGCACCGCCCCCACCGACATCGGCAGCACGAAGCCGATCGGCGCGAGCACCCCCGCCGCGAGCGGCACCGATACCAGGTTGTAGCCGGCCGCCCACCAGAGGTTCTGCCGCATCTTGCGGTAGCTCGCGGCGGACAGATCGATCACCGACACCACTCCGCGCGGGTCGTCGCTCGCGAGGATCACCCCGGCCGATGCGATCGCGACGTCCGTTCCCGCTCCGATCGCGAGGCCCACGTCGGCCTGCGCCAGCGCCGGCGCATCGTTCACGCCGTCGCCGACCATCGCGACGCGGCGCCCCTCGCGCTGCAGATCCTCGACGCGAGAGGCCTTGTCCTCGGGGCGCACGCCGGCGAAGAAGCGGTCGATGCCGAGCTCCCTCGCGACCGACGCGGCCACCGCCTCGGCATCGCCCGTGATCATCATCACCTGCACCCCGCGTCGGTGGAGCTCAGCGATCGCCGCACGGGATTCGGGACGCACCTCGTCGGCGAGCCGCAGCGCGCCGACCGTGCGCCCGTCCACGAGCACGTGCAGGATGATCGCGCCCTCCGCGCGCCACTCGTCGGCGACGGGCAGCTCGCGCGCCCCCTCCTGCTCGAGCAGGTACGGGCCCCCGACCTGCACCGAGCGGCCGTCGACCTCGGCTCGCACGCCGACCGCGGGAGAGGACGAGAACCCGCGGGAGTCGGGCACCGCGAGACCGCGCTCCTCCGCCGCCCGCACGATCGCCCGCGCGAGGGGATGCTCGGAATCGGACTCGGCCGCTGCCGCGAGCGCGAGCAGTTCGTCGGGATCGGCGGCGCCGGCCGGCTCCACGGCTGTCACCGCCGGGGTCCCCTTCGTCAGGGTGCCCGTCTTGTCGAAGAGCACCGCGTCGACGCCGCGCATGCTCTCGAGCGCCAGGCGATCCTTCACCAAGATGCCCGCGCGCGCCGCGCGCTCCGTCGCGATCGAGACGACGAGCGGGATCGCCAGCCCGAGCGCGTGCGGGCAGGCGATCACCAGCACGGTGACCGTTCGCACCACCCCCTCGTCGGGCAGGCCGACGAGGGCCCAGACGATCCCGGTGATCACCGCGGATCCGAGTGCGAACCAGAACAGCAGCGCGGCCGCGCGATCCGCGATCCTCTGCGCCCGCGAGGTGGAGTTCTGCGCCTGCTCGACCAGCCGCTGGATCCCCGCGAGAGCGGTGTCGCCGCCGATCGCGGTGACCTCGACGCGCACCCCGGAATCCGTGGCCACCGTGCCGGCCACGACCCGGTCGCCCTCGCCTCGCCGCACGGGGCGCGACTCCCCCGTGAGCATCGACTCGTCCATGCTCGCCGACCCCTGCACGATACGTCCGTCCGCAGGCACACGACCGCCCGGACGCACCACGACGAGGTCGTCGATCCGCAGCTCGGTCGGCGCCACGGTGACGACGTCGTCGCCCTCCAGCCGCTCGGCCTCGTCCGGCAGCAGCGCCGCCAGCGAGTCGAGCGCCGAGGTCGTCTGCGCGAGCGAGCGCATCTCGACCCAGTGCCCCAGCAGCATGATCACCACCAGCAGCGCCAGCTCCCACCAGAAGTCGAGCTGGTGGTCGAGCAGGCCCAGACTCGCACCCCACGAGGAGAAGAACGCGACGGTGATCGCGAGCCCGATGAGCAGCATCATGCCGGGTTTGCGATCCCGGATCTCGCTCACCGCACCGCTCAGGAACGGCGCCCCGCCCCAGGCGTACATGACCGTGCCGAGCGCCGGCGACACCCAGAGTGCCCACGCCGGCACCTCGTACCCGAGCAGCATGGCGAACATTGGCGAGCAGGCGACCACCGGCACCGCGAGCACGAGCATGATCCAGAACAGCCGCTGGAAGCGAGCGGCGTGGCCGACATGACCCGCATGACCCGAGTGACCGGAGTGCCCCGCATGACCCGAGTGCCCCGCGTGGCCCATGCGGGCCTCGTGATCTCCGTGCCCCATATGGGCTTCGTGACCGGCGTGATCCTCCCCGCCTCGGTGCCCCTCGCGGTCGGCCCGGTCTTCGCGCTCGGCCCGCTGGTCGTGGTCAGCCGCGTGATGATGGTGCTCGCTCATGCGCCCCTTCCCTCTCCTACCAGCCTGGGCGATGCCCTCCCCCTTCCGCAAGGGCCGCGGGGTCCCGATCCTCGTCCACCCAGGCGACGAGCCGGGCCGGTGCCCCGTCGGCTCCCGCGAGCGGCAGCGGGAAGATCCCGATCTCGGCCCGCTCCCCGAGCGCTTCGAGGCCGCGGGCGTTCTCGACGATGGCGCCGTCGCCCCCGAGCACCACGGCGTGCACCGGCAGCGCCTGCTCGGGATCGACGTCTCCCGGCAGGCTCCCGGAGGCGCCGGCCGGCACCGGCGCGGAGGGGTCGGTCTCGGAGGAAACGGGCGCAGAGGGATCCGGGCTGAGCGTGTCGACGATGAGCACGCGCATGCCGCGATCCCGCAGTTCCCGCGCGGCCTCCGGGCAGAGGAAGGGGTGGCGCAGCGCGCGCTCCTCGCCGAAGCGGCGATCCCAGCCCGTGCGGATCGCCACGAGCGGGGGCACCGATGCGAACCGCTCGAGCCCGAGCATCGCGGCGTCGATGCGCTGCGACTCCCCCGCCCGGTCGGCGACGTGCAGGACCAGCGCCTCTCCCGTCAGTGCGTCGAGCGGGATCCGGTCGATCGTGCGGCCACCCTCGACCGTGTGCGAGGGCGCGTCGATGTGGGTGCCGGTGTGCGAGCCGAGGGTGAGCTCCGTGACCGCGACGCCGTCCGAGCCGACGTGGAGGGCCTCGTGCGAACGCACCTCCGGGTCGCCCGGGTAGACCATCATGCCGGCCGTCACCGGGTGGCTGAGGTCGATCATGCGCATGGCGTCAGGCTCCGCTCACCGGCTCGTGCGGGTGTCCGCACCGGTCTGCGGATTCCGAGGGCGAGCCGTGAGAGGTCCTTGCGCACATGCTCACGAGCATAGTGTCGATGGTGAGACCCCGGCACCCCGTCAGGCATCCGGTATGCGAACGCGGCGTCGCGAGGCCGTCGGGTTCCTCGCGAGCCGAGCACTCGCAATAGTCTGAAGCGGGATCGATAGCGAAGGAGCGCACCATGCGGATCGATGTGAACAGCGACCTGGGCGAGCACTACGGCGCCTGGCGCATGGGAGACGACGAGGCGATGCTCGACGTGGTGACGAGCGCGAACGTCGCCTGCGGGTTCCACGCGGGAGACCCGCGCTCGGTACTCGAGACTCTGCGTGCCGCGACCGCGCACGGGGTCACGGTGGGGGCGCACGTCGCCTACCCCGACCTCGTCGGATTCGGGCGGCGCGAGATGAATCTGTCGGACGCCGAGCTCGAGGCCGACGTGATCTACCAGATCGGCGCGCTGCAGGCACTCGCGCGCGTCGCCGGAACCGAGGTGCGCTACGTGAAGCCGCACGGTGCGCTCTACAACACGATCGCGCGGGACGAGCGGCAGGCCGCGGCGGTGATCCGCGCGATACGCGCGGTCGATCCCGAACTGCCGCTCGTGTGCCTCGCTGCCTCGCAGCTGGTGGATCAGGCAGAGGCTGCGGGCATGCGCGCCGTGCCCGAGGCCTTCGCCGACCGCGCCTATGAGCCGAGCGGAGCGCTCGTATCGCGGCGCGACCCGGGAGCGGTGCTGCACGACCCGGTCGAGGTCGCCGATCGCATGGTGCGCCTCGTGCGGGAGGGCGTGGTCACCGCGCGCGACGGCAGCGAGGTGCGGCTTCGGGCCGAGTCCATCTGCGTGCACGGCGACAGCGACGGCGCGGTGCGGATGGCGGTGGCGGTGCGGGATCGGCTGATCGACGCAGGCGCGACGCTGGAGTCCTTCGCGGGGCGGCGATGAGCCCCGTGGAGCGGGTGCGCCTGCGCGCCGCGGGCAGCGACGCCGTGCTGCTCGACTGCGGCAGCCTCGAGGGCGCCCTCGAGGTGCTCGCCGCGCTGACCGCCGCCGGTGAGAGCGGTGAGCTGCGCTTCGACGAGTTGGTGCCGGCCGCCGAGACCGTGCTGGTGCGCGGCGGCGAGGCCCGCGACGCGCGCGCTTTCGAGACCCGCCTCGGAGCTCTGCTCGAGGGCGACCCGGCGGCGAGCGCACGCGCCGACGGCGGATCCGAGACGCTGATCCCGGTGAGCTACGACGGCGTCGACCTCGCCGAGGTGGCCGAGCTCACCGGCATGAGCGTCGATCAGGTCATCGCCCGGCACAGCGCCCCGCAGTACACGGTCGCCTTCACCGGATTCGCCCCGGGCTTCGCCTATCTCTCCGGCGGCGACCCCGCCCTCGACGTGCCGCGCCGTTCGAGCCCGAGACCGCGCGTCGACGCCGGTTCGGTGGGCCTCGCGGGCCCCTTCTCGGGGGTGTATCCCAGGCGGAGCCCCGGCGGGTGGCAGCTGATCGGGCGCACCGATGCCGTGATGTGGGATCTGGATCGCGAGCGGCCGGCGCTGCTGACTCCCGGCGACCGGGTGCGGTTCGCCCCCGTGCGAGCACCGCTGCGCGTCACCGCGGCCGCCGAGACCGCTGAGACCGCCGAGACCGCCGAAGCCGCCGGGGTAGCTGGGACCGCTGCCGGGATCGGCACCGAGCGCGCTGGTCAGCCCGGGAGGACGGGCGAAACGGGCGAGCCTCGTGAACCCGGCCCCTCCGCAGGGCCCTCCCTGACGGTCGTGAGCCCGGGCCTCAACACGACGATCCAGGATCGCGGTCGCGCCGGCCTCGCTGCAATGGGAGTGGGCGCTTCGGGAGCCGCGGATCGCGGCGCGCTCGACAGTGCCAACAGCCTGGTCGGTAACGACCCGAGCGCGGCGGTGCTCGAGCTCGGTCTCGGCGAGTTCGCGGTTCGGGCTCGTGCCGATACCGTGCTGGCGATGACCGGCGCTCCGCGGCCGGGGCGGATCGCCGGCGCGCTGGGCGAGCGGTCCGTGCCGCACGGGCAGGCATTCGAGCTATCGGCGGGCGAGACGCTCGCGCTCGCCGAGCCCGGCAGCGGCCTCCGCACCGTGCTGGCGCTCCGCGGCGGCGTCGACGCTCCGATCGTGCTCGGCAGCGCGGCGCGCGACACTCTCGCGGGGCTCGGACCCGCGCCGCTCGAGGCGGGCGCTACCGTGCATGCCGGGCGGCTGGCAGTGACCGATCCGGCCGATCCGGCCCCGACTCGCGGCAGGCTGCCGCGCGCCGATCGGGTCGCCGTGCTGCGCGTCGTGCCCGGCCCGCGCGACGACTGGTTCGCGCGCGAGGACCCGACGGGAGCCGCGCGGCTCTGGAACCAGGTCTGGAGCGTCACCCCGAGCAGCGACCGGGTGGGGGTGCGGTTGGCGGGCACGCCGCTGATCCGCTCAGACGATCGCATCGGGCTCGAACTCCCCAGCGAGGGGCTCGTCACCGGGGCCCTGCAGGTCCCGCCCGACGGGCAGCCCGTTCTGTTCCTCGCCGATCACCCCTTGACGGGGGGCTACCCCGTGATCGGCGTCGTGTGCGAGGAGGATCTCGATCTCGCCGCGCAGCTGCCCGCCGGCGCGAGAGTGCGCTTCGTCCCCCACGCTCCCCCGAACCGCTCCTCCCATGAGAGCGGGCGGGCGATGAGCTCGCCCTCGGACGCGCCCGCCCGCCCCGTCTCCACCGTGCTCGTCGCGAACCGAGGCGAGATCGCCGTGCGCGTGATCCGGGCCGCCCGAGAGGCCGGGCTGCGCTCGGTCGCGGTGTACGCCGATGGGGAGGCCGACGCGCTCCACGTGCGGGCGGCGGACGACGCCTACGCGCTCCACGGCGAGACGCCCGACGAGACGTACCTCGATACCGGGAAGCTGCTCGAGGCTGCCCGGCTCTCGGGCGCCGACGCGGTGCATCCCGGGTACGGCTTCCTTTCCGAGAGCGCGGCCTTCGCGCGCGCCGTGACCGAGGCGGGTCTCGTGTGGATCGGCCCGGATCCCGAGACCATCGAGCTGCTGGGAGATAAGGCGCGGGCCCGCACGCTGGCGGCGGAGGTCGGTGCGCCGCTCGTGCCGGGGACCAACGCTCCGGTGCGCACCGCAGCCGACGTCGAGGCGTTCGCCGACGCGCACGGTCTTCCCATCGCGATCAAGGCGGTGCACGGCGGCGGCGGTCGCGGCATGCGGGTGGTGCACGAGCGCGAGTCGATCGCCGAGGCGTACGAGTCGGCGGTGCGCGAGGCCGTGGGGGCCTTCGGGCAGGGCGAGTGCCTCGTCGAGCGCTTCCTCGAGCGTCCCCGCCACATCGAGGCCCAGGTGCTGGGTGATCGGACCGGCCGCATCGCGGTGCTCGGAACCCGCGACTGCTCGCTGCAGCGCCGCAACCAGAAACTGGTCGAGGAGGCGCCCGCACCGTTCCTGAGCGACGGGCTGCGGGAGAGGATCCACCGCGCCGCAGCCGACATCTGCGGTGCTGCGGGGTACGTGGGCGTCGGCACCGTCGAGTTCCTGCTCGGCTCAGACGGCACTCTCTCGTTTCTCGAGGTGAACACGCGCCTGCAGGTGGAGCATCCCGTCACGGAGCAGGTGACCGGGATCGACCTCGTGCAGGAGCAGTTCAGGATCGCAGCAGGCGACCCCATGCGGGTGCCCGATGAGATACCGGTCTTCGGCCACGCGATCGAGTTCCGCATCAACGCCGAGGATCCGGGACTCGACTACCTGCCGACGCCGGGCACGCTCACCCGCTTCGATCCGCCGGGCGGCCAGGGCGTGCGCCTCGACTCGGGGTTCGAGGCCGGGCAGGCGATCCCCGGTTCCTTCGATTCGCTCCTCGCCAAGCTGATCATCTGGGGGCGGGATCGCGAAGAGGCGCTGGCCCGCGCCCGACGTGCGCTCGCCGAGTTCGAGATCGAGGGTGTCGCCTCGGTGCTGCCCTTCGACCGGTTCGTGGTGGAGGATCCCGCGTTCACAGCGACCGGGGAGGCCGGCTTCGCCGTGCACACGCGCTGGATCGAGGAGGAGTGCAGCGCCGAGTTCTCGCCGGCGGCCGCAGCCACGGCTCCCGGGGAGGACCGCACTCCCGACCCCGGCGAGGTGCTGGCACCCTTCGCGGGCACGCTCAGCTCGTGGAGGGCCGCTGACGGCTCGACCGTCGCAGAGGGCGACACCGTGGCTATCGTCGAGGCCATGAAGATGGAAGTGCCGATCAAGGCGCCGCGCGCGGGACGCCTGCGGCACGGCCTCGAGGCCGGCTCCCCCACGACCGCGCGCCAGCCGCTCGGCACGGTGGAATGAATGCGGCTGCGCGGGCGGGGCTGCTTCGATCGGCGTTCGGTCTGATCCGCGATGCCCGGTTCTCCCGTCATCCTGCGCCCCGCGGCGCCAACCCGAGTTCGTACCCGAGGATCACCGCGTGAACCCGATCACGCAGCCTCAGTTTGGCGAAGATCGAGTTGACGTGGGATTTGATCGTCGACGGAGCGAGGAAGAGCTCCTCCCCGATCTCGGTGTTGCTCAGGCCCCGCACGATCGCGATGAAGATCTCCCGTTCTCTCGGGCTGAGCACCTCGAGGGTGCCGCTCTCATCGACGGGCTCGTCCGCGCGCATCGGGTCGGACCGCCCGAGATAGTGCTCGATGAGCTTCGCCGTCAATCGCGGAGCGGCGACGGCCGATCCTGATGCGACGGTCTTCACCGCGTCGATGAGCGCCGCGGGCTTCGTGCTCTTCAGGAGGAACGCGCTCGCCCCGGCCTTGAGGCTGCCGAAGGCGTACTCGTCCAGGTCGAACGTCGTGAGCACGATGACCCGCGTGCCCGGCTCGCGCTCGGAGATGATCCGGGTGGCTTCGATGCCGTTCATGAGCGGCATCCGCACGTCCATGAGCACGATGTCCGGTCGTGCCTCCGCGACCACCCCGAGGGCCTCGACGCCGTCGCCCGCCTCTGCGACGACCTCGATCTCGTCGTCCGAGTCGAGGATGAGGGCGTTCCCGGCGCGCTCGAGCGGCTGGTCGTCGACAACGACGACGCTGATCCTCGGCGGTGTCCGGTCCGTCATGCTGCTCCCTCCTCACGGGAGAGGGACACGGGTAGGGAGACGCGCGTACGCCATCCGCGGCCCGGAGCGTCGTCGCGACTCGGGATGGGCCCGGCCGAGAACTCGCCGCCGAACGCCGCCGCCCGCTCGCGCATCGCTCGCAGCCCGACCCCGGCGCCGACGCTCGACCCCGGTTTCGTCCCGGATCCGTTGTCCGTCACCGACACGATGATCCGCCCGTCGGCGTGCGCGACCTCGACGGCGACGAAGGTGGCGTCGCCGGCGTGGCGGAGCGCATTGGTGAGGGCCTCCTGAACGATCCGGTGCACCGTGGTCTGCAGCACCGGGTCGGCACTCGCGTCCGCGAGCTCCGCGCCCTCGGCGGTCAGGGTGACGGGAAGCCCCGCTGCTCTGAACACCTCGACGAGTTCTTCGATGGACGGAACGTTGTGGCCGGATGTCTCGAGGTTCCGGTCCAGCTCCGCGTCGTTCTCGCGGAGCACCCGGAGGATCCGCTGCATCTCTTCGAGGGTGCGCGCTCCGACGCTGCCGAGCTGGTCGAGGGCGGTGCGCGCCCGCTCGGGGTGCTTCTCCCAGCCCGCCGCGGCTCCCCCGGCGAGGGCGATCATGACGGTCACCGAGTGCGCGACCACATCGTGCATCTCGGCGGTGATGCGCGCCCGCTCGGCGGCCGCGGCGCGGTCCTCGCGGAGCGTCACGAGCTCCTCGATCGCCTCGCGGCGCGATCGGCTCGCCCGCACCGCGATGCCGAGGGCGAGCGCGACGAGGGAGCCCAGCTGGAGCCCCACGGCGGGCCAGCCGTCGCGGATCCCCAGCACGATCGCGAGCCCGGCCGTGGCGAGGATCACGCCTTCACTGAGCAGGTACCCGATGATCGCCGTCCGCAGCCGCGAGTAGCTCGCGAGCGCGTAGAGGGCGAAGGCACTCTCGAAGAACGCCGTCGTCACACCCCTTTCCGAGAGCGGGTTCAGCGTCGCGAGCGCGACGACGGCGAGCAGCACGATGAGGGGATGGCTGCGTCGCCACCAGAAGGCGACCGCGACCCCCGCGGCGCACAGGTAGCCGAGCCAGGCGTGCGGGGGCGGGACGAGGATCAGCGCCGCCAGGGTGGGGACGGTGCACGCGAGGATCACGAGCACGTCGGCGATTCGCGGGCGCGCCGCGAACCAGCGCACGACGCGGGGGCGCCGGAGCACCGGCTCGTCGAGCGCGACGGCATCGAGCGCACCGGGATCGAACAAAGTGGCGTCGCCTCTCATGGTCCCTCCTCGTGTCTCCGTCGTCCCGTAGGCCGCTCCTCGGTCGCCGAACGACTGCCAAGCCCGGCCGCCGCTGGATCCCGCGCCTTCACGGTATCGGGGCGAGGCCGAGGCGACCACCACCCGCGGGTGGAACTCCGTGCGCTGCGCCGCCTCCGACGTACCACCCGTGGGTGGTGTCGCCGGCGCGGCGCGGCTCCCTAGCGTGAACAGTACCGCTGAATCGCCCCGAACGTTGAGAGGCTCCGATGAACACCGGGACCGACCGCACCCCCGCCGCCGTGAAAACCGCCGCGAGGTGGCTGCTGCGTGCCACGGGCGCGAGCAAGTCCTTCGGGCAGACGCACGCGCTGAGGAACGCGGATGTCACGGTCGCGCCCGGCGAGTCGGTGGCGATCGTGGGGCCGAGCGGATCGGGAAAGTCCACGCTGCTGCACGTCCTCGCCGGGATCCTTCCCGCCGACAGCGGCACCGTGATCCTGAGCCGCCCCGACGGCAGCGGCTGCGACGACCTGGCCGCCCTCTCAGAGGACTCGCGGTCGTCGTTCCGGCTGCGGCGTTTCGGTTTCGTATTCCAGCAGGGGATGCTGCTGCCCGAGCTCACCGCGGCGGAGAACGTCATGCTGCCGCTGCTGCTCGCGGGAGCCTCCCGCGCCGCGGCAGGCGAACGCGCCGACGCCGAGCTCGGACGGCTGGGGCTCGCCGGTCTCGGCGGTCGTCGGATCGGGCAGCTCTCCGGCGGCCAGGCGCAGCGCGTCGCGATCGCCAGGGCCCTCGTCACCGCCCCGAGCCTGATCTTCGCCGACGAACCGACCGGCGCCCTCGACTCTCACACCGCCTCCGACGTGCTGGACGCGCTGCTCGAGGCGGGGCGCGGGGCCGAACGCGCACTGCTGATCGTGACGCACGACGCGCAGGTCGCGTCCCGGTGCGACCGGATCATCCGCCTGCGCGACGGCCGGATCGAGGCCGACGCATGAACCCGCACGCCGCACTCCTGCTGATCCGCCCGCATCGCGCCTCGGCGGCGATCACCGGGCTGCAGATCTTCGCGTCCGGCGTCACCGCCCTGCTCGCGTTCGCCGTCGCGATGCTCGCCTTCGCGTTCTGGAACGCCGCTACCGACGAGATCGGGTACCGGGTGCTCGCGTTCGGGCTCGTCGCGCTGCTCGTCGTGCCGCTGATCACGCTCGGCACCGGGACCGCCAGACTCGCCGCGCGCAGCCGCGACGACCGGCTCGCGACGCTGCGGCTGCTCGGGGTCGGTGCCGGGCGGGTGCGCCGTCTGGCCGTCGCCGAAGTCACGGTCATCGCCGGCCTCGGCGTCCTCATCGGCACAGCGCTCTCCGCGCTGCTGCCGTTCGCGCTCGCCCTGCTCCCCGTGCACGGCGAAAGCCTGCGTGCCTCGGAGCTGTGGCCGCCCTGGTGGCTGGCGGCCGCGATCCCTCCCGCGCTCGTGCTGATCGCGGCGCTGAGCGCGATGCTCGGGCTGCGCCGGGTCGTGCTCTCGCCGCTCGGGGTGCGCACGCGTCAGGACGCGCCGCGGATGAGCCGGTTCCGTGTCGTCATCGCGCTCGTGGTGCTCGGCGCCGCGGTGCTCGTCACGCAGCTGATGTCGCCGGGATGGGGCGTGATCGTGCTCCTCGGCGCACTGACCGCGGTCGTGCTGGCGGTGATGGCCGTGCTCGGCGTCGCCGGGCCGTTCGTTCTCGCATCCGTCTCCCGACGGATGGGCGCCCGGACCTCCGACCCGGCGAGACTCGTCGCCGTGCGCGGCATCCAAGACGACCCCCGGGCTGCATGGCGCAGCGTCTCAGCGCTGGCCCTGGCGACGTTCATCCTGATCCCGGCGGGTTCGCTGCTGGGGTGCCTCGACACGATCAGCCGCAGCGCCAGTCGGCAGGTGATGACTCGGGATCAGCTGCTGATGTTCGCCGACGCGCGCACGATGCTGCTCGCCCTCGTCGGAGTCTCATTTCTCGTGGTCGCGTGCCAGGTCGCGATCACGCAGACCGCCGCGATCCTGGAGAATCGCGAGCTCCACGTGGCGCTCGACCGGATCGGCATGCCCCGATCAGAGATCGATCGGATGCGCCGTCTACGGGTCATGACATGCGCGAACATCGCGGTGATCGGCTCGGCGGTCGCTGCTGTGGCCGTGACCTTCTTCATCGTGGCCGTCGCGGTGATCGTCGCACCGCTCTTCGGCCTCGCGATCCTCCTCGTGCTGCTGCTCGGCCTGCTGCTGATCCGCGCGGGCGTCTCCGTCACCCGGCCGGTGCTCGAGCGCGTGCTCGAAGCGCCGGAGAGAGGCGAGTGAGATGAGCCCGGCTTTCTAATGGGAACTGTTCTCGGGAAGCTGGACGAGGTTGGCGTCGATGCCCTCGAGGAACCGGGCGCCGAGATCTGACAGGGCGAGCTCTTTGCGCTTGGCCCCGGTGCGGGGTGCGGCCACATCGTCGCTGGTGAGGAAGCCGGAATCCTGGAGACGCTTCACGGTGCGATACAGGCCCCGTTCGGTGATCTGCCATCCGGTACGGGCAGTCAGATCGGCCAGGAGCGTGGCAATGGTGACGGGCTGATGAATCGCGACCAAGCGCAGAATGACCGGGGTGAGCATGGCCTTCTTGTAGGTCTCGACCCACGACTCGATCCGGCCGCTCATCCACTCTTCGTTCTCGCCCGGATGCGTCGGATTCATGCCTCAATCCTCCCAGCCGCGGCCGAGGACCACGCCGACCAGGTGGATGAGTAGCCCGATCCCCCAGGCGGCGCTCATGACGAGCGTCGCCCCGAACCACGGGGTCGCCAGCAGGTCGCGGGAGACGGTCTCGAAGCCTTCGGGTCCGGAGCCGAGGATGAAGGCGCGCAGTGCCGCATGCGCGTTGAACGAGGTCGTCACGGTGACGAAGGCCAGCGCATGAGCGACGGCCACTCCGAAACGGACTCGGGTCAGTGCCCGGTAGTTGGCCAGCAGCCAGACGACGATCCCGAGCGCGACGACAGCGGTGAGGATGATCGCGAGCAGGGTGATGCGACCGCCCGTCAGGGCGATCACCGCTTGGACGATTCCCATCGCGACCACGAGCGTGAGCGCGTATGGCAGCAGAAGCGTGCGCGCGTTGACGGTATTCGGGGGTGAGACGGTGGTATCCATATAGGTACTGTACCGCTGGAACAGTACCTAGGGAATATCTGTTTCGTTATCCCCGCATCGGAGTGGCGATTCGTCGTTGAGGCGCGCTCCTCAGAGCAGAAAGCCCGAGAGTTTCTGAACCCTGACCCCATCGACGGTCACGAGCACGTCGACGTTGCCGAGGCTGCCCTGATCGATGTGAGCGGTGAGCATCTTTCCGCCGGGAAGCTCGCCGCTCAACGCAAACTCGCCCGTCTTCTTCTGCGAGTCCACGACCTCGTCATCGATAACGAGGCTCCACTCGGGGTTCGTGGCCTTCGTGACGCCGCGGATCTCCACCCAGGTTCCGCCGACATCGAAGCCGTACTGCTTGCTGGTAAGGCTCATGGTCCCTGTCTCCTTTCCTGTGGTTCGTACATTTTGCCGAGTTCCTGTGCAGGTTTCCTGACCGGATGATTCGCACCGCGTGCCCGAGGTCGTCGGCCATAATGGACCGATGCGATTCCGATGGATCAGTGCCGCTGCCCTCGCTGGGCTCCTCGCTCTGAGCGGATGCTCCGGATCCGCCTCGAACGACTCCGAACAGCCGCGAACTGAGGACACGCAGTCCCAGAGTCGACAAGCCGCGGAGGACACCGCCGGGGCAGCACCGACCGGGGACCCCGAATCCGATGACGATTCCGCTGAGCCGAAGCTGGTTCTCGATACCGGTGAGAAGACCGTCATCATCGAACCCACCGACGTCTACTGCTCCGGGGAGGTGGGCAAGCTCCAGCACATCATCGGGAAGACGAACAACGGACTGCCGCTGGTCGAGGCCGAGGGCGACCGCTTCGTCATGGTCAAGATCGAGCAGGGGCGCCCATACAAGGCGAACGATCCCGACGGCGTGGCCGTCGGCGACGACAGCGTGACGTTCGACAGAACCAGGCTGGGCTCGGCCACCCTCGAGGGAACCATGACCTGCACCGCCTGGGAGGACTAAGCAGCGAGATTGGAACCCGACATCAGAGCGGAGTCGTGAAGTTCCCTGGATTGATTGATCGTCGAGAAGTACAGTGCTTCGCGGGTGCATCGAGTCATAAAGTACATGTTTGAGGAGTCCCGATGAATGAAGATGTGACGGCGAATCTGGTGCGCGCCCTGATCGAGCACATGCGCAAAGCGCCTGAGGATTGGGAATCGATGTCAATGATCCTCGGATTCGACTCCGAGGGCGTCAACAGGGTGACCGGGTTCGTCTACGACGACGTCGGCGCGTACACGTCCGTAACCGCGTCACCGTACGACATCGGACCGGTCGTGAAAACGTACACCGACAGTCGATATCAGCCCGAAGAGCCGCTACCCGTCAGCATGCTGCTGCAGTTCGACAAGACGAGCGGGGAGTGCCAGGTGACCTTCGAGGATAACGATGCGGGCCGCTGGCGACTGACTCCAGACACTTGGGATTCTCTTCCCGAAGGCCTGCGCCCGGATTTCGACTGACTTCAGAGCTGCCCGCCGATCTCGTCGTCTACGCGACGGGCTACGGATCGATGAACGGCTGGGCCGCCGACCTCATCAGCCAGGAGGTGGCGGATCGAGTCGGTAATTGCTGGTGGACTCGGCTCGGACACCACGAAGGATCCCGACCCTGGGAGGGCGAGCAGCCCAACATGTGGAAGCTCACCCAGCAGGAGCACCTGCTGGGCGCAGGCATGAACAAAGCCCCTGACCCGACATGAGATGTCTGATCAGGGGCTTTGTTCTCGTGGTGGATCTGAGGGGACTCGAACCCCTGACCCCCTGCATGCCATGCAGGTGCGCTACCAGCTGCGCCACAGACCCTTGGAGTCGGAGAAGTGCTCCCCCGACAACTCTTCTACCTTACACCGACACTGGGTGCGGTGCGCAAATCGCCCAATCCCGGGCGCGTCGCGCACCTCGAGTCACTCGCCACCCTCGGCGTCGGCCGCATCGACCCGCGCCGTCTCGTCGGCAGCCTCGAGCATCGGACCGACCTCGATTACCGGGCAGTCCTGCCAGAGACGCTCGAGCTGATAGAAGTCGCGCTCCTCCTGATGGAAGACGTGCGCGATGAGGTCTCCGAAATCGAGCAGCACCCATCGTCCGCTCTCGCGGCCCTCGCGCCGCACAGTGCGCACGCCGGCTGCGTTCAGCGCATCCTCGATGGCATCCGAGATCGCCTGCACGTTGCGCTCGACGCTACCGGTCACGATCAGGAACACGTCGGCGAGGCCGAACTGCTCCGTCACCTCGAGCGCGACGGGAGCGGTCGCACCCTTCTCGTCGGCGGCGCGAACCGCGATGCGCAGATCCGACAGCACGTCGCGGGTCTGGTTCACTTCAGTCTTCAGTGTGTTTCCTTCGTTCGGCGAGCTCACGCCCGCAATCGAGAAATCGATCGGGAATCGCTCGGGGCCTAGCCGAACATCCCGTTGCTCGCGCCCCAGACTCCGAGAGCGACGACTGCGACGAGCAGCCCTCCACCCGTGAGCGAGAGCACGAGCGGCAGCTTGCTGCGCTCCCGCGCGGGCTTCGCGACCACCGGCACACCCGACGCGGCTCGCGCGCTCACGGCGTGGCGCGCCGACACCGGGGCCGGCCCCTCCGAGGTCATGCCGGGATCACCCGTCTCCTCGCCCGTGATGGGGTCCATCTCGATCGAGTCGTGCAACGCCGAGTGCCCGCCCGTCTCGCCGAGCGACTTCGGCAGCTTCAGCGAGCCCGTGACGTACAGTTCGCCCGTGGTGCCGATCGGCCCTGCGAGCCCGCCGGTGTCCTCCGGCATGGCGGGCAGGATCAGCGCCGAGGTGCCGGCCGTCGTCGACGTGCTCTCCTGCGCGACCGCGCGAGAGATGAGGTCGTCGAAATCGCCGCCCTGGCCGCCCTGATCCGGCACCTTCCGGGACGAGGGATCGTCGAACACCGAGCGCCACTCCTCCGGAGGGGCGATATCGGGGAACGAGTAGGTCGTCTTCTGCGAGGGGTTCTCCTCGGCGGGCGCTGCAGCGGCCTCACCCGCGGCGGGGTCCGCGATCTCCGCGATCGCGGCCGCCTCTTCGTCGGCGACCGGCTCGGGATCGGCGACGGGCTCCTGCGCGGCAGGTTCACCCGCTGCCTCCGCGGTCTCGACCTTCGGCTGAACGGTTTCGGCCGGTTCCGGCTCCACCTCCGCAGCCGGAACCTCCGGCTCGGCGTTCATCGGCTCCTCGGGAGCGGCGGCCTTCTCCGCCCCGGCACTCTCCGCAGCGGCGGTTTCCGTGGACTTCCGCTGCCACGGGAACCGCCGCTTGGGCTTCTCCGCGGCCGGCGCGGGCTCCTCCGCGGGCGCAGGCTCCTCCGCGGCAGGCTCGGCCTCCGAGGGCTCCTCAGCGGAGGCGGTCTCGGGCTCGCCGGACGGCGTCTCCGCCTCGCGAAGCTCAGCGACGGTGAAGGGCTCGGTCGGCGGCGCGATCAGCGTATCGAAATCCGGCGCATCGGCCGCCTCATCGGCCGCCGTCTCTTCGACGGAGGCATCGGCAGCGGCCTTCGCGTCAGCAGCGGGTTCCTCAGCAGCCTGCTCCTCACTCGCCGCCTCGCTCTGCACGGGCTCGGCCTGCGTCGGGCGCACCGCGGGAATCGGAGCGGGGACGGGCTCGGCCTCGACGGTCGGCTCTTCGGTGGATACAGGCTCCTCAGCGGGCGCCAGATCCTCGGCGGGTGCGGCCTCCTCAGCAGGCTCCGACTGGCCCTCGGCGGTCGCGGTCGCGGAGGCGTCCGGCCGATCCGTAGCGGGTGATGCCTCCGCCTCGGGTGCGGCGGGCTCCTTCGCCTCGCCGCCCTTCGACTCGGAGCCAGCAGTAACGTCGGTATCCTCAGCAGCCCGGGCACCCTCCGCGCGCGCTTCGCGCAGCGCGGCACGCTCAGCGAGCGCGCGCTCCCGCAGCTCGCGCATCTCTCGACGGCTTCGCGGAGTGCCGTCCTCGTGGAACGGCGAGATCTCGATCTCAGCTTCGGGGGCCTCGGCTTCGGGGGTCGCCGACTTCGGCGCCGCCTCGATGTTCCCGATCTCCGAGAGATCCAGCGCGCCGGTTTCGGCCATCTCCCGCAGCCGCCGCTCGCGGCGGGTCAGCGGTCGCTGTTCGTCGTCCTGCTCACTCATTCTCTGTCGCTTCCTCGGTGTATAAACCGTGCTTCGCGATGTATTGCACTACACCGTCCGGCACGAGGTACCACACCGGATATCCCCTTGCCACCCGTGCGCGGCAGTCCGTAGATGAAATAGCCAACGCGGGGACTTCCAATAAGCTTACGTGCTCCCCCGACAAACCTGAAAGCGACAGCTCGTGCCCGGGGCGCGAGACCGCGATGAAATGGGCCAGATCCCACAGCTGATCGATGTCTTTCCAACCGATGATCTGCTCGACCGCGTCTGCGCCGGAGATGAAGAAGAGATCGTCATCGGGGTACTGGGCGCGAAGATCGCGGAGCGTGTCGACGGTGTACGTAGGGCCGGCGCGATCCACGTCGACGCGACTCACGGTGAACCGAGGATTCGAGGCGGTCGCGATGACCGTCATCAGATATCGATGCTCGCTGGGCGAGACGTTCTGCTTCTGCCACGGTCTCCCCGTCGGCACGAAGATGACCTCATCGAGGCTGAAGCTCTGCGCAACCTCACTCGCCGCGACCAGGTGGCCGTGATGAATCGGATCGAAGGTGCCGCCCATCACTCCGATGCGGCGTCGTGCTGTCACCGAGGTCGGGTCCTAGTGATGCTGAGCTGCGCCGTGCTCGCGCGCGTAGGCCTCGGCCTTCTCGGCGTGACGGTTCGCGACGTCGCGGAACGAGAAGGTCACCAGAGCCAGGGCGGTGAACACTGCGAAGGCGATGACACCGTAGAGGATTCCCGGCATCGGCAGCTCATTGACGACGTGATGCCCCTCTTCGGCGGCGACGGCGATCGTGGCGAGAAGTGACATTGAGACCCCTGCATTCATAGCGGATAACTGAAGTTGACACCCAGTGTATCGGGTTTGATCAGCGAATCTGACCGGCGCCCCGCACGAGCCACTTCGTGCTCGTGAGCTCGGGCAGCCCCATGGGGCCTCGTGCGTGCAGCTTCTGGGTCGAGATGCCGACCTCGGCACCGAAGCCGAACTCGCCCCCGTCGGTGAATCGGGTCGAGGCGTTCACCATCACCACGGCCGAATCGACCTCGGCGAGGAAGCGCTCGGCGTTCGCGTAGTCCTGCGTGACGATCGCTTCCGTGTGTCGTGTCGAGTACCGTTCGATGTGCGCGAGCGCCTCGTCGAGCGAATCGACCACCTTCACGCCCATCTCGAGCGCGTGGTGCTCCGTCGCCCAGGTCTCTTCGTCGGCGGCGAGCACGCCCGCGACTGCGGAACGCGCGGCCTCATCGCCGCTCAGCTCGACACCCGCGCCGATGAGCTCACCCGCGAGCCTCGGCAGTAGGCGCTCGGCCGCATCGCGATGCACGAGCAGCGTTTCGGCGGCGTTGCACACACTGGGACGGTGCGTCTTCGCGTTCTTGACGACCGACACGGCCATCTCCTCGTCGGCGCTCGCATCGACGTACACGTGCACGATCCCCGACCCCGTCTCGATGACGGGCACGGTCGATTCGTTGACCACGGTCGAGATCAGGCCGGCGCTGCCGCGCGGGATCAGCACGTCGATGTATCCGCGGGCCCGCATCAGGCGCGAGGCGCCCTCGCGACCGAACTCGTCGATGGTCTGCACCGCGTCGCCGTCGAGGCCGGCGCGGCTGATGGCGCGCTGGATCAGCGAGACGAGCACGCGGTTCGAGTGCTCGGCGGCGCTTCCGCCGCGCAGCACCGCACCGTTGCCGCTCTTGAGGGCGAGGGCCGCGATATCGACCGTGACGTTCGGCCGGGCCTCGTAGATGGCGCCGACGACGCCGAAGGGCACGCGCACCTGGCTGATCGCGATGCCGTTCGCGAGGGTGCTCCCCCGTACCACCTGGCCGACGGGATCGGGCAGCGCGATCACCTCGCGCACGGCGGCGGCGAGGCCGCGCAGACGCTCCTCGTCGAGACGAAGGCGATCCAGCAGTCCCTCTCCGATGCCGTTCTCGACACCGCGCTCCAGGTCCTTCGCGTTCGCGGCGACGACCTCGTCGACGCCGTTCTCGAGCTCGACGGCGATGGCCTCGAGCGCCGCGTTCTTCTGGGTGGTGGTGACGGTCGCGAGTCGCTTCGAGGCGGCGCGGGCGAGCTCGAGCTTGTGCAGAAGGGGATCAGCCTGGGACATGCCCCTAGCCTACCGATTCACCGAGGTCCTTCGCCCCGAAATGAGTGCCGTACCGTTCGCCGTCGAGCACCGCCGAGAGCAGCTTCGTCTCGGTGAGCAGCACCGCCGTGCCCGCGTCCGCGGCGAGGCGCGCGGCCTGCACCTTCGTGGCGGCGCCGCCGGTGCCCCAGCCCGACTGCGATTCGCCGATCTCGATCCCATCGAGCGGATCGCCGTAGGGCACGTACTCGATGCGCTCGGCGCCCGCCATCATCGGCGGCGCCGTGTACAGGGCATCCACGTCGGAGAGCAGTACGAGCCGATCGGCGCCCACGAGCCGCGCCACGAGAGCCGCGAGCCGATCGTTGTCGCCGAAGCGGATCTCGTGGGTCGCCACGGTGTCGTTCTCGTTGATGATAGGGAGGATCCCGAGCTGCAGCAACCGCTCGATCGAGCGCCGGGCGTTGCCCCGGTGCGTGGGATTCTCCATGTCGTGCGCAGTGAGCAGCACCTGGCCCGCGATGATCTCGTGCGCCGTCAGCGCCCGCTGATAGCGGTTCACGAGGATGTTCTGACCGACCGCCGCCGCCGCCTGCTGGGTCGCGAGATCCTCGGGCCGCTCCTCGAGGCGCAGGAAGGGCACACCGGTCGCGATCGCGCCGCTGGAGACGAGGATCACCTGCGCCCCGGCCTTGTAGAGCCTGGCGAGGCACGAGACCAGATGCGGGATCTGCGTCGCGTTGTCGCCGCTGACGGACGAGGATCCCACCTTCACCACGACGCGGCGCGCGCTGAGCAGCCCCTCGCCGGTCGTGAGCACCTCGGAGGTCACGACTCGCTCTCCCACATCCCCGCCTCGCGCTCGCGCTGTAGCTCGGCGCGCGCTTCGGCCTTCGCGTCCATGAGGCCGTGGTACTCGACCCGGCGCTGCTTGTTGGTGCGACGCTCGTTCTGATCGACGCGCAGGTCGGTGCCGCGCGACCCCATCTGCACCTCGGCTGCGCTCGTGACGGTCGGCTCCCAGTCGAAGACCACGCCGGATCCCGGTCCGATCACCACGGTCGAACCCGCGGTCGCGCCCGCCTTCACCAGCGCATCCTCGATGCCGAGCTTCTGCAGTCGATCGGCCAGGTAGCCGACGGCCTCGTCGTTCGTGAAGTCGGTCTGCTCGACCCAGCGCTCGGGCTTGACGCCGAGGATGCGGTAGATGGTGCCGTAACTGCCGCCCTCGGTGACCACGCGGAAACCGCCGTCGTCGACCGCCTTCGGCTGCAGCACGATGCGGGGGTGCTGCTCGGCCTCGGCGAGCTCGCGATCCCGCGCAGCCTCGACCAGCTCGGCGAGCGCGAAGCTCAACTCGCGCAGGCCCTCGTGCGACACGGTGGAGATCTCGAACACGCGATAGCCCTGAGCCTCGAGCTCGGGTCGCACGAAGTCGGCCAGCTCCCTGGCCTCGGGCACGTCGATCTTGTTGAGCGCGACGAGCTGGGGCCGCTCCAGCAGCGGAACCTGCCCCTCGGGCACGGAGTACGCGGCGAGCTCCGCCCGGATCACCTCGAGATCGGAGAGCGGATCGCGGCCGGGCTCGAGCGTGGCGCAGTCGAGCACGTGCAGCAGTGCGCTGCAGCGCTCGACGTGGCGGAGGAAGTCGAGCCCGAGCCCTCTGCCCTCGCTCGCGCCCTCGATCAGGCCGGGCACGTCGGCCACCGTGAAGCGATGGTCGGCGACCTGCACGACGCCCAGATTCGGGTGCAGCGTGGTGAAGGGGTAGTCGGCGATCTTCGGCCGCGCCGCGCTCATCGCGGCGATGAGGCTCGACTTGCCGGCGGAGGGGTAGCCGACGAGCGCCACGTCGGCGATGGTCTTCAGCTCGAGGGTCACGGTGCAGCTCTTGCCCTCGGTGCCGAGCAGCGCGAAGCCGGGCGCCTTGCGCTTGGCGCTCGCGAGCTGGTTGTTGCCGAGGCCCCCGATACCGCCCTTGGCGGCGACAAAGCGGGTGCCGGGCTCGGTGAGGTCGACGAGGGTCTCCCCCGCCTCGTCCTTCACCACCGTGCCGACGGGCACCGGCAGCACCAGCTCCGCGCCGTGCGTGCCCTCGCGGTACCCGCCTGCGCCGTAGCCGCCGTTCTCAGCGGTGCGGTGCGGGCGGCGATGGTACTCGAGCAGGGTGGTCACCTGGGGGTCGGCGACGATCACGATGTCGCCGCCGTGCCCGCCGGCGCCGCCGTCAGGCCCCGCGAGCGGCTTGAACTTCTCCCGTCGAACCGACACGCAGCCGTTGCCGCCGCGCCCGGCCTGGAGGTGCACCTGCACCCGATCGACGAACGTCACCATACTCGAATTCCCTCGCTAGATACGGCAAAAGGCGAGCCGAAGCCCGCCTCGCCGTTGTGTGCCTGAAACTTAGGCAGCAGCCACAATGTTGACGACCTTGCGGCCGCCCTTCACACCGAACTCGACCGCGCCGGCCGCCAGTGCGAACAGGGTGTCGTCGCCGCCGCGACCGACGTTCGCACCGGGGTGGAACTTGGTGCCGCGCTGGCGGACGATGATCTCGCCCGCGCCGACCTGCTGGCCGCCGAAGCGCTTCACACCGAGGTACTGGGGGTTCGAATCGCGACCGTTGCGGGTCGAGCTTGCGCCCTTCTTATGTGCCATGAGTCTCTACTCCTTCAGTGATACGCGGTTACTTGATGCCGGTGACCTTGAGGCGGGTCAGGTCCTGACGGTGACCCTGGCGGCTCTTGTAACCGGTCTTGTTCTTGTAACGCTGGATGACGATCTTCGGGCCGCGAAGGTCGTTGAGCACCTCTGCGGTCACCTTCACCTTGGCGAGAGCCGAGGCATCGGTCGTCACCTTGTCGCCATCAACGAGGAGCACTGCGGGAAGCTCGAGCTTGCCCTCGGCGTCGCCCGCCACACGATTCACAGTGATGATCGAGCCAACCTCGACCTTCTCCTGACGGCCGCTTGCGCGCACTACTGCGTAAACCACTTGTCACCCTTTTCTTGAGGATTTTCTTCCGTGTCGAAGCGCAGCCGCGCCGCCTTCGAAGTCTGAGGTGTCGTCACCCATCGGGTGACACCAACGCTCAATAATATCTTGAACTACCCCGCGCGGTCAAATAGGCCGCGCAGCGTGTCACTCCTGCCCCGCACCCTTCCGGCGCGCGGTGGCGTCGAGCGCCTCCGCGAGCACCCGCTGGGCAGATTTCACCGCGTCGTCGTCCTTCGACGCGACGGGCTTCTCGATCCCTCCGCGCAGCGGAGCCGTCGAGACACGACGATTCCGAGCACGGCCGGTGCCGGCGCTCGGTGCCTCGGGCAGGGCGTCGAGCACGGAATCGAGCAGCGTGCCGCCGGCGGCCGAGGCCCCGGAATCCGCCGGCTCCCTCCCGGCCTGCTCGCGGGCCCCCCGCGACGACACCCGGCCCGTGAGATCCGAGGACTCCCGCGGGGCCCGGCGCTCACGTCCGTCTCTCGCGGATCGCTGCGGAGCGGCAGACTCGACGGCCTCGCCCTCACCGCCGTTCTCGGCGCGATCCGCGGCCTTCGAACCCTGAATCGTGGACGCGGCCACCTGGGCGAGCATGTTCTTCGCACCGTCGGTGATCGCGTGCGTCTGATTCTTGGCGTCGTGCTGGTTCGAGTGGGACTGCGCGCCCTTGCTCCGCTTGGAGTTGCGGGGAGCCCCCTCGCTGCGGTGCTTCGCGACGGGTTCGTGGTGCACGATCACGCCGCGCCCGGCGCAGACCTCGCAGGGCTCGCTGAACGATTCGAGCAGGCCGAGACCCAGCTTCTTGCGGGTCATCTGCACGAGGCCGAGCGAGGTGACCTCCGCGACCTGGTGCTTCGTACGGTCTCGACTCAGGCACTCCACGAGGCGCCGCAGCACCAGATCGCGGTTCGACTCGAGCACCATGTCGATGAAGTCGACCACGATGATCCCGCCGATGTCGCGCAGCCGCAGCTGACGCACGATCTCCTCGGCGGCCTCGAGGTTGTTCTTCGTGACGGTCTCCTCGAGATTGCCGCCCGACCCCACGAACTTGCCGGTGTTCACGTCGACGACGGTCATCGCCTCGGTGCGGTCGATCACGAGCGAACCGCCCGAGGGCAGCCACACCTTGCGGTCGAGCGCCTTCGCGATCTGCTCGGTGACGCGGAACTCGTCGAAGATGTCGCGCTCGCCCTCGTAGCGCTCGACGCGCTGCAGCAGGTCGGGGGCGACCTGCGAGAGGTAGTTCTCGATGGTCGCGTAGGTGTCGTCACCAGCGATGCGCAGACGGTGGAAATCCTCGTTGAAGACATCGCGCACGATCTTGATGAGCATGTCGGGCTCGGAATGCAGCAGCACCGGCCCGCCGCCCTTCTCGACGCGGCTGCGGATCGACTCCCACTGCCGGGTCAGCCGCTGGACGTCGTGGGTCAGCTGATCCTCGCTCGCCCCCTCCGCGGCCGTGCGCACGATCACGCCGGCGCCGCTCGGCAGCACCTCCTTGAGGATCTTCTTGAGACGCGCGCGCTCGGTGTCGGGGAGTTTGCGGGAGATCCCGTTCATCGCGCCGCCCGGCACGTAGACCAGGAAGCGCCCGGGAAGCGAGATCTGACTCGTGAGTCGCGCGCCCTTGTGCCCGACCGGATCCTTCGTGACCTGCACCAGCACCTGATCGCCGGGCTTCAACGCGTTCTCGATGCGGCGAGCGGTGTTGCCGCCCTCGAACTCCGACCAGTCCACCTCGCCCGAGTAGAGCACCGCGTTGCGGCCGCGCCCGATGTCGACGAACGCCGCCTCCATGCTGGGCAGCACGTTCTGCACTCGACCGAGGTAGACGTTGCCGATGAGCGAGGACTCGCTCGAGCGTGCAACGTAGTGCTCGACCAGCACCTTGTCCTCCAGCACGCCGATCTGCACGCGATCCGCGGTGGTGCGCACGATCATCTCGCGATCCACGGACTCCCGACGGGCGAGGAACTCGGACTCCGTGATGACCATGCGCCTGCGGCCGGCATCGCGTCCGTCGCGCCGCCGCTGCTTCTTCGCCTCGAGGCGGGTGGATCCCTTGACCTTCTGCGGCTCGGTGACGACCGGGGCCTGGCGCTCGCGGCGACGACTCGACTCGTCGTCCGAGCCGTTCTCCCGCTCGCCCGACCGGCGGCGCGTGCGCCGAGACCCGCCGTCGCGCTCCGGCTCGTCGTCGCGCTGGAACTGCTGATCGAGCAGGTCGTCGAGCTGGCTCAGCTCGCCCTGGTGCCGCTCCCCCTGTCGCTGGAGGGGCTCGTTCCGCCGCCACTCGATGCGGCGCGGGCGGGGCTGCACCGGAGGCACGTCGGGTGCGAGGAAGATGAGGCGCGTGGTGGCGCGGAAGCGCTCCTCGGGCGTCATGTCAGCGAGCGGGAGCAGCAGGTTCGGAGCCTCAGAGGCGCTCTTGCCGTCGGCCGTCTCGGGCTCGTCCGCCTTCGCCTCCGGTTCGGTCGGCACCTGTTCGGTCGACGCCTGCTCGGTCGACGCCTGCTCGGTCGGCGCCTGTTCGTCGAGGCCGGCGTTCTCCTCGTCTACTGCGTCTTCGTGGTGTTCTTCTGTTGTGTTCTTCACCATTGCTGGTGTCTCCTCTACCCGGGGAGAAACTCGTTCTCGCCGGAAACCCTATTGGTGCGGTGTGATCCGCAAATCCTGTTCTCCGCGAATGCCGCGCACTCGCGCTCGGTCGGTCTTCGACCGGTGACGGCCTCTCAGCCACCAAAAGACTGTTCGTGCGATACGCCTTCTCGGCGTTTCGCAACGCTCTCCATTATGTCACGGAGTCGACTGAGGACGTGTCTCTCGGATCGTCGCCCTCTGCACGCGTCCTCGCAGGTACCGCGAGATAGGATCGCCCCATGAGTTCCGAGTCCCGCGTCGCGTCGCGTCCGGTCGCCTTCGCAGTCTTCTCCATCATCGCCGGCGCTATCGGCTGGTTCGCCTCGTTCGAGTTGCTCACCGAGTACATGAAGACCCTCGCAAACCCCGACTACGTGCCGAACTGCGCGGTGAGCGTGCTCGTCACCTGCGGCCCCAACATGGGTTCGTGGCAGGGATCGCTGCTCGGGTTCAGCAACACGATCATCGGCGTATCGGCGTTCATGGCGCCGATCATCGTCGGGGCGGCCCTGCTCGCGGGCGCGCGCTTCTCCCCGTGGTTCTGGCGGGTCTACCAGCTGGGGCTGCTCGCGGGCTTCGCGTTCGTCGTCTGGCTGTTCTCGCAGAGCGTGTTCGTGCTCGGCACCCTCTGCCCCTGGTGCATGGTGGTCTGGACCGTGATGATCCCGCTGTGGTGGGTCACTGCGTTCCGACCCTACGCCGCGGGCGACGTGCCGCTGAGCCGGAAGAGCAGGGATCTCTTCCAGCGCCTCTACTCCTGGACCTGGGTGATCGTGCTGCTCTGCTATGTGCTGATCGCGTTCATCGCGCAGCTGCAGCTCGACTGGCTCGCGGAGTTCGCCCGCGCCTGACCGCTCGGACCGCGGAGGGCGATCCTCCCCCTCTGCCCCGCTGAGGAGCGCTGAGGCGCAGAACCGCGCTCCCGACCCGGCGCTTCGACTCTCAGCCCGCGCCGTGCAGATCGGCCCAGAGCCGATCCACCTGGGCGATCGTCTCGTCCTCGCTGCCCGACGTGTCGATGATCCGATCCGCGATCGCTCGCCGCTCCTCGTCGCTCGCCTGGTTGGCGATGCGTGCGCGGGCATCCCCCTCGCTCATGCCCCGCAACTCCATCAGGCGCGCGACCCGCTGCTCGACCGGCGCATCCGCCACCACCACGAGGTCCACACCCTCGCGAGCGGCAGCCCCGCCTTCCACGAGCAGGGGCACCTCGTAGACGACAGCGGCCTCCGGGTCCGCCGCCTCGGCCTCGGCGACTCGAGCCGTGAAGATACGGCGCACCTCGGGGTGAACGATGGCGTTCAGCTCTGCAAGGGCATCGGCATCCCCGAACACGATCCGTCCCAGTGCGGCGCGATCCAGCCCTCCCTCGGGATCCAGAATCCCAGACCCGAAGCGTTCGACCACCCTCGCCAGGCCCTTTGATCCGAGTGCCACCGCGTCTCGGGCCAGCTGATCCGCGTCGATCCGCACCGCCCCCAGAGCTGCGAGGCGCCGCCCGATCGTCGATTTGCCCGATGCGATACCACCCGTCAACGCGATGAGCTTCATGCTCCTCACACTACCGGCAGGAAGACGTTGCGTGCGGTTATGCTGGCCCCATGCTCGAACTCATCACCGGGATCACGCTCGCGGCCTCGGCCGGTCTGAACGCCTATATCCCGCTGCTGGGCCTCGGGCTGCTGTCGAGATTCACGGGGCTCGTGCAGCTCCCCGATGCGTGGGCGTGGCTCGAGAACGGCTGGAGTCTCGGCATCATCGGCGTGCTGCTCGCCGTCGAGGTGCTCGTCGACAAGTTCCCGGTGCTCGATACCGTCAACGACGTGCTTCAGACCGTGGTGCGCCCGGCCTCAGGCGGGATGGTCTTCGCGGCGGGGTCGTCGAGCGAGACCGTCGCGATCTCCGATCCCGCCGGGTTCGTGGCGTCGGCGCAGTTCTGGCCCTTCGTGCTCGGCATCGCCATCGCTCTCGTGCCGCACCTGCTGAAAGCCGTCGCGCGACCCGTGATCAACGCGCTCACCGGTGGGGCCGGCGCCGCGGCGACGAGTTTCCTCGAGGATCTCGGCGCACTCGTGCTCACGCTTCTCGCCGTGGTCGTGCCCGTTCTCGCGATCGTGCTGCTCATCGCCATCATCGTGCTGCTCGTCCGACGCCTCAGGCGCGCCCGGCTGCGCCGCCGCGAGCAGCGTGCCGGGGCCGCGGGCGTGGCGGCTCCCCCGGCCTGATCCGAATCCCGGGCCGCTTCGGCGAGAGGCCGGCTCTCCGGCAGCCTGTTCCGAGCCGTTTTCGACCCCTCGTGAGATGCTGCCGCCCGCACCCCGAAACGCCGAAGGCCCGGCCCCCGAAACGGGGACCGGGCCTTCGTGCATTCACCGCAAGCGGCTCCGCGAGTGTCAGTTGCCCTCGAGCTGAGCCTTCAGCGCGGCGAGCGCGGCGTCGTCGGCCAGCGCACCGGTCGAGGACGAATCGCTCGAGAAGCTCGAGGAGGCGTTGTCCGCGGCCGGAGCGGGAGCGACCTCGTTGAGCGAAGCGGCGACCTGCTTCTTGTGAGCTTCCCAGCGCTCCTGGGCAGCAGCGTACTCCTGCTCCCACTTCTCGCGCTGAGCCTCGAAGCCTTCCTTCCACTCCTGGGTCTCGGGATCGAAGCCCTCGGGGTACTTGTACTCGCCGTTCTCGTCGTACTCCGTGGTCATGCCGTACAGAGCCGGATCGAACTCGGTGCCCTCGGGATCCACGCCCTCGTTGGCCTGCTTGAGGCTGAGCGAGATGCGGCGACGATCGAGATCGATGTCGATGATCTTGACGAAGACCTCCTGGCCGGCCGACACGACCTGCTCGGCGAGCTCGACGTGCTGGCCCGACAGCTCGGAGATGTGCACGAGGCCCTCGATGCCGTCCGCGACACGCACGAATGCGCCGAAGGGCACGAGCTTGGTGACGACGCCCGGAGCGATCTGGCCGATCGCGTGGGTGCGGGCGAAGACCTGCCACGGGTCCTCCTGGGTCGCCTTGAGCGACAGCGAGACGCGCTCGCGATCGAGCTCGACGGAGAGCACCTCGACGGTGACCTCCTGGCCGACCTCGACCACGTCGGAGGCGTGCTCGATGTGCTTCCACGAGAGCTCGGAGACGTGCACGAGGCCGTCGACGCCGCCCAGGTCGACGAACGCGCCGAAGTTGACGATCGACGAGATGACGCCCTTGCGCACCTGGCCGGGCTTGAGCTCGGCGAGGAACGACGAACGGGTGGCCGACTGCGTCTCCTCGAGGAGGGCGCGACGCGAGAGCACCACGTTGTTGCGGTTCTTGTCGAGCTCGAGGATCTTGGCCTCGATCTCCTGACCCAGGTACGGGGTCAGGTCGCGCACGCGGCGCAGCTCGATGAGCGAGGCGGGGAGGAAGCCGCGGAGCCCGATGTCGACGATCAGGCCGCCCTTGACGACCTCGATGACGGTGCCGGTGACGACGCCCTCGGTCTCCTTGATCTTCTCCACATCGCCCCAGGCGCGCTCGTACTGAGCACGCTTCTTGGACAGGATGAGGCGACCTTCCTTGTCCTCCTTCTGGAGCACGAGCGCCTCGACGGGATCGCCGACCTGAACGACCTCATCGGGGTTCACGTCGTGCTTGATGGACAGCTCGCGCGAGGGGATGACGCCCTCGGTCTTGAACCCGACGTCGAGGAGCACCTCGTCGCGGTCGATCTTCACGACGGTGCCCTCGATGAGGTCGCCGTCGTTGAAGGACTTGATGGTCAGTTCGACCGCTGCAAGGAAGTCATCGGCGGATCCGATGTCGTTGATCGCGACCTGCTTGCTTTCGGTCGTTGCGTTCGTCATGTAAATGGTCTCCAGAATGGACAGGGATTCAGGCGGGCACGCGCTGAAAGATCAGCCGGATCCGACGGACCCGCGAGGCACACCCACGTGTGGACATGGTTGAGTCGCCACAGAAAAGTGACACTCGATCTTATCGCGAGGACACGCCCGGGATCAAGTGCACGGCGCCCCCGGTCTCGTCAGGCAGCGCTCTGCCCCAGTCATGCAGGACCCTTGCCCGCTCCAAGCAGCGTCCCGGCCCACTCCAAGCAACACCCTGCCCGCTCCACGCTGGGCCCCGGCCCTTCCAAGCGCCACCCGGCCTCCCCAAGCAGCACCCGGACCCATTCCAAGTAGGAGATCCGCATCCACGCGGGCCAATCCGCCGGCGATCTCCCGCTCAGGGAAGGATCTCCTCCTCAGATGCCGCGCACGGCCGACCATGTGCCGCGCACGGCCAACCGTACTTCGCTCACAATCCGCCGATCGACGATTCCGCCTCGAGTTATCCCCATTTTGTCGCGGATCGCGCATCGCGGGTCGGGATCGGCCTCACCATCGAATCATGCACCTGACTCAACTGCTGCGGGACCCCGGAGGGATCCTGCACGTCCGCCGGCTCCGAGCAGCGGGATTCACGTCGCACCGGATCGCCACCGCGCTCTCGTCGGGCGCGGTGATCAGACCGCAACGCGGTTGGATCGCCCTGCCCGGGAGCGATCCCGAGCTCCTGCAGGCGGCCTCCGAGGGCACGATCCTGAGCTGCGTCTCCGTCACCCGTCGTCTCGGCCTGTGGCTCCTCGAGCAGCCCGAGCCGCACTTCGCAGCGCGTTCGCCGCACGCCCACCCGCAGACCACCGCCAAGGTGCACTGGCGAGCTCCGGTTCGACGCCGCGAGCCCCAGACTCTGCTCGACCCGCTCGAGAACGCGCTGAACTACATCGCGTACTGCCAACCTCCGGAGGAGGCCATCGCCATCTGGGAGTCCGCGCTCAACAAGCGGCTCGTCACCCTTACCGCGCTGCGGCGCTATCCGTATGTCGGGAGAGCGAAGGAGATCCTGCAGTCCGTCACTCCGTTCTCGGATTCAGGGCTCGAAAGCTACGTCGGTACACGTCTCCGGGCGCTCGGGCTGCGCTTCGTCGTTCAGGCGTACCTGCATGAGCATCGACGCGATTTCCTGATCGAGGGGTGGCTGATCCTGGAGATCGACGGGGCGACGCACACCGGAAGGCAGCGCGATCTCGACAACGCGCAGGACTGGGAGCTGTCGATCAACGGACTCGGTCGCATCCGCGCCGGATACCGTCAGGTGCTCGAGTGCTGGCCCGAGGTCCAGGATGCGATCATGCGGCTCCTCTCCCAGGGCCGCCCCGTCGTTCAAGGAGGAGATCGTCTTCCAAACGGGCCTCAACACGGAAAGAACCCGCGTGAAAAATGATCTCCTCCCTGAACACGGCCGTAGCGCGCAGAAGCCCCGGTGCCCGGCAGCACCAGTGCATGGCAGCCCGGTGCGCGGCAGCACGCGCCGGCGCCGCAACCGCACTGCTAGTGCGCGGCGGCGTTCCAGTTCGCTCCGCGGCCTACCTGCACCTCGAGGGGCACCGACAGCTCCGCCGCGCCCGCCATCTCCTCGCGCACGATGGCCTCCAGGGCGTCCCACTCCCCCTCGGCGACCTCGAACATGAGCTCGTCGTGGATCTGCAGCAGCATGCGCGACTGCATGCCCGCCATGCGCCCCTCGACCTTGATCATGGCGCGCTTGATGATGTCGGCCGCAGAGCCCTGGATGGGCGCGTTCAGCGCGGCCCGCTCCGCGTTCTCGCGCAGGATGCGGTTGGGGCTCGCCAGATCCGGGAAGGGCCGGCGGCGGCCGAAGATCGTCTCGGTGAAGGTGTCGCGCTTCGCCTGGTCCACCACGGAACGCAGGTAGTCACGCACGCCGCCGAACCGCTCGAAGTAGTCGGACATGAGCTGCTTCGCCTCTGCCGCCGAGATGCCGAGCTGCTTCGAGAGACCGAACGCCGAAAGCCCGTATGCGAGGCCGTACGACATGGCCTTCACCTTCGACCGCATCTCGCTCGTGACCTCCTCCGGGGGCACGCCGAAGATCCGCGAACCGACGAATCGGTGCAGATCCTCCCCCTCGTTGAAGGCCTGGATGAGCCCCTCGTCGCCCGAGAGGTGCGCCATGATCCGCATCTCGATCTGGGAGTAGTCGGCGGTCATCAGCGTCTCGTACTGCGCGGCGTGGATGAATCCCTCGCGGATCCGCCGCCCCTCCTCGGAGCGCACCGGGATGTTCTGCAGGTTGGGGTCGGTCGACGCGAGTCGGCCCGTGCTCGAGCCGATCTGCACGAACGTGGTGCGGATCCGCCCGTCGTCCTCCACCGCCTTGATGAGCGTCTCGACCATCTGCCGCAGCTTGTTCGCGTCGCGGTGCGCGAGAAGCGCGTCGAGGAAGGGGTGAGGGTTCTTCGCCTGCAGGTCGACGAGCGCGGCCGCGTCGGTGGTGTACCCGCTCTTGGTCTTGCGCGTCTTCGGCATGTCGAGCTGCTCGAACAGCACCTCCTGCAGCTGCTTCGGCGACGACAGGTTGACTTCCCGCCCGATCGCGTCGAACGCCCGCTGCTGCAGATCGCTCACCCGCTCCTTCAGCTCGGCATCGTGGGCTTCGAGCAGCGGCAGGTCGATCTGCACGCCGCGCTGCTCGAGAGCCGCGAGGACCGGAACGAGCGGCAGCTCGATCTCGCGGTAGATCTCGATGGTGCGCGACTCGAAGCGCCCGACGGCCGCCTCGTGCGCTCGCACGATGTACCAGGCCAGTGCCGCCGCATCCGCGACGCTCCCCTCGTCGGGCACGAGCTGGTTGGGGTCCCCCTCGGGCACCTGCTCGCCGAGGAAGCGGAACACCGCCTCCTCGATCGACTTGTCGGGGGTCTGGGGGCGCAGCAGCCAGGAGGCCAGCAGGAGGTCGCCGTCGATACCGCCGATCGTCGCACCCGCGCGCGCGGCGACCGCGATCTGCTGCTTCGCGTCGAAGAGCACCTTGGGCGCGTCGGAGGCGAGCCACTGCTCGAAGAGCGCGTAGTCGCGCCCGCCTGGCAACCAGTGGAACAGCACCGACGACTCGGGCGTCGCGACGCCGACCTCGAGCCCCGCGACGCTCTCGCTGATCCGCACCGCGGGCCGATCCGCCTTCGCGAGCCAGTCGGCCAGCTCCTCGTCGATGAGGTTCTTCGCCTCGGGCTGCTCGGGCACGAGCGACACCGTCGTCGCTCCCCCCGTCGGCACCTCGGCACCCGCGAGCTTGCCCACGCGCTGCAGCAGCGTGCGGAACTCGAGCTTCGAGAACACCTGCTGCACGGCGGCCATGTCGATCTCGCCCCGCTTCAGCTCGTCGAGCGTGACCTCGAGCTCGACGTCGCGCACCAGCCGGTTGAGCCGGCGGTTGCGCTCGGCGAGATGCGCGTTCTCGCGCAGGCTCTCTCCCACCTTGCCGCCGATCTCGTCCTGTCGTCGGAGGATCTCCTCGAGCGAGCCGAACTGGTTGATCCATTTGACGGCCGTCTTCTCGCCGACGCGGGGAACACCGGGGAGATTGTCGCTCGTCTCGCCCACGAGCGCCGCGATCTCGGGATACTGCTCGGGACGCACCCCGTAGCGCTCGAGCACCTTCTCGGTGTCGTAGCGCGTGAGCTCGCTCACCCCCTGCTTCGACGGGTAGAGCAGCGTGATGCGGTCGTCGACGAGCTGGATCGTATCGCGGTCACCGCTGACGACGAGCACCCGGTACCCCGCCTCCGCGCCGCGCGTGGCGAGGGTCGCGAGGATGTCGTCGGCCTCGTAGTTCTCCTTCTCGAGGGTGCGGATGCCCATCGCGTGCAGCGCCTCCTGCAGCAGCGGCACCTGCCCCTTGAACTCCGGCGGCGTCTCGCCGCGGGTGCCCTTGTACTCGGGGTACTCCTCCGTGCGGAACGAGTGGCGCGAGATATCGAAGGCGATCGCCAGCGCGTCGGGGTTCTCGTTGCCCAGCAGGTTGATGAGCATCGAGATGAAACCGTGAATGGCGTTGGTGTGCTGCCCCGTCTGGGTCTGGAAACTGTCGACGGGGAGGGCGTAGAACGCCCTGAAGGCCAGCGAGTGGCCGTCGATGATCATGAGGGTAGGCTGAGGCGTATTCGACACGCGTCCAGCCTACAAGCCGCCACCGACAAGGAACCAGCCGCACCATGACCGATTCCACCGGAGCCGCAGCTCAGCATGCGCCCGCCCCCGGCCTCGACTACATCCGCGAGCGCGGCCTCGGCGCCCTCGCCGACCGGATGGGCATCGAGGTCATCGAGTTCGAGCGTGAGCGCGCCGTGGCGACCATGCCCGTCGAGGGCAACACGCAGCCCATCATGCTGCTGCACGGAGGCGCATACGTGGTGCTCGGCGAGACCCTCGGCTCGATGCACGCGAACTTCCTCGCGCCCGAGGGGTACGTCGCCGTGGGCGTCGACATCAATGCGACCCACACCGGCTCGGCCGTCTCCGGCCTCGTCACCGGCATCTGCACCCCGATCAAGCTCGGCCGCACGCTCACAGTGCACGAGATCGTGGTGAACGACGAGCACGGGCGGCGCTGCTCGACGGTGCGCATCACCAACTTCTACAAGCCGTTCGGCTGAGCGGTCGGGGCTCCCGGTCGAGCCTCACCCCGCACATGCGAACGCCCCGACCGTGAGGCCGGGGCGTTCGCATGAGAGCTGACTCGGAACGGACTCAGTCCTTCTTCGGTCCGAGCTGATCGATGATCGTCTTCGCGACGTCCTGCATCGTGAGGCGACGATCCATCGAGGCCTTCTGGATCCAGCGGAACGCCTCGGGCTCGCTCAGCCCCATCTTGTCGTTGAGGATCCCCTTCGCGCGGTCGACCAGCTTGCGCGTCTCGAAGCGCTCGGCGAGATCGGCGACCTCGCTCTCGAGCGCGACGATCTGCTGGAAGCGCGAGAGCGCGATCTCGATCGCGGGGATCAGATCGGCGGGCGTGAACGGCTTCACCACGTAGGCCAGGGCACCGGCCTCGGTCGCGCGCTCCACGAGCTCGCGCTGGCTGAAGGCGGTGAGCAGCACCACGGGCGCGATGTGGTCCTTGTTGATCTGCTCCGCCGCCGAGATGCCGTCGAGCTTGGGCATCTTGACGTCCATGACCACCAGGTCGGGGCGCAGCTCCTCGACGAGGCGAACCGCCTCCTCGCCGTCACCGGCCTCGCCGACGACGTCGTAGCCGTTGTCGCGAAGCGTCTCGACGATGTCGAGGCGGATCAGGGACTCGTCTTCCGCCACCACGACGCGTCGTGCGGGTGCGGTGCTCTGTTCAGTCATGCTGAGTAGTTTACTCCTGCGTTCTAGGGAGATAGCGGGGTACTTGCCTGGAGCACCCCTGAGGGATCAGGGGTGTCGGTGCCGGATAAGGGACTCGAACCCTTACACCTTTCGGCAGCGCATTTTGAGTGCGCCGTGTCTGCCAATTCCACCAATCCGGCCTAGGCCAGCAGCCTAGTCTACCGGATCACTCCGGCGCTCCGCCGCGCGCGTGCTTGCGCGGGCCCGCCTCGGGCAGCTGACCGGTGGCCTCGCCGATCCGATGGATGCGGAGCGTGTTCGTGGTGCCGACCACCCCGGGAGGCGATCCCGCGATGATGACGACCTTGTCGCCGATCTGCGCGCGCGAGTGCTCGAGCAGCACGTGGTCGACCTGCTCGAACATCTCGTCCGTGCTGCCGACGCGCGGCACCTCGTAGCTGCGGGCGCCCCAGGTGAGCTCCATACGGCGCCGGGTTCCGGCCTCCGGCGTGAAACCGATGATCGGGATCGGCCGGCGCAGTCGCGACATGCGGCGCACCGTGTCGCCCGACTCTGTGAACACGCAGATGTACCGGGCGCCCACGAAGTCGGCGACCTCCGAGGCGGCGAGCGTGAGGGCGCCGCCCTGCGTGCGAGGGGCGCTGCCGAGGGGCTCGATGCGGTCGAGCGCGTGATCCTCGGTGGCGGTGATGATGCGTGCCATGGTCTCGACGGCCTGCACGGGGTACGCGCCGACGCTGGTCTCGCCCGAGAGCATCACGGCATCCGCCCCGTCGAGGATCGCGTTCGCGCAGTCCGACGCCTCCGCACGAGTGGGGCGGGGGCTCTCGATCATCGACTCGAGCACCTGGGTCGCCACGATCACCGGCTTCGCATTGCGGCGGGCGAGGGCGATCGCCTCGGTCTGCACGAGCGGTACGCGCTCGAGCGGCAGTTCGACGCCGAGGTCGCCGCGGGCGACCATGATCCCGTCGAACGCGTCGACGATCTCCTCGAGGTGCTCCACGGCCTGCGGCTTCTCGATCTTCGCGATGACCGGGAGGCGGATCCCCTCCTCCTCCATGATCTCGTGCACGCGGGTGATGTCGGCCGCATCGCGCACGAAGGAGAGCGCGATGTAGTCGACGCCGAGCTGCAGAGCCCAGCGCAGGTCCTCCTCGTCCTTGTCGGACAGCGCGGGGACGTTGACCGCGACACCCGGGAGGTTGATGCCCTTGTTGTTCGAGACCGATCCCGGGATCTCGACGGTCGTGTAGACGGTGTCCTCGGTCACGCGCACGGCGCGCAGCGCCACCTTGCCGTCGTCGATGAGCAGCGGATCACCCGGGCTCACGTCGCCGGGCAGCCCCTTGTGGGTGGTGCTGCTGATGGTGCGATCACCGACGATGTCTCGAGTGGTGATCGCGAACTCGTCGCCGACCTCGAGGGGGTACGGGCCGCCCTCGAACTTGCCGAGGCGGATCTTGGGACCCTGCAGGTCGGCGAGCACCGCGATCGGGCGACCGACCTCGGTCTCGGCGCGGCGGATGTTGCGGTAGATGCCCTCGTGCACGTTGTAGGTGCCGTGCGACATGTTGAGTCGAGCGACGTTGACGCCGGCCCGGATCAGTTCGAGCGTGTGGTCATAGCTTGAGACCGCGGGGCCCCAGGTTGCGACGATCTTGGCGTGGCGCAT